>JBKBRB010000007.1:0-112973 GCA_046292465.1 Chloroherpetonaceae bacterium
AGATGAAAGAAGACGTGTTCTCGAGAAGCACCTGAGCACACGCAGATGTGATACGTTGTCGAGTTTTTTGTTGTTGTGTTGATCCTATGCGCGCCGAAGATAAGAAATTTTGCATTTATTACGAAATGTAATATGGATTATGAAAATTTTTGCCGTCGCTGTGTGTAACGGATTGAGGTATTGCTTTTATCGATTTGCTAAGCGATATTCACGCCTCTTTTAATTAAACCGACTGACCACTCATAATGCGCACCATTTTTTTGAAGAGGCTTTCAATTTCTCTGTTCTGCTTGTTGATGCTGAGTTCTGTGTCTTTGGACGCACAAAACCGACAGCCGCGCACGATTACGACTGCCGTTCCGTTCTTGCTCATTAGTCCTGACTCACGCGCAGGCGGCATGGGCGAAGCCAATGTGGCGATTGCCGATAACGCCGCCGCCATGTTTTGGAATCCTGCGGGGCTTGGCTTTCAACGCGGAATGGATTTCAATTTCACGCACGCCAACTGGCTCCCTGCCTTCAATGCGGACTTATTCTACGACAACTTAACCATGAAACGATATGTCCCCGGCTACGGCACATTCGGCTTGGGCGTTACGTATTTGAACTTGGGCGAAACCGAAATCCGCACCGCACAGAATGTTGCCGCGGGCGTCATTAAAAGCTACGAGTTTGCCATTACCGGTTCATATGGCGTTCAAATTGCACGCACGTTTGCCGTTGGAACTTCGGTGCGCTTTATTCGCAGTGCGCTTACCAATGTTGGCGCAGGCAACGAACAAGGCTCAGGCATTGGCACTTCTATCGCCTTCGACCTCGCCTTGCTCTGGAAGCCACAATTCAGCAGCTACTTTGCCGACCGATTAAGTTTCGGCTTGAACATTTCCAACATCGGTCCGAAAATGACCTACATCGACGAAGCCCAAGCCGACCCACTGCCAACGAACTTGAAAGTCGGTTTTGCCTACAAACTTTTGAACGATAAGTATAATTCGCTCACGCTTGCGGCAGATTTCAACAAGTTGCTTGTTAATCGTGTAACGCCAATCATTGGTCAAGACACTTTGGGCAATCCGATTTTTGGTCGTCCAAAAGTCGATAACGTCTTCAAAGCGATGATTTCATCGTGGGGTGGAAGTGGTGGCGGATTGCGCTCGTTCACGATGGGCGTCGGCGTTGAGTATTGGTATGGCGCGCCGCAACTGTTAGCACTTCGCGCAGGCTACTTCTACGAAGACCCCGAATTTGGCGGACGGCGTTATCTCACCTTCGGCGCAGGCGTTCGCTATGCCGCTTTCGGCGTCGATTTCAGTTACCTCAACTCGGTTGAAGAAACACACCCGCTCGACGGCACCGTGCGGCTTTCGCTCATTCTTAACTTCCCGAACGCTGGCATGAGAAAGCCCAAAACCGTTAATTAACGAGTTGTTTTTCATAGACACTTTCAGGGCTTGAAGACGACTCAAGCCCTTTTTATTTTGCCGTGAAATTTTACTTAACTCTTTCCTTTCATGCGATTTTTCCTTGCTCTGCTTTTTGTGGGGATTTTCATACCCGCCGCTTCTGCACAACCTCAAAAGATTTCATTTAGCCATTCGCTTGCCGTTGGGGCGTCGTCTCCGTTACGCGCAAGTGCAGTCGGCTTAACACGCGTGCTTGCCGTCATGGTTGAGTTTCAGCCCGATACCGATAGGCGCACCACCGGCACCGGCGTTTTCGGCGGCTTGGATTATCTCGCCTCGCGCGGCGACACAATTTTAGACCCCTATCCGCACGACTTCGGCTACTTCACGCGCAAACTCGACTTTCTCAAACACTACTTCGAGACCATCAGCAACAACCGCACACAACTTGCCTTCACGCTATTGCCAAATGTTTATCGCCTCTCAAAGCCAATGGCAGACTACGCCCCGCCACGCACCTCGCAAGATTTCACGCGCCTTGCCCGTATGATTGAAGAAACTTGGCGATTGGTTGATTCCACAACCGTCGTCGATTTCTCGCAGTTTGATTGCTTCATCATTTTTCACGCAGGCGTCGGACGCGACATTGACCTCATCGCGCTCACTGGCACCGACCCCGCCCCTGCTGATTTGCCTTCGCTCACCTTCAAACTCGATGGCTTCAAGCGCATTTTCGGACAAGATTTTCAAGGCTTCCCTGTTAATAACGGCAACGCTCGAATTCAAAACACGCTCGTTATTCCCTCCACCGAAGCGCGCGAAATTGATGGCATCGGCGGCAAAGTCTTGCTCGAACTCTCCACCAACGGATTGCTCTGCGCCAGTTTCGGCAGCTATCTCGGCTTGCCTGATTTGTTCAACACCGAAACCGGACGTAGCGGCATCGGCAGATTCGGCTTGATGGACGGCGAAAGTTTTTTCAACTACAACGGCGCACTCCCGCCCGAACCTTCCGCTTGGGAACGCCTCGCGCTTGGCTGGGCAACCCCGATTGAACTGCAAGGCATCGACACCTTCTTCAAATTGCCTGCACACAGTTTGCACGAAAATCCTGATTCTGCTATCGTTAAAATTCCCATCACCTCGCGCGAATACTTCTTGCTCGAAAATCGCCAACGCAATGCACGCGGCACAGGCGTTACGCTCACTATTTATCGAGGCGGACAAACAGTCCAACAAACTTTTTTACAAGACCAGCCCGACTTTCGCTTTGAAAACCTGCGCGCCTTGCGTGGTCAAATCGTCGCCTCGAGCAACTACGATTGGACACTTCCAACCGCTGAAATCAACAACATTCGCTACAACGGTGGCGTCTTGATTTGGCACATCGATGAAGACATCATCGCCGCAAACCGTCCGCAAAACCGCGTCAATACAGGCAGAATTAAAGGCGTTAAACTCTTGGAAGCCGACGGCTCCGACGACATCGGACAAGATTACGGCATAACCAGTCCCGGACTTGGCACACAAAGCGGAACGGTCTTCGATATGTTTTTCAAGGGCAACATTGCATTTCCTTATCGCAACTTCATCGACGACGCCACCACGCCGAACACACGCGCCAATCGCGGTGCCTCGAGCAAAATTCGCATTTCAAACTTTCCACTTCCCGCCGCCGTGATGGATTCGATTCGACTTCAACGCGGCGATAACCTTGTGCGCGTTCTCAGCGGCTTTCCTAAACAACTGCCCGACACCTTCGATAGACGCACCAGCATCACCTTCGCCGATTCGCTTTTCGTGAGCGGCGAAAATTTCACCTTCTCTACGCGCCTCGACGGCTCGCCCTCTGTTTTCAACACCTCGCGCTTGAAATTGGCTTACTTGCAAACGCCCACGGCTCGCTACCTTGTCAGCGCGCTCGATAGTGCGGTTGAAGTCTTACAAGTTAACTCACTTAACACACGCCTTTCACGCCGCACTTTCAATTCGCCACTGACCACTCCGCCTGCTGTGATTTCTCAAAACGGACAATCGCTTTTAGGCATTGGCACCGCATCAGGGCAGGCTTCAATTTTAGACCTTGCGACCGATAGCCTCGACATCGTGCGCTCACAGACTTTTTCCGCACCGATTGTGAGCCTTTCTGCTTCGCCTGCCTTTGCAAACACCGCATTTGCGTTCTTTCCTGAAAATCAAATTGACGGCACGCGCATCCTTTCCGCCGTCCGATTTCTCAACCGCAGTTCAGAGAACAACGAAGAACTCACCATTGCACTTTGCGAAGACAAAACGCTTCGGATTTTAAGCACGCAAAAGCCACCTGTTAGCGTTCGCTTGCCTGTGAGCGATGTTGTTCGAAGTTTGCCTGCGATTGCCGACCTTGAAAATCGTGGTGAGTTGGCGATTCTCTTCACGGCTGACGACAAAATTTTCGCCTACAACCTTCAAGGCTTTCCGATTTCAAATTTTCCGATTCCAACCAATTCGCAACAGCCGATTGTCGCAAGCCCGATTGTTGCCGATGTCGATGGCGATACTTTCGCCGATGTGATTGTGCAAACGCCCGACGGCAGATTGATGGCATTTAATCGCTTTGGCAAAACGCTCTTCACACTGCCGATTGCTGAAGGCACAGAAACCACGCCGAGCGTTGTGCCGTCGCTTTCAGGTCAGGGGTTGCGGTTGTTCAGCGTCGATAAATTCGGATTGCTTTACGGCTACGAATTGCCGAACGCCACGCAAAACATCGAGTGGCGCACGCTCTACGGCGACGCGGCAAATTCAAACACGCACATGCCACAGCGCACTACAAACCGCGTAACCGTTCAAATCAACGAGTTCTTGCCAGAAAAATCCGTCTTCAATTATCCCAACCCTGCCTCCTCTGAAACGGCGTTCCGATTTTATCTCAAAGAGTCAGGCACGGTAACGGTGAAAGTGTTTGATATGACGGGCGCGAAGGTGTGGGAAAGTTCCAAGCAAAGCGCGGGCGGATTCGATGACGAAATTTTGTGGAATGTGCGCTCCGTGCAAAGCGGCGTTTATTATGCTGTGCTCACGGCACGCTCAACGCGCGGCGAAGAAAAATCGGTTCGGCTCAAAGTCGTTATCGTGAAATAATGCTATCGGAATAATAATTTTGCTACCTTTGAGCATCAACAACACAAGCCTTGACGACCTGATGAACGCTACCGAACCTGTTTCAGACTACGAATTAGAGCGGGGAAAACCAATGCCCAGTTTGAACCATTCTGTTTTGCAACTTCGATTGGGGATGTTGCTCGCTAAAAATTATGCAGAGCAGTTTCTTTTTGCGAGCGAACTTTCGCTTTCCCTTGCCGATAAGCCCTTTGTGCCCGACCTGTGCATTTATCCAAAGCGCAAACTGGATTGGCAGAACGATGAAATTCGGCTTTCCGAGCCACCGCTGACGATTATCGAGATTTCTTCGCCCAAGCAAGATTTCGAAGATTTTCAGCGCAAACTCAAAGCGTATTTTGATGCAGGCGTCAAGTCGTTTTGGCTTGTGATTCCTTTCACCGAAACGCTCACCATTTTTTATCCAAACGAAAAGCCTATTTCATTCACCACAGGCGAAGCCGTCGACAAAACCAACGGCATTAGATTGAATGTTGATGAACTCTTTGCAAAAGAATAACGCCACGCAGGTTTAGAGAATTGCCACCGCTCTATTAACTTTGCCGAAATTTTTTCTACTTATCCAACCGAACCTCGAATGAAATGAAGCCCTATCGCAGCTGCTTAACGAATCTTCACATTTGCAAAGCCAACTGCTGTAAAAACGGCGTTTGGGTCGATGTCGAACAAGCCAAAATGATTGAAGACTATGTGAACTCGCGTCCTGAGTTCAGCGACCTGCACGGCAAAACGCTCTTCGCTGAATATGACGACGACGCCGACTACTTCCCTTCGGGCAAGTGCATTGGCACTGCCCTTGCTTCGCCTGACGGTCCATGCATTTTTTTAGGACAAGATTACAAGTGCCGCATTTACGAAGTGCGTCCGCATTTTTGCGCCGATTATCCGTTCATGCACCCGCTTGCCGAAAGCAATAAGCCTGTGATGATTGACAATATGTTTGAAGAGGATAAAAACTGCATTTATCATGAGTTGCTTTCTGCCACGCTGAAAAGCATTGAAGAAGAAAAAGCGGAGGAAGCGGCTGAAAAAGCAAAGTCCGCTCAGTGATGTGTGTGTGTTGGGCAAAGGGGCAACTGCACGAAAAACGTTGTGCCTTTGCCTTTGCCTTCCGACTCTGCCCAGATTTTTCCTTGATGAAGTTCGACAATTTGTTTGGTGATAAAAAGCCCCATGCCCGTTGAACGCTCGCCCATTGTAGGTTTTGACGAAAGCGTCTGAAATTTTCCGAACAGTTTTTTCATATCGTCTGCTGAAAGCCCCTGCCCTTCATCTTTGACGCTTACCGTCGCCATGTGTTCATCGCTTGTAATCGTAACGCTGATTTTCTTTTCAATCGGAGAGTATTTTATGGCATTGCTGATTAAGTTCTCGAAGACTTCATAGAGCAGTTGCGGGTCTGCCAACACACTTGCCGACGCTTGTTCAACGAGCACTATTTCCTGCGACTTTTTCTCGACGAAAACGCGCATTGTTTCGAGCACATTTTTTATCAGCGCATTTACATTGACTTCCTTTTTTCCTGCATTGCGCATTGTGGATTCATCGGCGGCGACTTTCAACCAGTGTTCCATTGTCGCCTGCATTTGATTTGCGATTTGCTCGATTTGCATCGTGTATTTGAGCACCTGTTCTGCATTTTTACTTTTCGCATGGGCTAATTGCGCATAGCCGATAATCGCTTGCAGAGGGTTGCTTAAATCGTGCGTAACAATTCCTATCAGTTCCGACTTCAGTTCAATAGCTTTGGTTAGAGAAAAATTGAGAAGCGAAAGTTCATCAGACAAAAGTTTGTAGTAGGTTAAGGCTTTTTTGTCTTCTAATTCTGCCACTTTGAGTTCGAAGCCTTGCGCCTTTTGATACACGTCTTTGCTTATGACGGTTTCTCTGAGTTCGCTGTATTGCCGGCAGTGTTGATACGCGGCTTCAAAGTTGCGATGTTTTGCATACATCTCTGAGAGCGCGTGATGAATCATGTAACTAATTTCCTTCTCTCCAACTTTCTGCGCTTTGCTTAACGCCTCTTGCCAATAGGCAATTGCTTTTTGGTCATCTGCCTGTTCAAAAGTCGGATTGCTGTAAATTTTTCCCAGTTCAAATAAGCTCTCGACTTCGCCAATGATATTGCCTAACTCCCGCTCAATTTCGAGACTTTGCTGTTGCAGTTCAACGGCTCGACGAAATTCCCCAAGCGCGGCGCGGACTTTGGACATATTGCACAGCACCGCCGCCTCTCCACGCTTATCGTTTAACTCGCGCATGATTTCAAGGCTTTGGCATTGCAGGCGAAAGGCTTGCTCATAGTTTTTTTCTTTTTCACAGACAGAGGCAAGGTTGTTGAGCGTGTAAGCCATTCCCTTTTTGAGATTATGCTTTTCTCGGTGTGCTAAGGCTTTCTCAAAATAACGCCTTGCTTTTTGATAGTCGCCTAAATGAAAATAGGCCAGTCCAATGTTGTTAAGCACAGTTCCTATGCCCTTCGGGTAATTGAGCTTTTCGTAAATGGTCAGGCTTCGGACATTGTAATCGAGCGCGCTATCATACTGCCCGAGTTGAAGGTAGATATTTGCCATCAGCGATAATGCTTTCGCTTCCCCTAAGGTGTTTCCTGCCAGAACGAACAGAGCCTTTGCCTTTTCGGCTTTCAGATAGGCTTGTTTGAACTCCGACATCACTTCATAGCACAGGGCTTCTGCGCGATACGCTTCGGCTTCTTCGTTTGTGAAATTTAGTTGTTTGGCTTCTCGTCTGATTTGGCGGGCAAGGTCGAGCGCTTCTTTTGGATTCGTGTTTCTAATTTCCAATGCTTGTTGGAGTTTTTTTTCCAACTCGCCACGTTTTTGCTGACTGGTGTCGTTTGCCACTTCTATTTCGTCTATTTTTTCGCTCATTTGACCGCTTGAATGTTTTGGTATAAAGGTTCAAGGCTAATCAAAATGTAACATCAAATTCTGCACCACTTCTCATGGCGATAGTGAAGCGTCATTGGGCATTTGCGTGATTTCGATGAATGCTTCCTCGAGCGTTTTCTTTTGCAACGAGAGATGCGACAAATACGTGCCCTTTTCGGCAAGAAATTGATTGAGCGCGGCAAGGTTATCGGTTTGCAGTTCAACTAAGAGTCCGTCGCCTTCATCTGTTACGGAAATAGTTTCGGGGTAAGTTTTCAGGATTGCCTTCAAGGCTTCGTGGTTCTCGGCTTTCAAGTGCGCGAGCGGGTTTCGGCTGATGAGTTCCTTCACATTGCCACTTTTGAGCAATTTGCCATTTTTAATAACCGCCACGTGCGAGCAGACTTGCTCGACTTCGCTCAAAAGATGGCTTGAAAGGAAAATGGTTTTGCCTTCGTCGGCAAGGCGTTTGATGATTTGACGCACGTCGCGGATTCCGTCGGGGTCTAAGCCATTGGTGGGCTCGTCTAAAATGACAAGGTCAGGGTTGGAAAGCGTTGCGGCGGCAATCGCAAGTCGCTGTTTCATGCCAAGCGAGTAAGTTCGGAAGGGGCTGTTGGCTCTTGCCGATAAACCCACGAGTTCGAGCGCGCTCTGAATTTGGGCGTCCGTTGCGCGTTTGATTTTCGCCACGATTTTCAAGTTATCCAAGCCGCTCAAATAAGGATAAAAGTTCGGCGTCTCGAGCGTTGCGCCGATGTTTAGACGTGCTGAATCCAAGTCGTCGCTCTCAAAGAGTTTGATGATACCGCTCGTTTTATTGATGATGCCGAGAAGCAGTCCAATCGTGGTGGTTTTGCCGCTTCCGTTCGGACCTAAAAAGCCGAAGACTTGACCTTGCTCGACCGTGAACGAGATATTGTCGACGGCTTTTTTCGTGCCATAGTGTTTGCTTAGGTTTATGACCTCGATAATCGTCATAGCTTAGGCGACTTTGACGGTAATTTTCATCGTAACCGGCTCAATCGGGTTATCGCGTGCGTCGCGTTTGACGAGCGAAATTTTATCCACTACGTCCATTCCATCAATCACTCTTCCGAAAACGGTGTAGCCGGCTTGCGCCGAGTCGAGAAAATCATTATCGGCAACGTTGATGTAGAATTGACTGCCCGACGAGGCTTTGGCAGGATTGCCGTCGCGCGCCGCTGCCAGAGTGCCGCGCTTGTTTTTATGCTTGAACTCGGCGGGTATGCGCTCCGTCGGTCCGCCTGTGCCGTGCAGGTGTCGCTTGGATTGGTCGCGCGAAAGTGGGTCGCCGCCTTGAATTATGAAGCCGGGAATCACGCGGTGAAAGGTGATGCCGTCGTAATACTTTTCTGCAACCAGTTTTTTGAAGTTATCACGGTGAAGCGGCGTGTCGTCAAAGAGTTCAATTGTAATCGTGCCGTGAGGCGTTTCAATGGAAAATTGTTCGGGCATGGTCGTTGATGTTTAGTTGGAAAAATTACAGTCTTGGCTTCACTCGACAAGTTTGAACTTTAGCGGAATACGTGAATATGGAATGTTCATTCCGTCGCGTGGCAATTTCTCAAATTTATCGACAATGTCCATTCCGTCAATTACTTTTCCGAAAACGGTATATCTGCCGTTGTAGCTGCGATTATCGTTGAGGTTGATAAAAAATTGACTGCCTGACGATTCGCGTTTTGGATTAACATCATCATCGAGGCGTGCGGCGGCAACTGTGCCACGCTTGTGCGAGTGTTTGATTTCGGCAGGAATGGATTTCGGCGGAAGTGTGTCTAAGGCGGGGTTCGGCTTTTCTCGATATTCCGCGCCGCCGGTCTGAATCACAAAGCCAGGCACAATGCGATGAAACCAGAGCCCATCGTAGTAGCCTGCTTTGACCAATCTCACGAAATTATCACGATGAAGCGGCGTGTCGTCAAAGAGTTCGATGAGAATGTTGCCTTGTGAAGATTCAATAAGAATGCGGGGTTTTGTCGAAAGCGAATCCGCCGTTTGAGACGTTTTCGCTCGTTGCGCTTCACACCCAAACAAGAAGAGGAATAAGCAACTGGCGGCGTAAAGCGCAACAAACGGCATAGAATTTAGAGCAATTACTTTTTCAAGCGTGCAATAATTTGCTCCGCACTTCGGGCGGCGGCTGATTGCGGATACTCCTTTTTCAACTTTTCGTAGACGGCGAGTGCATCGCTTTTTTCGCCTGCCAATTCGAAGTTACGTCCTGCATTTTCCAAGTAAATCGGCACGATGGCATCGTTTCCGACAATTTCTGCCGCACGACGAAAGAGTTGCGCGGCTTTCTTGTATTCTTTCTTCTGTTCATAACACGCTGCTTCACCTGCTAATGCAGAAGCCTTGACCAGCGGCGAAGCACTTGAAATGCTTTCAAACGTTTTTTGGGCTTCGTCGTAGTTGCGCAGTTGGAAATAAGCATTCGCCAAGTAAAGTTTTGCCTGCTCACCTGACGGCGTGCCTGAATACACTTTCGCAATTTCTTTTAGCCCCATTGCGGTGCTATCGCCTTCAATCGCGCCGCTGTAATTGCCCGCTTCATATCGCTTGATGATGCTTTCCAACTTGCCTGTGGCTTCTTGATTTTTGGCGTCTTGTTGCTGATTCCAAAAAAATGCGCCGGCGATTGCCAAAAGAATCGCACCCAATACGCTTAAAACTGTCGTGCGATTTTTCTCGAAGAAATCCGTTGCTTGAAAAAAGAATTCAGTGAAAAAGTCCGATTTAGTTGTGCTTGCCATTGTTTGCTGTTGCTTTATGAAAAAATTGGGACGCGAAAATACGAAATCGTATCCGAATTTCTGAATCTTATCTAATCGCTCCAAAACAAAAAGAGCCTGCACGAAACAGGCTCCTTTGCGAGTTGACTTGCACCTTACTTTTGCAGTTCAATTTCGTTTGAAGCAGGTTCAGGCTTCGGTATTGATGCGGTAAAAGTCAGTTTATCTTCGCTTTCGTTGAGGTCAACTTTTACCGATGCGCCTTCTTTGAGATTGGCGCGCAGAATTTCTTCGGCAAGTGGTTCTTCCAAGTGCTTTTGAATTGCACGACGAAGCGGTCGCGCGCCGTATTGCACATCATAGCCTTTATCGGCAAGAAATTCTTTGGCTTTATCTGAAATTTCCACCTTGATGTCAAGGGCTTTGAATCGCTCATTGAGCCCTGCTAGCATCACATCGACGATTTGTGTGATGTGCTTGCGCTCGAGTTGATGGAACACAATCACATCGTCGAGACGGTTAAGGAATTCAGGATTGAAAACACGCTTCAACGCATCTTGAATCGTGGATTTAATTCTGCTGTAATGTTCGGTTTCATCGCTGATTGTAAAGCCGATTCCTCTGGCTTTACGCTCGATATCGCGCACGCCAATGTTTGAGGTCATGATAATGACCGTGTTTTTGAAATCAACGCGACGCCCTTGCGAATCGGTCAGAATGCCATCGTCTAAAACTTGCAACAGCATGTTGAAGACTTCGGGGTGGGCTTTTTCGATTTCGTCAAGCAACACCACGCTATATGGCTTGCGGCGCACTTTTTCAGTAAGCTCTCCGCCTTCTTCAAAGCCGACGTAGCCAGGCGGCGCACCGACCAATCGCGAGACGCTGAAGCGCTCCATAAATTCGGACATATCGACGCGAATGAGCGCATCTTCACTGTCGAAAAGCGCTTTTGCAAGGGCTTTGGCAAGTTCCGTTTTCCCAACGCCTGTCGGTCCCAAGAAAATGAACGAGCCAATCGGACGATTGGGGTCTTTAATGCCTGCACGTGCGCGCCGAATTGCCTTTGCCAATTTTTCTACCGCTTCATCTTGCCCAATGACTCGCGCTTTGAGTGTTTGCTCGAGCTCGAGCAATTTTTGCGATTCTGCTGCGCCGACTTTGGTTACAGGAATGCCCGTCATCATTGAGACAACGGTTGCAATCGTTTCTTCATTGACTTCATAGACTTCGTCCGAAGTTTCGAGCCATTCCTTTTGCGCCTCTTTGAGTTTGTTTTCCAACTTATGTTGTTCATCGCGCAGTCGTGCTGCTTCCTCGAACTTTTGCGCTTTGATGAGTTCGGCTTTCTGCTTCTTAATGACTTCTATTTGTTGCTCAATTTGAACAACTTCTTCAGGCACTTTCACATTTGCCAATCGCACGCGACTTCCGGCTTCGTCGAGCACATCAATCGCCTTGTCAGGAAACTGACGGTCGGTAATGTATCGGTCGGCAAGGCGCACGATAGCCTCAATGGCTTCTTTGGTATAGCGCACACCGTGATGCGCTTCGTATTTGCCTTTGATGCTGTTGAGAATTTCAAGTGTTTCTTCAATGCTTGGCGATTCGACCATGACTTTTTGGAATCGGCGTTCGAGCGCACCATCTTTTTCAATCGACTCGCGATATTCGTCGAGCGTGGTTGCGCCAATGCACTGCACTTCGCCACGCGCAAGCGCAGGCTTGAAGATATTTGCCGCGTCCATTGAGCCGGGCGAACTTCCTGCACCGACAATCGTGTGCAGCTCATCAATGAACAAAATCACATCTTTGGCAGCAGCCAGTTCTTTGAGCAGTGCGGTCATGCGTTCCTCAAATTGTCCGCGAAACTTCGTGCCCGCGACCATGCTTGTCAGGTCTAATGCAATGACGCGCTTTCCAAACAAGACAGGCGAAACTTTGCGCTGAATGATTCGGAGCGCAAGTCCTTCGGCGATAGCCGTTTTGCCAACGCCTGGCTCTCCGATTAAGACTGGATTATTTTTCTTGCGGCGAGACAGCACTTGTGCGACGCGCTCGATTTCTTTTTCGCGTCCGATAACCGGGTCAAGTTTGCCTTCTTGTGCGAGTTTGGTTAAATCGCGCCCGAAGTAATCCAGCACCGGTGTTTTGGACTTCGGGTTCGCCGACTGCGCTGTGCCGCGCTGGGTTTCGCGCCGCAAGGGTGGTTCTGACATTGGCACGCTTCCTGCCTCAGCAAGGTCGCCTTCTGCCGATTCGCTTCGCTGTTCACGAGACGCGTTGCCCATCACTTCGTTCTTGACGTCGTCGTATTGAACTTCATACATGCTCAATACTTGCGCCGCCAAATTCTGCGGGTCCGAGAGCAACGCCAACAACAAATGCTCAGTATCAATCACATTCGACTTTGTGGCTTTGGCTTCAATGTAAGTGCGCTTCAAGACCATCTCGGCTTGCTTCGTGAGCGGAATGTTCCCAAACGGCGGCAAACCTACGGTCGGTGGCGCATTCTGTTCAATGACTTTGCGCAAGTCATCAAGGTCAATGCCGAAACTCATCAGGATATTTGCAGCATTACCTCTGTCGTGCAGCAGTCCTAATAGGAGATGCTCCGTTCCAATGTAATCGTGTCCAAGCCGTATGGCTTCGGCGCGGCTATGTCTGAGAGCAGATTGTGCATCAGCGGAAAAATTTGCGTCCATTATAAATCCTTGTGGTTGAAATTATTGAAAACTGATTAAACCAAACTTCGTTAGCCAAACTTCTTGTTGCACAAGTGAGCAACGCTATCCCCCCACCGTCATCTTGCTTCTCCATTTCCTTTGCTTTTCAACTGTAATTACACGCATCTCTGATATCACACCTCCAACTTATCTCAATTCAAGCTTCAAATACTGTGCCAATTTTAACCTCCTCCCTGAATTCTCTTGCTTGAACCCTTGTATCAAGCTTAAATTATCCTTTTAGATACGCTTCATGACCTCACTTATACGCACAAATCGGGAAAAGCGTTTTCTCCTTTGAAGTATTTTTCTCAACTTTGCCTAACCTATGCCCATTTCGTCACCACCTTCTCAATTATGGCTGACTTGCGGTTGACTTTATGACTGACTGACACGCAAGGAAGCATTTGTGTCAGATTGTCCGCCGAAATGACCGCACAAAAATAAAAAAGCCTTGTCGTGTAACAAGGCTTTTCAGAACACTTAACCCATGATGCTGTGTGACCCCAACGAGATTCGAACTCGTCCCGCTTCCTTGAAAGGGAAGTGACCTAACCACTAGTCGATGGGGCCATGCTAATTCGGCGCAAACGCCTATTTGGAAAGAACGGCTTAAAACAGAATGTAAAGATACAAAACTTTTTCAAACTTCAAAAGACTTTCGTCATCTTTTTCGTTACATTTCTGAAATCTTCGGGTGAAAGACGGGACTCGAACCCGCGACCTCCTGAGCCACAATCAGGCGCTCTAACCAGCTGAGCTACAATCACCATCGCCATCCTTTCAAAGACTTCTTTTGAACGCACTTGTTCTTGCGTGCCTGACTGGAGTCGAACCAGTGACCCACAGCTTAGAAGGCTGTTGCTCTATCCAACTGAGCTACAGGCACAGGCTTCAATCCGGTATAATCCGATGCTTTGTGCACCGCACCCTTGTCGGCGACTTTTGTCGGGGTGGCGAGACTCGAACTCGCGACCTTCTGCACCCAAAACAGACACGCTACCAGCTGCGCTACACCCCGAACCAATACGCTTCACAAGTCAATTGCGCTTGATAAGAAGCGCTTCTTCGAAAAGGACGCAAATATACGGCACATTGTTTCTTTTTGCAAGTTCTGCTTCAAGATTTGTATTTCGCCATCAACGCCGTGAACGCATCGAACAAGTAGCGCGAATCGTGCGGACCGGGCGACGCCTCAGGGTGATACTGCACGCAGAAAATCGGCAGTTTCTTGTGCCGAAATCCCTCGACAGTTTGGTCGTAAAGGTTAAGGTGCGTTAGTTCTAAATGCTTCGGCAACGTTTTTGGATTGACGGCAAAGCCATGATTTTGCGCCGTGATTTCAATTTTTCCTGTCAGCAAATTCTTGACCGGATGATTGCTACCGTGATGTCCGAATTTGAGTTTGTAAGTTTCCGCTCCTAACGCCAGTGCTAGGAGTTGATGACCTAAACAAATTCCAAACATTACAATTTCTCGTCCGGCTTTCTTCGGATTCGCAAGAAGTTTGATAGTTTCAATCGCATAGCCAACGGCTTCAGGGTCGCCTGGTCCGTTTGACAGGAAAATTCCGTCAGGCCCCAGGCGCAGGACTTCTTCGGCGGACGTTTGCGCAGGCACTACTGTTACTTCACAGCCTGATTGCACCAACATTCGCAAGATGTTTTCCTTCATGCCAAAGTCAAACGCCACAACACGGTAGATTGGCGCATCGCCTTTGAGCGTGAAAGTTTTCCCGCGCGTTACCACGCTGGCTAAATCCTGTCCGTTCATTTTCGGAACGGATTGCGCTTTCGCGATAAGTTTGGCAATGTCTGTTTCGGTTGAGATAACGCCTTGCATGGCGCCTTGCTCACGAAGCAATCTCACCAATCGTCGCGTATCAATGCCGCTAATGCCCATCACGCCTTGCGCGTTGAGGTATTCGTCCAATCCAAATTCAGCTTCAAAATTGCTGTAAAGTTTCGAGAGTTCTCCGACAATGAAGCCTGACGCCCAAACCCTTTCAGATTCCAAGTCGCGCGTATTTGCGCCATAGTTTCCAATCAGCGGATAGGTCATGCAAACCATCTGCCCTTTGTAAGACGGGTCAGTTAGAATTTCTTGATAGCCAGTGTGCGATGTATTGAAGACGACTTCGCCTTGCGCCTCGCCAATACGCCCAAAGGCGACGCCTTCAAAGAGCGCGCCGTTCTCGAGAACGAGCCTTGCTTTGATCATGGGTTGAGCAAATTTTATATCGATTCTAATTTTTCGCCTGCTTCCGATTTTTCAACGGTTGAGATTGCGGAGCGATCGAAGCGGAGTTTCACGCCGCCTGCATCGATGAGCACCGTCTTCTTTTCCGCGTTGATTTCCACGACCGTGCCGTGCAAGCCGCCGATGGTTACCACTCGATCGCCTTTTTTGAGCGCATCTAAGACTTTTTCGCGCTCTTTTTGTTTCTTTTGTTGTGGACGAATCATAAAGAAATAAAACACGGCGATAATCAGCACGAAGGGAATCAGTTGCACGAGTGGATTGGGCTCTGCGCCTCCTTCAGACGGTGGCGGCGCAAAGAAGAATAGACTTGTGAGAAAATTGAGCAGAATCATATCCAAAAATGTTTTGTTAAAAATGCGCGTGAAGATACGGCTTTTGTCAGGGCTTTTCAATGCACCAGAAAACATTTGCCGCTATCCTCCGAAACTTTCTTCTTAATTTGGCAACGCTTTTAATCACAACTTTTATCAATGGGCGCACTGATTGGACTTTTCATCGTCTCGCTTTGGCTTCTTCATCTTGTTTATCTTTTATTCAACGACTCGCTCACGCTCTCGACGCCGATGAGTTATGTTCACTTAGCCATTCAAGGCTATTTGACGACAGGGCTTTTCATCACTGCACACGACGCAATGCACGGCACTGTGAGCCGTGTTCGGTGGCTCAACCACGCGCTTGGCTTTCTTGCATGCTTTCTTTTTGCCGCGATGAGCTACAGGCGTTTGCGTCTTAATCACTTCAAGCATCACGAGGCACCTGCTTCGGAAACCGACCCCGACTTCAATGTGCACTCGCAAAACTTCTTTGTTTGGTTCGGCTCTTTTATTTGGCGATATAAGACTTGGGCGCAAATCATTACGATGGCAAGCCTTTACAACCTCTTTGAGTATGGGCTGGGGATTCCTGAAACGCGCATTTGGCTCTTTTGGGTTGTGCCGTGCATTTGGGGCGCGTTGCAACTGTTTTACTTCGGCACGTATTTGCCGCACCGCTTGCCACAAACACAAGATATGACGCCGCACAACGCGCGCTCACAAACGCGCAATCATGCTTGGGCAATGCTTTCATGTTACTTTTTTGGCTATCACTGGGAGCACCATCATTCTCCGAAAACAGAGTGGTGGAAACTTTGGAAAATTAAAGACGAACGTGTAAGATAAACCCCGTTGCATTTTTGAACTGCTTCTTATGCGACCTAAACTTTTTCACCGATGATAGAACACGAGACCCTGCGCACTGGCATTCTCCTGATTGCAAATGCCGAACTGCAAGACCGAAATTTTCGCCGAACTGTTGTGCTTCTGTGCGAACACAACGACGACGGCACTTTCGGCTTGATTCTCAATCGCCCGCTCGAGTTGAGCATGATGGAAGTTGTTGATGATTACACAGGCGAAAATCTCCCGCTTCATTGGGGCGGTCCTGTTCAGCCGAACACGATTCATGTGCTTCACCGCTACGGAAATCTTGTGAGCGACTGCGCCGAAGTTGCCGATGGCGTTTATTGGGGCGGCGATTTTGAACAAATTAAATCCCTAATCAACACCCGCCAAGTCGACCCACACGGCTTCAAGTTCTTCCTCGGCTATTCAGGTTGGGGCGAAGGACAATTAGCCTACGAAATGCAAGGACACTCTTGGTATCTTTTTCCTGCAGACGCCCATATCGTTTTTGAAGAAGATGCCGCACGTATGTGGAGCCGCGTCTTGCGCAAAAAAGGCGGTGATTATGCCATCGTCGCCATGTTTCCACAAGACCCGCAGTTGAATTAAAACTTTCTTCACTTCTTTGCTTTTGCACGATTTTTTGTATATTTGCTGTCCAAAAAATTGCGCCGATGCGATGCCACATGCACGACGCAGTTTTTCAGTGTTTTTTGGATACGGAGGAATCGCCTAATGGTATGGCAGCAGTCTTGAAAACTGCCGGGTGAAAGCCTGTGGGGGTTCGAGTCCCTCTTCCTCCGCATTACCTTTCGTAGCATTTCTCACCTTTTGCTACAATTTTTCCGAAACACTCCCGAAATAGAAGAATCCCCAAATGCTTGAATTTCTCAATTTAAGCCAATTTCCAACCTTGATGCTGTTATTCCGCAACTTTTGAGAAACACGACCAAAATTTCTGAATTATGAAGCATTTATTGCCCGATTGTTTCTCAGTTGGTCAAATTGGTGTCGCTTGTGTAGTGCTGACCGTTAAAACTTACACCAAAGCCAAACGTTGGGCGCGTCGTTCAGCGGCTTTTTCGTAGCGGCGTTTTTCGTCGTCGGTTTCGGGCACAATTTCAGGCACGACGATGCGCTGGTTGTTCGCGTCCAACGCCACGAAAGTGAAATAGGCTTTGTTGCACTCGTGCACTTCTCCTGTCAGCAAGTTTTCCGAAAACACCTTCACTCCCACTTCCATTGAAGTTCTAAAGGCACGATTAACACTTGCTTTGATGATGACAACTTCGCCCAATTTTATCGGTTGTTTGAAGACGAGCGTATCAACTGAAGCGGTTACGGCAACGGCATTAGCGTGGCGTGAGGCGGCAATGGCGGCGGCTAAATCCATCCAGTGCATTAAGCGTCCGCCCGCAAGGTTGCCAAGGTAGTTGGTGTCAATGGGCATGACGACTTGCGTCATTTCGACGCGCGATTCAGAGACTTTCTTTTTTGGTCTATCGGTCATTGTGATGATGAAATAAAAACGCCCTCCAAAATTGGAAGGCTCTGCAAAGTTAATGATGTGGCGCGAGTTTTTAGTGTGTGCATTCTGCACCGCAAGTGTGTGCAGTCGCTTTGGTTTCGGTTGTGGTTTCCTTTTTGGCGTCAGCGGCTTTTGCTTCACCGTTTTTTGCACCTGCATTTTTGTAATCAGTGTTGTAAAAGCCCGAGCCTTTGAGCACAAAGCCGCCGCCCAAGCCAATGACGCGCTTGAGCCCGTCGGTCTCACAGTTTGGGCAGAAGGTCAGTGCGGCTTCAGAAATGCGTTGTTGGACTTCCATTTCAGCACCACAATTCGAGCATCGGTAGTGATATAACGGCATAGATGGTTCAAGTTTAAGTTTTTGTTAAACATTTGATTTAGCCTTACGGCGTAACGCACGAAGCATTAATTTTGTTTCCGCATGCTCTCTAACAAAAAGCGACATTTATGCTACAAACACTCAACCAACACAAACCAACCAAAATATGTTATACCGCTTACGACTGCTTCTCTTTCTGACATTTTTCGCCTGTGCAGAAGCGTGGGCACAAGGGGTTACGACCTCATCTATTGTCGGAACTGTATCCGATACCAGAGGCGAAGTTCTCATTGGCGCGCAGGTTGTCGCCGTGCATGTGCCTTCAGGCACGAAGTATGGAACTGTGTCGCAAGTTGACGGGCGTTTTACGCTACAAGGCTTGCGCGTCGGCGGTCCATATGAAATTACGGCGAAGTATGTCGGCTACCAAAGCCAAAAAATCACCGATGTTTTCTTAGCACTGGGTACCACACAGCGCGTGAACTTCAAATTGCCTGAATCATCAGTTCAAACTGAAGAAGTTGTGGTTACAGCCAATGTCAATGCGGTCATCGGTCCAGAACGCACGGGGGCTTTAACCAATGTGCCTCGTGAAGTGATTAACTCCCTACCGACGATTAGTCGGAATTTTACGGATTTCACGCGCCTGACACCGCAAGCCGTTGGGACGGGTTTCGCAGGTCAAGACAACCGATTGAACAACATCACGGTTGACGGTTCATACTTGAACAACAGTTTTGGCTTGTCGGGTTTGCCGGGCGGACGTGCGAATACCGCGCCATTGAGTTTAGAAGCCGTTGAGCAAATTAGCGTGGCAATTGCACCCTACGACGTGCGACAAGCTGGTTTCGTTGGTGCAGGGATTAACCTCGTAACAAGAAGCGGCACGAACGACTTTTCAGGCTCTGTGTTCGGCAACTTCCGCGACCAATCGTTTGTCGGCAAAACGATTTTCGGCGCTGAACTTAGCGCGGCGAAGAACGATTTCAGCAACATTCAAGGGGGCTTCAGAGTGGGCGGTCCGATTCTCAAAGATAAACTCTTCTTCTTTATTGCCGCTGAAACAGAGCAAAATGCGACGCCCTTTACGTTCCGCGCTCGCCGTCCTGGCGAAACACAAGGCGGAAGCATTTCGCGCCCGACCTTCGACCAAATGCAAAATCTCAGCAATTTTTTGCGCGACAGTCTTAACTATGAAACCGGTCCCTTCGAAGGCTACAACCAACGCCGTCCTCAAAGTTTGAACTGGCTCATCAAACTTAACTACAACATCAACGACGAGCACAAACTTAGCCTGCGCTACAATGCTCTCGATGCCAAGCAAGATGTGCTTATTAGCCAAAGTGCCTCGTTAGGATTCGGCAACCGCAGCGGCGTCAATTCGCTCAGCTACGAAAACTCCAACTACATTCAATTCGACCGCATTCAATCGGTGATTGCTGAACTGAACTCTACTTTTGGCAAGAACTTCTATAACCAAGTGATTGCTGGGTTCACCTATCAAAACGAAGACCGTGGCTCACGCGGAAAGTTATTTCCTTTGGTTGAAATCCAAGATAACGGCACCACACTTATCAGTTTCGGATTTGAACCCTTCACACCGTCGAACCAACTCAGCTACAGCACGTTTCAATTTCAAGATAACTTCACCTACTTCTTAGGGAAGCACACGCTAACGGCAGGCGTGAACTTAGAGCATTATCGCTTCCGCAACCTCTTTTTCCCCGGCTCACAAAGCGTGTATGTGTATAACAGTTTGGACGACTGGTATGCCGACGCAAGAGGATTTTTAGCGAATCCGAATCGCGATACATCTACTGTTCGGTTGCGCCGCTTCCAATATCGCTACTCGGCTTTGCCCGGCTTTGCTGACCCTGTTCAACCCCTCCGTGTTTGGTATCCTGGCTTTTATCTTCAAGACGAATGGCAAGTTAGTTCAAACTTCCGCGTTGTTGCCGGACTTCGGCTTGATGTGCCGTTCTTTGAAGATACCGCCTTTGACAATCCCATCGTCCGCAACTTGGAATTCCGAGATGGCGACGGCAATCGCATTCAATCGGACACTAAAAAATTGCCTGACCCGAAATTTCTCATTTCACCGCGCGTTGGATTCAACTGGAATGTGCTCTCGAACGATAAACTTCAAGTGCGCGGCGGAACGGGTATCTTTACAGGACGCCCTGCCTTTGTGTGGATTTCCAACCAAATCGGAAACAACGGCGTGCTGACGGGCTTTATTGACGAGACCAATACTTTTCGTAGACCGTTTAACCCCAACCCCAATGCATATCGCCCTGCCACACCGACGCTTCCTACTTCTATTGAGTTAGCGACGGTTGACCCGAACTTCCGCTTTCCACAAGTTTGGCGCACAAGTTTGGGCGTGGATTATCGCTTGCCGTTTGACATCATTGCCACCTTCGACGCGATTTACTCACAAACCATTAACGGCATCGGTTATATCAACGCGAATCTCAAACCTGCAACACGAATTTTTGCCGGACCCGACCAGCGGCTACGCTACGACGGAAATGCCAACAACGCCAACCGCATTAACCCGAATGTAACGAGCAACACCGTGCTTGTGAATACAGGGCGCGATTACGCCCTCTCGCTTACAGGTCAGTTGCAAAAGTCCTTCGGTCGCAATTGGTATGCGCAAGTTGCTTATACTTACACCGACGCTCGGAACACGGTCAATCCCGGCTCGATTGCGATTGGTTCTTGGACGGGCAATGCAATTCCGAATAATCCAAACAAGCCACCGCTTGCCTTCTCTGCTGATGCCGTGCCACACCGCATTATTGCCAGCGGCACCTATCGTATTGAATATGCTGGCAGTATGGCGACGCAAATTTCTCTCTTCTTTCAAGCGCAACCACAAGGTCGATTCAGCTACACCTACGCAGGCGACATGAACGGCGATGGCGTTGCCAATAACGACCTCATGTATGTTCCGAACAGTGCATCAGAATTGCGCTTCTTACCGCTGACGGTTGGCACAGGCGCGAATGCGCGCACCTTTACACCTGCCGAGCAAGCGGCGGCATTTGATGCCTTTATTGAGCAAGATCCTTATTTGCGCACACGACGTGGCAAATACGCCGAGCGCAACGGTGCACTCTTCCCGTGGGTTTATCGTGCAGACTTGAGTGTTATGCAAGAGTTCTTCTTTGAGACTGGCGGAAAGCGCAATACGCTCCAAGTTCGTGCCGACATCTTCAACTTCTTCAACTTGATTAGCGATAAATTTGGAGTAGGGTGGCAACGAACCGATAACTTCGTGCTTTCTGCGGCAGGCGTTTCAAACGATGGCGTGCCTCAGTTCAGAATTAGAACGGTGAATAATCAGCCGATTTCTCAATCTTTCCAGCGTTCAGCCAGCTTGGCGGATTTGTGGGCGGCTCAATTAAGCGTCCGCTACATCTTCAACTGATTGAGCACAGCGCATTGCGTTTTCAAAGAGGCATCACCACCGATGCCTCTTTTTTTATTGGCATGCTTTTTGCGAAGATTATATTTATCACACCTTTGCGCGCATATTTTGTTCGAACTTTGAACAATTTTTGACATATTGAGTTAGGTTTGTAGAAATTTATTATCTCTCATTTTATTACCCTTGAATTTTGTTTTGTGTAAGTTGCAGGAAGTTGATGCCGCCACGCTTTCTGCACCGTGATGATTTGGCGGTTAACTCATCAAACACTATTCAACAATGGCAATTGAAAAATCCACATCGTCGTCCAGCCTTGCGGAAGTGATTGACCGCATTTTGGACAAAGGTATCGTGATTGATGTGTTCGCCCGCGTCTCGCTCGTCGGGATTGAACTCGTCTCCGTTGAAGCGCGCTTAGTTGTCGCTTCGGTTGAAACATACCTCAAATATGCAGAAGCCATCGGCTTGACGGCTACCGCGGCGTAACACGCCACTTTGCTTTCGCTTGCGCTTTGCTTGTTCGCCCATTTTGCCTCAACGAGATGCGCGCACAACCAAACGCACGGCGACAAAATTTAGACGACCATGCATCAGGATATATTGACATCAACTGCACTTGCGCCCACGATTCCGCAGAACGAAGAAATTTATCGCTCTGCGCTCACGGAATTTCACGGGGTCATTCAATCGGTTTATGCGATTCTATCCGATTTCAACGAGGTTTCTCTTGCTTCACGCCATGCATTCAGCGATTGCGATACACGGCTTCGCGAAACGCTCTCGAGCACACGCTCGCTCCGACGCAAGGATTTCGACCAATGGTTTCAACAGGTCAAGCGCACTCATGACGAAACCGAGCGCGACTTACGCGCTTCTGTTGAAGAGTTTCTTGCAGAACAAACCGAACTGTCTGACAACATCATTCGCGAATTTTCCTCGATTCAGAACGGACGCGCCGAACGACTTGCTGACCTTGCCGCATTGCTTGCTGATTTTTCACGGCTTCAAGCCGCGCGCCGCGACGCCATTCGCGCCATGCTCGCTGACTTCAAAGCCTCACAAGCCAAGTGGCAAGAGGAACTCAAAACCATGCTCGCCGAAGCCAAAGAAATTCGCTTGCAAGATGTCAAAGCCTTGTTCGAAAAGTTTCACCGTGATTCTGAACAGCGACGCCTTGCGATGCTCACAAGACGCGCTGAAGTCGCCGCCCTGCTCGATACATTCCGCAAAGAGCGGCTCAACAAATTTTCAAAATCTTAACCAACTCTGACCATGTCCGACTTACGTGCCATTGCCGAAAGCATTAAAGCCTCACGAGATGAACGCCATGCCCTTACCCAAGAGCGTGTTCAACTCATCGCCAAGAAAAGAGACGACACGAAAAAACTGCTCGCTCATTTCGCCGAAGAACATCAACGCCTCAGCAAACAAGATGCGCAAGCGCGCGCCGCCGAATTGAACACCATTCGCGCACGCGCCCACGCCCTTCAAGCTCAAGCACAAGGCTTGGTCAAAACCTTTGAGCGCGAACGCCAAGCAATGGCTCAAACGCTCTTGTCGGAAGCCAAAGCCCTTCACCAAAAACTTGCGAGCGACAACCAAGCAAGGCTTGCGGCGCATAAAACCTTGATGAATCAGATTGCGGGCGAACATCAAGCCATTCGCGACACTGTTCACTCAATCGCTATGAATGTTCAACGCCAACTTAAAACCCACGAACAGATTCGGCGCGACGGTCGCGATGCGTGGAATCGCCTTTTAGGATATGGACTCGCGCAAGCCACAATTCAAGCCTCTCCTGCAACGCCAGCGCACACTCAAACTTCGCCCGTAACTGATGTGCCGTTTGCCATTAACATTCCGTTTGCACCTTCGCAAAAAAAGAAACAAAATTAAGAGACTACTATGGACGACATTCGCACGGTCATTGAAGCCAAACCGATGGCTGACTTCGTTGAAACGCCCTACGTCAAAGAATTGACTTATCGCGCCATGACCTACATCGAAGCAGGCTTTCCTGTTCACCTTCGTGGTGCAAGTGGCACGGGCAAAACAACACTCGCCATGCACATCGCCAGTCGCATCGGTCGTCCGATTGTCATGCTTCACGGTGATTCTGAATACAAAACGAGCGACCTTGTCGGCGGCGAATATGGCTTCCACAGCCGCAAAGTCGTTGACCGCTTCCAAAGCCGTGTGCTCAAAGTTGAAGAAGATTTCGCCAAGCGTTGGGTCGATAACCGCTTAACCGTTGCGTGCAAATACGGCTTCACGCTTATTTACGACGAATTCACACGCTCGCGCCCTGAAGCCAACAATGTGCTTCTTTCAGTCTTGCAGGAAAAAGTCTTGGACATTGGCAATGCACCTGCTGGCGAAGAAAGTTACTTGAAAGTTCACCCGCTCTTTACCGCGCTTTTCACCAGCAATCCCGAAGAATATGCAGGCGTGCATAAAGCCGCCGATGCCTTGCGCGACCGTATGGTTACGATTGATTTAGATCACTTTGATTTTGAAACCGAAGTCGCCATTGTTGTCGCGAAGTCTCAACTTCCAAAACACGATGCCGAAGAAATTGTCGAGATTGTTCGCGCGCTTCGTGAAAGCGGACGATGCGAATTTGCGCCGACCGTACGCGCCTGCATTATGATTGCACGCACGCTTACGGTTCAACGCACCAAAGGCGTTCACTTCCCAAATTTTTTTGTTACGATTTGCCAAGATGTTTTAACTTCTGAAACCAGTCGGCTCGGCTCGCGCACCAACCAAGCAGAAGTTCGACAAATTGTCAAAAAACTTGCGGAGCGCACGCGCATTCATCACGAAGAATCACGGAGCGTTTCGCCCTTGCGCCACAATGCCGAATCGCTTCAAAAAAACTTGACCCTGATTCGCCAACAAGTCGGACGATAACCTTTTGAACTATCAAACCCTTATGACCTTCGAACAAGCGGCAAAAAAAGTTGTAGATTTTGTTAGCGCCATGACCGATTCAAAAGCCAAGCTCGTCAAATTGGAAAAGACCTCGCAAGATGGCGGCGGATGGATTGGCTACGCCGAAGTCTTCGAAGAAAGCGCGTTCATCAAGTCCATCGGCTTGCCCAGCCGCGTGATGGATAGAAACTTCTACGAAGTGCGCCTTAACAGCGCGCTCGAAGTCGTTGGCTATGCCAAAAAAGATAAACTTGAAGAATGAGCCAAATTTCACATACGACCAGTTCAGCAACCCTTGCCGATATTTTAGAACGTGTGATTGATAAAGGCGTCGTCGTTGCAGGCGACATAAAAGTCAATCTTGCTGACGTCGAGCTTTTGAACATTAAAATTCGCTTGCTGATTTGCTCAGTCGATAAAGCCGTCGAACTCGGCATTAATTGGTGGCAAAATGATGCCTATCTTTCTTCAAACGCTGAAGTCCAAACGCTTCGCAAAGAAAATCAAGAACTCAAAGCTAAACTTACCGAACTTGAACAAGCGGTAGCGTCGCTTCAATCGCCGCGCCGACGATAAACAAAGGAGGAACAGATGAAATCGCTTAATGAAATTCGCACCTCGCGCAGTGCCAAACGCTTGCCACGCACCAAATCCGCCAAGCCCAAGAAGCCAAGCCAGAACTACCTCAACATGTATGTGCTCACAACGGAAAAAGAACGGCTCGAAAAAGAACTCCGAATCATTGACCGTCGCCGCATTGAGCTCATTATGCGCATCAACGACGTCAGTAAAGAACTTCGAGATATTGAATCCAAAATCAACGAACTCAAAAAAGCCGGCGAACTCAAATCCGATGCGCCCGAACTTCCGATAGATTCAAAGCAGTGGAAAAAATTTTCAATGAACTACTAACCCTTTGAGCGATGAATCAGCAACCGAAAGATGATTCTGCCGCAGGCTTAGGCGGCGTTTTAAGCGCGATTGAAAAACTCGTCAAACTTGCCGACGACCTCCAACAAGCACAAGGCGAACTCAATCGCGAAGGCGAAGTCGATTTAGGAAAAAACGCCAAAGCCTCTTATCGCTTCCGCGTTCGCACGCTCGGCGACCTCAAACGCGATTCGTCAAAATCTGACTTCAAGCCTTTTGAAAAATCCGCTTCACCCAAATCGCCGAAGTCCAAGCAAGCCGATTTTTCAGCAAGCAAGCCTGTTGAGCCCGAAACCGATGTCTTCATCGAAGGCGACGCCGTTGTAATTTATGCGCAACTTCCCGGCGTCTCTGAGTCCGATATTTCCATTGATGCGCAAGTCGACCGCCTCACGCTTCGCGCAAAAAACGCATCACTTCTTTACCAAAAAGAGATCGTGCTTCCTGCAACCATTCGCACTGAAAGCATCATCAAATCATATAAGAATGGGATTCTTGAACTTCGTTTCTCCACTCAACCCAATGCTTAATTTCACTTCCTATGAACTACGAGCAAATTCGCACTGCGCTTAAAAAGTTACGTCTGACGCTTGACAAGATGGAACTCTTAGATCCCGTCTTGGAACAACGCAGCACCGGCGATGACAGCATGGTTTCTGAACTGCTTTCGGATTTCACGCTCTCGCTTCATCATATCATCAAAGGCGTTCCTGAAAAATTGCTTCCGCCAATCCTTCAAAATGGCTATGCGGTTCGCGCCAAAGTCGCGGAGGTTTCTGAATCGATTGATTTAAGCAAAGCATTGGAACAGACGGAATCGCGCTTGCAATCGTTCATTGAAGAAACGATGCGCAAGGAAGTTCAAAAAGCGATGTTGCAACTTTCCGTCGCGCTGCCTGCGCGCACCTCCACCAACGAAGCTTTGACGAGCGAGACCAGCAACGCCCTGCGCCGAAGCGAAGGTCGCCTTAAAACCATTATTGACTCTACCCCGCTCGGCATTTGCATCACCAATGAAGAGGGTGTTTTTGAGTATGTCAATGACGCTTATTGCCGCATTTATGGCTACGCGCCCGAAGAACTCATCGGCGAACACTTCACGAAAGTCGTTACACCTGATAAAGTTCAATTTTGGCGCGATTTGCACGATAAGTATATGCAGATGACGGGCGAAGAAATTCGCGGATATAGCGCCATCCGAACCGAGTGGATTGTGCGCCATAAAGACGGCAGTCCACTTACGATTCTCGCCGACGCCGCTCGCATTACAACCGAAGAGGGCAAGCACCAGAAAGTAACCTTCGTCATGAACATCACCGAAATGGCGAAACTGCGCGAGAACTTGCGCCAATCGGAAATGCAACTGATGCAAGCCGAAAAAATGTCGTCGCTCGGTCAAATGGTCGCAGGCGTAGCGCATGAAGTCAACACGCCACTCGGCTATGTAAAAAGTAACTTGCAACTCCTGCTCGACGCCCAAAAAGAGATTCAATCGCTTCTCGCGCTTTATCAAAACTTGAAAGAGCAAATTCTGCACGGCTCTTCGACGGCGGTTGCCAAACTGCTCGACGAAATTGAAGAAAAATCCGAAACGGCAACGCTTCACACCGAAGTTGAAAAAATGTGCCTCAATTCGCTTGATGGCATTGAGCGCATTCAAGACCTCGTTTCTTCGCTCAAAAACTTTTCACGATTAGATGAAGCCGATTTCAAACAAACTGACCTGAACGAAAACATCGAGTCGACGCTCAAAATCGTCGCGCACCTCATTCGCGAAAAAGGCATTAAGGTTGAAAAAGATTTCGGAACATTGCCCGAAATTCCCGCCTATCCCGCTCAACTCAATCAAGTTTTCTTGAATCTCATCACGAATGCTGTTCAAGCCATCACACACGAGAAAGGCAAAATTAAAATCACCACGCGCCGAGAGGGGGATTATGTGGTTGCCAAAGTGAGCGACAACGGCACAGGCATTCAGCCCGAATATTTGAACAAAATCTTCGAGCCGTTTTTCACCACCAAAGAGGTTGGAAAAGGCACAGGGCTGGGGCTTTCGATTGTCTATAAAATCATTGAAAAGCATCATGGAAGAATTTCCGTAGAAAGTGCCGTCGGAAAAGGCTCAATCTTCACGGTTGAACTTCCCATTCAGCAAGCCGATTCCACACATGTTTCTGGCAACGAAAAAACGGAGCATCTTGCGTCTCCGTTTTCCGACGACGAACCGCCCAAACCAAAGTCAGCATCTAAAAAAAGAGGCAAATAACATTTTAACTCCAATCCTGCTATGAGCATACCAAAGTCCAAAATTCTTTTTATTGATGATGAGCCGCAAATTCTCGAGACGCTCAAACTCGTCTTTCGCGGTTGGAACATTAAAACCACAACGAGCGCAAAAGACGCTCTAAAATTGCTTCAATCTGAAACATTCGGTGTTATCGTCAGCGACCAGCGCATGCCCGAAATGACCGGCGTTGAATTTTTCAAAGAAGCCAAAGCACTTTCGCCGAAAAGCGTTCGTATTTTGCTCACGGGTTACAGCGAATTAGATAACGTCATTGAATCTATCAATTCAGGCGAAGTCTATCGCTTTATCACTAAGCCATGGGATAATGATAAACTCAAAGAAACCGTAGAAACGGCCTGCAAAATCGCCGAACTCGACGCCGACTTGAAAGAAGAAGTCGAGAAAGCCAAAGGCAAAAAGGCGGAAACCGTGAGCAATGGCGATGTCGAACTGCTTTTCATTGATAAACTCGATGCGCACCTTCAAGGCTACAAAAGTTTTTTTGAGAACATCTACACCTGCCATACCGCAAAAACCATTGAAGAAGCCTATACGCTTCTAGCCGACCATAAAGCCATCGGTGTCGTCGCTTGTGATTCTACCCTTGCCTCTTCAAAAGGCACTATTTTTCTGACGGCAATTCGCACGATGTATCCCGATTTGGTTACGATTTTTATGTCCGATTCAAAAGACGCGCAAGAAGCCATTAAACTCATCAACGACGGACAAATTTTCCGCTACCTCGTTAAGCCATTTCCGCGCAATGTCTTCCGCGAAACGATAGAAGACGCCGTTGCAAGGCACAAAGCGTATCGTGGCAATCCACTTACCAACATTAAGCGCAAGGAGGATGAAGTTCTGCAAGCCGCTCCAGTCAAAGCACAGTTGCCTCTGAACGATTTTTTGGCGGATATTCGCAGTAAAGTTGGCGCAAAGAAATCTTATTAACTCGCTTATTGCTTTTCTGTGATTAAATCCCCCACAATACCCGCCATCTTGAAACTTTTAAGTCTGGGGCTCGTTTGTGGCTATCCTTTTTCGTCTGAAAAAGATGAGAAAGGTTAGCTTGGCAGGGCTGTTGTGCGTGCACCCTTAGAGGGGGTAGCCGCAGGAAAGCTCCGATAGCTTATATTTGCAGTGGTCATTGGTTGTTATGCCTGACCCAACTGTTCTTTGGCATAATCTTGATTTGCAGACTGCCTGATTAGCAGATGATATTGTTCTTTTGTTGTTGCTTATTCTAACCCAACCTACGAACCGAATATGCGCAAAGTCTTTGAGGATCATACCTTCAGAATCTTCTCAAATGCTGATGAGTTTGGTTTATCTGACCCTCAGTTTGAGAACCCTTCACCTTTGAAGCCAGATGAAGCCTGCTTGGAAAAAAACACTTACACATGGACAGCCGTGTCGGATTATTCCCATGCCGTCTTGGCGTTTGTCATTCAACGCTTCATTCGCAAGATTCATAGCGACATGATTGTTTTGAGTCGCGAAAGTTCTTCTGAGTTTACTTACGACTACCAAAAGAAGACGACCGTTTTGGTCAATGGGGCGATTGCTTTCACCTATCAAAATAAAACCTTCCTCTATACCGTGAAAACAGAAATGCCTGGGCATTTCTCCAACAACCTGACCGGCAGCGACGACATTTCCGAGTTGGTTGAACAAATCAACCATGAAATCAAGTGGCACAATCCGCTTCGCAACAAACATATTCAGATTGTTCCGTCCGATAGAGGACGCTACGATTACGAATGTTTGTTCAAAAAGCCGCCAGAAATTTCGCTCAATGAAGTGATTTTCGATGAGGCAATGAAAGCCGACATCTTCGACCAAACGATTCTGCACTTTGAGGCGGTTGACGGCAACAACGGCATTATTCTGCACGGCAGACCGGGCACAGGAAAATCGCTCTGCTGTCAAGCCATTATTTCCGAAGCGTTGAAGCGCGGCTTTTCTACTTGCTTTTTGACCACGCGCGTCGATTACGCCGCCTTGAACGAGTTTCTGATGAAGTTTCTTTCGCCGTGCATCTTGATTATGGAAGACATTGATTCGTTCGGAGAAAGTCGCGAGTTTATGCCGAACCGCGCTTTGGCGGATTTCTTGCAGTTCCTTTCAGGGCTTTCAGAAAACGAAGATAAAATTGTTTTTGTGGCGACTACGAACCACATCGATTACTTGGACGAAGCCATCGCCGACCGCCCCGTGCGCTTCAACCGAAAGTATAAATTCGATTTGCCTTCGCCGAAAGAAATCGACCAACTGATCGAACTCTACTTCAAAGATGCTGGTCTAAACGCCGAGCAAAAATCGCTTTGCTACAACAAAGGCTTCACAGGCTCTCACATTAAAGAGATTCAACGCACGGCAAAGTTGCTTTCGCACAAGCATCAGAAGCCGATTGCCGAAGTCTTTGAAGAATCCGTTCAAACCGTTTCGCAGAATTTTTCAATTCCGGAACGGAAAACGGGCTTCCGCCCAAGCAAGCGCAACGCCTAATGTGCTGAGTTTTAGCGCACTATAAGCCCATTCCGAAGAGCGGCACCCCACCGCTCTTCTCTACTTTCAGCGCGAAGTTCCTATCTTTGCACCTCATCAATTCAACTGCCATTCCGACATGAAAGGAATTTTCATTTCCGTCTTCTTTCTCGCATTACTTGCTCTTACAAATTGTTCTCCGAACCAAACGATGAAACGCCTTCCATCTCTTGACTCGCTCTATTCCGATAAGCCGCTCGGTTGCCTTGTCGAGAAAGGCACAACCACCTTTCGCGTTTTTGCGCCGCGTGCAACCGAAGTCAAACTTGTGATTTTTGATAAAGCCGAAGACGAAACAGGCAAAGAAATTCTGATGAAACGCGACGCCGACGGCGTTTGGGAACATACCGAACAAGGCGAACTCTACGGCAAATTCTATGGCTATAAAGCCAACGGTGCCGGTGGAAAAGGCGAAATGTGGAATCCGAACATTGTCGTTGCCGACCCCTATTCAAAAGCCGTCGCTACCAAAAACACCTATCGCCACGAAGCCAAAACGCTTATTCTCGACACGCGCTACGACTGGGAAGGCGACACTTGGGTGATTCCAAACAATCATAACGAACTCATCATTTACGAAGCCCATGTGCGCGACCTCACCGCCCATGCTTCCTCCGAAGTCGAGAAGAAAGGCACTTACTTAGGGCTTGTTGAAACAGGCAAAACAGGCGGATTGAATTATCTCAAATCGCTTGGCATTAACGCTATCGAGTTGCTCCCGATTCACAAATTCGGCACGATTGAAATTCCCTATCTCGATAGTTCCGTTTTGCAATACGGCTATCCGATAAACACTTGGAATCCTTACGCGCGCAACCACTGGGGCTACATGACGAGTTACTTCTTCGCGCCTGAAACCTACTACGCCACCGACGGCACGCTCGACCCAACGCGCATGAACGGCACTGACGGCAGAGCCGTGCGCGAACTCAAAGACATGGTCAAAGCCCTGCACAAAGAAAACATCGCCGTTATTCTCGACGTCGTCTATAATCACGTTGCACAATACGATAACAACTGCTTCAAGTATCTCGATAAGTTCTACTACTTCCGCACCGATTCGGCAGGAAATTTTTTGAGCCTTTCAGGGTGCGGCAACGATTTCAAGACCGAACGTCCAATGGTGCGCCGCCTCATCGTTGAAAGCATCAAGTATTGGATGACGGAGTACCACATCGACGGCTTTCGCTTCGACCTTGCCGCAATGATTGATTTCGAAACCGCCAAAGCCATTTACAAAGAAGCCAAAGCGATTAATCCGAATGTGATTTTAATTGCCGAAGCATGGGGCGGCGGTGAATATGAACCCGACCTTTTCAGCGACATTGGTTGGGCAAGTTGGAACGACCAAATTCGCAACGGCGTCAAAGGACAAAACCCTGAAAACGGACTTGGGTTTATCTTTGGCAAATTTCAAGGGCGGAATAATGTGCGCTCCCTCCACACTTTCGTCAATGGCACCCTGCGCGAAGATGGCGGCTTGTTCCGACAAAAAGAACACGCCATCAACTACCTTGAATCGCACGACGACCACACGCTCGGCGATTTCATTCGTTTAGGCTTGCGCGAAACGAAACCTGACGACATTATCACGGACATTGACAAACACGCGCAACTTTCGCCCAAACAACTTGCGCTCAACAAACTTGCCGCACTGTTTCTCTTCACTGTGCAAGGTCCTGTGATGATTCACGAAGGGCAGGAGTTTGCGCGTAGCAAGGTCATTGCGCAAACCGACGCGCCCGACAAACACATCGGCAGAATTGACCACAACAGTTACGAAAAAGATAATGAGACCAACTACCTCAACTACGCACACGCAAAACTCAACGCCGAACTTGTTGATTACTACAAGGGCTTAATTGCCTTGCGCAAAGCAAACCCGATATTCAGTTCTGCACCAAAATCCGCCGTCAAATTCATTGATGCCAAAGACACGCTCGTCGTTGCCTTCAAATTGGATAAGCAAACCTACAATGCCAGTGCCGAGAAAAAATCGGAGCACGATTTTCTCGTGGTGATGAACGGACACATGCGCAAATCCGTCGATTTTCTCTTGCCCGAAGGCGAATGGCAGATTATCGCAAACGAAAAGAAAATTTCGCTTCTTGAACCTATCGGTGTTGTAAAAGGGCGGATTAGTGTTCCTGCAAGTTCAGGCTTCATCTTGAAACAGTAACCGATTCTGCTTTTATTTCGTATTGCAAAGTATCCGTCATGCTAATCTCGATGCTTCTTGCAAAAACTTTGCGTATTGACGGCTCAATCATTCTTCATTAACCTTTTCATCATTACACTCATGTCAGAAGAAACCAAACAATCGTTCTTGCTTCGTCTTTCCGACGAGCTCAAAAAACTCGATGCTGAAATCGATGAACTCAAACCCAAACTTCAAGCAAAGGCAGATGAACTTCAAGCGGAAATCAAACAAAAAATTGCCGAACTTGAAAAAGAGCGCGACGCGCTAAAAGTTAAAGCGGAAGAATTGAAAAATGCCAGCGAAGAAGCATGGAGCGAATTGAAGGTCGGACTTGAAAAAAGTTGGACCGAACTTCGCACCGGTTTTGACAACGCATTAGCAAAGTTCAGAAAGTCAGAGCCTAAACTTTTGGAAGATAAATCCAACGAGCCGGCTTAATTTGCCAGCAGGTTGCTTGAAACAAAGGAACGCTCATCACGAGCGTTCTTTTTACTTCTCGCTGTCTGAATTGAGAAACTTACTTTTGAGATGGTCTCGTGAGAATTGCTCCTGAGAGAAACCCATAAAAATGAAGAGTCAGAGCATCGTTTGCGTGGTTCACGGAGATTTATGCCGGATTTGTTTGTCAATCTCCACAACAGGGGCAAATCTTAAAGCAACTTAACACGTTAAAATAGCGGAAGCGGTACCGAGGTCGACCGCAGCCCACCCCGCGGGGAGGCGTCGCGTTTTACCGCGACCACCCCCCCCTAATACCGCTTCACACTCAAATCTGCATCTAAATTTACAACACAACTAAAATTAGTTCCAAAATGTAACAAACTCAGATTTGTCGTCAATCCACAACGCATCTCCGCGTCTCTCCGTGTCTCTCTGTGGTTTTTGCAACGCAACAACCTCATGTCAATCCACAACAGACGATAAGGAACGATTGACGAATCGTCAAGGTTTGCCTATCTCAAGAAGTTCAAAACCTCAGCAAACTGAACTCCTTCGCATTTCACATGAGATTGACACCACAACCGTCAAACCCCGATTCAGATGTGCGTTCCCTTATCGAGAAGGCGCAAAAGATATGGACCGAGCGGCTCATTGACCTCTCGCGCAACAACCCCTTGCTTTTTTATCGCCACCTTAAAACAGGCACGCTCGACCTCAGTCAATCGCCTGCATTAGAACAACTGCTGGCGGGCAAGCACGTGAGCGCAAAAGACTTGCTTCCGCGCAATAGCGAATTGGTGAAAAGTAACGGCACCAACGCACAACCACCCCAAGCGATAAGCGAGAAAGAAATCAACGATAAACTTGTCGCCATTCGCCGCAAGGCACAAAGCAACTACGAAGAGAAAGGCATTGAGACCCTTCACTTGGCGGTTGGAATTGCCAGTTGGCAAGCAACAGACAACGGAAGTCGATTTAACGCGCCCGTATTGCTCATACCCGCACGCATTGAATCGCGCCGAGATGCGTGTGGCAACTTACGGCTCTCGCTTGGTGGCACGCCGCAGATTAACCCCGTGCTGAAGTATGTGCTCGAGAAGAACCATAGCATTCATCTCAATCATCTCGATATGTCTCAAGATGACATCGACGAGAGCGACAACGATACAGAGAATAAACTTACGCTCAACGCTATAACAAGTCTCTTCGACAAGGTGAAAAGCACAGCAAAAGACTTGTCCGATTTCACGATTCAATCGCACTTCATTTTGGCAAACTTCCAATTTGCTAAGATGGCAATGGTCGAAGACTTGAAGCGCAATCAAGAAGCCTTGATGTCGAGCTCAATCATCGCCGCCATTGCAGGTCATGCGCCCTCACGCCAGAACCTTGCTCATGCTGTGGCGGAGATAAACCCAAGGCAACTCGATCATGTTTCGGCTTTGGAGGATTATCTGGTGCTTGACGCTGATTCCTCACAGCAACTTGCGATTGTGATGAGTTGCAAAGGACAAAGTTGCGTCATTCAAGGACCGCCCGGCACAGGCAAAAGCCAAACCATCGCCAACTTGATTGTCCAAAGCATTGCGGAAGGACGTCGCGTGCTGTTTGTCGCCGAAAAACGCGCCGCCCTCGATGCCGTGCTTAAACGCTTGAGCAGTCGAGATGTGGATTTAGGATATTTGGTGCTCGACTTGCACGACGCTTCGGTGTCGCGCAGAGAAGTGTTCGCGAAATTAGGTAAGGCTCTGGAGCGCGTTAAGCAAACCCAACCGCTAAACGGCTTTGAGAAAGTTTATCATGAGTTTGAAGAACGGCGCAAAGCCTTGAACGAGCACGCATGGAAGGTCAATGAAGTGCGACCGCCGACAGGACTTTCAGTGAACCAAATGGTAGGCAAACTGGCTCGCCTGCCGAAGCACCACCAAACGACGCTCCGCTTGCGCAGCGAAACCATGAAGCATCTCACCGAGCAACGTGCAGATGAAATCAAACACGTGCTCAACAGTGCCGCTGCACATGCCACGCTCTTTTTAGGCACCAACCCTTCAGCGTGGAACAACGCCAAAATTCGAGATGGAGAGCAAGTAAAAGAAGCTCTGAACTGTTTAGACGCGCTTTTTGAACACTTGCCGTCATTTACACAGCATCTTGAAAACACGGTGAATCAACTCGGCATAGCCATGCCAAATACAGTGGGCGAAGTCAAGGCAATCGTCAGTTGGCTCAATGATGTAAAATCCATTCGTCAGATATACAGCGATGGTATCTTCTTATCACCGCTAAAGGCGGAAACCCTTGCGCCCGCCGCACGAGGCAAGGTTGCAGAAGTATGGGCAATGCTCACCGACGCCGCTTATCGCGCCACACGCCGACACATGCTTAAACTACGACGCGAACAAGCCCCGACCACGACGCTCTTGGAAGAAGCGCGAAAAATCGAAGACGCATTCAACCGATGGCAGAAGTTAGGCGCAACATCCAGCACACCTCTTCTCATCGAGAGCAAAGAGAGTTTGGAAAAAGCACTGAGCACCTTGCTGAACATGCTCAACAAGCTCGACGGCTTCGTGCCAATGCACCTTTCAGATGAAATCGCACTGAAGGCAATCTCTGATAAGGTTTATCAATTAGCGCGTGACCGACAAACGCCGTTTCTCCTGCCAACAATCTCAGGATTTCGTTCACACATCCAAGAAGTGGGATTAGAGCCTTTCATAGACGACCTACGCACGAAGGCAATTCCTGCCGAAGATTGGTCAAACTACTTTGAGCAAGTTTGGCTCTCCACAGCACTCGAGCAGGCGTGGATATGCAACCCTGCGCTGGCGTCATTCAACGGGCGCACACACGAGCGGCTCATTGAAGAATTCAAAACACTCGATGTTGAGCGCAGGCAGTTGGCAGCAAAGCGCGTTCGAAAACTCCACGCTGAGCGAACGGCTCAAGCCATGAAGACCTACCGCAATCAAGCCGATTTAATCAGTCGGGAAGTAGCCAAGCAAAAACGGCACATTTCACTGCGAGAACTGTTCAAGCGCGCACCTGATGTGCTCACCCAACTTATGCCGTGCTGGATGGCAAGTCCGCTTTCCGTGAGCCAATTGCTCGAATGCGGCAAGGAGTATTTCGACTTGGTCATCTTTGACGAAGCCAGTCAAATCTTCCAAGAGGAAGCCATTCCGTCGCTTTATCGCGCAAAGCAAGTTGTTGCCGCAGGCGACCGTCATCAACTTCCACCTACCAACTTCTTTGCAACAGGCATCGAGGAAGAAGACAATTTTAACGACGAAGAACAGTCCGACGATTCAGCAAACGCCATCAAAGGCTTTGAGAGCCTGTTGGATACCCTTCAATCTTTCCTTCCGAATTACCACTTAGATTGGCACTACCGCAGTGCTGATGAACGGCTCATTGCATTCAGCAACGCGCACATCTACGGCAGGCGATTAGTTACCTTCCCATCTGCAAGCAATCAAAATGTGATTCGCCACATTGTGGTGCCGCACCACCCAAATGCGACCGAGCAAGAGGAGAGCGCATCACGCGAAGTTGAAAGAGTGGTGCAAGAAGTCATTATGCATGCTCAAACTCATCCAAACGAATCGCTTGGCGTGATTACAATGGGGCTTCAGCATGCTGAACGCATAGAAGCAGTTCTGAATCGCGAACTGGCAAAGCGGACCGACCTTAGCGAGTTCTTCGCACAGGAAAAAGAGGAACGATTCTTCGTTAAAAATCTGGAAACCGTGCAAGGCGATGAACGCGACGCTATCATTCTATCTATTGGCTACGGCAAAACTGCAAATGGCGACTTGCCTCATCGCTTTGGACCATTGATGCAAGAGGTTGGTTATCGTCGGCTAAATGTCGCTATCACGCGAGCGCGACGACGAATGTGTGTGATTAGTTCGTTCAGTCATGATGATATAGACCTTAGCCGCTCCAACAGCCGTGGCGTGCAACTTCTGAAAGCCTATTTAGAATATGCCGCCAGTGGTGGCAAACGAATGTCTGCGCTTGAGCATACGAGTGAAGTTGCACTCAATCCGTTTGAAGCCGATGTGCGCGACGCGCTGGAAGCACGAGGTATTAAGATAAAACCGCAATTTGGTGCCGCTCGCTATCGGATTGACCTTGTTGCCATGCACCCACAGAAACTCGGGAAGCCTGTGCTGGCGATTGAGTGCGACGGTGCGTCCTATCACTCGAGTGCGACGGCACGCGACCGCGACCGACTACGGCAAACACAATTAGAGCAAATGGGCTGGCGATTCCATCGCATTTGGTCAATGGACTGGTTTTATCGCCGTGAGCAAGAAATTGAGCGCGCCGTGGCGGCATATCATGAAGCCGTTCAACTTGCCGACGGCACCGAAGAAGAGGATATTCAAAATGAAGAGATTCAAGACACTGTGGAAATTTCGTCGTCTTCGATGCACGCTTCTATGCCACAGCAAGCAAGTGTTGACCCCCGTCGTGGCGCGCGTCCTGAACTCCCTAAACGCGAAAGCATTAACGAATACAGCGATGAAGAACTCATGTTACTTGCAGATTGGGTGATGTCTGACGGCGTGGTGCGCACGGAAGAAGAACTAATCAAGGCAATTTCCAAAGAACTTTCTTTCTCGCGCACAGGAAACCGCATCCGAGAACGTTTAAGCAAAATCGTTAAGATGATGAACAACCGTTCTTTCAACGAAAATCAAACGGAGATATGGGGGAAATCTCCTGAAGCGCAAAAATAGGCTGAAAGTATAGCAGATGAGTTGCGACTTCAAAACTTAACTTAGTTCATAGATACCTTCACAAGGCGATTTACATTTCGCTCATGCAAAAGTTCTTCAATATATGAGTAGCCTTTTTCTACGACCTTTTCAGCGACATTCAGAGCAGTGCTTTTAATATCGGCACCGCTACCGAAAACTGTATAATGCACCCGCTTACCGACAGGTTTCTTCATGGTTCTTGGCGAAAAGTCGATGGCTTCTACTAAACCGTTATAGGCACCCCAAAGTGTTTCGCGACAATGTGGCATATTGGCTCCCGCGCCATGGATAGCATTATCTAACCACTCGAGATGAAGGTCAGATATGGCCGGTTGGCTTGGTTCAGAAGGTTTCACCGCACGATAATAGCCAAGATATTGTTCACGGTTCATCTTGAAATTCGCCATCGCGTTGAATAAATCTTGAAGATGCTTCGTTGCCGTGTCGACCATCTTCAACGCCTTTATCGCATCATTGATTTGCTCGTTTATATTCTTTGTGTGTCGGAAAGAATAGGAGGTCTTCGTTGTTCTAAGTGCTAAGTTCAGTGTATTTTCGCAAACGACTCGAATAGGCGTTAAGGAAACTCGCAGTCCCATTATTCCATTAAACCCTTGCGAAATGAGCAAGTATTTATTGATGGTATCGTCTTTGGCAATTTCCATTTGTTCGGGAAGTCGCGCCATGAGCCAGCACTTTTCGCCGTTTCCGAGAACGCCAGCGGTTTCATAGACGATGTCGCTTTCGTTGAGGAGCGTCTCGACGATTGTTTTCATTTCCGTGTTCTGAAAAATCTCGTAATCTTCTCCAACAATCCCGAATGTGTGTTGGGGTTCATCAGTGCGATAGGTTGCAAATTTTCCCTCAATCTTATTGAGTGCGGCGATGATTTTATCGGCACTAATATCGCCTTCCATTTTCATCGTCTCAATAATACGTTCGAAGTTTTTCGGAACTCTGTAAATCGCGTCCTTTTGGACATCATATCCTAAACCGCCCTTTTCTAAAATGTCCTTCCAAGAGATGGAGTCGAGCGCGAAGCCGAGTTGATGCCAAGCATGTTCTTTTCTACTCACGAAATTTCTGAGATTGTGTGCCATTGGTGTGCATTGTTTAGAGGTTAACATCAAAAATATAAAAGTTAGAAAAAGAAAGATACAAATAGCCGACATACAAACCACATAGTGCCCAGTATCATCATACCCGGAAGCATAATGACCAAAAAGAATGTGAGAATGTAAGGGGCGGCAATGATTAAGATAACAATCGCAACGCCTGTGAGCAACGTTTTTAGCATAACTTATAGTGGGGTTTTAGCGGTTATATTAAATTTTTTGGACAAGGATAATCTGAAAGAATCAGACTATCCTTAATCGATAACTAAACTAAGACCGTTGTGTCCAATGATAGCCAGATGGAATATCTTGAAAAGGTCTTGAAAATTCAGCCGCTTGGATAGCCGAATTAAATGACGAAGACGTCGCAATCAAATAGTTTGTGCCTGTTGAAGGACAAGTGAACTTGATATATGCAATTTTCCCTCCAAACCTACGCGTTACAGGGTCAAATGCTCCCGGAATTTTAACGGTTGTTCGATACAGCGTTAATTCTTCAAGTTCAGTTTCTTTTTTTGTTCCCATAAATTCATTGGTAATCGGTGAAAACACAGGTTTCTCTACTTCGTGAGCAACTACGACGCTATCAACAACTTCTAACTTCAAGAAGTTAAGTAAGTAGTCAATTCCTTTTGCCTCTATATTGGCATACATTGCTGCACGAATTTCTTCGTTTGTCTCTTTAAGAAAATCTTCGAGGGTAAATGTCCCTTCAAAGATATCTTCTCTAAAGATGCGGCGTCCGTTAATAAAGTAGTAATTTTTTTTGAAACAGATATGTGAATATCCAAATTCAATCGCGCTTTTAGTGAGGCTGTGTAAAGCATTACGCTGAGGACCTCTTGAAACCGATTTTGGATACTTTGAAATAACCCATATATCTTCACGCGGAATAACTGTGAAAATGCCTGCTTTTTGCTGATACTTTTGATACTCTTTGTAATGTATCCAATAGGGTCGTCCTGTGGCTTCGCAAAATGTCTGCCAACTGTAATAATTATCTGCAAATAATCCTACAGCAAGCAACGTGTCGTCGTTGCTTGCTGTAAATTTGCGAATTAAATCAGCGTTTTCAGGGGTAGAAGGTAAGTCCATATAAGAAACACAAATTGGCAGCACATATTCAAAAAGCGCGTTTGAACGCTTCTCGACTTCTACATAATCAAGATTATCTTGACGAACGGCATTTACCGCAGAATTAAAGAGTTCAAGAAACTGGCGGTCGCCTGAATCCCACAAAATCTGCATGGCGTTGAACATAAATTGTGCTTCAATGGGGTTTTCGCAGACCAAAACGAAGGGACGGGGAAGGTCTTGCTGTTTTTGGTAGAAAATCGCACAATCTAAGGCGTCCTTATAGTTGAACTCATGATAACGTTTACCAGAATCGAGAACAGCCAGATGATTTCTTGCAGACTTACTGAGGAATTCCAGCTTGCCCTTGATGCCGTGGCTGCCTGTGATGTTCGTCGTCACTCGTCCAAATCGTCGCAAAATTGTTTCAGATTCTTTTTGAATAAGCAATTTGTGTTCTTTCGTCATACTTTTTAATATGTTGGAGTTTGTATACTTACCTGACCTTCTACCACAAAAATAGTAAGAAACGCTGGGGAGTGATTTAGTCCATCACCCTTTCCCAATTATTGTCAAATGGGTTAAATCGGCGTTGAATTCCGACTCTATACACGCCGGGCTTAAAAAATATCGGACGATGGTCAGCGATTGATGCAATCACTCTTGAATCAAAGAACTTTGGATCATTCGTGTTTGCTTCAAGCGTGTGGTTCAGCACAGCACCTTCGCCGAAAACGCGGACATAAAACCCGCCTTCTACTTGAGGGTCTTCGTAAAGTTCGTAGTTGCCACAAAGTGCATGGACATGCCCTGATTTTTCAGATTTCGCAAAAAAACGCTTTTCAACTTTTCGTGCAGTTGGTGGAATTGATTCCATACCAAAAACCTGCACATCACCTTGATGATACATTTGACCGTTGTAGTGCATAGACACAGTAGTTTAGAGTTAATAAGATTATGTTAATAAAGTAACTACACAGAAAGAACAAGAAAACTTTGCTTTGCTATATCTTTTCTCCATATCTATATTTTAGCAGATGCGGACAATACATTTTGACCGCCCATATATCTTTTTTCCAATTATACATGCTGTGGTCTAAATGTTCAGGGCAATACTTTGCCACTGCCCAAGACTCATCTTGCCAGTTAAACTTCTTTGGATTAAAAAGTTCAGGCCGATGCTCCGCCAACAATGAAGAAAACTTTTTCCAATTAAATTTTTCTTCATCAAAAAGATATGGTGCTTCTTCAATAAGAATCCCTGAATGATCTTCCCAGTTAAACTTCTGGGCATCAAAATGCTCAGGGCAATATCTGATAATTGCCCAAGACGCATCAGCCCAGTTAAATTTTTCAGGGTTGAGGTATTCAGGACAATACTTCGCAACAAGGCTTGAACACATCTTCCAATTAAACCTTTCAGGGTCGAAATGTTTCCATTCGCGACAATACTGCACAAGAAGTTCTGAATGATTCTCCCAATCCCAATAAAATTTTTCAGGGTTGAGATATTCAGGACAATACTTCGCAACAAAGCTTGAATACTTCTCCCAATTGAACTGATTATGCTCGATTTCCCATCCAATTAAGTCAACACATGTATGCTCATAGACTAAATCATACCGAGTTCCGATTAGACTAAACACTTCGTGCAAATCTACAATCGGCGAAGTAAAGAATTTTCTCATACATGCTTGTTGGAATTTCGTCCAACGCGTTCCTTGAACATCTGGACTGATATGAAAAGTCCAAGATGCACCTGGTATTTGATAAAACGGCGCCGGTGGTGGAACGCCCTTTGGCTTATCTTTTGGTAAATGAACTGCGAAATACTTTTCAAATACATCAAATGGAATTTTGTTTGTTTTGATTCTTCTCATATCTCGCCTTTCTCTGTTTTACGATTTGATTAATAATTTATCAGAAATTCAGTATTTACTGAACTGCTTTCAAAACAACTACATAAATTGTGTAAAAAAATATCCCACAACTCATCTGCGATAAACCAATTCAGAACCTATATTAGACTTCTATTAGTCCTAAATTAAACCTAAATTTGCAGGCGAGGCGTGTGCGCGTAGTAGCGCGAAAGAAAAGTTAGTGTGGATATTGGAGACTTTGATATGGGTAGTGTAAGTAGTAGGCAAAGTGTCATGCGCGTAAGGGTTTAAGTTCCACATACTATTTCGTGCGTTAGACGAAAAAGCCGAAAGAAAGTTTCCATATTTTTGAGGGAAAATAGCGATTTTTGAATCGCACCGAAAAAGGTGGGATAATGCCGTAGTCGTAGTTGGCAGTAGTCGTAGTTGAGTAGCGATTTCTACACACTATTAGATGCCTGAAAAATAAGCCTATGCGCGTTGAAATAGTTTGCCTGCAAGTTGGCGCACTGCTCCTTTCATTTCGAGTTCAAAAAGTAAAATCAAGACATCGGAAACGTCAAGTCCGCTTTGTTCGGCGATAGTATCAATATGAATTGGTTCGTGAGAAAGAAGCGCGTAAATTTTTTGTTCGTCAGCGGTAAGGTCAGGAAGTTGATTGAATTGGTCGAGAAGCGATTGGGGTTTGGGGTGGTGCGCGGGATAGTCGGCGATGATGTCGTCGGGGGAAAGCGCGAGTTTGGCTTGGCTGTCGCGAATGAGCGCATTCGTGCCGTTAGATTTAGGCGAGAAGATGCTACCGGGAACGGCGTAGATGTCGCGGTTTTGCTCGAGGGCGTATTTCGCCGTAATCATCGAGCCACCTTGAAAATCGGATTCAACAATCACGACGCCGAGCGAAAGCCCCGAAATAATGCGGTTGCGCTTCGGAAAATTTTCAGCGATAGGTGCAGTGCCAAGCCACTCTTCCGAGATAATTGCGCCGTTTTCCAAAATGCGCGGATAGAGTTTGCCTTTGGGGTCGGTGTAAATGGTATCGACGCCGTTTCCAAGCACGGCGAGCGTGCGTCCGCCTGCGTCTAAGGCGGCAGTATGAGCCGTAGAATCGATGCCGAAGGCTAAGCCGCTAATGACGGTAAAGCCATGTTGCGCAAAGGCAGTTGCGAATTTCTTGGTAACATTTTTTCCGTAGTCGGTGGGGTAGCGCGTGCCAATCAAGGCAAGTGCGCGTGAGTCTTGTGGTGTTAGGTTTCCGCGCACGAAGAGGTAAATCGGCGCGTCGTAAATTTCTTTGAGGCGCGAGGGATAACCATCGTCCAAAATTGTGATGAGCGTGGCGTTGAATTTGGAAAGCCCATCAAATTGTGCGTCAATATCGGCTTCTACTTTCAATCGTTCAGGGCTATGAAGGAATTTGAAGATTGCTTCAGCGGTAACGCCACCGATGCCGGGCGTGCGCGAAAGTTCGCTGATAGGCGCGTTGAGGATTTTCTCGACGCTCTGAAATCGGGCAAGCAAAGCACGCAAGCGCGTTGCACCGACGTTTGGAATACGCGAGAGAAGTAATAAGTTTTTTTGTGATTGGAGGTTCATTGCACCATGCGTTAAAGCATCATACTTTCCGCAGGCTGTTTAGAACGCGCTTCGAGTAGTTCTTTTGTTTTCTTCTGACGGAACGCAAACATCTTCTCGATTTCATGCTCAACATACCACCCCGCGAAAAAACCGCTAAACGCATCGAGAGGAAGTTCATACTCGACCTGGTCGGTCAGGCGCGTTTCGGTATCCGAGATTTTTTCAAAGAGGCGCGTTTGTTTCCAACTACGAAAAGGGCTTTTGTGCAACACATCAACCATTTTGAACGGCGGTTCATAGACGGTGATTTCCGCTTCCCATCTTGATGTGAAAAATCCGAACTGCGTAACATCAATGATGACGCGCTGACCTTTGCCAGGCGGAGTTGCCGAAATGAGTTTAACTTTGACGTCGGGCGGAGAGATTTTGAGAAGGTTATCAGGATTGTCATGAAAATGAAAGACCGATTCAATCGGTGCATCAATCAAGATGGAACGCTCAAATTTATGCATCGGTGTAATTGGTTAGTTTCAACGCTTAACGAATAAGGCGTTAAAGCGTTCCAATGAAAGCGAGAGCCATGTGTCGTCGTCATGGTGAAGCCAAACTTCTTCCTTGAAAATATCGATTTTCTCGACGCGAGCAACTCCCTTATCCGTTTTGACGCAACTGTCAATCGACGGAAATTTTTGGAGTTGTTGGAGATAAGAATCCAATTCGTAATTCAGACAGCATTTGAGGCGTCCGCACTGTCCGTTGATGCGCGTAGCGTTGAGCGGGAGATTTTGATACTTGGCGGCTTCGGCATTGACGTGCTCGAAATCGGGAAGCCATGTTGAGCAGCAGAGGTTTCTACCACAAGAGCCGATGCCTCCCACGCGCTTGGCTTCTTCGCGAGCAGAGATTTGAGTCAGTTGAATTCGGGTTTTGAACTGTGCAGCAAGCAGGCGGACCAGTTCGCGGAAGTCGACGCGCTGGTCAGCAGTGAAATAAATGGTCGTGCGCTGTTCATCGAGTCGAATTTCTGCATCGACGTATTTCATATCTAAACCAAGTTCCTCGATTTTGGAGAGCGTAAAGCGTTTAACTTCGGGCAGCTGCTCTTGATGCTTTTTGTGACGAGCAAGGTCTTCATCGGTAGGGCGGCGCAGGACGGGCAAGATGTCGGGCGAGTCGGGCAAGAGATTTTTTTGCTCGAGTCTAAACTTTGCCGTTTTGCCTATTGATTTAACAATGCCGATGTCGTAGCCACCACCGTCAGTTTGAACGATTACTTGCTCGCCTTTGCGAAGGTTGAGGCTGGGCGCATTGCGAAAAAATTCGCTTCGGCGGGTGGCAAATTCAACTTCGAGAATCGGATAATCAAAAAAAGAATCATCAACGGCGACTTCGTCGCCGAAGGTGTGGGCTAAAAACGCCTCGAGCGAAACGCCTGTCTTACAGCCGCTGCTGCTACAAGAACAGCCTATGCACCCCATGAATGTGTGAATTTAAGTTTTGTCATAACTCGTCTCAATTTGTTCGGCTTGATTCCTGATAAGTTCGGAAGTTAGAGTTAGTAGCGAGAAATATAAAAAATGCACATAAAAGTTTTTTCTTGCTACAAGGCGTTTTGTCAGAATCTTATCAATTGTCCAGATTAAATTCACTGCCAAGAGTAAAGGGCGCGCAGTTGTGGCGTTTTTTTACGCTGGTGCTGTTCCATGCGCATCAAAACATGGTCGAGGATTTCCATTGCGGAAAGAATAAACTCACCTTTGTTGAGCATGACGCATTCGGCGCGTTCCGCCATTGCAGCATCCGTGATTTCAGCGCGAGACGGGATTCCTTTTTTGACCAAACTTTCCAGCACTTGTGTCGCCCAAATCACAGGCACATGTGCCGCCTCCGAAAGCCACAAGAGTTCTTCTTGAATTTCGGCAATGCGTTGATAGCCGATTTCTACGGCTAAATCGCCCCGCGCAATCATTACGCCAAAAGGATTCTTGCCTGCACCTTGAACCACAATTTCAGGAAAATGCTCGACCGCACGGCGCGTTTCAATTTTAGCAATGAGAGCAATAGGCGTTTTTCGGTGCGCCGTACGCTTAGCAAGTTCGGCTTGAAGTTGCTTGACATTATTTCCGTCTTGAACAAAGGAGTAGTTGACGCCATCGGCAAATTCGCAAATGAAATCCAAGTCGCATAAGTCTTTATCGGTCAGCGGATTGATGACGAGCGAGGTCGTTGGGAAGTTCAAGCCCCTATCAGGCTTAATCACCTTGCCTTTGGCGCCAACTGTGGTTACGCGCAGTAGCACCCCATTGTTTAAGCATTCTTCAACTACTGTGCCGATATGCCCATCATCAATCCAGACTTCATCGCCTTGCGACACTTGTGGCAGAATTTCAGGCAAGGCGCATTTAACTTGCTGCAAGTGCTTGAACTTATTGGAGGGACGAGCGGCGTAAAGAAAAATCAAATCGCCTTTTTTGGATTTCAGATGAGGCTTCTGAACAGTTGAGGTTCGTACTTTTGGACCTGCCAAATCCATAAACACTTTGCAGGAAAGTCCAGTCGATTTTTCAGCACGACGGATATGATGAATCATTTTTTCCCAGTCGTCAGGCGTATCATGAGCGCAGTTGATTCGCGCGCAGTTCATACCGCGCTCCAAAAGTGTGGAGACGAAGACGTAATCGTTGGCGGCACGGGTTGGAAGGGTAATCATCATGCGCACAGAGCGGCGGTCAGGGGCTTTTCCTAAGACGAGTTCCGCATTCTGTTTGAGCAAGTTTTCGCCCCTGAATAATTCCTCAATGCTCGGGTGGGCGCGTCTCTTTTTTTCGCCGCATATCGCTTGAAGCGACGCAATAACTGCATCAAGATTTGCCAAAACCCGCGCCTCACTCCGCCCCAGCGACGAGAGTCCCAACGCAAGTAACGCCGATTGCAAATGCCGTAAGTCACGGCGACGCAAGGCTAAATAGCATGCAAAGTTTTTTGCACTGTATTCAAACTCTTTTCTGACAATACATTTCTGCCAAGCCGCAAAAGTTTCATTCGCTTCTTTTTCCACATCGCGCCGAAGTTGAAGCACGGCGTTCAAAACTTCTTTCGGTGTGCGGAGCAACGACGCATCAAGATAGTCAGAGGCTGTCATGAGCTTGTTTCTGTTTGGTCATGCAAATTACACCGAACTTTTTCAGAAACGAAATTGCTGGCTCAATAACTAGTGCGCACGGTGAAGATGAGGTCGACTTCTTTGCCTTTTGGCACAGGCACACGAAAGACTGCCGTTGTCGCGTTTTTCTTTTCAAAACTATGCGACGCATTCACCACTTGCCAGTTGTAGCCGAAATGTCGCTCGGCTTCAATCGTAACGGCTTCGTCCTTGCGGTTCTTGAAAGTGATTTTCCACATCGTTTCGCTCGAGCGTTGTGAAATTTGTCTGTAATCGGTCTGAACTTCTTCGGCAACAATGTCGAAGGCATCGCCGATTTTGAGCGAGACTTTTTCGTCTTTTGGCGTATGGTCGATTTGGTCTTCGCCGATAAATTCTACCGCGCCTCTATCTTCTTTGTTCACGCGCACCTTGCCTTTCGGAAGCGGCATGCCAAGTTGATTGGACGACTTATTTTCAAACTCCACAACCACATTCACCTTCTTGCCTCCCTTATGCTGAAATTTCTTGACAACCGAAACGTTCTCTGCTTCAAAAAGTGAAATTTGTTTCGTCTCGTTATTGGCAAGTGTGGTCGGGCGTTGAAGCGCGTAGGCGTGATATTCAAAGAGCGATTGCTCTTCAAATTGCGGCGCGCCAGTGGCTTCTTGCATCATCATTTTGCCGCGCCCCATTGGATAAACGGGCATTTGCTCTTGAACACGATTCACATCGCCTGCGATGAGTTTGAGCGTTGCGTTGGGATAGGTCGCGCCCGATTGATTTTCAATGCTTACCCATGCTTTCAGGTTCAACTTGCTGTCGTCTTTGTTGAGCACGGCAACATATTCGGCGTGCCACTTCATGCCTGCGGTGTGATAAGAGATTTCAGCATTTTGCCGTCCGCCTGCTCGTGAATCCACTGTCCAAACGAGCGTGGGCTTTGTGATTAAGCCTTCGGGCAAATCGGCAACATTGACGCGATATTTATCCAATCCGCCAATCATGGTTAAGCCGCCGTTGCGATTGCGCAAGACAAGTTGCCCATCTCGCGCTGAAAGCAGTGTGCCTTCCAAAAGCTCGCCTTTCTCGTTGATAAGTTGAACGGATTTATCGAGATACTTTTCCAAAATTTTGTAGACGCTCACAAGGTCGTATTGATAATTCTGCTCGACGACTGTTCCGTTCAGTTTGATGTAGACGCTGGTTGGGTCAATCTGTGCGGCGACATCTGAAATTTTGATTTCCGAAACGCCGCGTTGCAGGTTAATCGGTCGTGTTTCTTTAACCACGCCAAGATTGTCGTTATAGACCGTTACGGCAATTGTGCGCTCCTGCGCTTCAAGCGTGATAGACATAGCCAAGAGCATTGATGCGATAAAGAAAGATGGTTTCATAATGCGAAGTTTTTTGATTGAAAGAACACGCTATTGTGCGCTGAAGTGAAAAAGTTGTCAAAGAATTGTCAAACTTTATTTGACGAGTGCCGAGATGGTTTTGAACGTCGATGTGCCTGCAACCTTCAAGAGTTCAAACAAGCACATTTCAGTTGAGGTGAGAATTGCGCCATCTTCCTTCATGCGCGATAGTCCTATCTCCCGATTTTCTTTGGCTCGCGAAGAAATCGCATCCGCAACGCAGTGGACTTCAAAGCCTTCGGCGAGCATATCGGAAACAGTTTGATAGACACACACATGCGTTTCAATGCCCGCTACCAAGACTTGCTTCCGCTCTGTTTTGTCAAGGGCTTCAACGAACTTTTCTTCGCCCATGCAACTGAACGACATTTTTTCAATCGGCTTCACATTTGGCATCAAGGCTTTGAGTTCGGGCGCGGTTTCGCCTAATCCTTTTGGGTATTGTTCGGTTAGCAAAATCGGAATGCCAAGCACTTGCGCGCCTTCAATGAGTCGCGAAAGATTTTTGAACAGCAATTCGCGTTCATACATCAGGGTTGCAAGTTTGCCTTGCACGTCAATAATGACCAAAACGGTGTCGTCAAGTTCAAGCATATTTTTGTATGATTATGGTTAATGCAGTCAAAGCAAGTTAAGCCGAACCGATATGCGTTACAAAATTTTGTTGGCAATTCTCTTCTTTTTGAGCAGTTGCCAAAAAGTCGTGTCTGAAAAAGAGGCATGGCAAGCTCTTCAAGTTAGCGCACAAACTGATGCCTCGCTCAAACTTGCCGAACAGTTCTTGAAGTTCAGCCAAGAGTTTCCTGCGTCGCCGAATGCACCGAAAGCCTTGCTGAAATCGGCGCAACTTTGCGATGCAAATCGCTTGACGAAAACGGCGATTGAACGCTATCAAGCAGTGGTTCAACGCTTTCCAAACACCGAAGAAGCGGCACAAGCAAGTTTTCTTGTTGGATTTGCATATAGCAATGTGTTAGGCGACACGATTCAAGCGCGAAAAGCCTACGAACAATTTTTGATGGATTATCCCGAAAGCGATTTAGTGCCGTCGGCGCGGCTCGAACTTTTGACGATGGGAAAATCGCTCGACGATGTCTTCAAACCTGATTCACTTGTAATTCAATGAAACAACTTGATGGAAAAATTGCCGTGATTACAGGCTCGACGAAAGGCATTGGAAAGGCTATTGCCAAACGCTTTTTAGAAGAAGGCGCAAAGGTCGTGATTTCATCGCGCCACAATGCCAACATTGAAAAAGCACTTGCTGAAATGAACTCGCCAAACGTGGCGGGAAAGGCATGCGATGTGAGCCGCTACAGCGAGGTCGAAGCCTTGATTGCGTTTGCAATTGAGCGATTTGGCGCATTAGATATTCTCATCAATAATGCGGGCGTCGCCGAGCCGTTTGAGCGCATTATCAACGCGCCGCTTGAAGCGTGGTATGCGCCGATTGAAACGAACTTAAAAGGCACATATCACGGTTGCCGTGCGGTCTTACCATATTTTCTCAAACGTGGGAAAGGCAAAATTATCAACATGGCAGGTGCGGGCACTGGACGTTTCAACACACCGTATATCAGCGGTTATGGCTCTTCGAAGGCGGCAATTTATCGGCTCACGATGTCGCTCTCCGAAGAATACAAAGGCACAGGCGTTGAGATTATGCTCCTCAATCCGGGCATGGTGCGAACGGAAATTCTGGGCTTACACGCGCCGCCACCTGAACTGAAAAAGCGCCTGCAAACTTTTGAGAAAGTGCTCGATATTTTTGGACAGCCTCCGAGCGTCGCCGCAGGGCTTGCTGTTAAACTTGCTTCATCTTGGAGCGACGGCAAAACCAAAGTCTTTCTTTCTGCGTTAAGTCGTCCACGCTCTCAGTGGTTGCTTTTGACCTATCCTTTCCGAAAACTCTTCGGCAAATTAGACAGGACAAACTATTAAACTCTTGAACGATGTCTGTCTTTCGTCTTCAGCAACACCTTTTCGGGTTTCTTCTTGTGGCGTGGGTTTGTGCAGGTTGTTATTCGTTTTCGGGCAATGCGTTGCCTCCACACGTTAAAACGATTGCCATTCCAATTTTTGGCGACGAATCGCGAAGCGGGATTCCGTTGCTTCGAGAAAACTTGACACAAGCCACGACGGAGAAAATTCAAGCGCAAACGCCGCTCATCATTGAGCAAAATCGCGCCGCCGCAAACTCTATCATTGAAGCCGTCATTACCTCTGTTACTGACGCGCCGAGCGTTGTCAGTGGCACGAATGAGCGCGCTACGCGCAACCGCCTGACCATCAATGTCCAAGTTACTTATCGCGACTTGGTCAAAGGCAAGAAGCTCTTTCAGAAAACCTTGAGCGGGTTTGAAGATTACGACGTGGGGAGTTTGCAAGGGCGAAACGCAGCGATTCAAGCAGCAAGCAATCAACTCACAGATTTGCTCGTCAACGAAGTGCTGTCGGGATGGTAATGTGAGAAACAATTGAGTTCATGTTAAATCCATGAATTGCTCGCTTTGCTCAGAACGTGCATTTTAGAGCCCTATGACGACACGCCATTTGGGATTGAGACTTCAACGAGCATACTTCGCGCTCAATCAACCTTTACTTATGCAACTTTCGGCGCCGTTTCTTCGGGCAGTTGCACAGGCAATCCTACTAAGGTTTCCTTGATGAGGAAGTCAACGACGGCTTTAATGTCGCCTGTTTTGTGATAGACTTCCAACTGTTTGCGTGCGCTTGTGCCGTGCTCCAAGATTTTGTAGATGGTGTTGATTTCGTGGCGAGAGCCTAATTCTTCAACGGCATTATCGACGAAGCGGAGCATTTCGAGAATCAAATCGGGCGTGTTGATTTTTTGCTTTTTACTGAAATCAATAAGTTGCCCTGTTAAGCCGTAGCGCGCCGCTAAAAATTTATTCTCTTCAATCAACGCACGGCTGTAGCCTTTGAACTGCATGTTGCGTCGATACAGGTCGTAGAGCGTTTTTGCAGTGGCTTGAATGAGCGCGGCAATAGCAATCGATTCGTCGACGCGCGTTGGAATATCGCAGATGCGAATTTCAATCGTATCGAAGAACGGGTGCGGACGAATATCCCACCAGATTTTTTTCCCGTTGTCAATACAGCCTGTTTTGATGAGCAGTTTAACGTAGTCCTCGAAGTCAGAGGCAGAGTGAAACAGGTCGGGAATGCCCGTGCGCGGAAAGCTTTTGAAGACTTGGGTGCGCCATGAGAAAAGCCCCGTCGGTCTGCCGAGCCAAAAGGGTGAACTAGTTGTCAGTGCTAAAATGTGTGGCAGCAGATAGCGCATTTGGTTCATCACTTCAATTTGCGCTTCTTTGTCGGCAATGCCGATGTGTACGTGTAATCCGAAAATGAGATTAGCGCGTGCAATGTCTTGCAAATCATTGACCAAGCCGTGATAGCGGTCGTGGTCTGTGATGTCCTGCAATTTCCAATCTGAGAATGGATGTGTTGAGGCGGCAACGATTCGAAAGCCTTTGCGAATCGCTAGCTTGGCAAGGTCTGTGCGCAAGGCGACAAGGTCTTGACGCGCTTCTTGGATATTTGCACAAACGCCTGTTCCGACTTCGACGACGGATTGGTGCATTTCAGGCTTGACGCGCTCTTTGAGCAGTTTTGAGCCGTCTTCGGCTAAAATTTGTTGAATTTGGCTTTTGAGCTCACGTGTATGAGGGTCAACAATTTGATACTCCTCTTCAATGCCGATGCTGAATCGCTCTTTTTGCATTGAGTTACTCCGTTCAGGTTGGGTTGAAAAGTTGATAAATTAGTGGAAAATACAAAAGCAAACGGCGCTTGCAAAAGCGTGTTCAAAATTAGTGTTCAATACACCACGCGATTGCGCCCGCTGTTTTTGGCTTCATAGAGTTTTTCATCGGCTTCGGCAAGCAGTTTTTCGTAGTGGCTGACACGCACATTATCCGACACGCCAAAACTAATCGTAACAGAAAGTTCCTTATGAATTTCTGACCAAGGGTAATGCTCTACTGCGGCGCGCAATTTCTCACAAAGCACAGCGGCTTTTTCTTTCGGTGTTTCAGGAAGCACCAATACAAACTCTTCGCCGCCGAAACGCGCAACGGTATCCACAGAACGCGAATATGCCTTAAAAATCCGACCTAATGTTTTCAAGACTTCATCGCCGACTTGATGTGAAAAGTTATCATTGATTTTCTTGAAATAGTCAATGTCGCACATGACCACCGAAAGCGGATTGCCGTAGCGTTTAGCACGTTTGAATTCTTGCTCCAACTGCATGTTGAGGTAACGGCGATTGTATAAGCCTGTCAAGGCATCTTCGCGCGTTTGCTTTTCTAAAATTTCGGTTTGCATGCGTAGCTCACCGACCAATCTCGTTTTGATTTTATTGGCTTCGGCAAGTTCTTCAAGGGCGCGTTCTTTTTCGTTGAGCGAGTTTGTCAGTTCCTGTTCAATCTGTTTATAGCGAGTAATGTTTCGCATTAAGCCCATCGCCGCATAAATTTTTTGAGATTCATTGCGCACAGGCACTAATTGAATCGCATAGATTTTATCACCAACATTGACTTCGGTTTCGGCAGTCTTTCCTGAAAAGACACGTTTGAGCAACCGCTCGATGCCGTCAAACATTTTTTTGTCAACTTCATGCACCAACTTGCCGGCCCACATTTCAGGCGAAATACCATCTTTACGCATTTCACTGCCTTCGGCAATCAAAAATCGCCCGTCTCGATCGAGCAGAAACATGTTGCTATCTGGAATATGCCGCGCCAATGTGAGATAGAGTTGTCGGTTGTATGCGTTCTCGGCTTCGATACGCTTCTGTTCGGTCAGGTCGCGCAGCGTCATCAGCACGCCAATAACCTCGCTGCTTGAGTTGAACAGCGGACAGACGCGCACAAAAATCCATTTCGCTTCTGCATGTTTCAAATCGAGCGGCACATCGGCTAAGTGATGCTCTCCGCTTAGGGCGTCTCTGAAAAGTTTTTTGAGAATGCTTTGTGCTTTTGGCGGGAAGGTATCAAACAGCAAGTTCCCCACATTCGGACGTTTTTTGAGCGTTGATGTTGCCCAATCTAAAAAACCGTCATTGCACTGAATGATTCTAAACTTTTTATCGACCGCACAAATCGCCAAACCCATTAAGTTCCAAAAACTGTTCAAATACATCTGCGCCAAATGTAGCGGCATTTCCATAGTGTCGCCCGATGCGGGGGAGATTAATTTCTCGACCGACGCTTTCGCTCTTGTCTTGGGTCTCAGGTTGCTTCTCTCTTGCTGTTTCATTTGGGTCTTCATAATTAACAAGCCCGCAATCCGTCTAAATGCTCAAAGGCTGCTTGTGAAATGCGGTGTTAGGTATCGCTGTTTGTGTTTAAGCCTCGTGAAAATAAAGATTTAGCATGCGAATGAAAAACATGCGAATAAAACCAGCAAAAAAAGTATTAGGCAAGGCGTTACTCTTGTGCGCTTTGAGCTTTAGCAATCGGTTCAGCAAGACGCGCAGGCGAAATGCGAATCTCGCTCAACGCTTTGGCAATCGCACTTTCTGCATCGTTGCCTAAGGCTTTTGCTGTGAACGATGTCGAGCTCAACACGCCGCCCCCGCGCCGCTGAAATTGAAGTGTGAGCGTTACATCTTTAACAATCACCTCGCCGCTCATGCCTTGAACTGACGCAGCTTCGCGGGTAGAAACAATGGCTTTGGCAATCAAAGGTGCGCCAACTTTGAGCGTTGCGCCGTTCTTGGAAAGCGCGTCGGAAAGTTTTTGCTCAATCGAGCGTCGAGCGCGGTCGTCCTCAATTTCGCTTAAATCCAATTCGCACGTAAAGTTTGACGCCTTCAGCGTAAAGTCAAACGAAACCGAAGCCGTTTGACGAACTTCGTTGCGCATTCGCGGTGAGAGTTGTTTGAGCTCGAGCGAGGCATCGATTTTCCCTTTTCCACCTTGCACGCCGTCGGCTTGTGCGATTGGGCTAAACGAGGCAATGCCGTCGTTGTTCGTCGTTGCTCTTCCTAACTCGGTTTCGCCAGCCGTAAAAGCGATTGAAAGTCCGCGCAAAGGCGCGCCGCTCTTGGTTGTGGCTTTAACCACTAACGGCTTCTCAAAGGCTCTGCCTAAACTGCCCGTTTGATTGTTCCCTGAAACCATCGTTAAGCGCACATCGGCAAGCATGTTTCGCATAGCGTTTTCCACTGCCGAGGGCTGAACGGCTTTTGAAAACTCGAACACTTCGCCCGAAATGCGATTGAAAAATTCGCGCTTCGGTTCGGCTTCGTCGAGCGTGTTGATAACCTCGAGATACGCATTGATGGCTGTCGCAACATCTTTTCCTGCAAATGATTCTGCCGTAGCAAGCCGCTCTGTAAGCGAAGTTTGATAGGTTTGAAGTTCACGGCGAAGCGGTCGGAGAAAATCCTCTTTGCTCAATACCGCAAGCGCGAAGACGCGAATGCCTTGCTTGTGCGTCTCGACAATGCGCGCGCCCGTGAGTTCGACATTTTCAATCAGGTTATCAATTTTTTCGTCGAGGCTTTGTGTGAAAATGGAGTTTGCGCCTTCAGTTTCTTCGCGCTTGGTGAATGTGGTTTTGGCTTTCACCGTCGTTTTGAACTGTGCGGCAATCTGCTTGACGGCGGCTTCTTTGGCTTTCTCTTCGGCGTTGCTGCCGACAGCACTCGAAATGCCAATCCAATACAGTTCAGGCGGAAATCGCCTGTCTTGATTGCGTTCTACCCATTCAGGCGTTTGGGCGGTGATGCCTTTGGAGGCGCACGCTGAGAGCGTTGCAAGGAAAACGAGAATGAAAATGCGGTTCATCTTGAAGCGTGTTGAGACATTTGATAAGTTTCAATCAACTTGCCTTCAGGCTCTGGTTCAAACAAGTTTCCGACATAGAGGCTATAAGGGTGAAAAGAAAGTTCACCATTGTTCCAAAAAAGTTCGCCGTCACAAAGTCGAAAGTCGGCAAACATCTCCTCGCAAAGATACTTGCGGATTTGTTCGTTGCGAGATTGTGAAAGAAAAGGCTCAAAATCAATGAGCGAGATTTTTCCATCTTGAAAAAAAATTTTCAGTGTGAATGCACCGATGCGCTCTACTTTTTCAATTTTCATTATTTCAATTTTTGCGTGATTTGAACAGTGCGAATTGAAGCACCTTTTACGAAAAAATCATTCGTTTGCATAAAAGACACGTATTCCAAGATACTCGTAAAGCGTCGGCAAGACTAATCTCCCGTGTTATCAATCGCCAGCAAGAGCAGTTTACGATTGATGCTCACCCGTTTGAGTTTCGCGAAGTTTTTGCGAATGGTCGGATTCGTATTGACGGCTTTTTCCAACGCACGAAAGAGTTTCGTTGGCGTGTCGTAATCTTTTTGCCAAATCACATAGTCGAGCGTTCGGTCGGTTACGGCGATTTGGCGCGTCGATGACGCAAATTTTTTCAGCACGTCTTCGATTGCATCGGAAATATCGAAGAGGTCGTTGTAATCGCCGACGATTCGGAAAATAAGTTTGTATTGCTGTCCGCGTTCAAGGTCTTGTTTCCAATAGGCATCAATTCGGGAAAGGGTTTTATCAATCGCCGAGTTCATGGCTTCTTCGATGAGGGCGGCCGTTGAGGTCGAGGGGCGTTCTGGGCTGAAGCCGGTTTCTGTGCCGAGCAAGCGTCCGGTTGTGGTTTCAAAAGCGCGACAGCCAACGCTGGCTTTGCTCCCGAATGTGCCTTTTTCAATCTGCACGTTGTAAGTGATGTAAATATCGGCACCAATGGTGAGCGCGAGTTGATAGGCAATGTCGGTTTCCATGCTTTTCAAATTGGCTTGGGCTTCGGCGAGTTCGGAAATGACTTGTCGCTGTTCAGGCACTTCGACCGTGTATTTGCGTGCGGTGAGATACGATTCAATCACTTCCGCACCTTTTTTGAGTTCGCTGTCGGTTTGCAAGGCTTCAATCGGGCTTTGTCCGCGTGCGACTTCGGGCAAAACCATAATGACAGGATTGCCAATGGCTTCCGCAAGGTCGGCACGCGAGGCAATGATGCCGCGTTTGGCAAGGTCTTGAAAGAGTTTTTCTTTATTGACGCGAACAAACTTTTCAACCTTTACCCCATCACGCACCCGCACGCGCGAAAGCATTTCATTACCAAAAAACGTGATGTAGTTGTTGATGTTGGAGAGATTAAAAAACTCGCTCTCAATTTTACTGAAGTTTGCTTTCTCTTCGTCGGTTTGAAGGAGTGGGTCTGTGCCGCTGTAGAGCACGAAATAAACGGCGGCTTTGCGCGCGTCGTTTTCCGCATCTTCGACTTCTTTGCCAATTCCTTTGGCTTTCAGCGAAACTTCTGCCGACGAGAAAGTTTCTACAAAAACCACTTCGCGCGATTGGGGCAACTGTGCGAGCATCGAAGAGCAACTTGCTGAAATAAATAGCGGTAGGAAAAACAAAAATAAGATTCGCATAGATGTGTGTGTTGAGTTCGCAAAGGCTTTCGTAATGCTGTGTGCAAAAGTTACGACGCTCTGACGCCTCATTTTGTTAGGATTAAACGCCGAAAAGATACGCATTTTGATTTGACGAACATTTGACAACCCTTTGACCCCGCCTTGACAACTGCCCCCTCACTTTCTCCGATAATTGCATCTGTAAGTTATCGCAAGCAGTTCAACGAAAATTTCAAACAACTAACCTTATGGAGGAACAAGCCATGAAAACCGCAACGCTTTCACTCAATACCGAACACACATCAGGCTGGTATATCGCTACGCCACATGCGTTTGAGCAACGCGATGAAATGGGCAAGCACATGCTCGTTGGCGTCTTGATTGCGATTGCACTTTACGCGCTCGTATTAGGAGCGTATTTCGTCAGCACGCGCGATGCAGAAGCGTTACCGATTGCGCCTGCTCGCAAATCCATCGTTATCAATCTGATTGAAATTGTGCCGCCAAGTCCGCCCGATGTTCGTCAAGCGTCAAAGCCGATTGAGACTGTAAGCACCAGAGATGTCGCGGTAGGAATTTTATCTGACCTTGCCAGTGACAAAGCCTTCACAAAGCAAGCCGTGAGAGACGCTGTTCAAATGGCAACTGCACTCGCCATTGAAAGCGGACTTAGCGACGCCTTAAACGCGATTGATAAAGCTTTTTCTGATGAACGCAATTAACGACTCATATCAACCAACAGCAACGTGGCAAAGATGAAGCGCGTCTTACCGCAACGATTTCTTAGAGATGATTCGCAAAGCGCAATCACTTGAAAATCCAGTCGCGGAACGAACCTCACTGCGCGACTAACGAACTTCAAACACGAGCGCGATTCTTTTTTGCACCACCAGCACTGCACGCGCTCGGTCTGCGTCGCTCTAAACTTGCAAGAGAGGGAAGGGCGCGGTTTTTATTTCTGTTGAAATGAATTTACTCTGTCCATCGTTTAATCAGGCGTTATTGTCATCTACATCTCAACTGTTCTAAACTCAAACTGACTTTGCACATGAAAACACTTTCAGTTGCTTTGCTTTCTCTTTTGTTCGCAACGGCACCTGTTGCCACCTCAATTTATGATTTCAAAGTGAAAACCATTGACGGCGTCGAAAAATCGCTCGCCGATTACAAGGGCAAGGTGCTGCTCATCGTTAATGTTGCCTCAGAGTGCGGCTACACGCGCCAATACAGCGACTTGGAAAAACTCTATGAAACTTACCACGCCAAAGGCTTTGAAGTTTTAGGATTCCCTTGCAACGACTTCGGTGGACAAGAGCCGGGCTCGGATAAAGACATCAAGCAATTTTGCACCTCGCGATTCGGCGTGAAGTTCGATATGTTCTCTAAAATCTCTATGTCTCACCCACTTTATCAATACCTCACACAAAACGCCAAGCCTTCGGGCAAAGTGGATTGGAACTTTGAAAAATTCTTGATTGACCGAAACGGCAACATTGTTGGACGCTTCAAAAGCAATGTTAAGCCGATGAGCGAAGTCCTAACGCGTGCCATAGAAGACGCTTTAGCAATGAAGTAAGCGTTTTTGGATTGAGGAGAAATCTGCTTCGTTATATTACACCGAATTTGTCCTCTTTTCACAACTGCCAAATCTCTCGAGAGGCTCATGCATTTGAGCTTGCTACGCAGTTCATCAAGCACCTTCCCATTGAGGAAGGTTTTTTATTTGCCTTGTGGATTTGCTTTTAGGGAATTTGAAAAAGACTGAAAGCGGATGAGGGGGCTTTGTGCATCTGCCAGGGCTCGAACCTGGGACCTACTGATTAAGAGTCAGCTGCTCTACCAACTGAGCTACAGATGCGTTACGCGGGGCTTTACTTCCGTTCAGGCACAGATTGTGGCAACACTGGCGAGACGGGTGCACTTTGCACAGGCACATTCTTTTGAATGACGCTTTCGCCTGATTCGGTTGCGGTGCTTGAGCCTGTCGTAAATTCGGCGATAATGCACAAGAGCATAAAGAGCACGGCAAGGTAGGTTGTAGCTTTGCTCAAAAAATCTGCAGTGCGGCGCACGCCTAAAACTTGCGTGGCACCTGCCGAGCCAAACGCGCCAGCAAGTCCTCCGCCTTTGCTACTTTGCATCAACACCACGATTATCAGCAATATGGCAACGATGCAGGTCAGCGTAACAACAAGAATGTGAAGCATTTTGAACCAGCGTTAATTGTTAAGGGTGCTAAATTTAGCGAAGTCTTCTTAAATTACCAAGCCAAAATTTTCAAATGCTGATGACTGAAACGCTTGCTAAATCGCTCATTTTGTTTGGCGTGCTTGTCGCGCTTGTCGGGGTTGTGCTTTATTTCGCTAGCCGTTCCGACGTGAACTTTTTTCAGTGGTTCGGCAACCTGCCGCTTGATTTCAAAGTTGAGCGCGAAAACTTCAAGTTTTACTTTCCGCTTGGCACTTCAATTGTGCTCTCAATTGTGCTTAGTCTTCTTTTTTACTTCTTTCGCAAACTTTCGGAATGACACCCTCATCACGCACCGCAACTATCACTCGCCGAACTAACGAAACGGATATTCAAGTCGTGGTTAATCTCGACGGCGATGGCATCTACGAGATTGAAACCGGCATTGGCTTTCTTAATCACATGCTCGAGCTGCTGTCCAAACATTCACAGATTGATATTCGCCTTTTGTGCAAGGGCGATTTGCATATCGACGACCACCACACGGTTGAAGATGTTGCGATTGCGCTTGGGACAGCTCTTCGCGGCGCGCTCGGCGATAAGCGTGGGATTGCGCGCTATGGCTACGCTTACGTTCCGATGGACGAAACGCTTGCGCGTGCCGTTGTAGATTTAAGCGGACGCAGTTATCTTGTTTTCAACGCCAAATTTGCACGCGCCAAAATTAGCGACATGGCAACTGAAATGGTCGAGCACTTTTTTTTCTCGCTTGCCGAACATCTCAAAGCCAACCTTCACCTTGAAATTCTCTACGGAAAAAATACGCATCACAAAATCGAGGGATTGTTCAAGGCGTTTGCGCTTGCGTTGCGTCAAGCCATTAGCATCATATCGACTTCGATTGCTTCGACAAAAGGGGTGATTTAGCAAAGTTCATCGCACACTTTGAGCGTGATTATAACGCTTGTGCCATCTTTGGGGAGAACAGATTTTTTCAGGTCGAACTGCGACAAGCCCCTTTGATAGTCGCGCATGGTGTAAGTGGCATTGCTAATTCGGCCGCCTGGACAACTTTGCAAGCATACAATACAGCCCGATTTCCACACGTTCATCAAGTCACGGTGCCCACCGAATCTGAACTCGAAGCCTTTGCCAAATTTGTCGTGAAAAATCTCCGCAGCTTGAAGTGGCAAATGATGTTCCCATGCGGTAAGCACTTCAATCAAAGAGCCTTCGACGTGTTTATCGGGTTCGGGGTTTGTTTTGTCGGCGCGTTTTTCCCAACTCTGAACGCTGAGGTTATTGCCTGCTTTTGCGCCGAGTGTCTCGAGTGCGTTGAGAATGTCTAAATCGCTTACATCACTTTTTACGAGGGCGTTGTGCGCGGCTCTGCCGTGTTCATAGACGATAAAGTGATGATTTTTGGTCCAACTTGTGAAAGCGTTGAATTGGCTGGGAAACATTTTCCCTGAAAAGAGCACCGTTTTTTGAGCATTGTTAATTTGCAGCATTGCTTTGTTGAAAAGTTTACGACAAGGTAGTGCGGATTGGCAGAGTGAAGGTTAGCGTTGCACCTTCGCCGAGCACGCTTTCTGCCCAGATGTTTCCGCCGTGCAGTTCAACAATTTGCTTTGCAATGGAAAGTCCCAAACCTGTTCCTCGGCTGCCGTGTTTGGATTGTGCTTGCCGATAGGCGTCGAAAATGCTTTCAAGTTCGCTTGCAGGAATGCCTTCTCCAAAATCTTTCACGGCGCATTGTACGAAGGGTTTGCCGCTTTGGTAGATTTTTTTTATCGATACGACAATGTAAGATTTGCGCTTTGAGAATTTAATCGCATTGCTCATCAAGTTTGAAATGACGCGCGCAATTCTTGTAAAGTCGAAATAAAATTTTTCAATCGGCTCAAAATTTTTGACGACTTGAAGTTCTTTCTCGCTCATTCCGAGTTGATTTTGCTCAATCACCAATTCTATACAGAGTATCAAATCGTTCAGATGTATGTCCAAATCCACGGCTCTCGATTCGTATTTAGAGAACTCTAAAATTTCCTGAATGAGGTTTGTAATGTTAATTGAAGAGCGATAAATCTGTGTCATGATGTCTTGAAAATGTTGGGGGTCCATTTGCGATGGCACAGCATCTTTCATCATTTCGCTGTAGCCATAAATAGCAGCAAGTGGCACTTTCATGTCGTGGACGACCATCGCGTAGAAATTCTTTTTGATGTTTTCCAACTGTTGTTTCTTTTTTTCGATTTCATAGTGCGGGCGCAGGTCGATGAGGACAGCAAATGCGCCTTCGAGCTCAAGTTCGCCTGCCTTTCCGACAATCAGTTGTGGCACAAACGAGACTTGAAATGGCACTTCTTCGCCACTACTTGCCACAAGAATCAGTTCGGTATCGGATTGTATTTTCCGCTTGTAGACTTGCTCATAGACCTGTTTAACCTTGTCGAGCGACTTGATAGCCACAAAATGCTCGAGTCTTTTATCTTTCATCGCTTCTATTGCGTAGCCCAACACGCCTTTCAGAGCCATGTTTACAAATTGAATTTTGCCTTCAGCGTCAAAAATGATACAGCCGTAGGTAACATTTTCGACGAGGTTGCGGTAGCGCGCCTCAGAACGGCGCAAGTTTTCATTGGCAATATCTTTATCGCATGCCGTAAGGTAACTGCGCATCGAGAGTTCAAGCTGCTTGACCAGCACAGAGACCTGTTTCATTCGCTCACTAAACGAAAGCCTGCCCATCTCTAAATTTGACAACATCACTTGACCGAGTGAAATATGTCCGACTCGCCGTTGGGATTCGTCAAAAAGGGGTATGATAATTGCCACTCTCTCGTCGCCTGAAATGTATTTTTTCAGCGCGCTTTTCCCGAAGTTTTCTTCAAGCGCTTTTCCCGCCTGCTTTGCACGATACACTTTTTTGACATCGCTGGTTTGATAAACATAGAACCATTCTACTTTGAAATTATCCTGAAAGACCGCATTGAGTAGATTGGTTGGAACGGGCATGCCTTTTTGAAAACGTTGCGCAAACTTTTTTTCTTCGTTCGAGTTCAACCATTGAGAATGAACTTGATACGACGAAACAGAGATTGTTTTACCGTCTTCGTAAAACACGACGCTTGCAAATTGGAATCCGAATTTTTCAGTTAAGGCTTCTGCGATGGCATTTGCTCTTTTTTCAAGACTGGCCGATGTTTCAAACTGCATCGCGCTCTCGAAGAGTGCTTCGTTCAAATCCTCCATCAGTTGGATTTGTTGCGTTCTTGCCTCGTTGCGCTCTTTGAGCGTTTCAATTGCCAGCTCATAACCCAGTTCGCGCGCGAAAAATGAAGACATCGCGCAAGTCTGACCATACCGTGTTATCACACTTTCTGATTCGCTTGTAGGCACAAATGGTTCGTGCACAACATATCCAAATATTTCGCCTCGATAGCGAACTGGGGTAAGCAGAAATGCCTCCGTAGCATTTGCAAACTTTTGCAAATTTTCTTTGAGTATATCGGGTGATAAAAATTCTCTTGGAATGCTTCCGCTGGTTAGAATGCCTTCCATCACGCGCTCGACTTGACTGGGAGTAAAACAAAAACTGCCGCTGAGCTCGAAGCCTATGCATGAAAGAATCGTTTCAAGGGTAAAGCGATTCGGTAAGCATGTAATAGCCTTTGCCTTTGAGAAGTCTTGTTTAGGAATTTCTGAAACCGATTGTTCATCGCACTCAAAGCCGAACACATAATCGCCTTGCTTGTTGAAGAAAAAAGCCTTGACTTGCTTGCTATCGGTTTTCTGGCAAATGGCTTTTAGGGTTGTCTGAATTTTCTCTTGCCGCGTGGCATAGCCGCTAAGCGATTTTGAGAAGCTCAAACTCTCTTGCAGTTTCACGATTGCGGCTTGCTCTGCAAATTCTCGCCACTTTTTGAGTTCCGCAAGCGAAGTTGTTCTGGGCATCGTGGGTTGAAGGTCGTTCTCGACTGCTCTTATCAACGCCTCGACTGCCATCACATACCCTTCAACCATCACCGGAATTGTATCGCTACAATAAGCGATAAACCCAAATACTTCTCCCTCGTAGTTCAAAAAGGGCGTAAAGAATGTTACGCTCGATTCGCTTTCTCTGTGCCCTAACAACTTAAACACATTGCACAGTGCAGGAAAGACCAGCGGCGATTCTTCGTCCTCAATAACGGCATCGAGCATGACAAAAGAGTCTGCAATTTTCTCGCCAAACTGCTTCATCTTTTCCCAATACTTGCTCGGGAATTTGTCCGCAGAAATCAGCGACGCCATAGATTTAGCAACTTCTAGGCGTTGTTCTGACGCACTTGCCGCGCTTAATTCGCTTAGGTTTTCACCGCTAAAGACAATCGCAACGGCTGCGTCAAAGAATTTAGGCTTTGCGACGCTCTGACAGAGCATGTCTAATTTTTTTCGAGCATCTTTTTCGGCTTTAATTGCGCGAATGCCTGCTGTCAGCTGCGATGCAAATTCGTTGAGGCTTCGAGCGACTTCTGCATCTTGAATTGCTTTGCGCTTTGTTTCATCGCTCTCGAAAAGCGTTGCGATTTGTTTTGTAACAAACTCGAGCGTTTGACAGAGCCACTGCGTTTGCGCTTCATTATTGCATACTTTTTCCGTGCCGCCTCCCAAATAAAGCACCAGATTCACCTTTGCGTGTTGCGATTGCGAGACAATGTAAGCACCGAAATCGTCTTTAAGCGTCAGCATTTCAAACAAGTAACACGCGACCATTTTTGCCGAAACCTTCTCACTACTTTCTCTTTGCTTAACCTCAATCGGCTTATGAACTTCAATCCCTTGTGCCTTGACCTGCTCAAAAAGCCAGTAATTGTCAACCAAAACGACGTCTTGTAGGGCTTGCTGTTTGAGCGTTTTCACATACGTGTAAAACTTCTTCTTTTCGTTAGGGGGCACCACCAAGTGCTGTTCAAACGCTAAGTAGTCTTTTTCACTTTGAGAGACCATCGACGAGGCAATCAGTTGATAGTCTTGATCGAGAACAAGACAAAACATTGTTCGCCTAAAGAGCATGCGTGCCAGCTCGTTGCAAAGCAGATTGGCTTTTCCCGAAAGCGTTTCCGTGTTTTGAAGACGAAGCGCGAGAGATAGAATTCGAGTAATCAATCCTTCAAACGTCTCGTCGGATTGCCTAAGAATTGGGTCAGCAGGCTTAAATTTTCTTGGCTCTAAATTTGTAGAATGTGTGGGCAAATTCGACATCGGTTCAAGCGTCTTGGCGTTTTTCTTCATTGTAACCCCCGTTTTGGTTCGTGTTTAGGGCAATCGCAACGAACACCAGACGGAAATCAACTCAATGCAATATAACCGACGAGCAGAATTAAGCCAATCGTAATGAAAAGTGCATAGTTTTGCGCTACGCCCGTTTGCCAACGCCTGAGCGCGCTTCCAAGTCCGACTATTGAACTTCCAACGCCATTGACCAAACCATCAATGATGCGGTTATCAATCGGATACAGAAATCGCGCTGAAATGGCTTGAAAGGGTTTTGAGATAAGCACGTCGTAAATTTCATCAATGTAGTATTTGCGATAAAGCACCGCCGCAATGCCTTCGGGTTCGCCTTGCACGGTTTTTTTGCTGTATATGTTAAACGAGACGGCAAGCCCCAAAATTGCCACAACGCTTGAAACGCCAAGCAATATCCATTCAGTCGAGTGTTCAAGATGGTGCGCTTGCACGCTGGCAACGCTACTTGATAGAAACGATTGAATCCAATTTTGTTCTTGAATCACGGCGGGCAATCCTATCGCGCCCCCCACGAGCGAGAGTGCGCCGAGAATCCAAAGTGGCACGGTCATCAGTGCAGGCGATTCGTGCGGGTGCTTTTCGGCATCATATCGCGCTTCACCTAAAAAGGTGAGTGTGTAAAGCCGCATCGTATAAAATGCCGTGATGAACGCCGTTACCAGCCCAACTCCCCAAAGCACATAATTTCCACTCTCGAATGTTTTAGCGAGCACATCGTCTTTGCTGAAAAAGCCTGCTGTTAAAGGAAATCCCGCCAAGGCAAGCGAGGCAACAAGGAAAGTTGCATTAGTTTGTGGCATTGCTTTGGCTAGCCCGCCCATCTTGCGAATGTCTTGTTCTTCGTGCAAGGCGTGAATCACCGAGCCGCTTCCAAGAAAGAGACAGGCTTTGAAGAAGGCATGGGTCGTTACGTGAAAAATCGCCGAGCCAAACGCGCCGACGCCAAGCGCGAGAAACATGTAGCCAAGTTGCGAGACGGTCGAGTAGGCTAAGACTTTTTTAATATCGTTCTGCGCAAGTCCAATCGTAGCGGCGATGAATGCGGTTGCAATTCCAACAACGGCAATCAGGTTCATCGTATCGGGCGACACCACAAAGAGCGGCGAAAGGCGCGCCGTCAAGTAAATGCCACTTGTTACCATAGTTGCCGCGTGAATGAGTGCGGAAACAGGCGTCGGTCCTGCCATTGCGTCGGGAAGCCAAGTGTAAAGCGGAATCTGCGCCGATTTGCCCGTGCAACCAATGAAAATCAGTAAGGTAATCCAAAAGATATGTGTTGAATCGAAGGTTTCTTTTTGAGAGAGAATCGCATTGTAATCGAGCGCGGAAATTTTTTGGAAGATGAGAAACATCGCGGCAAGCATGGCAAAGTCGCCAATACGGTTCATGATGAAAGCTTTGTTTGCCGCATCGGTTGTAGTTGCGATTCCGACGCCGTCGAACTTGCGGTCATACCAAAATCCAATCAAGAGGTAAGAGCAAAGCCCAACGCCTTCCCAACCGAGAAACATCAGCACCATGTTGTCGGCGAGAATCAGATTGAGCATGGCGAAGATGAAGAGGTTGAGATAAGCGAAAAATCGTGCGAAGTCTTCATCGCCGTGCATGTAGCCAATCGAGTAGAGGTGAATCAAACTACCAACGCCCGTAACAATCATCGCCATCAAGAGCGAGAGCGAATCGAGTTGATATGAAATTTTGATGGACATTGTGCCCGCTGCAAACCATTCATAAAGCGTGGCAATTTGGGCTTCACCACTGAACGACGAAAAGAGCATCGCAAAAATCACAAAGGGAATTGCAATCATCAAGGTTGAAAGAAACCCGACAATTTTTTCTTTTCCCGATTCGTGATGACCGATGAACTTCGTGAGGCTAAAAAGCGACGAAAGAAGAAATCCTACCAGCGGAAGGAAAACAGCGATGAAAATTGCATTCATGTTACGACACAGTTATCCTTTAAGCAAATTGATTTCGTCAATGTTGACGGTTTGACGGTTGCGAAAGAGCGAAATGACAATTGCAAGTCCAACGGCGGCTTCGGCGGCGGCAACCGTCATGACGAAAAAGACCATCATTTGCCCTTGACTGTCGGAAAGAAAGTGAGAGAACGCAACGAAGGAGAGATTGACGGCGTTTAGCATCAGTTCAATACACATAAAAATCACAATCGCGTTGCGACGCACCAAAACGCCAATTACGCCAACCGTGAACATAAACGCCGAAAGCCAAAGGTAGTGGTTGAGTTCGACAGGCATACTGCTTGTTCCTTTTGTTTTTTTCGAAGATTTACAAAGATAGCAAATTCGACCGTGCGTTTTCTCAAAAATGTTTTTCGGAAAATTTTGTATCTAATGCGGTATTATTGACGAAAAACAAGCAACCGCAGTTTAACCTTGTTAATCACAAACCTATTTGCAAAGTTATGAACCGTGTTTTTCTTTCAGTTCTTTTGCTTGTGCTGCTGTTTTTAGGATATTCTTTGAGTGCATTTGCGCAATCGGCTGAGGAGCGCGACCGCGCACGCGCCGAACAGATGCTTGCTCAAATAGAACGCAAAGTCGCTCTTGACACGACTCAAAAAGAGAAGATTCGAGAAATTCTTGTTAAAAATCAATCAGAGTTTCGCATAGAGCGTGAAGAAGCAAAAGGCGATAAACTTTTGCTCTTCCGCCTTGCCAACGAGCGCATGAAAAAAATCGACAAAGAAATTTCTGCCACGCTGCGCCCCGACCAAAAAAGCGGCTACGAGGCGGCAAAAGAAGATTTGCGTCAAACCATGCGCGAGCACAAAACTTGAAAATTTGAAAATTTGATGGTTTTCTCATCACACTTTTAACAAATCGTCAAATTTTGAACGTAACCTTACGAAATTGAGGTTTAGTCATTACCTTTGACACACTTCTCATTGTCATAGGTCTGTTCTTTATTTCATTTCAGCCTTAAAACTTGTGTGTCGGCTTTCAAGTTTTAAGGCTTTTTTATTTTCAGGCTTTCTCTGTGATTCCTTTCTATCTTTTTCGGGCTTAACCTCAATACTAATTTCTTATCTTTGTTCCACCTCTGACCTCAACCGTTCAAACATTATCTTCAGATGCTGTCGCAACTTTTGGTTACCTTTCTTGTTGGAGTTTTAACATTAGGCTTTACAGCAGAGAATCTTTTCGCTCAAAAGAAAGCTAATTCGCATTTCATCAGCAAAAAACTCTCGAAGCGCGACCAACGCTTGCTTAAAGAATTACACGCCGAATTAGATAAACTGCTTCTCGACGAGGCGCATAGCAACACGTTTTGGGGCGTTCATATTGAATCGTTGAACCCTAATTTTGGTGTGATTTATGCCTTAAACAGCGAGAAAAACTTTGTGCCTGCCTCGAATCAAAAGTTGCTCACAACGGCGGCGGCACTTCACTACTTGGGCGAATCGTTTCGGTTTCGAACATCAGCGCATACTTGGGGAAAAATTGTTCCTGCTGAGAACGGCGCAATGCGGCTCGATGGCGATTTAATTGTGTTGAGCGATGGCAATCCGTATCACGCCGAGCGGTTCATTGATTCCACTGGCGGATTTTTCTTCTATCAACTCGCCGATAGCCTTTTGGCGCGAAACATTACGCTTATCAATGGCGATTTAGTCGCCGATGACCACCTCGTTCAAGCCTCGACTTACTCGCACGCCGTTAGCGGCGGCGACGGCGATTATGCGTCTGACTGGGCGTGGGACGACCTTTTTTATGCCATGGCGGCACCCTCTTCCGCGCTTGCCTTCAATGAAAATTGCGCAACTGTTACCGTTTATCCCGCCGACAGCGTCAGCAAATCCCCTATTGTGAGCATTTATCCTGATGTCAATTTTTTCAAAATTGAAAACAGTGCAACCACAGGATTTGCGCAAACCAAGCGCACCCTCGAAGTCGTCCGCCGTTTCGGCACGAATACGATTTTCATCTCAGGCTCAATCCCACTCGATTCGCGTGGCTTTCGCGAAAGAATTTCCGTCGAGCAACCCTCTCTATATTTTCTCACTGCGCTCAAAAAGGCACTTGAAGAAAAAGGCATTCGCGTTTCGGGGAAACTGCGCCGCAAACATGGTAACGACTTTTATTTGACCGATACGCTCCAACAAGTTGCTTCACAATCTTCGCCGACCCTCTTCGCCATTTTGGCTGAAACCAACAAAGCCAGCAACAACTTTTTTGCCGAACAGTTACTCCGCCGAATCGGCTATGCGTATCGCAAAGAAGGAACGATTGATGCAGGGTTAGACGCTGTGAAAGTTTATCTCAATTCGCTTGGCATTACCGAAAAAAACTTTTACATCATTGACGGATGTGGCTTATCGCGCAAAAATCGCATCTCACCCTCAGCGATTGTCAAACTTCTGAAAAAGAATTACGCCGCCAATTCATTTGAGACCTATTACCAATCGCTTGCCGTTGCAGGCAAAGATGGAACACTTCAAAATCGGCTTCGTGAAGGAAAAGCCAGGGAGATGACTTTTGCAAAGACGGGATTTGTGGGCGGCGTGCGCACGCTTTCAGGATATTTTTATGGGGAAGACGAAGAATGGATTGTCTTCTCAATTATGGCGATGAACTTTACACAGTCGCGCCTTGATATTGAAAAAGTGCAAGACCGCATCATCGAGCTCTTGGCAGAATGGGCGTCAGAACGAGCAAACCACCCATAAGCCGTCTTGTGATAATCATCACAGCCTTCGGTGCTCTACTGTATTACATTTGCGCGTGTATTCTTGGGAGTTGTTCTTTGCTGTTCTTTCATTCGCAAGTATGAAGATAGTTCTTCAAGTATAAGCCTGTCGCAAGATAGGCTTTCTTATTTTGAGCAACTTTTACCTATCGGTGAACGATACAATGCCGTTACTTCTGATGTTGCTCCGATGTTCAAGTGCAGTGATTTTGGAAAGAAGCGCAGTTGAGCAATCTCTTTCGTCGAGTGTCTCAATTTGAGCATTGCACATATTTTCAGTTCTGTCGGCGAAAGCGCAGGCAATTCCTTGATAATGGGTCAAAACTTGGGGTGTGTCTTCAATAACTCTCGCTCAAACATTTTCCAAGTCTTCTCTGGGTTGAGGTTTCGCTCCACCTCTAAAAGATTGCTTTTCATTGCTTCGAGCGCTCCTGTTGTAATTTGCTCTTTAATGGCGTTGCCGGCCGCTCTTTCAAAGAAGCCATTTGGCTTTTATGGTTGCTATATGTTTCGTTGGCGCGTTTGGCATCGTCGTCAAACTTTGGCGGCGGCTTTTGGGAAGATAGTGTTAATCGGTATGACAAGCGGAGAGAGCCTCACTTCATGAAATCAGTTGTATATTTAAGTTGAACATCAATTATGTTCCTTTGTATGTCGAAACCAACCACTGTCATTACGGGCGGCGCAGGCTTTTTAGGCTCACACCTTTGCGACCGCTTTCTTGCCGAAGGGCATCGCGTTATCGCTATTGATAATTTGATTACAGGCTCGGCGGATAACATCGCGCATCTTTTTGGCAATCCGAACTTCAAATTCATTCAGCACGATGTAACGGAATTTATTTATGTGGAAGGCGAGGTGCATAATGTGCTTCATTTTGCCTCGCCTGCTTCTCCGATTGATTACCTCAAACTCCCGATTCAAACGCTCAAAGTCGGCTCGCTTGGCACACACAAGGCATTAGGATTTGCACGCGCAAAGAAAGCCCGATTTATGATTGCCTCAACCTCTGAAATTTACGGCGACCCGCACGAACACCCGCAAAAAGAAACCTATTGGGGAAATGTGAATCCGATTGGACTGCGCGGCTGTTACGACGAAGCCAAGCGTTTCGCCGAAGCCATCACCATGGCGTATCATCGTCATCATGGATTAGACACGCGCATTCTGCGCATCTTCAACACCTACGGCGAACGCATGCGGCTTGACGACGGACGTGCCCTGCCCTCGTTTGTCGGCTCTGCGCTTCGTGGCGAAGACATGACTGTTTTCGGCGACGGCTCACAGACGCGCTCGTTTTGTTATGTCTCCGATTTAGTCGAAGGCATTTGGCGACTCTTGCACGCCAATACGCATGAGCCTGTCAACATTGGTAACCCAAGTGAGATTACGATTTTGGATTTCGCCAAAGAAGTGCAAAAAATCGTGAAGGAACTCACCGGCAAAGAAGTCGGAATTACTTACAAGCCTCTGCCCGCTGACGACCCCAAGCAACGGCGTCCCGACATCACACGCGCAAAAGAATTGCTCGGCTGGGAGCCCAAAGTCGACCGCGCCGAAGGCTTACGACGCACGATTGAATTTTTCATCAAGAAAACCGCATTGCATACAAATGAATTCAACTCAGCCCGCTCTTGAATTTCGCGTCTCAAAAGAGCTTAAAGCCAAACTCTTAGAATACAGCATCGTGAAAACCTACCACGCAGGCGACGTGATTTTAAGCGAGAACGCACATATTCGCTCAATTCCGATGGTTAATCGTGGCTCGATTCGCGTCATGCGCACGGAAAAAGATGGTCGCGAAATTTTGCTTTACTACATCAAAGCAGGCGAATCGTGCGTGATGTCGTTCTTAGGCGGCTTGCATAATGAAACCAGCAAACTCAAAGCCGAAGTCGAAGAAGATGCCGAAATTCTATTCCTCCCGATTGACAAAGTCCCTCTGCTCATGCGCGATTATCCCGAATGGCTCGATTACATCTTCAAACTTTATCACAAGCGATTTGAAGAACTCTTGGAAGTCATTAATGCGGTGGCATTCAAGAAGGTCGATGAACGTTTGCTTTTGCTCTTGAACAAAAAAGCCGAACTCTCTCAAAGTAAAACGCTTTTCGTTACGCATGAACAACTTGCAAACGAGTTGGGGACGGCGCGCGTCGTCGTCTCTCGGCTTCTCAAACAGTTAGAAACAACTGGGGAGGTCAAGTTAGAACGCAATAAAATCACGCTGTTGCGATAACTTTTTACGATAACTATTTGCGCTTCCACTTCCACATTTCTTTGTAGGGGTTGATTGGCTTAGGCAAATTTTCTTTTCCGAGTTGTAGCACCATCAAGTGCAAATGCGTCGGTGAGCGGCGTTTGAAGGCGTGAAATCCTGTTCGCCCGACCTCACCGATTGGCGTGCCGCTGACAAGGCAATCGCCGAGATTTACAAAAACGCTTCGCAAATGTGCGTAGTAAAAGAGCCTCTTTGAGACGGTGTCGTAAATCCAGACGTATTTTCCGCCGCGCAGTCGGCTTGTGTCGCTCCATTCGGTTTTTATCTCAATCACCACGCCGCTCGAGACGCTCAAGACGCGCACGGGCTTTTTGGTGCGGTCATCAAGTTCATCTTGGTTGTCATCTAAAATGAAAATATCGTGAGCAGGATGCGGGTTGTGTCGTGTTTTGGCGAAGAAGTCGAAGCCATATGCGCGGTAGCCACGTCCGTTTCCGCCGATGGCTTGGGACGTGTAGCCTTCAAGGGGAAATCGCCATTCTTTTTGCGCTGAAATGCCACGATGGTTTTGCTCGAAGTAGGTGTGTATCTCGGCTATGATGCTCTTGAACGCCGAGATGGCAGAATCTTTGTCAATAGATTCGGCGCGAATCTGTTGCTGAAGCCTGACAAATTCTTCGCACGGCTTACACTCCGATACTGCGTTTGAATCCAACAAGAAAATTAACAGGGCACAGAGCATTTCAGGTTCAAGAAGCAATCAACCTTTGAATGATGGTTTCAGGTTTAATGCCGTCGGCTTCCGCGCTGAAATTGGTGAGAATGCGATGTCGCAAAACAGGAAGCGCGACACTTTGCACGTCGGCGATTTCAGGCGTGAAGCGACCTTGCAACAGGCAACGCACTTTCGCTGCCAAAATCAGATACTGCGAGGCTCTCGGTCCAGCACCCCAACTTACAAACTGCTTGACGTCGGGATTTTGTGTGCGGGTTGGTCGCGTTTTATCAATCAGCCGAACAGCATACTCCACGACATTATCCGCCACAGGCACTTGGCGAACAAGTTTTTGATAGGCTAAAATTTTTTCGGTGTTCATGACCTTTTTCAGTTCGGGCTTGTAGGCGGAAGTGGTGGATTTCACTATCGAGATTTCTTCTTCAATCGTCGGATAATCAATCCACAAGTTGAACATAAAGCGGTCGAGTTGCGCTTCGGGCAAGGGATAAGTGCCTTCTTGCTCGACGGGGTTTTGCGTGGCTAAAACGAAAAAGGGTTCGGGAAGTTGATAGCGTTTGCCGCCGGATGTTACTTGATGCTCTTGCATGGCTTCAAGCAAGGCGGCTTGGGTTTTCGGTGGCGTGCGGTTGATTTCATCGGCAAGCACAATGTTGGCGAAAATCGCGCCTTGAATAAACTTGAAAAATTTGCGCTTCGTCTCATGGTCTTCTTCGAGAATTTCCGTGCCTGTAATGTCGGAGGGCATAAGGTCGGGCGTGAATTGAATTCGATTGAATTGCAAATCTAAAACCTTCGCCAAAGTCGAGACGAGCAATGTTTTTGCAAGACCGGGCACACCAACCATCAAGCAGTGTCCGCGCGCCAGCACGGTCATCATTAGTTGCTCGATAATTTCATCTTGACCGATGATGACTTTGTGCATTTCGGCTTTAAGCGCCTTGAAATCTTCGGCAAGTTGTTCGGCAAGTCGTAATTCAGTTGAAACGGCGACTGACATAAAAATTTAAGTGATGAGATTTCCGTCTGCATCTTCAACGGAAAGCGCCCCAAAGCGTTCCACTTGTCGGCTCACTTGGCTTGGGTCGCCTGCAATCACAAACACAAACGATTCCGTGTGAAGATGTTTTGTTAATTCATCAAGAATTTGCTGACGCTCAAGCGCATTGATGGCGTCAAGGTAAGTGTTGTAGTAAGATTTTGGCAATCCGTAAAGTTCTACATTGGCAAGGCGAACTGCAATTGAAGTTGGCACTTCGTTTTGAATCACGAAATTTCCCATAATGTATCGCTTCGCCGCCGTCAATTCTTTTTCGCTTATGCCTTCTTGCAACAGGCGATTGACCTCAAAGAGAATTTGCTCAATGGTTTCTCCGGTTACTTCGTTTCGAACTTGCGTTGAAATGTTAAAATCGCCTGCAAGCCGAAGCGCGTCGAAGCCACTGCGGATTCCATATGTGAAGCCTTGCTTTTCGCGCAAGTTCATGTTGAGCCGCGAGCCAAAATATCCACCCAAAATCATATTGCCCACATAGAGCGGAATGAACGCCTCGTCGTTACGCGCAATTGAGAGATGCCCGATGTTCAAAACCGATTGCACCGCGCCGTCTTTTTTCACGAGTCGAACTTCACTTTGCGTACGCTTCTGCGGCAGTTCATACAGTAGTTCTTCCACTTCATGCGACGCCCACGCGCCAAAATATGTTTCCAACAACGCAATCATCGTATCCGCCTCAATATCGCCCGCCACCGTGATAAAGGCACGATTGGCAAGAAAATACTTGCGATAAAATTCAAGCAACTGCTCCCTTGTGAGGGCTTTCAGCGATTCAATCGTGCCAAGCGACGGATTGCCGTAAGGGTGCGGCGCATATATCAACCGATTGAAGGCTTCCGACGAGAGCCGCGTCGCATCGGCTTTTGAAAACTGCAACCGACTTAAACTCTGCTGACGCACAAACTCAATTTCGCTTTCCATAAATGCTGGATTCAACACCACATCGGAAAGAATTTCTAATCCTTTTTCCAAATGCTTACGCATTACCGTAAGCGAAACACTTCCAAAATCAATCGAGCTTGACGCAGTGAGTTCTGCACCCAAAAATTCAATTTCATCAGCAATTTCGTTTGCTGTGCGTTTGTGCGTTCCTTGTTGAAGCAGTGCAAATACAAATGACGATGCTTTGAGTGCTTTTCCATCTAAAACAGAACCAGCACGAATGTAAAGGCGCACATTCACCACAGGCACATCGTGCTGTTCATAGAGCATGACCTTCAAGCCGTTTGAAAGCGTGTGCTCTACGGTATGAGGAAACGCAACATGGATAGGTTCAGGATTGATGGGCGCAATGCGACGGTCGAGCATGCTCATAATTTGTTGAAATGAAAAAGGGACTGTTCGCAGTCCCCTTGAAGATAATCAAAACACGGGCGTTTCTTCATATGTGCCGAACTCTTGTCGCAAGGCTTCACAAATTTCGCCAAGCGTTACATAACGATGTGCGGCTTCAATAAGCGGCGGCATAAGGTTTGAGCCATCGCGTGCCGCTTTTGCAATCCCTTCAAGTGAGGCTTTGACTTGTTCATCATTGCGCGAGGCTTTGACTTCTCTCAAACGCTTGATTTGACGTTCCTCTACCTCCTTTGTGATTTGCAAAATCGGAATATCGATTTTTTCATCTTTCTCAATGAAGTCATTGACGCCAACGATGATGCGCTCTTTGCGGTCGAGTTCTTGCTGATATTTGTAAGCGGCATTGGCAATTTCCTTTTGCATGTAGCCTTGTTCAATGGCTTCAATGACGCCGCCGAGTTTATCAATGGTTTCAAAATACTTTTCGGCTTCTTGTTCCATTTTTTCGGTGAGGGCTTCGACATAGTAACTGCCGCCGAGCGGGTCGACCGTGTTCGTTACGCCGGTTTCGTAAGCGATGATTTGCTGTGTGCGAAGCGCAATGCGCACGGCTTTATCCGACGGAAGCGCAAGGGCTTCGTCCATTGAGTTGGTGTGGAGCGATTGCGTGCCGCCCAGCACTGCCGCAAGGGCTTGAAGCGCGACGCGCACAATGTTGTTTTCAGGCTGTTGGACCGTGAGCGTGCATCCTGCGGTTTGCGTGTGGAATCGCAGTTGCCACGAGCGTTCATCTTTTGCCCCGTATTTGTAACGCAGTCGCTTCGCCCAAATTTTTCGTGCCGCTCTGAACTTGGCAATCTCTTCGAAGAAATCGTTGTGCGAATTGAAGAAGAAGGAAATGCGCGGCGCAATGTCGTCGACGTCAAGTCCCGCAGCGATTGCATGCTCGAGATAGCAAAATCCATCGGCAAGCGTGAAGGCAAGTTCTTGAACTGCCGTTGAGCCTGCTTCTCTGATGTGATAGCCTGAAACGGAAATCGGATTGAACTTCGGCATTTCTTTGGCACAATAGGCGAACATATCGGTAACAATGCGCATTGACGGCTTCGGCGGAAAGATGTATTCTTTTTGCGCGATGTATTCTTTGAGAATGTCGTTTTGGATTGTGCCGCGCACGTTTTTCAGATTGCACCCTTGCTTTTGCGCAACAGCAATAAAATAAGCCAGTGCCACCATCGCCGTTGAGTTGATGGTCATCGAGGTTGAAACTTGCTCCAAATTGATGCCATTGAAAATAACTTCCATGTCGGCAAGTGAAGAGACTGAAACGCCGCACACGCCGACCTCACCTGCTGAAAGCGGCGCGTCGCAATCCCAGCCCATCAAGGCGGGCAAGTCAAAGGCGACCGAAAGTCCGGTTTGTCCGCGCTCCAAGAGAAACTTATAGCGTTGGTTCGTTTCTTCGGGCGTTGCAAAGCCTGCAAAGAGTCGCATTGTCCAAAGTTTGCCGCGGTAGAGATTGTTGTGAATTGAGCGCGTGTAAGGAAATTCGCCGCTGTTTCCAATTTCGGTGTTGTAGTCGATGTGTGCAGTGTCGAGCGGCGTGTAGAGCGGTTTAATTTTTTCCCAACTCAAGTTTTCGTATTTCGCAGATAGTTCTTTCGTCGCGCGATTTTTCTCGAGCCATTTTTGAAAATCGGCTTCGAGTTTCTCGAAGTCTGTTGCAAGATGCGTGTCGATTGCCATAGTCTAAATTGGATTAGTTTATGACTGGTTAAACGTGAGCAAGTTAGTTATTGGCTTCGTTATCTTACAAGTTGAGGGGCAAGATTGTTCCGGGTAATTTGCATGTGGAATTGCTTGCTGCAAGGTCGCAAGGATTCAACAAAAACCTCACGACCTTGCCACGTATTTTGTTTCCTTATTGGGGCGAGCGTTAGTATTGCGCTAATGCTTTCGCTGCTTCGTAGACTTTTTGCTCATTTGGCAGAATGTATTCCTCCAAAATTTTCGAGAATCCGACCGGCGTGAAAATAGAGCCTACACGGCGAATCGGCGCGTCCAAATACTCGAAGCAATGTTCAGCAATCAATGCCGCAAGTTCTCCGCCGAACCCTCCTGTAACTTTGTCTTCGTGAACAACTAATGCTTTGCTTGTTTTTTTGACCGAGTTAAAAATGGTTTCGGTATCGAGCGGCGCAAGCGAGCGAATATCAACGACTTCAACTGAAACGCCTTCCTTTGACAAACGTTCTGCGGCAAGAAGCGCGTGGTGCGTGGTGGTGCCGTAGGTAATGATGCTTAAATCTGTTCCTTCACGGCGAATACGGGCTTTGCCGAAGGGAATCAAGATGTCTTCTTTCAAGCGTTTGGTTTTCGCCCAAGGGTTGTTGTAAAGGAATTTCGGTTCAAGAATTACAGTTACGCCGCGCGAGCGAAATGCGGAACGAAGCAATCCCTGCATATCATCAGCAAACGACGGAATCACGATGCGCAGACCGGGCAGGGTTGTAAATGCGCCTTCGACATTTTGCGAGTGATACAAGCCGCCGCCAATGTAGCCGCCCGAGGCAATGCGCATGACGATGTTAGGCACAAATTGACCTTTCGTGCGCCAATACTCATGCGAGCATTCGACCACTTGCTCCATTGCTGGCCAGATGTAGTCGGCAAATTCTGCGCCTTCAATCAAGACCCAAATGTCGTCGCGGTAGCGCGAAAAACCGTTTGCTGTTCCGACAATGAAGTCTTCGGCAATCGGCGCATTAAAGACGCGCTCGTTTCCAAACTCTTTGAGCATGCCTTTATCAGCATTGAAAATGCCGCCTTTTTCTTTTGACGCCACATCTTGCCCCCAAAGAAATGTGTTCGGATTGCGTCGAAACTCTTCAATTTGTGTGAAGTTGATGGCTTGTAAGAAACTGATGGTTTCGCTTGTGTAAAACTCGTCGTCGCCTTTGGGGTCAGCAAGGTCAATGACTTTTCCGCCTGTTGGTTGAAATTCGGGGAGGACAAAATCCTTTGCGGATTCAGGTTTTGGCGGGGGCGCTTTTTCGCCTTTCTCACAGGCGTCGGCAATAACTTGGTCGGCTTCGCGCTCGATATCGGCAAGTTCCGATTCGGTGAAAAGTCCGTGCTCGAGCAAATAGTGTTTGAACTTTGGCAGTGGGTCGCGTTTTTTGATTTCTTCGAGTTCTTCGTGCGTGCGGTAAAGCAAGTGGTTATCGGAGTTGGAGTGTGAGCCAATGCGCTCGCAGTCGGCTTCGACAATCACGGGCAAGCGTTTTGTTTTGACGTGCTCAACGGCTTTTTGCATCGTGAACCATGAGTCAAACACATCTGTGCCGTCGCAGAACATCACTTCAAGGTTCGGAAATGAACGAAACACTTCGGCAGGGCGAAGCGTACCAAATTGCTCGCTCACATGCACCGAAATGCCGTAGTGGTTGTTTTGAATCACAAAAATTGCTGGCAGTTTTTCGCGTGAAGCACCATTGATGGCTTCGTAAAAGTAGCCTTCCGCGCAAGCAGATTCTCCCCCAGAGTAGAAGGCAATTTCGTCGCCCCCATATTTTTTAATGGCACGCGCAACCCCCACGACGTGTTGAGCGTGATTGCCCGTTAATGATGAAACATTCTGAATTCGAATCGAAGGTTTGGCAAAGTGATTAGACATGTGGCGTCCGCCACCTGCAACATCAGCATCACGTGAAAGTCCGTTCAAGATAATTTCTTCAGGTGTTAATCCTGCCGCCAGCGCCGTCAGCATATCGCGGTAATACGGAAAGAGAAAATCTTTTCCGGCACGAAACGATAACCCAAGCGCCAGTTGAATTCCGTCATGCCCCTGATACGGCGCGTGATACGACCAGCCCATTCCCTTTTTGAGATAGCTTGCTGCTTTGATATCCAACTGTCGCCCCGTGTAAAGAAGCCGATACCAATTCTGCAGCATGCCTTTTGGAATGTTCCGATGCTTGTTGACGCTTTGAGCCGTTGCTTTTTCTTTGGTGAGTTCGGCGGTGTTCATAGTGTTACTGCGGTTAGGTTGAGAAGACTTTTTGACAATGCGCGTCTCTTTGGTTCAAATGGCGAGAACGATTTCTTTGCACTTTTTACTGCTATTTCATTTTCTCTCTAAACAATTCTCGAAAATACGACAAAATCATTCGGCGACCAACCACGGAAACGGAATTTCCCTTTCATTGCATTAACTTTCGCGAAATGGATAACATCAATTCTTTCCTGTAATGAATGAGCCATTAACTCAAAACGAGATTGCAAGCAACGTTCAGAAAAAGGAAGCGCGCATTGGCTGGCACGAATACTTCATGAGCGTAGCGCATTTGATTGCGCGTCGCTCCACGTGCGAGCGTGGACACATCGGTGCGGTCATTGTGCGCGAAAACAACATTCTCGCCACAGGCTACAACGGCTCGCCATCAGGCTTGCCACACTGCGACGGTCCAAACTGCCTCATCTATAAATCCATACACCCCGATGGCACTATCGAAGAAAACTGCATGCGCACCATTCACGCCGAAATCAACGCAATTGCACAAGCCGCCAAAAATGGCACGGCTATTCAAGGCGCGGATATTTACATCACTGCAAGCCCTTGTCTCAACTGCCTCAAAGTGCTTATCAACGTTGGCATTAAAACCATTTACTATGACAAACCTTACAAAATGGACAACATCTCAGAACTGGTCTCGCTTTCGGGCGTAAAACTTATTCAGGTTCATGTCGAGCCTTTATAATTGCTACTTTCATACCTTAAATCCCAAAACAAAACCAAACAACCTTGAGAACAAACCTTGCGCTCTGGAACACGCGGTATGGTCTAAACACAAGCGCACTGACCAAATCTGCGATTGAAAAACTTCAAGATTCCTCGCCTAATCAAGCCTTATACCTTGCGATACTTCACTTCCTCTATGCCTCTGGCGTAGCAGCAGATGAAGATATGGACGCCAACGCGAAAGCCGTGTTGATTAAATTTGGCGTATCCGATGCCGTTGTCGCAAACCCCTTGAAACTTCGCGAAGAAGTAGAAGCCTTGCTCAATGAATTAAGCACGCAGGGCGAAAGCCCTGACAAAACTTGGCTCACGAAAAGTTTTCGCTTGGCATCGCTCTTGATGCAGTTACCCTTTGATACAACAACCATGGAACTCATTTTAGACGCGTCAACGCTCCTAAGCCGCGCTATTGCCCTTCCTGCCGACTGCGCTTATACCCTACTTTTTTATATCCATGAACAAATGAAAAACCCGCTTTACCGACAAGCGTTTCTTGCCGTCGAGCCCGATTTTTGGGAAAATTATTTAGCCGTAATGCTCAAAACGATGGGGCGATTTTTGCGCGACGCTGTGATGGAATACATCATTTACTATGAACTTCCGCCAGGCGGCTCAAACGAAGTGCATTTAGTGTTATGCGAGAAACTGTGCAGAGTTGCAGTCGAGTGTTGTTACTTGGTGCACAAAGCGTCGGGATTGGTTGAAACAGAACTCGACAAAAAAATTTATCAATTCTGCACTGATGCGATTTTGAACAAAGACCCAAAGCCGCTTATTACTTACTCTTACCGCCTGCTTGATTTGTCGAGCGAAGATTTCTTCATCACTTTGCCGAAAGAAACTATCAACAAGTATATTGTATCAGCGATGGAGGAGTTAAGTCCTTAGGAGTTAAGTCCTTAAAGTTTCCGTCGCATTATCCGCAATGTGAGCTTGACGTTATGTCCAAGAAGTCAAAAACCAAGCCTGCCACCTTTGACGACGCTGCAGACGAATTTTTTCTCGCCAAATGTTTAACGCTCGCCAAGCGCGGTGTGGGGAAAGTCAGTCCAAACCCGATGGTCGGCTGTGTGATTGTTTGCAACGGCAATATTATCGGCAAAGGTTGGCACAAGCGATACGGCGACGCCCATGCCGAAGTAAATGCGATTCGCTCTGTCAAAGATGAATCGCTTCTCACGCAATCGACGCTCTATGTGAATCTTGAGCCGTGTTCGCACTTCGGCAAAACACCGCCTTGCGCCGATTTGATTATAGAGAAAAAAATTCCGCGCGTGGTCATTGGCTGCCTTGACCCGAATCCCAAAGTTGCTGGCAAAGGCATCAAGAAACTCAAAGACGCTGGAATTGATGTGCGCGTTGGCGTCTTGCGCGAGGAATCAGAACAACTCAACGAAGCCTTCTTGAAATCGCATCGATACCATTTACCTTTCGTTGCACTTAAACTTGCGCAATCGCTTGACGGACGAATTGCCACCAAAACCAAAGACTCTAAATGGATTACCAGCGAAGTCGCCCGTGCCTACGCACATCACTTGCGCAATCATTACGACGCTGTCATGGTCGGCTCTCGCACCGCACTTGCTGATAATCCTTCCTTAACGGTCAGACTTGTTGAAGGCAAAAATCCAAAACGCATTTTGCTCGACCGCCAATTGCGCGTGCCGCTTCAAGCTAACATCTTCAGCAAAGATGCACCGACACTTGTCTTCACTTCGCGCATCAATAAGCGACATCCGAAGGTTAAAGCGTTGGAAAAAATTGGCGTCAAAGTTTTTTTTGTCGGGGAAAAAAGCGAATCGCTCAACTTGCTTGACGTGATGCACATCTTGCACGAAGAACTTATTCTTTCCGTCATGGTCGAAGGCGGCGCGCAACTTTTCGCCTCACTCATCAAGGCAGGCTTATGCGATAAACTTCATGCGTTCATTGCACCAAACCTTATCGGCGGCGACGGCTTAGCCAGCATCGGCAATCTTGGCTTGAAGAAAATCGCTGACTGCATTGACCTTAAAAATGCTTCCGTCAAAGTGCTCTCCGATTGTTTAATCGTTGAAGGCTACTTTTAGCCCAACGCTATTAACTCCAATTAATTCAAGTGATAAAATTTGTAGTTGGAAAGCAGTCGCTTCGGCTGAATCAGCGTGTAGACTTTTCGGTTGCGCGTCGGAACAGGCTGTGTCGCTCTCGCATAATCCGAATCGTTCCATACCTTGCCGCTCGTGCGGAAGACAAGGTAAAGCCCAAAAGGAATTGAAGCAATAAGCAGGATGGGTAGAAATACGAACGCTAACACACCTAACGGAACAGAAAGTGCAGCCGCAATTACGGTCGCCAACGCATAGTAACCCAAACGGCGTAACTTGACTTGCATAGCAAAAAGTGTAGTTTTGTGTTTGTTGAATTCGAGACAGCAAAAAACGAACTACGAATACGCTCTGGAAAAGGCAACTTTTGGTTGGAACTTCTACACGAGAAACACCAAATCGACCACAATAAATTTCACGCATCACTATTTTTTTAACCCATGACCACGCCCAATTATCTCATTGCACAGAGTGTCCTGCGAAAAGCGAGCGGTCTTGATGTTCAAAGAGCCGCAAACGAAGTGAAGTCGTATCTTGACCATGGCGCTGCGCGCGTTGGCATTCGGGAGTCGCATCAACAGGCAGTCTGCATTCCGAATTTTGGGTTTGCTAAATACATCGACCACACCCTCTTGAAGCCTGACGCCTCGCGCGAAGAAATCATCATGCTTTGCAACGAAGCCAAAGAGCATGGCTTTGCGTCAGTGTGTGTCAATCCGCACTATGTCAAACTATGCGCGACGATGCTCCGCAACACCGACGTAAAAGTTTGCACCGTAGTAGGCTTCCCGCTCGGTGCCAGCACCACGCGCGTGAAGGTTTATGAAACCCAAGTTGCTTGCGAAGACGGTGCGACAGAAATCGACATGGTCATCAACATTGGCGAGCTCAAATCTAAAAACTACGATTTGCTCGAAGCCGATATTGCAGGTGTTGTTGCTGCTGCCGATTCCGCCAACGCTATCGTGAAGGTGATTTTGGAAACATGTTTGCTCACCGATGAGGAAAAAGTCATTGCTTCGGTGCTTTCCAAAAATGCAGGGGCGCATTTTGTTAAAACCTCGACCGGCTTTTCAAAAGGGGGCGCAACGCTCGAAGATGTCGCTCTGATGCGTAAAGCCGTCGGCCAAACACTCGGTGTTAAAGCCAGTGGTGGCGTGCGCGATTACGCTACCGCCAAAAAAATGATTGAATACGGCGCAACGCGAATCGGTGCTAGTGCCAGCGTCAAAATCGTCAGAGAAGCCAAGTGTTTGTAAGCCCTGTTCGTGCCTCAGCATTTGAGGGAAGACTCATTGGCTTGATGTTCAAGCGTTATTTTCGTAACTTCGGCGCTTCAATGATTAAAACAAACATGCGAAAACAACTTTATTTTGCACTTCTCGTAAGTCTGTTTGCGCTTGTTTCAAGTGAAGTCCAAGCCCAAAAAATTGGGTTTATCGACTCGCAAGCAATTTTAGACCAACTGCCTGAAGCTAAAGACGCCAAACGCCGCTTGGAAGTGCTCACGCTGGAATGGCAAAATGAAATCAAAAAACGGCGTGACGCCCTCGACAAAATGGTGCGCGACTTTCAAGCCAAAGAAGTGCTTTACACAGACGAAATCAAACAGCAGAAACGCAAAGAAATGATGGACGCAGATAAAGCCATTTTTGAGTATCAAAATCAAAAGTTCGGCGTCGATGGCGAGTATTTCAGAAAACAAAACGAACTCATGCGTCCGATTCAAGACAAACTCTACTCCGCCATGCGCGCCGTTGCTATTGATAACGACTACGACTACGTCTTTGACCGTGCCAGCGACACGATGTTGCTTTATGCCAACGAAACGCACAACCTGACACAGAAAGTTTTAGACAGATTGCTTGCGTCGCTTCCTGAACGAGACCGCACTGGCGGCGCGCCCTCTGCGCCTAACGTTGAAGGCTCGGGCGCAGGTAAATAAGCCCTTCAAAATTTATTTTCAATCATTTAATTGGAGGAAAACACAGAATGTCGGTCATTCAACAGAAATTATCCCTGCTTTCAAAAGGCAAAAGCTTTCTTGTCGGCTTCGGACTTGCCGTCGGCTTTATGCTCGGCGTAGGCGCAAGCGGTGCCGGCGACGCCAAAGTCGGCTATGTCGATACCGACAACGTTATTGCTCAACTTCCCGATTCAAAAGGCGTTCAAGAAAAAATGAAGAAAATGCAAGAAGGCGCCGAAGCCGAAATGCAAAAAATGGCGAAAGACTTGCAAGCCGCCTTTGAAGAATACGAACGTAAAAAGACCACCATGACCGAAGACGCTAAAAAGAAAAAAGAAGAAGAACTCCTGAGCAAGCGACAACAACTCGAGGAGTTCCGCTATCAAAAGCAAAACGAACTACAAAAAAAGACAGGCGAACTTTTGAAACCGATTGAAGACAAAGTGATGAAAGCCGTTGAAAAAGTCGCCAAGCAATATGGCTACAGCATCGTCTTGAACAAGGGCGGCGTCGCCAATCCTGTGCTCTACGGAGATAAAACGCATGACCTTACCTTCAAAGTGCTCGACGCGCTTAAATAAGCACTCTGTTTTTGAAAGTCCATCTTCACACTGTATATTCGCAACTCTTTTTTTGAAAAGTTTGATTCAACGACTAACCTTTTAACGGTAACGCTAAACGATTTTAAGATGAAGCCGAATATTCATCCGCAAAATTATCGCCCCGTCGTCTTCCAAGATTTAACTGATGGTTCGACCTTCATTACACGCTCCTGCGTTGAGACAAAGGAAACCATCAAGTGGACAGACGGCAATGAGTATCCGCTCTTCAAAGTGGAAATCAGCAATTCGTCGCACCCGTATTACACCGGCAAACAAGTACTGGTCGATACAGCAGGTCGCGTGGAACGCTTCAACAAGCGGTTCACAAAACCCACGACAAAATCCGACGCTGAGTAAGTATTAACTTATTGTGAAAATTTGATGCTCAAACAGGCACAACCCCTCTTTGAGCATTTTTTTTGTCCAAACCACAAAAACAATTTCTACACATGGTTAAAGAAACTCTGCATGCCGCCGAACAGCGCATGAAAAAATCGTTGGAAGTTATCCAAAGTGAATTAGCCTCTGTTCGCACGGGCAAAGCCACAACTGCCCTTCTCGATGGCATTAAAGTGGAGTCATATGGACAACTCGTTCCGCTCAAACAAGTCGGCAATGTGAGCGTCAAAGATTCCAAAACGCTCGTGGTGCAACTGTGGGATAAAAGTGTCGTCGCCAATGTTGAAAAAGCGATACGGGAATCCGGCATGGGCTTGAACCCTTCAACAGAAGGACAAACCATTCGCATTCCAATTCCACCCTTAACCGAAGAACGCCGACGCGAATACGTTAAACTCGTCAAGAAGTTCGCCGAAGATGCCAAAGTCTCTTTGCGCAACATCCGCCGCGACGCTATTCAAACTATCGAGAAAGCCGAAAAAGAAAAAGCCATTACCGAAGACGATAAAAATCGTGGTAAAAAAGACGCCGATTCGCTCATACAACGCTACGAAAAGATGATCGATGAAGCCGTTGCCAAAAAAGAAAAAGAAATCATGGAAGTCTGACCGCTTTCTTGTCTTTTTAACTTATTCACTCTATTTTCGTTTTTGCACAAGCACCAAGACGCATTAGTGCCTTTATTGTCATAAAACTCTATAAACTTCAACTCACACTACAATGGAAGACAAATCCAAAATTCTTCGCACAGCACCTATCGACATGGCAATTGTGCGAACTAATTTTCTCACTTGGAAAATGAAAGTTCGCTCCGCTGCAAACGGACTGAGTAGTTGGGACGAAGTCTATCCCGATGAACCTGAAAAAAGCATGATTGGACAATGGATTAAAAATGTCGGCGATGCGCTCTACAGCAAAGAACCTGTCTATCAAGAGTTCAAGCAAATGCATGCTTTCCTTCATAGCCTTGCCGGACAAATCAAAGCCATTGCTGAAATGGAGCAAAAAGATGAACTGCGCAAAATGCTCGACGAGTTTGACAAAATCTGTAACGACTTTCTCAACATGATTGAATCGTATCGTGCCGTCATGGATGCCTACCGCCAGCAAGGGGCTTCACCATTAGGCTCCAGCACTCGTTCTTTTCTTGCTCAACATCCCAAAAACTAACCTTCGCACATTACTCTCTCATCACCTTAGCCCCTTTTCATTACCCTGTTTTAGCAAACTGTCCAAAACCGCTACCCAACACTGCCCTATATGATTCAAATCATAAATTTTCAGCGCGCGCCATTGCATGTTTATAGTGTGAGATAGTGTAACTTTATCTCACAAAGAAGTAACGTGTAGTTCCAATGATGCAATGGTTAACGTGGCTCATGCCCCCAAAAGAATGGCGATTGCCAGTGCTGTTTGTATCAGCAATTTTGTTTGGCTTAGCCTTGCTTGTTGCGCACATCTCAAATGCAACTTCATACCTCTCCGATGACCCCAAAGCCTGCATCAATTGCCATGTGATGACGACGCAATATGCGACATGGCAACACAGTAGCCACCGTGAAGTTGCGGTCTGTAACGACTGTCATGTGCCACATGACAACATTGTTCGCAAGTATTTTTTCAAAGCGCAAGATGGTTTGCGCCACGCCACAATTTTTACACTTCGCACTGAACCGCAAGTCATCAAAATGCACGAGGCAGGCGTGAAGGTAGTGCAAGAAAATTGCTTGCGCTGCCACAGTCGCCTTGTTGAGACGGTCTCACTTCAAAGTGTAACGGCGATGACGGCTTCGCATGGCGATGGTGCGCTGTGTTGGTCGTGCCACCGTGAAACACCACATGGTCGTGTCAATAGCCTTGCCGCCGCACCCTTTGCACGCGTGCCAACGCTTTCCCCGATTATTCCGAGTTGGATGCCCAAACTGATGAAAGCACGCCACGACTCTTTGCGATAAAGTTTCTACAAACCCAAAATAAAGGAGTATCACTATGAAGCGTTTGATGGACGCAATGGAAAAACATAAGTGGCTGAGTTGGACGCTGTTCCTTGCCACTGTAGTTATTGTTTTTCTCGTTGGATTGTTAGGTGCATCAATTATGGAACGGCGCAGTGAGGCACTTTACGCAGTGCGTCAAATTAAGCCGATTGCTGATTGGGAGCCACGCAACGAAGTCTGGGGCGAAAATTTCCGCCGTCAGTATGAAAGCTATCGCAACACGCTCGACACATCATTTCGTTCAAAATACGGCGGTTCTGCAACACGTGATTTGCTTGAAGAACAGCCTCTGCTCGTTACGCTGTGGGCAGGCTATGCGTTCTCACGTGAGTATAAACAAGCCCGCGGGCATTATTGGTCAATTCAAGATGTGCGCTCATCACTTCGCACAGGTGTGCCGCAACCAGCCACGTGCTGGTCGTGCAAAAGCACTGATGTGCCGCGCGTGATGAATGAGATTGGTGTCGCAAAGTTTTACGGCGAAAAGTGGGCGGCACTCGGTTCAGAAATTGTCAATAACATCGGTTGCCAAGATTGCCACGACAACAAGACCATGAACTTGCGCATCTCCCGCCCTGCACTCGTTGAAGCCTTTGAGCGACAAGGCAAAGACATCACCAAAGCCACACATCAAGAAATGCGCTCGCTTGTCTGCGCACAGTGCCATGTGGAGTATTACTTCAAGGGCGAAGATAAATACCTGACTTTCCCTTGGGATAAAGGCTTCTCAGCCGATTCTATGGAAGCCTACTTTGATGCGGTCGGTCATGTCGATTGGGTTCACAAACTTAGCCGCGCGCCGATGCTTAAAGCCCAGCACCCTGATTACGAGCTTTACCGCACGGGCATTCATGCCGAGCGTGGGGTTAGTTGCGCCGATTGCCACATGCCGTATCGCTCGCAAGGCGGCACAAAATTTACAGACCATCAACTTCGTAGCCCGCTTGCCAATGTTGCCAATTCGTGCGGCGTGTGTCATCGTGAAAGTGAGGCTGAACTTGTGCGTGTTGTCAATAGTCGGCAAGATAAGGTCATGGAAGTGCGCAAGATGGTCGAGTTTGCGCTCTTTCGTGCACATCTTGAAGCCAAAGCTGCGTGGGATAACGGGGCAACCGAAGACGAAATGAAGCCTGTACTTACCTTAATTCGCCATGCACAGTGGCGTTGGGATTGGGTTGCCGCGGCAAACGGTGTCGGGTTTCACTCACCAGTCGAAGCCCTGCGCACGTTGAGCACAGCCCTTGAAAAAGCCATTGAAGCCCATGCCAAACTGCTTGTGATTTTAGCCAAGCACGGTGTTACAGAACCGATTGCACTTCCCACATTCAAATCCAAAGCCGAAGCACAAGCCTTCGTTGGATTGGACATGAAAAAACTTGAGCAAGAAAAAGAAGAATTCTTTAAAACCGTTGTGCCAAAGTGGGACGAAGCCGCCAAAGCACGCGAACAAAAACTTTCTTCAATGCTTATGCCATCACGACCAGCGTCGTCGGATTTTGCTGCTAGCACAAGCCAAGCCGAGCAAAAATAACTTTTGACGTTGCTTAAAAACACCAAGGGCGGGTAGCTTTGCCCGCCCTGTCTTTGATGCTACTTTTCATAACGTTGCCACATGGCGCACATCTTCCTCTAACTTGACGGCTTCTTTATGCACAAGTTCGTTTTCCAAGAAAATGTGCATGTGCAAATCACGCTCAAAATCTTCTAACTCCTTGAAGAGCACCTTGTAGGTTTCACAGGCATCATCGGGCGGCACGAGGTTGTTTGTGATATTGCGAATGAGCCGAAAATCTTCTCCTGCGGCGTCGTGCTCCATTTCCATCATCCGCACAGGGTTACGCACTGTTCCAAAGTGTGCTCGTGGTGGCTCCAAGCCTTTTTGTTTTGCATCATAAAGTGCCAAAATGTATGGAAAGAGAATTTGCTCCTCCTTGTGCAGGTGCAATTCCAACTCAAAGCTAACTTTTCCAAAGAGTGATTTTAGGCGTAAGAGTTCAGGGTGCTTATCGCTATGCTTTTGAACGACTTTTGAAAGATGCTCGCTGATAACGGGAAGCATTTTGCGCACATAAACGTGATGCGTATCCAAAATATGCGCAATGAGTGCATCAATGGGCATTGCTGCATAATTTGGTGTGTCATGTTGCTCTGTTTTAAGCGCGTTCAGTTCAGAGAGCACATCATCGACACTTACGCCTTGTTTCTGACAGGCTTGTTGCAAGGTCATTTTTCCATGGCAGCAAAAGTCCATGTGATACTTTTCAAAAATACTTGCCGTGCGAAAATCTTGCTTGACAAATTCTGCCAGTGAAGTTGAATACGTGTTCATATTTGATTCTCCTTTCTTGAATGTTACAGCCATGCGCATTGGTGCATGGTGTTTGATTTCAAAAAAGAACGGAAATGCGATGTAGAAAAAATATGATTTGGCTCATCTTGGCTCAATTCAGGCAAGCAGTTTTTGGAGGTCATCGATAAAAATTTTGCCGTGCTCAATGCGCAAGATTTTTTTCTTAGCCATGTTGCGAATCACGCGAATGGTGGTTTCGGTTGTCAGTCCCGCCATGCTGGCGATGTCTTGCCGGCGCAGTGGCACTTGAAACGGCAATGTGAGCGAAGCGTTTTCCTTTTGCAAAATTTTGACAAGGGTTTGCGCAATGCGCTGTTCAGGCGAAGGTGAAGCAAGCACATGAATTGTGTCGGTCTTTTCGCGCATTAGCCCAACGAGATAGTCGATAACAGCAAGCGCAAGTTCGTTGTGCTTTTGTAACAGACGCAAAAATGCTTCGCGTGGCACTTGCAATACGGTTGTCCTTTCAATTGCAATCGCAGTTGAGGGCGATTTCAAGCCATCAATCAGCGGCGGCACCATGAAGGCATCACCTTTCTTGAAGATGCTGAGAATGGCTTCTTTCCCATCGCTTTGGAACTTGACCACTTTCACTTTGCCTGATACAATCACCGAAAAAAACAGCACGCTATAGCCTTCACGGAAAATTTCGTCGCCCGGCTCAAACGCTTTTTCCGTGCCGAGCGCATAGAGTTGCTCACGTAATTCATGCGAGAGCGATTCAAAAAAAGGTTGCATGATGAATTTTTTAATCACTTAACGACTGTGAGTATCGCATAGCAACTTCACACATTCGAAATAAGATTTATTATCGTTACTGTAACAAAAGTTGCTGAATGAGGCTTTTTTTAACCGTAAAATTGTGTGTTCAAACTTGAAACCAATCAATCTACGCATTTATGAAAATCGAGCAAATCTACACAGGTTGTTTAGCGCAAGGCGCATACTACATCGTGAGCGAAGGCGAAGCCGCTATCATTGATCCGCTCCGCGAAGTTGAACCGTATCTTGAACGATTGCAAGCGGATAACGCCAAACTCAAATACATTTTTGAAACGCACTTTCACGCCGACTTCGTCTCGGGACACTTAGACCTTTCAAAAAAAACAGGCGCACCGATTATTTACGGACCAAACGCCAAGTGCGACTTCGAGTGCGTCAGCGCAACCGATGGACAAATTTTTGAACTCGGAAAAGTGAAAATCAAAGTCTTGCATACGCCCGGACACACGATGGAAAGCACTTGCTTTCTTTTGATTGATGAACACGGAAACGACCATGCTGTTTTTACAGGCGATACGCTTTTCATTGGCGATGTCGGTCGCCCCGACCTTGCCCAAAAAGCCACAGGCTTAACCCAAGAACAACTTGCCGCGCATCTTTATCGCTCGCTTCGCACTAAGCTCATGACGCTTGGCGACGAGGTGATTGTTTATCCTGCACACGGCGCAGGCTCAGCGTGCGGAAAAAATATGAGCAAGGAAACCGTTTCCACGATTGGCGCGCAAAAGCGATTTAACTACGCCCTTCGCGAGAACATGACCGAAGAAGAATTTATCAAAGAAGTTACCACAGGCTTGACGCCACCGCCGATGTATTTCGGTTTTAATGTGGCGATGAACAAGAAAGGCTATGAAAGTTTAGATGCTGTTAAATCGCGCGCAATGAATCCCCTTTCTCCTAATGAATTTGAAGTTGCTGCTGAAACGACGAGCGCTCTCATTTTAGATACGCGCAACCCTGAAGACTTCGCCAAGGGCTTTATTCCGCAATCCATCAACATTGGCTTGAATGGCGATTTCGCGCCTTGGGTCGGCGCAATGATTGTTAATGTCAATCAGCCGATTCTACTTGTGTGCGATGAAGACACGGTCGAGACGGCGATTGTGCGCCTATCGCGCGTCGGTTTTGATCATGTTGTCGGCTATCTCAAAGGCGGCTTCGAGGCGTGGAAAGCGTCAGGTAAAGAAGTTGACACCATCACTCGCATTTCAGCGCAAGCATTTGCAAAAGTGTTCAAGCCGCATGAAACGGTGGTGATTGATGTCCGCAAAGAAAGTGAATACGAAGCCGAGCATGTCGACGGCGCATATAGCAAGCCGCTTCTTTACATCAACGATTGGATTAAAGACCTGAACCCGAAAGAGCATTTTTACCTTCATTGCGCGGGCGGCTATCGGAGCATGATTGCGGCATCGATTCTGCAAGCACGCGGCTATCGCAATTTCAGCGAAATCGAAGGCGGCTTTAACGCCATTGCTCAAACCGCAATTCCAAAGACGGATTTCGTCTGCCAAAGCAAAGTGATGAAGTCGTGAAGATTTTCATTTCCAACCTAAACTTATTCGCCATATGGTCAAGAACATGGGTTCTCTCGATAAAGGCATTCGCCTTGCACTTGCGGCGATTTTCGTCGTGCTCTATTTCACCAATGTGGTTTCAGGCACGCTGGGCATTGTGCTACTGGTGCTTGCAGGCGTCTTTGTGCTGACAAGCCTCATCGGCTCGTGTCCGCTTTACTTGCCGTTCAAACTTTCAACAAAAAAAGAAAAATGACACGGTGCGTCTAAAACGCAAACATCTTTCATTAACCTTTAACGCTGTGTAATTCAAATGATAGAATTTCTCTCAGAACCTTGGGCGTGGTATGTGGCTGGTCCCTTGATTGGGCTTATTGTGCCACTGCTACTCATTATCGGCAATAAGTCTTTCGGCATTAGTTCTTCTATGCGCCATATTTGCGCCTCGTGCGCACCTGCCAACATTAAGTTTTTCAAATACGACTGGAAAAAGGAAGTCTGGAATCTCTTCTTTGTTGGGGGCATTTTTCTCGGCGCACTGCTTGCCTCGCTTTTCTTTAGCGCAGATAAGCCTACTGTTGTGCATGACGCCTTAGTGCAAGAACTTGCGCAATACGGCATCACTAACTTCAACGGACTTGTGCCGCAAGAGCTATTTTCTTGGGAAAACTTGCTCTCGCTAAAAGGCTTGCTGATGATGGTGCTCGGCGGCTTTCTTGTTGGCTTCGGCACACGCTACGCCGGTGGATGCACCAGCGGACACGCAATTATGGGGCTCTCGACGCTTCAACTGCCATCGCTCATTGCGACAGTCTGCTTCATGCTCGGCGGATTCTTAACGGCAAATTTTCTTTTGCCTTTCATTCTCAAACTTTAATCAACAATTTTGCTATGAGTCTTCAGACCAATACATCACAACCAGATGCAACGCTCTCAACTGCAACACAAGCAGTAACCAATGATTTTCAAGTGCGCTCGCTTGATGCCATCTGCGTCAATGAAAGCCACCTGACGCACAAGTGGTATCACAACCTGAAATATGTGGTGGCGGGCATGCTACTTGGGGTTGTGTTTGTGAAAGCTGAAATCGTCAGTTGGTTCAGGATTCAAGAAATGTTCCGATTGCAATCGTTTCACATGTATGGTATTATCGGCAGTGCGGTTGCCGTTGGTGCGCTTTCTGTTTGGCTTATTCGCAAATTCAACATCAAAACCATTTACGGCGAGACGATTGAATTTCACCCGAAAACTTTTAACAAAGGGCAAATCATTGGCGGATTGATTTTCGGAATTGGGTGGGCAATTACAGGCGCATGTCCCGGTCCGCTTTATGCACAAGTTGGAACAGGCGCAACAGTCATTATCGTTACGCTGCTGAGCGCAATTTTAGGCACTTGGGTCTACGGATATTTCCGAGATAAATTGCCTCATTAAATTTCATTTTTCAATAACCCAAAACTGGATTAACAATGTCAGAGACCGTTCAAACCTCAATGCCACGCATCGGTGATGTTGCGCCAAACTTCAAAGCCATGACCACGCACGGCGAACTTGATTTTCACGAATACAAAAAAGGCAGTTGGGCAGTGCTCTTTTCGCACCCTGCCGACTTTACACCCGTCTGCACCACAGAGTTTATGGGCTTTGCCGAGCGCGCCGATGAATTTGCCAAGATGAATGTCAAACTCATTGGACTTAGCATCGACAGCATTCATGCGCATGTGGCGTGGATTCAAAACATCAATGAAAAGGCGCACATGAAGATTCCTTTCCCCGTAATTGCTGACCTTGATATGTCGGTGGCGAAACTCTATGGCATGATTCACAGCGTCAGTTCAACGGCGACCGTGCGCGCAGTCTTCATTATTGACCCGAACAACATCATTCGCCTTATTCTCTACTATCCGATGAATGTTGGCAGAAATATCGACGAAGTCATTCGCTCGATTCAAGCCTTGCAGACTGCTGACGCAAACAGCGTGGCTTGCCCAGCCAACTGGAAGCCGGGCGAGAAAGTGATTGTGCCGCCGCCGAAAACACAAAAAGAACTCGAAGAACGCTTAGCTGGCAAATACGATGAAGTCGTTGATTTCTACCTTGTGAAAAAGTCGCTTTGAAGTATGGTTGCTTTGCCCTTTCTTCTTTACCAGAGAAGAAGGGGCAAGCACAAAACAATTCGCAGAAAACATGTTCTTTGACACACATTACATTTCAATGAACGGTTGTTCAAAACGAAAGGAGTATAACTATGAACAGTGAAAGAAAACACGTGGTTGTAGTCGGCACAAACTTTGCAGGCTACACTGCGGCAATCGAGCTGAAAGAGATGCTCGGGAATCGGCACGACATTAGCGTGATTTCACCGACGCACCAGTTTCTCTTTTATCCTTCGCTTATTTGGTTCCCATTTGGCATTCGCGAGGAAAAAGACATTACCTTTGATGTGCGTCCGATTTATCACAGCCACGACATTAAGTTTATTGAAGCGCGGGCAACACGCTTTGACCTCGAAAATCGCAAAGTCTTTCTCGAGCACGCAGAACCGGTTGAATACGACTACCTTGTCATTGCCACAGGCTTTGCGGTCGATTACGACTATGTGCCCGGCTTGCGCGAGCATGCATACTCTATCATCGGCATTAAGCAAGCCACACGCACCCGCGAAGCATGGCAAAAATTTTTGCAGAATCCCGGACCTGCAGCGGTCGTCTCGGTGCAAGGCACAGGCTGTTTCGGGGCTGCATATGAAATTCTCTTCAACATACGCTATCAACTTGCTAAGCACCATTTGAAAGAAAAAGCAACACTGACTTATATCTCGTCAGAACCGTATCCGGCGCACTTTGGCATCGGCGGTTTTGGCAACGCTGAGAAAATGTGCGAGATGCTCTTTAAGTTTTACCATATCGATAGCCGCTTCAATGTCTCTGTAAAAGAGTTTTTACCTGACGGTATTTTGTTAGACACCGGCGAAAAAATTCCATCTGTCTTTACGATTGCCATTCCGCGATTCCTTGGTGCTGAGTGCGTGCGCAATACGCCCGGACTTGGCAATGCAATGGGCTTTATTGAAGTCGGCAACGATTATCGCCATCCGAAATATCCCGAAGTGTATGTGGTCGGAGCCGCTGTCGATGTCAAACTTCCTGAACAAACGGATAAACCATGTGGCGTGCCGAAAACGGGGTATCCCTCGGAACAAATGGCAAAAATTGCAGCTAAAAATATCGTGGCAGATATTAAGAAATTGCCCAAACGCTACGAACTTCCGTTTGCAGAAATCAACGCGCTTTGCATCATGGACACCGGCAACATGGGCATGATGATTGTCGGCGACCACATGCTCACGCCGCGCGAACACGAGTTCATTATTCCCGGTCCCGAAGCGCACTGGGCAAAAGTCGCATTTGAAAAGTATTTCATGTTCACGCGCAAACACGCTATCGTGTAACCGTATTTTTTCTAAACCTTATTCTACTACGACCATGACAACGCCATTAACCTACGAAACCTTCAAAACGAAGGTCTTCGACTTCGAGAAAAATCAAGAGTGGAAATTTGAAGGCGATAAGCCTTGCCTCATCGATTTCTGGGCGGCGTGGTGCGGACCGTGTCGCATGATTGCACCCGTTTTGGAAGAACTTTCCGAAGAGTATAAAGACCAAATCAACATCTATAAGGTCAATACCGAAGAAGAACCCGAACTTGCCGCCATGTTCGGCATTCGCTCGATTCCGTCGCTTCTCTTTGTGCCGCTGAATGGCAAGCCGCAAATGGCAGCAGGCGCGTTACCAAAGCACGTTTTGAAAGAAATCATCGATAGAGAACTGCTCGGTCGAAAAATTATTACGATTTGAGCAGAGACTGTGCGACAGTTTTTCAATCAACTTTTTCAAGAATCTTTAACAAATCAATCTTTCAAGCAATAACAAATGGCTCTTTCGTTCAAAGACTGGATTGCGCGTTTTACTCGCACAAAGCAAGAAGACCAAAATACGCCGAGCACTGAGTCTGAACCGGTGCCTGTGCTTCCTGAAAGTGTCGACCCTGTGGAAGCCGAAGCCGCAGGGTTGAACTTTCACTCTGCTATCGTCAGTCATCAAAACTGGAAAGTTCGATTCAGGGCGATGATTGATAGCGGCGTTACCGAAGCCTTAAATCCTGATGTAATTGCAGAGGATAACCAATGCGCTGTGGGCAAATGGATTTATGGCACAGCAAAGGAACAATTTGGCACTCACCCGCTTTTGGAAAAACTGCGTGGCGACCATGCATTCTTTCATACTTGTGCCAGCCGCGTTTTGGTGATGATTATTCGCGGTGAAAAACAAAAAGCCTTGCAAGAAATTGAGCGCGGTGCATATGCGCGTGCCTCAAATGATGTGATTATGGATTTAGCCATGTTCTACAAAACCGTTAAAACGGATTGAAATGCAAGAGAAAAAAATACGCTCTGCCCCGATTGATATTGCACTTGTTAAAGCCATGCACTTGACTTGGAAAATGCGCGTGCGCTCTGCGTTGAGCGGCGTATCGGATTGGAAAGATGTCTATACCGACGCACCTGAAAAAAGTGACATCGGTAAATGGATTCAAGAGTTCGGCATGTGGAAGTATCAAAACGAACCCATCTTTGAGATGTTCGTCAAGCAACATCACTTGCTGCATGATATTGCGCACAGAATCTACCAACTCTCAATCTCAAACCGACACGAAGAGGCACGCGCACTGCTTTCCGAATTAGACAAAGCCTCTGATGATTTTCTCAAACTCATTGATACTTACAAAACTGTGTTAGATGCTTACAAGCAATCCGTCAGTTGAACACTGGAACACCCGCTATTCGGAAAGTGGATACGCTTATGGCAAAGAGCCGAATACATTTTTAGCGGCTCATTTTGCAAGTATTCCAAAAGGCAAGGTGCTTGTACTTGCAGATGGCGAGGGGCGAAACGGCGTTTTTCTTGCCTTGCAAGGCTACACTGTTACATCGGTGGATTGGTCTATCGTCGGTCTTGAAAAAGCACGCGCGCTTGCAAAAGAAAAACAGGTAACATTGACAACAGTGTTGTGCGACCTTGAAGCGTTTCAGATTCAGCCTAATGAATGGTCGGGCATTGTTTCAATCTTTTGTCACTTGCCAAAACCTTTGCGGCAGCGTGTGCATCGCGCTTGTGTTCAAGGCTTACAGCACGGCGGCGTGTTTCTTCTCGAAGCCTATTCACCGAAACAGTTGCAATTCGGTACAGGCGGACCGAAGACCGAAGAACTCCTAATGCAATTAGATGATGTAAAGTCTGAACTCGATGGCTTATCGTTTGAACTTGCTCACGAAATTGAACGCGATGTGATTGAGGGCAAGTATCATACAGGCAGAGCATCTGTTATTGAGATTATCGCCAAAAAACTTTAACCATGATGAACATTCATTGGCTTAAACTCGGTGTATTTCTTGCACTTGGCGCACTTGGTGGATTTGCTTACTACTACTTCATTGGTTGCACAAGCGGCACGTGTGCCATTACCAGCAATCCCTACATCAGCACAGGCTACGGCGCGCTTATCGGCGCAGTGTTAGGTTGGGATACCAAGAACGCGAAAACTACAAACGACGCATGAAAAAACTGCTTTCGTGGATTCTGCCGCTTGGGCTTGCAGTCGGCGCAGGGCTATTGCTTTCAAAATATGTTGTCGTTCCGCTGCTTCAGCCCAAACCAACTGCGGAAGCCTTTGCGCAAGCACCGCTTTTTTCGGTTCAAACGCTTGAGGGTAAAACACTTTCACTTTCCGACCTCAAAGGCAAAGGCGTGATTGTGAATTTTTGGGCGACATGGTGTCCGCCTTGCCGCGCTGAAATTCCTGAAATGATTGCGCTGCAAAAAGAATATGGCGAGCAGTTTACTTTTATCGGCGTTGCCATAAATGACCAAGAAGACAGAGTCAAAGCCTTTGTGACGCAAAAAGGGCTCAACTATCCCGTCGCGATGGACAACGGTCTTTCTGCGCTTTACGGCAAACTCATTCAAGGTGGCTTGAAAAGCATTCCCACTTCATTTGCGATTGATAAAAACGGCAACATCGTCGATGTGATTGTCGGCATGGCAGATAAAGCCAAGTTTGAAGCCATGATTAAGAAAACACTTAACTAACGGAGGTTTGAATGAAGCGAACAGTTTTTCTGCTTGTGGCAGGTTTAATTCTGCTCAATGCCTGCTCGTCCAACAAGCAAGAGTCAAAAGAAGCAAAGCCATTGGTGCAAGTGCAATCGCTTTCGGCATCAGATTCAGCGAAGTATCTCGAACTTGGCGATGATTTAGTGAGCACCACGAAGCAAAAAATTAGCACCACGCTGGTTGAGGCGATGGAAAAAGGCGGCGTGAAGTATGCGGCGCAGTTTTGTAATCTTGCGGCGTATCCGATTGTCGACTCGCTCTCAACGGTTCACAACGCTCGTATTCGGCGCGTTTCCGATAAGCCGCGCAATCCGAAAGATGCGATGGACGACGAAGAGCAAAAAGTCTTTGCCATGTTTGCGGCACAATTGCAACAGCCTGATGCTGAAATAAAGCCGATTCTCATGCAGCACCGTGATGGCTCGGTGGGCTACTACACGCCGATTAAAATTTCCATGCCGACTTGCCTCAAGTGCCATGGCGAAGTTGGAAAAGATGTAAAGCCAGAAGATTATGCGGAGATAAAAAAACTTTATCCAAACGACAATGCTGTCGGCTATAAGCAAGGTGATTTGCGTGGCATGTTCAGCATTCGTTTTGCAAAAGCGCATTGATTTCAAAAAGGAGTTTTTTCACTAACCAAACTCTAATTCAATGATGTTCAATTTTTTCTCTAAGCCAACTTATCCGACCATTTCACCAAGTGCTTTGAAGGAGCGTTTGAAGAAAGAAAAACTCGTGCTGCTCGATGTGCGTGAGCCATATGAGCATGCCGAAAAAAATATCCCCAACTCGATTCTCATTCCGCTGGGCACACTGCCGCAGCGCGTGCAAGAATTAGAGCCATACAAGCACGAGGAAATTATCGTCTATTGTCGTAGCGGCAATCGCAGTGGGCAGGCGTGTGAGTATTTGCAAAAGTTAGGCTTCAAAGCGACGAATCTCGAGGGCGGTATGTTGGCTTGGTAACTCTTCAAACACAAGGAGAATAACCATGAAAGCAACGGTTATCTACGATGGGAAGTATCCCATGCGAGGTTACAATGAGCGTGGCAACGAAACGCTCTTTGAGCCGTCGCCTGACCATGGCGGAAGTGGCAATGTTGCAACGCCGATGGAAATTTTCTTGCAATCGGCGGCGGCTTGCTCTATGGTCGATGTGGTCTCGATTCTTGAAAAAAAACGCAAGCATATTACTGACCTCAAAATTTTCGTTGATTCAGAGCGCGCCGAAGAGCACCCGAAAATTTTCACGAAGGTGAAATTTCGTTACGAGCTTACAAGTCCTGATGCGGAACTTGCAGACTTGGAGCGTTCAGTTGAGCTTTCTATGACGAAGTATTGCAGTGTTTCGGGCACGCTCAAAAAAAGTGGGTGCGTGGTCGAGTATGAATCGGTGGTGAAACGGGGATAAACGAGGGAAGTTTCTAAAACGGCTCGTCGTCGTTTGCGCTTACTTCAGCACTCACGGGCTCGCTCGTCTCGCTCGGCATTTGTTGATTGTAAATCGCAACTAAATCATCGACCTTCATATTCAAGTCGAGCGGCGAGCCATCGAGCATTTTAATTTCCACAGTTGGATACTGCTTTTCGTGTTCGCGATACATTGCTTCATATTTCGCTAATTCGGCTTCGCCTTTTTCTTCGCCAAATTGCTTCCACGAGCGTGTGCCTCTGCACTTCGGGAATCGCGTGCAACTAAACCATAAGCCGCGTTTGCTATCGCGCAAAAACATCGGCGCGTTGCACTTTGGACAACTCACTTCGGTTTCAAGTGGCGGCGTTTTAGGCGGTGCAACTCGTCCGTTTTTGTCAAGGTTCAAAATCGCATCGCAGGTCGGATAGTTACTGCAGGCGAGAAACTTGCCGAACTTGCCGACGCGCACGACCATTCGTCCCGTTTCACACTTGTAGCAATGAATACCTGTTTCTTGCGGTGCAGATTTTTTCACCGTAATGGGCTTAATGTTCTTGCACTTCGGATAACGCGAGCATCCAAGAAACTTCCCCGACTTCGTCCATTTGACAATCATTTTTCCTTCGTGGCATACATCGCAAGTTTCAGCGTTGTCGTTAATCGGCAGAATTGGGTCTTTGGAGCGAAGTTGCAGGGCTTTCTCGAATGGCAGATAAAATTCGTCCAAGAGTTTTTCGTAATCGGTTTCACCGGCGGCGACTTTATCTAAATCGCTTTCCATTTTCGCCGTGAATTCTGTGTTGAAGAGTTCGGAAAAGTTCGCCACAAGAATTTTGGAGACATCTTTGCCAAGTTCCGTTGGGAAGAGCCTACGATTTCGGTTTTCAACATAGCCGCGCTCGACAAGCGTTGAGAGAATCGAGGCGTAAGTTGACGGGCGACCAATGCCGTAATTATCGAGCTCTTTGACCAAACTTGCTTCGCTATATCGTGCAGGCGGCTTGGTGAAGTGTTGCGTTTCTTTCAAGTTGGAAAGGCGCATCGGGTCTTTTTCCGCAAGATTTTTCGGCAGGATAGACCCTTTTTCTTCTTCCGTATCGTCGTCTTTGGTGGATTTTTTTTCTTCGTAATCGAGTTCGCGTGCGTCGCCATATACTTTCAGGAATCCCTCGAAGAGCACCACGCTTCCTGTGGCTCTAAACAAAAATTCTTTTTGCTCATCGGCAATATCGACGCTGGTTTGCTCTAACTCTGCTGCCGACATCTGCGAAGCGACAAAGCGTTTCCAAATCAGGTCATAGAGTTTGAACTGCTCTTTGGTGAGAAATTTTTCTACGGCTTTTGGCGTGCGGTCGACGCTGGTCGGACGAATGGCTTCGTGCGCATCTTGCGCAGATTCCGAAGTCTTGAATTGTGTAGCAAATTCAGGCACGAAGTCTTTTCCGAAGTGTTGTACAATGAAGTCTCGCGCTTCTGCTTGCGCTTCTTTGCTAATGCGTTTGGAGTCGGTGCGCATGTAGGTAATTAAACCCGTTGCGCCTTCGCCGCCGAGTTCAATGCCTTCATAGAGTTGTTGCGCAATCCGCATCGTTTGCTTTGAGCCATAGCCGAGTTGGTTCGAAGCGGCTTGTTGCAAGAGCGATGTTGTGAAGGGCGACGGCGGATTGCGCCGAACCTTTCGCTTCTTGATTTCAAGAATTGAGTATAAACGCGCTTTGATTTTTTCGGCGGTGGCTTTCGCGTCGGCTTCGTTGGTCAGTTCAAAATCTTTGCCGTTAATTTTGACAAGTTTGGCTGTAACCGTGTCGCCGCTCTTTGTGGTGAAGTCAGCATAAATCGTCCAATACTCTTTCGGTTTGAACGCCTCGATTTCGGCTTCACGCTCGCAGATTAAGCGTAGGGCAACGGATTGCACGCGCCCTGCTGAAAGCCCACGCAAAACCGTATTCCATAAAAACGGACTGACTTTATAGCCGACGATTTTATCCAACGCCTGCCGCGCCTGTTGTGAGCGAACTAGTTTGTAATCAATTTCACGCGGATGCTCAATCGCTTCGCGAACAGCCTTCTGCGTAATTTCATTAAAGAGCACACGGCGAATCGGCTTGCGTGCTTCTTCCACTTCGTTGGCAATATGCCATGCAATGGCTTCGCCTTCGCGGTCGGGGTCGGTCGCTAAAAAAATCTCGCTCGATTCCTTCGCTAACTTTTTCATATCGCGCACAATTTTCTCTTTGCCTTCAATCGTTTCGTAGCGCGGCTCGTAGTGATGCTCAAAATCAAGTCCAATTTCTTTTTTTGGTAATTCTTTAATGTGCCCGACAGAGGCGAACACCGTGAAGTCTTTGCCGAGATATTTATTAATCGTCTTTGCTTTTGAAGGCGATTCGACAATCACCAACCGCTTGCCTTTGGCGTCGGGCGTTGGATAGTCAGCAAACTTTTTGGAGGAAGTCGCCTTCGATTTCGCAGATGTTGAAGAACTTTTTTTCGTTGCCATATCGCGTTAATGTTCGGTTTGAAGTCACCACACTTAATCTGTTGCGAACAGTCGTTTCAGCAATTTGCTATGTTGGCTTATTCATTTAAGGGTTGCAAAAAAAAGGAAGTCAAGCGAAAAAACAAATCCCGATGCGTCGCTTGTCGAGATTTATTTAAGGACTGTGAATTGAATTGTTGGACTTTTGAGCGCGCCAGCTATCGCTTCCAATTCAAATGTGCCTGCTTGAAGTTGCCATGAAAATTTTTCATTTGGCGCACATTCTCCAACCACTTTTCCGTTGACTTTCCACTGAATTTTCTCGGCGGAAGGCGGCGCATGCGCCGAAAAAAGCAGTCGCTGAAATTCAGACCTCAAAGTTCCATCGAGCGCAAACGTCATGCCCGATTTCGGAAAAAGAATCTCGATGTTGGAACGCGCCTGCGCAACATCTGCTACTCGCAACGAATCGCTCTCAATCGTCGAGAAGGCGCGCGGCGGCAACTCTTTATGTTGCGACTCCGCCCACTGACGATAAAGCGCGGGATAATCAACAAATACTTTTTCGCGCACAAATTCGCGCGGCGTTAGGTCTGTGGCTAAAAGTCCATTTCGCGTATCAATCCGAAATCGCTTGTGAAAGGTGCATCGGCGTTTCGGCTCTTTGCCAACGATGAACTTTTCTTCAACTGCGGCACTGCACGCCTCGCCTTCCAACTCGCCTGAAATCGGACAAATGCGATGCACACGGATTCCTTGCGGCATATCAAAACTTGTTTTGTGAAAGCCGCTTCGTTCAGGAAAGCGTTCAGAAAGTAACATCATCACATCGTGCATTAAGCCACCTGCGCCGTCAACGCCTGAAATGCCGCGCATAGGTTCATTGTTGGAATTTCCCGACCACACGCCAACAGTGAAATCTTCCGAGACGCCGAACGTCCAATTATCGCGATAGTCTTTCGTTGTTCCTGTTTTGCATGCCACTGCAAAGGGAAATCGCAAGACGGAATTTGCGCCGAAACTTGCGCGTCGTGCGGCGTTATCGCTCAACATATCGGCAACGAGATACGCCACTTGTGGCGAGAAAATTTCTTTGCTGGTTTGTTCAGTTGTTGGAGTTCTTACCGTATCGCCATTGAGCGTAACTGTTGCTTTAAGAGCCGATTCAGGAATCATTTTTCCGCCTCGCCCAAAAACGCTGTAAGCGCGCACCATTTCAAGCAAGCGCACATCGCTATTGCCAAGCGTCAGTCCAAGTCCGTAAAATTTCGCCTCTTGGTTAAGCGTTGTAAAATCAAGGCGTTTGAGCAAGTTGTAGAGTTGCTCGACGCCAATATGTTCCAAGACCTTGACGGCAGTAATGTTGTAAGAGCATGCCAACGCCTCGCGCAAACGCACCGCACCGTGAAATTTTTTGTCGAAGTTTTGCGGGAAAAACATCTCCACACCTGTTTCGCTTGATTCGTCGTATCGACCTTGAACTTGAAATGGCACAGGCAAATCAGGCAGAAGCGTTGCGGGCGTGTAGCCGCTCTCGAGTGAGAGCGCGTAGGTAAAGGGTTTGAGCGCAGAGCCGGGCTGGCGCGAGCCTGTAGCGACATTGTATTGACCGTCAATTTCCGCATTGAAGTAATCGGCAGAGCCGACCATTGCTAAAATTTCGCCTGTGCGATTTTCCATCACAACGAGTGCGGTGTTTGTTACGCGATTTCGTTTGAGCCGTTGTAGATGCGCTTTTGCTAATCGTTCACAAGCTTCTTGCAAGTCGAGGTCGAGCGTGGTGATGAGTTTTTTCGCGTCGCTTGGCAAAGATTGTTTGAGCACATACTCGACGAAATGTGGTGCGTGAAAGGCGCGTTTGGTTTCGGCAAAGTTAATCGGCTGTGCGAGTGCATCGCGCTCTTCCGCTTCGGAAATAAAGCCATTGGCGCGCATTCGGCGAAGCACTTCTTCTTGGCGTTTGCGTGCAAGGTCGAAGCGGCGAAGTGGGTCGTAGGTGGTTGGCGATTGTGGCAAGCCTGCCAGCAAGGCACATTCGGCAAGCGTCAGTTGCGATGGCGATTTCTGAAAATAAAATTCCGACGCCGCCCCGATTCCGAAACATTGATTTCCAAACGGCACGCGATTCAAATACGCGGTCAAAATTTCTTCTTTGCTCAAATGCACTTCCAAACGCACGGCGAAAAGCATCACTTGAAGTTTTGAGAATACGCCACGCTTTGCGCCCAGCATTAAACGAGCCGTCTGTTGCGTAATCGTTGACGCGCCCGAGACGATTTTCATCGCCGTTAAGTTTTGCCACATCGCCCGCAAAAGTGCGGTGAAGTCAATCCCAAAGTGCGCGTAAAAATGTTTGTCTTCCGTTGCAATCGTCGCCTGAATGAGCATTGGCGGAATTTCTTTAAGCGAGACAGGACGAGACGAGGCAAATTCAGAACTCAATACCTCGCGCAATAGCCGACCGTTCCTATCAAGAACTTGAAGCGAATGCCTTTTTTCGTAAGAGAAATCCTGTTCGGAAATCGGCAAGGCAATATATCCAACAAGAAGTGTAACAAACATCGCGAAAGCCCACGCCCACGCGCGCCAGTTTCTCAATCGTTTCATCTTTAAGTCGGGCAAACTGTTTATCTTGCAAACTTCAATTCAACTTGAAATCTCAATGAAATTGCTCTCGTTAATTCTTTCACTCATCATCGCCATGCCAAATGCTTCAAAAGCATCTTCCAAGAAGAAGACCACGAGCGAGTTCGCCGCCGACTATCGCATTGAATCGCTCGAGCCGAATTTGCACATGTATCTCATCACGGTAACGGTTCAAAATCCTGATGCAAAGCCCACGATAGATTTCATCTTGCCTGCGTGGCGACCGGGACGGTATCAAATTCAAAACTATGCGGCGAATGTGCAAGAATTCAAGGCAATGTCGGGCAAAACGAGTTTAGCATTTGAAAAAGTCGATAAACAAACTTGGCGCGTTTCTACCGAAGGCAAATCGGAAGTTACGGTTCAATACAAATACTTCGCAGGCGGTCAAATCGATGCGGGGAATTCGTATGTTGGCAGAGATGAAATTTACTTCAACGGCTCAAACCTCTTCGTCTACACGAACGAGACGCGCTTTAAGCCTGTTCGCCTCTACATTGATTATCCGGTTGGCTGGAAAGTCGCTACACAGTTAGAGCCTACGGATAATCCTCATGTGTTCACGGCTGAAACTTACGACGACCTCATCGACGCGCCAACGCTCGTTAGTCCAACGATGGTTACTTATCAAGTCAAAGTTAAAGGCGCGACGATTTACATCTGCTTCAAAGACCATGCAGGACTTGGCGGCTACAAGTTCAACGAAGAAACTATCAAGAAAGACATTGCCGCCGTCGTTGAAGCACAGTTCAATTTGATGCAAGATGTGCCGTTCAAAACTTACTATTTCATTTATCACATTCTCCCGATTTCATTTGCGCACGGCGTCGAGCATAAAAATTCAACCTCGATTGTGCTCGGTCCTGCCGACAAAATGAACGAGAACTACGGACGCTTTATCTCCATCACTTCGCACGAATTTTTTCATGTGTGGAACATCAAGCGCATTAAGCCAAAAGAGTTCATGCCATATGATTACACCAAAGAAGGCTACACGCCCATGCTTTATGTGTCGGAAGGATTCACGAGTTACTACGGCGACCTCACGCTCGTGCGTTCCAAAGTTTGGACACCGAAAAGTTACCTCGACGATATTGCCGATGGCATCACGAACTTGCAAAATACATATGGCAGAAAAGTTCAATCGCTCGCGCTCTCCTCGTTTGACGCATGGCTTTCAGGCTACGGCGCAGGCAGAGCCAACAGCACCGTTTCTTTTTACAGCAAAGGCGAACTGATTGGTATGCTCTTAGACCTTGAATTGCGCAACCGCACCAAGAACAAACATTCGCTCGACGATGTGATGCGCTTTTTGAATGAAGAGTTTGCTAAAAAGAATCGCGGCTTTTCAGCGAAAGATTTTCAAGAAGTTGTCGAGCGTTTTGCCGGCGGCTCGATGCAATCCTTCTTCGACAACTACATCAACGGCACAGAAGAACTGCCGTTTGAAACCACGCTCGAATACGCAGGATTAGACCTTCAAAAAACGCTCTCGCCACAACCCTACACAGGCATTTCCACCAGCGTTGAAAATGATTTTCCTGTCGTTAAAAGCGTTGTGCCTGAATCGCCCGGTGCTAAAATTGGATTGGACAATGGCGATATGCTCATCGCGCTCAATGGTAACTTCCTCATGAAGCAATCGCTTTCTGCTATGCTTGCGCGCTTCAAAGCAAATGACAGCGTCAAGGTTACGATTCAACGCGATGGCAAACTTCACGAAAAAACTATGCGCCTTGAAGGCAATTACACTTACTCGATTTCTAAAAAGAAAAATCCTACTCGACTGCAACGCGAAATTTTTGAATCGTGGCTTGCCTGCAAGTGGAGCGACGAATGATTAACTGTATCTGTGTATAACCTGCGTTATCTGTTCAATCTACGTTCATCTCAAATTTTCACGCGGTTCGGAGTGGCAGGATTCGTCTTAAGATGAGTTTGATAAAATTCAGCGAGTCGGCGACGTAGCGCATATTGCTTTTTCCCGAGCCGTAAATCACCTCGATTTCCACAAAGCCAATCGTGAAGCCCTGTGCGGCGGCGTGTAGCAGAAATTCCGTTTCGAACATAAATCCTTTCTCGAAGCACAGCGGCACGATTTGCTCTAAACATTTGCGATGAATGAGTCGGAATCCGCACTGTGCATCGTCAATGCGTTGTTTGGTGAGGCGCGTAAGGATAGCGGAGGTCGTAGTGTTCGAGAAAATGCGCGGCAGAGGCATTGGCGCAGTGAATCGTCCGTTGCGACGGCGCGAGCCGATTACAATGTCGTAGTGCGAGGCAGTCTCTAAAAATTTTGGAATGTCGGCGGGCAAATGTTGATGGTCGCTATCAATCGAGAGCACGGCACTTGCGCCGCATTTGAGCGCGATGTCGTAGCCTAATTTGAGCGCAACGCCTTTGCCTTGATTTTTCGGAAAGTGATAGGCTTTGACGCCGTGTTGATGAAGCACCGTAACGGTTTTGTCTGACGAGCCATCGTTAATGCAAATTGTGCGTTCAGGCGGAATGAAGGCACGAAGTTCAGCAAGCAGATTCGGCAGTGTGGTTTCCGCGTTGTAGCACGGAATCAGCGCAAAAAGGCTCATTTAATCCGCCAAGTAAGGTTCAGGAATTACGTTGCCGATGTTCAAAATCAAAGATTTATCAATGGCTTTTTTGACGTGCACCATTTCACGAATGCCTTTCTCGCCAAACATTTCAACGAGATATTCCGCTTTCAATTTGCCAACACCGTGCTCCGCCGAAATCGTGCCGCCCATTGAAATGGCTTCGCGAATAAAAGTTCGGTAAAGGTCTTTGGCGCGTTTGGCTTCGTCTGAATTTTTGGGAAGAATGTTCAAATGCAAATGCGCATCGCCGATGTGTCCGAACAAGATGTAATCAAATCCTTCGGCTTCGCACTTGGTTTGGTAAGACTTCATCAATTCAGGAAAGCGATGATGCGGCACTGCCATGTCGGTTGAAATTTTGCGCTGTTTGAATTTGGCATACCATTCATTGACTTGTGCAGGCAACGCGTGTCGAAAGTCGCGAATGGCTTGTTGCTCGTCAGGCGTGAGAGCAATCCATGAGTGGTCAATCAACGCGCCGTGCGTTTCCATCAAGCCAAGCCACGCTTGAAGCAGGTCGTCTTCGGTTGAATCGGTGAGTTCTTGCTCAAAGAAAATTGCGCCAACGGCTTCGGTAGGAATTTGCGGATATTTCGGGCGAAGAAAGTTCAGCGAAAATTTATCGAAGTATTCAAGGGCGCGAGCCGAGAGTTCGTTTGGCGACTGTGCGTGGCGCGAGCGTTCGCGTGCTTCATTGACGAAGTTCAAAAGGTTGGTTTCGTCGGCAAAGTAAATGAGTCCGCTGAAGATGCGTTCAGGTTTTGGGAGCAATTTCAAATCCGCCTCTAAAATCACGCCGAGTGTGCCTTCCGAGCCGATGAAGAGGTCAATCAAATCCATATTTGGCGCGGCGTAATAGCCTGCCACATGTTTGGAAACCTTTGGCATTGAGTAAGTCGGAACAGGGACTTCGTAATGTGTGCCGTTTTCCGTTTCAAAGGTGAGCATGCCTGAACGGTCGGCGAAAATTTCGCCACGACGAATTTCTACGAGTTCGCCTGACGAAAGCGCGATTTTCAGTCGTTCGACATACTTGCGTGTTGCGCCGTATTTGAAGGTGCGCGCGCCTGATGAATTGTTAGCAATCGTGCCGCCAATGAAGCAAAAGCGTTCGGTAGGGTCGGGCGTGTAAATCAATCCTTGTTCTTCTACGGCTTGCTGAACATCATAAAGCAACGCGCTTGTTTGAACGGTTGCCGTGCCTGTGCCGTCCGAATTTTTTTTGATGTTCAAGATGCGATTGAGTTTTGGCATGGCTAAGACTGCGCCGCCAAACGGGATTCTGCCGCCGGTTGTGCCTGTGCCGTTGCCTGAAAGCGTTAAGCGCGTTTGCGTTCGCGAACACTCTCGCAAAACTTCCGACACTTCGCTGTAACTTTCGGCAAAAAAAACGCCACTTGCATAACCGTCGCGAATCGCGCTTGTATCTTCAAGGTAAGATTGAATTTCAGAAAGGTCGGATTTGAAAATCATATCGAAAACAGTGTTTTGCGTTAGTTTTGCAAACCATCAACAGTGATTTTTGGTTTGTTGAGTGCCGCTGTCTTGCGACAGTCCTTGATGAGGCGGCTTCAATTCATTTCAACCTACAATATGCTTTCAGAGATTCAGCATTCACACCCGCTTGTCTATAAACATTTTTCAAACATTGAGCACGGCGAGTTTTGGCTCAAACGCATTATGGAACTTGACCGCTATTGGTCGCAAGTGGGCAATCGCCCTGCCCCAGAGGTCATTTTTGATGGCGCAAAGTTGCCCAAAGATATTGAGATTTCAGGCGAGTTCGACGCAATTTACGCAGGCGCAACGCTTGGCTTATTGCACGCGGCGGCACTGACCGACCTTTTCGGAAAAACCGTGCTTGTGATGGATAAATATACGCCCGCCAAAACGCACCGCGATTGGAACATTTCTCTGCGCGAACTCCAACGCCTCGACACGATGGGATTTCTTAAACAATCCGACACCGAAAAAGCCATTACAAAAACTTACAAAACAGGCTTCGTTGAATTTGCCGCGCGCAAAAACAGAAAGCGTCTTTTTATCAATCATGTGCTTGACTGCGCCATTGAATCTGATGTGATTTTGCAATTAGCCTTGAACAAGGTTTTAGCGCGTAAAGAAAATACCGTTTTAGCACAAACTACCTTTCAGCGATGTTGGAAAGTCGACGGCGGTGTTGTGGTTGAAGTTTTGCGTGAAGGCTCTCCGCAATTTTTCAAAGCCAAAGTGCTTGTCGACACAATGGGCATTATGTCGCCGATTGCCATGCAACTCAATTCCGAGAACGGCGTTGTCAGACCGCAAACGCACATCTGCCCAACCGTCGGCACGCTTGCAAGCGGATTGGAAGAGATTGACTACGACATTGGCGAAATTCTCGTCAGCACTGAACCCGCCGACACCTCGCACGGAAGCGGCAGACAACTGATTTGGGAAGGATTCCCTGCCAGCGATACACTTTTTACATCATACCTCTTTTTTTACGACCGCATCGATTCCGACAATGATAAATCGTTACTGAACTTGTTCGAGACCTACTTTGAAAAACTTCCGACCTACAAGAAGCCTTCCGCGAAGTTCCACATCGAGAAGCCGGTTTTCGGAATTATTCCTGCTTATCATCACGATGGGTTTAGCAAAACGCGCATTACGGCAGACGACGGCATTGTGCTGTTTGGCGATGCCGCTTCGCTTTCTTCTCCGCTCACCTTTTGTGGCTTTGGCTCAATGGTACGCAACTTAGAACGCACCACGTCCAAACTTGCTGATGCACTTTCGCAAAACGCCACTACCAAAAGCGACCTCGATAATATCTCCGCTTACGAGCCAAATGTGGCGATTATGTCGAACCTGATGAAATTTATGTGCTACGACGCGCGCACCGACGAGCCAAACTTTGTCAACGAATTGATGAACGAAATCATGAAAGTTCTTGATGAACTGCCGCCGCGCTTCCGCGAAACCATGTTCCGCGATGAAATGTCGCTTGCTGATTTTACGACGCTTATTCTCACCGTTGGCGCGAAGTATCCCAAAATTTTTCCGATTACCTATCAAAAACTTGGCATATCGGGAAGCATCAGTTGGCTTCAAAACTGGGTGGGTTGGGCGGCGCGCTCGCTTTCAACAACGCGATAATTCTATCGCGATTCCTTGAACTGCACCGATTTCCACGCCTCGAAAAGATGCTTGACTTTATTGCGCTGATACTTGCCCGTTGAGGTTACAGGAATTTCATCGCTAAACACAACCACCTTCGGCTGTTTGGAGAACGGCAACTTTTCGGCACACTGTCTTAAAATGTCTTCTTTTGTGAGTTCCACGCCCGGCAAGAGTTGAACCAACGCGCCGACTTCTTCGCCATACCAATCGTTCTCGAAGCCGACGGCAATCGCCGCTCGCACACCTTTGATGCGGTTAAGCACTTCGTCAATTTCAAGCGGTGAGATATTGACGCCGCCACGAATGATGAGTTCTTTTAATCGTCCTGTAATGAAGAAAAATTTTCGTCCTTGTTCGTCTTGTTGGAAGAATCCTTCGTCGCCGCTGTGAAACCAACCTTTCTCGAAGGCTTTCAAATTGGCTTCTTGGTTGTTATAGTAGCCTTTCATGACATTGTGCCCGCGAATGACAATTTCGCCCCGCCAGCCTGCACGCACTTTTTCGCCGCGCTCGTTCCAAATCGCCATTTCGTTGCACGCCAGCGGCACGCCGATAGAGGGAAAGCCATATTGACGCATCATGCGTTTATGTTCTTCTTCGCTCAAATCAATCGGCAAGTAGCACGAGTAGCAGGTCGTTTCCGATAAGCCATAACCGTGAATGATTTTCATCTTGTAGCGGTCTTCGAACTTCGCCGCAAGTTCAACCGTCAAGGGACCTGCGCCGCAAATGAAATGCGAAAAGTTCGCCAGGTCATATTGGCTTGTATCAATATCGCCTTCAATCAAAAATGCCAAGAGCGTTGGCACGACGCTCACGATTTTGACTTTTTCGTTTGCCACACGCTCAAAGAATTTTTCGGTCTGAAATTTTTGATTGAGCACCACGCGCCCGCCGTAGAACATTGGCGTTACCAGCGTTACAACCGTCCCATTGACGTGATGAATTGGCAGAACGCACATCATCGTGTCGCCTTTTTTCAAACCGTGCCACTCGGCGATGTATTTGGCGTCGCAAAGCAAGTTGTATTGTGTGAGCACTACGCCCTTCGGATTGCCGGTTGTGCCGCTTGTGTAGACGATGAGGGCTTCGGTTTCAAGGTCGGCAAGGGTTGAGCGCGGGTCGGTTGTGCTGATTTGTTTGCGCGTATCGGTAACACCGCTTTGGAAAAATTCGTCGGAGTGCTCGGCGATTGTGGATTGAAATTCGCTTGTCGGCAGAATTGCCATGTCGTAATCGAGTGATTGAACCAAGGACAAGTATTCATCGCGCACGAAGGCAAGTTTGACGCCTGCATTTTCCAAGATGTAGCGAATGCGTTCGGGCGTTTCGCCGACATTGATTGGCACAACGGTTATTCCTGCGCACCACGCACCAAAGTATTGAATCACCGTTTCCAAATGATTATGCGAAACCGTTGCAATTCGGTCTTCTTCAATCAAGCCTTGTGCTTTGAGGTAATTCGCCGTCTGAAAACATTTCTTGATAAATGCTTCGTAGGTCAATGACTGTGAGTTCCCTGTCGTATCGTAAAAAGTAATGTAGGTTTCATTCGGTTGTTCTTGCAGGCGTGTTTGCAAGAGTGCCAAGATGTTGTTCTCTGAAACAAGGTAATTCGTAGGCATTACGAGATTTCCATCTATGAACACGCTGTGGGCTTGATGTTGGAGGTAAAGCAAAGTTTGAACGTTCTTATCCATTGCTGTTTTGAGGTTTGATTTATGGTGAAGTTACAACAAACCGAATTTTTCACGATTCGCCGCGTTATTTTGTAGATTTGTAAAATTTAATTTCATATCTCAATGCTACACGAGGCGCAATCTCAATTTTCGCGATTTGTGGCGGACTCTTCGGAGCGGTGCAAAGCCTTTTTGCAGAAAGATTTTTACCGAAAGGTTCACTTCAAGTCGTGGTTCAAGCAGATTAGCGACGATGCCGTTGCACATCCGAAAAAATATGTCGGCTTTGCTATCATCGGCTTTATTTTGTTTTATGTAATGTTTGGCGATTATGGCATTATCTCTCGCATTCGCCTTGAAGTTGAGCGCGCACGCTTGCAGTCGGAACTTGATGCTGAACATCGTCGCACCGAACAACTTAACGCACAAATTCAAAACGCGAAAAGTTTGGAAACCATTGAAAAACTTGCTCGTGAAAAATATGGCTTCTCTAAACCGGGAGAAACCGTCTATATCATCAAATAGTCTTTTAACTCAATGAAACCTAAACGCCTTTACGACGAGTCTGAAAAATCAACAGTCAAAAAACTGCTTGCTGACTTTTATTCAAACAAACCTGTCGAGTATGGTCGCTACGACCATCGTGCGGGCGAATACCAACGTTACGCTGAACTCATCAAACACTTCGCGCCAAGAAAAGGAAAACATTTAGAACTCGGTTGCGGCGATTGGCAAATCCCGCAAGCCATCGCCAATCAAGGCTTCGAGGAAGTGATTGGGTGCGATTTCTTTTCCGATGACTATCTGAATGCCTATCGTAGCAAATTAACGTCGGAGAATGTTCAGTTAGTTCGATACGATGGCTTGAACATTCCGTATCCTGATAACTATTTTGATACGGTCTCGTCGCTTTGCGTGATGGAGCATATCGTCGATGTGGAAGATGTTTTGAATCAAATGCACCGTGTCTTGAAACCGAACGGTCGTTTAATTGTCAAATGTCCGAATTGGAGTGGGATTAACAATCCTGTTCGCGCCTTGCAAAGTTTGACACGCTACCGTCATCGCTATTGGCAATATGAAACCATTCCTGATAGTCTCTTTGGCTTTTTCCGCTCAATCGGTTGGTATCTTGAAACCTCGCTTTCGTCTAAACCAAAGTGGATTTTGGTTTATCCGCGTATGAAAGACGGCAAGGTTTATTTTCAATCGGGCGATGACGATGTCGTGCATTTGTGTCAGCCAATTTCATTCAAGAAATACTTTGAGCAAAAAGGCTACAAGTTGATTTTATTCAATCGCGGAATGGGTGAGTCTAATTTTGCAAAGAAGTTCAACTCGCTGTTTCCTGCATTTGCAACTACGATAAACATTGTCGCACAAAAATCTTAATGCTATGTCTTACGTGAAGAATCCATACACTTATCGTCGCCGTGAAACCATTGAAGTTGGGTTCGGCACCATCAAACTTGGCGGAATGAATCCCATTCGTGTGGAATCGATGACCACCACCGACACGATGGATACCGACACAACGGTCGAGCAATGCCGCCGCCTCTACGAAGCAGGGTGCGAAATTATCCGCATTACAGCACCTTCTATGAAAGAAGCCGAAAACTTGGGCGAAATTTCTAAGCGACTTCGCGCAATGGGCATTCACACGCCGCTGGTCGCCGATATTCACTTCACGCCGAACGCTGCGCTCAAAGCCGCTGAATTTGTCGAGAACGTGCGCATCAATCCGGGCAATTATGCCGATAGAAAAAAATTCGCCGTTCACGAATACACCGATTCCGAATACGAAGCCGAGTTAGAACGCATTCATAACCAATTCAAACCACTGGTGCTCAAATGCAAAGAGTACGGTCGCTCTATGCGCATTGGCACCAATCATGGCTCGCTTTCGGACCGCATCATGAACCGCTATGGCGATACGCCGCTCGGTATGGTCGAATCTGCGCTCGAATTTGCACGCATCTGCGAACTTTATGGCTACTACGACTTCATTTTCTCGATGAAATCCTCCAACCCACAAGTGATGATTCAAGCCTATCGCTTGCTTGTGGAAAAAGCCGACAAGGAATTGAAACACAAATATCCGCTTCACTTGGGCGTTACCGAAGCAGGCAATGCCGAAGAAGGTCGCGTTAAATCTGCGATTGGCATTGGTGCGTTGTTGGAAGATGGGTTAGGCGATACGATTCGCGTTTCGCTCACTGAAGACCCCGTCAATGAAGTGTATTTCGGTTTTGAATTGGTCAAGAAATACAACGACAAACTTTGGATTAAGGCGGAAAACGTCGGAACTTTCGTCAAGCAATTCGCGCCTCCCAAAGAAGAAGAGCCCCCGTTCACGCCGTTTGAGTTTAATCGCCGTGAATCACAAAAAATT
>JBKBRB010000008.1:0-99570 GCA_046292465.1 Chloroherpetonaceae bacterium
TGATGGCGCAAAGGGGAAGGGTGGAAACTACTCGCGTTGGCGCGGGTCTAAGGCGTCGCGCACGCCGTCGCCGACAAGGTTAAAGCAAACAACCGTCAGCACAATGGCAAGTCCGGGGAAGGTTGAAATCCACCAGTGGTTGAGCAGGTTATCGCGTCCTTCGTTAATGATGTTGCCCCATGAGGCGGTTGGCGGTTGGACGCCGAGTCCCAAAAAGGAAAGCGCGGCTTCGGTGAGAATAATGCCGCCGATGCGAAGCGTTGCCGCAATGATAACGGGCGTGAGCGAGTTCGGAACAAGATGTTTGAAGATAATACGCGCATTTGAGAGCCCCAGTGCGCGTGCGGCTTGAACAAACTCCTGCTCTTTGAGCGAAAGCACCTGACTGCGCACCAAACGCGAAACGCCCATCCAACTTGTAAAAGCAATCGTGACTACAATCAAAAAAATCGAGTTGCCGAAAGAGGCAATGATGATGAGAATTAAAAACAAACTCGGAAACGCTTGAAGCACATCGACAAGCCGCATGATGAGCGTATCGACCCAACCGCCGAAAAATCCAGATACGACGCCTAAAATCATGCCGAGCGTAATGGCAATGGCGACCACCAAGAAGCCAATCGAGAGCGAAATGCGTGAGCCATAAATAACGCGGCTGAAAATATCGCGTCCGTATTGGTCTGTGCCCATCAAATAAAATTTCTTTTCAATGACAGGCGAGCCGTCGGGGTTGGTTTTCAGGTCGGAGAGCGGGAGCGTTTTTTCGCGTGAGCCTTGCTTGTAGATTAACTTATCGGATTCAATGCGATAAGAATTGACGATTAACTTGCGTTCGGTTTCGCCTCTGAATCGGAGCGCGTAGTTTTGCGTGATGAGCGAATTGGTAAGCGAACTGGCAAAGTCTGTTCCGTCGCGAAGTGGAATGGTTTGGGCTTCGGCTTCTTTGAGGAAAAAGCAGTCGAGCGTGGTGCCGGGCGGTTGAAGGGCGGTTACGATGAAATCTTGTTGGGCGTTGGGGTCGTAGGGCGAAAGCATCGGGGCAAGAAGCGCGACGGAGTAAAGCACGGCGGCAATGCACATGGCAACAACAGCAATCGTGCGCTTTTTGAACTCGCGCCACGCAATTTGCGAAAGGCTCATGCTGGCTTTTGTCTGCTTGCCGACCGCAAGTTTTTTGCGATAAATTTTCACCGAGAGCCACCACGTGCCAAAAAAGCCAACAAGGCAATAAATCGAAGCAATCCAAAACTCGAGAATATCGACCGTGAAAACATCTTTCAAATCTTTGAACGAAACGAACAGGAGCAGAAGCGAAAGAGAGAACGACTTCAAACCACCCCAAAAGAGAAATTGATTGGAAAGAATCACCACGAGGAAAAATGCCATCACGCCAAGCGTGAGCGCGCCTTGAACAGGCTGACCGATGCGAAAGAGACCAACTGCAGGCAAATAATCTATTGCCGATGGCGTAATGTGGGAATACGGATTTTCAGGTTCGGCAAGCTCAAAGGCAGTGTTGCGGGCTTTGTTCAGGTCTTGATGCGCCGTGGTTGATGGTTGAGCCATAGTTAATCGTCGTATGGTTATGAGCAGTTAAGGTTAGAGCATTTGATTTAGCAAGCAAGAAAAATTCTCACTAAATTCACGCACCTTTGTTGTGATAGAATGTTGAGAATTTAAGACAAATCCGACCTTTATCACAATAACTTGTAATCAAAACAGCACACCTACATGAAGTCTGCTACACTCGACCTCGATACGCTCTCGCGCTTGAAAGCAGATGCGTTACTGTTGTTCAAAAAAGGAATTGATGCCGTCAATGGCTACAAGGTCGTCAAAGATGCCTTGCGGCTTGAAGGCGAGGTCTTGAATGTGGTGGCGCAAGGAAAGTTCAAAAAAGTGGATTTGTCGCAGTTCAAGCATGTCTATTTAATTGGCGTTGGAAAGGCAAGCGTTTCGATGGCAAGAGCCGCGAAAGAAGTTTTGGGAGAGCGTGTGAGTTCATCGTTCGTCGTTACGAAATATGCTCACGCAAGCGACGCGCCGAGCGATTTGCGCGTGGTTGAATCCGCGCACCCAATTCCCGATGAAAACAGTTACAAAAACGCACGCGAACTCTTTCGCTTGTGCAATGAAGCCAAAGAAGACGATTTGATTATCAATGTCGTTTCAGGTGGCGCGTCGTCGCTCTTGTCGTTCCCCGCAGGTGAAATCACGCTCGAGGATAAACGCTTTGCGACTTCGCTTCTGCTCAAATCAGGCGCGACGATTCAAGAAGTCAATATCGTGCGCAAACATCTTTCAAAAATCAAAGGCGGACAACTTGCGCGCGCGGCATTTCCCGCAACCATGCTCACGCTCATCCTTTCCGATGTGATTGGCGACGATTTAGGAACGATTGCGTCAGGATTAACCTCGCCCGACCCTTCGACCTTCGTCGACGCCTACCGCGTGATTGAAAAATATCGTCTTGAAAAATTGATTCCCGACAGCGTGATGGCAAGGCTTCAACGCGGCATAGAAGATAAAATCGCCGAAACGCCAAAACCCGATGATGAATGTTTTAATCGCACGCACAACATCGTCGTCGGTTCAAATCGAATCGCGCTGAAAGCGATTGAAGAGAATGCCAAAGAACTCGGCTACGAAGCGGGAATTTTAACAGACGAACTCAGCGGCGAAGCGCGTGAAGTGGCAAAAAACCTTGCAAAACGCGCTAAGCACTTGGCAAAGTCGTCGAGAAAAGCATGCCTCATTGCAGGCGGAGAAACAACGGTAACGGTTGTCGGACATGGCAAAGGCGGACGCAACACGGAAATGGCACTTGCCGCCGCCATTGAACTCGACAACACGCCGAACATCGTGTTTTTAAGTGCAGGCTCCGACGGAACAGATGGCGACACCAACGCCGCCGGCGCAATCGCCGATGGCTCAACCCTTTCACGCGCCAGAAACTTCGGACTCGTTGCCAATGAATACTTGCAAAACAACGATTCCCATGACTTCTTCAAACTCGTTGGCGACCTCGTCGTCACAGGCGCAACCAACACGAATGTGATGGATATTCAAATCATTCTTGTGGACTCAATAGCGTAGCCCTATCGACACGGCTTATCAACATTGCCATTAACCTTTCTATCAATCAAACCATGAAACCATTCGCGATTGTTCTACTCGCATGTTGCCTTGCAATCGTTGGCTGTTCGCGTAAGCAAACCGACATCAACCGTTCCAATTCCGTAACGCACGCCTATATTGCCGACTTCGATTACCTCAATCCTGTTTTGCTTCAAGAAGGCACAAGCCGCGAAATGTGCAATCTGATTTTTCCCCGTCTCTTTGAAGAGTATTTCGATTCAGCAAGAGGCATCACAGGCTTTACGCCGCTCTTTGCCAAATCGTTTGAAATTTCGCCCGACCACAAGCGCGTCCGATTCTTGCTCAGGGACGATGTGAAATGGTTTGATGGCAAGCCTGTAACCGCAAAAGATTGGCTCTTTACTTACAAACTTTACGCCGATACTGTCATTGCCTCGTCGCGTCAGAACTTCGTAACAGAAAATTTCGCGCTCGGTCAAAACGGACAAGTCGATTTTGAAAAAGCCGTTCAAATTCCCAACGACTATGAACTCATCGTCAATTTTGAAAAGCCCTTGCCGCCAGAAATGCTCTTGAAGTATGTCAATCTCGGCTTCATTTCGCGCGAAGTGTGGAAAGATGTGGAGCGCATGTCGCCCGCAGAAAAAGTGGCGATTCGCAAAGATGAACGCAATTTCAATCCTGAAAAAATTATCGGCGCAGGTCCTTACAAAGTTGAAAAATGGATTCGCAATCAAGAGTGCATTTTGGTGGCAAACGAGCAGTGCAATTTGCCGCGTCCGCCGAAAATCAAATACCTTGTCAATCGCTTCGTGCCTGAATACACCACGCGCTTAACGCTTCTGAAAACAGGTGCCGCCGACATTGTTCAAAACCTCACGCCCGACGACGCCATTCAACTGACAAACGATAAATCCTCAAAGATTCAAATCTTCGAGCGCGGCTACATCACCTACGACTACGTGGCGTGGATGAACATCGACCAAAAACTTTACAACGAGAAAAAAGAAATCAAGCCGCACCCGCTTTTCGGCTCAAAGAAAGTGCGCCAAGCCCTCACAATGGCAATCAATCGCCAAGCAATCATTGACGGATTTCTCAAAGGCTACGGCATGCTGGCAATTACGGACTATCCTCCGATTTGCCTTTGGGCAAAGCCCGACTTAAAGCCAATGCCCTACGACCCCGAACAAGCCAAAAAACTTTTGGAAGAAGAAGGCTGGAAAATCGGCAAAGACGGCATTCGCGAAAAGAACGGACGCAAGTTCAGTTTCCAACTCACCATCAACGCCGGCAATCAACGGCGCAACTACGCCGCCACGATTATTCAGCAAAATTTGAAAGAGATTGGGATTGATTGCCAAATCGAGCAGTTGGAATCGAACATCGTCATGGAGCGCACGCGCAAGCGCGAACTCGATGCGTTTCTCTTCGGCTGGATTGTCAGCCCGCCCGATATTGACCCGTCAGAGACGCGCATGTCGGATTTAGAAAAAACGCCTTACAACATGGTTGCCTACCAAAATCCGAAAGTCGACGAACTCATCAAGAAAGGCAAAGCGGAAATCAACCTGATGAATGCCGCTAAATACTGGAAAGAATACGCCACCATCATTTATGACGAACAGCCTGAAACGATTCTGTATTGGATGACGGGCTTGGTGGGTGTCAATAATCGTGTGAAGAATGTGCGCATTTCGCCAGTTGGCACATTTGAGAATGTGATAGATTGGGAACTGGCTCGCGAAGAGAAATGACAGAGCGAAGCAAAAGCGTTCTTTTCATTTTCCTTGCGGCAGTTCTTTGGTCAACGGGCGGTGTGTTTATCAAAGCCACATCGCTCGATGCCTTTCAAACCTCGTTTTGGCGGTCGCTCTTTGCAAGCCTTGCGATTCTGGTTTTGATTCGTCCCAAAAAACTCTTGTTGGACTCGACAACCCTTATTGCGTCGATAGCCTACATGGCGACGCTGATTTTATTCGTGCTTGGCACAAAACTCACCACAGCGGCAAATGCGATTCTGCTTCAATACACCGCGCCGATTTACATTCTCGTGCTGGCACATTGGATTCTGAACGAAAAAATAACGCGCATTGGCGTGATGACGGTGGCGTTGTGTCTGATGGGCATGGCGATTTTCTTTTTAGATAAACTGTCGCCCGAAGGCGTAATGGGAAATCTCTCTGCGCTCTGTTCAGGAATCGCATTTGCATTGATGACCGTGTTCCTGCGCAAGAACAAAGGCGGCGAGCCAGTCAGCGCGATTCTTTTAGGCAATGTGTGGATTGTCGCAAGTTGTGCCGTGATTACGCTTATTCAACATCAAACGCTCGAAGCCTTTCGGCTCACAACGCAAGACGCACTGATAACAGGCTATCTCGGCATGTTTCAGATAGCCATTCCCTACATCATGTTCGTTCAGGCAATTAAACACATTCCGGCTTTGGAGGCGTCGCTCTTATCGATGCTCGAGCCGATTTTGAATCCAATTTGGGTGATGCTGTTTGTTGGAGAGTTTCCGTCGTTCAACGCAGTGATTGGCGGAAGTGTGATTATCGGCGCAGTCGCGCTTCAAAACATTGTTGCGGCGCGGCAAACGGCGAGAAATCAAACGGCAAGAAATTAAAAAGCCCCGACGGAAACGGTCGAGGCTTTGCAATTTGAAATGAGCGAATTAGGCACGCTCTTCGAGTGGAACATACTTCAAATCGAGTGCGCCAGTGTAATCGGCAGTTGGGCGAATCAATCGATTGTTGGCATATTGTTCCAAGATGTGTGCCGTCCAGCCTGCGGTGCGACTAATGGCGAAAATGGGCGTAAAGAGGTCGAGCGAAATGCCCATCAAGTGATAAGTTGAAGCGGAGTAGAAGTCGACGTTCGGATAAAGTTTCTTTTCTTGGAGAACGAGGTCTTCAATTCTGCGCGACATATCATACCACTTCATAATGCCGGTGCGCTCGCCCATACGCTTCGACATTTGGCGCAAGTGTGTGGCACGTGGGTCTTCGGTTTTATAGACGCGATGACCGAATCCCATGATTTTTTTCTTTTCGGCGAAGGCTTTTTCGATATAGCCATCGACGCGGCTGGGGTCGCCGATTTCTTGAAGCATGCGCATCACTTGCTCGTTTGCGCCGCCGTGAAGCGGACCTTTGAGCGCGCCAATCGCACCTGTAACAGCGGAATACATATCGGAAAGCGTGGCCGCAATCACGCGCGCCGTGAAGGTCGAGGCGTTGAGTTCGTGGTCAGCGTGAAGAATCAAACAGATGTCGAACATGCGCACGATTTCTTCATCAGGCACTTTGCCTGTGAGCATATAAAGGAAATTTGCCGCAAAAGGAAGGCTCGGGTCAGGCTGAATCAAATCTTTTTCTTTGCGGATCCGGTCGTCGAAAGCGACAATCGTTGCCACTTGCGAGAGCAAATGAATCGCTTGGCTAATGTGGGCTTCGCGCGACATTTGCTCCGACTCTTGATAGAGCGCGAGTTCTGAAACCGCTGTGCGCAAGGCTTCCATCGGCGGTGCCGAAGTCGGAATGCTGAAAAGATGTGAAACCACTTCACGCGGAAGGCGACGATGCTGCGAAAGCTCACGACGAAACTCTCTTAACTCTTGCTTGTTCGGAAACTTGCCGAACCACAAAAGATAAACCGTTTCTTCAAACGTCGCGCCACCGGCAACAATATCGTTGATGTCGTAACCACGATAAACAAGGCGACCTTTCTTGCCGTCAATAAAACAAATCTCTGACGTCGCCGCGACGATGTCCTCAAGCCCGGCTTTCGGCTTAACTGCCTTACCGCTTCCGTTTCCGTTTGTGATGACTTCTGACATGGGATACTCCTCGAAGTTAAATTTGAAGTGATACTGTCTGTCTGCGAAAGGTAATGGGCGACAGTGTTCATTTTTTTGTCGCATCATAAATGTTGCTGTGAATATAAAAGAAATTTGTGAGAACTCGCTTTTTAATCGTGTCCGCTGTGGGAAAAAGACAGGGCGATGAGCAACGCGCCGAGAAGCATCATCGCAACGCCTGAAATCAAATTGCCGTAGCCGCGAAGCGTGCGAAGCAGAACGCTTGAAAAAATGCCCGTCAAAAACAGCATCGGAATTGTGCCAAGCCCGAAGGCAAAAAGCATCAAGAAACCTTCCGAAAATCCGCCGCTCGAAATCGCCGTTACAAACATCGAGTAAGTTAGAACGCACGGCAGAAATCCAAGCAACACGCCCATTACGTATTTTGACGAAAGCGATTGCGCCGACATAAACCTGCCAACCGCTTGCTGAAAAAGCGAACTCGTAAAAAAGATATTTTCGGAGAGAAAGTGCCAACGCCGAACTGCGCCAAGTTGCATCAAGCCGAAAAGAAACACCAGCACGCCCGACACAATCCCAACAAGTTGATGACTAATGCCAAAACCGAGTTTGAGTAGCGAGAGATTGAGCATCTTTCCAACAAGTCCGCACGCGCCGCCAATGAAACTATAAGTCGTAATGCGTCCAAAGTTGTAAAGCAAGTGCGTAAGGGTTGAAACTTGTGCAGAGGCAGGCGTTTGTGGAAAGGTCAGACGCGATGAATAAGCAAGCACAATCGGACTGCACATGCCCAAACAGTGAAGGCTATTCAAAATGCCGAACCCAAAGAAGCCGAAGAATTCTGTCATTGTGCGTTAATTTGCCATTCAACATCTGTTTAACAAAAATCCATTCCTATGCCATTTTGGAGCCTCTTTTCAACCGTGTTCGTTACGGTATTTCTCGCTGAAATTGGCGACAAAACACAACTTGCCACAATGCTTTTTGCTACAAAGGAAGAAAGCAACAAGTGGGCGATTTTTCTTGGGTCGGCGGTTGCGTTAGTGCTTGCGGCAGGAATCGGTGTGCTCGTCGGCGAGCAACTTGGAAAATGGATTTCGCCGAAAACGCTGAAATGGGTTGCAGGTGCGGGCTTCGTCGCCATTGGAATTTGGACAATCGTATCGGGAGATTAGTTGAGCAAAGATTCTGCCACAAGTTCGGAAGGTGCCGTTGAAGTGGCGCGGGCTAATGTTGAAAGCGATGAATTTGCCTTCAAGAGCGAAAGCGAATTGAGCGTAACCATTGCCGAAGAGGCGGTCATAATTGCAATCGCCCAAAGTGGCGTCAAGAATCCAAATGCCGCGAGCGCAATGCCAATCGTGTTGTAACTAATTGCCCAAACAAGGTTCAGCACCACTTTGCGCTTTGCCGTTTTGGCGAACGAAATCATTTCCGAAATCATCAAGAGGTTCGGATGAAAGAGCGTGAAATCCGCTGTTGTTTTGGCTTGGTTCGCACCTTGAAACATCGCAATGGAGGTTGTGGCGGTGGTCATGGCTTCCAAATCGTTGATGCCGTCGCCGACAAAAACGCTTGCGCCAAACTCTGTTTCGTATTGCTTGACGAACGACGCTTTTTGTTCAGGCGAAAGTGCGTTGTAGTAATCACACGAAAGAAAATCGGGCTTCGGCGAAGAATCGCCTGTTAGGACAGCGACTTTCAAGCCAAGTGATTGAAGGGCTGAAATCGCTTGTGGCACTTGTGCTTTTGGCTCGTGTTCAAGCGTGAAGATGAGTTTCAAATCGTCGTTCAAGAAAAAACCGAGTTGATTCGGCTTCAAAGTGTGTGCGATGTTGTGGTGCGAATCGCAATAGCGCGAATTGACGAGTGCAAGTGAGACGCTCTTGCCGTTCAGAATTGCCGTGCCTTCAATTCCAATTCCCGAAAGAATCTTTGTTGTTAGAAGCGAAGCGGGCGAGAGGTCGTGCTCGAGTGCGTGACGGCGAAAGGCTTCGGCAATCGGATGGTCGTGTTCAGATTCAAGTGCGATGGCAAGCGAAAGGTATTGTTGATGCTCAAAGTCGGAAAGTGGCAATGCAGGCGTAATGCGCGCAATCGTGATGCCGTCAGTAAGCGTGCCGGTTTTGTCAAGAAGAACCGTTTTAACGGAGGCAAGTTTTTCAATCGCCGTGCCGCAGCCAGAAACGGTAACGCCGGCTTGTTCCAATCGGTAAATTGCAAGCCAAAAGGCAATCGGCGTGGCTATCGCAAGTCCGCACGGGCAACTAATGAGCAACACCGAAAGTGCATTGAGCAAAGCCTTGTCCAACGAGAAATTTAACAAGTCATAAACGAAGGTAGCGGCGGCGACCGAGAGGGCAATTCCAAGTAGCAGGCTTGCGCCTTTTTCCGCTAAGCGTTCAAATGAACTTTGTTTGGCTTTGAGTTCGAGCACGCGCTTAAAGTAGCGATTGAGCGAGGAATCGCTGTATGGCGATGTGGCTTGAAATTGCGCCGTGCCGCTTTGCCAAATGGTGCCGGCTTTCACTTCGTCGCCTGCTTGCTTGAAGACAGGCAAGGGTTCGCCAGTAAGGTGCGATTCGTCGGCGTCGCCATAGCCGCTGATTAGAACAGCGTCGACAGGCAGTGGCGAATGTGCATCAACTTCAAAACGGTCGCCAATAGAAATTTCTTCGGCAGAGGTGCGCCACCGTTGTCCGTTCGGCAAAAGTTTGATAACGGAAATCCTTTCGCTTGAAGTCCACGCCGAAAGTGCATGTGAGAGTTTGAGTTTGAAATGCGCGTCAATCGTGAGGCTAATCACATAAAGCGTGAGTGCCATGGCGGCGGTCTCGAAGTAAAGGTGGGTGAAGTCGGCGCGAAAGAAATTCCACGAAGAAATCAAAAACGCCGCCATCGTTCCAACAAAGACAAGCGTGGCAATGCTAAGCGAACGCTTGCGAAACTCTTGCGACATTGCGCGCAGAAATTCTTTTGACAGCAACGCAAACACTACAAGCGTAAGCACGAAACTGGCGAGGGAAAGTGCCATCGGAGCGTTCTCTTGCTCTTGGTAAATCGTTGCGCTGAAAAGCGTGATGAACATCGAGAGAATGAACGCTAAAATCACGCGAAAGAGGTGCGGGGGAAGCGCGTTTTCAGAGTGCGGCGATTCTTTGAGAATGGTTGCCGCCATTTCGCAACCGCAACAGCAATAGGCAGGGTCGGGAAGATTTTTCCCATAAACAGGTAAGCCACAATGAGCGCAAGTGGTTACCGAGTGCGGTTTATTTTTTCGCTCCGCTGGCGAGTTGAGGTTTGAACACGTCATTGAGTTCTTGTTCGGTCCATGGCGCGGCGCGCGTAATTTTTTTTCTTCCATCAGCAACGGTGGCAATTTGCACCGTATCGGCGGAGTTGCCCCAACTGTTGCGAATGTAGGTCGCAACGCCTGCAATCTGTTCGTCTGTCAGCGTTTCCCACGCGGGCATATTGCCGTTGTAGACCTTGCCGTTGACGGTCAAATTTCCATTGATGCCATAAAGCAAAATCGAAACCAATCGGTCAGGATTGCCAGTTACCCAATTTGATTGGACGAGCGGCGGATACGCACCTTCAACGCCTTGACCATTTTCTTGATGGCACGAAACGCATCGCTGGCGATAGACTTTTTCGCCGACTTTGAAGAGCGGTTGAGGCGGTTCTGGTTGATTGCTGACAAGTATCGCACCTTCTTCCAAGACGTGCGGACGGTCGGAAATTTCGCCCAAGTATCTGCCGATGTAGAAAAATCCGAAACAGAGCGTCGAGAAAATGATGACGTAAAGCCAAACGGGACCGGGCTCGACACCTTCTTCGGGCAACTTGGCTTCGCGAAAGGCGGCGGCGTGAATTTCGTCCATCGACCGCTTATCGGACGAATCGAAAAATTCGGGTGTTTGGTTCATCGTTAGTTTTGTTGCGGTTTAATCGGGTCTTTTTGAGTAAGCGATAAAAGATAATCGACAAGCGCATTGGCTTCATCAGTTGGAATAACTTTCTTGCCCGGAATTTGATATTCAGGTGGCAGTTTCAGTCCTTCTTTCAGCGTTTTATCGGCATCGACAATGTCAAAGAGAAACGGATATGGCGGCATAATCGATTCTTTGATAACCATGCGCGGATTGTAGAGATGAAGCAAGTGCCAATCGCGACTGGGTTGACGCTGTCCGATGTTCGAGAGGTCAGGACCGGTGCGCATGGTGCCGAGTTGGTGCGGCATAAGCCCTTTGTAATCGGTTGCGACGGAGGCGCGCCCCCAACCGCGCTCAATATCTGCACCGAACCCTTTCGGGCGCACTTGTTGCGAGTGGCAGTAAATACAGCCGTGCGAGACATAAACCTTATGCCCTTCCGCCGCTCTGCTCCAAACATAGACATTCGCTTTCTCTACATTTGGCTCGATGTAAATCTTTGGCAAAATCGTTAAACCGAACATTGCAAAGAGAAACAAGCCCACGATTCCGATAATGAGAATTGAATTTTTAATCATTGTCAATGAGATTTAGTGTTCGTCAACTTTCACATCGTTTGCCCAACGCTTAAGCGATTTGTTCAAATTTGAAAATGCAGTTACAACTTTCTTACCAAAAGGAACAGGTCGGAGGTTCGGATTAAGCGCGCGTTGGCGTTGGATATCGAGCCAAGTAACAGGCGGCGCAGGACGCACTTTACGCAAGTGCATCAAACGAAAAACATTGTAAGCAAAAACAAAGTGACCTGCCGTTAGCAGAATCGCCGCAAAGGAGCGCGAGAGTAACCACTTCTTCGTGTTATTGACTACCGTCATGAACGGAATATCAGGGTTGTTCATCTCCAAGCCTTGAATAATACCGCCCCATTGCAATCCAACGAGATAAATGATAATGCCTGACGCCGAGAGCCAAAAATGAAGCTTGATGAGTTTCGGCGAATGCCACTCCCAGTTCGTAACACGCGGCATGATGTAATAAACCGCCCCAAAAAGCATCATCGTGAAAAACGAATACACCCCTGCATGCGCATGCGCTACGACATAGTGCGTAAAATGAATCACCTCATTGAACGAGCGAATCGATTGGAAACTGCCTTGAATGGAAACAAATGTGTAACTCATTGCCGCAAACACAACGAAGCGAAGGGTCGGCGAATACTTCACGGCTTCAAACGAACCGATAATCGTCATGTGTTGATTGACGGCAACGGTTACGACGGGGATAATCATCATCACGCTGGCGGCAATGGAAATCGTAACAAACCAAGTCGGCACTGGTCCGCCAATCAAATGGTGAAATCCGTTCCAGTTGTAGAAAAGAAGCAAACTCCAAAATCCTAAGACCGAAAGCGGATAACTGTAAATCGGGCGACCGGTTACTTTTGGAATCAAGTAATAGGCAATGGCTAAGCCCATCGGCGTAAACCACAAGCCGAGCGCGTTGTGTGCATACCACCAGTTCATTGACGCTTGAACAGTTCCCTCAAAAATCGGCAGGCTTGAAACTATGCCCAGAAGCGGAAAACAAATCAACGCCGCAATCAGATACCACGCCGAAATGTAAAGGTGAGGTGTTTTACGCTGTTGGAGCATGGCTATTGCCGCCTCGCCTGCAAGCAAGACGACAAGCACAATCGGCACAATCGTGTAAATCGGAAGCTCGAGCCACTCCAAGCCACGCGAGTGCCCCATCAAAATTTCAATTCCGCCAACCAGCAAACAGATATTCCAAACAAGTAAACCAACGAAAAGCCATGGGCGAACGGGAATTGTGGTTTTCAAGACGCGCGACAAAATCCAAAGCGAAACGCCCACGCCGACTTGCGACGCCCACCCGTAAGCCATCCAGTTGAGATGAAGTGGACGAACACGTCCGAATGAAAGCCACGCGCTTTCGCCGAGCCAATCGGGAATGTGCAGTTTGAACGAGGCAATCGTGCCCAAAATCGAGCCAAGCAAAAGCCACGCCGAGCCAGAAAGAATAAAGGCAACGACGATAAACGAAGAACGCTTGTCTAACTTCGCATCGAGCTCGAGTGAATCGTCGCTGTGATTGACTGCGGGGGCTTGCACAGGTGTGGTGTTTGAAGGGTTCATATCACAAGTCAAGTTTTATTTTCGGGAATCCTTAAAAAGCTGGTCGGTTGGCTGACCAACAGGTTCGTCATCATCAAACGGAATAAAAGCATCTTTTTGAAGGGATTCAAAATGCTTGGTCTTGAAGGCGCGGTAGAGAAAAATGAGAGCAACGCCTGCAATCAGCATAGAGGAGAGAAGAAGAACGGCATGACCCATAGCACTACTAGGTTAAATTCAAAACAGGCGTAAATGTATAGCACTTTCGCGAGAATTGCAATCACTTTCTCGACAATTTCAAACGACTTGAAAACGGCTTGAAAAAAAGGGCGGATTGCGCCGCCCCAAATTGCGTTTGACGAGTGGCTATTTTGTCAGCAACATTTTCTTGGTTTCAACAAAGGATTGTCCATTCGCGCCGCTGGCTTGCAAACGATAGAAATAAACGCCGCTCGATAAGTTGTAAAGCGAAGTATTCAAGGTGTAGCGATGCGTGCCTGCGGATTGTTTGGCGTCGACAAGGGTTGCGACCGTTCTGCCTAACACGTCAAAAAGCGTAAGCGTAACATTACTTGCCGTTGGCAAGGTGTATGTAACAACAGTTGTTGGATTGAACGGATTTGGATAGTTCTGCGAAAGCGAAAACGCTTTTGGTTTTGAAGGCTCATCAACAGAGAGCGGAGAACTATCCGACCAAGTTTGCGTTGTGCCGTCGAACCAGCCGTCGCGTGTTCTCAAAAAGCCGGGTTGCATTACGGCAGGAATTTGATTTGAGCCATTATCGCGGAAAATAACGCGCACGCTATTGACGCCTGCAATCGTGTGTCTGAACCAACCGCTTCCGTGAACGGTCATGGTTGGCGATGTGTCCCAAGTGGGTTCAGGAACGCTGGGAGAGGTTTCGTAGAAATAGAGGCGTGGCGTGCCGCTCCAACTTGTTGGCGGCTTGAAATAAATCGTAATGCCGTTTCCACCGCCAGAGCCGCCTGTTACGCTCACTTGATAGTCGGCACTGTTATTGTTATCCCAAAGTCCTTGACCGTTATTGAAAACACAAACGAAGCGTTGTTGTGCGTTGGAAGGAACGGTAACAGTAACGCGCCAAGTCGAGTCGTTGAGCCGCGTCATTGGCGTGGTAGTGATGTTCTGCCAGTTGTCAATGCCCCAGTAGAGGTTGACTTGTGGTTGAGAACTCAAAAAGCCTTGATAGGTAACGGTTAGTGGTGAGCCTGCTTGTGCGGGGTTGGGATTGAAGGTAACCATGCTTGCGCCTCCGCCCGTGCCGCTACCCGGATTGGCGGAAGTCTGAAAATATCCTGCGCCCAACGCGCCGATAAGACCCGGTCCGTTCAAAACATAAATACCTGCCGAACTTGGTGCGACCGTGAAAGACAATGTGCCGTTAGTTACGGTAACTTCTGCGCCTGTTACGGCATCGCGATAAACGCCATTCGTTACGCCCGTAAAGTTGAATGTGGCATTGCCATCTTTCGCCAGACCAACAACGGCTTCGCTTGTGCCAAAGCGGCGAATGTAGCCTACGCCGTTCGGACCAGGATTTCCGCCCCATTGCCACGAGCCTTTTTGCAAGGCAGGCACGGCACGGCGAATCGCATTCAATTTTTTAATGTGTTGATAAACAGGGTGAGACGGTGCTTGATGCATGACATCGCCGTAGTAGGCGCGTCCTGTATTGTCAAGTGAGCGTTCAATATCGCTTGGGCTGTGAATATCGGTGTAAGCCCCGCGTTTGAACTGCATTTCCGTTCCGTAATACACACAAGGAATGCCGCGCCAAGTGAACATAAAGTTCATACAAGCGGCAAGGTTTTGCGGCGTATTTCCGAAGCGTCGATTCCAATCGTTGTTCGGTCCGAAGTCGTGATTGTCTAAGAAAGTTATGAGTTCAGAAGGATTGGCGTAAAGGTGGTCGTAGCGTGCCGCCGCGGTTACGCCCGAAATCGATTCGCCGCGCTCGAAAAGATGGAAGGTTGCCATTGCGTAAAAATCAATGACCGACATGCCCGACGGCGGCGAGGCACCAACCGCACCACGCCAAGTATACCAATGCGGATTGATTTCTTGAACTTGATGCAACTCGTGCCGCTTCTGCGCGACTTCGCCGAAAATGAACAAATTCGGATTGCGCGCTTTGAATTGGTCGATGAAGTAAATCACACTGCCTTTGCTCATGTGTTTAACGGCGTCGAGGCGCATACCGTCAATGCCCATGTCAATGAAGCGATTGTAAGCATTAACGAGATATTGACGCACCGTATCGCTCTCGGTGTTGAGGTCGGGTGTATCGCCTGCAAGGGCACGGTAGTAAAGATTGACCGTATCGTCGTAGCCTTGTGCAAAGCCGTTGCCGGAATGGTGATACCAATTCGGGTCGCTGGTATCGACATAATTCTCTTTGCTTGGAAAATTAAATGCGGCGAGGTTCTGATTATACGGCGGCGGCATTGGGGCGAGATTGGCACGCGACCAAATTTTTTCGTCGTCAGGGTTGGGCGTCATGCCGTCGTATTGCCAATTCGGATTGGGTTGAAGAGGGTTGCCGAAACGGTCTTGTCCCCAAGGTTTTGTCGGGTCGGTGTTGTATTTGATTTCGGCGCGATGCTTAATGCCGAAGCGTCCTGCGTGGTTGAGCACCACATCTAAAATCACTTTAATGCCTTTGGCATGTGCCGAGTCAATCAAGGTTTGGAACGTGTAGCCCGGCGATTCCAAACGCGGGTCGACCGTGTTGAAATCCCATGCGTGATAGCCGTGATAGTCGAGTGGGCTACGATTTTGAACAATCGGCGTAATCCAAATTGCAGTGAATCCTAAATCTTTGATGTAATCCAATTTTTGAATCAAGCCTTTGAAGTCGCCGCGCCAAGTAACATCGCGCGGGTCAGTAATTTGCGGTCGTGGATAAGAGCACCATTCGGTCGGGCGATTGTTGGTTGAGTCGCCGTCGTAGAAGCGAGCGGTGAGAAGGAAGTAAATGGTTTCCTCACGAAAATCAACTTGTGCAATCGTCGGCGAGGTAGAAAAGAGAAGCAGAGCAAACAGCAGTGGCGTTTGAATAGAGCGCATAGAACTTCGGAATTAGGATTGAAAAAATAGTCTTGCAAAGTTAGGAAACGACGTGATTGAATCATCGTGCAAAATGATTGAAGCGATTAAATTTGGGTAAAAATGATGTGAGAAAGTTGGTAAGAATGTAAACGAGCAGTTACGAGGGTGTTGTTAATTCTGTGAATGCGCGTTTGAGGCTGTGATAAAGTTCTTGCATGTCGTTACTAATCACTTTGGTTTCAGCGATGAGCGGCATGAAGTTCGTGTCGCCGTTCCAGCGCGGAACAATGTGGAAGTGCAAGTGCGAGTCGACGCTTCCGCCTGCGGCGGCACCAATGTTCGCTCCGATGTTGAACCCGTGTGGATTGCAAACCATTTTCAGCGCGCGCATGGAGAGGTCAATGAGATTCATGGCTTCAAGTTTGGCTTCGTCGTCAAGGTCGGAAAGATTCGGCGTAACTTGATACGGAATCACCATCAAGTGACCAGCATTGTAAGGGTAAAGGTTCATAATCACGAAACACTTTTTGCCACGATAAACCACGAGCCGCTCTTCATCTTCTTCGGGCGGAAGGTCAGCGAAGATTGAGCCTTTCTCGTTTTTAGGTTTAGGCTCTTTGAACGATGCAATATATTTTGAACGCCAAGGCGAAAACATTTTATCCATGACAAAATGGCTGGGATTAGGATTGCGACAAAAGTTCCTTTGCGTTGAGAATATCCATATACTCCCACTCACGATAAGCCATAACAAAGACACGACGATTAGTAGCGGTTTGCACAAAATCGTCTGGAATAGAAATCGATGCAAAAATTGGCACCAAGGTTAGCGACGCATACTCAGGAAATAACTGACGGAAAACATCGATTTTTCTATCGACGAAGTCGCTTAAATAATCAAATCGTGGTTTGGATTTAACTTCAATCAAAAAGACCTGCTTCTCCGAACAGGCAACAACGTCAAATTCTTCTCGCAGATTCTCTTTTCGGCGAATCACACGCATGCTCAAATGTTGAAGGGTAACGCCAAAGACGGATTGAATTACAGGACGAGAAGCAGGATAAATAAGGTCTTCAACAATCGTTCCGAGTTTGTTGGCAAGCGCGCCCCATTGCTTGTTGTTTTCTTTGATGTTGAGTTCAACACGGTCTTTGAACGCATTCATTTCGTCTTTGAACTCTTTCATTTCTTTTTTGAACTCATGCATTTCCTCCTTGAATGCGCGCATTTCCGCTTTGAGAGCTTGGGTGTCGCGTTGCAGTTCGTCTTTGAAGGCACGCATTTCTTCCTTAAAAGCTTGTGTGTCGCGTCGGATTTCCTCCTTGAACGCAAGCATTTCCGCTTTGAAAGCCTGGGTGTCGCGTCGGATTTCCTCCTTGAACGCAAGCATTTCTGCTTTGAGAGCCTGCGTGTCGCGTCGGATTTCCTCCTTGAACGCAAGCATTTCCTCTCTGAATTGTTTGGATTCAGCTTCGAAGCGGCGTTGAGCAAGCGTGTTTTGTGCGATATACTCGCTTAAAATCGCTTCAAGGTCAGAAATGCGTTGATTAGCGTCCATAGACTTTCAAATGCAATACTCAAAAACGAATGTGTTTGAAGATAGCCAATTCATGTCAATGTTAACAGGCAAGCACATCGTAATAGAGACGCTCATAAATTGGAACAATTTGTTCTGTATCAAATTGAAGGGCAGTTTGACGCGCATGATGCGAAAAGGTTTCCCAACGCGCTCGTGAATCCAAAATGTGCAAAACACTTGACGCCATAGCGTCAAGTGCGCCGACATCACACAGGAAACCGTTGAATCCGTGCGTAACCAGTTCAGGTAATCCGCCGATGTTTGAACAAACCACAGGCACACCGCATGACATCGCTTCCAACGCCGCCAATCCAAACGACTCCGATTCGCTTGGCATCAGCATCACATCAGCAATCGAGAGCAATTCAACAATCGCTTCTTGCTTGCCAAGAAAGCGCACGCAATCAGAAATTTTCAGGTCGCGCGCAAGATGTTCGGCTTCGGCTCGCTCAACACCGTCGCCAACCAAAAGCAGTCGTGAAGGCATTTCACGGTGGACTTTTTCAAAAATGCGAATCACGTCTTTGACGCGCTTCAACGGACGAAAGTTGGAGAGATGAATGAGAATATGCTCGTCTTTCGTTGCAAATGCCGCGCGGAATCGCTCTGAATCTGCCTTGCGAGAAAACTCTTTTGTATCGACAAAATTTTTAACAACATGAATCGAGCGTGTCGGAGAAAAATCTTCAACCGTTTTCATCTTCAAGTAATCCGATACCGTAGTTACCATGTCGGATTGATTGATGCCCAAGCGTACTGCGCCGCTCAAACTCGGGTCGCTCCCGACCAGCGTGATGTCGGTGCCGTGAAGCGTTGTAACGATTTTGGCTTCTTTACATTGGCGCGTAAGGCTAGCTCTATCGCGCTGAATTTCGCGAGCTAAAAACGCGCTAATCGCGTGTGGAATTGCGTAATGCACATGCACCAAATCCAAATCTTCATAACACATCACTTCTGCCATTTTGGACGCAAGTGAAATCGAATACGGCGGATATTCAAAGAGCGGGTAAGTATTGATGTCGACTTCGTGATAGAAAATGTTTTCAGAAAATGTGCGAAGCCGAAACGGCAGGCTATAACTGATAAAGTGAATAATGTGTCCGCGCTCGGAAAGTGCTTTGCCCAGTTCCGTCGCAACAACGCCGCTACCGCCGTAGGTGGGATAACAAGTAATTCCGATTTTTAGCCGTTGCATATTTATCCGCCTTGTGTGGCTCTAACGATTTCAAGCCTGTCGCCGTCTTGAACGCGCAGTTTTTCCCAGTGCGATTTCATCACAACTTCGTCGTTGTAAGCAACGGCAATGCCTTTGTCATTAGCACTGATGCCGTTTTGCTTTAACAGTTCTGCCAGTGTGAGCGCGTGAGGCAGTTCGATAAGTTTTCCGTTAATCAAAATTTTCATCATCGCATAAACGGTTCATGATGAAAAAAGCGAGATGCGACAAAGGGTTTTGCCGCGTCAGAGAAAACGCCGTTCAAAATATAGTTTGTCATTTCGTAAGCCGTTACAGGTGTGAGCAAAATGCCATGTCGATAATGCCCTGTGGCATAGAAGATGTTCGGATAAGGCGATTGACCCAAAATAGGTTCGTTATCGCGCGAAGCAGGACGCAATCCGACGCGCACTTCTTGAAGCGTCATTTCGTAAATCGCTGGCACGGCTTCATATCCTTCTTGCAATAAGTCCATTACGCCCCCAGCAGTAATGCTATCATCAAAACCTTTTTCTTCGCTTGTTGCGCCAACAACCAACCGTCCGTCATGTTTTGGCGCAAGATAGACGCGTGGTGAGCGCACGACTTTGGAAAGTGTAAGGTCTTTGCTCATTTGAAGCGTCAGAATTTGCCCCTTCACAGGGCGCACGGGTGGAAGATGCTCATCGGGAATTCCAACGATGCGTCGAGACCAACAGCCCATTGCCAAAATCAGCCGCGAAAATTGAATCGCGCCATGTTCGGTTCTCAATGTGTGTGCTGAAACATCAACCGAATGTGCGTCGCAGTGCTCAATGAGCGTGCCGCCTTTACTCACAAACGCTTGTCTTAACGCCGTGACGAGCAGGCGATTATCAATTTGCGCATCGTTCGGAAGCCAAAGCCCAGAGACGACTTTCGGTGAAAGCATCGGTTCAAGGTCGCGCGCTTTTGTGCCGCTAAGCCATTCAACTGGAAGTTTAAGCGATTTGCGAAAGTCGTGGAGGCGTTTGAGAAATTCGCTATCGTCTCTATCCAACGCAATCATCAACGTGCCGCAAGGGTCAAGCGGAACATCAACGCCTGAATCGTTTTTGAGTTCATCAAGGAATTGCGGATAGAGCGCGAGGCTTTTTTCGCCAAACTTCAAAAAGTCAATTTCCTCGAAGCCGACTTCGGCGTTTGGCGCGAGCATTCCCGCTGCAAGCCAACTTGCCGCCTTGCCTGCTTCGCCTTTCTCAATCAGCGTTACTTCAACCCCTCGGCGCAAGAGTTGCCAACCGATGGAAAGCCCGATAATGCCGCCGCCGACAATCACGACATCAGATTTTGCAGGTAGATTCGCATTCATACAATTCAATTAACTGTCTTCCAAAAAAGGATATTCAATTCCAAGTTCTTCGCCCGTGAAGCCGTCAATGTAAAGACGCACAATCGGTTTTTTATAGCCAATATCAATTTCAACTTCAAACGCTAAATGCACAGTCGACTTGCGCAGGCGTCGCTCAATCACTTCGCTTTGTTCATTTTCAACATCTTCATAATCGCGCACTTCATAAACACACACGCGCTTGACTTTGATAACATCAATTTTATCGACCAAATACGAAAACGATTTTTCTCCTAAATCTACATTGAAGCGACGATAAAGAAGGGACTTTGTGAGTTGATTCGACGAAATATGAACTGTATCAATCGGCAATGTGCCTTTGCGAATGGAAGTTGAGGCAAGCACGATAATCTCACCATTTTTCCCAACTACAAATTCAATTTTGCCCTTTGTTTTGCCACCCACGCGATAGCCGTTGCGGTAATCCGAACACTCAAACAAAATGCTTCTGTAGCCATTTTCTTCGACAATTGAGTTCAAAATAATTTGATTCGAGTAAGTGTGAAACAGAGCGGCGTGTTCGTCAATGAATTGGCGAATGGCTATCAACATTGCCGCAGTAGTGTCGCGATTTTTTAGGTGAGGCTTATAGTTGAGCACAATCGGGTTTGCCGCATAAACAAGTTGATTAATCGTGCACCCGACAGAATCCAAAATCTCTCTCAAGTAAATGAATTGATATTTCTCTTTGAAGGCTTGGTAGGAAGCCAGAAACGATTGAAACGCCGTCGAGTCAAAAGTGATTTGAGAAGGATAGAATTTCGGAACGCGCAGTTGGTTTGCTGTGAACGACTGTCCGTGAAGAGTCGTTGCTGACAGAAGAAAAATCGAAAGGAACAAAATACGCATGGCAAAACCATTCAGATTAGAAGAAATGCTAAACCGTTTGAACGAGAAAACTGCTTACGAGCGACTCGAAGAGTTTGCGTCCGTCGGTTGAGCCGAGCAGGGCTTCACTGGCGCGTTCAGGGTGGGGCATTAAGCCGAGCACATTTTTCTTTTCGTTAGAGATGCCTGCAATGTTGAGAAGCGAGCCGTTTGGATTGGCTTCAGGCGTGAGGTTGCCATCTTTATCGCAGTAGGTAAAGATGATTTGACGATTGACTTGAAGTTTTGTGAGCGTGTCGGCGTCGGCGTAATAGTTGCCCTCGCCGTGTGCAATCGGAATGCGGAGCACGTCGCCTTGTTGGTAGCGACTGGTAAAAATTGTGTCGCTATTTTCTACTCGAACGAAAACGTGTTTTGAAATAAAGCGGCGATTGATGTTGCGCAGGAGTGCGCCTTCCAAAAGGCCACACTCGGTCAGGATTTGAAAGCCATTGCAAATTCCAAGAACAGGATTGCCGCGTGTGGCGAAATCTATCACTTCACTCATAACGGGAGAAAATTTTGCAATTGCGCCTGCGCGCAAGTAGTCGCCGAAAGAAAATCCGCCGGGCAGAATCACAGCGTCGACGTTTTTGAGCGTGTGCTCTTTGTGCCAGAGCATCACGGCTTCGGTGTTCGGAAGCGAATTGACAACCGTTTCCGCGTCGTGGTCGCAGTTTGAACCGGGAAAAACCACAATGCCAATGCGAAGTTTGGACATACTTAAAATTTGAGAAGTTCAACAAGTTTTTGTTTCAATCGGCGTTTTGCAAGAAACTCATTTTCAAGCAAAGTGGAAAATGGAACCGGGGTATCGAGCGAACCCAAACGCATGACGGGCGCATCAAGATAGCGAAAACAGGATTCGCCAATCCATGCCGCAAGTTCTGCGCCAATGCCCATCGTGAGCGTATCTTCGTGCAAGACGAGGCACTTGCTTGTTTTTCTCACGGAATTAAAGATAGTTTCCTTATCAAATGGCAAAAGCGTGCGCAAGTCAATGATGTCGAGTTGATTCGGAAACTCTTTAACCAATTCCAATGCCCAATGAACGCCTGCGCCGTAGGTAACAATTGTTGCGCGTTCCCCTGTTGAAACCACATTTGCAACGCCAAGCGGCACGTTGTAGTAGCCATCGGGAACATCGCCCTCAATGCTCCGATACAATGCCTTATGCTCAAAAAAGAGAACGGGATTTTCTTCAAGCAGAGAAGTTGTCAATAAGCCTTTTGCATCAAAGGGCGATGAAGGATAAACGATTTTCAAGCCCGGAACATGGGCAAAAATTGCTTCTAAACTTTGCGAATGAAACGGTCCGGCACCGACGCCAGCACCTGTGGGCAGTCGAACAAGAACTTTAACGCCATGCCCCCAGCGGTAATGCGTTTTAGCAAGATTGTTGATGATTTGGCTGAATGCGCACGAAACGAAGTCTGCAAATTGCATTTCAACAATCGCGCGCTTTCCTGCAAGCGAAAGTCCAAGCGCACATGCAATTACTCCCGACTCCATGATGGGCGTATTGCGAATACGCGCTTTGCTAAATTCTTCGACGAACTTGTCTGTAACCTTAAACACGCCGCCGTATTCGGCAATATCCTGTCCCATCATCACAATCGAGGGGTCGCGTCGCATGGCTTCGCGCAAGCCGTCTGATAGCGCGTGAATAAAGCGCTTTTTAGTTTGATTGTTGGAATTTGGTGATACAAGTGTGTAGCGCGTTGGCGCATAAACATCGGCAAGTTCTTTGTCAGGATTTGGAACAAGCGATGGCTCTTTGAAGACGGCTTCCCATGCTTCATCAATCATGCGTTTGAACTCATTTCTTGTGGTTGAAATGGTAGCCTTGTTCAGCAAGCCGAGCTCGAGTAAGAATTGCTCAAAATTTTGAACAGGGTCTTTTTTCGCCCATTCATCAAAAAGGTGTTGCGGAACGTATTTCGTGCCACTGGCTTCTTCGTGTCCGCGCATTCGGAAAGTGAGGGCTTCAACGAGCACAGGCTTTGGGTTGCGGCGCATTTCGGTGGCAAGTTGGGAAATCGTTTGATAGACTTCCAAGATGTTATTGCCATCAATTTGAACGCCATCTATGCCGTAGCCAATGGCTTTATCGGCGATGGATTTGCATCGGAATTGTTCGTGTGTCGGCGTGGAAAGTCCATAGCCGTTGTTTTCAACAAGGAAAATCACGGGCAAATCCCAAACAGCGGCAAGGTTGAGTGCTTCGTGGAAGTCGCCTTCGGAAGTGCCACCTTCGCCTGAAAAGGCAAGCGCAATCACAGGTTCGCCGTCGAGTTGATGCGCAAGTGCAACGCCATCAGCAACGCCCAGCATAGCACCTAAGTGAGAAATCATGCCGATGATGCGATGTTCAGGTGCGCCGAAGTGAAACGAGCGGTCGCGTCCTTTGGTATAGCCGTGTTTTCCACCTTCCCACTGCGAAAAGAGTTTTTGAAGCGGGAGATTTCGCGAAGTGAAAACGCCGAGATTGCGATGGAGTGGAAAAATGTAATCGCTTTCGCGCAAGGCTTTCGTTGCACCAACAGCAATGGCTTCTTGTCCGATGCCTGAAAACCACTTTGAGAGTTTGTTCTGACGCAAAAGTGTTAGGCTTTTTTCTTCAATCAAACGTGGTAAGAGAAGGGCGCGGTAAAGCTCAAGCAACAGTTCATCAGAAAAATTCCGACGGTCGTATCGAATCGCGATGTCCGTGATAGTTATCATAGTCAAAAGATTAAGTCGGGCAAAGATAGATTATTTTGACTGTTCTAAATCCTCAATGATGGCGTCGTGAAGGGCACGTCGAACCGAAAGAATTTGGCGATTGGAAGAAGTCGGATAAACGCGATTGGTGAGAAAAATCACGCAAAGGTTTCGGGACTTATCAATCCAAAGGCTTGTGCCTGTGAAGCCGGTGTGTCCGAAAGTTTGCATCGAGAAGTATTTTCCTGTGGAAGTTTTTTCGCTGTTGGTGCGCATATCCCAGCCGAGTGCGCGGAGTTTGTGCTTTGGGTCGCGCGTGGTGAATTGCTCGATGGTTTGCGGTGTAAAGAAGCGAAGTGAATCCCAAGTGCCGCCGTTGAGAAGTGGAAGCATCAGGCGCAAAATGTCGCTTGCGTTGCCGAACAATCCCGCGTTACCTGAAACGCCTCGAAGCATCGCTGCCGTTGGGTCATGAACTCTGGGGCGAGGAAATGAAAACTTCCAATGCGTGTCGGCTTCGGTGGGTGCGATGCGATATGAGAGCGAATCGGGCGGAAGAAACATCAAGTTCTTCAAGCCAAGCGGTTGCCCAAAGGTTTCATCGAAGTGTTCATTTAATCGTTTGCCTGAAAGGGCTTCCACGACTTTGCCGAGCAGCACGAAGTTCAAGTCGCTGTAAATCGTGGTATCGCCAATGCGGCGAATGAGTGTGTCGCTGTAAATCCGCGACAGGACTTGCGTTTCGGTTGAACAGCAGTCGTAATAACGCCGAAATGCAATCAAGCCAGATTGATGCAAGAGCAAATCGCGAAGCGTGAGATGTTCCTTTCCGCCATTAGCAGTTTGTGGGAGAAATGTTTTGAGCGAATCATCGAGTCGGAGTTTGCCTTCGCTGTGAAACTTCATGAGCGAAAGTGTAACGGCAAGTGGCTTTGTAAGCGAGGCGAGGTCGTAGAGTGTGAGCGTATCGGTTTGTCGTGAAGAGGGCTCGTAGGTTAAGCGTCCGAAACTGTTGTGAAACAGCACTTTGCTGTCCTTCCACACAAGAAGCGTGGCAGAAGGGAACGCATGGCTTTTAATCGATGCCTCAATGACGGCGCGTGTTTTGGTAAAGTTTGGCATCGAAATTTGAAACAAGCAGATAAGCAGAACCACAAACATCAGCAACGAATGGAAGCAACGCCTTGTTTGAGAGCCTGTTTCTGGAAACGGCGCGGACACATGCCAACATAGTGCTTGAACACACGGTCAAAGTAAGCCACGCTGCTAAATCCAACTTGAAAACAAACTTCTGAAACGGAAAGGTGCGAATAAGCAAGTAACTCTTTGGCACGCTTAATCCGCTCTTGATTGATGAACTCGATGGGAGTAACACCAAGTTCTTGCTTGAAGTGCCGGAAGAAGTGTGGACGACTCATACAACTTTTTTTACAGAGGTCATCAACAGAAATGCGCTCGTGCAGATGTTGTCTGATGTAGTCAACTGCCGCAGCGAGTCGATAATGATTAGACCATCGTGTGCATTCTTTGAGCAGTAGGGCTTTGGCTTGGGTTTGCATGACGCGCACAAGCAGTTCACGCAATTTGAGCGAGGCAAGCACGTCTTTGGCTGGTTCGTCATCAATAAAGATCTGAACGAGTTGATGAATCGTTTGAACTAAACGCGGGTCGTCTCCCAAGTAGAAATTAGCATAATCCAAATCCCACGCTTGCCGGTCAAGTTTCGGAAGTCGCTCGTTAAGCTCGTTAATAACCTCGCGAATTAATTCGGGCGATATAGCAAGTGCAAGACAGCGTGTTGGGTTTTCCATCGTGGCTTCGGGGAAGTCAATACGCATCAATTCATTAGCAGGCAAAATCAGCGACTGGTTAGGATAAAAATCGAAGTGATGTTGAGATGAAACATGCATGACTTTTTTGCCTTGAATCATTGTAACGGCAATTGGCTCTCGAAATTGTAACTCAACAGAGTAGCAACGTTGGTAGGTTTCAAAAAGATTGAGCTCGGAATTTTCAAGCGTGTAGACGCTGCGGTTTTCAATCAGGGTTTGCAAGCGTTTTTCAAGACGGCGCGACAGAGGCATATTCCTTACTCCTTTCTTGTGCCCAAGTGGGAATCGGCGATGTGGTTAATTGGAAGCATCCTAACATAGAGAAAAATCTTTTCAAAGCAAAAAGAGACAATTGTGCAAAAAAATGCGACGATTGTGCAACGCGATTCGAAGATTGTTGCCGACTTTTGTTTCAATGCCAATTGGCAGCTGTGTTCAGAATTCCAATTAACCAAATCAGTAAGGAGACTGTTTATGACAATGCTTGTTGAAGAAGCGGTCAAGGCTTCCAAGATTCACCCGAAGCCGAAATTCAAGGAGCAATACGAAAACTTTATCGGCGGCAAATGGACGCCCCCTGTCAAAGGTCAGTACTTTGAAAACTTCTCGCCTGTTGATGGCTCATTTATCTCGCGTGTGGCGCGCTCCACGAAAGAAGACATCGATCTTGCGCTCGATGCCGCGCATAAAGCCTTCCCGAAATGGTCGCGCACCTCAGCCACAGAACGAAGCAACCTGCTCTTGAAAATTGCGGACATTACGGAAAAGAACCTTGTCTATCTTGCCGAAGTTGAAACGATGGACAATGGCAAGCCGATTCGCGAAACACTCAACGCTGATTTGCCGCTTGTCGTTGACCATTTCCGCTACTTCGCAGGCGTCATTCGCGCCGAAGAAGGCACAGCGTCGGAACTGGATGCTAACACACTTTCACTCAACATCAAAGAGCCGATTGGCGTTGTCGGACAAATTATTCCTTGGAACTTCCCACTCTTGATGGCTGCATGGAAAATTGCTCCGGCACTTGCCGCTGGATGCTGCACGGTCGTTAAGCCGGCAGAGCAAACACCGACAAGCATCATGGTTTGGCTCGAGCTCATTCAAGATATTTTGCCCGAAGGGGTGCTCAACGTGGTCAATGGTTTTGGACCAGAAGCCGGTAAGCCACTTGCTTCGTCGCCGCGCGTTGCCAAAGTTGCCTTCACGGGTGAGACCACAACGGGACGCCTGATTCTGCAATACACTGCCGATAACCTCGTGCCTGCCACAATGGAACTCGGCGGAAAATCACCGAACATCTACTTCAAGAGCGTCATGGACGCCGATGACGAGTTCCTCGACAAGTGCTTAGAAGGGGCAACAATGTTTGCGCTCAATCAAGGCGAAGTGTGCACCTGCCCATCGCGCGTTTTAGTTCAAGAAAGCATTGCAGAAAAGTTCATTGAGCGATTCATCACGCGCACCAAAGCCATCAAGCAAGGCAATCCGCTCGATGAAGATACCATGATTGGCGCACAAGCCTCGAACGACCAATTAGAGAAAATCCTCTCTTACTTCGATATCGCCAAGAAAGAAGGTGCAGAAGTCTTACTCGGTGGCAAGCGCGCCAGCATCAACAGTGGCTTAGAAAAAGGCTATTACATTGAGCCCACAATTTTGCGCGGCAACAATAAAATGCGTGTCTTCCAAGAAGAAATTTTCGGTCCTGTTACTGCCGTAACGACTTTCAGAACGGTGGAAGAAGCCATTGAAATTGCTAACGACACGATATATGGGCTTGGCGCCGGCGTTTGGACACGCGACATGCACGAAGCCTACACTGTACCGCGTGCCATTCAAGCTGGAAGAGTGTGGGTGAATTGTTATCACGTTTATCCCGCGCACGCACCGTTTGGTGGTTACAAGAAGTCAGGCTTCGGTCGTGAAACGCATCTAATGATGCTCAATCACTATCGCCAAAACAAGAATATCCTTATCTCTTACAGCAAGAACAAACTCGGCTTCTTCTAATGCATTGAGGCATTGAGTACAGAGCGGCGGTTTGCTACTGCCGCCGCTCACAATTTAATCGTTTGGAAAAGGAGATTTTGTTCTTTCAGTCCTTGTTCTTTGACATACATTTAGCAGCTGCAAACCTTACGAAGAACATTCAATAGTAGGAAGCATTCAAAACGCATTAAAGCAGGAGAATTAACTATGAATACAGCATATGTGTTTTCGCCCAACAAGAATGTTTTCGGACGCGGGGCAGTTGCCACACTGGCATCGGAAATCAAGACCAGAGGCGCAAAGAAAGTGCTCATCGTTACCGATGAATTTTTAGCCAAAAGTGAACTTGCAGAGCGCATTAAGCAGTATGTTGTCAGCGGTGGTGCAACGCCGGTGCTCTGGGGTAAAGTTCATCCCAATCCAACAGACCTCAATGTGGCGGAAGCAACGGAAGTGTTCAAGAGCAATCAATGCGACTTGATTATTTCGCTCGGCGGTGGTAGCTCGCACGACTGCGCCAAAGGTGTCGCAATCATGGCAACCAATCCCGGACGCATTCACGATTACGAAGGGGTCGATAAAGTCAAAAACACGCCTGCACCGCTGTTCTCGGTCAATACCACATCAGGCACAGCTGCAGAAATGACGCGCTTTTCTATCATCACCGACACAGCGCGCAAGGTCAAAATGGCGATTATCGACTGGCGCATCACACCGCTGCTTTCCATCAACGACCCTGAAACGCTCGTCAGCATGCCGAAAGGTTTGACAGCGGCAACTGGCATGGACGCCTTGACACACGCCGTTGAAGCCTTCGTCTCGACTTGGGCAACACCGCTCACCGATGCAAATGCGCTGACTGCCATCAAAATGATTTTCGCCAACTTGCCGCGCGCATATGACAACGGCAACGATATTGATGCACGCGAAAAGATGGCTTACGCACAGTACATGGCAGGCGTCGCCTTCAACAATGCAGGGCTGGGCTATGTGCATGCAATGGCACATCAACTCGGCGGATTCTATGACCTGCCGCACGGGGTTTGCAACGCTATTCTCTTGCCTGCTGTTGAGGACTTCAACAAGAAGGCTGCTGAAAAACGCTTGGCGATTATTGCCGATGAAATGAAGTTCAGCGAAAGCGGCATGACCAATGCCGACAAAGCAACCGTGGTGATTGACAAAATCAAGGAACTCAAAGACCGTGTCAATATCCCGAAAGATCTGCGCGTGCTGAATGTCTCGCCAAATGACTTCGAAGAAATGGCGAAATTTGCAATGAAAGACCCATGCGGATTTACGAATCCTGTTCAGCCAACGCTTGCTGAAGTCATCGGCATCTTTGAACATGCCTACGACTACGAACACGCAATGGCGCACTAAGGGTTGAGAAGCAGTAGTACTTTGGCTTCTGAGCGTCCCAAGCCTTCGTGTCCGTATGAACGAGGGCTTGGGATAAGTTTTTGAACACAAATTTTTTCAATCTTCAAACAAGACTTCAACGATGGTTAAACGTGTCTTAATCACACCTGAAGCGGAAGCCGTGCTCAATAAACTAAAAGCCGAGCATGGCGAGTTGCTCTTTCATCAAAGCGGAGGCTGTTGCGATGGCTCTTCGCCGATGTGTTTTTCCGTGAGTGATTATCGTGTTGGCGCAAATGATGTCAAACTCGGGGAAATTGCGGGTTGTGCGTTCTATATGTCGCGTGAGCAATTCGAATACTGGAAACACACGCAACTGATTATTGATGTGGTGAAAGGAAGGGGCGCAAGTTTTTCGCTCGAGATTCCGCTTGGGGTGAGATTTCTCACAAAATCAAGATTATTCACTGATGAAGAACTTACGCAACTCGAGCCAGTTCAAATTGGTGCTGAAGCCGAGTGAAGATTTCGCTTTGGACTCGATGGGTGAAAAGCATAATGCAATCGCCCTTTGATATATCGCCACAAAAGGCGTTGCGGAAAAAGTTTGTGGTAGATGTATCGCGTTTTTGAGGGAAGCGCAATCCAAAAGTATTTAGAAAAATGCGTCGCAAAGCTCGGCTCGAAGTAGCAATTCACTGTGCAACCCTCGCAGAAGTCGTGGCGTCCTTCCATCTTAATTTCTTCTTTGACAAAGGGCGACTTTCTCAAATCATACAAACGATTTTGAATTGGCGCTTTTTTATACCCAGCGTGATAGCAAGGCAGAATCATTTCATTTGACGGCGAGATAACCACGACTTCGGAGACCGCTTTGCAGACGGGTTTGGTTTTACGATTTCCCCCATCACGCCGAAGCGCGATAAACGCTGCGTTCATATACACCAACCGCTTCTTTGAAAAATTTAGCACGTATTCATACATCGCTTCTGTTTGTTCAGCCGTGAAGAATGAGCCGTATTGAAAAATCGGATTGAGGATAAGCATTAAGTTGTTCGGGCGCGAAATGGTTTCATACACGACGGGAAGTTCTTCGTAGTTGCCGGCTTGAACCGTGAAAATGATGTCGGGATATTCACCGAGCGATTTAGCAATATCAATGCTTTCTAAAACTTTGTCAAAGCATCGCACGCCGCGCGATTGGTCATGTTTGTCTTTGAAAGCAGAATCCAACGAGAAGTGTAACAAGTCTATTTTGCCTGCAAGGGCTTTGGCGTATTTAGGATAAAGAAGCGTGTTTGTTGTAACGCTTGTAACAAATCCCATGCGTTTGGCAATGGTGAGAATTTCGGGAAGGTCGCGATGCAGAAGGGGCTCGCCGCCTGTGAAATCGATGAACTTCACGCCAAGTCGTTTGAGGTCATGCAAGTTTCTTTCAACATCGTCGACTTTTACAAACGGGCTGGGTTTCTGCCAAATGTCGCAAAAGCCACATTCAGCATTGCAGCGATAAGTTAGGTAGTAGTTGCAAAGTATGGGCATGGGCAGTGAAAAAACTTTTTCAAACTTAACGAATCTTAAAGCATCAAGCAATTCTTTGAGAGGCTTTGATAAGTTCAAAGAGCGCAATGCCAACAGAGACTGCGACATTGAGAGAGTGTTTGACGCCATATTGAGGAATTTCAAGAGCAAGGTCGCACATGGCTAAAACATTATCATCAATGCCTGAGACTTCGTTGCCAACAATCAAGCAAAGTGGGAAGTGTTGTTTTGAAAGCGAATCGTATCGGATTGTGTGCGTGGTAATTTCAAGTGCCGCAATCTTAACGCCGGTTGCTTTGAGTTTTGTAATCGCATCAAGCGGGTTTTGAACATATTCCCAAGCGACCCACTCTGTTGCGCCGAGTGCAGTTTTGTCGATTTCTTTGCGTGGTGGTGTAGCCGTGTATCCTGTGATAATAACTTTTTCAACTCTCGCCGCATCACATGAGCGAAAAATCGCGCCGACATTCCACATCGAGCGGATGTTTTGAAGCAAAACAGAAATCGGAAATTTTTCAGCGGCGCGAAAGGCTTCGGGGGAAAGGCGATTCATTTCTTCGCCACGCAGTTTTTGAAAAGTCATTGAATGCGCTCAACCTCCGAGAGAGGAAGTTGTAATGCTTCTGCAATTTGCTCATTCGTTAAGCCGAATCGGCGAAGAGCAGGAATTTCTGCCAACTGTTTTGCACGAGCAATTTCTTGCGCCATATCCTTTGCAATGTCCTTTGCCATATCTTTTGCAATGTCCTTTGCCATATCTTTTGCAATGTCCTTTGCCATTTCTTTTGCAATGTCCTTTGCCATTTCTTGGGCGATTGCAGGTGCAATTTTGCGGCGTGCAATATCATGCACCAAACGGTTGTTTGAGAAATCAAAAATTTCTTCCATTTCAATCATAGCGGCTAACTCCTCGTAGGTTAAAGGTTCATGTTTATCCAAAAATAAGTTAATCAGCAGGTTTAAGAAAAAACGTCGTCGAGCGTAAGAAACTTCGGGCTCGTCTAAAATGCGTTTGAATGCTTTGGCAACTTCAAGGTCAGCAGCAAGGCTCGATTTTTTTACCATCAGTTGAAGTAGCATTTGTCCAAGATTGCGCGTTTCCTCATTGAGCACTTCATCAAGGTAAATAGGACGAATGACATTTGAATCCACCAGCGGCACAAGCATGCCTGCCCCCTTATCAAGACTTCGTGAGGCAAATATCACAACCATTTGGGTATTCGGAAACTGGCGATTCTGCGCTCTGAAAATCAGTGTCTCTGAAAGAATGCGTTCATAAATGAATTCATCGGTCTGAAATTGCACTTCCAAAATAATCACAGGCAACTCAGGCGAGTCAGGTAACAAGACGCCATCAATGCGATAAGATTTTTCTTTAACCTCGATTGATTGAAATGCATAGCGGCGTGCAAGTTCCTCGTCGTAGCCGAGCAGTGCCAATGCTGTTTCGGGTGATTCTTGAAAAATGCTGTAAATGAGTTTATCGGTTTTCATCAAAAAAGCGTTTTGACGGAAAGATAAAAGTTCGGGAAAACTTGAATGGTTTGATTCCCAATACGCTCAAGTTGATACCATCCACTGGTCTCCAACGCAATGCTTTGCGACGGACGATATGAAATTCTCGCAGTCGGACCAATATAAAGCAAATTAGGTAGCGGCACTTCAATGATTTCAATTTCATCGGCTTTGGGGCGAGTTTGAAAGTTGGATTGGCTTCGCGCAAAAATTCTAATTCCGAGCGAGCTTACAATCGATGCCTGTCGAGCCTCTATTTCAAACGAGAGCGAACGGTCGTTGAATCGGCTGAGCGGACGCTCTGAAAAGTCATTCCAATAAAGCTCCGCACGTTCATAAAGACGCTGTTCGTAGAGAAATTTCAGCGTAAGAAAATCGGTTAAAAAAAACTGTGTAGAATCTAAAAACGAGAATTGTCGGAATGAAAAACTTCGCGTTTGCGAGCCGATTTCAAAATCATAAACCGTATAGTTTGCTAGCACGCCGAACTCATTAACGCTCTCAATTTTTTTGGGAACGCGCCAAATGGTAGTTGGTGAGAAACGCAAAATATAGTTTTTAGTATTATTTGCACTTCGCTCACGAGAAATGAAAACATTATTTGTTGTTGCAATAGAAGCCGAGAGACGCAAGCCGAAATAAGCATTGAGTCGAAGGCTATCGGAAACAGTGAGCGCGTAGCTGACTTCGTCGCGGTCGTCGGTGTTGGTGGTGTCAGGTGTATCGTAGCGAAAGCCACGCAGCTGCGCGGAAATGAAGAAATAATGCAGGGTATCGCCAACGGCGTTGAAGTGCCGCCAAGTTGACGAAAAATAAATGGTTGCAACCTGAAAAGAATTATTGCGAAATTGCTCTCGCGCAATCGCGATGGGATTTTCGGAAAAGGCGTTTATTGGACGATAACTTTCCGACTGTTGCTGAAATAAAATTCCTGAAAATATCTGAAATGACGGCAATTCAAATGTGAAACCGGCATCGCTGAATAGGCGAAGTTGCTCGATTTCATTATCATAGACAGCATTCGTTAAGTCGGAAAACTGCTGACTATTTTCGCGCGTAATAACACGGCGGCGAAGTTCTACTTTTGCTCTCGTAGTCAAGTTGGAAAAAGTTCGATACGAAAGGCTGTCAATAGTATAAAAATTCTGCTCTATTCGCCGTTCTACAATTGTTGTTGGTACTTGCGCCGCTAGCACATTTGAAAAATAATCCCGCCGTTCCTCGCTCACGCCACCTGAAAAGAACAAAGTCGCACGACTATATTTTTGATTCAGCGAAAGAAAAATGCCCTTATCTTCGTTGCGGCGCGGCTCTAAAAATTCCTGAGAGAAATTTACTCGTGAGGAAATCTCAAAATTAGAAAATTGATAGCCGAAGAGTTCGCCCCGAAGTCCATAGATAAATCCCGAATTGAACTGATTGATTTGTCGCTCGGCTTTATATCCGCCATTGGCTTCAAGCAGAGACCAAGCCGAAGGCTGTGAAGAAATGCCGACCACGACGCGATTAGAAACAGCATTATTACGAAACAAATTACGGCTATCGGAAAGAAAATAATTTGAGCCTTCAAAACGAAGTTGCGACTGTGCGTAAAAGGGTCGGGAGAGGCTGAAATTGAACTCGTTTTCATCGCGCAACGCGCGCTCGCTAAGATTGATGAGAGTAGATCGAAGGTTATTATTCGCTGTAAGTGTCCAAACGCCAAATTGGTGAGAAGAAAAATAATTGCTCTTCCAAAAGTAAGTGTTTAGAAAGCGTTCAAAAGAAGTATTAGAAATAACTTGTGCTTGACAAAAAGCAGGCAGGAATAAAACAAAAAGGACGCGGCGAGAAAACATTAAGCATGGTGATGCGGTTAGAAATAAATCTAACAAGAAAGAGTCGCCGTCCAATAGGTAAAAATATTATGATGGACGGCGATTCAAATTATACTTTTTCAGCCTCCAACTCTCGCTTCAAGGCTTCGCGCTCAATTTCAAGACGTCGGATTTCACGATTGATTTTATCCAATGCTTCGGGCACGCTGTCAATTTCTAATCGCAATTTTGAAGAGGCTTCATCAATGAGGTCAATTGCTTTATCGGGCAAGAATCTATCTGAAATATAGCGGTGAGAAAGTTCCGCTGCGGCAACAATAGCACTGTCTGTGATTCTAACACCATGATGAATCTCATACTTTTCTTTCAAACCACGCAAGATAGAAACTGTGTCTTCAACGCTAGGCTCTTGAACGAAGACGGTTTGAAAGCGTCGTTCCAACGCGGCATCTTTCTCGATATACTTTCTATACTCGTCGAGCGTTGTAGCACCGATACAGCGAAGTTCGCCGCGCGCAAGAGCCGGCTTTAAGATATTAGCGGCGTCAACTGCGCCTTCTGCGCCGCCTGCGCCAACAAGCAAGTGAATTTCATCAATGAACAAAACAATATCGCCATTAGAATCTTGCACTTCGCGCACAACAGCTTTCAAGCGTTCCTCGAACTCGCCTCTAAACTTTGTGCCTGCAACAAGTTGGGCAATATCGAGTGCGTGAATTTGTTTTGACTTCAAATTTTCCGGCACATCGCCGCTGATAATACGTTGCGCAATGCCTTCAGCGATTGCCGTTTTACCCACTCCCGGCTCACCAATCAGCACAGGATTATTCTTTGTGCGCCGCGAAAGAATTTGAAGCACGCGGCGGATTTCTTCGTCGCGTCCGATAACGGGGTCGAGTTTGCCCTTTCGCGCAAGGTCGTTCAAATCGCGAGCATATTTTTTGAGCGCGTTATATCGATCTTCGGCATTCGGGTCGGTAATGCGTTGCGAGCCGCGAATGGTAGCGAGGGCTTTGAGCACGCCATCGGTTGTTGCCCCAGCATCTTTCAAAATTTTAGAAACGGTTTGCCCCGATTCCAGCATCGCAATCAATAAATGCTCCGAACTGATGTAGTCGTCTTTCAACTTTTCGGCTTGTGTGGCGGCAAGGTCAAAAACTTTGGCGAGGTTTTGCGAAATGTATTGTCCCGAAACCGACGCGCCCGAAACTTTGGGAAATCGGTCAATCTGACGCTCTAAAACAGCGACCACTTGCTCGGTTTGAAGCCCCAATTTTTCTGAAAGTTGATAGGCGATGTTGTTCTTGTCGGAAAGCATGGCAAGGAGCACATGCTCAGGTTCAATTTGCTGATGTTGAAGCCCGGCGGCTTTTTCCGCCGCTGTTTGTACGGCTTCTTGCGCACGAAGCGTGAATTTGTTCGGATTGAAGTTCATGTGTAAATCCTCTTGCAGATAAATTAATCGTTTCTGTAAAGGCTCTTCGAAGTGTCCATAAACGAACAGGCTCCGTGTTAGTTTCCGAAGAGAATCTGGTAGCGCACGGCAGCAATAATGTCGGTCGAACTTGGCACTCTAACCCCATTGGCTTCTTTTTCGCCCACGATAAAAAAGTTCAAGTCGGCAGTTAAATTTTGTGTCGGTGTAATGTCGTAAATCGTGCTCACGCCGATGAGCGTTCGGCTGAAATCGCCGAAGGTCAGAGAAGCGCGAAGGGTTGGACGAAGCGTGTTATTCAAAAAGCCATAGCCCACGCCCGCATCAATCGAGTTGAAAGTTTGTGCAGCTAATAATTCGCGGCGTGTAACCTTGCCAAGTGCTTGGTTTGTGTCGAGGCGAACACCAACGACAAATTCACTGCTCTGGTTCGAGAGCCCACCGTTGATGCGAAGCGAGTTGGCGAAGGTGAGTGTTCCGTTGAGCGAAATCGTGCGGCTTGAAAACTGTTGCGATGTAACCGAAAGCAAATCAAACGGTGAAACATAAACGTTGCCCAATAAAACTGCGCTGTTGCGGGTCGTGTCGAAAGTGGTATTCAGGATACCTAAATCACGATTTTCACCCCGACTCGAGAAGACGGTGCTCAATCCAAGTTGGAGCGTTTTTGAGTTTTTGAGATTAAAGGTTTGCTGCACATCGAAGTTAAAGGTGTTGGTTACGTTATCGATTTGCGCGCCAAGAGCACTGCGATTGCCTACGAAAACGGGTATGGTTTCAGCAAGTTTAATCGAATCGCGGTAAGAGGCAGGAATGTTATTGATGTTGCTCTGACGGCGATATTCTAACCGAATGGACGGGAGATTGATACCGGGAAAAATAGATGCGCCAAGCGAAAGCAAGTTCCGCGAGGTTGTTCCGTCAATCGTTTGCCCTAACTGTGTTTCAATGTCGCGTTGCCTAGTAAGGTTATCGCTCAAACTTTCAAATGCAAAGGAGAGAAGCAAGCGACTTTCAAGCAGGCGGATTCGGTCGTTGATGCGAATGCCGGCGATGTCGGGCTGATAAAACGCAAGTCCGAGCGAGCGGAAGTTCGCGCCTTGACGCACATATTCAACTTTGAAGAAATTGCCCCAAGAGCCAAAGTTGTTGTTGAGGGTTGTTCCTGCGCGCCAAGCGGTTGCGCTACCGAGTGGCGTCGGAAAGGCAAGGTTAGGATTGACGGTTATGAGGCTTCGAAGCCGTTCATAGCCGCCAGGGAATCGGTCTAAATCGTTCACAAAATTGACGCTATCTTGTCCTTTCTTACCCAACAGTTGCGCAACTTGTCCTGCGCTAAGTGAGCCGCCGGTGATGTCGGTGTTAAATGCGCCAACAGCAAGGTCTCCGTAAAAGTCGAGCACGTTTGGAACAGGTGAGAGTTTGAAGCTCGTTCCAAATCCAACACTCTCTTCGGGGCGCACGCCGCGCGCATCGAGGCGATTCTCATCAATTTGGTCTTTGACTTTCAAGTATTGCAACTCTAAACGAAAGACTTTACTGAAAAAGCCGCCAACGGCAGTGAAGTAATTGCGTCGGAACGCACCCGGAGCTAAGAGTTGCCTATAGGTTTTCGTATTCGCTGTTGAATCGACCAAAATGAAACCGGCAAGTTCGGCTTGAACGATTGAATCGGGTTGCGTAATGGAGATAACGCGCGTCGCGCCGAACTCTGGAATAATCTCGCGCGCCGCGTCGCCTTGTGTAGTTGCAAAGCGCAGACCTGCAAACATGCCGCTTAATTCATAGCCGCGAACGCGCACGCCGTTTGAAAGATAAAAGTTGTAGTCAGGAAAAACATCGCCAACTTTCACATCAAAGTAATCGGTATTGACTTTAAAGAGAAAGCGATTGGCGGGCTGGCGGCGTGCGTTTTCTTCGTTGGTTACATAAATGTTCGTTCCAACACGAAGCCAATCGTTATAGACAGCTTCGGCGTTAATGTTGGCACGGGCATAGAATATACTGGTATCGCCAACGTTTTCTTGGCGCATTTCTGCCCAACTTTGTGTGTTGTAGGCTATTTGTGCTTCGCGTTTAGCTTCATCGAGCGTTTTTTTCGGAGCGGCACTCACTCTGAAATAAGTGCTTGTCCTGCCAAGTTCAACGCCGCGCGCGTCGCGTGCGATAAATTCCGCGCGAAGTGGACCTGGCTTCGGCAGCTCGTCGGGAATGTAGGTTACAAGGTTCTCGCTGAAAATCGCCTTCTTCGTAACATCTTTTCCGTCAACAAACAACTGTGATTTCTCTTTGCTGATTTTATCGCTTAGCGTGTAATACGAAAACGAAATCACCACGTCTTCGGGACGTAAGGCTTCTTGTTTCGACGGCGAAATCACCACCAGATTCGGGTCTTCGGGAAGTGGACGAACGGTGATGTTTGCTGGCGTTTGAATCGGCGTTAAAAACGGAAAGGTAACCTGTGTGTTATCGCGCAAGACGGCGACGACATAAAAATCAATCGAGGGCGCAATGACATAATTGGCGGGAATCGTGCCAACAAAATCGCTCCCTTGCGGCTGGGCTTCGATAAATCGATACTCCGAAATACCGAAATTTCTGTAGCGAATAACGGCACGGTCAATCTGCGCACCCATTTGTGACGAGATACGAATTTCTAACGGTCTGCCTTCAATAGCATCGCCGAAAGTAACTTTGAGTTGCCTATCGGCAGTGGCTTGTGCTGAAGCCGAAATTGAAGAGAATAGCAAAAGGAAAAGAAGTCCGATTGCAAGTTTGAAACGTGGTGTCATAGAGAATCTCCGAATACAGTTGACGAGTTAGTTTTTTTGAGTTGTTCAGTTAATGTTTGATTCAATCATCGTCATTGCCGCCCGTGAGCATAAATAAAGCTTCACGAAGTTCTTTATTGGCATGTGCTTCGCCGCGTTGAGCAGTTAATGAAATACCAAGTTGGTATGTTCTCTTTGCATCTTCCATTCTGCCCATTCTCTCGTAGAGTTTTCCCAAGTGATAATAAGTTGCGGTGTAGTCAGGCGCGTGCGTCAAGAGGTATTCAAATTCCTTAACGGCATCTTCAAGGCGATGGAGTTTGATGTAATCAAGCGCAAGCGCATAGCGAGAAAAAGAATCGCATGGGTCTTTCTCTAAAAAACTCTTCAGGAGTGAAATGCGATGCTCTTCGGGTGAAATGTTCATGGCTCTATGTTGTTGGAAATGGAGGCCAGCCCATCGGTTTGCCACCAATCAAATGTGCATGAATATGAAAAACGGTTTGTCCGCCGTCTCGCTTGCAATTCAGGTTAATACGATAACCTGAATCGGCGATGCCAAGCGTGCGCGCAATATCTTTGGCAACGATAATGAGCTTGCCAACAAGAAGTGCGTCGTCGCTGGTTAAATCGTTCAGTGTTTCAATGTGCCGCTTAGGTATGATGAGGATATGAACAGGCGCGACAGGCGCAATGTCATGAAAAGCAAAAATTTGCTCGTCGCTGTAAACTTTTTTTGACGGAATTTTTTCCGACGCGATTTTACAAAAAATGCAATTCTCGTTGTATGAATCCGTCATTTCCAATATGTTGAAATTAACACAATACTTTGAAATGTAAGAAACATCGTGCAGAAGATAATGCAAAGTTTGCTCGCAAAGAAAACGAATGAAGCATTTGGCGAAGGGATTTGGAAAACGTAAATTTGCAGTTGCTTTACAAAGCCGCTATGCAAAGCGCATCAAGCAAAAGGGCTTTTAGCTCAGTTGGTTAGAGCGACTGGTTTACACCCAGTAGGTCGGGGGTTCGACTCCCTCAGAGCCCACACATCTGCGCACACACATTGCTCCAAAGCCGTCTCATGCAAGGCGGCTTTTTTTGTTTGACGACCTGAAAGTGCTTGACGAAAAGCAAATTTTTTTAATTATTACGGCAAACATTTCTGCAAAGCACATTTCCAATTAACCGCCTACGCGCACTCTGAGAAGCCTCTTAAAGCAAAGGAGTTTAATTCAGTTTTGGAGGAAATCAAGAATGCAATTTCACGATGAAAAATCCGCGTGCGGAGTGGGCTTTCTTGCCAGCCGTAAAAACACCGCAACACATGCGCATTTGAAACAAGCCTTATACGCGCTTCGATGCGTCGAGCATCGCGGGGCGTGCGGTGCTGACCGCGTCTCGTCGGACGGTGCCGGCATCATGACTGATATTCCGTTCGAGCTTTTCGGCTATGAAAAAGGAACGGTCGCAATTGCAACGCTCTTCATTCCGTTTGATTCCGAAGGGCAACGCATTGCGCTCAAACTCCTGACCGAAACGTTTGAATTTTTTGATTTGCGCATCGAAGCCTATCGCGATGTGCCGATAAATTTGAGCGTGCTCGGTGCAGAAGCCAAAAAATCAATGCCTGCCATTAAGCAAGTGGTGATTCGTCGCCCCGAACACTGCCGCACAGATTCGTCATTCAATCGCATTCTTTACATCGCCAAACAATACACGCGCGCACGCGCCGCCGAACGAGGCATGAGCGAATTTTATTTTCCGTCGCTTTCCACAAACACAATCGTCTACAAAGCCCTCACAACTGCCGATAAGCTCGATGCCTTTTATCTCGATTTGCAGAATCCAAACTACAAAACGCGATTCGCGCTCTTTCATCGACGATTCAGCACCAACACGCGCACGTCTTGGGACAAAGCGCAACCCTTCCGCTTAATCGCACACAACGGCGAAATCAACACGATTGCAGGCAACCGCACTTGGGCATTTGCGCGCGAAAAATCGCTCGGCTTAAAAGCAGGCGAACTGCTCACGCACCACAACATTAGCGACACAGGCTCGCTCAACGAAATGGCAGAAGCCTTGCTTTACCGCAGTTCAATTCCCTTTGTCGACGATGTGATGGCAATTCTCATTCCGCCTGCAAACAGCGATAAACCCTTCTACAAATTCTGGGGCAGAGCGATGGAATCGTGGGACGGCCCCGCCTTTGTTACCTTTTCTGACGGACAAACCGTCGGCGCACGTCTCGATAGAAACGGTTTCCGCCCATGCCGCTGGGCAATGACCGACGAGCATTTTTACCTCTCTTCCGAAGCCGGTTCGTTCAACCTCGATGAAAGTGTGATTCGAGCCAAAGGCACACTGCAAGCCGGTTCTGGCGTAAGGGTAGATTTGGAAACAGGCGAAATTGACTTTCGCGACACGAGCGAATCAGCAGAATACTTCGACGCTAAATTTGACCCGCATCTCTTGCCCGCGCTCTCGCTTCAAGTGAACACACTGCCGCAAACCCTTGAAAAAACAAGCGTTTTCGGCTACACCGAAGAAGATTTGAACAAAATTCTCTTGCCGATGATTGAAACTGGTAAAGAACCTATCGGCTCAATGGGCGATACGGCGCGCCCCGCGATTTTTTCCGACGAACCACGTCCGTTCTTCGATTACTTTTATCAAAACTTCGCGCAGGTTACAAATCCCCCTGTCGATTACATTCGCGAAACCACCGTAACCGATTTAAGCATTGAACTCGGCAAAAAGCCGAACATCTTTTCTACAAAAGAACTCATTCCGCCACAAGTTGCCATTGAACTCAAAAGTCCTGTCCTTTCTTTGGGGCAGATGGCATTTGTGGAATCGTTCAAACGAGGCAATCCCAATTCGCCTGACGCGCGTATTGTTGCCGAAGTGTTAGATACAACCTTCAAACGCATTGAAGGCATTGTCGGATTTCGAGCCAAACTAAGCGACCTGCGCAAAAGCGCGCTCAATGCGGTCAAGCACGGCGCAAGCATTTTGATTCTCTCGGATAAACATGCGGATTTTGAAAACTTGCCCATTCCGAGTTTGCTCGCGCTGCGTGCCGTCGTCAATGCGCTCAACGATGAAGGCATTCGGCTTGAAGCGTCTGTTGTGGTGCATACAGGCGAAGTACGCTCAACGCATCACTTGGCAACTTTGATTGGATTTGGTGCAACAGCAGTTTGTCCTTACCTCGCGCTTGAAGTCGCACGATTTGAAAACTTCCAACAACTGAACTCACTTTCGCCCGATAAGCGCGAAGCCAATCTCATCAAAGCCTTTGAACAAGGACTCTTGAAGGTGATGAGCAAAATGGGGATTTCGGTGGTGAAGTCGTATCAAAGCGCACGGCTATTTTCTGCGCTTGGCATTGGGAAGAAATTAGCCGAAGAATTTTTCCGCGACCTTTATTCGCCCATTGGTGGCATTGAGTTAGAGCAACTTGTCGAGAAAATTCTCAAAGATGCCGCGCTGTTTGAAAAACACAAAAAGCCAATTCACAGTTACCAATACAAAGAGCACAACAGCGGTTTGCAAGGCGAAAAGCACTCAATGACAAACTCGCGCGCGAAACTCATTCATAAACTTGTGCGCGAAACACACACCCCACTTTCTTCAATCAACCTTTACAACGAATACTTGCGATTGGGCGAAGAAGTCGAGCCGATTAGTATTCGTCATCTCTTTGAGTTCAAGCATGCGCCAAAACCGTTGCCAATAGAGGAGATTCAGCCGAAAGCAGACATCTTGAAAACCTTTGGGTCAGGCGCGATGAGTTTCGGCGCGATTAGTGCAGAGGCACAGCGCGATATTTTTTTAGCAATGAAAGAAATTGGCGGTCGCTCCAATTCAGGCGAGGGCGGCGAAAATCCGTATTACTTCACCGACGGCATTACAGCGCATGCAAAGCAAGTGGCATCGGCGCGCTTTGGCGTTACGGCGGAGTATCTCGTTACAGGCAAAGAAATTCAAATCAAAATTGCACAAGGCGCAAAGCCGGGCGAAGGCGGGCAACTCATGGCGGTCAAGGTCAATGAAGAGATTGCTCGCGCACGCCATTCGCTCACAGGCATCGACCTGATTTCGCCACCACCCATGCACGACATTTACAGCATTGAAGATTTGAAGGAACTGATTTATGAACTGCGCCAAACAAATCCTGATGCAAAAATCAATGTGAAATTGGTTTCAGGAGCGGGCGTCGGCACAGTGGCGGTCGGCGTTGCAAAAGCAGGTGCGGACATCATTCACATTTCGGGCGGAGACGGCGGCACCGGTGCGGCGGCACTTTCTTCAATGAAACACGCCGGCATGCAATGGGAAATCGGCTTGCTCGAGGCACACATCGCCTTGCTCGAGAATAACTTGCGCCAATGCGTAACTTTGCGCGTCGACGGCGGTTTGGCAACAGGCAAAGACATCGTCATGGCGGCAATGCTCGGCGCAGAAGAATTCGAGTTCGGAAAACTCTTGCTCGTTGCCGAAGGGTGCGTGATGGCAAGAATCTGCGAGAAAAACACTTGCCCAACAGGCATCGCCACGCACGACCCAAAATTCAAAGCCAAATACAAAGGACACAAAGACCACATCGTCGCGCTTCTCAATTTTCTTGCTGACGACGTGCAACGCCATCTGGCAACGCTTGGCGTTAAATCGCTTCGCGACTTGCTCGGCAGAACCGACTTGCTGAAAATCAATCCGAAACATCTTCCGCTCATCAACGCGCGCAATTTAGATTTGAGTTTCTTCACAAAGCACGAATCGCCAACGCTCGACTCTCAACCCTCTGCACCTGCGGGCACATTCAGCGAAGACATTAGTCCGCTCAATAAAACCATTCTCGCCGATGCGCGTCCAGTGTTGAACCAAGCACGCGAAGGGAAATCGGCAACGCTCGCGCTCTCTTACAACATCTTCCCAACCGACCGCGCCGTGCTTGCCTCGCTCTCAGGTGAAATCGCAAAAGTCATGCACGAAGCGCGCGCTAAAAACGGCTTCGGAGCATATCAACCGAAATTTTCAGGACATCTTGATTTCACATTTAGAGGCAGTGCAGGGCAGGGCTTCGGTGTCTTTTTAACCGAAGGCGTGAGTGTGCGTTTGGAAGGCGAAGCCAATGATTCAGTGTGCAAAGGCATGTCGGGCGGAAAAGTCGTGATTGTGCCGAGCCAAAAAGCCACATTTGTGCCTGAACAAAATGCCATTATCGGCAACTGTGTGCTCTACGGGGCAACAGGTGGCACGCTCTATGTGAATGGACTTGCAGGCGACCGATTCGCCGTGCGCAATAGCGGCGCGACTGCCGTCGTCGAGGGCGTTGGACTTCACGCGTGCGAATATATGACCAACGGTCTCGTCGTTATTCTCGGCAAAGTCTCTTACAACTTGGGCGCAGGCATGACAGGCGGAAAACTCTATCTCTACGGCGAAAAATCGCACTTCATCAATCGCGATTATATCACGGCTCTTGACCTTTCGCTCGAAGATGAATTGGAACTCAAAGCCTTGCTCGAAGACTACGCAAGCGAAACCAACTCGAACACCGCAAAACGCTTGCTTGCAAATTGGACGATGGAAAAATCCTATTTCAAAAAATACTTGCCGCTCGGACTTGCCCGAAAACTCAAAGCCGAAGAAGTTACGCTCTAAATCTTCAATGGCACGCCTTGTTAAATTTTTTGAGTTTCCAGTAGTTGTAAGGAAGAGGCACAAGAAAGCCGGCAAGGAGTGCAATTCCCAACGCAATCCAGTAGAAAGGCTCGTGCGGCATAACTGTTCCGCCCGTGAGCAAATAATCTGTTGCGTTCTCTGAAATTTCCATCGCAAGCATTGAGAGAAAACTCATCGAGAAAGCCGTCTTCAAAGCAAGCGACCAAGGGAATCGCTCGCGCACTTTGAGAATGACGGTTTCAAGCATGACGGAAGTTGTCAATCCGCACACAATCGCAACGCCCATAATTGCAAACATCGACCACTGCAATCCCACGCTTTGCGCATAAATGATAAAGCCAAAATCGCCAATCGAGCACCCAATCAAGCAGTTGAGTGTGTTAAACGAGGCGCGTTTCCACTTTGGGGCGTCGAGCCAAAACGGCGTTGGGCTTGACGCAACGGACGAAGCCATCGGTGTGCTGACAACCGGAAGCGCGAAAGGCATTGCAGAAATGCTATCTTCTTTCCACTCCGAAAGCGTGTAATCGCCAGCAGATTTCAAGGCACGATTCAAAGTCGTGAGCGACACCTCGCCTTTAAGCATAAGTGTGGCTTTTGGCGGAAGAAGCGAAACCTTCACCGATTCAACCCCTTCCACCGACTTCAACGCCGATTCAACCGAGCGGACACAACCTTGACAATGCATGCCGCTTACGGCAAATTCCGTTTGATGTATGGTTTCGGTCATCACTCTAAATTCCAGATGAGCAATTAGTGCATCGGTTCTTTTTCGCCGAGAAAGGTTTTGCCGTCGGCACTAATTTTTGCAGAATACTTAGCAGGGTCGGCTTTGAACTTTGGCTCACAGTTGTCGCAACAAAATCCGTAGGATTTCCCCTCGTATTCAACCGTTTTTGACTTTGGATTAACAGGCTCGCCTGAAACGGGACAGACTTCATTGAACACAGGTTTTGCCGTAGCTTGTTTTGGCTCATCTTTTTGGCAAGCCGAAAGTGAAACGATGATGATAAACGACAAAATGGAAAGTGTTTTCATTGAAAAGAGATGTTTGAGTTAAAATGAAAGCCTGCTTCGCTTTGGAAACAGGCTTCCTGATGAAAAAAGTTCAGCGCAAATCTTCAGCGTGAATTATTCACAGCATGAAGCGCATTCGGCGCAAGTGGCACAACCCGAAGTGCAGTCGCCACAGGTGCAAACGGTGCAACACACAGTTGCACAGCACGATTGGGCGTCTGAAACTTCCGCCTTTTGCGGTGCAAAACTGAACAAGAAGAAAATTGCCGAAAAAAGGATAATGGATTTCATCGTGAAATAGTGTTTAAGTTTAGAATTACGGTTTGAAAAATCAACGCACAATCTCGTGCGAAAGAACACCGTGAATCCTAAATCAAAAACACTTGTAGGAAGGCTTGTGTCGGTGGCGAATATGCCAAGCAGATGCGATTCGGAACGACGAACTCAGAAGAAACAAGGAGCGGAGGAAACTCAACAAACGAAACGAGTTCGGGCGAAGAAATTGAAACTTGTGCGGATTCAAACGACTTTTCGGTCTTCATCTTTTCTGCATTCACACTGCCGTCGGGGCAACAGTCGTGTGCATCAGTGCAAGCCTTTGGCGTGCTTGGTGCAGAGCAGCACGAGTGCTCCGAAGAGGCTTGCATCATTGCCGCGCATTGGCAGAGCGGAATGGTGTAAAGCACAAACGAAACGAGGAAAATGAAAATATGTAGCGTGCGTTTTGGCATCGATTCAACTCAAAATTTCTTTGAAGATAAAATTTTAATCGAAATTTGCAATAACTTTAACTTTCCTGTATCAAAAATCACATCGCATGAAAACTGCATCTCAATCGCTTTCAAAAGCCTGCATCCCATTGCTTTTTCTGATGATTTCCGCCTGCGCCTCGTCCAATACGGCAACAGAAGACGACAAAATGAATCTTGACACAACTGCCGATACGGTCTTTGAGCCGATTCAAATTGGCGGCAAGCGTGTGCCGTTTGAGAATGAATCGATGTTTCGTCGGTTTGATTGGATGCTTTCGCCATATCGCACGGGGTCGGGTGCGCCATCGCATCTTTACTGGCAAAATCGTGCGGACTATGTCATTTCTGCAAAGATTGACACCGTCGAGCATGGGCTTTCTGGAAAAGAAACGATTACTTACACGAATAATTCGCCCGATACGCTTTACTATGTGTGGGTTCAGCTCGACCAGAATCTTTCCAATCCCAAAATGCGACCGCGCTTAATTAAGCAAGCCGACGACCCGACCGAGCCGTCGCTCTTCCGCTCCTCTGAATTTGATGGCGGAATGGAAATCACCGACGTCGAGGTCATCACATTGCAGTCGGTCAAAAAAGGCAAGCGTGTGGTTTCGTCAAAGAAAACTAAAACGAAAGCCAAGTTCAAAATCAACGATACGATGATGCGTATCGACTTGCCCGAACCGCTTGCGCCAAATGGCGGCACAGTGCAACTTGAAATGGCGTGGTCGTTTCCGATTCCATTTACAGGACGCATGGGGCGCGAAGAGTGCAAGCAAGGTTGGGTATATCAAATTGCGCAGTGGTATCCGCGCATGTGTGTTTATGACGACATTTCGGGGTGGAACACCGACCAATATCTCGGTGCGGGCGAGTTCTACACGGAATATGGTTCATTTGACGTGAAACTCACCGTTCCAGCCAATCACATTTGTTTGGCGACGGGCACGCTTCAAAATCCAAACGAAGTGCTAACGCCAACGCTGCGCGAGCGATTAGCCAAAGCCGCTAAAAGCGATGAAACCGTGATGATTATTGCTCGCGACGAAGTCGGCGCGTCATTTACACGTCCAAAACGAACAGGCGAACTGACTTGGCACTACAAAGCCGATAATGTGCGCGACTTTGCTTTTGCTTCTTCGGCGGCATTTATTTGGGACGCCGCGCAATGGAACGGCATCTTGGCGCAATCGCTCTATCCCGTCGAGGGACAACAAATGTGGAAAGAATCCACGCAATATGTTCGATTCGCGCTCAAAGAATTTTCCGAAAAGTGGTTTCCCTATCCATACAGCACGATGATTAACGTCAACGGCTCGGTGCCGGGCGGAATGGAATATCCGATGATGATTTTCTGCCGCGAGCGGTATAATGATTTTCGGCTCTTCGCCGTTACACTGCACGAAGTCGGGCACACATGGTTTCCGATGATTGTGCAAAATAACGAGCGGCGATATGCGTGGCTCGACGAAGGCTTGAACTCGTTTATTTGTTACTACGGCGAAAAAGAAAAATATCCTGAACGCAAGGCAAGACGCGGCGAAGGACGCGACATTGTGCCGTATATGCGCTCCGAAACGCACCAACCGTTGATGACGCACCCGCACGCCATTCTCAATCTCGGTCAAAATGCTTATGCCAAAACAGCAGCGGCACTGGTTGCCTTGCGCGAAGTGGTGCTCGGCGAAGAGCGTTTCGATATGGCATTTAAGGAATACATCAAGCGTTGGAAATTCAAACACCCCACGCCCGAAGATTTCTTCCGAACTATTGAAGATGCCGCCGGTGAAGACTTGGCGTGGTTTTGGCGTGGCTGGTTCTACACAACAGCGCAACTCGACCAATCTGTCGACTCCGTCCACACGCTCGATTCGCTCGATCAATACTACAACCGCATTTTTCTTGTCAATCGTAAAGAGATGGTCATGCCGATTGAAATGGAAATTACTTACGAGGACGGCTCAACCGAGCGGCGCAAGTTGCCCGTTGAAATCTGGCTACAAGGCAATGTGTTTGTTGCGCCGGTGTGGTCGGAAAAGAAAATCGTCGGCGTTGAGTTAGACCCCGATAAAAAACTGCCTGATGTGGATTTGTCCAATAACAAACTCTTTGACCCGAAATACAAACAGACAAATAAAGCCGAACCTAACACAGACGGAGAAAATCCTTGAAAAGTGTGAGAACAAAGATTAAGGTGAGCACGATAATCAAGCCATGCCATAAGAAGCGACTCGGGGTTCGGGTCGCTTTTTCGTTAACGGAAAAGTTTGTTGCCGGAAAAGGCATTTCTACGACTGTGGCGAAAAAAGTAAGTTTGCGCGTATTTTGTAGCCATATCGCGGATGCGTGAAATAAAGTTCAACAACGAAATGAGTGTAATGCGTCGCCTGCAACCTTCAACTGCGAAGCCGATTCGCAACGCCAACCTTCGTGAAAAACGCTGACGTGAGCATAAACTTCCAACAAGTTTTCAAACACAACGACAAGACCGCGAAATTGAGAATATGTTGGTTTGTCGGATTGATGCTCATGCAAATGCTTTTTGCGTGTCAAACATCAAAGCCAACAGGCACAGAGCCGAAGCCGCCAAGCGTTCAGCGATTGGTTGACGCGATGAAAGCCGCCGATTCGCTCCGTCAAGCCGATGCCGATTCGGTCGCGCTCCCGACGCTCACCGATTCTATTTTTGCAGCGCGTCTCGATACGGCAACGCTCAAGCCCGAAGCCCTTCCGCCTGTGGCGAATGATGAACTCGATACCATCATCGTCTATACTGCCAAAGACTCTATCATTTACGACCTGACGAACAAAACCATGTCGCTCTTTGGCGATGCGAAAATCACCTATCAAGAATTTCGCTTGAACGCGCCGAAAGTTGTTATCGACACAAGAGTCAACATTCTCGATGCTGAAAGCAATCGCGACAGTGCTAATAAGCCGATTGATATTCCCAAATTCAGCGATGCAGGCGGCACTTACGACGCTGTGAAAATGAGCTACAACTTCAAAACCAAACGCGGCAAAATTCGCGAAGTAACCACCGAGCTCGACAACGGCTATTACAGCGGCGAAAACATCAAGCGCATGGAAGATGGTGTGTTGAATGTGAAGAACGGACGCTATTACACTTGCAACCATGACCCGCCGCATTACTGGTTTCAATGCGAGAACATGAAACTCATTCCGGGCGACCGCGTGATTGCGCGACCTGTGGTGATGTATGTCGAAGGCGTGCCGGTGTTTTATTTGCCGTTTGCATTTTTCCTCACGCGAAGCGGCAGACAATCGGGAATCATTATGCCACGATACGGACGCGATAACTTTCGCGGATTTTTTCTCGCACAAGGCGGCTACTATTGGGCACTTTCCGATTACTACGATTTGAGACTTGAAGGCGACGCAGGAACATTCGGCAGTTGGGCAACGCGCGGACGCTTCCGCTATAAAGAACGCTATGACCTTGACGGCTCAATCGAGGGGCAGTTCGAGCGGCTCGTGCGCGGCGAAATCACCGACCCCGACTACTTCCGAAACGAAAACTGGTATATCAACATTCAACATCAACAGCGATTCGACCCCACCACACAACTGAGCGGAAACTTGCGCTTTGCAGGCGGCAATCAATTCAGCGTCAATTCATTCAACCCCATTGACGCGCTCCAACAACAAGCAACTTCCACGCTTACGCTCACCAAAACTTTTGCCGAAGGACAACGAAGCACGACCATCGGCTACAGCCGAAACCAAAATTTGCGCGTTACCGACGTCTCACAAAGCATTACCGCAAGTTTTTATCAAGCGCGACTCTTTCCGTTCAAAACGCGCAAAAGCACCGACGGCTTCCTGCAACGCATTGCGATTGATTTGCCGAATACAAGCGTGAGCGGCAACTACAACAACACTGACACAACCTTTTCACGCACGCTCAGCGGCGCGTTTAATTCAACGGTGAGTTATCAATTCTCACCACAGTCGAACTACTTGCTCTCACAAGGCTTTTCGTTCAATGCGTCGCAGATTTCGCGCACAGGCGTTGAAGATTTATCGGGCGCGTCGCTCACCATGCCGCTCTCGTTCAGCGGAACGCTTTTGCGATATTTCAACGCCAACATTGCATTTACCTACAATCAATTTTTCAACGACCGTAGCATCACGCGCTTTTTCAATCCATCAGATTCAACCGTCGTAACGCAGGTCAATCGTCGCTTAACGCGCTACTACACTTATCAATTTTCAACGGGCGTTCAAACGCGCCTTTACGGAACGCTCTTTACAGGCTTTTTAGAAAATCTTGTTGGACTTAAAGCCGTGCGTCATACGCTCAACCCAATCATCTCGTATAACTTCAATCCTGACTTCACGCGCGAAGAATTTGGCTACTTCGGCAGTTATGTTGGTCTGAATGGTGAGCGCGTGCGCTACAATCGATTTGAGGGCGCACTTTTCAGCGGCGTTCCAACCGAAAGCCAATCGCTCAACCTAAACATCAACAACATCTTCGAGGCGAAGGTCAAAACCCTTGATACCACAAAAGCCATCGACGACCCTGAACGCAACGAAAAGAAAGTGCAATTCTTAAACGCCAGCGTGAGCACGGCTTACAACTTCGCCGCACGCGACGGATTTAATTGGTCAAATGTCAATCTCTCGGCAAACAGCACCACGATTCCGAACCTTTCGCTCAATGCGAGTGCGTCATTTACGTTTTATGGCTTCAACGATAGCACGGGCGCGACGATTCCTGTTTTGAACCGCAAGCAAGGCGGCGGCGTGTTACGGTTTCTCACAGGCAACCTGCAACTTTCAACGGGCTTTCGCGGCGAGCGCAAACAAAATCCCAATAGGCTCATTCAGCAAGATTCAGCAAGGCTTTTGGGACAACAGCAACAGCAAATGCAAAACCAAATCGGCGTAGCAGGATTGCCACAAACCGACTTTCGCTCGCTCGGTCAAAATGTCGATTTCGATGTGCCGTGGGATTTGAACTTTGCCGTCAACATTCAAGCCAATCGGCAAAATCCCTTGTTGCCTGTGCAATACGACGCACAACTTTCGGCAAACGGTGGCATTTCAATTACGCCGAATTGGCAACTGCGCGGAAGCCTGACGTATCTCTTCAAACAACGTCAATTTGTCGCGCCGCAAATTTCCATCAATCGCGATTTGCATTGTTGGACGATGAGTTTTCAGTGGACGCCTGTCGGGCAGTTCCGCAGTTACTTCTTCACGCTTCAAGTGAAAGCCCCACAACTGCGCGACATTCGAATCGAGCAAAACGAGCCTTCGCAAAATCTTTTCGGTGATTAGGATTCAGGCGGAAAGCGGCGCGGGAGCGAGGGATTTTTCGCATACAACTCCCCTAAAGCCAAATAAGTGAGAATTTCGCCGAAACGGTCTTTGATTTTCAGGCGAAGAATCAAACTTTGCCAATGATGCTCAAATGCAGTTTGAACATCGCCTAAATAGTGATAGCATCGTCCAATAATGTTCAAGGAAAGAGCCGTGCCGTAGCCATCGTTTAATTGTTCGTGAATGGAAAGGCTTTCTTTGGCGAAGGTCAGAGCCGTGTGGTAATCGGACATATCGGAATAAATGTTGGCGATGTTGTTGAGCGACATGGCAATGCCGCTAACCTCGTTGATGCGGCGGCGAATGTTCAAACTTTCCTCGTGCACTTCAAGGGCGGATTTAAGGTCGTGAGTGGTGCGAAAAACAACGCCGATATTGTTGAGTGCCATTGCAATTCCTGATGAATCGCCAACAAGGCGCACCTGCGCTAAACTGATTTGATAATACTCCGTTGCTTTGAGGTAATCGCCCAAGTTGAAGAAGACATTGGCAATCGTGTTTGCCGCGCGTCCGAGCAGTTTTGCGTCTTGATGCGCTTCGGCAAGAGCATAACTTTTTTGAAGGAGCGGAAGGGCATCGGAAAAGTTAGAAAGGTAATACTTCGCAAGGGCGAAAAAGTAATAAGCATCGGCGGCATAGCGATACGGAGTCGAGTTCGTTAAAAGTGCGACCGCAAGCGTGCTGACTTGTTCGGCTTCCTGAAATTGAGACAGCCGAGAAAGACAAAGTGAAAGTCCGTTATATGCACGAATCAAGAAGAGAGCGCGAGTAGAAGTATCGGGCAATGCCGAAATGTGTGATAGAGCGTCACGGAACATAGATTCAGAAACATCGAGCGCGTTATTGCGCATGGTTTCAAATGCTAAAACGAGCGACTGTTCAAGTTCAAGTTCGGTCATGTTTTGGAATGAATGACGATGTGCAGCTGGCAGATAAACTTTTCATGATTCTCTCGACAGGTTGCGAATCGCGCTCAAAATTTTATCCCCCCCTTGTTGGCGCAAGCGTTCCGCAAGTTCAATGCCTGTGGCTTCGGCTTGCGCAACCGTCGTAATCTTTGACTTGACGATTGTTTCGCGGAGCGTCTCTTTGCCGTCAAGCGAACCAACGAAAGCCGAAAGGGTAAATTGTCCGTCTGCAAACGTAGCGAATGCGCCAATCGGGATTTGGCAACCGCCTTCGAGTGAGCGGAGCAAACTGCGTTCGGCTTTGGTGGCAAGTTCGGTCTCGAGGTCGTTGAGTCGCTGAACCATGCTGATGATGTCGGTGTCGCCGTCGCGAGTTTCAATGCCGAGCGCGCCTTGCCCAACAGCAGGCAAGATGAGCTCGTGCGAAAGAATTTCAGAAATGTGCGCGTCTAACGCTAAACGATGAACGCCTGCAAAGGCAAGAAGCATGGCGTCGAGATTGCTTTCAAAAAATTTTTTGAAGCGCGTGTTAAGATTGCCGCGAATGTCGTGGATTTCAAGGTCAGGGCGAAGCGCAAGCACTTGGGAGCGTCGGCGCAAACTGCCTGTTGCAAGTTTAGCGTTTTCGGGAAGCGTGAGTAAAGTTGTTGGACTTTTGGAAATGAGCACGTCGCGTGTGTCTTCGCGCTTGGTGATGGCAGAAATCGCAAGTCCGTCGGGCGTTTGTGTGGGAAGGTCTTTGAGGCTATGAACGGCAAGGTCGATGTCGCCGCGAAGCAAGGCATGCTCGATTTCGCGTGTGAAAAGCCCCTTGTCGCCGATTTTGGAAAGGGGAGAGTCTAAAATTTTATCGCCTGTGGTTTGAATATGTTGGAGCACAAACTGACGGTCGGGAAAGTGCTGTTCGAGTGCCGCTTTGACAAATTCGGCTTGCCAGAGCGCGAGCGGACTTTTGCGCGTGCCAATGACGACGGTGTTAGGTTTCATGACTTGTTGGCACACTCTTCACAGTCGCCGCTAAAGACGACATGGTGAGCGATGTTGCGAAAGCCTGTTTTTTTAGCAATCTCTTGTGAGAGCGCGTCGAGGTTGCAGAGTTCAATTTCAGAAACTTTGCCGCATGAATTGCAAACAATATGATGATGATGGCTGTGTTTGGCAAACTCAAAACGCATAAACTCATCGCCAAGTTGGACGCGCGCAATCAAGCCTGCATCGGCAAATTTGTTGAGCGAGCGATAGACGGTCGCCAAATCCATCTTAGCGTCCGCAAGTTCGTGATACAATTCTTGCGCGCTCATAGGTTTTGTAGCGCGTTCAAGTTTCTCGAGCAGTCTGACGCGCGCATGGGTAACTTTGAAATCGTATTGCCTTAAAAGCGATGCATATTTGTTGGTCATCGTTGCAGACATTTAGAGTTCAACTTCGACTTTGTTTTTTTCATCAGCGAAAACGCGGAAGGTCATTTTTTCTTTTTCGTCTTTGCGTTCATAGCCCCAAATCATCGCGAGTGCTTCCAGTTGTGTTTCCATGCTAAACTCTTGAGATTCGCCCATATAAACCTCCGACACGCCAAGTTCTTTGGCGGTATTGACGATGCTATAAAACGCATTATAGCCCGGCACAATCAACGGAATAACAGGCTTGCCAATATCTTCGGCAAGGTTGACGACATCGGTGAAAAGTCGCCGTTCGTCGCGAAGCATTTCTGTGTCAAAGGACTGCCCGTTTTTCGGATTCAAGATACGCACGCGCATCACAACAACATCGACCTCATCGGTATCGGTCTGTTCCAAGCAGTTGACAAGGTGCTCTAAGTTCGCACGATTTTTTACTGCCACCAAAACCCGTTTCGGCTTTTCAGAGCCGATTTCTTCAGGCGTAATTTTCAGTCCAATTTCTTGATTGAACTTCTCGAGCTGTTGAAGTTCTTCGAGCGAGAGCGCGTCTTTGTGGCGAGTGCGTTTATGGGCTTCTTTGGCGCGTCGATTAAGCCGCTCGGAGATGCTAAACAGCAAAAGGAAAAACAGCGTGAACAAAACGCCTGAAACCGTCGCAACAGATTTTGTAAAAAGATTCATCACCGCAACGCTGACCAACACCATCAGCACGAGCAAAATGCCAAAAGGAAACTCGACTTGGTTAAACTTCAAGTTCAGAGGCACTTTGAAGCGGCGCGGTCGACGGTCTTTGAAGCGAAGCACCATCATGGAAAACGCATTAAAAACGAAACTCCAAATCACGCCAAAGGCGTAGGCTTCGCCGAGCAGATACACATCGCCGCCGCTAAGCAAAATCGTCGTGAGTTGGAAAAGGGTAATCATATTGATCATGCGATAGGTCGTTCCGAATTGCTTATGCGGCTCGCGAAACCAATCTGCCAAAATGCCGTCTTCAGCCACGCGATTGAGCACGCCATTTGCCCCGACAAAAGAAGTGTTCACCGCGCCCGACAAAATCAAAAATCCAACCACAACCACGAAGGCTTGCAAGCCGAGTTTAACTTCATCAGGACCGACGACATTCATCGCCAAGCCTGCAAGCAGGTTATCGGCATATTGCGAAATGCGCACCTCGTCAGGAATAATCATCACGGCAAGAAACGAGAACGCGCCTGTAAAGGTGATGCTCACAACGAAAATCACGAAGCCTGCAAGTTTGAGATTGCGCAGCTTCGGAGCTTCAATTTCGCGATAAACTTGCGCCAGCGATTCTTCGCCCGACATGGCGAGCATAGAGTGCCCAAGCGCAATCAAAATTCCAATCGTGCCCAAAACTTCACCTGAAAGCAGTTGCTCGCCCAAATGAAAATGGGTCAAAAATCCAAGCGATTCTTCGTTGAATTGAAGGGTGAATTTGGGAAGAGTGAACCCGCGCACATAGAGCGTAATGCCGCACCAAACAAGCATAATCACAATCATCACAACCGTGATTTGCATAATGCGAAGCGCGTTTTCCGATGATTCGCTCATGCCTTTTGTATTAACACGCCAAAAATAGAGCACAATGCAAATGGCGATAATCTGCGCGGAAAGATTAACAGGAAGCGAAATGCCAAGTTGGAACTCCGCCGAAAGGCTGTTGAGCAATCCAACGAGATACTGACCCGCAGAAACCGAACTAATCGGACCTGTCAGCACATAGTCGAACATCAACGCCGAGACGGCGACTTTGGCGAACTTTTCGCCGAGCGAATTGCGCACCACACGATAAACGCCTCCGCGCGTGAACATTGAGCACGACTCGATATACACAAGCCGAACCGCGTAAGCGAAAATCATCACGCTCAAAATGAAATACGGAGCCGCTTCGCCAATCGCGCGCTCGGTAATTCCACCGATGTAATACGCCGTCGAGGCAAGGTCGCTCAAAACAATAGCGGCGGCGCGCCAAAACGAAATGAAGGAGAGCATCACCGAAGTAACCACCACCACCTTTACGCCCTGTTGTGATTCAGGCGAAAGCGATGTGCTTCGGGAACGGTCAGATGTGTTCATAGTGAAAGAAAAACTGCTTTTCTCCGTCAAAAATGATTTGATGGAAAACTTGCAAAGGTATCAAAATCGGCGGAGAATTTCGGCAGTGATGTGGCGCAAGAGAGAGATGAAGAAGTGAGACGATAAATACTCGCTGCAAAGGTTTGTTGCAGAATTGCGACAGTTCTTTGTGGAAAATGTCGGTAAAAAGAAACACGGTGCGCATTGCGGCGCAAAATCAAGCCTTTTCTTTGGCACGCGGTTTGAATTTCGTTATGCTAACCTCGCAACTGGCGCGAGTTTTTTCAACATTAAATCAAGTTACAAAAATGAAAAAAGTGGAATCTAAAACGGCACTGAAAAAGTTGTTCATGTTGCTCTTGCTGCTCACAAGCGTTGCCTTCTATGCCTGTAAAGAGGAAGACAATCCCGCCAATAACGATGACGGTCCTAACAGCGACATTCCTGCCGACCCCAGCGGAAGCGCGCCTGCGCCAACAATTAACAACGTTCGCCCCGCGGCAACCTTCGCCAAAACGCCGGGAAATGAAAGTCGGATTCGCATTTCACTTTTAGGCGTCATCAATCCGACCACCGGACAGCCGATTGAATTTGTAGGCAATCAAAATCTTTATGTAACCGAAGACAACACGCTCAAAGGCATTAAACTGACGCGCGTTAGTGCAGGAAATTCGCTCGGCGTAGATGTTGTCTTTACGGTAGACAATTCAGGAAGCATGTTTGAAGAAGCCGATTCGATTGCGGCGAAAATCATTGCCTTTGCCAACACGTTGCAAGCGTCGGGCTTAAATTTGCGTGTCGGCTGTGTAGGCTACGACGGTCCTGTAACGGGCGCATTAGATTTAACCGCACCTGAAAGTTTGCGCGTGTATCTCAACCGTGCAACGGGCACAAGCCGCACAAGAGGATTCGGCGGTCCGAACGCACAAGCCTTGCAACAAGCGGCGCAAGGACAAAATGCGGGCGTCTTCGGTGAAAACGGCATTGTCGCCATTCGCTATGCCGATTCGCTCTTCGCTTGGCGACAAGGCACGCAGCGCGTTTATATCAACTTCACCGATGAACCCACACAACCCGGACAGCGTGTATGGTATTCCACCGATGGTTTCTTAGCCAGTTGGAACAACCAACGCGGCACGATTCACACCGTTTGGAGCGGCGGCGACACCACAAACTTCGGAACGGAAGTCGCACTTTCGCGCGAAAAGCCATGGCGACTTTCTTTCGGAACAGGCGGCACCTTGAAAGTCATTCGCTCCGACGCTCGCGACCTCGACCTCACTACACTGCCCGTTACCGTCGCGCTTCAAAACAGTTGGCTGGTTGAGTTCCGTAGCGCAAATCCAAATGTGCCACACACATTGAAAATCACCGTCAAAACCAATTCGGCGGACGGCGAGACGCGCTACGAAAACGTAAGTTACTGAACCTACTAAATCGCAAAAAACCAAGACAAAGAGGCGAGAAAAAACTCGCCTCTTTTGATTTTCTCACGCGCACTTCACAAAAAAGAAACTGCCGAAATAGAGTGTATGCGAAAAGCGACAACGGGCTTCATCTGTGTCGCAGAAATACAACAACACTTCGCCCAAACGTGCGGTTTTCGCGTCAATTTCCCCAAAAATCCTTTTGGCACAAAGTTGGATAAAAGAGCACATGACTTCCCACGAGAGGAAGATTGTTATCTCAACCATTAAATCTATTGAAACCATGAAAAAGTTATCTCTCCTTTTCGGTCTCCTGCTGCTCGCGTCAAGCCTCATTGTAACGGGGTGCAAAAAAGATGAAAACCCTGCAGATGGCGGTGGCGGCGGTAATACGTCATCAGGGGCAGGAACGATGAGCGCGAAAATTGACGGGCAAAATTGGTCGGCAGCAGCATTAGCACCAACACTGCCAGCGGCGCAAGCATTCTATTCAAACAATACGCTGACCGTAACGGGTAGCCGCATTGAAAGTGGAAGAACCTCAACAATGACGTTCTCAATTACCAACGTAACTGGCACGGGTACATTTCAAATTCGCACAACGACAGGGTCAGCAAGCTACGCAGATGGTCCGACGGGTTCGCCACAAGCTTGGATAACTTTAGGCGACAATGCCGGAACGGTCGAAATCACCACTTTTAACACGGGAAGCAAAATTGCATCAGGGACATTCCGTTTCACGCTTCAAAATCCAACAGCAAATCCCACGACGCGCGAAGTAACCGAAGGGCGTTTTGATGTCAAATGGAACAATTAACGAAGCAGGTAGAGGGGGAATCAATGGGGTTCTCCCTCTCTCCCTAAACCCCAACTTGAACGAACAATGATGAAATCTCTCTCAATCGGTTTGCTGATGCTGATTGCAAGTGCCGCAGTGCAGGCGCAACCATCGGACTTTGGCTATTCTTACTGGGGCGGCGGTGTGAGCATGGCAAGTCAGACGCAAGCGTATCAGCGTGGCGTATATGCGTCGCACGCAGGTGAGTATTACGGCGCAATGTTAGACGCAGGTTACCTATTTGATGCAAAAGAGTTTGGCTTGAATATGGGAGCGCGGCGAACGATTGGCATTGCCTATAGCGGTCGGTTGCGCTTTGGCTGGGGCGGTTCAGAGAAAGCCGAAAAAGATGCGGACTTGCAAATCTCGAACGCCTTAGGCATTGGCTTTTTGACGGCAACACCGTTTCGTCAAGTCGTCTTTGGCTTCAAAGCCCTTGTGCCACTTGAGCTCGATGCGCGTTTGCCTGCCGCAGGCGTGTTCCTGAAACCGACGCTCGAAATTGGCGACTACTTTTTCGAGATTGGCTATTTGATGTCCTTTGTCTCAAACCCGAATGCGCCGCAATATGGCGTATCGGTTGCCGAAGCGACGGCGATTAAAAAGTTTGATGATTATTTTGGCGTGGGGATTCGTTGCGAAATGCGAAAATCGGCACTTTCGGAGCAAGCCATGCGTGTGAGCCTTGTGGCGATGTTCTGAAATCTGAAAAGGCGTATCGCAAAGTCAGGTCAGTTTCCCTTATCACCCCAAAACATCTCTTTCGTATATTCGCCCGTCAATTTTAACGCAATTTTATCTCAACATCATGTTTGACCTTGAACGCGAAAAACTTACCACCCTTTCCGAAAGATTAGAACAATTGCGGAGGTTTCTTTGACATCGATAAGAAACTTGAAACCATCAAATCGCTCGAGGTAAAAACCGCCGCGCCTGACTTCTGGGACGATAATGTCGCCGCACAGAAAATTCTCAAAGAAATTAGCGAACTAAAATCTTGGACTGAAGCCTACGAAAAACTTCAAGCCAAACTTAACGGCGAAAAAGAATCGATGGACGTTGCCGAAGAACTCGGTGAAGAAGGCTATATCGCCGAAGCCCAAAAAAATCTCGAGGCGTTGGAAAAAGAAATCACGTCGCTCGAGTTCCGAAATATGCTCTCAGGCGAAGACGATAAGCGCAATGCCATTCTTACTATTCATGCAGGTGCAGGCGGCACTGAAGCGCAAGACTGGGCGGAAATGCTCTACCGAATGTATATGCGCTGGGCAGAACGACGCGGCTTCAAAGTTTATACCGATGATTATCAAGAAGGCGAAGGTGCAGGCATTAAAACCGCAACGCTTGAAATTCAAGGCGACTATGCCTACGGCTACCTGAAAGCCGAGAACGGCGTGCATCGATTGGTGCGCGTTTCACCCTTCGACGCCAATGCGCGTCGCCATACGTCGTTTGCCAGCGTCTTTGCGTATCCCGAAGCCCCGCCCGATGTCGATATCGAAATCCGCAAAGAAGACTTACAAATCGATACGTTCCGAAGTGGTGGCAAAGGCGGTCAGAATGTCAATAAAGTTGAAACGGCGGTGCGAATCACGCACATTCCGACAGGCATTGTGGTCGCATGTCAGCAGGAGCGTTCTCAATTTCAAAACAAAGAGCGTGCGCTGAAAATGCTTCGCTCTCAACTCTATCAAAAGCGGCGCGAAGAAGAAGAAGCCAAAAGGCGTGAAATCGAAGGCAAGAAACGCAAAATCGAATGGGGCTCGCAAATCCGAAGTTACGTCTTCGACGACCGCCGTGTCAAAGACCACCGCACCAACTATGAACGCTTCGATGTGGAAAACGTGATGGACGGCGATATTGACGATTTCATCGAACGCTATTTGATGGAGTTCGGAGATTAAAGCGCAATGAATCACATGCATCAAGAAACACTTGCCGAAGTCGCAAGAAAGTGTGCGCAGTTCGGGTTTGTCGCCAGTTACGACGGCAATGTGAGTTTGCGTGCCGAAGAAGGGATTTACATCACGGCAACGCGCACGCTGAAAGCCCATGCAACGCCCGACGATGTATGCCTAATTTCGCTTGACGGAAAACTTCTCGAGGGCAAGCGACCTGCCTCAACGGAAAGCATGATGCACCTTTATCTTTATCAAGCGCGTCCTGATGTGAAGGGCATTGTGCATACGCACCCGCCTGCCACGACGGCGTTTGCCGTTGCTCGAAGAGCACTCGACCTTGCTGTGTTCCCCGAAGTGATTTTGGATATTGGTCCTGTGCCGCTTGCCGATTACGCAACGCCCAGCACTGACGAAGTGCCTCGCTCGCTTGCGCCGTTTGTTCAATGGGCAAATGCGATGTTGCTTGCCAATCACGGCGTTGTAGTGTTAGGCGGTGATGTGCATGAAGCGTTGTATCGAACTGAAAAGTTAGAGCATGCCGCAAAAACGCTCATCTATGCCGAAATGCTTGGCGGCATTGTGCCGCTCACGAAGCCCGAAGTGGATTACCTTTACGAAACGCATAAAGAGTTTGAGCGGCGCGGCATCTTCGCTGACTTTCAAAAAGAATCTTGCAAATGCCAAACCGAAAAACTCGTTTGCAAAACATGCGATGAAAAATCGGACTTGGATTTCATCAAGCAAACCGCAGAGAAAATTCTCAAACGGCTTTAATCTCGATAAGATTTGCACTAAATTCTGACAACTTCATCATCTTTCACACTCAACCATTTAGAACCAATGGCAGTCTCAAAAGCCGATGTCGACTACATTGCAACGCTTGCGCGACTTTCGTTCAACGATGCAGAAAAAGAAGCCATGATGCATGACCTCAACGAGATACTAACCTACGTTGAAAAACTCAATGAATTAAACACGGAAAACATTGAGCCGCTTGCCAACATGGGCGATAGAACCAATGTGCTCCGCGAGGATAAACTCGTGCCATCAATTTCCAATCAAGACGCGCTCAAAAACGCGCCTGATTTTCAAGACCGATTTTTCAAAGTGCCAAAAGTAATTGGCTGATTGTCTCAAAAAAACTAACTGTAATTTATGCTATGAATCGTTTGTCAAAACTTCTCGTCGCGTTCTTACTCACCACCTCGTCAAGCCTTTTTGCGCAAAGCAAAGCCGTTGAAAAAAACATTTCCGATGTGGCTGATGGTGTTGTTCAACTTGAAATTTACAACAACGATAACAAGCCCTTCACGCCCATTACGGGACTTGTGCTCACCAAAGCCGGCGTGATTGCCACCAGTGCCAGCGCGATTGAAAAAGCTACATGGATCGGTGTAAAAATTGACAGCAAAGAATACTTCGCGACCGATGTGGCGGTGGTCGATGAAACAAACGATGTGGCGCTCATTCGCATCAATGCAAGCGACTTAACGCCCGTTGCCAAAACAGGCGCAACGGCGAAAGGCAAAACCGTCTATGAACTGACCAACAACGGCAAAGAAATCAGTTATTCTGAAGGCGAAGCGGGCAAGCCTGAAAGGGTCGGCAAGGCGCGCGTCTTGACCGCGTCGTTCAAATGGACATTTAGTCAAAACGGCGGCGCACTGCTCAACGCACAAGGCAAATTGGCGGGTATGATTAGCACCAAACTCGGCGGCGCGACGCCAATCGCTGTCGTTAAGGCTCAAACAAGAAAACTCAAAAAATTAAAAGCCCCAGTTAGAACGCTGGCGCAAACGAAGCCCGTGCTCGGACCCGAAGTGAGAAAAACCTTTTATGCGAATGGCGTGATTCAATCGGAACGCACTTACTTGCTCGATAAACTCGAAGGCATCTCCAAGTTCTACACCGAAGATGGAAAATTGGCGATTGAGGAAGAATACAAAAATAATCTGCGTGAAGGCTATTCACGCGAGTTTTATCCAAGCGGCAAAGTGCGAAGCGAAGCCATCTATAAAGCCGGCAAGAAAAACGGACCGTTCAAAACCTTTTACGAAGACGGCAATGTAGAATCGGAAGCCACTTACGAAAACGATGTGCTCGTCGGAACAATAAAGCTCTATTCTTACTACCCATCAGGCGTGTTGAAAGAAGAATCAACAGCGAACGCCGAAGGGCAACTTGTCGGCAAAAAGCGCATTTATTTTGAGAGCGGAATGCTTGCCGCCGAAGAAAATTATGCTAATGGAAAACTTGATGGAGTGCGTCGCACGTATTACGACAACGGATTTTTAGAGAGGTCTCAAACATGGCGTCAGGGCTTTCAATATGGTGAAGAGAAAGTTTATTTTGCAGACGGTAAGCGCAAAGAAGAAAACAAATTCAACGACGCGGGCGTGATGATTGAAAGCAAAGTTTATGATGAACGCGGCAGAAAAATCGAGGACTTAGATGCAGGCGAAATCGCTGAACGCAACAGAAAGCGACAAGGCAATTAAGCGCGCTCTCAAGGAAAAATCAGGAACGCTCTATGTTTCTGTTTATCTTCAACCCAAAGCCTCCAAGACGGAATTTGCAGGCATGCATGGCGATGCGCTAAAAGTGCGCGTCGCCGCCCCTGCAGTTGAAAACGCCGCCAACGAAGCCTGCCTTGAATTTTTCTCAAAGGTCGCGCATATTCCAAAAAGCAACGTCATGCTTCATTCAGGTAAAACCTCGCGCAATAAAGTCATTGCGCTTGAAGGGATTTCCACAGAACAATTTCTTCAAAACTTCGCAACACATGCGCGTTAGTTAGTTTGTCTGATAACCTCACTCAACGCCGATTTCAACTCTGCTTCTCCCTCAAAAACTTCAAAAGCAATTTCCAAGTAAAAGCACGCGGTATTTTTCAGGCGATTGAAAAGGGCGTCGCTGGCTTTCAAGCGATAGTAATCTTTTTCAGTTGTAACGACAATGTTAATGCCGTGTCGCACAACTTCAGAGAGAATAAAGTCGATATCAGATTCGGTGTAGATGTGGTGGTCTGGAAAGTGCTTTTGATGCTCGACGATAAGCCCTGCATATTGGAGCGTTTCCATGAAACTCTGACTATCGCCGATGCCTGAAAACGCGAATGCCCAAGTCCAAAGAAAGGCTTGTTTGCCAAGCGGTAAGATTTCTCCCGAAAAGAAACTTCGCAAACCAACAATTTTAATGCGCGATTTGATGATGGGTTTTCCAAACGGCAGAAGCGTTTTTTCGAGTGAGGGCATATCGGTGTAGCGGGTTACTTTTGAGAGCAAAATCATGTCGGCGCGATGAATGCCGCTAATAGGTTCGCGCAAGCGTCCAAGCGGCAGGAGTGTGTCGTGTGCAGGATTTTGTTCGGCGTGAATGACAAGTAAGTTGAGGTTGCGAGCCATCGAGCGATGTTGAAACCCATCGTCAAGCAAAATCACATCGGGAAGGCGAGCGGCAAAATGTTCCAAGAGAAACTTCACGCCGTCGGCACGTTTTTCGGCGACAATGACAATAGCGGTCGGATTGCGCCGTGCAAGCATAAGCGGCTCATCGCCCGATTCATTGGCACTGACGCGCACCAATGCGCCATCACAAACGAGAATGACCCCTTTGGACTTACGCCCATAGCCACGCGAGATAATCGCAACGCGCTTGCCTTCACAGTGATAGTGTTTGACAATCCAATCGACGAACGGTGTTTTCCCCGCACCGCCCACTGTCAGGTTGCCAACAGAGACAACAGGAATCGGCGATTGAAATGATTTGAAAATGCCTTTATCGAAGAGCCAATTGCGAAGCGCGATAACCGCGCCGTAGAGAAGAGAAGCAAGATAGCGATGCAGTTTCAAGTTCGTTGAAAAGTTGCAGTGAGCGAATCGGTGAAGACTTTTAAGGCTTCTTCTGTTTCAAACTTCGGCACGTCAATGCGCGTCAAATCGATATGCACAGCTGAAAACGGCTTCGGAATCTCGAACTTATCCCAACTTTTTTCCAAGCGCCATGCGCGCTCAAAGTGAATATCGGCGAAAAGAATCGGTGTTTGCGTTTCAGAGGCAATTCTGACCGAGCCATATTTGAAGACATGGCGCGCCCCGCGCGGTCCGTCAGGCGTAATGGCAATTGCATCACCAGCTTGCAAGCGTGCGGTCATCTCTGCTTTAACGTCCTCTTTGCCACGTGAACTCGAGCCGCGAATCAGCCCAAAATGCATCATCTCGAGTGCGTTTGCAAGCAGAGATCCGTCTTTGGAAAGGCTCACAACGGCGTAGCACTTCTTAGGGCGCACCAGCGACTTTGCTAACAGCCAGCCGACAAGCATTTTCCCGTGCCAAAACGCAACAATCAGGTTTTTCCGCTCGTGCATTTCTCCGCGCACATCCTTGCGAAGCGTTAGATACAAAAGCCAAATCAAAAGTGGAAGAAGCGTTTTACTCAAAAGAATTTTCAAGGCAGTCAAACTTTATGAAGTGCTGTAATGTTAAGTTGATGCATGTAGTTATGAAAACTGGAAAAACCGCACTGAATATACAGCGTATTAGGTTTTTCGATAGAGAATGCGTAATTAGCATTGCGCGTTTACGCAACCTACAAAATGTTTGGCGAGCGTTGTAGTTCCCTGCTTCGTATTTCGGAAACGCCGCCGAGCAACAGCACAAGTTTCTGCTTTTTTAGGCATGTCTGTTTTCCCGTAGTTCAGCAGTGCAGTAGTGGTGGTATCGCAGTAAGATGTGAGGTTTAATAAGTGTGCTTTCTTCGAAGAGAATGGGCGCACTTAATCCTCGTTGTTGGAATTGTGTGTAGTGGAAGGGGCAACTTCAACACAAACGTTCCAAGACGAATTTCGAGACAAATTCTGAAATGAGTTCAGGGCAAATAGGAATCAACACTCAAATGAGAGACAATTTTAGAAACACTTTTTTCGAGACTGCCCAATCTGGCTTGCTTGATGAACTTGCGAAAACTTTGCCACAAGCGGCTTCAGGTCCTGCACACATTGATGCGCCAATTGACTCACAATTACCCGTCTTACCGCTCAGAAACACGGTGCTGTTCCCGGATATTGTGATGCCGGTCAGCATCGGACGCAAAAAATCGATTGCACTGATTGATGCGCTCGGCGACAAAAAATTCATCGCCTTCGTTACTCAGACGGACTCCAACATTGACGAACCGTCAGAAGACGACCTTTACCGATTGGGAACAGTCGGACGAGTGCTCAAAATTTTGCGAATTCCTGATGGAAGTGCAAACCTCATCGTGCAAGGCGTGAAGCGTGTGCGATTAGAAAAGTTTATACAAACCGAGCCATTTTTCGTGGCAGAAACATCGATTATGGACGATGAATTGAAAGCCGCTTCACGACTTGACGCCTATTCACGAAGCATTAAACAACTGGCGTCAAAAGTCGTCGAGCTTTCACAGAACATTCCTAACGAAGCCAGCTACGCGATTCAAAACATTGACAATCCGGCATTTTTGGTTCATTTCATTTCATCGAACCTGAATGTAACAGCGAGCGAAAAGCAAGAACTGCTCGCACTCGATTCTATTGAGATGCGTGCCGAAAAACTCATTGACCTTCTAACGAAAGAAATTCAAGTGCTGGAGCTTTCCAACCAAATTCAAACCAAAGTGAAGATGGACATGGACAAAGCCCAGCGCGAATTTTTCTTGCGCCAGCAGCTGAAAACGATTCAAACAGAACTGGGCGAATATGACGGGATAATGCAGGATATGGTGAAACTGCGTGAACTGCTTGCCAAAAAACAAATGCCCGATGATCTTCGCGCGCAGCTCGATAAAGAAATCGATAAACTCTCGCGTATACCACAACTCTCTCCGGACTATTCGGTTACGCGCAACTATCTTGACACTGTGCTGTCGCTTCCATGGGGCAATTACACCAACGCCAAAATCAATCTGCGCGAAGCTGAACGCATTTTGAACGCTGACCATTACGGACTTGAAAAGGTCAAGAAACGAATTTTAGAATACCTTGCCGTTTTGAAGTTGAAGTCGAACATGAAAGCCCCAATTTTGTGCTTTGTCGGTCCGCCCGGCGTCGGCAAAACCTCACTCGGTAAATCCATCGCAAAAGCACTTGGCAGAACCTTCGTGAGAATTTCGCTCGGTGGCGTCAGAGATGAAGCCGAAATTCGTGGACACCGCAAAACCTACATTGGCGCTATGCCCGGTCGCATCATTCAAGGCTTGAAAAAAGCCGGAACTAGCGACCCTGTGTTCATGCTCGACGAAATCGATAAACTCGGCAACGACTACCGTGGCGACCCAAGTTCTGCCTTGCTGGAAGTCTTAGACCCATCCCAAAATCATACGTTCAGCGACCACTACCTCGAGATTCCCTACGACCTTTCGCGCGTGATGTTCATCGCAACTGCTAACACGCTCGATACTATTCCGCACGCTTTGCGCGACCGAATGGAAGTTATCACCATCAATGGCTACACCGAGCTCGAGAAAATGCACATCGCAAAAGAATACTTGATTCCACGACAAATGGAAGAGCACGGAATTGACAAAGGTCAGGTCGAAATCGATGATGAAGCAATTCGCAAAGTGATTAACGCCTACACGCGCGAAGCCGGCGTGAGAAATTTGGATAGAGAACTGGCAAATATCTGCAGAAGCATTGCGATGGATATTGCCTTGCGTCTCGATGAAAATGAAACCAAACCAATTGAGCCGATTCGAGTAACGGTCGACTCGCTCAAAAAGTATTTAGGTTTGGAAAAATACTTCCCCGAAGTAGACGAACCAGTTTTAATTCCCGGCGTTGCCGTTGGGCTTGCATGGACGCCAGCAGGCGGAGATATTCTCTTCATTGAGGCGACCGTCACCAAAGGCAACGGACGCCTCATTTTGACCGGACAACTTGGCGATGTTATGAAAGAATCCGCACAAGCGGCGCTTTCTTACTTGAAATCATGTGCAGACTATTTCCGCATTCCTGACGAAGCCTTCCGATATTGGGACGTGCATCTGCACATTCCACAAGGCGCGATTCCGAAGGACGGACCGTCGGCAGGCGTTACTATTTTGACCGCGCTTGCCTCGATTTTTACTCAGCGCAATGTGAAAGGCAAAATCGCTATGACTGGCGAAATCACATTGCGTGGACAAGTGCTGCCCGTTGGCGGTATAAAAGAAAAAATTCTCGCTGCAAAACGCGCTGGCATTACCGAGATTTTGCTTCCTGAAAAAAATCGCAACGATGTGTTGGATATTCTTGAAACAAATGCAGACGCCCTTGCAGGAATGAAATTCAGCTACTTTGGGGAAATGGACGACCTTATTGACTATGCGCTCGAGCCAATCCAACCCGAAGAAGCAGAACGACGCTATCGTGGATTGGAGCCAACAGACACACCGCCAACTTATCCTGAAGAAGAAGAGCAAGACGAAAAACAAAATCAACCGCTCGCCGCCAAAAAAGGCGATATGATGATTAAGTTCTACTAATGCTCGCCAAACGCATTATTCCTTGTCTCGACGTCAAAGACGGGCACGTCGTTAAAGGCGTCAAGTTTCAGTCGCTCAAAAATGCCGGCTCAATTTTAGAACAAGCACGCTTCTATAATGCCGAACTCGCTGACGAACTCGTCTTTCTCGACATCTCCGCTTCTATTGAATCACGACAAACTACGCTCGAAGAAGTCCGCAAAGTCTCCGAAGAAATCTTTATCCCCCTCACGGTCGGCGGCGGAATCCGCACCTTAGACGACGCACGCCAAGCCTTCCTGCACGGTGCCGATAAAGTCTCGCTCAATACGGCTGCCGTCCAAACACCAATCCTGATTACCGAATTGGCAGAACGCTTCGGCTCGCAAGCCGTCGTGGTCGCAATCGACATCAAACGCGTTAATCACCACTACGAAGTCTTTACCCATTCAGGTAAAACGCCAACAGGATTAGACGCGCTCGAATGGGCAAAACGTGTCGTCGAACTCGGCGCAGGCGAAATTCTACTCACCAGCATGGATAAAGACGGCACACAATCGGGTTACGACTTGGAAAGTCTACGACTGATTTCTACATCAGTCTCCGTGCCTGTCATTGCCTCAGGGGGCGCAGGAAACCTCACGCACCTCAAAGAAGCCTTCACTGAAGGCAACGCTGACGCTGCACTTGCCGCTTCCATCTTCCATTACCGACAATACAGCATCATTGAAGCCAAACGCTATCTTGCGCATCACGGAATTGAAGTGCGATTGTAACATCGCCAAGAAATCCATCAGTAGGTTTTTTTTCAATCCGTATTCACCTGTGTGCCATTTCGATAGATTTCTTGCCTCGTTCGCAGTAACCAGCACTATATCTCGCCTGCTTCTCGCTGTTCAATCCAGCCTTTGGTGCCGTCAGGCAATTTGATTTCCATCCATCCCGATTCTTTGCGCGAGATTTGCACTTTCAAGCCTTCGTGAATGACGGAAATCGTCGTGCTTTGTTCGCGTGGCTCGCTTTTGAGATTAACAACAGGGTTCAAAATAATGGCATCGCGCTGTGTGGCAAGCCGAGAAGATTTCAGCACAAACAAAAACAGCGAAAGCGCAAAGAGCACAAGAAAGGTGTATTTGAGAATTTGTCCAACAAGAGAATTAAAGGCAAATAAATCGCGCAGTTGAAAAATAAAAATCGCCGCCGTGCCGTAGAGAAACAGCAAGACGAAAAAGCCCAGTGCGCCGAGCGATAAAAAATCCAACACATTATTTAACAAAACCTCTAAAAAAAACTTCGGGAGTTCGGGGATTTTATCTTTGGCACGCGAAAGTGCAAGGTTGAGATTGGTTTGCAGGTCTTCGTCGCCGTCGATGTAGCGTTTTGCTTTTTCATAGTAAAGAATTGCCTTCCCAACTTGATTGAGCTTGTAGTAAGTGTTCCCAAGATTGTAATAGAGTTCGCCGCTTTGATAGCCAAGTGAGTCGAGCGCGGCGTAAAGCGCGAGGGCTTCACGGTATTTGCCCGCCGTGTAGAGATTGTTGGCTTCGTTGAACTTGCCTGCCGCGTCTATGCCTTGTGCTGAAGCGGACGGCGTCAAAAGCCAAAAGAGCGCAAAGAGCAGTGTGTAGTGGAGCATGAGCGATTAACGTGTTTTTGAAAGTTCCGAGATAATTTGGCAGGCATCTTCATAAAGCAACGTTAAATCGTCTTGTGTTTCTTTGGCTGGGGCATAGCGATAAAATTCCGACTTCTCCAAAATGCGCATCAATTTGTCAATGAGTTCGGGTGCGACTTGCTTCGAGAGCAATAAGGCTTTGATTTCATCTTTGCGAAGCGCGTGGTCGTCGGTGTTGTAGCGATTGCCGATAAATTTGATAAGCGCGTTTTCAAGTTCGGCAAAAAAGGCTTGCTGGTCGCTTTGTTTGAGCAATTCTTTGGCGCGTTTAAGTCGCTTCTTGGCTTCGGGCGAGGCTTTAACACTTCGTGCAAAAGCAGCATCGGCTTTCATTTGTTCTTCACGCTTTTGCAAGACTAAAAAGAATGCAACCGCACCAATCGGCACGAGCATCAAAAGGTAAAACCACCATGCGCGATAAAGTGGCGAACTCGTTCCCAAACGAAGCGAACTCGAGCTGGTTTTGATATATCGAAAATCGGCGGCGAATTTTTTGATGTCGCGTTTTTCGCCTGTGCCGCTCACGCTTGCCATCGCGGCTTTCGGGTCAGGTTCAACATTGAGCTCGAAGCGCGGCGATGTGAGCGTTACATACTGCTTTTTTTGGGGGTTGTAGTAAGAAAATTCAACCGTGCCTAAATCAAACTTGCCTGACGCACGCGGAATGATGGTGAGTTCCGTCGTCTTGTAGCCTGTAACCACGCTCGTATTTTTATTGACCTTCACATCAACTTTCGGCTCATACTTTTCAAACTCGGAGGGCAAATCGGGGTTAATCGTTGGAAGCAGGTTGATGTTGCCTTCGCCTTCAACATTGAATTTGAGCGTAACGGCTTCGCCTACTTTCACTTCGGGCTTATCTATCGTGGCACTGAATTTGTAATCGCCAACGGCACCGCTGAAACTGCTCGGCTTCGGTTCGGGAAGTTCGCTGACGTCAAATCGCACGGGAGGCGCGACAACGCTCAATCGTTGCATGCGTCCGGGCGAGGCGAAAAAGTCGTCAAATAAAAATCCGCGTTGCCGTCTCACATCGGAAACTAATGCTTCACAAGTGCCTTTGTATCCAGAAATTTCCAACTTGCCTGCGCGTGTAGGGAAAACCTGAATTTTGTTAATCACCGCCACGTGATACATCGAGCCGTTGTATCGCTCCGTTACTTGTGGAAGTTTAGAAACATCGAATCGCTCGACCCAGAAGCCTTCAGGCTTGATGTCCTCTTCGTTGGTGTATTGACGGACGTTAAGTTTGTAGTAAAGCTTGTAAGTAATCGTTGCGCCTTCGCCGACGACGAGTTTCGTTTTATCAACAACGGGACGAATAAAAATTTCACTTCCGCCTGAAATCGTGCCACCGTTTGGCGTTTGACCTTGTGCCGCACCGCTTTTGCTCACCGTAAGGCTAACGCTGTTTGTGGTCAAGACTTGACCGCCGATTTTAACCGTCGCAGGTGGAATCGTAACCTTGCCTTCTTTCTTCGGAACAGCAATAAATGTGAGCGACTTCGTTTGAGACATTTGCCCATTGACAATGCTCATGCTTTGCGAAGTCGAGATGCTGTTGCGCTGAATGTCAATATCGCTGTTGCTTGCGGGCGGGACAACATCGCCGCCCGTTCCACCTTGAATTTCAACCGTGTAGTAAATCGGACTGCCAAGCGTCGCGTTTGTTTCGTTCACGAAAGCGCGAACCGTAACGCCTTGCGCCGTAAGCATCTCGGCGGAAATGAACGTGAAGAGAAAAACGAAAAACAGTTTCAGCATAAGAGGCAAGGAATGATGAGTTAGGTTTTCACTAATTGCGATGCGCGTTCAGCGGCTTTAACAACGGCTTTAATGAGCGTAACGCGAAGCCGTCCATCTTCCAACTCGAGCAATCCGTCAATGGTGCAACCTGCGGGCGTTGTTACGCTATCTTTCAAAAGAGCAGGGTGCTGTTTGGTATCTAAAACGAGCTTCGCTGAACCGAGCATGGTTTGCGCCGCAAGCAGTGTTGAGACATCACGCGGAATGCCGAGCTTGACGCCCGCTTCGGCAAGCGATTCAATCACTACATAAATGTATGCAGGACCTGATGCCGAGAGCGCGGTTACGCCATCAAACAAGGATTCATCAAGGTTGACAACAAGTCCGACGGAAGCAAAAATTTCCTCTGCCAATGCCAAATGCTCTTTTGTGGCAAAGCGTCCGCCGCAAATTGCTGTCATGCCTGCATTGATGAGCGAGGGCGTATTTGGCATGGCGCGAATGACAGGCACTTCAATCTCGAGATGCTCCTCGAGGTAAGATGTGGAAACCGAAGCGGCAACGCTAATGACGATTTGCGTCGGTTTCAACGCACTGCGAATTTCTTTGCACACTTTGGCGATATTCTGCGGCTTAACCGCAAGAATCACGATATCGGAATGCGCGACCACATCGCGATTTGAAGCGAAGGCGTCAATGCCAACTTTGGTGCGAATTCGTTCAAGGGAACTTTCGCGCTTAGCACTGCCGAAAATATCCGACGCTTTCAGCACGCCATTTTTAATTAAGCCGAGCGCAATGGCTTCTCCTAATTTCCCAACGCCGATAATTCCGACTTTTTTTCCTGATAACATTGAAGCAATAGAAAATTGTGGTTTTTCAAAACTGAAAACGCGTAAGATAAAATAACGCCGTCAGTTATGAAATAAGGTTGAGGATTAGTCGTGGCTTTGGCAACGCACAAGGCACGAAAGGGGAAGATTTACCAATCCTTCTCGTATTTGGTTTGATTGGATTTCTTCATCAAATACTTTTTGAGCATTTGCTTTTCATCTTGTTTGAGCGCGTCTAAGAGTTTTTCCGCGTCGGCTTTGCTGATTTGGGCTCCGCCTTGTTTGCCTTGTTGCTCTTGTTGTTGGTCTTTGGGTTTATTTTGATTGTCTTGGTTGTTTTGGTTCTGTTGATTTTGATTTTGTTGGTTTTCTTGTTTGTCTTTGTTGTTCTGTTGGTCTTGGTTGTTCTTATCGTTTTGCTTGTCGTCTTGGTTTTGGTTCTTGTCGTTTTGGTTCTTGTCTTGGTCTTGTTTGTCGTTCTTGTTGTTGCCTTGTTTTTTGTCTTCTTCTTGTTTCAGGAGGGCTTTGGCGAGTTCGAGATTTTGTTTTGCCTGCAAGTCGTTGGGGTTGAGTTTGAGACTTTCCTTGTAGTGTTTGATAGCATTTTTGAGCATGGCTTCTTTTTGTTCGCCTTGCAAGTCTTTGGCGCGAGTGAAATAGCTGTTGCCGATGTTGTAAAGAGCATCGGCGCGAAGTGAGGGGGCAAGGGTATTGTTCTCGGCGATTTTGCGGTAGTCGGCTTCAGCGTCGTCGAATTTGTTCATGCGGTAAAGGGCGTTACCGCTGTTGAAGATGGCTTCCTTTTTGTCCTCGAATTTTTCCGATTCAGCGATAATTTTGTCGTAGCGGCGTTTGGCTTCGTCGTAGTCGCCTGCGAGGTATTTGTTGTTGCCTTCGCGCAGGTCGAAGTATTGCGCGTTGAGAAGCAAGGGTTGAAGTATGAAAAGCAAAAGAGTGAAAATGATTTTCATAGCGGTAGTGAATTAAGCGTTGACTTTGCGTCGGTCGCCGATGACGAGTTCCAGCACGAGGAGCGCGAGCGCAATGCCAATGAAAATTTGAAACTTGTGGTCGAAGTCGACAAATTCCTTCGAGGCGAGTTCTTCTTTTTCGAGTTTTTGGAGTTCAAGATACAGTCGGTCTAAATCGGCGCCGCTGGCATCGATTTGAAAGAATTTGCCGCCGGTTTTTTCAGCGACGAGCCGAAGCATGGTGTCGTCGAAGGTGGTGGTAATGACGGCATTATTTTTATCGCGTTTGAAATCGACACGCCGTCCGGTTTCGTCATAGACGGGAATTGGGGTGGATTGAGAAGAGCCAATGCCAACGGTATAGATGCGCACTTTATTTTCAATGGCGCGTTTGAGTGCGTCGTCAAGGCTTTTTTCGTGGTCTTCGCCGTCGCTAATGAGCACAATGATTTGATTGCGCGATTGCACCTTTTCAGGCGAATCGACGGCGCGCTCACTGCCGCGAAAGGCTTTCAAGGCTTCGTTAATTGCCGCGCCAAAATTTGTGCCTTGCGTCTCGATAGAACTTGTGGAGACAATATCGAGAAAGAGTTTGAGCGCGGCTTTATCGAGCGTCATCGGGCATTGCAAAAACGAATCGCCGGCAAACACGACAAGCCCGACACGGTCGTCGCCTAATCGCTCTACGAAACGCGAAATTTCATACTTCGCTTTGTTCAAACGGTTGGGCTTGACATCTTCGGCAAGCATGCTGTTCGAGACATCGAGCGCGAAGACGATTTCAATCCCTTTTCGCTTCACTTCTCGCAGGCGCGTGCCGATTTGCGGCGCGGTAAGCGCGACAAATAAGCACGACATCGCAACAAACCATATCACCAAACGCCAAACGACTTTCGGACGCGAGAGCGTTTCAGCAAGTTTGCGCGTCAGTTCCTTTGAACCTAATTCCTGCAACGCCTTGAAGCGCGCCACCACAAAGTAAATCGCCAAACCAAGAATCGGCACAAGCAACAGCAAATACAGCGCGTATTGAGGATTTCCAAGTTTCATAGCGTTCCCTTTTGATTGAGAGGCGGCGGAATATAAAACATCGTTAAAAAACGCTCTGCCCATGAACACGGCAGTCGCACAGGCACACATAGCATCTCTGTTCAAACTATCTTCAAGGCTAATCGGCAGGCGGACGGAAGTCAGGGAAGGTTTGATAAAACTTACCGATTTCTAAATAATCTTCGCACATACCGCGCTTATCGCCTAAGGCTTGGCGTCGTGTTAAGCCCTCGTTCAAGAAGTGGTGAGCAGATTTAGCGTCGCCTAAGTGCCGATAGGTTGAGCCTAAACCGTGCAACGCAAGCCCCTCCCCAAATTGATGCCCAACTTCTCGGAACAACTGAAGGCTACGCTCAAAGACGCGCTTGGCGTCGTCTAATTCGCCTTGGATTTGATGCGCAGAAGCAATGTTGATAAGCGATTCGCCGATGCTGACCTTATCGCCCATCTCTTCGGCAAGTTTCAAACCTTGCTCAAAAAAGAAGCGCGCTTGTGCATAGTCTCCAAGTCTGAAATAAACTTGTCCGATGCCGTCGAGCGCAAACGATTCGCCTTGCACAAGATGATGCTCGCGGCTAAGCATAAGTTCGGAGTGATAATACTCCAACGCCCGTGCATAGTCGCCGAGATGGGCGAAGATATTGCCGATGTTGTGCATTAAGCCTAATTCGCTGACCAAATCTTTGCACTTTTTGAAGAGCGCGAGGCTCTGTTGATAAACATCGAGTGCGTCGTTGTATTTGCCTGTTTCGTTGTAAATGTTGCCAAGATTATTGAGAACTTGTGCCACACCGTATTCTTCGCCCGCGAGTTCCCAAATTTTCAGGCACTTTTGATAGGCGGCAATGGCGTCGTCGTAGTTGCCTTGTGAGCGATAAACCGTGCCAATGTTGTTGAAGGCTTGCGCTGTGCCGTCGATATTACCGTTGCGATGATAAAGCGAAAGGGCTTCGCTGTAAGCGTTTAGAGAAGTTTCATAACTGCCGAAACTCCACATTGCACGACCGAGATTCATTTGTGCTTCGGCAAGTTGAATTTCATCGTTGGCTTCAGCGGCAAAGGCGAGCGCGTCTTCCGCACGTTGAAGTGAGTGGTGATAATCGCAAAGGCGATACAAACAAAGCGACATCAAGTTCAAGGCTTGCGCGAGCAGGGAGAGGGCTTCGGGCGTTTGACGGTTACGACGAATTTGCAAGTGATAGGCTTCTTCGGCAAGAGAGAAGGCGCGTCGGTCGTCGCGGTTGGCAAGTTTGCGTGAAAGGGCAAGCAGAAGCGGAATCCGCTCAGCATCTCTTTTTGTAGTCAGCAGTTTTGTTTCGAGTTCAGTGATGGATTCAGGAATGGACATCGTTCAACGAGTTTTCAGAGTTTCGACTATGTGCGCTTTCAAATTTCCGAAAGCACCGTTGCTCATCGCAAGAATCACATCGCCACGATGTAAATGACAAGATAAAAAATTTACAATATCCAACGGATAATTTTTTGGCGTAGGCACAGGCGACGCATATCCGATTTTCCCTCGCGATTCAAGTTCAGAAACAATTTTCTTTGTATCCAAACGCGCATCGGGCGTATAGCGTTCAGGGCGGTCAATCGCGCCAAGCGCAACGACCTCAGCAAGTTCAAAGCACTCGACTAATTCTTTCTGAAAAATGTTGCGCGTCGTAGTGTTGGAGCGCGGCTCAAAGCACGCCACAATTCGGCGATTCGGATACTTCTGCCGCACGGCTTTAAGCGTTTCGCGAATTGCCGTCGGGTGATGAGCAAAATCATCAATCAGCGTGATGCCATTGACTTCTGTAACAACTTCCAAGCGTCGCTTTGCATTTTTGAACGAACTCAATCCGCGTTGAAGCAAGTCAGATTCAAACCCTAAATGAAGGCAAGCCGATAGCGCGGCAAGCGCATTGCGAACATTATGTTCGCCTAAAAGCGGAGCGCAAAAACGCGCAACGAACTCGCCATTTTTGAAGAGAGAAAAGACCGTTTCACTCACAGCGTATTCAATCTCGCGGGCTTGCCATGTGGCAGTTTCACCCAAGCCAAAGGTTTGAACAGGGGCGACGCATTGTTCCGAAAGGCGCAAGGCGCGTGCATCGTCAGCGTTCAGCAGCACAAGCCCATTTTGCGGCACAAGGTTAAGAAAGCGTTTGAAGGAAAGTTCAATGTCAGCAATAGAATTGAAAATATCGGCGTGGTCAAATTCAAGATTATTGACAATAGCAATGTCGGGGCGATAGTGAAGAAACTTACTGCGCTTATCAAAAAAGGCGGTATCATATTCATCGCCTTCGGTAACGAAATATCCATTGGTTTCGCGCTCAGACGCACGACAGCCTTCGCCAAAGTTTTCAGCAATGCCGCCGATTAAAAATCCGGGCGAAGCGTGGCACGATTCCAATAGCCACGCCACAAGCGAAGTCGTAGTCGTTTTGCCGTGTGTGCCTGAAACAACAATCGACGTGTGCCGCTGAATCAAGTATTCTCGCACGATTTCAGGCATTGAGACCAATTTCAACCGTCGATTCAGCGCAACTTCCAACTCTGCATTGCCGCGCGAAATTGCATTGCCCACAACAATCCGTTCAGGCATTAGCGTCTCTAAATGCTCGGCGTTATAGCCGTTGAAATACGCAATGCCATTCTGTGCCAAAAAATCGCTCATTGGCGGATAGACATTCGCATCGACGCCTGAAATGCGGTATCCAAGTTTTGAAAGCGCGACGGCAACGCTTGCCATTGCTGTGCCGCCAATTCCGAGAAAGTAAAAATCAAGCATTCAAATTGAGAGATGAAATTGTGTGAAGCCAAAAAATAGCATCTAAACTGAGAATCATCGGAATCGCATCTGCAATTGTTCAATCCGATAAACCGTTGCCTTCTTTGACGGCGCGAATGTGAAGGCGAAATTTTCAGGGTTGACTTCGCGCTCGCTGTAGCGAATGAAAACTTGGCGTGATGTATAAGTGCTGTCGGAAGTGTAATCGTAGGCGACAAGCTCGACTTCTTTCGGAAGCGGACGCGGCAAACGTGGCAAAGGTTCAAAGCTGCTGAAGAAAATCGCGCCGAGTGTTTTGCCATCACGCTTTATCAAACGGAGCGATTCAACCGATGCTGTTGCGGAATCGACCTCAATCACTTCGTCAAGTTCGCCATTCTTCAAAAAGAACGCGACCTTTCCATCGCCGACGCTTGCCTTGTAGAGAAAAGACGTCGCCGTATCAATGCGGGGCAATCCCAAAAAGGCATCTATCAAATCGGAAAAATTTGCCGAAAGTCCTGTAATGCGTTGAAGGTTGGCAGGTGAGTTTTCGCCGAGATACAAGCGTTTCTCGAGCGGGCTATAAAGGAAAACGCTATCGGTGCGCAAGAGCGCGTCAAAGGCGGTAATGCCGAAGAAAATTGAGCCGGTCAGTTGCATGGCTTCGCCGCGCTTAATGCGCATGGTGCAGTTCAGGCGTTGGTTCATTTCGGGCGTACGAATCTGCATTGAGCCATAGCCGTGCATTGTCTTGAACGTGGCAATGCCTGCCATTGAGCGTTCAAACAACTGCAAAAGCGATGAATCCAGTTGTGTTTCGGCTTTGGTCGATAAATCAGACTTTGGAATCTCCTTTGCCGTCCGACATCCGAAAAAGAAAGTCAGGACGAGAAAGAGCGCAACAAGAAAACGATGTTTTGAGAAACTCCTTGAAGCAAACATTGAAAATTGATGATTGAGTTGAAGCATGTCTCAATTTGAGATTATGCAAAGACGCAGAGCGCGTAAAAAAGGTGCAAGAACGCTAAAAATGATGGAGAATGCTAAAAATTGCACGTCATTTTAATAGGCTAAAAAAATTAGGAAAAAATCTGATTTTACTTGTGAGAATTAAAGCAAAAGTGTTAAAATTGTTCTTGAAAGTAAGGCAAAACAAGGTTACGAAAGTGTAAAACTTTGGGCGAAAACCTCAGTTTATTTTGCAAAAATTCTATATTCAAAACGAAATGATGGCATTGCGCCTTCATGGAGTTTCTTTCACAACACTCAAAAACAGGAGAAAAAGAAATGCAACCAAAAATCTGGATGAACGGGCGTTTGATAAAATGGGAAGATGCAAAAATTCACGTTTTATCGCACGTAGTTCATTACGGCTCATCGGTTTTTGAAGGCGTCAGATGCTATCATACTGAAAAAGGGTCGGCGGTGTTGTTTCTCAAAGAACATGTGCGACGCTTGTATGATTCGGCGAAAATTTATCGAATGGAAATTCCATTTACGCAGTTGGAATTGCGCGAAGCCGTGTTAGAGACCGTAATGGCAAGTGGTTTGAGTGCGTGTTACATTCGTCCGATTGTCTTTCGTGGGGAAGGCGCGCTGGGAGTTAATCCGTTGAAATCCAAAGTAGAGGTGGCGATTGCCGTTTGGGAGTGGGGAAATTATCTCGGTGAAGAAGCCCTTGAAAAAGGCGTCGATATGCGCATTGCCTCGTGGCGACGAATCGCGCCGAACACGATTCCGTCAAGTGCCAAGGCGGGCGGAAATTATTTGAACTCATCGCTCATCAAAATGGAAGCCCTGCTCGATGGCTATTCGGAAGGCATTGCGCTCGATATGAACGGCTATGTTGCCGAAGGAAGCGGGGAGAACATTTTCTTAGTGCGCGACGAAGTGATTTACACGCCAATGACGGCGCAATCGCTTTTGCCCGGCATTACGCGCGGCGCGGTTATCAAACTGGCAAAGTCGCTCGGCTACGACGTGCGCGAAACGCTTATCAGCCGCGAAAGCCTCTACGTTGCCGATGAAGTGTTTGCGACAGGCACCGCGGCGGAAATTACGCCCGTGCGCTCCATCGATAAATACAAAATCGGAACTGGCGAGCGCGGCGAAGTAACCAAAGCCCTTCAAGAGGCTTACTTCGATATCATTCGTAACGGAAACGATAAATACGGTTGGCTGACCTTCTTGCCTGAGCAGAAACAAAAAGCCAACGGTGTGCATAAAGAAGTTGCAAAAGCGTAAAAGAGAAACAGACAGAGAGCATACAAGTCCGCTCAACAAGGGCGGACTTTTTTGTGAATTTTCGTTAAAGTCTTTTAACTTTACGCCTGCCTTTTGAAGTTTTCAATGAGAAGAAACACAAGACGATGCACTTACACATTTTGAAATCAAAAATTCATCGCGCAACGGTTACTCACGCCGATTTATACTACGAAGGTAGCATCACGCTCGATGCCGATTTGATTGAAACGGCGGACATGATGCCCAACGAAAAAGTGCAAATCGTCAATAACAACAACGGCGCACGGTTTGAAACTTACATCATTGAGGGAGAACGCGGGTCAGGCGTCGTGCAACTGAACGGCGCGTGTGCGCGTCTTGCCGCCGTCGGCGATGAAATCATCATCATGACCTACGCCGAAATGACGCGCGAAGAAGCCAAACAATACAAGCCACTCGTTGTGCTCGTCGATAAACAAAACCGTCCAACGAAACTCTACCGTGTGGGAGAAGAACCGTTTGTGCTCACCTGAAATCATCTTCACCGTTACCAATCTCAACGATTTCTGACATGTCGTTAGCCATTGTGATTATGGCGGCGGGCAAGGGCACGCGAATGAAGTCCGATTTAGCCAAAGTCCTTCACGCGCTCAACTGCTGTCCGATGATTCATTACGTTCTCGATACTGCCTTCGCACTCAATCCTGAAAAAATCGTGCTGATTGTGGGGCATCAAGCCGACGCCGTAAGGGAAGCGACGAAGTCTTATCGCATTGATTACGCGCTTCAATCGCCGCAACTTGGCACAGGGCACGCGGTTATGCAAGCCGAATCGGCGTTGCGCAATTTTGAGGGCGAGGTGCTTGTGCTTTCGGGCGATGTGCCGCTGACCAAAGCCGAAACGCTTATGGAATTGCTCAAAGTGCATCGCGAAAAAAAAGCCGTCGCAACCGTCCTAACCGCCACGCTCGAAGACCCAACCGGCTACGGCAGAGTCATTCGCGGTGAGCAAGGCGACGTGCTCAAAATCGTTGAGCATAAGGACGCCTCACCTGCCGAACTTGCCATTAAAGAAATTAACTCGGGCATTTACGCCTTCAACAAACAAAAACTCTTCGACGCCTTGAAGCAAATTTCAAACGATAATGCACAAGGCGAATACTACCTGCCCGATGTCTTCAAAATTTTCTTCTCAAAAGGTGAGCGCATTGCCGCCGTTACGGCAACCAACTTCGACGAGATTCGTGGCATCAATACGCCCGAACAACTCAAAGAAGCCGAAGCCGTTTTACTTTCTCGCACATAATCACGATGGAAATTCTCGGAGAACGTCTGTTCCTGCGCCCGCTGAACTTTTCCGATTCGGAACGCCTTGTTTCGCTCATCAATGCGTCAGCAAACGACCTGCGCGAATTTATGCCTTGGATGCAAGAGAAAGTAACACGCAAAGACGAAGATGAATTTTTGCTTCGTGCCGCCCAAGAAATGAACCTCAATCAAGCCTTTCATTTTGGCGTTGTGCTCAAATTGGACAAAGAACTCATCGGCGTGATTAGCACACACCCGATTGATTGGCTAAACGAATCGACAAGCATTGGCTATTGGATTGCGACGGAATTTGCAGGCAAAGGCTATGCAACCGAAGCCACCGTGCTGATTTTGGAAGGCTTATTTATGGAAGTGAAATTGCATCGTGTTGCGGTATCGGCGGCAGTTGACAATGTGGCAAGCAATCGCGTGATTGAAAAAATCGGATTCCGCTTTGAAGGCGTGCAGAAACTGGCAGGCAAAGTTGCTCCTTCACGATGGAAAGATTTGAACACATTCGCGCTCTTGAATGACGAATACAAGGCGATGCGCAAGTCGCTCTTCGCGAAATTTTTGAACGGAAATTATCCGAGAGTGAAATTAGCTTGAAGAGAATTGGCTTAAAGCCGAAAGCGTGTTAAGTTTCGCATAAGCAAATGTCAAACACTATGATGGAACGATGGATGTCGCTCGCCTTGCACGAAGCCGAAAAAGCGTTTGAAAAAGATGAAGTGCCTGTGGGTGCTGTGGTATTGGATTCAAACGGAAGCGTAGTCGGGCGTGGCTTTAATCAAACGGAAATGCTTGGCGATGCAACTGCCCATGCCGAAATGATTGCTCTGACAGCGGCAATGGCAACGATGGAATCGAAGTATCTTCAAGATTGCACGCTGGTCGTAACGCTCGAGCCGTGTCCGATGTGCGCGGGTGCGATTCTGCTTGCCAAAGTCGGGCGCGTCGTTTTCGGTAGTTATGACGCCAAAATGGGCGCGGCAGGAACGCTCTTCAACTTGCTCGAAAATCCCAAACTCAATCATCGCGTTGAACTCATCGGCGGCATTATGGAAGAAAAGACAACTGCGCTCCTTAAAGAATTTTTTGCCAAAGCCCGACATGAACGAACCCATGCACGAACCCACCAACAAAAAAACGGTCGATAATCCTTCGGAAATTTTTCCGCTTCTTTCCGACGAGACGCTCCTCAACTGCATGCACTGCGGCTTGTGCTTGCCAACGTGTCCAACATATAGCCTCACAAATTTAGAACGCTACTCACCACGCGGACGAATCCAACTGACGCGCGCCATCTTTGAAGGAAAGTTCAATGATGAAAAAGAAATTCAAGACGTGAGCGATGCTATCAACACTTGCTTAGGCTGTTTAGCGTGCGTAACGGCGTGCCCTGCGGGCGTCGATTACGAAACGATTTTTGAAGCCGCCAAAGACCGTGTGCAGTCGCTCGAGAACAACAAGCCTGCCTCAATCCTTAAAAACGTGGTGATGAAGCACATTTTCCCATATCCTGCACGATTCAAGGCGGTTTCAAGACTGCTGTATGTGATTCAACAATCGCCGCTATCGCAAAACTTGCCTAATGGATTGAAACGCGCCTACGAGCTTGCGCCTGCCTTTTCAGAGCACTTTTTTGACGAAACCTTCACGCCAAATCCGAACCTCGAATCAGTTCAGTTTCTTTCAGGGTGTTTGATGAATACGGCGTTCAGCGAAGTGCATGCGCATACGGCAACCGTATTGGAATCTGCGGGAAAAACCATTCAGATGCCGAAAGGTCAGATTTGTTGCGGCGCATTGCACGCACACAATGGCTACGTGAGCGAAGCCCAAAAAATGGCAGAAGTAAACATTTGCGCCTTCGAAGGAAGTGATGCGCCCATCGTTACGAACTCTGCGGGGTGCGGCGCGATGATGAAACACTATCCGAAACTCTTTGAAGAAGGAAGCGAGTGGCATCGGCGCGCAACGAGCGTAGCAAAGCGAGTACGCGATTTGTCGGAATTTCTGGCGGAATTGAACTTCGCTCCAACAAGAAAACTCAACGCACGAGTAACCTACCAAGACGCATGCCACTTAGAGCACGGACAAAAAATCAAAACCCAACCGAGAACGCTCTTGCGGCGCGCTTTTACGGAAGTTGTTGAACTTAATTCGCCTGAATGTTGCGGCAGTGCTGGAATTTACAACCTCTTACAGCCTGATTGGTCGGAAGAATTTTTGAAACTCAAAGTCGAGGCGATTCAGAAAACAAAGGCGGATTTTGTGGTAACGGCAAACCCGGGGTGTTTGCTTCAACTGCAATATGGTTTGAAAGAGGCAGGCGTGAAAACGAAAGCGATTCATCTTGCAACGGCGTTGCAAATGGCGTTGGAGGGATAATCAGAGTGCTTTGCCGTTGTTATACTGCTGGCGCAAGGTTTCAGCCATTGTTTCGGTAATGCCGTGAGAGACTTTGAAGCCGAATTTCTTTTGCAGAAATTCTTCAACGCGAACCCACTTATTGCCCATCTTGATTTTTCCTGACCACGCGCAAATGGTAACCATCTCTTCAAGTTGCTTAATCTTTTCGGTCTGTTCGGCAATTTGTGCATTCTTTTGGGCTTCTTTGAGCGCGAACTGCAGTTCAAGTGCGTTGATTTTTTCGGTCATTTGCTTGCCGAACTGCTTTTCGGAGACTTCCACATATTTTTTGTGATAGAGGAGTGCCTGCTTGTAGTCGCCAAGTTGCTCGTAAATGCCTGAAAGGTTACGATATAAATGGTCGAGATGTCGCTGCACGCCTGTTTTTTCAACAAAATCAAGAGCCTCTTGCAATGGCTCGAGGGCTTTGTCGGGCTTATCGAGCAGTTCGTAAACCGCACTTAAATTAATCAGTGCGGCAAGAAAGGCATTATCTTGCTTGGACTGGCGGGCGTAGTCAATCGCACGCTCAAGCCACATGATGGCTTCATCGGGCTTGTTCAGGGAAGTGTGAAGTGCGCCAAGATTCGTTGCGCAACTGGCGAGCCGACTGGTGTCAGCGCATTTGCTCAAATAATCCATCGCTTTGAGGTAGTGAGAAAGCGACTGTTCATAATCTTGAAGGTTTTGATAGCAAGCCCCGATGTTGCTCAGGATAATGCCCATTTCGCTCGATTTGTCTCCGAGCAAGTGTTCATCAGAGAGCGGAAGCAAGTGAGAGAGTGCAGACAAAAAATACTCTAAGGCTTTTTGTTGTTGCGAGAAAGCCGCATACACGCATCCTATCGTTTTCAAACAAACGGCTTTTCCGAAGTCATCTTCAAGTGAAATGAACTGTTCTTGTGCGTCGAGGGAGAGCTGAAGCGAACGGTCATATTGCGCCAATTTGAAATGTAAAACACCTTGTTCTGCCAAAGCGCAAGCAATGCCAAAGGGATAGTTAAGTGCAACAGCACGGCGGTGCGCCTCTTCGCACAAGGCGAGGGCTTGAGAAGTGTCGGCGTTCCCAAGCGTGCGTGCTTGGCGAATCAGCGATTGAATGGCGATTTGTTCATCGCTACCAATCGCTTGTGGGCGGGCAACAATATCAGATTGAGTATTCTGCACTGTCAAAGGTTTAATCACTGTGATTTAAAGTCAACCCCTTGCTGTTGAGCCAATTTGGTAACCAATTTTTCAATCGTAGCCACGCGGTCGACGCTATCGGCTTTAAGTTTTGTATAGATTTCCAAATACGCTTTTTTTCGCTCCGCTTCGAATGCCGCTAAACGCACCTCGTATTCGGCAATGGCTTCGTCTATCGTTTTCGAGGCGGGCTTGTAGAACTTTGGGCGGTCTCTGTCCCAAACTGCGTCGCCCTCCTTTGCGACTAACTCGGCATAACGAAACGTGATGTCAAAGAGTTCATTGATTTGCGTTCTCAACTCTCGCCACTCTTCTGGCGTTAAAGTGGACTGCTGATTGGACATCTCCATAATGTTGTTTGTGATGATAAATTTGGCTTGAAGTTACGATATAATAAAACCATTCAAAAACTGCACGTCGAGTGTAAAAAAGGAAACTTTGAACACGCTTGGCGTATATTGGCGAAAGTCAAATTTACCTGTCAAACTTGAAATCATCGCACGATGCTTCAAAAGATAAGTCTCATTACACTATTTGCATTGCTACTGCGGGTGGAGACACATGCTGCACAAGCGCGAGCATTATCGCCCCAATTGGCTAATTACGACATCACCGCCACACTCGATGTTGAATCACGAACCATTACCGCAACCGAAATGCTCACTTGGAAAAATCATACCAACGACACCGTTCCTGATTTGCAGTTTCATCTCTATCTCAATGCCTTCAAAAACCGCAACTCAACCTTCTTCAAAGAATCGGGCGGGCAGTTGCGTGGCATCGGACTTGATGAATCGGACGGCGAAAGCGTTTGGGGCTTCATCGAGATTGAATCTATGAAACTGCTTTCGCTCAATCAAAAAGATGCAAATGAAGATTTAACGACTCGCCTGCAATTCATTCAACCCGACGACCAAAACAAAGACGACCAAACCGTCGCGCAAGTCATGCTCCCAACACCTGTTTTGCCAAAAGGCGAAGTAAAGCTCGAAATCAAGTTCAAAAGCAAACTGCCGAAAATCTTCGCACGAACAGGCTACGCCGCTGACGGAAAGTTTTTTCTCGTGGCGCAATGGTTTCCGAAAATCGGCGTCTATGAAGGCGCAGGCGAACGCTATGTGCCGCTGACGGCTCCTCACGGCAAATGGAACTGCCATCAATTTCACGGCAACTCGGAATTTTTCGCCGACTTCGGCGTCTATCGCGTCGCCATCACTGTGCCAAAAAATTATGTTGTTGGAGCAACGGGCGCACTGCAATCCGAAACTGAACAAGGCGACACAAAAACGCTCATCTTTTATCAAGAAGATGTGCACGACTTTGCTTGGACTGCCTCGCCACTCTTCCAAGTCTTTGAAGATTCCTACACCAGCAAAGGTGGACACGCCATCAAACTCACATTCCTTGCTCAACCGCAACATGCCGACCAAGCCGAGCGACACTTTACGGCAATCAAACACACGCTTGAATGGGCGGAAGAATGGCTTGGTATTTATCCGTATTCAACCCTCACTATCGTCGACCCCGTTTATGGCGGCGGCGGCGCAGGCGGAATGGAATATCCGACCTTCATCACCACAGGCACATTTTGGAAATTGCCACTCGGCATCAAAACGACGGAAATCGTAACCGTTCACGAATTTGGTCATCAATACTTTTATGGCATGCTTGCCAGCAACGAGTTCGAAGAAGCGTGGCTCGACGAAGGCATGAACACATGGCTTGAACTTTCCGTCATGCGTCGCTACTACGGCGGTGAAGCCGGCAAACAATCCGCGCTTGCCGATAAAACGTCTGCCATCGACTTTATGGGAATCCGCATCGGCAATCCTGAACAATCGCGTGCGTCCTACACATCGCCGAGCAACGCCAAGCGCGACACCATCGTCAAGCCTGTTTGGACCTATCATCGTGGCGGTTACGGCGTCTTTTCTTACAACAAGCCCGGCGCAATGATGCTTACGCTCGAGAACATACTTGGCGAAGAGATGATGAAGCGCGTGATGCGCACCTACTTCGAGCGATTCAAATTCAAACACCCAACCACACAAGACTTCATTCGCACCGTCAATGAAGTTACAGGCAACGATTTCACGCCGTTCTTCAATCAATTTCTTTACTCGACCATCGCGCTCGATTACGCCGTGCAATCCATCAGCATCGGCGAAAGTGATGACGACGAGCCCGAAGGCGTTAGTGCCGACGCTAAAAACGCAGAAGAAAAGTTCAAGAGCAAAGTTGTGTTTGAACGCAAAGAGGAAGCCGTTGCACCGATGGATATTCTCATCAAATTTTCGGACGGAACAGAATTCCGTGATGTGTGGGACGGCACTGCACGATACAAAATCTACGAATTTGAAAAGCCTGCAAAAGCCATCGCCGCTTACATCGATTCCGAAAACAAATACCTGCTCGATCTGAATCGCAACAACAATGCCTTGACAACAAAGCCGCAAAACGCAGGCTTCTGGAAGTGGGCAATGAATGTGATGTTTTGGCTTCAAAATTTCTTACTCATCTTTGCTTAGACAAAGGAGAAAAAATGATAAAAGCAATTCAAACGGGATTAAAACGTGCGCAAACACAGTGGCAACTGAGCGTTGTCGTTTATGCAGTGAACCTTGTTTTCGCGTTAGGCTTTGCACTTGCCTTCAAAAATTTGCTTGCCGATGAATATGCGTTTCGCGACGTGTCGGCGCGTTTGTTAGATGGCTTCGACTTCACCTTCCTTTCTGACATGAGCTACGGAAGCGCGAGCATGTCGTCGTTGCTTAAAATGCTCAACTGGTTAATCGTGGGCTACGTGGTGATGAGCGTGTTTTTATCGGGTGGCATGATTGCGTCGCTAAGGCAAGAGCGATTTTCAATGCCTGACTTCTTCGCGGACTGTGCGCGCTATGTCGGGCAGTTCATCGTGCTGGCGTTGCTTTTCGGCTTGACGTGGCTTGTGCCGATTGCGGTAATCGGAATTTTTTCTACGATTGGAAATGCACAAGCGGAAAGCGCAATTAGCGAAGTGCCAATGGTGATTTGGATGTCGGCAGGCATTGGAATTGCGGCGGTGAAACTTGCATTTTTTTATCTCGTCTTTGAAGTGGCAAAGTTTGAAGTCGTGAGCGAATCGTTGAAGCCGTTACGCGCCTTTGTGAGTGCGTTCAAAATCGTGTTGAGAAATTTTGTTTCGCTTTTTGGGATTGTGCTGGGGTTTCTTGCTGTCGTTGGTGCGATTGGCGGCGTCTTGCATCTCCTCGCGCCAAAAGGCGAAACGCCCTTAGGCGTATTTATGCTTGCGCTGATGCAACAAGTGTTGGTGTTCAGTCGTGTATTTTTTCGCGTTGCAACTGTTGGTGGGTTGTTGGAAAAGTATCAAGAATATCGAGCGATTCTGAACGAAACGCAACAGATTGAAGAACTTGAACAAGTCAAGCAATATGAAGAACAAGCCGAAACGAAATCGATTGAAAGCGAACAATCCGCATTGAAGCCATTACCGTCAGAGCAAACGCTAAGCGAGGCTGAAACGCCCGCAACGCACCAAGCGAATAGAGACGAAGTGGTGCAAAAGCCCGAAGAGCCGAAACTTTAACCACAGTCCTAAAAATCTTAACCGCATGATGAAAATCAAATTTGGAACATCAGGTTGGCGAGCGATTATCGCCGATGAATTTACCTTTGAAAATTTGACGCTGGTGCTCAAAGCGATTTTGAGATACTTGCGCGAAGAGAATCTCAATAGCCTTGTGATTGGACGCGATACGCGCTTTTTGGGTGAAGAATTTTCAAAACTTGCGGCGCAGTTTTTTGCGACCAACGGCGTGCAAGTCTTTCTGTGCGAGCGCGACGCGCCTACGCCTGTGATTAGTTATGAAATTCGGCGGCGCAAAGCGGGCGGCGGCATCAACTTTACGGCGTCGCACAATCCGCCCGATTATCAAGGGCTAAAATTTTCAACAGCAGACGGCGCGCCTGCCCTGCCTGAAATCACGAAAAAGTTCGAGCAGTATTTCGATGAAATTTATCGTGCCTACAAGCAAAACCCGACGCCCGAAAAATTAGAACCGTTTGAAACGCTCGTTGCCGAAAAAAAGATTGAAATCATCAATCCAAACGAGCCATATTTACAGCGTGTAGCGGAAATTGTGGATACAAAGGTTATCAAGGAGTCAGGAATTAAGGTCGTTTATGATGCGATGTATGGCACAGCGCGCGATTACACCGATAAATTTTTGCGCAATCTTGGCGTTGATGTAGAAACATTGCACGGCTACCGCGATGTCTATTTCGGCGGACGCGCGCCTGAACCCTCCGAAGAGCGCATTCCCGAACTTATCGAGCGCGTCAAAGCGCGTGGCGCAAAGGGCGAGTTTGTGATTGGCATTGCCAACGATGGCGACGCCGACCGCTACGCCGTCGTCGATTCAACAGGCACTTATCTGCAAGCCAATCAACTTCTGGCGATTCTCTTTCATTACGCCATTAAGCACAAGCCCGAATGGAAAGGCTGTGTGGTCAGAACGCTGGCAACCACGCACCTCATCGATGCGATTGCCAAAAAAGAAAACATCAAACTTTATGATGTGCCGGTTGGCTTTAAGTATATCGGCGAAATTATGATGCGCGAGGACATGATTGTCGGCGGTGAAGAATCCAATGGGCTGTCGGTTTATCAACACATTCCCGAAAAAGACGGCGTGCTGGCGTGCTTGCTCTTTGTTGAAATCACGGCGAGAACCAAAGCGCCGCTTTCGGCGTATCTTAAACGCCTTTACGAAGAATACGGCGCGTTCTACACGGTGCGTGAAAACTTGCGCCTGACTGATGAAAAGAAAAACGCCTTGCTTACGAAACTTCAAACCGATGCACCGAAACACATTGCAGGCAAAGAAGTAACGACGCTCGATAAGCGCGACGGCGTAAAAATGATATGTGCTGATGGCTCTTGGCTCTTGGTGCGATTCAGCGGCACCGAGCCTGTCGTCCGATTTTATGCCGAATCGGCTTCGCAATCCCAAACCAAAGACATGATAGCCTTCGCCAAAAGTTTGATTTGAATTTCACGACTACGATAACAAAGGCAGCGACAATGGTGAAGACAGTAGAATCAATAGAACAAAAGATTGAAGACCTTCTCAAAAGTGCAATGCTTCCTGAAAGAGCAACTGCACAGGAACGGCGCGAAGCCTTGAAAGCGTGCGACGAAGCCGTGCGCCTTGCCACAGAGGCAAACTACTTACTTGGCAAAGCCAAAGCCTTCAAGCTCAAAGGCATTCATCATGTTCAACTCTCGGAGTTCAAGGAAGCCTTAGATGCCTTTTTGCAGGAAGAAAAAATCCGCCGTCAAATTGGCGACGAATTAGCACTGGCTAATGCGATTCACAATGTTGCTAACGCCTATCACTATCTCAACAATCTGCAAAAGGCGATGATGCTTTATTTGGAAGTGATGCAGAAGTTTGAGCGTTTGAATGAACGCGGGCGGTTGCGTTCTGTCTACAACAACATTGGTTGGCTGCATTTCAAAATTGGAAATTATGCTGAATCGCTCGATTTCTATCTCAAAAGCATGAAAATCGCTGAAGAGATAGGCGATAAAGCCGATATGGCGCAAGCCTTGAACGCTATTGGTACGGTCTATCAAAAAATGGGTGAGTTTGAGCAGGCGCTGACGTTTTATTCCAAAAGCTTAAAACTTTCACAGGAAGCAGGCTCACAGGAAGGGATAGGCATGGCATATGGGAACATTGGGATTGTTTATCATGAAATGAAGCGATATGAAGAAGCCCTCGAAGCGAACTATCAAAGCAAGCAGATTTTTGAAGAGATTGACCACACCTATCACCTTTCTATGGCGTTGGCGAGCATTGCGGTCTGCTACGAAGCCTTGAAGATGGAAAGCGAAGCGCTCTTTTTCTATGAAGAAAGTTTGAAAGCGGCGAAAAAATCAGGTAATGTGCAAGTGGAAGTCGAAGTTTTGCAAAAGCAAGCAAACTTACTGCTCAAGCGCAACGAAAAAGAAGATGCTCTGCACTTGCTTCGCAATGCGCTTCGGATTGGAAAAAAAGCGCATCTAAAAAACAACCTTTTGCAAGTGTATCGGCTGATGGTTGAAGCCTACCGCGCGCTTGGCGATTTTGAGGCGGCACTTTCGGCTTATGAAAGTGCCTACGAGTTGGAAAAAGAACTCTTCAATGAGGAATCCAACCGTAAAATTCGCAATTTACAACTCACTTTCGAGCTTGAACAAGGCAAGCGCGAAATGGAATTAGAAAAGCAAAAAAATGCGGAACTGACACACCTCAACGAGAAACTGGCGGAAGCGAATCGATTGAAAACGGAACTCTTGGGCATTGCTGCCCATGACCTTAAAAATCCGCTTCAGTCAATTTTAGGGTTCGCAGAACTCATTAAGGAGCGTGTTAAAGACCCTGACACATATCGATACGCACAGCGAATCCGAACCGCGTCGGAGCGAATGGTGGAAATGATTACGCTGCTGCTCCAAGATGCGGCAATTTCACAGGGAAAGATTACACTCGAGTTGGCACAAGTCGACGTGAGCAAACTTTGCGAATCGGTGGTTGAGTTTTATCGACCGCATGCCGAAGAAAAAGCACAAGTGATAGAAACGAAAATTGAGCCGAATTGTCTGATGCTTGCGGATAGGCAATATCTTTTTCAAATTATAGAAAACTTGATTAGCAATGCGATAAAATACAGTCCCAGAGGCAAAAAAATCTGGCTCAACGTGCGCCGTATTGAGGCTGAACAGGCAATAGAAATTGCGGTCCGTGACGAAGGTCAAGGTTTGACAGAAGAAGACAAATCCAAACTGTTTGGAAAGTTTCAGCGGCTTTCTGCAAAGCCCACAGGCAACGAAAGTTCAACCGGATTAGGTTTAGCAATTGTAAAAGAACTTGTTGAACTGCATCGTGGCAAAATTTGGGCAGAATCAGAAGGCAAGAATAAAGGCGCGACATTTTTTGTTCAATTACCAAGCTTTCAAAACGCTTAAACCAATCCAACAATGCAACTCAAAGACATGGCAGGAATGCTCAAACAAGTTCAAGAAATGAGCAAAAAAATGGAAGAGATTCAGCGTGAACTGGCAAGAAGAAGTGTAACGGCGGACGCAGGAGGTGGAATGGTGAAAGTAACGGCGAACGGAAAGCACGAACTCGTCAAAGTTGAAATTGAAAAGGAGCTAATCAATCCTGATGAAGTCGATATGCTTCAAGATTTAATCGTCGCCGCCGCCAATAAAGCCCTTGCCGAATCGGCGAAAATGGCACAAGAAGAAATCGCCAAAGTAACTGTAGGCAGTGCAAACTTGGGTATGCTGAAAGACATCGGGCTTGGCACCTGAACCCTGCCAAGCGTCTGAACTTTTGTCAGAACGCTCGGCAAATTTCACTGACTAATAAAAGTCGGCACAAACTTTGAAGCTTTCATATTGAACAATTAAACGAAAAAAGGAATGGCATCAAGAGAGTTAAATGAACGCGAAAGAGAAGTTCTTGAACTGATTATTCAGAACTTCATTTTGACGGCGAATCCCGTCGGGTCGCGCTTTCTCTCGAAACACTCGAGTTTGGGACTTTCCGATGCCACCATTCGCAATGTAATGGCAGACCTTGAAGAGGAAGGTTACATCACGCACCCGCATACGTCAGCAGGAAGGATTCCAACTGATAAAGGCTACCGATTGTATGTGAATGATATTATGCGCGTTGGACAACTGTCGCAAAATGAACGCATCAAGATAGACCAAAATATCGAGCAATTGGTAGCAAATCGCACGACACAATCCGACGACATTTTAAGAATGTCGTCTAAAATTTTGAGTCAAATCTCAAAGCAGATTAGCATCGTGCTTTCGCCCAAACTGGCAACGGGCGTCTTTGAAAAGTTGGAAATGGTGATGCTATCCTCGAGCAAAATTATGGTCATCATCTCGATTCGTTCAGGCTTGGTAAAAACGATTATGCTTGAAGTCCGCGCTGAAATTTCGCGTCAAAAATTATACGAACTCTCCCAAGTGCTCAATGAGCGGCTTTCAGGCTTGACCTTAGAAGAAATTCGACAAACCTTTGCCGAGCGGGTTTCCGACTACGAAGACACCTCTGGACTGCTTCGAGTTTTTCTGGATTCAGCTGATAAAGTTTTTGACGAACAACCTCAAACTGAGCGCGTTCACATCTCGGGAAAAGAAAATATCTTAGCTTACCCCGAGTTCGAACAGCCTGAAAAGGTGCGCAGCATTATCGAACTTGTAGAAAATGAAAAGGTTATCGTGCATCTGCTTGAAGAATCTATGTCAATGGAAATGAACGAATCAGTAACCATTCGCATCGGAAAAGAAAATGTAGAAAGCAAAATAAAAGAATGTAGCATCATTACAGCACAATACAGCGTCGGCGATACCATCGGCACAGTGGGCGTCATTGGACCGACACGCATGAACTACGCCAAAGTCGTTCGCGTTATTGACTACATTGCCAAACGCCTATCACAGACGCTCTCGTCGTAAAAGCGTATTTGAAAATTGGTAGTCAATAATTGGCAGAGCAATAAATTTTACTTAACTCTAACTCTAACAGAAAGATATGTCGGAAGAACTAAACATTGAAGCAAACGAAAACGAAGTGAAAATAGAAGTGAGTAATCTTGAAAATGAGAACCCTTCTGAGACATCGGAAGTCGCCGTTACAGAGCCAGAAAAATCTGAGGTTGAAATTTTGAAAGAAAAACTCGCGCAAGTTGAGCAAGAACGTGATACGTTCAAGGACCAACTTTATCGCAAAGCGGCAGATTACGAAAATTTCCGTCGCCAAAAAGAGCGCGAAATGACGGCGTTCCTGAAATTTGCCGAAGAAGGAATTATTAAAAAACTGCTGCCAACATTGGACGATTTGGAGCGCGTGATTAAAAATGCTGAAAAATTTTTGGGAAGTTATCCCGACGCAAAAATTTATATTGATGGTGTCAAACTCGTTCAGCAAAAACTGCTCAAAACATTGGAAGAACGAGGCGTCGCACGAATTGAATCAGTCGGCAAAAAATTTGATGTTGCTTATCATGAAGCCTTAACACAAGTGCCGAAAAGCGATGTCGAGCCTGAAACGATTGTTGACGAATTTGAAGCAGGATATATGCTACACGATAAAGTAATTCGCCACGCCAAAGTCGTGGTTGCAAAAGAAGTAGAAAATTAACTTTAACAAGAGCAAAAATATGGCAGGGTCTAAACGTGATTATTATGAAATTTTAGGCGTTCCTCGTTCGGCAAGTATTGATGACATCAAAAAAGCCTATCGCAAATTGGCGATGCAATATCACCCCGACCGCAACCCGAACAGCAAAGCGGCAGAAGAAAAGTTCAAAGAAATTAACGAAGCATATGAGGTGCTGAGCAACGAGGAAAAACGTGCGCGCTACGACCGATTCGGACATGCAGGCGTCGGCACATCTGCAGCCTCCGACGGCGCTAATCCTTTTGCAGGTCGCGCAAATATGGACGATATTTTCAGCGCGTTTAGCGACATTTTTGGCAGTCAATTCGGCGAAGCCTTCGGCGAAACCAGCGGACGACGCCGCTCGCGACAACGCGGCGTGCCCGGCTCAGACCTTAAAATTCGCCTTAAACTCACGCTCGAAGAAATTGCAAACGGTGTCGACAAAACGCTCAAAGTCAAGAAGTTGAAAGTATGCGACGTCTGCAACGGCACAGGCTCTAAAAATGGCAGCTACGATACATGCCCAACCTGCAACGGCACAGGCGAAGTGCGCCAAGTCTCGCGCACGATGTTCGGTCAGTTTGTCAATATCACCACATGCCCAACCTGCAACGGCGAAGGCAGAATTATAAGAGATAAATGCCCCGCTTGCCATGGTGAAGGGCGCGTTCAAGGCGAAGCCACTATCAAGGTCTCTATCCCCGCAGGCGTTACCGAAGGAAATTATATTCCACTGCGCGGACAAGGCAACGCAGGATTGCGTGGCGGACCGCCCGGCGATTTGCTCGTCGTCATCGAGGAAGAAGAGCACCCATATTTCACGCGCGAAGAAGATAACATCATCTATAACTTAAATATCAACTTTGCTGATGCAGTCTTAGGCGCGAAAGCCACCGTCCCGACGCTTGAAGGCTCGGCGACTATTGAAATTCCACCCGGCTCGAGCTCTGGAAGAGAAATTCGCTTGTCCGAAAAAGGCATTAAACATTTGAATAGTTACGGACGCGGCGACCAGATTATTCGGCTCAATATCTATGTGCCCAGCCAAGTGAGTGCCGCCGATAAAGAACTACTCAAGCAGCTGCGCCAATCGCCGAACCTCAACCCTTCAGCTAAGCATAACGGCAGAACCTCGCCGTTCGAAAAAGTCAAGGACGTGTTCGGATTCTAATCCTCTGACCGCCGCATAAGTTGTCGGCGGATTTTTATTTTATAGCAAACGATTAACCTGAACGAATATGAAAATCGGTCAATATGAAATTTTTGCGATTGAGTGCGAACGCTTTGCCCTTGACGGTGGCGCAATGTTCGGAACAGTTCCAAAAGTGCTTTGGGAAAAAACAAATCCTGCTGACGAAAAAAATCGCATCGATATGTCTGCCCGCGCTATGCTGATTAAAGGCAACGGCAAAAATATTCTTGTCGACACAGGCATGGGACAAAAGTGGGACGAAAAATCCAAAGGCATGTATAAAATCTCGGAATCCTTCCTCGAGCAAAATCTGGCGAAAGCTAATATCACCCCAGACGATATTACCGACGTCATTCTCACGCATCTACACTTCGACCATGCAGGCGGAGCCGTAAAAAATGTAGATGGCAAACTCGTTCCAACTTTCAAGAACGCAACCTACTACGTTCAAGAAGCCAACTATAAATGGGCAATGAATCCAAATGCGCGCGAACGAGTGAGTTATATGAAAGAAAATTTTATTCCACTCTTAGAAGCCAACGTGCTCAAATTCGTCAATGGAGAAATTGAACTCTTCCCGAATATTCACCTGATTATTTCTAACGCACATACGCACGCACAGCAGCTTGTCCGCGTAAAAAGCGATGATAAATCGATTTGCTACTGTGGCGACTTAATTCCAACTGCTACACATATTCCACTGCCTTGGGTGATGGGCTACGACCTCTACCCACTTGAAATTATGAACGAAAAGAAAAAACTTTTAGAACAAGCCGTCGACGAAAATTGGATTCTCTTTTTTGAACACGACCCTTATGCCGACGCCGCCGACCTCGTCAAAGGTGAAAAAGGGATTGCGAAGAAAACCACATTCTTCTTGAACTAACCAAAAGAAAAGATGATGAAGAACTTATTGATGCTCGCTGTCGTGTGGCTTATGGCTCAATATGCAAATGCACAGAGCGTTTATGACGGTTCAGGCAGGCGAATTGGCAGAGTGGAAGGCGAAAGCATTTACGATGGTTCAGGCAGGCGAATTGGCAGAGTAGAAGGTGAAAGAATTTTCAGCGGCACAGGCAAGCGAATCGGTAGAATTGAGGGCGAAAGAATTTACGATGATTCAGGACGAATAATCGGCAGAATTGATGGAAATCAACTTTACGACGGTTCGGGCAGGCGAATCGGTAGAATTGATGGCGATAGAATTTATGACGGCACAGGCAGACAAATTGGGCGAGTAGAAGGATTAAGACGAATGCAGACGATTATCTTTTTTTACTTTTTTATGTAACGGCATCAAAGAACACATCGTTATTCCGAAAATAAATATGCAGGTATAATTTCGCCGTTAAATCGTGCAATAATGGTATCGCGCCGAACAAGAAAACCCGTTGGAAGCATCGGCGCAAAACGCTGAATTTGCATTTTAGAGGCACGCATAGTCTCAAAACTAACTACAAATTTCTTTGAAAAAGCCTGAATATTTTCTTCATTTTCCCAACTAACCCCGATAATTTTATCAACAACCTTTGCGCTCTGAAAAGACTTCACATTCTCGATATTCATTTGACAATGCACACAATTCGGATTATAGACATAAAGAAAATAAGTAGAATCACGATGAAGAGAAACGACTTCAGCAATAACGCTTTGCGAAAAAATCATGCTCTGCTTTGACATGCCTTTTTGGAAATGATTCGGGGAAACTTGTGCATCGTTTTGAGAATCGCCCTGCCACTTATATGCACTTGTGCCTGAAATAAAAAATAAAGGCATCGCAACTAAAAATAAAGCAATAAACTTTGCCGATAAATCCGAAAAAAAAGGCTCCTGTTTAAGATGCAACAGCGAATAAATAACCCCGATACCTAAAATCCCATTTCTCACTAATGCCCAAGGCGGCGAAAAGTTAAGAAAGTCGAGTTTCCCAAAACAACCGCAATCGCTCTCTATCCCCAAAGCCATCAGCCAAACTAAATAGCCGCTAAAAAAAAGAAGCATCAAAAGAGAAATCCATAGCGCAAGTTTGCGCACAATGTTGAAGGCAAGGCAGAAGCCAACAAGAATTTCAACGGCAGGAATGAGCGACGCAAGAAAAATAAAATATTCAGGAAAGTTTTGACTTTTCAAGGAAATCTGAAAATCTAAAAGGTTAAAAATTTTCGCAAAACCCGAAAAAATAAATAAAACAGATATAAAGAAAATTGAGAAGTTAAAAGCCAAGCGAGTTCGAGAAGAAAGCATGCGTTTCAAGATTAAATTCAATAAAAAAGCCCTGCTTTGAACAGGGCTAACATAACAAGAAAGTTAAAAAGATTTAGTCGCTCACGGAAAGCGTGCATCCACCTACAAGGGTTTGGCATCCACATGAAATGCCATTGCTTGTAACATCTATTCTGCATCCACAATCGCCTGAGCAAGTGTAAGATTTTGCTTCGGTCATAAATAAAATTGAAGACCCATCATCTAACTTGAGTCGCGTTTCTTTCACGAGCGAAGCGTCCGCATATTTAATGAGAATTTGCCCAAATTCAGCCTTCGGCGTGCTGTAATTGACTAAAAGATATTTACAGCCGTTGCTTGATAATACCGAACTTTCTTCAACTTTGAGCGCACTGAGTGTGGCTTCAGGTATATTATGCTGTTTGAGAAACTTCGGAACTAAGGGTAAAAGTGCATCTTTGACAGCGGCGTCTGAAGTTTCAGCAGTCAAACGAATCGTGCCAGAAGGGGAACTTTTATCGTTTGGAGTATCTTGAACGACATCTTCTTTACACGCGCTCAAATAGAGCGAAAACGAAGCCACGAGTAAAAATGTGACCATCACATACGAAAAGGCTTTCATCTTAAACATACAGACCTCCAATGTTTAATTGAATTAAGGTAATTGAATTAAAGTAATTGGAACGATGTGGCAAATCTAACATGAGCCTCTTTATTTTGCAAGCGTGAAGAGGTTGCGGATAATATCTTCAATCGGCACTTCTTCAATCGTAAGGTCTTGAACATCGAAGCGTGAAAGGATGGCGGCAGAGATTTTAGAGATATGCTGTCGCGGCACGCGCAGTTTAACCGATAAGCCATCGAAGTGCTCAATCGTCCCAAATTCCGAAAGCACGTTGCGCTCAACAGGCGCGTGGAAATCAACCGTAAGAAATTTTTCCGAAGAAAACTTATCGACAATCTCACTCAATACTCCGTCAAAGAAGAGTTTTCCGCCGTCGATAATCATCACGCGCTCGCAGAGGGCTTCAATGTCTTGCATATAATGGCTTGTGAGAATAATTGTTGTTTTATACTCGCGATTATATTGCTTAATAAAGTCGCGAATAGAAAGTTGCGCCACAACATCAAGCCCGATTGTTGGTTCGTCTAAAAATAAGACTTTGGGTCTATGTAAAAGCGCGCCGATAAATTCCATCTTCATCCGCTCCCCTAGCGAAAGCCGCCGCAGTTGCACATGAAGTTTATCTTTGACATTGAGCAACTCCGTTAAGTATGAAAGTTGTTCGCGATATTGAGCATTGGGGACTTCATAGATTTCTTTCAAAAGTAAAAAAGAATCCTGCGCGGGTAAATCCCACAAAAGTTGATTTTTCTGACCGAGCACAATCGAGAACTGCTTGCGAAATTCATTTTTACGCTCGTAAGGTTTATATCCCAACACTTCAACTTTGCCCGATGTTGGATAAAGCAAACCTGAAAGAATTTTAAGCGTCGTGGTTTTGCCGGCACCGTTCGCGCCTAAAAATCCGACTAACTCTCCTTCATGAATCGTAAAAGAAATATCATTAACCGCGCGCTTGATTTCATATTTGCGATTGAACAATCCCTTGACTGCGCCAATAACGCCTTCCTCTTTCTTGAAAACTTTATACTCTTTGACGAGATGTTCTACGGTAATGATGGGCGTCATGGGTTAAGTTTGATTTCGAGTAGAATCGGCAAGTGGTCAGCGTAGCCGCCGAGGTAGCGTTGTCCTGCAAAAGTTCGGAATGGCTTCTCGGTTGGCTTGCCATCTCTATCTCGCTCGAACATGTAAGGTTTGTGAAACGCTGTAAAAGAGTTGGGAAGTGCGGAAAAACTTTTGTTATCAAACAAACCTTTGGTAACAATGGCGTGGTCGATGCGCTCCCAATGGTTTTGGTAGTAGTAAGTGCCAATGCCTCGATAAGCCGCCATGAAGTTGTAGAGCGTTCCGTCAGTTGAAGCAAGGACTCGGTTCAAATCGCCGACAGCGCGAAGCGTTTGCGAGACCGAATTGTTCTCGGGTTCATCGTTCAAATCGCCGAGCATAATGACGTCGGCGGTGGAATCTTGCGCGAGAATTTCGTCAAGACGAGTGCGCAAGGTTTGAGCGGCAACAAGGCGGCGCGGTTCAGAGGCTTCAGCACCGCCACGACGCGACGACCAATGGTTGGCAAACACATAAAGCACATTGCCGTTGTGGAAAAACTTCGCTTCGAGAATATCGCGCGTCGAGCCTTGTCCTAAATCAACGCGATGCGGTCGGGAATCAAGCAGTTGAAATTTGTCGCTGTTGTATGCAATTCCTACATCAATGCCGCGCGGGTCAGGCGATTCGTAGTAAATCACTTTGTAAGACTTGGCGTTCAGATACTTCTGAAACAAAGTATCAAGCAAATGCTGATGCTCGACTTCGCAAAAGCCCATAATGTCGGGAAGCGTGTAGTTACGGCTATTGGCTAAATCACGAATAACGGTGGAAAGTTGCTTGAACTTGTAATCAAGCCGCGCTTCGGTCCATTTGTATTTGCCGCTCGGCGTGAAGTCGTCGTCTTGTGTCGGGTCGTCAATCGTGTCGAAGAGATTCTCGACGTTCCACCACGCGACGAGAAACTGCGGTGAGGACGGCGAAGGTGCGGTTGGCTTCGTCGTGGTGCACGAAAAGAAAACGACAGAGAAAAGAACAAGCACTGAAAAGCGAAGTCGCATATTTTATTCGGTTGCGTTGATGAAGTTCTCGATGGCTTGAACAAATTCGTTAGGTTTTTCCACCATCGGCACGTGTCCGCATTCGGGAATCAAGTGCAAGCGCGAGTTTGGAATTTCTTTGTGAACGACTTTGGCATACTTGACGGGGATAAACTTATCGTTTGCACCCCAAATCACCAGCGTTGGCGTTTTCATCTCTTTAAGCCGTGCGCGCACTTTGGTTCGCTTCAAGTCCAAATACTTGAAGTCGCGATTGAGCGACATCATCGCATCAAAATTTTCCTTGCTTTTTACCATCTCCAAATTTTGGTTCAAATGCTCTTCGGTAATGTGTGCGGGGTCGTAATAAACCGACTCCATCGTCTTTTTGACAAACGACGGCTTTGAGACCATCTTGTAAAGAATTGGCTTCAAAAGAAATGAACTTGCCATCATAATGAACGGCGGCAAGTAAAGAAAGCCGTCGCTATCGCAAAGCACTAATTTCGTGAACGTGTTCGGATAATAAACCGACATGGCGACGAGATACTTTGCGCCCATCGAGTGTCCAATGCCGTAAATTGAGTCGCTCGATGAAGTGGTTTTCTCCAAAAATTCTTTCATCAACTTTGCGTAAAGGTCAAGCGAATAGCGAACATTCGTCGGCTTATCGCTTTTGCCGAAGGCGAGCAGGTCTAACGCCAAGACGCGATAACGCTGTGCAAAGAGCGGCACAACACGATAAAAAATATCGAGCGATGATGAAAATCCATGCACAAGAAAGAGAACCTTTGAGCCTGAACCTTCATCAATATAGCGATGCTTGTATCCTGAAAGGGTAATGTATTTGGATTCGGCTTGAATACTCATAAATCGTGGTGATTAAAGTTCGTGATAATTAAAGTTGAAGCGATTGTAGCCATGTTGCAATCGCAGGTGCACTGCGCCAAATCACGTTGATATGATTGGCGTCAGAAACGATAAGCGATTTTTCTTTTGTAGGCAAACGAGAGAGCGTGTATTCGGCATCAGCGACGGCAAAGAGTTCGTCATCTTTGCCAATCACCAAGAGCGTTGGAAAGCGCACATTGCGATAAGCGTCCATCACATCAATTGGAAAGGCGGCGAGAAAAAAGTTAAGGGCGT
>JBKBRB010000009.1:0-94981 GCA_046292465.1 Chloroherpetonaceae bacterium
ACGGATTTGAAGTCGTAGCGCGAGGCGTCGTTTGGGTCTCTGCCGATGAGCGTGAAGAAGCCTTGCGGCACAAGTTGAAACAGAAGATAGATGAACTTATCCGTGCGCATTTCAGAACTGGGTTGGCTATTCTTGCTTCATCATTCTTTCTCATAGTCTTTGCCCCACAGGAATTTTTGACGAAGCACATCGTAATAGTTTCGCTTCTCGTTGGTGATTAACACCACTTGCTTCTCGGACTTATAGACGCGGACGCTAGTTTTGGGAGAGAGATTGAGAATCATCGTGCCGTCGCAGTTGAGCACAAAGTTTTTATCGTGTGTTTCCACCGTGATTTCAAATTCTTTATCGTCAGAAATGACAATCGGGCGAACCGTGAGCATGTGTGGGCAAATCGGCGTAATGGCAAACACACGCGACTTTGGCACGATAATCGGACCACCTGCCGACATGTTGTAAGCCGTTGAGCCTGTTGTAGTTGAAATAATCAATCCATCGGCTTTGTAGTCGCTGAGCAAGTGTCCGTCGATTCGGAGCGAGATAATGGGCAAGCGCGGGTAGCCGCCTTTCTCGATAATCACATCGTTGAGTGCAGTAAATCGCTTTTCTTTTTTGCCTCTTCTGACGGCGGCTTCGAGTTGTGTGCGCGTTTCGGTTTTGAAGTCGCCTTTCAGGACGCGCTCGATTGCCGAATACATTTCCTCGACGCTGAACTCGGCAAGGAAGCCCAGTCGTCCAAGATTGACGCCGAGAATGGGCTTGCCGTGTGCGTAGTGCGAAGTTTCGAGAATCGTGCCGTCGCCGCCCAATGTGATGATGCAATCGCTCTTTTCGGCAAGGTCTTGCATTTTGACTTTGCGCGTTTGGTGGAGCACTTTCGCCGCCTCCTTCTCGACGAGAAACTCCACTTCACGCGCATCGAGCCATTGAATTAAGGCTTCGGCGGCATTGATTGCCTTTGGGCGCGTGGTATTGACAACAAGACTGAATCGCATCGTTGTGAGTTTTACAATCCAATATACGCCGTGAAAAATTTTATATTGCCGCTCACTCAATTTTTTCAGAATGAAACCAGAACTTAAAGTTGGGCTTTCGGTTGTCGCCGCCGCACTCATCGTTTGGCTTGTGATTTGGTGGGCAAAAGATGTTCGGGTCGGACAGCGAAGCGTCAATATCCTTTTTCCGAATGTGAGCGGCTTGCAAATTGGCGACCCTGTAACGGTGCGCGGCATGAAAGCAGGAAAAGTCGAATCGATTCAAATTTTGCAAAATGGGGTGAATGTTTCGATTTCGCTCTCACCGGATATTAAACTCTATCGCGATGCCTCCGCCAAACTCGCCATGCTTGAACTCATGACGGGCAAAAAAATCGAACTCTTTCCCGGCACAAGCGCGGCGGGCGACCTTCAAGCAGGCGACTTAGTTCAAGGCTCGTTCACCGCCGATATTCCTGCACTCGTTGGATTTGCAGGCGAAGCCGTCGATACGCTCCGCTATCTCATCTCCGACCTTCAACTGACTTTGCACAATGCCAACGCGCTCATCGGCGACCCCGAACTGCGCGACAATTTGAAAATCTCCATCCGCAATCTGCGTCTTATCACCGAAGACCTGCGTAGCGTCAGCCGTGATTTGCGCCAAACCGATTTGAAAAGCCTCATCGCGAAAATTGACCAAACGCTCTCCACCGTCGACGCGCTCATCAAAGACCTTCAACCACAGTTAAACGGAACAATTCGCGACGTGCGCTCGACCGTCAAAAATGCGGATACGCTCGTTGCTTCGCTCAAAAAACTTTCCGACCGACTTCAAAACGACAAGCAGTCGCTCATTGGCAAAGCGTTGAACGACGAACAATTCGCCGCGAAAATCGATAGCGTGATTCTGCATCTCAACGAAGTTTTGAAACTTGGCGAAAAGGAAGGCATCAATGTTAAACTTCGTGTCTTTTAATCATCAATTATGAAACTCATTTGCGGACTTGGCAACATCGGCACGCGCTACGACGGCACACGCCACAACATCGGCTTTGCCATTGTCGACGCGCTCGCGCTTCACTTCGGTGCGGAGTTTAGAACTGGAAAAGGCGATTACCTTTTTTCAAAAATCACGCACAACGGTGTTGAGGCTCTGCTTCAAAAGCCGACGACTTACATGAACCTTTCAGGCAAAGCCGTTCAGCATGCGATGGCGTTTTACAAAATCAGCATCAGCGATTTGCTGGTGATTTGCGACGATGTGAACTTGCCCCTTGGTGCGGTGCGCATTCGTCCTGATGGCTCGGACGGCGGACAGAATGGCTTGAAAGATATTATCGCGCATCTCGGAAAAAATTCCTTCGCACGATTGCGCTTCGGCATTGGCGCGCCAAAACATCGCGGAGAGTTGTCGAACTACGTGTTGGAAAAATTCACTGACGACGAGTTGCCTATCGTTCAAGAAACCATTGCGCATTGCGTTCAAGCCGTGCTTTCGTTCATTGAGAACGGCGTTTCTATCACCATGACGCGCTTTAATCGCACCCCGAAACCACCTTCACCTGCAACGCAGACGACTTCAACACCGACGTCGACGACGCCTACCGAAACACCGTCTCGTCTCGCTTCGGACTGACGGAAATGAAGGTAATCGGCGTCTCTAAAAATTCTTCGATGAACTCAATGTAAGCGCGTGCATTTGCGTGCATTTGGCTGAACGACTTTGCTTTCGAGTTCGAGGTTTTCCAGCCCTTGAAGGTGCGATACTGCGGCACGACTTTGGAGAGCGTTTCGTGGTCGGTCGGAAAATCTTTCAGCACTTTTCCATCGACCGTATAGCCAGTGCAAACTTTGATTTCGTCGAACCGATCGAGCACGTCGAGTTTGGTGAGCGCAAGTTCGGTAATGCCGTTAATGGCGATGGCGTATTTGAGCAAGACGAGGTCGAGCCAGCCGCATCGGCGTGCGCGTCCGGTGGTTGCGCCGTATTCGTGACCGATGGTTCGCAATTTTTCCCCGATTTCATTGTTCAATTCGGTTGGAAATGCGCCGTTGCCGACGCGCGTCATGTAGGCTTTGGCGACGCCAATCACATTGCCGATGTAAGTTGGCGGAACGCCCGAACCTGTGCACGCGCCGCCCGCCGTTGGATTTGAAGAAGTTACAAACGGATAGGTGCCGTGGTCGACATCGAGCAAACTGCCTTGTGCGCCTTCCAGCAACACGCTCTTGCCTTGTTTGAGTTGTTCGTTCAAATACATCTGCGTGTTTTTGACGTAGCTATCAATCGTGCGGTCGAAGGCGCAATAATGCTTGACGATTTCCTCAACGTTGAGTTCGTTTTTAGCGTAAATCTTGGTCAGCAAAGTGTTTTTGATTTCAAGATTTTTGCGGAGTTTTTCCTCGAGCGTTTTAGGGTGAAGCAAATCGACGATGCGAATGCCAATGCGCGAAAACTTATCGACGTAACTCGGACCGATGCCGCGCCCTGTTGTGCCAATGCGCATGCCACCCATTGATTCTTCCGACGCTGAATCGAGCGACTTGTGATAAGGCATAATCAAATGCGCGTTGTGGCTAATGAAGAGCCGCCCCTCGATGTTGTAGCCAAGTGCGCGCACTTCTTCGATTTCTTTCATCAAGGCGTCAGGGTCAATGACGACGCCATTGCCAATCACGCACACGCAATTCTCATGAAAAATGCCCGATGGAATGAGATGCAGAACGACCGTTTTATCGTCGAAGCAAATCGTGTGTCCTGCGTTTGCGCCGCCTTGATATCGAACCACGATGTCGAACTTTGAGGAGAGATAATCGACCAATTTTCCTTTGCCTTCGTCGCCAAACTGCGCGCCGACAAGCACGGTTGCCTTGCGAGGGATTTCCTTTTTTGAAAAACTCATTGTGAAGATTTACAGCGTTGAAGAATTGATAACGTGCGAAGTTAGCGAGAAAATTCATAACCAATCAATCTATTCCACTTGCTTTTGGGCGCGTTATATCAGCAACTGCTCTCGCACGAAGGTTTGTGCGACTTGATACACTTCTGCCACGCCAATGGAACGCACTTCGCCAGTTTTGGAATGAATCGTTCGGCTTTCCGAAAACGATGGATACCAAGCCGTAATGTGTTCGGGGTTATGCGTAAGAATCACGCACGGCACATTGAAGGCATCGGCAAGATGAACTGCCGCGCTGTCGGGCGTGATGAGCAAATGTAGTTTTGAAATCACGGCGGCAAAGTCGGTGAGCGTTTTCGTCTCGTCGCACAAATACGCATCGGCTTCTTTTGCAATCTGCTCCGCTTCGGCTCTGTATGCTTTGGCGTAAAGAACAAGAAAGACTGCATTCGGAAAGGCTTGCTTCAAGGCGCGAATGAGCAAGACAAAATTTTCAACGCCCCAGAATTTCAGTCTCAAACTTGCCGAAATGTTTATGCCGACGACTTTTTCTCCAACAAGTGAACTAAAAACTTTTTGCGCAAACTCGCATGACGACGGCGAGAGGGGAAATTGCGGACGCAAATCGACTTCATCAGGATTGATGCCGAAAGCAGTTAAAACTTCTGCCAGCGTTCGAAGCATGCGCCTGTCGGTTTTGAACGGCACTTTGAGGTCGTAAATGAAATCGTTCTCGCGCTCGAAGCCGACCGTAAAGCGCGACTTGCCCAAAAGGCAAAAGAGCGTTGAGAGGCTCGAGGGCGTGTGCACTAAATCCACAATGAAATCATACTGTTCGCGGCGAACGGCGGCAAGCACTTTGAAGAAATCCACAAACTTTTGATTCAAGACAAATCGTGTGCGAATGTGAGTGTTTGTATCGAGCGTCGTAGCGTTGCGCTTATCCAACAGCACATCGAGCGTCAGATTTGGATAATGCGATTTGAGCGCGGCGAAAATCGGCGTTGAAATCAGCGTATCGCCAATTTGATTCTGACGCAGGCATAAAAGTTTAGCGCGATGAATGTCAAAATCGGAAGGCACAACACGCCGTCTGCGAACCACCTTTCGGAGCAGTGCGATGGTGGCTTCGCGAATTTTCTTTTCAAGTGTTTTTAAGAGCGGAATTGCCATTCAGTTGTGCTGTGCCGTTCAGGGTTTTCCGTCTTTGAACATTTCTTTAATTGCACCGAGCGCGCTGAGCACGCCTGTGGCTTCGTAGGGCAAGAAAATGGTTTTACTGGTTTCGCCCGACGCCACTTCTTTCAAGGTTTCCAAGTAGCGCACGGCGATGAGGTATTGCGCCGATGTTTCAGCGGCTTTCGCCATGGCTTCAGTTACTTTTTTGATGGCTTCGGCTTCGGCTTCGGCGGTTCGGATTCGGGCAAGGGCTTCGCCTTCGGCAATTTTTCGCGCCGATTCGGCTTGACCTTCCGCGCGTAAAATCGCAGAGCGTTTATCGCCTTCGGCAACGTTGATTTGTGCTTCTTTCTGTCCTTCGGCTTCGAGAATGGCGGATTTCTTTGAGGCTTCGGCGTTGAGAATAGCGGCGCGACGGTCGCGCTCGGCGCGCATTTGCTTTTCCATCGCCTCTTGAATGTCTTTCGGCGGCATGATGTCTTGAATCTCCACGCGGTTGATTTTGACGCCCCACTTGTTGGTGGCTTCGTCCAAAATGTTGCGCAGGCGTCCGTTAATCGTATCGCGTGAGGTAAGCGTTTCGTCTAAATCCATTTCGCCGACAACATTGCGCAGCGTTGTTTGCGTGAGTTTTTGAATCGCATCGGGCAGATTGGCAATTTCATAAACGGACTTCACAGGGTCAGTAATTTGAAAATATACCAGCGCGTTGATTTCGATATTGACATTGTCTTTCGTAATCACATTTTGCTTGGGGAAATCATAGACCGTTTCGCGCAAGTCTATCTTGGTGGTTTGCGTGGTGACATAAACAACGCGCCCTGTGGTATCGGTTTTCGCATATCGCCAATCAATCGCGCGCGGCTGATCGATGATAGGAATGATAATGTTAATCCCACTCTCGAGCGTTGCGTGATAGCGACCGAGCCGCTCGATAATCATTACCTCTGCTTGCTGAACGATGCGCACGCCCTTAAAGACGAACACAACCACAACCAAAAGCATAAAAAGCAAAAAGATACCAAGTGCAGACATAGAACCTCCTTTGTTAATGGTTAGAACGAAGAGACAATCAGCGTTGCACTGTCGACGACTTTAATCACGACTTCTCTGCCGACAGGAATAATTTCTTGTGATTCGGTTCGTGCGCGCCAATCATCGCCGTCGATTTTCACTCTGCCTGTTTGGCGAAAGTTATCAATCGTTTCAATCACGACGGCTTTTCTTCCAATCAAGCGATTGACATTCGTCTCAACTTTCTTTTTTGGTGCAAGGTATTTTTGGGCAAGCGGGCGAAGCGTAAAGAAAATGAGGAGCGATGCGGCGATAAAGACACTGAATTGAAACTCAATCGGAAAGCCGATATAAGCCACAACTGCTGTAACGAATGCCGCTACGCCAAAACTTCCAAGCACAAATCCTGCCGTGAGAATCTCAACGATGATAAGCAGGACAGCAAGGAGCGACCACCAATGTCCGAGATTATCCATGTTTCATTCGTGTTGCATTATTTCTTTTCAGGAAAACTTGCCAAGAGCGAAAGCGTTTCGCCACTGCGTTTGACGACGACGGTTATTGTATCGCCCGGCTTCAAGTTTTTGATGGCGTCGGTGTAATCATAAACATTACGAATGTCTTTATTGCCCATTTTCACGATGATGTCGCCTGCCTTCAAGCCGGCTTTTTCAGCAACGCTGCCTTCGCGCACGCCATCGAGCAAGACGCCTTCGACTTCTTCGCTGTAATTGGGAATTGAGCCAAATGAGACGCGAAAGCCGCCTATTGATGAGCGCGAGGCTTGCGCCGTTTCACTTTGCGCCTTTGTGAAAGTTGGGCGCGGATTGGCATCTAATTTTTCTATCAAGCGCGAGATATAACGCACAACGCGCGTTTCATCGGCATAGTTAATTTTTTCCCAAGTGTCAGTTGGCTTATGGTAGTTCGCATGATTGCCTGTAAAGAAAAACAGAACGGGGATATTTTTCGCATAGAAACTGCTGTGGTCGCTCGGTCCGAAGCCGTCGGGCGAAAGTTTGAGTTTGAATTGTTCGCGGTTTTCGGCTTTGCAGAGTTCTTCAAATTCTTTCGCTGTGCCAATGCCGCTAATTGCGAGCGCGGAATCTTTCATGCGTCCAATCATATCCATGTTGAGCATCGCAATCGTTTTCTCGAGCGGAAACACGGGGTGATTGACGAAGTGCGCCGAGCCAAGCAAGCCCATCTCTTCTGCGCCGAAAGCCATGAAGACAAGGTTGCGTTTGAGCGTGTATCGGCGGTTGGCGAAGTAGCGAGCGAGTTCGAGCAAGCCTGATGTGCCGCTGGCGTTGTCGTCCGCCCCGTAGTGAATTTTCTTTTCGTCAGGCGCAAGCGAGCCTGAACCCGGTCCGCCATAGCCAATGTGGTCGTAGTGTGCGCCAACGACGAGATATTCATCGCTTGGTGTGCGAGCGGGCAAGTAGCCAATCACGTTGTAGGTTTCTGCTTTGACGCGCACGATTTCCGTTTGCATTGAAACGAAACTGTTGAGCGCAAACGAGCTCGGCTGTTTAGTTTGGTCGATCTTCTGTTGAATTTGCGCAAGCACTTGAGGCTTCGTCATCAATGCCTTGGCGGCAAGTGCGCGCGTGATGTTCATAGCAGGAATGCCGGCGTCGCCTGCAAGTTTATCGCGCGAAATATCCAAGAGTTTATCGTCGCCGTTGCGCTCCCCTGTGAAGATGAGCACGCCGATTGCCCCTTTCTCGCGCGCAGTTGTAAGTTTCTTCCAAACAGAGGCGTGTTCAAAAAAGTCGCTGTGTGGATTATCGCCGTCGGGCGAATAGCGCATCATCACCACGATTTTGCCTTTCACATCAACGTCTTTGTAGTCGTCGTATTTATCGGTTGAAATGCCATAACCCACGAAAACCACTTGCTTCGATTCCGCCTTGCCATTGGCAGAATAGCCAAGCGGCGTGAAGTCCATTCCCAAATGAAACATTTGCCGAGTTTTCAAGGCGATAGAATTTCTTTCGCCTGCTTTGAGCGAGGTTGTTACGCTGAAAGGTTGCAGATAATTGGGCAAAGATGGAAACGGTTCTAATCCGTATTCGGCGAATTTTTGTTGGACATAAACGGTCGCAAGGTGTCCGCCTGTTGTGCCCGGCGCGCGTCCCTCGAAGGCATCGCTGGCGAGTGTTTTCACATAACTTTGCAGGCTGTCGGTTGAAATGTCAAAGTTCGGAAGGTCGCGTTGAGGCTGTGCGGCAAGCGTTGTAGAGAGAAGGGCGACAAGAAAACTAAAATACTTCTTCATTGTCAGAGCAGTTTGTGTTAAGGCTTTGTTGGAAGTCGAGCTGTTTAGTTACGCAAAGAATTAAAATCGTCCAAATGCGACATGAATTCCTCACTTCTCACTCCTCACTCCTCGCTCCTCACTCCTCATTATTCATTTTCACATGCGAATCAACGGCTCAAACGGAAACAGGTTCCTCGAGAAAGGCTTTCATCACGGCGGAAACGCCACTGCCGACTTCAAACGGGTGATTGATTTTTTTGAGCGTCATTTCTAATGCGCCAATCACGGTCAGCATATCCAATTCATCATAAAAGCCGAGATGCGAAATGCGGAAAATTTTTCCGGCGTAAGCGTCTTGTCCTGCCGCGACCGTAATGCCATTTTCCAACTTCAAAACTTTGTTGAACGATTTCCAATCGACGCCTTCGGGAAGCCACACGGGCGTTACAGCAAACGATGGCGAATTGGAGAAGAGCCGCATGCCTAAGGCTTCGCACCCTGTTCGGCACGCCGCCGAGAGCCGTCGATGGCGTTTCCAGATGTTCTCAATGCCTTCGGCTTTAATCATTTGAAGCGATTCATCAAGTCCGATGATGAGCGAAACGGCGGGCGTAAAGGGCGTGTCGTTGTCTTTATAGGATTTCAACGCTTTTTTGAGCGAGAGATAATAGCTTGGCAATTTTGCTGTTTCAATGGCTTTGATAGCGCGTTCTGAAAGCGCGACGAGCGCAAGTCCGGGCGGCATCATCAAGCCTTTTTGCGAACCAGTTACGCATGCATCGATTCCCCATTCGTCGAAGCGAAGTTCGTGTGCGCCGACAGCGGTAATGCCATCAACGCAAATGAGCGCGTCGCTATGTTCGCGAATGACTTTTGCCATCGCGCGCACGTCGGTTGCCGTGCCCGTTGAAGTTTCGCTGTGCGTGAAGTAGACGCCTTTTGTGTCGGGGTGTTGTTTGAGTGCCAGAGCGATGTCTTCGGGCTGAATGCTTTTGCCCCATTCGACTTTGAGTTCAACGCAGTTGCCGGTGTATTTGCGCGCCATATCGACCCAACGCTCGCCGAACTTTCCGCCATTGACGGCAATAATTTTATCGCCTGGCGAAAACATCGAGACCATGGTGGCTTCAACGCCGCCCGTGCCTGAACAAGTCAGAACTAAAACAGGCTGTTTGGTTTGAAAAAGGTATTTGAGATTTTCATGCACCCGCGTCAGAATTTCCATGAACTCGGGGTTACGGTGGTGAATGATTGGTTGCGCCATTCGGAGCATGACAGGCTCGGGAACGGGCGTCGGTCCAGGCGTGAAAAGACGTTTCTTCATGTGTGATTGAACATTATGTGAATTAACGGTGCGTAAAAATACGAAATAGAAATCGGATTGAGACGAGTTGGCACACTCAAACAAGGGCGTAACCGTGCGTTCTCATGTGTTATGATGATGAAACCTGTTCGGCTTGGGCTTTCAGGCGTTCGGTTTGGTCGTAAAGTTTAAGGGCTTCGGTAAGTTCGCTTAAATCGCCGTCTAAAACTTGCATAAGGTTGTGCGTCGTGAAGTTGATGCGGTGGTCGGTGATGCGCGATTGAGGAAAATTGTAGGTTCGAATTTTCGCGCTACGGTCGCCAGTGGAAACCATAGAGCGGCGCAAGTCGGCGCGTTCTTTTTCGAGTTGTTCGCGCTTGGCGTCGTAGAGTTTAGCACGGAGCATTTTCATGGCGCGTTCGCGGTTTTGCAGTTGCGAGCGTTCTTCTTGGCAGGCAACAACGACGCCTGTCGGCAAGTGCGTGATGCGAACGGCGGTTTCAACTTTGTTCACGTTTTGTCCGCCTTTGCCGCCGCTACGGTAGGTGTCGATTTGCAAATCTTCACGCCGAATTTCAATATCGACGTCTTCGGCTTCGGGCAAAACAGCAACGCTTGCCGCCGATGTGTGGATACGACCTTGTGTTTCGGTTTCAGGCACACGTTGAACACGATGCACGCCGCTTTCATATTTCATTGCGCCATAGACGCCTTCGCCGCTGAGTTCAAATATAATTTCTTTGTAGCCTCCTGTTCCACCGGCGTCGGTGTAGTCTAGAACGGAGCATTTCCAGCCGTTGCGCTCGGCATAGCGTTGATACATTCGGAACAAGTCCAACACGAACAGCGAGGCTTCGTCGCCACCTGTGCCGGCGCGAATTTCTACGATAGCGTTGCGCGAATCGGCTTCATCTTTTGGGAGCAGCAAGACTTTGAGTTCTTCTTCTAATTTCGGAACGCGCTCGATGAGTTCGTCAAATTCTTCTTGCGCAAGGGCTTTGAGTTCAGGGTCGCGCTCGTTGGCGAGCATGTCGCGACTTTGCGCAAGGTCGTCTTTAGCGCGTTTGTATTCTTGATACTTTTTGATAATTGGGGAAAGTTGGCTGTATTCCTTGTTGAGCGCGCGAAATTTTTCTTGATTGTTAATCACATCGGCATCGGAGAGTTGCCGTTCAATTTCCGCATAACGCTCTGCAAGCGCGTCGAGTTTATCAAACATAGTTCGCTGTTAAAATTTCGAGAGCGGCAAATATACGGCGATTCTGTTTTGTTGAAAATTAAGTCTCTTTTGAAACTAATTTCAGTCCAACAATTGAACCAATCAAGGTAAAGAGAAACACGATGCGCCAAAAGTCTGCGGATTCTTTGAAGAAAACAATGCCAATAATAGCGGTGCCGAGCGCGCCGATGCCCGTCCAGACGGCATATGCAGTGCCAATCGGAATGCGTTGTGCGGCTTTGGCAAGCAAGAGAAAACTTGCCGCCGCAAAGAAGAGAAACACAACCGTATAAGTCCATTTTGAAAAGCCTTCTGAGAGTTTGAGCGCCGTTGTAAAGCCAACTTCACACAAGCCGGCTAAAATTAAGAGTATCCACGCCATAAGCGGTTAGGTTTGTTGTTGTAAGGCGCGTTGAAGCATGCGCATTTTTGTGTAGAGCAAATATCGGTCGCGTGCATGGAAATACGCATACCAAACGCCCGCCATGCCATCTAAGATGCTTTTCTTCAGAAAGAATTTCTTGATGAAGCCTGAAACTGCATGAAGCATAGGGGCTAGTGGGGAAATCGGTTTGGCAGTTTTGAATTTCTTTTCGGCTTCAAGCGTCGTGTAGCGGTCTTGCTTTCGCACATATCTTTGCCAATCGGTTGCGGTCAGATGAATGATGTCGTGCTTCAATCGCTTTACCACGCCTGTTACTTTTACGCTTTCGTGAACGGCGAGATTTTCCATCGTGAATTGGCTTTTTCGGAACAGACGAAGTTGATAATCGGGATAAACTTCGCCGTGTCGGATTGCGCCGCCGAAGTAGAAATTTAATCTTGGCATCTCAAAGCCATCGGCATCTAATGTTTCTTGTGAAAGCAGTTGTTGGATTTCGGTTTGCAGGTCGGGCGAAAGTCGTTCATCGGCGTCAATATAGAGAAGCCATTCGTGTGAGGTTTTTGAGAACGAAAAGAGACGCTGTTGCACAAAGCCTTCAAAGCGATGTTGAAAGACGTGGGGGGTAAATTGCTTGGCAATCTCAAGCGTGCGGTCAGTAGAAAATGAATCCACAACGATGAGTTCATCGCACCAAGCAACGCTTTTGAGACAATCCTCTAAATTTGATTCTTCGTTGAAACACAGAACGGTGCAGGAGATTGGGTGTCGTTTCAGGTTCATCAGGCGCGCACGAGTTTTCTTCGGAATCGAAAGCGCACAATGATTGCGGTCAGATTGAGCGTAAATGTGAGCGCAAGCAAGACGAGCGTGGTAGCATATTGAATCGGAAGCGTGGCTTCAACATCGACCGATTGCGTGGCTAAAACATAAAGGTGATAGCCGAGTTGCATGAACTGGTCGTCGAGCGAGTTTGGCAACTTGGGCAGAAAGAAGGCGGCACCGGTGAATAACAGCGGCGCGACTTCTCCGGCGCCGCGACTAACGGCAAGAATTGCGCCTGTTAAAATTCCGCCTGTGGCATTTGGGAGCACGACCTTCCAAATTGTTTGCCACTTTGTTGCCCCTAGCGCAAGCGAGGCTTCTCGGTATTCGCGTGGCACATTGCGCAAGGCTTCATCGACCGAGACGATAACGACAGGCAAGGTCAAGACTGCCATTGTCATGGCTGCCCACAAGAGCGAGGGCTTGCCCCACACAGGTTCATCAGGCGAAACCACGGAATCAATCCCAGTTCCTAAAAATTGCACGAAAAATCCTAAGCCGAACAGTCCAAACACAATCGATGGTACACCTGCTAAGTTTGAAACCGCAAAGCGAATCCAACGCGCTACGCCCGAGCGTTCACTCGAGTATTCTGAAAGATAGATTGCGGTAATCGTGCCGAAGGGGATGCCCACAATCGTCATAATCAACACGAGCAACACGGTGCCGTAGATGGCAGGAAAAATACCGCCCTCGGTCATGCCTCGGCGCGGTGCTTCTGTCAGAAATTCCCAACTCAATCGGCTCGCGCCGCCTTTGAGCGCATCAAAAAGAATGACCAAAAACGCAAGCACAATGATGAATGCCGCCAATCCTGTGATTGCCGTTAGGAAGTATCCCAGCAGTTTCTTCTTTGTCATGTCTCGTTGAGTTTCTGTGCTCACTTTCAGCACGAAGCGAAGACCTTTGCACACGGCAGGGTGTGGGTTAGCGCCTTCGCTTCGCGAGAGTTAAACCGTGCTTTACTTTCTGCCTGTCAGTTCTTTGAATTTCTTGATGTAAGGTGCGGCTTCGGCGTTTTTGCCGATACTTTGCAGAATTGTGCCTAAAACTTCATTGCCGCGCGCATCGTCTTTTCTTTGGTCGACAGCGGCTTTAAGCATATCGAGTGCCATCTTGTCTCTGCCGTAATCGCTGGCGAATTGGAAGAGCGCCGCATACATATCCCAGTTATCAGGCGCAATTTTCAAGCTTTCTTTGTAGAAATCTATAACCTTGTCGATTGTAGCTGCATCAAGTTCGGGCACTTTGATTTCGTTGCCTTGTGGGTCTTTGCCAAGCGACTTCATTTTCGCACCGTTAGCTTCGGCTTGTTTTTGGACAGCATCGGCATAAAAAAGCGCAAGGTCGCGCAAGTTAGCGACGACTTCATCGCTGCTGCTGCGCTCGTAGGCAAACTTGTGAATATCAAGGGCTTTCTCGAAAGCGGGAACAGCCTCGTTCCAACGCTGATGCTTGTAAAGCAAGCCTGCGTATTTGAAACTTGCTGTAGCGGCTGTAACCATCACATAGTCTTTTGCGCGTTCTGCTAGTTCTGCTGATTTTTTCGCATAAAAGATCGATTTGTCGACATCTTTTTGATAGATATCGGACATATCGCGGTAGCAGATGCTGAGGCTGTTGTTGAAGTTGATGTAAAGGTTTTTGAGCGAATCAGATGTAAAGGGTGGGGGTGGCATGGCAGCAAGCCCTTGTTCATAGAATTTGATGGCTTCTTCAAAGAGTTCAATGTCGACCTCCTTTTTGGAAGGACGCGCAATGGCTTGCATCATGATGGCGGTGTTATAGTATGCATTTGCGTTGGTAGGGTCAATCTTTACGGCTTCTTTGCCGAGTTGAATCGCACTTTCTTTATACTTTTCGGCTTCGGCTAAAAGTGCGTCGCGACCTTTTTCGGGAGCGCGGTTGGCTTTTTCGAGTGCCTCAATCGCTTCGGCATATGCAAGTGCGGATTGCTTCATTTTGTCGTTCGACTTGTCGCGTGGCGTTCCACAGCCGAACACGAGTGCGCCAAGCAGTGCGAAGAGCAGTTGTTTTTTCATAGCATTACAAATTAAGGTTGTTGAAAAACAAGTTACGTTCAAAGTCAGAAATCGGTCTGTTATGTTTTTGTTTCGCCGTTAAGTTCTACGAGTTTTCGCAAGTGCTCGACTTCTTTGGGCAGAAGGTGTCGCCACTCACCGCGTCGCAAGCCTTTGGGCGTAAGTCCTGCATAGGCAATACGTTCGAGCTTTTTGACATCGTAGCCAAGCGTCCAAAACATTCGATGCACCTGTCGATTTTTGCCCTCGTGAAGTTTAAGCCAAACGATTGAGGCGTCGCCGAGGATTTCGGCTTCACACTCGCTCACTTTTTCACCTGTGTCGGAAAGGCGCATGCCACTTTTGAGTTTTTGCAAGTCGGCACGGGTCATTTTTTTATCTAGTTCTGCTAGATATTCTTTCTCAACGCCGAAAGAGGGGTGCATCAAGCGGTGGGCTAGGTCGCCATCGTTGGTCAGAAGCAGGACACCTGTGGTGTTTCTATCCAAGCGTCCAACGCTATAAACGCGGTCATCAATACCAATCAAATCCATCACGGTGCGGCGGTCGAGCTCGTCGCTCGATGTTGAAATTGTGTCTTTTGGTTTATTGAGCAAAATGTAAATTTTACGACGATGCAGTTTTGCGATGCGTCCTGCGACAACAACCTTATCTGTTTGAGGATTGACTTTGAATCCCAATTCGGTTACAAGTTTTCCGTTGACTTCGACTTCGCCGTTTTGAATCATCGTGTCGGCTTTGCGGCGCGAGGCAATGCCAGCATTTGCCAAGAATTTATTGAGCCGCATCAGCGCGGGTTCGTCGGTTGTCGCGCTTGACTTTGGAGCGAGACGCGCTACAGGCTTGCGCTTTGTCGTCTTATCCTTGTCAGTCTTGCGATTCGGATTTTGGTTTGGCTTTGGTTTCGTTTGGTTCGGCATCGCGTTCGAGTTCGACTTTGAGTCGTGCATTGAGTTCTTGTTTCAAAAAATCTTGTGCATCGCCTTCGCGCATCAGCTCTTCGATTTCGCGTGGCTTTGGTAACTCGGCCAGTGACGGAAGATTGAAATAATCGAGAAACTCTTTCGTTGTGCCGTAGAGCAAGGCTTTTCCGACCCCCTCGCTTCGTCCAGTAACTTCAATTAGATTCTTTTCGAGCAAGATGCGAATGACATAATCAGCATTTGTGCCGCGAATGGCTTCGATTTCGGCTTTCGTAATCGGCTGTTTATAGGCAATAATGGCTAAGGTTTCAAGTGCTGCTTGTGAGAGCCTGCGTGCCAGTTTGGGTTGCAGCAATCGCTGAATCGGTCGATGAAATTGCTTTTCGGTTAAAAATCGATAGCCTTGTGCAATATGTTGAATGCGAAAGGTGCGTCCGGTTTGTTCATACTCGTGGTTGAGTTCAGCGACTAGGGCGGCGATTTGTTCATCGGAAAGCGTCTCGTCGTCTAATGCAATACGAATGAGTTTCGGCGAAATAACTTCATCGCTGGCGAAAATGACCGATTCCAACTGTTGCTTCAAATCCAGTGTGATGTTGGTTCTGTTGGTTTGGCTCGGTTCATCAAGACTTTTCGTTTGCATCTCGATTGTGTGTGCGTCTGGGCTGGCTATCGGCGTTGAGCCGTGCCCCGATGCTTGCTGTGGCACTTCTTCAGATTGCATGAGGTCGTTTGGAACAACTGCCTGTTCCGAGCCTGCGTTGATGAACGGTGTGTTCGTATGTGTGTCTGTGGTCAATTTTAATCCCAGTTTGAGTTAGGTTCGTAAATATACAACGCCTTGACCTTCGTTTTGAAATCACAATGGCTTTCGTAACTTCGCTTTCCAAAACTCAACAATGACTATGCTACTTTTCTCTCCAATCCTATACTTTACCACATTATTTATTACTTCACTGTTCCATTCTCAAAAAAGGAGATAACTAACTATGACGATTGAGATTGAAAAACTCACCTACAAAGAGCCTGCGCCCATCAAAGACATTGAAAATCCGTTTGAGTCCATGATGGAGCGGTTCAATGTTGCTGCAAAAATTCTCAAATTAGAAGATGGCGTCTATGAATATCTCAAAACGCCTGTCAAGCAAGTGATTACATCGATTCCGATTCAGATGGATGATGGGCGGATTGAAGTCTTTGAAGGGTATCGTGTTATACACAACGACACGCTTGGTCCTTCGAAAGGTGGCATTCGCTACGCACCTGATGTTACGCTTGATGAAGTGAAAGCCCTTGCTGCGTGGATGACATGGAAGTGCGCGATTTTGAACTTGCCCTTCGGCGGTGCAAAAGGTGCGGTGAAGTGCGACCCAAACAAACTTTCACGCGTTGAACTTGAAAAAATCACGCGCCGCTATACGGCAAACATGATGTCGATTTTCGGTCCAGATAAAGATATTCCTGCTCCTGACATGAACACCAATGAGCAAATCATGGCGTGGATTATGGACACTTACTCTATGCATGTTCAACGTACTGAAACTGCCGTTGTAACGGGCAAGCCGTTGATTATCGGTGGCTCATTGGGGCGGAAAGAAGCCACCGGGCGCGGCGTGATGATTTGCACACTTGCCGCAATGGAACGCTTGGGCATGAACCCACTCAATGCTAGTGTCGTGGTGCAGGGCTTTGGCAATGTCGGCTCAATTTCCGCAAAACTGCTCTACGAACAAGGGTGCCGCATCATCGGCATCAGCGATGTAAATGGTGGCTGGTATAATCCTAATGGCATTAACATCACCAAAGCTATTGAGCATGTTGCCGAACATAAAACCCTCGATGGGTTTGAATGTGGCGACCGTGTTACTAATGCTGAACTTTTGGAACTTAAATGCGATGTGCTTGTACCTGCGGCAAAAGAAGACCAAATCACCGCACGTAATGCCGATAAACTCAAATGCCGACTCATCGTCGAGGGTGCAAACGGTCCTATGACCGCCGACGCTGAACCCATCGTCTTCGGACGCGGCATTCGCACCGTTCCTGATATTTTAGCCAATGCGGGCGGCGTAACTGTCTCTTATTTTGAATGGGTGCAAGATAGGCAAGGCTATTTCTGGTCGCTTGAACGGGTCAATCGCCGTCTGGAGCGCGCCATGAAAAGCTCTTTTGAAGCCGTCTGGGAAACTGCAATTCAGCACAACACGACCCTGCGCATCGGGGCTTACATCTTGGCAATTGATAAAGTCGCAAAAACCTTGAAATTGCGTGGAATTTATGCCTAATTACGAAAGGTAATTACAAAAGTAAATGCTAACTACGATTCGTAATTCTTGCTTTTAGGTCAATCACGGAATAAATTTGAAAATGAAGCCTTTAAGTTTGGCACGAAAGTTGAAGTTGTATAGGTCAGAAGATAACACCGTTTATCTTTGTGTTTTGTTTTGGGTGATGAGGGAAGGCTCGCTGGCACTCTGCTAGTGAGCCTTATTTATTTCGAGCTCAATGAAGACTTTACGAGAAGGCATGGTGGTTATTATGCGAAGCCTTGTTGGTGGAAAGAAATTTGTTGGCATGCGTGAGGCAATCTTGCTGACTTCCCCGTCAAAAAGTGTTACATTTCTTTCAAGCATTGTCATCACGCTTTTTATCACATTCTACAACGCTTTTTGAGCGCGTTACACATGAACGAGAACAAACAACTTCGAATTATTTTCTTCACGGGCAAGGGTGGCGTTGGCAAAACAAGTTCAGCGGCAGCAACGGCGATTCGATGCGCGGACACAGGCTTGCGCACAGTGGTGATGTCGACCGACCCTGCACATAGCCTTTCGGATTCGCTTGGCGTTCCTCTTTCCGCACAAGTTCAGACCGTTTTACCCAATCTTGACGCGGTTGAGATTGACCCATATGTTGAACTCAACGAAAATTGGGGCGTGATTCGCGACTTCGTTGCGAGCCTCTTAATGCAATTAGGAGCTGATAAAACCATCGCTGCCGAACTTGCTTCAGTTCCAGGCATGGCGGAGCTTTTTAGCCTGCTTCGCTTACGCGACTTTTACGGCAAGGGCACATATGACGTGGTAGTGGTCGATATGGCGCCAACAGGCGAGAGTTTGCGGCTTCTGTCGCTTCCCGAAGTGCTCGCATGGCTGTTGAAAATTACGCGCACGATTGAAAAATTTATTCTCGCGCCTGTGCTTCGACCTGTCTCAAAAGTAACGCCCGGCTTGAACAAAATCGTCGCCCCTGAAAATGTAGTCAGCGTTTGGGACCGCTCGCTCGACCGCCTTAAAGACATTCGCGAGATTTTAGACAAAAAGGCTCTCACTTCGGCACGGCTCGTGATGAACCCCGAAAAAATGGTGATTGCTGAATCGCAACGCGCTTTGACTTACCTCAGCCTTTACGGCATGCATGTCGATGCGGCAATTGTCAATAAGGTAATTCCCGACAACGCCAAAGAAGGCTTTATGGACGAGTGGTATGAATCGCAACAGAAGTATTTATCGGCGATTGAAAACGATTTTGCACCGATGCCGATTTTCCGTGTGCCGCTCTTCAAAAGCGAGGTTACCGGTATTGACCGACTGCGCGAACTCGGCTTACGGCTTTACGGCGAGAGAAATCCGGCAGACCTTTTCTATGATGAAAAACCTGTCTCAATCCGTCAAGATGAAGACGGCTCGACCCTGCGCCTGAAGTTGCCCTTTGCGCCGACGGATAAAATTGAACTCTCGCGGCTCGGTGCTGTTCTAACGCTCTCAGTAGGCACGCGCACGCGCGAAATCGTTCTGCCTGATTCGCTCGCAGGTCTCAACCCAAAAGAAGCGGCAATGATCGACGGCTATTTAGAAATCAAATTCGAGAAGCCGATGGCGCAGGTGGAAGCGTAAAACAACCGGTTACATATAACACTCATTTCGGAAATACCTCACTTCCCGAACAAAGTCATCTTTTGAAGACGGTCAATTAAATTGCTCTACTTGTCTTTTCGTTGGAGACTGACAACACTTGAAACCGAATATCTTGAACAGTGATTTCGTATATTCGCCCTCTCTTTATCAAACTTGATTGTGTTCTCGAATTATGCAAAGCGCATCAGTTGCACCAACGACCAAAGCAGAACTTTCGCTGCAAGAGCGAATTCGAAACTTTTGCATCATCGCACACATCGACCATGGCAAATCGACGCTTGCCGATAGGCTACTGGAAGTCACGAAAACCGTTTCGCAACGTGAAATGGTAGACCAACTTTTGGACGACATGGAGTTAGAACGCGAGCGCGGCATTACGATTAAATCGCACGCGATTCAAATGCGCTACACGGCGAAAAATGGCATCACATATATCTTGAATTTGATTGACACACCTGGGCATGTCGATTTCACTTACGAAGTCTCGCGCTCGCTGGCCGCGTGCGAAGGTGCGATTCTCGTCGTCGATGCCGCACAAGGCGTTGAGGCGCAAACCATCGCCAACCTTTATCTCGCCATCGATGCAGGATTAGAGATTATTCCTGTTATCAATAAAATTGACCTGCCTTCCGCCGACATTCTAAAAGTCAAACAGCAAATCATTGACCTTATCGGCGCAAAAGATGAAGAAATCATTTTAGCCTCCGCCAAAGCAGGCATTGGGATTGAAGATATTTTGGAAGCCGTTGTTGCGCGTATTCCCGCACCGCCTGCTAATGTGGATAAGCCCTTGCGCGCACTCATTTTTGATTCCGTTTTTGATGCTTATCGTGGCGCGATTGCTTACATCAGAGTCGTTGATGGCTCGCTGAAAGCAGGCGACAATGTGCGTTTTTTTTCAAACGGTAAAGTCTTTCGCGCCGAAGAAATCGGCACGCTTGGCATGACAAAACAGCCCGCACCGATTTTAGAAACAGGCAACGTTGGCTATTTGATTTGTTCAATTAAAGATGTGAAAGACACCAAAGTCGGCGACACGGTTACAACGGCTGAAAACGGTGCCTCAGAGCCACTTCCCGGATACAAAGAGGTCAAGCCGATGGTCTATAGCGGCATTTATCCCGTCAATTCGGAAGACTTTGAAGAAATGCGCGAATCGCTCGATAAACTCGCGCTCAACGATTCAGCCCTCGTTTATACGCCTGAAAGTTCCGTCGCACTGGGTTTCGGATTTCGTTGCGGCTTTCTGGGACTCTTGCACATGGAAATCGTTCAAGAGCGATTAGAACGCGAATACAACATGAACATCATCACCACGATGCCGAGCGTGGAATATCTCGTCCACACAACCGATGGCGAAGTGCTTAAAGTCGATAACCCTGCAAAAATGCCCGATGCAGGGAAAATCGAGAAAGTCGAAGAGCCTTACATCAAAGCCTCTATCATCACTACGACGGAATATATCGGCAACATTATGAAACTTGCCATTGACCGACGGGGCGAATACAAAGACACGAAGTATCTCGACCCCACGCGCGCCGAACTCACCTTCGAGTTTCCGCTCTCCGAAATCATCTTCGATTTCTACGATAAACTCAAATCCATTTCCAAAGGCTACGCATCGCTCGATTATGAATACATCGGCTATCGCGAATCCGACCTTGTCAAGCTCGACATGCTCTTGAACGGCGAGCCGGTCGACGCGCTTTCCATCATTGTGCATAAATCAAAAGCATATGAATGGGGCAGAAAGGTTGCAGGAAAATTGAAAGAGATTATTCCGCGACAGATGTTTGAAGTCGCCATTCAAGCCGCGATTGGTAGCCGTGTGATTGCTCGCGAAACCATTGGCGCAATGCGTAAGAATGTGCTTGCCAAGTGCTACGGCGGCGACATTTCGCGCAAGCGCAAACTGCTTGAAAAGCAAAAAGAAGGCAAAAAACGCATGAAGCAAGTCGGCAGAGTTGAAGTGCCGCAAGAAGCCTTCCTCGCCGTGTTGAGCATTGACGAAGACTAACGCATGTTGTTTGAGCAATATCAATACGATGTCTTTCGATTCCCCCAACCGCAGTATTTAGGCGCAAAGTATTCCGTTCTCGATTGGATTGCGAAAGTTTTAATGCACCGAAAACCTATCGCTGTTTAACTTCAAGCTTCGGGCAAATTAAATCCGACCGTAATCACGCTCATTTTGTCTATTTTCGTGCGCAACGCGACAAACCAACTTTGACATGAACTCGCCATCATCAAAATCCAAAAAATCGGCGGAGAAGGCGTCGGGCGGTGAAAAGCCATCGGCACTGCGCGAGTGGCTGAACGCGGCGGTCTTTGCCGTTGTTGCCGCCTTTCTTATCAACACGTTTTTATTCCAAAACTACAATGTGCCGACCGGCTCAATGGAGCGCACAATTTTGCCCGGCGATTTTCTCGTCGTGAGCAAACTAACTTATGGACCGCGCCTGCCGCTCATTGGCTATCGCCTGCCCGGTTTTCGCGAGGTGAAGCAAAACGATATTGTCGTCTTCATTCAACCGCGCACCGACGAAAACTACGTGAAGCGATGCGTTGCGGTTGCAGGTCAGACGCTTGAAATCAAAAATCGCGTGATGTATATCGACGGCGTGGAATCACCTCTGCCTGAACAAGGACAGTTCGTCGGCGAAGCCGCACCACCGAACTATCCCGACCCGGCCATCTTCCCGAAATACGCGCCTTACAACAAGGATAATTACGGACCGATTCGCATTCCCAAAAAAGGCGACACCCTTACGCTAACCGCACAGAACTACGAATACTATCGCTATCTTTTAGAATACGAAGGACAACAAGCACGCCTGATTAGCGGTCAAGTCGTGCTGAATGGACAACCGACTACGACCTATATTGTCAAACAGAATTACTACTTCATGATGGGCGACAATCGCGACAACTCGCTTGATTCACGCTTTTGGGGCTATGTGCCTGAATCCAACATTGTCGGCTCGCCGTTGTTTATTTATTGGTCGTGGAATCCTGATTTGCCACTGTTCAACATTTTTGGAAAACTTGCTTCCATTCGTTGGAGCCGATTAGGAACAGTTTTGAAGTAACTTGAATGAACAACAAGCACGCACAAGAGCCTTTGAACAACGATGCAACAAAGGTAGAGCCTGACGCACGCTGGTGGCGCGATTGGCTCGAAGCCCTTTTGTTTGCTATCATCATGGCGTTTGTGCTTCGCACATTTGTTGTAGAAGCCTATCGCATTCCCTCTGCTTCAATGGAAAACACGTTGCTGGTGGGCGACTTTCTGCTCGTCAATAAGTTTCTTTATGGTGCACAACTTCCTTTTACTGACCTTCGCCTCCCTGCACTCAAACCGGTTGAGCCAGGCGATGTGGTGGTTTTTAGGTTTCCGCGCGATGAAGAAACAACCTTCATTAAACGATGCGCAGCGGCGCCAGGTCAGACGATTGAAATCCGAAATAAGGTTGTCTATGTCGATGATGTTGAGCAAGCTTTTCCCAAAGAGGCAAAATTAGGCATGAGTATTGAACCAGTCGGGCAAGTCGACCGCAGCGTCTTTCCGCTTTTTTCAACCTTCAATCGTGATAACTACGGCAAAGTGCGCGTGCCTCAAAAAGGCGACCTTATTACACTCAACGAGCAATCCTTTTATCTCTATAAGCACGTGATGGAATATGAATCTCACACTGTCGCGCTTATGGGCGGAAAAGTGTATGTAGATGGCAAACCGACGGACACTTATCAAGTCAAGCAGAACTATTATTTTATGCTTGGCGATAATCGTGATAGTTCGCATGACTCGCGCTATTGGGGCTTCGTGCCCGAATCGCACATCATTGGTTCAGCATTGCTGATTTATTGGTCGTGGAATCCTGATGTGCATTTATCTAACTTTTTTGAAAAATTGCGCACCGTTCGTTGGGAAAGAATCGGTCGCATCGTTCATTAAACTCAATCTTGCCGTTGAAATCATCTTTTTCTCTGCCTGTGAAAAAAGTTCTCTTTGCATTTCTCACCTTCTTTTGTTGTTCATTATCGCTTCGCGCACAAGGGTCGCTTTATTCGGTTTTTGGTCTTGGCGACTTGTCGTATTTGCCCTCGTCGCAATCGAGCGGTATGGGCTATGTGGGCGTTGCCGTTCCGAGTTCGCTTTACATCAATCGCCTAAACCCTGCAATGCTTTCAGCGATAAACACGACACGCATCAGCGGCGATTTGTCTTACACAGGGTTTTCGGCGACAGGCAATCTCGGCTCAACGTATCAAGCCTTCACGGGCTTTAGCGGCGTAGGCTTCGCCGTTCCGATTTGGAAAACTGTGTTTGCCACAGGCGTTTATCCCTACTCGCGTTTGGACTACAATCAGCGACAAACCGGGCGGCTCGAGCTTCCCGAAACGGATACAATCAATCTCGAGTATCGCTATCGCGGCATTGGTGGATTAAGCACTGTGCCGCTTGCGCTTGCCTTCACGCCATATAATAATCGGTTCAGAGGCACTGTTCGCTTGGGTGTTTCAATGAACATTTTGTTCGGAACAGTGGAGCGCACGCGAGAGACCTTTTTCGGGAGCGCGCTCACTCCACAACTGACGAGTAGCATTGAAGAACGCGCCTCAGGCAGGACTTTCACTTTTGGCGGCGCTTACACAAAGCCGCGCCTCTTTTCTCTGAACGATGTGCTGACACTTGGCGCATCATTCACGACAGGCGCAACATTGAGCGGCGCGCGACGCGACTTTCTAAGTGGCAACGGCATTGCCGATACGCTTCAAAATCCAACCAGCACGGTCAGATTGCCATCGACGCTCGCGTTGGGCATTGCGTATTTGAACGACACCTATTTGCTTGGGCTTGATGTGGTGGTGCAAAATTGGTCGGTGTTTGAATACTTCGGCGAAGATGTTTCTTACGCGAGAAACGCGCTCCGAATCGGGGTCGGTGGCGAAAAGCAACCGAGCCGTGAGCGACTGGCAACCTTTTTTCAACGCATGGTCTATCGCGCCGGGGCTTATTATCACCAAATGCCACTCCGCCTTGCAAACACGGCAATTGACGAAATCGGCTTCACAGCAGGGCTTGGCATTCCGATTTCAGGCGGGCTTTCACGCTTCGATATTAACCTCGAGTATGCCATGCGCGGCACAACAGCACAGAATCTCATTCAAGAAAATATCTTGCGCGTGCGCTTCGCACTTAACGCGGGCGAACTTTGGTTTCAAAAGCGAAAAATTGAATAGTTCAGAGATTTCAAGATGCCATCAGAGTCTCGAATCAAAAAGCCCTTGTTAGAGGGCTCTCGTGTGTTCGTTTCGTTTAGGCTTCGACTTCTGCGGTCGATTTCTTGCGTTTGGCTTCGCGGTTGCGCGTGGTTTCGTCCAAAATCTTTTTGCGAATCCGAATGGATTTCGGAGTTACTTCCACGAGTTCGTCATCGTTAATGAATTCAAGCGATTGCTCGAGTGTCAATTTGCGAGGTGGCGTAATTTTCAGTGCTTCATCAGAGCCTGAGGCGCGCATGTTGGTGAGTTTCTTGGTTCTGCAAACATTGACCGTCATGTCGAAATCGCGCGCCGATTCGCCGACGACCATGCCTTCATAGACTGGCGTTCCCGGCTCAATAAAGAAAACGCCTCTGTCATCGAGCTGTGCCAATGCGTAAGCAACGGCTTCACCTGTTTCAGCCGAAATAAGTGCACCCTGTTGGCGCGAATTGATTTCGCCTTTGTAAGGCTCGTAGGATTTGAAGATGTGTGTCAGAATGCCTTCGCCTTTGGTATCCATCAAAAATTCAGATTGAAAGCCAAGCAGACCACGTGTCGGAATTTCAAACTCCAAGCGCGTCATGCCGCCTTCGAGCGAAAGCATGTTTTTCATATCGCCTTTGCGCTTGCCCATTTTTTCAATCACAATGCCGACGAACTCTTGTGGCACATCAATCGTAACGGATTCGTAAGGCTCGAGGAGTTTGCCGTTTTCATCACGCTTTAAGATGACTTCGGGGCGTGAGACTTGGAGTTCGAAGCCTTCACGGCGCATGGTTTCAATCAGCACGGAAAGGTGCAGTTCGCCACGACCTGAAACTTTGAAGGTGTCGGCACTGTCAGTGTCTTCAACTTTCATCGCCACGTTAGTAATCACTTCCTTGTAGAGCCTATCGCGAATGTTGCGACTTGTAACAAACTTGCCTTCCTTGCCTGCAAAGGGCGAATTATTGACAGAAAAAAACATCGAGACGGTCGGCTCAGTAATGGCAAGCGGTTCGAGCGCAACGGGAAAATCAGGATGGCAAAGTGTTGAGCCAATGCTACCTTCTTCAATGCCAGAGAGCGCGACAATATCGCCCGCAGTGGCTTCGGTTGTTTCCACCTTGCCGAGTTTTTCAAAGAGAAAGAGTTTTACAACTTTGGCTTTTTTGACCGACATGCCCTGTGCGGTTTTCTCAACAACCGCCACTGGGTCGTTTGGCTTGACCTTGCCTTTCATGATTCTGCCAACAACGATTTTTCCCAAATAGTCGTTGTAATCCAATGAATTAACGAGCATTTGGAAGGGCGCGTCGATATCAGCTTCGGGTGCGGGAATTTTTTCCAAAATCATGTCGAGCAAAGGCGTAATATCTTTGCCTTCTTCTTCGAGCGTTCTTTTGGCGTAACCTTCTTTGCCTGATGCGAAAATGTAGGGAAAGTCAATTTGCTCATCGTTCGCGCCTAAGTGAATGAAGAGGTCTAAGACTTCGTCAATCACTTGCAAGGGACGTGCATTCGGGCGGTCGACTTTATTGATAACGACTATTACTTTCAAGCCTGCTTCAAGTGCGCGGCGAAGCACGAATTTCGTTTGTGGCATCGGTCCTTCGAGCGCGTCGACGAGTAAGAGCGCGCCGTCGACCATTTTCAAAATGCGCTCGACTTCGCCACCGAAATCGGCATGTCCGGGCGTATCGACGATATTAACCTTGTGGTTTTTGTAGTTGTAACCCGCGTTTTTCGCGAAAATAGTAATGCCACGTTCTCTCTCTTGCGGGTTGGAGTCCATAATTCGCTCCTCGACTTTTTGATTTTCTCGGAACGTGCCAGTTTGTTTGAGAATCGCATCAACGAGCGTGGTCTTTCCATGGTCAACGTGAGCGATAATAGCAATGTTGCGAATGTCTTCGCGTCGACGAACGGTCATATAATTTGTGATTAAAAGATAGGTTGCGAAAGTTGATACAGCGAAAATGGAACTACGGACTTTGAAAATTGCGCGCGAATATACGCCTTTACTACGAGAAGTCTAAACGGCACATATTTGCGATTCGTTCAGGTCGTTTTTAAGTTTTCTTTACACGATGTTTAATTTGCAAGAAACCTATAACTTTGCAAGTTCAACCCTTCAAACGCTCTATCACAAACCAAGATGATGAAAAATGCATCGCACATTCTCCTTGTTGATGATGAGCCGCTGATTCTCTCATCAATGCGCGATTTATTGGAAGTCGATTACGTCGTCCACACAGCAGAAAGCGGACAAAAGGCACTGGAGATTTTATCCAAGAATCCGATTAAGGTGCTGATTAGCGACGAGCGAATGCCTCAAATGCGTGGACATCAACTGCTCAAACGTGCCAGACAAATTAGTCCGAACACGATTCGTATTTTGCTGACAGGCTACGCTGATTTGGAAAGCGTCATGAACTCTGTGAACGCAGGCGAAATTTTCCGATACCTCAACAAACCATGCCGCAACGATGCACTCTTGAATGTCGTCCGACTCGGGGTTCAAATCTATGACCGACTTTCATCGCTCAAACCTGTTACGCCTGCCAACACCGCTTCCAAAGATAACCTTAAACCTGACCTTTCACTTCCCAAATACGACGCGTTGTTCGTCGGATTTACGCCTGACGATATTGCACGACTTCAACTTCGGCTTTCTAAACAGTTCACCATTCGCACTGCCCTCACCGCCGCCGACGCCTTGAAGATGATTACCGAGATACCACCCGCCATTATCGTGAGCGAACTGCGGTTAGATGATTACGAGGGGCTTGATTTTTTGAAATCTGTTATCACTGAACATCCGCAATTAGTGATTATTGTGCTAACCGATACAGTCGATGTCAGTTTGATTACCCAAGCCGTTAATGAACTCAATGTGTTTCGCTACTTGCCGAAATCCGCAACGCAAGACGATTTAGAGCGCGCCCTTTTAGATGCTGCTACAAAAAGCACGATTTATCGCGCTCAACCTAACGCGAATTTGAGACTGACTGCGTCGCAAATCGAACCGCCGAAAAAAACACCGCCGCCAACTTCGGAACTGCTCCATCGCTTGCAGTCGGTTCAAGACCAGTTGAAAAAGCATTGAATCACGCTCGAACCGTTAGCCCAACATCATTGATGCGCACGGCTGAAAGCCTCGTCAGTGGCAACGTTGCGGGCGGTTGAACGACATTCCCTTGACTATCAAACTCCGACCCATGACAACGGCACAACCAAATGCTCCCCATAAAAACATTGGCATCCATTAACTTGAACTCGGATTCAGGAAGTTTGCGCCGATAGATTTGAAAGGAGTTCAAGTCGGTAAGCGGAGAGCCATCGATGTTGGTTTGCGGCGTGTTCCAAGTTAGTTTAACATATCGGAGCGATTCGGTCGTCTGCAAGTTCGTTGGCGGATTTGGAATCGTCGTAATCGGCAACTCAGAAGAAATGCCATCGCGACAAGCATGCAACATGGGAACAGCCGTCATGACTGTCCCCAGCGCGAGACACTCAATAAATTTTCTTCTCGAGAAATTCATAGGATTAGTATTCGCCTCCAAGTTTGCGACGATTGAGCGAGAGGTCCGACATCTTCGGCAGTGCAAGCGGTCTTGAGGTCAGACCTGTTGTGTCGGTGAGAGTTTTTACAAAGGCAATCACATCTTGAATTTCTTGTTTGGAAAGCCCGAGCGAATCAAAGGGCAGGGTTTGATGTGGAAGTTCAATCCCAATGCCTTTTCCGCCGCCGACATTGTAAAATTGCATGACTTCATCGAGCGTTTTGTAGACGCCATTGTGCATATAGGGTGAGGTTAATTCCGCATTGCGCACCGATGTGGTCTTAAACGCATAGCGATAAATTTCATGCGGTACAATCGCGCTTTTGCCTGTATCGGGGTCTATCGTGGCGTTTTTCCACTTGGCTTCTTTCGGAACGCCAATCACTTCCGATTCATTGGAGGCGTAAGTTGGCGGAATTGTGCCGTTGAAGAGCGGCATAAAATGGCAGGTGCCGCATTTGGCTTTGCCCATAAAGAGATTGAACCCGTGCTTTTCTTGGTCGGTCATCTTGGATTTATCGCCTCGCATGTATTGGTCAAAGCGTGAGTTCAGGCTAACAAGGGTGCGCAGATACGCGCCAATCGCAATTTTGAGATTATCCGCCGTTAGCACATTCCCATTTTCAACCACCACATTTGCCGACTTATTCCCAAAGGCTTCTTTGAAGAGCCTGACATAGTCTTCGCTTTGTTGCAATTTTTTTGCCGCCTCCCAAAGCGAACTGTGCATTTCATCTTTGCTTTCCAATACTTTCATGACGCGGTCTTCGAGGAACTGCGTGCTTTGGTCGTAAGACGAGCTGGCTTGAAGCGTTGCGTTGAGCAAGGTTGGTGTGTTGCGCAGTTTTGGTTCGCCTTTTATGGTGAGTGCCTTTGGAAGTCCGTCGCCGAAGGCTTTTTCGGGCTGATGGCATGAAGCACAGGCGCGTTTGCCATTTTGCGAGAGAATCGGGTCGTTGAAGAGCAATCTTCCCAATTCTACTCGTGCGGGATTGCCGCCGCGTGCGTAGCTCGGCGTATAGGCTTCAGGATTGAAGGCGTCTTTTTCAAAGACCGTCTTTGCGGTGTATGAGAACGGACGAATGTATGTTGGGAACGGAATTTCAAGGACGGTTTGTGCCTCGTATAATTTTTCAGATAAAGGATTTGCAAAATCCGTGATGAAGGTGAGCCTATCGAAATCGTTGAATGAAACATCTTGTTGAAGATACGCTTTAGCTCTTGTGAGAATTTCGCGAATGTCGCTGAGCAGCGCGTCGTTTTTTTGTTCAAGATTGCTCGCAAAGAGATTCAAGCCGTCTTCAATTCCTAAGAGCGCGTCTTGCGCATCAACAAAAGAGCGTTGTGTAACGGGCGCGTCGAAGCCGCTCATGCCAAGCGCGATAATACGAACGATTTCCAAACGCATGGCGTCAAAGAGAAAGGCGTCGTCAAATGCTCTGCCGCTGATAAGTTCCTTCATGCGTCGGAGCGCGCCTTGCATCGCGTTCAGGTCTTGCGCGATTTCCGCTTTTTTGTCGAGCGAAAAATCTGCAAAGAGTAATTCTTCAAGGACTTGAAAGCCTGATGGCGCATTGTAGCGGTCGTCGTCGGGTTCATAATCGGGCAGAGGAGGACCGTTGAGCAATTTTGCCGTGCCAGGACTGACGTCTTCCAAAAACCATTCCATTCGCTTGTATTCACGGCGCGTTTCAACAAAGACAGTTTGCAACTGCGAAATGAGCGCGGTTGAATCCGAAGATGTTTCTAACAACTTAATCGTGTTCGCAAAGAGAGAATCCATTTTTGCAAGCCGCTGTTGATAGTCGCGCTGAATGGCTTCGGAGCGCGCTGCGACCTTCGCGGGGTTGCTACTGTGATTGCATCGCTGAATTGAGAGGAGCGCGAAAAGTGCAAGAAGAACACATCGCCACATATTTTACAACTGTTTAAGATTGAAATGAAAAACGCCACATAGAACTCTCGCTCTATGCGGCGTAAATTTTTAACAACAAGCAGACTTAACGAGCAAGCCCTTTGAGAATGAGAACTTGGCTACCTTGTGTATCAGGTGGATTGTTGAATGGACGCGGACGGTCTCCATCTTTGTCGGGGTCATCAAATTCAGGTGCTCTCCAACCGTGCGGTTGAACGCAAAGTAAGAAGACGCCTTCCATACCGATTTTGTCAGAAATGTCGAGAAATGTGCCGTATTCCCAAGAACCAATTCTTCCGGGGTTTACTGTGCCGCTGAACGGTGTTCCGTCAGTTTTGAGGAACGGACGACCGTCGCGGTGATGGTCGACTTCAAGCACGATTTTCATCACACCCGTGTTGAGATTGTATTGGTAGATGTAGGCATCGTGGCGATTGATGGTCGGGTCGCCGCTGTTGTAGGAGTTCGGGTCTTCTTGAACATAGACATAATTCTTCGTTACAAGAATGTTGTCAGGGTTCATGAATGAGGTTTCAAGCGCGCCAATTGTGCGATTTTGATTGACTGTGCCGCCTTGGCTAAGAGGTGCTGACATCGCATCGCCATCAAGGAAGACTGAGAGTTTGCCTTTGAGCGGGTCGTTCGGGTCTAAGACCAACTTGTAGACGCGTCCCCACATTGTGCGTGAGCGGTCTGCATTTTGACCTGAATGGTTTTGACCTGTTACGTTGAAATAAACTTCTCTGCCAACTCCATCTTTACGATAGTCAATGTCTTCAACACGACCAAACTTGATTGCCTTTGCGGCGTCAGCGGCTTGGTCGGTGCCTTGCAAGTTCAATCCACCCGGAATTTCGCGGAAGACGACATCGTATTGCTGACCCTTGACCATGTTCATCTCGGTTTGGTCGTCATTAAGACGTGCCAACACATAGAGTTTGCCGTTGTCGAGGTCACCGACGGTGTTGCTCACATACATTGCCACTTGTCCGCCGTATTGGTCGGTATTGTCATCGCCGATGAGGATAACAGTTTTGCCGTTGTAGGCGGTTTTCGGAAGCGGGACAGCATTTTCCGTACTCCATACGCCCATCGCAGGAAGTGATTTTGCCGTGTTCTTCGCGCCGAAGGGATTTACTGCCCAAACGCGCGAGTCTGCATTTCCATTGCCGCCCGGACCGCTGAATCCTTCGCTTCCCGATAAGAACACAGGTCCGAAACCATGTTCGGCAGGTTCGGCGAGCGTGCCAGAGCATTGACGCCAGTTGCCTTGCGACGAGGTCAGCACATAATCCATCGTCAGCGGCTTCAAGTCCTTGTCAAGCGTGATGCGAGAGATGGCATAATTATCTTCATGCTCAACGAGAAGCGTGTAGTTGCCGTCGTTATTGCGAATGAAACCCGCGCCGTCAGCCGCGCCGCCAAACACGTATTGTGTGTTGTCGCCAGCAGGTGCAGGAATACGGTCATCACTGCTGATGAGCGTGAAGACTTCAACGCCGTTCATCACGTCCTTGACCAAGGCAGGCGTAACCGAACGGTTTGCAAGTTGCGCTTGGTAGGGTGCGGCGTTCCCGGCTCCCGAGTCCTCTTTGCAACCCACAAGTGCCGCGCCGCCAATCATAAGCGACGCGAAAGAAGCAAGAATTGAATTGTTTTTCATTATTTGAGATTGTTTGAGATTGTTTGTCAGTATGATATTCTTCTATGCAGGTGTATAAGGGTGTCGCCATAAAGTTCTGCATAAAATTGGCGCAAAGATATTGGGGGCGATTTTACGCGACGGTTAAGACGGTGTTAAATATTGTTTAACACAGCGTATTAACAACAATGCATTAACGCAACGTATCAAAGCGAATTAAATCCCGATTTCCATCTGACCACGAAACACAGTGAAGGTTTGTGGCGCAAGTCCGTTCCAAAATCGTCGCTCTGCAAGCGTAATGTCGCCTTGAATTTTGATGGACGGGAGAATGATAATTTTTCCAACGCAAAACGTGGCTTCACGCTGCGCAAAGGCAAATGGCTTGATGCTGGATTGAGGTGTTGTGATTGCAATTCGTCCTGCAAACTCAAACAAGTTTTCAAACACGTATCCTGCTTGAATATGCCCACCAATGCCGTTGTAAATCAAACGGCGCATGCCGCTCGGCGAGAACTGAATTGGATTGTCGGCATTGCGATAAAGCATCTCGACTTCAAACGACCACCCGCGATACTTGGCAAGCAAATCCAAAATCCCAGTTTGAATGTTGGTTGGTTCAGAGAGCAGAAATCCGATTTGCGAACTCGTGCGAATCGCATTGTGATTGAAGATGTAACTGCCTGCAACCGCAAGTTTGAAGTTGCTTTCGCGGAAGACATCGGACTCGATATAATCGCCACCGTTCTGAAACAGTCCGAATGGAAGCCACTCAAGACGTGCGGTATAACTTAATCCGCGCCAATCAGGGGTTTGATTGCGCCCTTCACCTGTGGTGAGCGCAAGCGTGAATCGCAGATGGGCATGGTCGCCGGTTGGTATTTGCGTTCGGAACTGAAAGCCAATATCGCGGTCGACATCGAACAGGACATGGTCAATGCCACGCTCGATGATTTGCAGTCGGAGCGACGAGATAATTCGCGAGCGATGTGCGGGCAATTTTGCTTGTCCAAATGCCAGCCATGTAGTCGGAGTAAAGTTGTATTGAAGCAGAAGGTCGCGCACCGGACGGCGATTCAAGTCGCTTTCCTCGATGCGTTGAGGCAAAACATCAAACTCGACGAAGTGCAGTTGAAAGAGGTAGGTGAGTTTAGGCGAGAACAAATTTCCGGCTGTCCAAATGCGCGCACGGCGGGCGAAAATCTCTTCCTCAAAATCGTTCGCACGAAGTTCGTTGCTCGAGAGTGCCCGCATCTGAACACGCGGACGAATGTTCATCGTGAACGTGCTATCGCTCGATGTTAGCCAAATCCCTTCACCCCATTGCGTTTTAATTTTCGGCTGCGCCAACACGCTAAGCGACATGAAACAAAACAAACTTGCAAGAGATAGCCGCCAAATCATTCTCGTTCAAAATCTTAAACTGCGTTTTAAGAGAGATGACTTCCTTCTGACCGATTGCGCCACATCATCACGCCCGACACAATCAAGGCAACAAGAACGAACATATTCGCAAAAATCGCCAACACCTTGCCTGTGTTAAACGCGCTTGATTCATACACAAACTTCACATCGTGCGTTCCCTTCGGCACAAGCACGCCGCGAAAGGCATAATTGGTTTTGTAGACCGTTGTCTCTCTGCCGTCAATGAAGCACTTCCAGCCTTTGTCGTAAAAAATTTCGCTTACAAACAGAAAACTATTCGCGCTCGTCTTCACGCTCAACTCGAGGTGATGAATGCCTGCACTTTTAACTTCCACGCTCGAGAGGCTATCGGGTGCGTCAGCGGTTGGCGCGTCAATTTCGACGAAGGCTTTTTCGCGCGGATTGAAATCTTGCCGCTCAATGTGCTTCAAAATTTCGGGCACGGTGGCTTTCTCAACAGATTTCACCAGCCATGCGCGCGGCGTTGGATTTTCGCGCGCCATTACAACTCGACTGCCTTCAAACACCGTCTTGAAGCCTTCGATCGTTGTTGGCTTATCGACGATGATGTATTTGAGATTGAGCAAATCCATCAAGACGGCATTGGTGAAAAAGGTTGGCGTTTCCGTATTGCCGTTGCCAAAGAGTTCAATCAAATCTTGATAGATGCGCATTTTCGCACCTTGATAACCGCCGACCGATTCCAAACGGAAATAAGCATACCAATTCGCATCGTTTTCGCGCAAGAGCGGTAGGATTCTAAATTTCGTTTTGTCTTGCTCGAGAAAGGCAACGTAATCGGGCTTCTCGAAGACTTTCTTTTCGGCTTGGAGGGGCTGTGCGCCTTTGAGCAGGTCGGCATCGGCACGCCAAAAGTCGACCATCACGACCAAGAGCAACGCGCCTTGAAACACATTTTTTGAGAGCGTGCGGTTGATAAAGAAATACGCAAGGAGCATCGTTGCGCCCATAATCAAGAGCGAGAGCATCATATCGTTTTTTGCCATATCGAAAATCTTGAACTGCGATTCGTAGGCTTGAATCACCGACGGATTTTGATACTGCGCCACAAGTTGCTTGCCTCTGTCGCTTTTAGCAATCTGCTGAATGTAATCTTGCTTGCACCCCGAAAAGCCGAGAATGCCAATAAGCGCAACTGCCACGCTTGCATAACTGATTTTTTGAAAGAGCGATTTTAGTTCGTCGCTTGCCGTTTCGCGCATCTCGTAAAGTGCCTTCACGCCGTAGCCTGCAAGGATACAAGCAGAAAGAGACGTCAAAATCAAAATCATTGATGGTGCGCGGAACTTGTTGAAGAACGGCGCAAAGTAAAAGAGCAAATCATAGACCAGCGGGAAATGCTTACCGAACGAGACGACAAGCGCGAATGCACCGACCGCAAACACGGCTTGAACGAACCTATCGCGCCAGTATCGCACCAATCCAATGATGGCAAAGATGAGAATCACGACGCCGAAAAATTGCGGACACATCGTGAAAGGTTGCGGTCCCCAATAACTCGCATTGCCGTATCCGAAATACGACGGCACGAAAAAGGTCAAGACTTCCTCGATGCCAAACGACCAACTTGTTGCGTAGTCATAACTCAATCCGCCTTTTGAATCGGCTTTGCTTTGCGTCGATGTTTGTTCAGTTGCTAATTCGGGATAAATGCTGGTTACGCTTGCCGCGCCGCGAATCGAATAGGGTGAGTATTCGGCGACGGTGAGATAAGTATCCGCAAACATCATCACCGCCAGCAGTGCCGCTACTGCCATGCCACCTGCACTTCGAAGCCAAGCCACGATGGGCTCTTTTTTAATCAAAGCGTAAATGAGCTCGACGAGCAAGTAAATTCCTGCAAAAAGTCCGCCGTAGTAAATCATTTGCACGTGCGTTGAGCCAAAGAGAAGCGAGAGCACACACGAGAGCAGTGCCGTATTGAGCAACAAGGATTTCCAATTTTCCGATTGGCGCAATCGTTCTGCAAAGACGAGCAAATAAGGGTAAAGCGAGGCGGCAGTGATTTTCGTGTTATGTCCGACCGTAATCCACACCACCGAGAGCGTTGCCAGCACTGCGCCGATTGCACCGATGAGCGATTGAAACGGCGAACATTGCTTTGTGCGCAAGAGCCAATAGATTCCCGCACCGAAGACAAAGTAAAACAAGACGACAGATACGCTCTTTGGGGTTGCGGTTATCGCCGTGAAAACTTTTACGATGCCTTTCCAAACCACAATGTAAGTAACATCATACCACCGCTCTGCCTGAACGAACAGACTGCCGAGCGACGGCATGCCGCTGAACACAAATGGAATCCATTGCGGCTGAATGCCCTCAGCTTTGGCGTCATTGACGAAAGTTTGAGTTGCTAATGAAGCCGTGTTATCGGGCACAACAAACGATTTGCCTTGAAACACAATTGGCGCAAAAAAAATCAAAGTAAGAAGCAAGAGAAATAGCAACGCGGCAAGGTCTTGATATTTTTCAGGAATGAGCGATATTTCAGGCGCGAGTGTCTTTTTAGGCTTCGAGGATTTTGGCGTTGATGACTTTGAACTTTGCGTCTTTGATTGCGGCATTTGTGTTTATCTTAGATGACTGCAAAAATTGTTCTGCAAATCTACAAAAGGAATCTTTCATCGCGTATTTTTCCTAAATCAACCTTCAAACATAACCAACTCTACCAAATGCCTACTTGCATCATCTGCGGACATTCACACACTTCTTCTACTTACTACACAGCCAAAGAAATGATGTTCGGCATGCGGGATACCTTCACTTATTTTGAGTGCGAACACTGCGGTTGCGTTCAGATTGTAAAGCCACCCGACGACCTCTCAAAATACTATCCGCAGACTTACTACTCGTATCATGCAACGCCTGTGATTGACCCACCTTTGAAACGATTTTTGAAAAAACAACGCACGAACTTTGTTCTGACGGGTAAAGGACTTATCGGTTGGCTGATACAACAGATTGAACGTGTGCCCGATATTTTGAAGTGGGTGAAACATTCATCGCTCAACCTTGATTCAAAAATTTTAGACGTCGGGTGCGGAGCCGGCATTCTTCTGCTTCAACTGCAACGATTGGGCTTCAAACATCTGGAAGGCGTCGACCCATTTTTGGCTAATGACATTTTCTACGACAGTGGCGTGAAGATATGGAAGAAAGAACTCAAAGACATGACAGGCTCTTTCGACCTCATTATGTTTCATCATTCGTTGGAGCATATTCCAACGCCGCAGACTTACTTAGAAAATGCGCGAAAACTGCTCACGCCAAACGGCGTTGTGCTCATTCGCGTGCCTATTGCAGGCACGGCTTGGAAACACTATGGTGTTAATTGGGTTCAACTCGACCCGCCGCGTCATCTCTTTCTGCCAACCATCAAGAGCATGAACCTTTTAGCCGAACAGTGTGGATTTGAGATTTTCAAGACCGAATTTGACTCGTCCGATTTTCAGTTTTGGGGCAGCGAACAATACATCAAAGAGATACCACTCAACGACCCTCGTTCTTACTCGAAAAATCCTAAACAGTCAATTTTTTCAAGTACCGACATTGCGACTTTCAAAGCGCGCGCCGAAGCCCTGAACCGCGAAGAACAAGGCGACTCTGCATGTTTTTATCTCCGTAAAATTTAGCCAAGATAGGAGAGAAGTTTTTCTTTCATCACCTGATGACTGAACTTTTGCAGATTCTCTTCGGAAACTTCTGCCACTGTTTTGTAGAAGGTCGGGTCGTCTAACAGTCGTTTTCCAAGTTCAATCGCCTCTTTGAGTTGAAATTCATTTTCTAAGGTGGTATGAGGAAATAACTCTTCAGCGTGCCCTGTTGAGCGCGTTGTGATGATGGGCACTTGCAACGCGGCGGCATCTAAGACATACCTGCCCCAAGTAAATCGGTCATCAAGGTTAATCCACAGTAATGATGCCGCGTTGTCTGTAAGATGTTGCTCAATTCCGACTTCTCTGTATATCGTCAGTGCGTCATCAGCATAAACCTTTTTGACAAAATCGGAATACTTGTTCGGATTAAACGAGCGGTGTAAAACCCAATTTTCTTTTATCGTCCCGAACTTGCGCGTAATGCGCCGTTCATAGCCATAGTATTCAATGCCAAGATTTTTCGCCACAAAATAATCGTTCCACCGCTTGGAAAGCATTGGGCAAATAAATGCGCGTCGAAGTCGCTTTTCAATCGGCACGCGCAATTTTACAACATTGTCAATCGGATAAGGAATGCCGATATATGCACACGGCTTTGAGGTGAATGCCTGAAAAAAAGAAACCGTGTGGCGATTAATCACATTTACAAAATCTGATGCGTCTAACGCTCTACGAATGAAAGGTAAAGGTTTCAAATAATCAGTAGCAGAGCCTTCTATCAGCGAGACCCACTTAACCGATGCAGGGCGGCTTTCAGCCAGTGAAACAATTTTTGGCAAATAATTCACCCCGATATGATTCGTATTTGCAATGACTAAATCATACTGTGCAATATCCTTTGGTGTTACTTCATCATAACCGATGTAATCGCCTTCAAATGCATAGACCCACGCTTCTACGCCGTTTTCAGTGCCGTATCGCCGTCCTTTTGCAGACCACCTTCCGTGAGTTGAAGCCATTAACAAAGCACGCATTGATATCCTTCAGATTTGGGTTATTCTCTTAGTTTTTGTCGTTAAATTTTGGCGTAATACCAAGATTGTAAAAAAGAAACGCATACACATCGGTCGTTTCTTCAATGGCTTTTTCGGTCGAGCTTGCGCCGTGCCCCGATTTTACCGCAATGCGAATGAGCACAGGATTTTCGCCACGATGCTTTTCTTGCAATGCCGCCGCAAATTTGAACGAGTGCGCAGGCACTACGCGGTCGTCGTGGTCGGCAGTCGTAATCAATGTTGCAGGATAGGAAACGCCTTCTTTCAAATTGTGAAGCGGTGAGTAGCGGTAAAGGTATTCAAACTCTTCTTTGCTGGCTTCGCTCGAGCCATATTCGGCAATCCAGTTCCAGCCAATCGTGAATTTTTGAAAGCGCAGCATGTCCATCACGCCGACGGCAGGCAAGGCAACCTTGAAAAGTTCAGGACGCTGACACATCACGGCGCCAACAAGCAAGCCACCATTTGAGCCGCCGCGCATCGCTAATTTTTCCGAGCACGTGTATTTTTCTTTGATGAGATACTCTGCGCCCGCAATAAAATCATCAAACACATTTTGCTTGTTGAACTTCATGCCGGCTTGGTGCCACGCCTCGCCATATTCGTTGCCACCGCGCAAATTCACCTGCGCATAAATCACCCCTTGCTCCAAGAGCGCAATGTTGAGCGGATTGAACGACGGCAACAAACTCACATTGAATCCGCCGTAGCCATACATCAGCGTTGGGTTATTTCCATCTTGCACAATGCCTTTTTTATACACCAAAAACATCGGGACTTTCGTGCCATCTTTGCTTGTGAAAAAGACTTGCTTGGTTTCGTAGTCTTCGGGATTGAATTTCAGTTCAGGCTTGCGGAAAACGGTCGAGGTTTTGGACGCAATGTCGTAGCGATAAATCGTCGGCGGGAATGTAAAAGAGGTGAATGTGTAGAAAACGAACTTATCATCGGCTTCTCCGCTGAATCCGCTGGCAGTGCCGAGTGCAGGCAATTCCACTTCATTTTCAAAAGTGCCATCGAGCGCGTGAACATAGACGCGCGTCGAAACGTCTTTCATGTAGAGTGCAAAAATTTTTCCGCCGCCTGTTGTAACATATTGCAAGGCTTCGGGCTTTTCGGCAATCACAGTTTGCCAATTTTTCATATCAGGATTCTTGGAAGAGCATCGCATGACCTTTTCATTCGGCGCATCGTGATTTGTTGTGATGAGAAAATCGTCGCCGACGTTGTCGACAATGCTGTAAGAGAAATCCGTAATCTCACTAACGATGGGCTTAAAGTTTTTTTCGCCACGCCGTTTGAAGTAAAGTGCGTTGCCTTGCTTTCCTGTTCCTCTGTCGGAAATGCTCAAAAAAGTGAATTGTTCATCTTCGCTTGTGAAGGCAAAGTGGAAGCGTTGCGGGTGTGCTTTGTCTTCAAAAACAAGTTCATCTTGTGATTGCGGTGTGCCAACCTTGTGATAATAAACTTGATGAAATTCGTTTTTCGCCGAGAGTTCCTTTTTATCTGACGGTTCAGGATAGCGGCTGTAATAAAAGCCATCGCCTTCCCAAGCAATGCCCGAGACCTTCACCCAGTTGAGCGTATCGGGAAGTTGCTTTTTCGTGGCGAGTTCCATCACGTAATACGTTTGCCAGTCCGAGCCCCCTTTGGAAATGCCGTAGGCGGCATATTTAGCATCTTTGGAAACGGCAAATGCACCTAAGCGCGATGTGCCATCTTCGGAAAAAGTGTTCGGGTCTAAGAGCACTTCGGGCGTGCCGTCAAGTCCTTTTTGAATGTAGAGCACGCTTTGATTTTGCAAGCCATCGTTTTTGTAGAAGAAAAAGTAATCGCCCTTGCGGAACGGCGCGGAGTATTTCGGGTAGTTGTAAATCTCCGTCAGGCGTGCTTTGAGCGCATTGCGAAACGGGATTTTTTCCAAATAGCCAAAAGTTACTTTGTTTTGCGCTTCAACCCATTTGGCAGTGGCTTCAGACGTATCGTCCTCGAGCCAGCGATAATCGTCGCGCACTTCTGTGCCAAAGTAGTTGTCAACTTGATTGACTTTCTCGGTTTTTGGATAATTCAATTTTGGTGATGAGCAGTCGAGTGTGAGCAAAGTAAGCATGGCGATAAGTGAAAGTTGTATCCGCATTGTGAAGTCAGGATTGTTTGAGAAGTTTTGCCGCTTCTATGGCAAAGTAGGTAAAAATAAGTTTTGCGCCTGCTCGTTTCATTGATAGAAGCGTTTCCATCATCACACGCTCGCCATCAATCCAGCCGTTTTGTGCCGCCGCTTTTATCATCGAGTATTCACCTGAGACGTTATAGACGGCAATCGGCGTCTCGATTCGCTCACGCGCACGACGCACAATATCCAAATACACCATTGCAGGCTTGACCATCACAATATCTGCGCCTTCGGAAATATCGAGCTCGATTTCGCGCATGGCTTCGTCTGAATTGGCAGGGTTCATTTGATAGGTTTTCTTATCGCCGAACTTCGGAGCGGAGTGCAACGCCTCGCGGAACGGCGCATAAAAACTCGACGCATATTTGGCTGAATACGCCATAATCGCCACATCGATAAATCCTTCGTCGTCCAATGCTTCGCGAATTGCGCCGACTCTGCCGTCCATCATATCACTTGGCGCAACCACATCGGCACCGCATTCCGCATGCGAACACGCCATTTGGCAAAGCACTTCAACGGTTTCGTCGTTCAAAATTTTTCCATCTTTCACTAAGCCGTCGTGTCCGTGCGAGGTGAAAGGGTCTAAGGCAATGTCGGTCATCACACAAAGGTCGGGAAATTCTTTTTTAATGGCGCGAATGCCGCGTTGAATCAAGCCTTTTGGGTTCAAGGCTTCCGAGCCAGTATCGTCTTTTTTATCGGGAACGCCGAATAAGTCAATGGCTTTAATGCCGAGTGCTTGCAACGCTTCACACACTTTAAGCGCGTTGTCAATGGAGTAGCGAAAGATGTTCGGCATAGAGGCAACTTCTTCTTGCTTGTTTTTGCCTTCGATGAGAAAGAGCGGAAAGACAAAATCGCTCGTGTGGAGCGTTGTCTCTTGGGTTAAATCGCGAATGGCTTTTGAGGCGCGGAGTCGGCGCGGGCGATGCGTTAGGTCAAGCATATGTTAGATACAGTCTTCGTTCTTTGATGTAGGTTAAAATTGCCTGTGGCAGTTCGCCGTTTGGATAAAGCCCTTTTGAAAGTTTTGCGCGAAGTTCTGTTGAGGCTTCGTCGACAGCGAGCGGAACATGGTAAATACGCGCCTCTTCAGGCGGCGTGAAATCTAATGGCATGTTCAGATTGGGTCGTTCAAACACAACGAGCGTGGCGCGTCTTAAAATCTCTTCGTAGCGTTTCCACTTTGAAAAGGTGCGAAAGTTATCTTCGCCAATCGCAAGTAAGAGTTCGGCTTGTGGGTAAACTTGTTCAAGATACTCGAGCGTTTCAATCGTGTAAGAGGGTTCATTTCGCTTGAGCTCCCAATCGCTGACTTCGGCGATGTTGCCTGTGGCATTGAGTTCATCGGCAAGCAAGCGCGTCATGGCGAGGCGATGCTCGTCAGAAGTTTCCGGTTCCGACTTCAACGGATTTTTCGAGACGCTGAAAATGAGTTTATCAGGCTTGAAGCGTTCGCGTAACAACAAGGCGACGGCGAGGTGTCCGTTGTGGGGTGGGTTGAACGAGCCGCCGAAGAATGCAACTTTCATGCGTTCCGATTTAGGCTTATTCTTCGGCAAGTTGTGCTTGTTTGGAAGCCGTGATTGCGTCGTTCATTTTTTTTCGCATTTGCTCAACGATAGTGCGGCGTTCAGGAAAGGCGTCGGCGTAGCGGTTGATGTCGTATTCGGCGTCTTCCCATTTTTCACGAATGATGAGGGCATCAATTTTTCCGCGCAGTGCTGGCTCGGCATATTTGGTGTCGCCGAATTTGGAAAGCACTTCTTCGTAATACATCGTTGCGGCGCGATAGGCTTGCAGTTGAACGTACTGCTCTGCGGCATCGAAGAGTTTCTTTGCCAATTTGTTCCGACAAATCGCAATGCGCTCTTCGGCAATTTTTACTCTTTCAAATTGTTTCAACTTGTTTTGAAGTCGCCGAATCACGTCCTCGACTTGTGCTTTTTTGTCGGTTTCTTGAACGGTCTTTAAGAGTTCTTGCGCTTCGGCGATTTCTTCCGCAACGCCTGCCGAGTCAGGAATGGGATAGGTGTCGATGTAGCCTTGATACTGAATAATCGCACGGCGCGTGTAGTCTTGGTCGAGTTGCGGCTCGGGCGACATTTTGTAGTAGCACTCTGCAATTTGAAAATAGGCTTCTTGCGCGTAGGGCGACGACGGCACATTGCGCATCAAGGTTTGAAAGGCATCAATGGCTAAAAGATATTGCTCACTTTTGAAGTAGCTCATTCCCAAAAGAAACTGCACATCGTCTTCGTATTCGGTGGCGCGGCTGGTATAGGTGAGTTTGGAAAGTTCAAGTTGTGCACCGAGATAATCGCCTTCATCATACATTTTTTGCGCTTCACGAAAGATGACAGGAATCGAAGCGTTTTCGTCCGTTTTAGACGAGGTGCAAGCACTCACAAACAGCACGAGAAATAAGCCAAGTAGAACGCGAGACATTCAGATGTAAGTTAAAGTAAGTTAAAGGTTAATTGCTTCTGACGCTGAAAAAGAGATACACAATAACGCCGAGCGAGAGCGTGGTTAAAGTCGGCACGAAGGCTTTATCGAACCATGTTCGGCGTGGCGCAATTGTCGTTTCTGGATAGCGCGTATCGTTCAAACGCTCGAGGTCGCTTTGCGACAAGGTATCTTGTTTTTGCGCCGTTATGGATTTTGCGCTGTTTAACTCGCGATTCAACAACCGCTTCACGAACACGGTTAGCGACACGGTGCGCACGAATTGACCACTTCTTTCTTCCACGCTCACCGATGCCGATTGAATTTCATAGCGCAGTTCTTGCGCATGCTCCAACGGCGATTCGCGTATCTTGAATCCCTTTTCAAGCAAAGCCGATTGCAAGCGTAAATCCAACTCACGCTTGAAGCCCGTGTTTTTTTCAGGCATGAAGATAATCGGCAAAGTCGTATCGGTCAATTCCTTCATGAGGCTCTCGGAAAGGCATTCTGCATATTGCTCAATCGTGGGTTTGGGTTGCGCTAAAAGCGAAATAGGCGCAAGGATTGAGACCATCACAAACTTCTTCACAAGTTGAATCAAAGGAAATTGAACACAGGTTGAATCTCGAACAAGATGCGGAAAAATATCTGCAAGTCCGATGTGTTTAAGCCTGCGATGTTGTTAGCGTTGCGTCGCCAGACTTGGGTAAAGTTCAGTTCCGTGTTGAACGAGTTATTGGGCTGATAGAAAAATCCGACGGTCCAAGCATAGCGGTTCTCGACTTTTCGGTCGCCTGTTACGAAAGGAATCGGTTCGTTGTAACCATCGCGAAGGTTGTAGATAAAATTTCCGTTTGCATCTCTATCGAGCCAAGGCGTGGTGAAGGGTCCGTAAAGGTTGCCTTCGCCTTTGGCAATTGCAAGGAAGTTTGTTGAGACGCGCAAATACTTTTTGAACCAATGCGAAATTCCAAGTTCTGCCGAAAGGAAATCTGTGCCGAGCGGATGCGCCAGCGGATTTGAGCGAACGACACCGCGTCCCGAGTTATTGACCGTCAGCCGTTGGTCGATGAAGCGATTGTGAAAGGTGCGGTTGCGCGTGCGCGTGAATTCGAGAAAGACATCTGTTCCGTAGATGTTTAACGCTTTGAGGATATTTGCGGCGCGAATGCCGAGCGTTCCTGCCCAAAGGTTCGGTTCAAGGTCGTTTTGTTCTTTCTTGTCGGCTTGCCAATCGTCGACAGTGAGACTGCCGTAGAAATTCATATCAAAGGCGTAGATGCTAAAATCAGCACCGATGAGTGGATTGGTTTCTTCGAACTGCTCCGCATATGAAAACAAAAACGGATTGATGTGTCTGAGGTCTGGCGGTCGCTTGATGCCGCTCTGCAAGGTTGCTTGATAAATGCCAAGCCGAACTTTGCTGGCGAAGAGATTAAGGTCGACGCGCGTTGCAGCAAAATAGCGTTCGGTGTTGCCGTCTTCCCGAAATCGCCGTGTGAGTGTGTCGTATTTATCTAACTGCGCAAAAAAGTAAGTGAAGCGCAGGGTTCGAGAGATAAACTGAAATCCGATTTGGTTCAACGGTCCGGCGGTAAAGTTGGTGATTAAACTATTGCGTCCGTAGCCCCATTGCACATAGTCGCGCCCGAACTTTGCGCGAAAATTTTTGCTGTGATAGGCAACAAAGGCTTGTTCTGTAAAGCCAGTCGCCCCTGCAAAACTTTTTGCAGGCACGATTGAAAAAATGCGCTCTGATTGTAAGACGGAGTTGTTATAGACCGTGAAATGCTCGCCGAAGTCGAGTGTAAATCGGAATCGATTACGAAATCGTGGTCCGAAGGTGTTCCCTTGTTCTTCGGGGAACTGAAGCTGAGGCGGGTTGCCGTCGCGCTTGTCGCCAATGAATTCAGGGCGCAAGCCGATGCGAAGCGCGCCGTCGGGGAAGGCTTCATCGCGTAGCCAATCGAGTTCGTCTGTGAGTTCTTGCTCAAGTTTATTGAAGAGCCAGAGCGTAACGCGGTCTTCGATGAGCGTTTTATCGGTTTCTAAAATCGCACGAGCGACATCGAGCCGTTCGTAAGGCTTCGCCACGTCGTAAAGTTTCGGCAAGTGTCCGCGCACGACAAGTTGCTCGATAATGTCGTAAGCCCAGTGTCCCGCAGGAAACGTCTCGCCGCCGACCGTTGCACGTGCAGGCGTTGAAGTTAAACCGATTGTGAAGAAAAAAAGCAGTATGAGAATAGAGCGAAGAGCAAATGATGTAGTGCGCAAGGCAAATAAATTTTAGCGTGAATGGAATTTTCGTTTTGGTTAAAGTTACGCAACGCCATCGAAAGCACCAATCTGTTCAAACTATTTCAGTTTAGGGCGATTGATTCGCCTTAAATCGTGCGCTGTGAAACAAGAGCGCGTCGACAAAATGCTGCGTCCAAAATTCAAAGGTATTTCCGCCGTCATATTCGGCAACGGTGAACCGATTCGTCTTGGCTTTAAGGGCTTGAATGACACTTTCCGTTGCGGGACGGAAATAGTCGTCTCTGCCAACCGTAAGGTGAAATGTGAACGGCGCAAGCCTATCTTTCGGCATCTTTTCAAGCATGGCTGTGATATTATAGTCTTGCCAAAAGGTTAGGTCGCCACTGTCAAGTCGTGGTTCGTTGTATCGGCGATTGAAGATTGGCATGGTTGCGCTGACGGACGAAAACCACTTGCGTCCCTCTTCGGATTTGAGCGCAAGAAAAAATGCGGCGCTGCCTCCACTCGAGACGCCTGTAATGCCGCGAAAGTTCGCATCGCCAATCGCTCGATAATCTTCTTCAACAGATTCAATCAACTCTTTGAGAAAAAAATCTTCATATCGCTGTTTGCCGTCTTTGGAATTGACATAATGAGAGCCGCGCTCTTCGGGGATTACTACAATTATTTCTTCCATCTTGCCTGAAAGAATCAACGAGTCTAATTGTTCGGCGAGTTTGATTTCGCGCCAAAGTTCGGCACTTGCGCCGTGCGGCGAGAGCACATAAAGGCTTGGATATTTCTTCCCTGACTTACGCATAAACGACGGCGGTAAATAGACCAACACTTTGACCTCGCCGTTCATAAACGCCGAGCGAATTGCAATTTCAAAAAAGCGCGATTGATTGCCGATTTCCTTCCATTCACCGTTGACTTTGGCGAAGTGTCGCTCGTCGTAAGTCGTAGCGAAGAGTTTACCGTTCTTGTAAAGATGCGTTTCGTAGTCGGCAACGTAACGGTTCGGTGCACGTTCATAGACGACAAAGTCGCGATACACGGCACTTGCGCCTTGCACCTTTGGCAAAATGCTTTGCAAGAATAGGAGCTGTTCACGATACGCTGTGCCGTTGTTGAAATAGGCTTCTGATAAGAACAACTTGTAGAGCTCTGACTTGCCTTCAAAGAGCGCATTGTCCATTGCGCGAACAACTTTTTGCAATTCATCGCTCACCGATTTTGGCGCAACCTTCCATGATTTTTCCAACAACTTTGCTAACGCGACCTTACTATAAATTCCGATTTTCGTTTTGCTCTTTCCAAAGCCTTCATAAATACCGCCGTTCGATGTGCGGCAGAAGACGCGCACGGCAATCGTGTTTTTCTTGCCGTATTGAATGAGCGAATCGGGAATAAGGTAGAGACGCGGCTCGAGGTCTTTGCCTGCGGTTACTTCGCCGGTGCACCCAATCAACACACCGTTGAAGTAAGTTTCATCGACGGAAGCAATTTTCCCAAGCGCAAGCGTTAAGGTTCGTCCGCTTGCCGAAGGCGGAATCACGACCGACTTGCGATAAACGCCAAATCCCGTAAAACCTTCAAAGCCCTTTTGCTTATCCCACGCTTCAGGCACGTTTACAGTTCGCCAATTTGAATCGTCATAATCGCTCCGCAGCATCTCTTGCGATGTGGCTTGCTCGCCTGTGAGCAGTTTCCACTTGCCTGTGAGCGAAAGTTCAACTTCGCGCGATTGCGCCAATAAAGGTTGAGCAAGAAAAAGAAACAGAACGGTGAGTTTACTTCGCATTCGGCAATGGTTCAGATTTCTTTGAAGTGATTTTAGGGGATTCTTTTTGAGCCAAAGTATAACGACCCTTGTAGAGAAACCAATTTAATTCCGCGCCCAAAAGAAAAATGAGCGAGTTTGTCCACATCCACAGAAGCATCGCAATCAGTTTCGCCAGCACATCGTAAGCGCGTGAAAACTGTGCGTTCTTGACGAAATCGCCGAACCAAATTGTGAGCAAAATCCACAGAAACGCCATCAGCGTGGCACCGGGCAGAAGGTGCTCCAACTTGTGCCGAATCCGCAAGGAATACTTATAGACGATAAGCGTCGCCACAACAATCACAACAAAGGCAATCGGAAGCCGCGCATATTGCATGAAGTTTTTCAGCCACTTCATTTTGTATTTGTAGTAAAGCACTTGCTCGAGCTCGACTCCGAAGAGAAGCAAACTGAACACCACCGTCAGCGCAACGCTCACGAGCAAGACAAGTTCAATCGCAATTTGCTGCCGCTTCAAAAAATTGTAGTTCGCCTTTATACCGTAAATGCGTTCCATTGCTTTCATGATGGTCGTAAAAATTCCGGCGGAAGAAAAAAGCGTGATGAAAATGCTGATCGTGAAAATTCCGCCTTGACGCTCGGAGACGATTTTTTCAAGCGTCTTATCAATCGGATTGTAAATTTCTTTCGGAAGAATTTGCCCAATTAAATCCGAAAGCGTCGAGATGGCTTCAGGCGATTGAATAAGCGAAAGGAAACTGACGAAAAGAATCATTGCCGGAAACAGCGAGAGCGTTACGGAATACGCCATTTCCGACGCAAGTCCGACGCAGTCATCGTCGTCGAAAATTTTCTTCAAAAAGAGTTTCGTCGTCTCAAACCACTTCATGCGCACTTACTTTTTGGCGATGTAAAGAATTGCCGTTTCAAAGGTCATGGTGTAGTAGCGTGCTTCGTGAAAGCCTGCGCGTTTGAGGTAAGTCAAAAAGTCTTCGCCTTGTGGAAACGCAGCGACCGAGCGTGGTAGGTAATCATATGCAAAATCGGACTTCGTAAAAAGCAACGCTATCTTTGGTAGCATATTTTTGAAATACCATTGGTAAAAGTTCTTGACCACACCGTTTCGCGGAATCATTGGCTCTAAAATTGCCGCCACGCCGCTCGGTTTCAAGACGCGATAAAACTCGTTCAAGCCTTGCTGTAAGTTTTCAAAGTTTCTCGCGCCGAAGCCTGCTGTAACGGCATCGAAGGTTTCATTTGGAAATTTGAGCGATTCGGCTTCGCCAAGTTCAAAGCGAATGTTTGGCTTTTTAAGTCGGGCACGTTTGAGCATCTCGTCGGAAAGGTCAATGCCAATAATGTCCGAGTTTGGAATGTTGGAGAGCATCACGGCAAGGTCGCCTGTGCCTGTGGCAACGTCTAAAATTTTCGGCGCATCGTGCGAGGACAAGTTTTCTCTGACTTTGCGCACGGTTTGCCAACGCCAATAAATATCGGTGCCCCCGCTAAGGAAGTGATTGAGAAAATCGTAGGTCGGCGCAATTTCGTCGAACATCGCACGAATTTTCTTCTGCGATTTTTCTTGCACGAGCGCGTCGGCTTTTGACGGTGTTGGGTTCATATTTTTTGGCATTGACTTTCTAGTTCGCTATCCATTTTTCCGATAGGCTTCTTCGGCATCGAAGACAAGTTTATCGACAATCTGAAATGAGCCGTCGTCTTCGACTTTTCGGAAGAAACACGATTCATAGCCCGTGTGGCACGCGCCACCCTTTTGCGTGATTTTGAAGATGAGCGCGTCGCCATCGCAATCAATCAAGACTTCTTTAACATCTTGCGTGTTGCCCGACGTTGCGCCTTTGCGCCAAAGTTCTTTTCGGCTTCGGCTCCAATAACACATCTTGCGCTCTGTGAGCGTGATTTCCAAACTTTCTCGGTTCATATACGCCAGCATTAAAATTTTTCCCGTTTCGGCGTCTTGCGCAATAGCAGGCACCAGTCCGTCCTTATCAAATTTGACCGTGTCGAGAAACGATTGGATTCCAGTTGTCATTTCGGTTGCGATTGTTTGAATGATTGAATGAGCGAATCGATTTGCGCATGCTTCTTCACGCTTTTTGAGAGCGGAATGAGCACGTTTTTGTAAGATAAAATTTGATTTTTGCTTGCGTCAATAACAAGCGAGAGTTTGCCGACATGTTCGCCCTCACTTCCCGAAGATACGGCGAGCGTTTGTCCAATGCGCAAGGGTTTTTCGCGGGCTAAACGTTCATCGGTCGAGACGATGAGATGAAGTTCAGGAAAGCGTTTCGCAAGCGATTGCTCCGCCTCGTAATCTTGCGAGCGTAAGAGAAGCACGATAAGATTTGCCTGTTCGTTTTTGATATGAACAAGCGTTTTTGAAAGTTCTTCTTCAATCGGAACGAGCGAAAGGTCGGCGCGAATGTCATCAGGCAAATTTTGAAAGGCACTTTCCGACAGCACGCCTGTAACGCCAACGCGCAAGCCCTCGAAGGCAAAGATTTGAAACGGCGGCGTGAGCCGATGCCCCTCTTTATCGCGCAAGTTTGCCGATACGAAATTGAGTTTGCGTCCGTTTTCTTTCCAAAAGTTTAATCCGTAAGAAAATTCTTGTTCGCCCAAATTCATCAGGCTGTATGCAAGTTTTTCAGTTAGCGAAATGAGCAACTGTTCTTGCGCTTCGTTTTTGCGATATGGCGAGAAAAGATTGCCTGCATCTAAAATGAGCGTGTTGCCAGTTTGGTGTTGGTCAAAAACAGTTTTGCGGCGCGCAATGCCGCCAAGCCCGTCCTTTGAACACGGACATTCTTCCAAGTAGCCGTTAGTATTGGCGGTGTAAAGAATCGTGAGCGATTGAACGCGTGATTCTTGTGAAAACGCTTCAACATTGAGAAGCAATAAGAGACAAAGCGTAGCACAGTGCCACGCCCTTATAGATTTGAACATCATGGATATGCATGGTTGAAGGTCATTCTTCAAAGACAATTTCACGCGCATCGATAACGCTGCCGTATTGACACAAAAGTTTGTTGTGAACTTCGCCATTGGCTTCCTTAATGCGGACGGGACAGCCGTAGCAAATGCCAATTCCGCACCCCATTATCGATTCAATCGAGACTTCGCACGGAATTTCTTGCGCATTGCAAAATTTGGACAGTGCGTTCAGCATTGGATTCGGTCCGCACGCAAAGACCCGAAGTCGCTTGCCTTTCAGCGAGGGCAACATTGACGAGAAGAGCGACACCACATTGCCCTTGAAACCAGCCGTGCCGTCGTCGGTCGCCAAATGCACGTTGGTGAGGTATCGTGTTACGAGTTCTTCTGCCGTTCTTGCGCCGACGATGTTAAGCACATCTTTGTTTCTTGAGCGTAAGGTTTCTTCGAGCATCGCCATCGGCGCAACGCCAATTCCGCCTGAAATCAATACGCCCAAGTCGAAATCGTCTTTGTCGTAACCAAAGGTGTTTCCGAGCGGCGCAAGCGTTTGCAATTTCTCGCCTGCTTTGACGCTGTAAAGAATTTTCGTTCCGATTCCAATCACTTTACTCATGATTTCAATTTGCTCGCCTACAACACGATGAATGCTAAACGGTCGGCGCAAAAGCGGAAAAAGCGAATCGTTTACTTTGATTTCCATAAACTGCCCTGCCTTGAAGCGCGAAGCCACTTTTGGCGCATGAAGCACAATCACGTTGATGCTTGGTGTGAGTTGCTCGTTTGAAATCACTTCAAGCGCAAGGTCGAGAATTTCGTTATCGGTTTCTATTTGCATGGGCATGTTACTTTTGTTGTTGGATTATTTTTCGCCGTCAGATTGTGGCTTGTTCGGTTCATCTTCATTTGGCTCTTCGCCCTTGATTGGTGATGGCGGAGCAAGTGGCTCTTCGTCTTTTCTTACACCTTTATTTTTCTCAAACGGATTTTTCTTAGGCTGTTTGTCAGGTTGCTCTTGTGGCTTTGTTGGCGGCGTGGATTGATTTTTCAGCGTGTCGGTCGGCGTTTGTTTTGCGGTTGTATCGGCAAGTGCGGCGAGCGAATCGCGTATGGCTTTTGCGGCTTGCAAGGTCGGCTCGATAAACTTTGCTTCTTCGGATTCAGGATAAAGCGACGCCAAGAGTTTGTATTGCGATAAGGCAGAATCAGGTCGCGAGAATTTTTCATAGAGCAAATAAGCAATCGCAAGCAGTGCCTTTGGGCGAAGGTCGGACGACGGAAATTGCTTGTAAAGTGAATCAAGCATTCGAAGCGCGAGGTCGTATCGACTGCTATCAATAAGCGTGAAGGCTTGTAAATACAAGGCTCTATCAGGCTTGATATTTTCTTCAACGACGGGCATTCCGTAATACTCACGAATGCGGTTGGTGTATCGGCTGTTCGGATAAGAGGCAAGAATCACGCGATAAAGCGAATCCATTTTTTCCTCTTGGTTAATGGTGCGATAAACATCTGCCATTGAGAAAAGCAGAGGCACTTTAGTGTTCTCGACTTGTTGCTTTAATGTATCCGAAAGATTGAAAATGGTATTGAAACAGTATCGGAACGCACGTTCATACCACATAATCGCTGAATCGGGCATTGGCAAGGTGAGATGATAGAAATTTCCAATAGCGGCGGTTCTCTCTAAAAAATCTTTGTGATACTTGACGAAGGTGATGGTGTCGCGTGCAGGTGCGAGGGTAAATTTTTGTCGGCGTTGTTGCTCTACTGCGCCGCCTGCGGTTTCGGCAAAGACATCGCGTCCGCCTAATGCAAGGGTAACACTTCGCCGATATTCTTTGCGCGATCTCCTTTTCAGTTGAGTGCCTTCATTGTCCTTGCTTGCAACAGCGGTAGAGTCGATTTTCTTGGTCGTGTCTTTTTCAAGCGGTTTCAAAATGCCGAGTTTGAGCACGCTATCAATCACGGCGCGCTCTTCATAGAGGCTTAAAATTTTATCCATCTTCGCGAAGGCTTCTTCGGCAAGTTCTTTGATTTCGCCTTGTGAATACTCAATTCTTGAACTGTCGTAAAAAGCACGCGCTGTCTCAAAATCAAACGTGATTTCTTGCTTGATGCGCCCGAGTTGATAGTAACTTTTCGCAGAGGCTTCGGTCTTTTTAGCGCGTCGAATAATCTCGATGTAAAGGTCGATGGCTTTGCCTAATCGGTCTTGCTGGGCGAAGCATTCGGCAAGTTCATAGCGGATTTCGGCGAACTTGACGTAGTTTTTATCGTCGTCCAGCATTTTTTGCAATCGCTTTTCGGCTTCGCGAACGTTGCCTTGCTTGCGCAAGTCGATGGCGTAGTTGAGTTGTGCGGCGTAGAGCACTTCGTAGACGGGCGGGTCTAAATCAATTACGATTTGATAGGCGCGGGCGGCGTCGCGGAAACGTCCAAGTCGGTCGTAAATTTTCGCCAACGTAAAGGCGGCGCGCGATTTCAAGTTTTCATCTTTAACGAGCCGCAACCCCATCTCGATTTCTTCCGCCGCTTCCTCGAGTCTTCCATCTTTGATGGCTAACTCTGCCAATGCAAAGTAAGCATCGGCTTTGACAGCATTGCTCGTTTTTCGCGACTCAATCACTGAGCCTAAAATTGATTTTGCCTCTTCGCTTTGTTGGAGCTGCGCCAGCGTTCTGCCATACCAAAACGTGGCTTCATCGACCACATCGCCGTCGGGATAGTTCGTAATAATTTCCTTGAACTTTCGCTCTGCCGCTTCCAAACTCTTCAAGTGGTAATAAGCCTTTCCCATCAACAGTAGCGCATTATCAGCAAGCGCGCTGACCGGGTGCGAGGTGAGCACAATCGAAGTTTTCTTAATGACAAGGTCAAAGAATTGTTTTCCTGATGCCGCGCTTTCAATCGAGGGGAAAATTTCTAACGGTGCATCTTTATCGTATTTGAGCGAGCCTTCAATCGCACGCATGCCACGTTGATATTCAATGCGCGCGTTGTAATAAGCGTTGAAAAATGCGGTGAAGTTGTGATATGCTCTTCCAACGAAACTATCGTCGTCGCGTGCGCACGAGGTCAAGAGCAGTGCGAAGAGCGCGAGCGGAAGTATGAAAAATTTTTGACGGTTCAAATTCGTGTTCAAATTGCGTGCTGATGTGCCAATCTGTTGCGTTCTAAACGGTTGCGTTGAATCGTAAAGTTATGAAATTTTCATGCGGCAAGCAGTTCCAAAGTCAGCACATTTCCTTTTCAACTTTTGTGCTCAAAACTTTTGTGTTCAATTTAGCTTCGTCCAACCACGCCGATTGAAGTCGTAATAAATGCCTGCCGCCGCGCCAATGCCAATCGCACAAAGCAACGTGCCATAAAGCCACTGCCCAAAAATGAATTTCCCAACGCCAAACAAAAACGCATAGACCAACACCACACCCAAAAACCAATTCAGGAACAGCGAGAAATAACTGCCGTCGGATTTTACTTCGGGAAGAAGGTCGGAAATTGGCTTCCAAAATGCGCCACCGACGCGCGTGCGACGATAAAAATTTTTCAAATGCTCAACGCTTTCAGGCGGCGTGAGGAAAGTTACAGCAAGCGTTGTGGCAATCGTGAATCCAACAATGTAGAAGAGCGATTCAGGGAATTGCACATCGGTGAACGCGTAAAGGTAAGTGTAGGCTAAAAACGGCGCAACCATCGAAGTGATTTCCGACCATGCATTGAGTCGCCACCAAAACCAACGCAAAATGAGCACGAAGCCAATGCCCGCACCGCATTGCAAAATAAACGCCCACGCGCCTGCAATCGTGTTCAGCACAAAGAATGTGATGATAAGTGCAACCACCATCATCAATCCCGTCATCACTCTTGAAACCGCAACATAGTGCGATTCTTCTTCTTCGCGTTTGATAAAGCGTTTGTAAAAATCGTTCAAGAGGTAACTCGCGCCCCAGTTGAGATGCGTTGAAAGCGTCGACATATAGGCGGCAAGAAACGCGGCAATGAGCAAGCCTTTCAATCCGCTCGGCAGAATATCGCGCATTACCATCACGAAGCCGTCTTCTTTTTGCTCCATCGGAAGCGTTGGGAACATCACGACGCTGACAAGCCCGACCAAAATCCAAGGCCAAGGACGAACACAGTAATGCGCAATAATGAACCACAGCGTTGCAAAGAGCGAGTGTTTTTCATCTTTCGCGCTCATCATGCGTTGAGCCACGTAACCGCCGCCGCCCGGCTCTGCGCCCGGATACCAACTCGCCCACCATTGCACGCCGATAAAGGCAATGAACGCACCTGCGCTCAAAGCAAAAATGCCCCCTGCGTCCGCCGCTGTTGTTGCTTCAGCAATGCGTGGCAAAAAACTGAACATCCAATCCGGCAGAATTTTCATCAAGCCGCCTTGCTCCGTTACCACAGGTTGGTTGAGCGCGAGCACCGCCAAAATCACACTTCCGAGCATCGCAATCACAAATTGAACCGCATCGGTAATGCTCACGCTCCACAATCCGCCCAAACTTGAATAGAGCGTTGTGAGCACTGCCAAGCCAGTGATAACGAGTTCGGCATTCGTTTCAGGAAGCATGATTTTGATGATTTTATACATCGCCAAATTCACCCAACCGATAATGATGCAGTTCATGAGCAAGCCATAATAGACGGCTTTGAATCCGCGTAAAAATCCTGCCGCGCTTCCGCTGTAACGCAGTTCGATAAATTCAAGGTCGGTGAGAATTTGCGCTCGTCGCCATAAGCGCGCAAAGAAAAACACGGTGAGCATGCCGCCGAAGACAAACGACCACCAAATCCAATTTCCCGCGATGCCATTTTTGGCGACGATGCCCGCGACGGCAAGCGGCGTATCGGCGGCGAAGGTCGTTGCTACCATGCCCGTGCCTGCAATCCACCAAGGCAGTTTTCTGCCCGAAAGGAAAAACTCCGTCGTGCTTTCCGACGCACGGCGTCGATACCAAATTCCAACAAGAAAACTGAAAAGAAGGTAGAGAAAAATGATGCTGAAATCGAGCAGTGATAAGTTCATTCAGGCACGTTGTTTTGCTGACGAGTGAGCCAAATTGAACAGCAATTTATTTCCAACGCTTCAATTCGTCAAAATTGTGTGCGGAACTGCACGAAGAAGTGCCGTATTGGCGCAGGCGTTGCAGGTTGCTCGATGTAAGTGTAATTGAAAAGATTGCGCACATAAAGGTTCAGGATTCCAAACGGAAGCGTGATGCCAAATCGCAAGTCGTGAATGTGAGCATTGACGGTTTCGTCGACGTTCAAAATTGGCGGCGTGGAAAGTCCGAAGATGAGCGGCGCGTCGGGGTTCGTCGCCGAAAAGCGTTCAATGAATCGATAGTTCCACTCGAACGAAAAGCGTCCGTAGTTGAATTCCGTTGTAACATAGAAGAGTTGCGGATTGCGGTAATAAAGTGGCACTTTGCGCGTTTCATCACGAGCGTTGAGAAAGGTGTAGCTGGCGGTTACAAGTGCCGTGCGGCGATTGAAGTTCAAGGTGGTTGAAAGTTCCGTTCCCAGAATGCGTGCATTTGAAACATTGTCAAACGAAATGCCGCCCGTTGCAAGCGTGGCTTCAATTAAATCGCGATAGAGGCTCATGTAGGCAGAGGCGTCGACTGTGATTTCAGACAGCACGATGCCCATCATCAATGGCGTTGGGCGCGAGTATGCAAAGAGGTATCCAATTTCGGTGCTTAACGCGCGTTCAGGTTTGAGGTTTGGATTTGGCACAATCGGCGGCGCGGCAGTCGTTGTGAATCGCTCCGTAATTGCAGGATTTCGGAACGACGTGCCAAAACTTGTGCGAAGCGATGAATACTCGTTGAGCGCGTAAACGAAGCCGAATTTCGGATTGATGCTTGCAATCCACTCGCCGCTTTTGATGTCGCCCGTAAGCGAATCGCTGTTGAGCACCAATGCGTCGGCGCGAATGCCAAAATTTACGGTTAGCGATTTCAGGATAGGAAATTCCACTTGCCCGTATCCTGCAAGGTTGAATAGTTGATGCTCGCCCGTCAGGCTTGATGAAACGGTGGTGTATTGCGCATCGCCGCCCCAAGTCCAATTAAATTTACTTCCAACAAGAGAAATCACTTGCACTTCTGTGCCGATGCTGTTGGCGAGCGAGCCTTGCCCTTGCGAGTCGATAAAGTTTGTGCGGTAGTATCGTCCGCGCGTAATGAAGGTGGTGCGTTGGGAAAGTTTCCGAGTGTAAATCGGTGCGAGGAACAGTTTGTCGGAATAAAGCCGTGCGTTGGCTTGTGAGCCGTCGCGCAAGATGTTGTTCAAGTCTTGCCAATAAATGGCGTTGCCTTTGCGCTCTTCGGCGAAGGTGAACAGCGTGGTGAGGTTGGATTCGTCGGAAAGTCGATAAGCAAATTTGGTGAAGAGTCGAAGTCGGGCGAAGTCCGCGTTTTCGCGAAAGCCTTCGTCGCTCCGCCGCGAGAGCGAGCCATAAACGCCGAGCGCGCCGAACTGCTGTTTGTGCGAGAGTTCAACGCCGTTGAAGAACTGTGTGCTGTTTGTCCATCGCCATGTGTCGAATCGCGGTGCGTCGTAGATGCCGCTGTAAGCGAGGAGGCTGGTTTTGGTTTCGTAGGAGTTTTGCGTAACGATATTGACCGTGCCGCCAAGTGCCGATGCGCCGTAAAGCGCGCTTGCCGCCCCTTTGACGACTTCGACTCGCTCGATGAAATCGGTCGGAAAGGCGTCCCACTTTGCCGCGCCGTCGTCGCCTGCAAGCAGTGGCACATTATCGATAAGCAACTGCACGCGACTTCCTACGCCGAAGCTCACGCCGCTCGAGCCGCGAATGTTAATATCGGCTCCCGTAAAATTCACGCCCGGCACAAAGCGCAAGGCTTCATCGATGGAAATGCTGTTGCGATTCGTGATGAAATCAGGCTCGAGAATGGAAGTAGAAATCGCGACATCTTGCAGGCGTTGCTCGAAGCGGTTGGCAGTTACAACGACTTCGCGCTGTGCGGAAATGTTTTCTTCGAGCAAGATATCGATTTCGGAAATGGTATCGCTTTTAATCCACACATTTTTGAAGATGTCGGTTTTGTAACCGTCGGCAGAGTAGGCAAGGTCGTAGAGTCCGCGCGGAATGTTGCGAATGATGTAGTTTCCGTTGGCGTCGGTAATTGCGCCAAGCGATGTGCCAAGCACGCGCACCTTCGCGCCCGCAATCGGTTCTTGCTTTCTTCGGCGAAATTCTTTTTCGGCTTTTTCACCTGTGAGCGAATCAACGATGATGAAGTTTTCAATTATCACTTCGTTTGACAGCGTGAAGACTTTGCCGCGCACCGTGCCAAAGCCCGACCCGCTACGCGGCTGTGCCGTGCATAGATTCGCCACACTCCACATGCATAGCCCAATCACGATTGCCTTATGCCAAAACACTGAATAATTCTTTTGAGTATGGACTTGCATAAAGTTGTTGATTGCTGGTGTTGAACTCTCGCTTAACCTCACCCATTAGAAACGCAATATCATAAAGGCTTGCTTTTTCCGCGTAAAACTTTGCATTCTTTCTTTCTAACTGAAAAGCAGCAAGCAAGTGTCGCGCATCAAATTCAATTTTGCTTTTCTTTTTTGGCGGAGAAATAAAGAAACTTCGCAATGTAGAGTTCAAGGTTTTGATGTTGAAAGTTTTTACTTCCAAATATGTTGGTCTCTCGGCATCATCAAATATGAGAATGTCAGGATAGCCTGCACTCTGAGAGAGTTTGCCTAACCTGAAAGAGTTTTCTTCTAATGCTAACCTTACAAGTTCTTCTGCCCTATTTCCGGCTTCATTCGGTCTGTATGTATCAATTCCAGCTTTGTTGATTTCTTTGAGAACTTGCTTCACAACCAATTCAAGTCGGTTTAGAAGGCTCGCATCTAATATTTTTTGGATCGATGGGTATAATGCGTTTTTCAGAGATTGCGCGAATGAATAATTCGAGCGGCACTTCTTCCAAAGGTTGTAAGATTTGTTTAAGAAGTTTCTCATATCGCGCCAGCCTTTCTTTATCGCTCATGAGTTGTAGTCGTTTTCAAATAAGCTTAGTGTTGTTTTTTCAAGAGGCACATTCAAATGTTGAGCACAACCTTTGACCATTACAACGCAACGATTCGTGTTTGTGCCTTTTTCGTTGTTGGCGACGCCGAAGCAGTTTGCCAACTTTGTAAAGCGTTGTTTGTTAATGAAAATCGCGTAGAGCGTAAAACCGACTTCTTCTCCGAGTTCAGCGACAATTTCATCTAAATTGACCATTTTGTTTTTATACATCACTTCGCCGACTTCAATTACAACTGTTCCGTTTTCTTTTACCACACGATAAAGTTCCTTCAAGGTCGCGCGCATAAACATTTTCCATTCTTCCAAGTTGCGTGTTTGCACTAAGGCGTCTTTGAAAGAATCTTCGTTAATGCCGTAGAACCACGCTTTGAGCCAGTTATCCTTGATGTAATCGACTTTATCCAAGAACGGCGGTGAGGTTACCACAAGGTCAATCGTTTCGGATTCAATCCAACTCATATTTCGGCTATCGCCTGTGCGAATTTGATTGTTAAGCGATTCAGGGAAGCGTTTTTGAAAGTGCGACGCACCTTGCAAGCATTGCTTTGCTTTTCGCAGAATGCGCGATTTAACGTCGCGATATGGCGGGGTTTGGTTGCGCTTTGCGTTGATTTTACGCTGTGCTTCGGGCGAGACCGCAATTTGCGGAAATGAATAAACCGAGAAAAAACCGTCTGAATGTCCGTGCAAACGAGAGACAGCCACAAGTTCGATGAAGCGATTGATGTCGTCATAATTTTGTTGAATGGCGCGTCTCAAATTCAAGAGTTCTTTCAACGTGTCGGGGTGATAGAACGCTAATAGTTCTTGATGTTCATCGATTGGCAAGTTTGTGGTGAGGTCAAACGATTGCAGTCGCTTTGTGATTTCGGCGAGCGAGGCAGGGTGCGTTTTAGCGTAAGCAATTTTTTGTGAAATCGGGTTAATGTCGTTGTGAAATGCAATGCGTCGGAGCAGATTTGCTTGCAGTGCCGTTGTGCCACGTCCGCCGAAGGGGTCAAGCACGCTTTCGCCTTGTTTTGAGAAGTGGCGAATAAAAAAATCAGGCAATTCGGCTTTGAACGATGCGCGATACGAAAGGATATAGTGCAACGGAAATTCCTGACGCTGTTTGCTCGTCCAGAATTCGTCTTCAATTTTTTTCAGAATCATCTGACTTTTGGATTAGTCGCGGCGGTCGGCAGTTTTATGTTCGCAGTTGGGTTTAGTGCATCGCGCAAAAATTTGAAGCGTATGCCGCTCAATCTCAAAGCCCATTTTATTGCAAACCGTTTGTTGCTGTTCCTCGATTTTAGGGTTGGTAAACTCAAAGACCTTGCCGCAATCTTCGCAAACGATGTGGTCGTGATGCTCGTAGCCGTAAATGCGCTCGTAGTGCAAATGTTTATGCCCGAAACTATTTTGACTAACGAGGTTGCACTCGACGAGCAGTTCAAGGGTGTTATAGACCGTCGCGCGCGAGATGTTGCTTCCTTTTTGTTTCATTCTGATGAAAATTTCGTCGGCGTCGAAGTGCCCTGCGGAAGCATAGATTTCGTTCAAGACCATCGCGCGTTCAGGCGTTGAGCGGTATCCCTTCTTCTTCAAAAACTCCGTGAAAATTTCTTCCACCGTGAGCATGTTTTTTTCGCTCTTTCTTGTCTTCACTTCGGTTGCTTTTGGGGAAGCGGTTTTCGTTCCTTTCATGTGTGCCTTATTCGTTAGAGTTGGGATTGCTACAACGGGTTTGAAGTTAAAGTTCAATCTTCAAAAACGAAAACACATCTTTCAGGATGTTAATTTCAATTAAAACTTTACCGTTGCGCCCACACGAATGCCACGAGCTTCAAACCAGCCTTTCGGCACTTCTAAGGCGTAGGGAACAGGCACACTGGAAGGATAAGTTGGCAGACTATCGTCGGGGATAAACGGGCTTTCAGGTGGCTCCATTGAAACAATATCGGTGATTCTGCGCGAGGCGTCAATGTAGGCAATGTCTATCGGGAAGCGACAATTTTTCATCCAAAAACTTTGCTTTTTGGGTTCAGGAAAAATGAACAGCATGCCACTATTTGCTTCGAGCGAATCGCGAAACATCAAGCCCATTTGCCGCTTCTGTTCGTCGTCGGCGAGCTCAACCATGATGAAGGCAGTATCGACTTGGATTTTTTTCTTGACGATATTTGCCTTGACAGGCTTGGCAGATTCAACCGAGCGCGTATTGTTTTTATCGCTCTTGCATGCAACGCCTATCAACATTAGCACAAGCAATAGGACTAAACGCGCCTCGACTTTTCGACACATGGTTCGCCGCTAAACTTTTTCAAGTTCAAAACTATAATCTTCCATCACCGGGTTTGAGAGCAACTTTTTGCAAGCCTCTTCGGCATTTTTACGCGCAGTGGCTTCGTCTTGGTCGCTAAGTTCGAGCTCGATATACTTTCCGACGCGCACCGATTCCACATCGCCGTAGCCGAGTTTATGCAGTGCCGATTGAACGGCTTTGCCTTGCACATCTAAAATCGATTTGCGAAGGGTTACTTTGATTTTTGCTCGATACATGGCTGTGTTAATGTTTGGCGGCTTCGTGTTTGGCTTCTTCGCGCAATTTCTTTTTGAGTTCTTTATCAATCGAGTAGCAGAAATCGCTGATGGTGTGGTAGCGGTCGTGAAGTGCGGTCAAATTTTTCTTGATGTCGTCTTCTTTGGCTTTTTTGGCGACCATATCGGCAAGGGCTTGTGATTCGCTGACAAGTTTAGCGAGATAAAAATTCACGGAATCTTTGACGGGCTCGTAACGGGCAGGCGGCGTTGAATTTTGCCACGCTTTGGCTTTATCTGCCATTTCTTGCGCGCGCGTCAAGATTGGTTTCATTTCGCCATCTTCCATTGGGTGAAAAGTTTCTGCCATCACATTGTGGAAAATTTCCATTTCCGCCCATTCTTCCAATTTCGGCGCGGGCTTTTGCGCTTCGGCGGGTTGCGGTTTTGGTTCTTCTTTTTTGGCGCAACTTGCAAGTGAAATTGCCAAAAGGGCAACAATGAGATATTTCATGGTTGTGAGTTTAGTTTGTTTGAGTTTGGTTGTGTTAAAGACGACTCTACGGGCTCAGCGGAAGGCTCACTGCGGCTCTCGGATATTTCTTCGCTGAAAAAGAAATACACATATCGCACGATGCCAAAGACGATGTAGCAACACATCGCAAAGAAAAATCCTTTGGCTTGAAAAAGCAAGATGGCTAAAAAGCCCAGCGCGAATGCGGCAGTTTTGAACGGATATTTCTTGAACTCTTTCGGCTTCGGGAGCAAATCATATTTAACCGTGCTCACCATGAGCAGTGAGAGAATCAGCGTGAGCGCAGTGAGCGCAAGTTTCATTTCTTCGACGGTGAAGATATACTCGCCGCTTGTCCAAATGACGAATGTCGAGAGCGTCATGGCTTGTGAAGGCGTGGGCAATCCTGAAAAGTAATCTTTTGAAAATCCGACGAGTTGCACGTTGAATCGCGCAAGGCGCAAGCCGCTGCCAACCATCAACGCTGAACTAAGCACCGCACCCCAGATTCCAAATTGTTCCAATCCAAATTTGTAAGCAAGGAACGACGGTGCTGCGCCAAATGAAACTAAATCGGAAAGCGAATCGAGCTCGACGCCAAACTCAGACGAAGAATTTGTTAATCGCGCAATGAAGCCATCAATCGTATCAAACACGGCGGCAAGAATAATGAACCCCCCCGCCAGCGCATACTCGCGCTGTTCCGCACAGATGATTGAGCCGTAGCCGCAGAGCATATTCATGACGGTAAAGGTCGAGGGAAATGCAGAGCGAGAGACGCGCGGCAGTTTCACTTGCCCCATCTTGAAGCGTCGCTTTGCCTTAAAGCGATTGCGGCGTGAGTATTTCGGATTCGGTTTGGCTTTGTGCATAGTGCGTTTTTCGGACGCGCAATTTAGGAATTTTTCACGTGGTTTTTTCGGGCATAAAATTCGAGCGTAAAAGAAAAAGGGGACTTTTGTCAAGCCCCCTTTATCGGTGTTTTCCGAGTCGCTCCTTTTTTTGGGTTATCCAATCAGTTTGAGCAAGTAGCCGACGACTTCCGCGAGCAGGTCGCCGCTTTGGGTTGCGGCTTGGCTGACGGGCGGTGGTGCCGGTTGGTTGGTCATGTAGAAGCCGTTGGCGATGTAGAGCCAAACGAGCATAAAGGTTCCGCTGAAATAAAGCACTGTGCCTGCAAACTTCGAGTCAGAGAGATTCAGCACGGGGAAGCGGAACTTGACATCGCGTCCGAGCAAGGTTTTGCCGAGCCAGCGAATTGTTCGAGTTTGAATATCTGCACCTTCGAGCCGCGAGCCTCTATCTTTGAACCACACAGCAAAACTAATGAACCAAACCAAGTGTCCAATCAAGAGCACGACGGTCAAGTGCGAACTTGCCCAGATGGCTTGGGTTTCCGTCCACATATAGTAGAACACGCCGCCTGTGTAGTGATATTTCAAGCCTGCAATGGCGTCCCATGCGTTGCAATCTGCGACTGCCATGCCGTAGTTCATCGAGGCGAGCCAGCCACCGTCAATATACCATTCAATAACGGAGAGCGGCTTGACCGACCAGAGAATTGCAAACCACAGTTGGTCTTGAATCGAGACGCCGCAAGTGCCGCCATAAACAGGACCGAGGCACGGGAACGAGAACGAGTTCTTCTTCAAGCCCAAATCTTCCCACAGTGGCGAGGTATGAGAGAAGAAGGCAATACGCGAGGTCGCAACCGAGGCAAAGAGCCATCCTGCCGTAATCGCGTGCAAGGCGCACCAGTCGTTGATTGACGGGTCTTCAAACATAAAGTGCCACATTGGAAGCGGGCGTAGCCAGTAGAAGCTCATCGTAATGTTCGCGCCCATCATGTTTAGTTCGCACAGCGAGTTCCAGCAGATAACGGCATAGACCGAAATCATCGTCGTAAAGCACATCACCATGATAGTGCCAACGAACTTCACTTGGAATTCCTTGTTACGACCGAGCGCAATCCACTTGGACTTGATTTGATTATAGAGTCCGCTCATTTGAATTTTGAGCAGGTATTGTCCGCCGTGGAAAACGCCTGCAAACACATAGAGGAATCCGCAAATGATATGGTTAAACGCCAGCAAGTTAATCACGGTTTGCGCCATACCGAAGGTCGCGCCGTTTTTGGGCAGAATCGCATAGGGCGGGTATTCAGGATACTCGATCTTCGTCAAGTCGGTGTTGCCGTTGGCGTCAAAGCCGACACGGTTAAAGGGCTCACCGTAAATGTAGAAGACGAGGTCGTTGAGTTGTTGATAGAAGAATTGATTTTGCTTAAAGGCGATAAAGGCGAAAATACCGAGCGCAATGTTCACATACCCCATTGAGGTCAGGTGAACAGAGAAGATAGCCTTCAAGTCGTCGTTTAAGTGTTCTGCGGCACGTGGCGGATTTGCCCACCAGTAAAAGCCTAAGGCAAAGAACACAGCCGCCCAGATGAACGACATAAAGGCTTCGCTGTTAATCTTTTGGAAGTCGGGCTCAGGTGTAATGCCCAGCGCAAACCACATCACAAATCCCCAAGCAAGGAAGAGAAAAGCTTGGTAAATGGTGTGTGCGCCGAGGGCTTCAGCGTAGTTCTTCGCTGAGCGTCCGCCAATACCGCCAGGAATGATGCTTCCAAGAATGCGGAAGTCGCGGAAGTTACCCGGAACAGCAGCGTCACGATTCCAGAAGAAGAGAAAGGCAAGCGGGTTTGAAAGGTCACTTGTCCAGTGCTTCCATCCGCCATAGATGAGGAACGCCCCTGCGGCGAAGTGAATGCCCGCCCACCACAAGAGTTTGCGCGCCGCCTCCATCAAGTCGGCTGTTTCAGGGCTATAAGTATCAATGCCCAGCGACACCATTCGGGGCTTAATGGTAAGATAGAACCAGTTGTCGTAGAACCCGACCGCGCCATTTGGAAAGACTTGAATACCCGAGATGTAGTAAATCCCCATCACGATACCCAGACAGCCCAAGAGCGCGAGGTGTCCACCGAAAACTTGTTCGTCGGTCAGTTTATCTGCATCAAACACTTGAAACCACTTTGTGGTGCGGGTTTCAGTGCGTTTGAGCAGGAAGCGTTTCATATCGGCGACATCTGCTTCCATCACCACAGGTTTGGCAGGAACAGATGCAGTCTTTGCGCCTTCTTTGGCAGGCGCAGGAGCCTTGGCTGCGGCTTGTGCCGCGGCTGGCTTCTTAGATGCGGCTTGCAACTTCGCGGCTTGTAGAGGTCGCTTTGGCGCACCGCCGCCTTCTCCACCCGAAGGCGTGGGTTTTTCTTGATCTGCCATTGTATTCTCCTTAATCCAATGTTTATCGTTTGATGACTACGATTGATAGCGTGTCGTTATAGAAGTTCATTTCCCGACACGAACTACGAACGGTCAAACCCACCTTACACGGCGAGAAACGCTGTCACAAACTGCCTACAGCGGTAGCGACACATCTTCACTACAAGCCTACGTTATGCCTTTATGGACAGACTGACAAAGAACAGGATTGATTTTTAACATTCAGTTATGGTCGATATGCACGAATTATCGTCAATTCATCGACTTTTGATTCATTTCCGTTGATGAAGCAGCAATATCATAATTCTCCCTAATGTATCGCTCTAAATCGCTGCAACTGCGTGCACGAAAATCGGCTTGCAAGGGGTGCGACTTCGTTTCCCCAATGAACTGACCCCCAACAATAAACTTGACATGATGCTTGGCAAGAAACTTGCGGAACTGCTCGTAACGCCGATACACAGGCGCATGAAGACGTGCATTCGTAATCGACATACACAACATTTCAGGCTTATGCTCTTCGACCGCCGATTCTAAATCCTTAAACGGAACGGCTGCGCCGACATAGCGCACTTGAAATCCTAACGACTCACATACCAGTGAGACCCCCAAAAGTGGCACTTCATGCAGTTCAGATTCGGGGCAGGTAGCCACAATCACCAAAGGATGTTTAGGCTGAATTTCTCCTGTCGCATTGTCTTGTGCGCTGCCTTGTGTATTTGTGTAGAGCAAGGTCATGGCAGATATGTTTTGCTCTTGCACTTCGCGCAAACTAGCCTCAAATCTCACTTTCGTGCGAAGAATGGCTTCTACAATGATGTTCGTAATAATATGCTCATCGCTGATGGAGAGTTTCTTTTCGCACCACAGATTGCCAATGCGATGCATTGCAGGTGCAATCATGTTGTCGAATATCACGGCAAACGAGGGAATTCGCTCAATGGCTTTGCTAAGCAACGCTTCAACTTCATTTTTTTTGAAGGCAAGCAAGTGTTCCGTGAGTTTATCCGCAAGCGCACTCACATCGCCGCGCACCAGCAAAATTTCCGTGTTCAAATCAATTGCTTCGGCGTTGCGCTTCTGTGCTTGCAGTCGCTCCATCTGCTCGGGTGAAACCCGAATATGATTTTTGCTGATGAAATCTAAAACATCATCGAGCTTGAACTTTCTGTGTCCTCCAATGGTTTTATGATACTTGATGAGCCCCATGTTCGCCCATCGTTTAACTGTGGTTTCTCCGACCGCGCAGAGTTCGGAGAGTTCTCGCGTTGAAAAAAATTGACTTACCATAACCGCACTCCTTAAATTTTACTTCAAAAGCGATTGCTAAATTGCGAAGAGTGGTTTAGACCGTTGTGGCTTTAGACCGTTCTTTGGTCGTAACTTACAAAAAGCACTGCGCATTGCAAAAAACGCAAATCATCACTATCCATGACGCTTTGGTGCAGAGACCGCAGTTGAAATGGACGATTTTTCTCGAAATCAGTCAAAACGACCACCAACACGCATTAGCACTATCTTTTTCAATTCAAACTTGCTATGCTCAAAGTCCGACGCAGTTGGCTTTACACGGCTTGGTTTCGCTGGTATTCACGGCGCGCCTTCGAGCAGCATTTTGATAAAGTGCGCGTCAAAGGAGCGCGTCACCTTTCGGAGATGAATCTTCAAACGCCTATCATTTTTTATCTCAATCACGCTTACTGGTGGGACGGCTTTTGGTCGCAACTCTTGACCGAGACTTACTTCAATCAAAATCTTTACATCATCATCGAGTATAAGCAACTGGTGCGCTATCAATTCTTCACACGGCTTGGGGCGTTCTCGATTGTGCGCGAAAACCCGCGCGAAGCCATTAAAACCATTCAGTATGCAACGGAAAAACTCACCGAGCATTCCGATAAGCAAAATGCACTTTGGATTTTTCCACAAGGCGTCATTGAACACATCGATAAACGCCCGATAAAGTTTTTTTCAGGAGCGGCGAAAATCGCCGAACAAGTTTTAGAACGCAAGCCGTCGGTGTATCTTTGCTCCGCAGTTACGCGCATTGATTACATTGCAGAACAGAAGCCAGAACTTTTCATCTCATTTCACCCGCCACGCATGCTGACCAAAGAGACATTTCCAAATCCAAAACTTTTGACCAAAGAGATGGAAGCCGAAACCGAATCACATTTAGATGTTTTGAAGTCGCACATTATGAACCGTGATTTTGACGCCTTCGAAACCCTTCTTGAAGGCAAGCAATCTGTAAATCGATGGTTCGATTCGCTCAAATCGACTTTTGGAATTTCAACCGACCCGCATTCATGAAAGCTAAAGTTCGCGTCGCTCAAACCAGTGGCGTTCTTGCCAATTTTGACGAAAATCTCCAACAACATCTTTCACAAGTTGAAGCAGCGATTCACGACGGCATTGAGTTCATCGTCTTTCCAGAACTCTCGCTTTCGGGCTACAACGTTCAAGATGCGGCGCAAGACATCGCCTTGCCGATTACGGATAAACGCTTTGAGCCGCTTCGTGCGCTTTCCAAGCACATCTCGATTCTTTGCGGCGGCATTGAACTTTCTGATGACTTCGGCGTCTATAATGCAGCGTTCTTTTTTGAAGATGGACAGGCACATGTGGTGCATCGCAAAGTCTTTCTGCCTACCTACGGCATGTTCGAGGAACTGCGTTACTTTTCAGCAGGACAACGCATTGCACCGTTTCACTCACGCCGGCTTGGCACGCTTGGCGTTGCTATTTGCGAAGACAATTGGCACGTAACGCTTCCCTATCTGCTCGCCATGCAAGGCACAAAAGTGCTTTTCTCGCTCATTGCAAGTCCGCTACGCATTGATATTGAAACCGGTGAATTAAGCATCGCGAAAACATGGGAAATGATGATGCGCACCTACGCCAATCTGTTCAGCATTTATGTGGTGATGGCGAATCGCGTTGGAAATGAAGATGGGCTTTCGTATTGGGGCGGCTCGGAAATCGTTTCGCCAAGTGGGCATTTGATAGCGAAAGCAAAAACGTTCGAGCCAGATTCGATTGATGCCACTATTGACCTTCAAGAAGTTAAACGCGCACGCTTGCGCTCGTCGCACTTTCTCGACGAAGATTTGAGACTCTTCGCTTCTGAACTGACTCGTATCTTGAACGCGCAACACAAATGATTCTCGGAAAAAAACTCGTCGTCGTACTTCCTGCTTACAACGCCGAAAAAACATTGGCGCAGACTTACGCAGAAATTCCTTTTGACATTGTCGACGATGTTGTGCTCGTCGATGACGCCAGCCGCGATGAAACCGTTTTGCTCGCCAAAAAACTTGGCATTCGCCATGTCATTCGGCATGAGAAGAACAAAGGCTACGGTGGCAATCAAAAAACTTGTTACGACAAAGCGCTCTCGCTTGGCGCCGATATTGTTGTGATGCTTCACCCCGATTACCAATACACGCCCAAACTTTTGACCGCAATGGCAAGCATTATCGCTCATGAGGTTTATCCGTGCGTGCTTGGCTCACGCATTTTAGGCGGTGGCGCACGCAAAGGCGGCATGCCACTTTACAAATACATCGCCAATCGCTTCTTGACCCTTGTGCAAAACCTCTTGATGGGACAAAAACTCTCCGAATATCACACCGGCTACCGCGCTTTTTCGCGTCAAGTGTTGGAAGCGGTTGATTATCACGCCAATTCTGATGATTTCATTTTTGATAACGAAATGCTCGCACAGATTTTTTATGCGGGATTTGAAATCGCCGAAATCACTTGTCCAACCAAGTATTTCGCAGAAGCCTCTTCTATCAATTTCACGCGAAGTTCGATTTATGGGCTTGGCGTGTTACGCGTCTCAATTCAATATGCTTTGCAAAAATTAGGGCTGGGGTCGTTCAAGATTTTTCGTAAGAAGTTGCCTTCATAAGGCACGCATCTCGATTCATCTCGAGAGGATTCCTTCTTGAAAGGATTCAGCTCGAAAAAGGAGGTCTAAAAAGGCGAGTTGGGGTGGCTCGCCCTTCCGAAGTTCGTCATCAAAGCGGAATGTTGCCGTGTTTTTTGCGCGGGTTGGTGTCCACTTTGTATCGAATTGTTCTGAAGGCACGAATGAGCCGTTCGCGTGTTTCGTGTGGAAAAATGACTTCGTCGATGTAGCCTTTTTCAGCGGCGAGATAAGGATTGGCGAAGAGTTTTTCAAATTCTTCGGTTTTCTTTTTGAGTTCCGCGTCTTTATCGGCGGCAGCATCGATTTCTTTCTTGAAGATGATTTCCGCTGCGCCTTGCGCGCCCATGACAGCAATTTCGGCAGTTGGCCATGCGAAGTTGAAGTCGCCACGAATGTGTTTAGAGTTCATCACGTCGTAGGCGCCGCCGTAGGCTTTTCGCGTGATAACCGTAATTTTCGGCACTGTCGCTTCGGCGAAAGCATAAAGCAATTTTGCGCCGTGAATGATAATGCCGTTCCACTCTTGGTCGGTGCCGGGCAAGAAACCAGGCACATCGACGAGTGTGAGGAGCGGAATGTTGAAGCAGTCGCAGAACCGAACAAAGCGAGCGGCTTTGCGAGCCGATTTAATGCCCAGAACGCCTGCAAGTCCGCTCGGCTCATTGGCAACAATGCCAATGCTCATACCGCCAAGCCTTGCAAATCCGACCACAATGCTTTCCGCAAAATCTTTATGGACTTCTAAAAATTCGCCGCCGTCGACGAGGTTGGCAATCACTTCACGCATGGAGTAAGGTTTGTTCGGCGAGTCGGGAATGATGTTGTCGAGCGTTTGCCCTGCATCTTGAAGTGGAGGCACTTCGGGAATATCGGCAGGACGGTCTTCACAGTTTTGGGGCATGTAGGAGAGTAATTTTTTTATCGTCTCGAACACTTCTAACTCATTTTCGCAAGCAAAGTGTGCCACACCAGATTTACTTGCGTGCGTTTCCGCACCGCCGAGTTCTTCAAATGTAACTTCTTCGTGCGTTACGGTTTTGACGACGTTCGGTCCGGTAACGAACATGTAGCTTGTATTTTTCGCCATCAAGATGAAATCAGTAATTGCGGGCGAATAAACCGCGCCGCCTGCACATGGCCCGAGAATCGCCGAAATCTGCGGCACAACACCCGACGCAAGCGTATTGCGCAGGAAAATATCCGCATAGCCGCCGAGCGAATCGACACCTTCTTGAATGCGCGCTCCGCCCGAATCATTAAGCCCAATGATGGGACAGCCGTTCTTCATTGCCAAATCCATGATTTTGCAAATTTTTTCGGCATTTGCGCCTGAAAGCGAACCACCAAACACCGTAAAATCTTGTGAAAACACATATACTGTTCTGCCGTTAATCGTGCCGAATCCTGTAATCACGCCGTCACCCAAAAAGCGTTGTTCCCCAAGTCCAAAGTTGGTGCTTTGATGTTTAACGAACATCCCAATCTCTTGGAATGAACCTTTATCGAGAAGCAGGTCGATGCGTTCTCGTGCAGAGAGTTTGCCCTTTTTATGTTGCGCGGCAATACGTGCCTCGCCGCCGAGTTTTTGTGCTTCATCACGAAGGCTTTGAAGATATGCAAACTTGGTATTGAGCATTGCTTGAAATGTTTGAATAAATCGGAGACAACTGCGATGTGTTGTTTGAGATAACGCATTCAATCTACGAAAAAACACGCGGTTTTGGTGAGGTTAAGGTGAGATGATTTTTTCACAAAATCGTTGACATCGTAAAAATTTTTATCTATCTTTGTCGCCCTTTTGGAAAAACACTTTTTTGAAACGATATGCCGTCAGGAAAAAAGCGTAAGCGCCATAAAATGGCGACGCACAAACGCAAGAAACGCCGTCGTAAGAATCGCCACAAAAAGCGTCTGCGTTATCGCAACAACTAAAGAAGTGTCTTGAATGAAACTTTTTCGCTTGAAAGTCGAGTTCTTTTGAAGGTAACGCTTGCATCAACGCAAGCGTGGTCGAGCATATAGCTCAGCAGGTAGAGCATCTCACTTTTAATGAGAGGGTCGATGGTTCGAGTCCATCTATGCTCACAATGCTTGATTTCAAGAGGCAGGCTACTTGTAACATTTTTGTTGTGAGTAGCCTTTTTTGTAAGTTTGCTTCATAGTTGGTTGCCCAGGTGGCGGAATTGGTAGACGCACTACTTTGAGGTGGTAGCGCCGCAAGGCGTAGGAGTTCGAGTCTCCTCTTGGGCACACAAGCCGCGACTGTTGCGCGGCTTTTTTACTTTCCTCTCGCGCGTTTTCAGCCATGCACTGTCAAACACGCAACGAACCTCGCCGCAAATCGCTCAACCGCTTGCTTTCACAACGGGGCTACTGCTCACGTCGACAGGCAGAACGGCTGGTTCGCGAAGGCAAGGTGCGCGTGAACGCTCAAACGATTCGTAATCCCTTTCAAGCGGTGCCGATTGATGCACACATTGAAATCGCAGGCGAGCCGACGCCGAACGAAAAACAACTTTACTACGCCGCGATGAACAAACGGCGCGGCACACTCACCACCTCAAACGATGAACACGCACGCGCAACCGTCTATGACGACCTGAACATCTTCTTAACGCAAGCCGGCATCACCGAACGGCTCTTCGCGGTTGGACGTTTGGACAAAGACACCGACGGCTTATTGCTCTTCACCAACGACAACGCCTTCGCCGATTTTCTCACCAATCCCGACAATCACATTCCGAAAACGTATCGCGCCCGACTCGCCCGCCCTGCTTCTGATTCCGAGCTCGAAACCATACGCAACGGCATTACGATTGAAGTGCGCGGCAAGCATTATCTTGCTCAACCGTCTTCGCTTGTGCGACTTTCGCCGAGACTTGTTGAACTCGTGCTCACCGAAGGCAAAAATCGCGAAGTGCGTAGGCTCTTCGACGCTATCGGCAACAAGGTTGAACGATTAACACGAATCCGGTTCGGAAACCTTTCGCTCTCCGAACTCAACTTAGAAGTCGGCGAAACACGGTTCGTTCGAAAAGAAGAGATTTGGAAGCATCAACACAGTTGAAACTTGGCAGGGTTATATTTTCACATTCCGTTTTGTCGCCGTCGTTGCACATATTGCGACTTTTACTTCGTTACAAACGGCGCACTCATGGAGCGATTTCTCACCGCACTTGAAACAGAGATTTGCGCTCGCGCCGACCTATTCGCGGACGAAACCATTGCTACGATTTACTTCGGCGGCGGCACACCGTCTATGCTTTCTGCTAACCAACTCGAGCGTATTCTTTCACTCATTCAAAAAAAATTTCATCTTGATTCCGACCTTGAACTGACCCTCGAAGCCAACCCCGAAGATTTGACCGACTCACTCTTACAAGATTATTCACACGTCGGAATCAACCGTTTAAGCATTGGCACGCAAGCCTTCAACGACGAAAAATTGAAATGGCTTTCGCGCGAACATACAGCGGCGGAAAGCCTTGCGTCAGTTGAGCATGCTCACCGATGGTTTAAGAACATCAGCATTGATTTGATTTTTGGCACAGAAGGGGAAACACTTTCCGATTGGCGACGCGAACTTGAACTTGCCGTCTTGCTTGTGCCTGAACATATTTCCGCTTATTCGCTCACGGTTGAGCCTTTCACGCCGCTTTCCAAATTAATTGCACGCGGCAAGCGCGCGCGCCCAAACGATTCGCTTCAAGCCGAGATGTTTCTTTTGGCGATGGACTTTTTGGAATCTCATGGCTTTGAGCATTACGAAGTTTCCAACTATGCGCGTTCTAATTTTCGCTCTCGGCACAATTCATCGTATTGGCAACGCATTCCTTATTTGGGGTTCGGTCCGTCGGCACATTCGTTTTTCAGACAAGCGGGAAACGAAATTCGCTCTGCCAATCAAAGAAGCCTGAATCGCTATTTGGAAAATCCGATTGATGCTCATGATTTCCGCGAAGTGCTTTCCGACCTTGACCGATTCAACGAAACCGTGCTTCTTTCGCTTCGACAGCGCGAAGGCTTGGCATTAGAACTATTGGCGAAAAATTTTAACTTTGCGACTTCGCATTTTGAAACACTAAGCCAAACTGTCGCCGATTTTGAACGCGATGGATTGATGACGACGGAACACGGAACCATTAAACTCACGCGCAAAGGATTCACGCTTGCCGATACGATTGCATCTGAATTTTTTATCACGGAACATCAACAACATAGAGGCGCCACATGTGCGTCCTGAAACTCAACATCTCACCAATTCACTTGTAACTGATAACCTTAATTCAATGCTCACGCACAATCGTCTGAACGCCTATCTCGCCTTATCCGTCTTTCTCATTTCCGAACTTGTTTATGTCTTAACTATGGCACCGACCTTCTCGTTTTGGGATTGCGGTGAGTTCGTTGCCGTTGCTTACACGCTCGGCGTGCCACACCCACCGGGAACGCCAATTTTCACGGTGCTTGGACGGCTGTTCACGATGATTCCATTTGGAGATATTGGCGCGCGCGTCAATTTAATTAGCACGCTTTGTAGCGCGCTCACGGTGATGTTCACTTACCTTATCACGATTCGGTTTATTCGCATTTATCGGCAAACAAACCCCGATGAGTGGTCGACTGCCGAAAAAATTTCCGCGTATTCGGCAGGCGTGATTGGCGCGTTTGCGTTAGCGTTTTCGGATAGTTTTTGGTTCAACGCGGTTGAGGCGGAAGTTTATGCGATGTCGATGCTCTTTAACTCGTCGGTGGTATGGCTGATTTTGAAGTGGTATGAAGTCGCCGATGAAGAAGGCAACGAAAAGTGGCTACTGCTCATCGCATATGCGTTTGGGCTTGCGTTGGGCGTTCACTTGCAGGCACTCTTGGCGTTCTTTGCGATTGCAATGGTGTATTATTACAAGCGATATGAAATTTCCGTCGGTAGTTTTGCGGTGCTGGTGGTGGTTTCATCGTTACTATTTTTTGTGATTTATCCCGGCATTGTTAAAGGGCTTCCTGCGCTGATGCGTGATGTGGGCGTGTGGTCTATTTTTGCTTTGGTCATTGCGCTCATTTACGCGATGTATTACACGCATCAAAACAAATTGCGCTTGTGGAATCTGGCGGCGGTCTCGCTCTTTTTAATTGTGATTGGTTATAGTTCGTTCACGGTCATTTACTTGCGTTCGAGGACGAATCCGCCAATTAACGAGAACGCTCCGAACACAATGGAAAAACTTTACTCTTACCTCAATCGCGAGCAATATGGCGACTATCCGATTTTCAAACGCCGCTGGTCGCAAGACCCGCAACATCAACAGAACTATCAAAAGTATTCCAGCGACTTGGATTTCTTCTTGAAGTATCAAGTTGGGCATTTGTATTTGCGGTATTTTGGTTGGCAGTTTATCGGTCGCTATGGCGATGTGCAGGATGATGGGATTGACTTTTCAAAGTTTTGGGGGATTCCGTTCGGCGTTGGGCTATTTGGTATGTTTTATCATTTCAGGCGACAGTGGAACATGGCGCTTGTAGTGCTTGCGCTGTTGCTCTTGACTGGTGTTTTTATCAACATTTATGCAAACCCGCCCGAGCCGCAACCACGCGAGCGTGATTATGTGTATGTCGGCAGTTTCTTTGCCTTTGCAATTTGGATAGGCATTGGAATTGATGCGCTCTTTGAGACGATTCGCGAAAGTTTGAAAGACGAAAAACAACTTGTGCCTGCAACAGTTGCGTTGTGCTTGTTCGGCTTGCTCTTCGTTAATGGGAGAATGTTGCAAGTCAATTATCACTCGCACGACCGGAGTGGCAACTATGCGCCGTGGGATTACGCCTACAACTTGCTCAACAGTTGCGCCAAAGATGGAATCCTTTTCACGAATGGCGACAACGACACATTCCCGCTGTGGTATTTGCAAGAAGTTGCGGGCGTTCGTCAAGATGTGCGCGTGGTGAATCTTTCGCTAGCAAATACGGATTGGTATGTTCGACAACTTATGTATGAATCGCCTCGAGGTGCAAAACCAATTAAGATGAACATCTCGGAGCGTGAACTTAAAAACTTCGGCTACGAGCAGTGGTCGGCGCGAACAATTGCTCTTCCAGTTTCTGCTTCAGCCAAAGATGACGTACTTCACTACGATGAAGGCAGGAAACTGCGATTAAATCTTGATTCTACCTCCACTGCAATTCGGAATATGGTTGATACGGTTCGTTGGACGTTTGAGCCTTACATCAAACTGCAAAGTGGACAAGGATACATTCGCGCTCAAGACCGTGTTGTCTATGAAACAATTGTCAACAACCTTTGGGAACGCCCTGTCTATTTTGCTGTAACGGTGAGCGACAACAACCGCATTGGGATTGATAACTATCTCAGGATGGATGGCTTTGCTTATCGCATTGTGCCTGTTAGAACCGATAACTACGGCTACATTGAGCCTGAAATTATGTGGGACAAACTGATGAATGTATATCGCTATGAACGCTTGGACGACCCAACAGTTTATTATGATGAAAACACGCGCCGAATGGTGAGCAATTATCGCACGATTATGCTCCAACTTGCGCAACACTACGCGCAGAACCCTAATGCGGTCTCGACCATTCGTGACAAAGCGGGAAACATCAAGCAAGTTCCGAACAAAGAATTAGCGACGCAACTCTTGGATAAATCGCTTTCAATTTTGCCGACAGCAATTGGCGAAATGGATTATCGCATCTTGCAAGCGATCATTCAACTTTATGCCAAAGTCGATGGGAAGGCACAGATTGCGCGGTTGCTTCCCACACTGGAAGAATCTGTCGATCGCCGTGTTCAAGCCAATCCGAACGACCTTTCCCCACGCTACATTCTTGCAACGGCGTATCGCACAGTTGGTGAGTATGATAAAGCTGTTACGATTTTGCAATCGCTTTCACAGCAATACAGTCAAGATTCGTTCTTGAAGCGAGAACTTGAAGAGACAAAAGCACAGGCACAAAAGCGAAACACGAACATTGATACAACAAAGTAATTACCGATGAGCATTGAGATTCACCCGACTGCGATTGTTAGTCCAAAGGCACGGCTTGCTAATGGCGTTTCTATCGGCGCATATAGCATTGTTGAGGACGATGTCGAGCTTGGGGAAGGCACAGTTGTTCAGCCACGCGCGTATATCGGCAACGGTGCACGAATTGGTAAAAACTGCCAAATTTTCGTCGGTGCGGTTGTGTCCATGATTCCCCAAGATTTGAAGTTCAAGGGCGAAATTTCTTTTGCCATTATCGGGGATAATACGACGATTCGCGAATATGCAACTGTTCATCGTGGCACAGGGGAAAACGGTAGGACGCTCGTCGGCTCAAACTGCCTCATTATGGCATATGTGCACCTTGCTCATGATGTTGTGGTTGGAAATCATGTCATTATTTCAAACACAACACAAGTTGCGGGGCATTGCGAAATCGGCGACTATGCCACGATTGGCGGCGTTTGTGGCATTCACCAATTTACGCGGATTGGACGACACACGATGGTGGCCAGTTCTTCGCGCGTCGTCTATGATGTTCCGCCTTTTGTGATGGCAGGCAGAGAGCCATTTCGCTATGAAGGATTAAACCTTGTGGGCTTAAAGCGTCGGGGCTTCGCGCCAGAAACGCTTGCTTCTTTACGCAACCTTTATCGCTTGATTTTTCAGTCAGGTTTGTTGATTCCAAATGCACTCGAACGCGTCAAGTCGGAAATCCCACCTTCGCCAGAGCGCGATGAAGTCATTGCCTTTTTTGAATCGGGAAAACATCGCAAGTTTATTCGCTCGCCTCTTCATTTTGAATAGGCTTGCAATTCTCAAAACCTTTCCTAAATTCCCAAAATTTTTCAAACACAAACGCATTCCCACTATGGCACGAGACCTCAACAAAGTGATGCTTATCGGTCGCTTAGGTTCTGACCCTGAAGCCCGTACTACACCGAATGGCTCGTTAGTTGTCACTTTCAGTTTAGCCACAGGCGACAGTTACAAGGATAAGAACACAGGACAGACAGTCGAGAAAACTGAATGGCATCGAATCGTCGTTTGGGACAAGCTCGGCGAAGTTTGTCGGCAGTATCTTCACAAAGGCAGTTTGGTTTATGTGGAAGGTCGCTTGCAAACGCGCAGTTGGGACGACAAAGAGACAGGTAAGAAGAATTACATCACGGAAATTGTCTGCACCGATATGCAAATTCTGACGCCCAAGTCGCAGTCGCAAAATGACAAAGGGGGACAAATGCCCCCTGCTCCGCCGCCATCGGCATATGAGGAAATGCCAACGTCGTCCGACTCCACAGCGTCGGCATTCTCCTCAAAGCACATGCCAGAAGCACCTTCAAGCGAACCGAAGAGCGACGATTTGCCGTTTTAACGACTTCATCAATGCCAATGATGCCGCTTTTATTTACAAGCGGCTTTTTCTTTTCCATGCTTAGCTTCTTTTTGGTTTTCTTGCTGATAGTGTCGCAAGTCGCTTATTCGCAATCCCCACAAGATAACACAGAGCGTGTCGTGGTTTTAGAGCGTGCGAATGAAATTTCAAGTGGCACTTTCACATCAGCGAAAACAAAAACATCGCCCGCCGTTTCCGAACCGATTCGCATTGTGAGCGGCAATGTGCGCTTCATTGAAACCACCACAACGGTCGACTGCGACACTGCGGTGCAATTTCTTCAATCCCGAAAAATTCGTTTGGTCGGAAACATCGTGATTGTGCGCGATACGGTTACCGTTCGTGGCGAGGAAGGATTTTATTTCCCCGATGAACGTAAATCCATTCTTGAAAAAAATGTAAGCCTTACAGACAAGCAAGTTTTGCTCAATAGTCAAAAGGGGGTGTATTTTTCTGACATCAAGACAGCGTATTTCAGCGAAAAAGTGTCCCTGAAAGATACTGCCAATCTCATTTTCTCCGATAGCCTCGTTTATTTTCGCAACGATGCTCGTGCGCTCGTTCTGGGCAATGTGATTGTAACGAATCCGACCGATAACATCGTCATCACAGGCGATTACGGTGAACATTTCATCAATGAAAAACGCAGTTTCATCACAGGAAATCCTGTTCTCACCAAAATCGATACTGCTGCGTCGGGCGAAATAGATACGCTTGTCATTCGCTCTAAACGAATGGACGCCTTTCGAAGTGAATCCGATACCCTACCGCGCATTGACATTACCGACAGTGTCCGAATCAGGCGCGGCAGGCTTCGCTCTCGCTCCAATAAAGCAAGATACTTGCTTCAAAAAAAGGTAATCATGCTCTATGAAAATCCTATCGTTTGGTATGAAAACAATCAACTGACGGGCGACTCGATTGTCGTTGAACTTTGTGAGGACGGGCGGCGGAATCGGATTGATAAAATGTTCATTTATCGGCGCGCCTTTCTTGCCTCAAAAGATTCGCTCGATCGTTCAGGCAAAAAGTTCAATCAAATTTCAGGCGACGAAATGGTGATTACTTTTAATGAAAATTCGCAGATTGCACGCACCGATGTCTTCAAGCAGTCGCGTAGCCTTTATTACCCCTTCGACGACGGCAAGCCGAAAGGGGCAAACTTGACCAGCGGCGACGAAATCACCGTTTATTTTCAAAACAATCAAATTCAATCTATCACATTTCGTGGCGCGATTGAAGGCATGCAATACCCTGAACGGCTTATCAACCGCGTTCAAAATCTCCCCAATTTTCAGTGGCGCGAATCAGAAAAACCAACCGAATAACTTATTTCCTCCGTAATTGATGTTTGATTTTTGTCGCAAAAATTTTGTCCGATATTTTAGTCAAATAAAAAAGGCGGAACAGTGTCCGCCTTCACAACCATTATCGAGAGATTACTTTTTCTTCTTGCCTTTTGGTGCTTTCGGCTCAACGACACGAACAACCTTTGCTTCGATTTTGCCCGAAGCCATGCCTTTACCAACGACGACGCGATTGCCTGCAATTTTGTTCTTCACAAGGTAAGAACGAACTGCCGACGCACGCTTCATCGCTTCAGCTTTTTGCTTCTTTGCGGGCGTTGAAGCATCTGCAAAGCCAGTAATTTCAACTACAAGATTTTCTTTTTCCTTCAACAAATTCAAAAGACGGCTCAAGTCAGACTCATCGGTGATTTTGCCGTTCTTAGCAAATGAAGCATTGAACGAAAGCATATCGCCAACATTGCTGAGCGTTGGTGGCGGTGGTGGTGGCGGTGGTGGTGGTGGTGGTGGCGGCGGTGGTGGCGGGTCTTTCACGGTAACCGTCACGGTTTGTTCGACTGAACCACCTGCGTTGCTTGCATACAAGCGGTATGTTGTGGTTTGGCTGGGATTAACGTTTGAGTTGCCGACAATCATCGTATCGCCTTCGGCACGAAGCATTGGCTCCATTCCGTCAATTAAAACGGTATCGGGCGAGCCGTAGACTTCCCATGAAAGATTGACCGGTCCCTTGCCTTTGACAATTGACTCGGGTGTCGCCTTGAATGAGGCAATCGTTGGTGGTGCTGGTGGACCGCCACAGCGCATCGCAACCGCACACAAAACGGACAGAGTGATGACCTGAAGTCGTCTCATGATAGGTGTTCTCCTCGTTTTTGACGTTTGATGAGTTAAAAAAGGCTTTCTTTTATTAGAAAGTTGAGTTTGATATAAAAGCTAGCGGTATTTTTGACCGTCCTTCCCACGATTGATGCTTGCAGACGCAATATGACCGTGAAAAGTGGGCGCAATATACAACGATTTAACTCAATTTCGAAAATTGCACACTTTTTTGCGCTTCTTTGCTTTGTCAAGTTATTGATATTTAAGGGCTTCAACGGGTTCAATACGCGCGGCGCGATTTGCAGGGTAGAGTCCTGCGAGCATACTAATCAAGATGGAAAACACAATTGCGGAAATGACAAGCCAACTTGGAAAGTAAAAAAAGGCTAATTCCGTTCCCGCTTGTTTTTGCACATAGTAATTCGCGAGCGCATTCACGCCCATCGTGCCGAGTTTCCCCAAGAGCAATCCCAGCACGCCGCCGAAAAATCCAATCACTGCGCTTTCAACAAGAATGATGCGCCTTACATCGCTATCATTTGCGCCGACAGCTTTCATGATTCCAATTTCTCTGTATCGCTCCATGATGGACATAATCATCGTGTTTGTGATGCCAAGCGTTGCCACAACCAGCGCAATCGTTCCAACGACTGCCAACGCCATATCGAACAAGATGAAGAGCCGTTTGAACTCCTCGAACTCATCAGCAAAACTCGTTACGTTGAGTTTGATTTTTTGTAGTGCAGATTTGACGAGTTCAGCTTCTTTTGGATTACTAACGCGAACAACAATGGCTTGATAGCCGTCGCGCTGTTCGGTGCGGCGAAGCAAATCAATCGTCGACACGAAGTTGAGTCGCTCCAACCTTTCCGCTGTCGCCATTGGCATAATGAGGCGCAAGCCGCTCGAGAGTTTTTGAATCTCTTTATCCATAATGCCAACGATTCGGAATTGGTATTTGCGCTCGGCGATAGGTATTCCGCCGCCCACGCCAAAAGTGGTCGAAAGCGTCATGATTTTCTTGAAGTCGAGCGTTACGGTTGTGAGCGTTACGGTCTTACCCAGAGCATCTTGTGGATTTTTCACGCCGATGCGATTGAGCAAAATTTCCGATACCACCACCTCTTTGGCAGAATCACTTTCAAAAAATGACCCATAACGAATTTGATTGTAGCCTGCCACTTTACCCATTGACGCAGGCAAGGCTTCGGTTAAAACGGGCGTGTCGAGCGTATCGAGTGAAAGCCGACACGGAAAGATGATTTCAGGATAAACAATCGCGCCTGGCGCAACCTGTGCCGAAATGGCTTTGACTTTTTGCAGCACTTCGGGCGTCAGCACCACCAAATTGGCTTCCTTTTTCTTTTCGTTCTTAAAAACGCGATTTGAAAAATTCACAAGGCTTGCAAACTCGTTGCTCGTCGGTGAAATGCGCACCGTATTGAAAAGTTCAAGGTCGCTGAACTCATCGGTAAAAGTTTTTTGAAGCCCTGAACCGTAGGCGAGCATTGAGACAAGTGCCGCCGTTCCGACACCAACGCCGATGATGGTGAGCGTGTTGCGCAGTTTGGCGCGACGTAGGTTTTCAAAAGCGAAGCGAAGTAAGTCGTGAAGCGTCATTGGATGCGATGTTGAACGAATTGAGCGATTAAGCGAAGTTTCTCTTCTGAAAACGAGACGTGAAAGCGTAATCGTTCTTTGCAATTGAACTTGAAATCGACTATCTCGGCTCTTTTTTCGGGTTATACTTCTGTGATTTGTTTGGGCGGCGACAGATGCACCTCTAAATTGACGCTAACTAAAATCACTGCTGTTGCAGTCGAGTTGTTTTGAAGTTATTGCAGAAGGAGATTAAAGATGTTAAATCAACTTTCGCGCCAAAGTCAATTTGAGCGTCAGCGCATAGATTTGCCAACCGGCACACTTGCATCACACACGTCGCTAACAGAGCATTCCGCTCAAACGCCAGAATCCAAATTAGAGCAACTCTCGCGAGAAATTCCGTTGCCGCGCGTTTTGCAAATTTGCTTGCTTCAACTCTCAACAGCAACGCTCTTTGTGTTGCTTAACAGCACGCTCAACCGTGTGATGGTTGTTGAACTCAACATTTCGGCAACGCTCGTCGGGGTGCTGATTGGGTTTCACAACATTTTGGCGTTTGTGCGTCCGATGATTGGGCATTACAGCGATACGCACTTGCGATTTGGGTTGCGCCGCACGCCGAATATCATCGTCGGAAACCTGCTTGCTGTGTCGGGCGTGGTGTTGTCGGTTTATGGTGCGTTGGCATTTGAAGAAAATTTCGCGCTCGGCATCACCTTGCTTCTCATCGCCTTCACGCTTTATGGCGTCGGGGTGAATTTCGTCGGCACGATGTTTTACGCACTTCTGGCTGACAGCGCAGGCGAAAAGCATAAAGCCAAAGCCGTTACGGTTGGCTGGTTCGTTCTCATTCTCGGCACGATTGTCGCAAGCGGCTTTATTGGAAAATACCTCGAGAACTTTTCGATGGAGCGGCTCGTGTCGCTGTTTTGGGCCGGCGCTGGGGTCTCGATTTTCTTCACATGGCTCGCTGTGTTCGGCACAGAAAAACGCTTCGCTCGTGAGCATGAAATTGTGAAGAACGAAAAGCATGCCTTGCATTTGAGCGACGCCTTGAAGCGACTCGTGGCAAACCCGACCGTTTATGCGTTCTTCATCTTTATGTTCGTAACCGTTGTCGCCATTCAAGGGCAAGATGTGATTCTCGAACCTTTCGGCGCAGAACTTTTTGGCATGAGTGTTTCTCAAACAACTGAACTCACGCGCATTTGGGGCACAGGCACCATGCTCGGCATCGTTACGCTGGGCTTGTTCTTCGTAAATCGCATTGGAAAGAAGCGCACGACCTATCTCGGCTGTTTCGTCTCCGCACTTGGCTTCTTGGCGATTTCACTTTCACCGATGATTGATATTCTAACCTTCAAAGGCGGCGTGTTTCTGCTTGGCGTTGGAAACGGCGCGCTTACCGTCGGCTCGCTCACGATTATGATGGACATGACCACGCGCGAAAATGCAGGGCTCTTTATGGGACTTTGGGGCATGGGGCAAGCGATTGCCAATTTCGTCGCCAACGCAACCGGGGGTGCCATTCGCGACATTGCCCTTTGGATAACGCAAAACCATTATGCAGGCTACGCCACCGCCTTCGCCATTGAAATCATCGGACTTTTCGCCGCTATTATGATTTTGCGCGGCATTGATATTCAAGAGTTTCAATCTAAAACACAGCACACGCTTTCAAGCGTTGTGAGCCAAGCCGATTAAAACCATGCGATACTTGTTGCTGGTATTTCTTGTCTCTATTACGGGGTGTCAAAGTGTGCCGCCGAAGGCTTCACTCATTGGAAGTTTTCGCGGCACAACCGTTCGACAGCCGAAAGAGCCGAAAAATGGCGCATTCACGACCGTTTATATTCCGACTTACGAAGTAGGCGTTGTCTTCACAGAAAACGAGTTCAGTGGCTCGCAAAAGAAGGAAGAGGAAGAGCCTATCATCATTCGTGGCAAATATGAACTGACGCAAAAGCCGAACACGATTCGATTTATCGCCGAAGATTTCGCAAATGAAGTCGTGTTGCTTGACGGCGTTTTTTCTTACACATTGGTTGATAAAACTCTCACGCTCACTAAACAAGACGGCTCGCTTAAACTCGTTCTCACTCGGCTACCTGAACGATAAGCGGCTCGCCAATCACATTCAGCGCGTCGTCAATGCCTGTAAGATTGACGCGGCGCATTTGCCTGACCAAATTTTCTTTCGCCCACGCCTTTGACGGCACTTCAACACCAACGCGCAAGTAGTTTGCCGTATGCCCGTAGCAATAAAGTTTCTCGGTTGAAGTTTGTTCGCCGTTCAACTCTTCATCGTCCGAAAATTCGTTTTCAAAGAGCACGTCCATTTCTTCGCCAATGAAGCGCGAAACGAAGGCTTTCTTTTTGAAGTAGGAAAGTTCGTGCAGTTTTTGACTGCGTGCGTGCTTAATGTGGCTTGGCACTTCGACGACTTTGTGTTCATTGAGCAGTTCAGCCGCGTGTGTGTTGGGACGCTTGGAGAATGTGAAAACATGCAGATACGCAATCGGAAGCGACTCAATGAAGCGATACGTTTCTTCAAAATGCTCGTCTGTTTCGTTTGGAAATCCAACAATCACATCAGCACCAATGCACACATGTGGAATTTTCGCGGCGACCTCTTCGCAACGCGCACGGTAGAGGGCTTTGTTGTAGCGGCGGCGCATCAATCGCAACACTTCGGCTGAACCCGATTGCATCGGCAAATGAAAGTGCGGTACAATTCGTTTGGAACTTGCGATGAAATCAATCATCTCGCTGGTGAGCAAGTTTGGCTCAATCGAGCTAATGCGAAGGCGCGGAATGGGAAGTTTATCAAGGGCTTGAAGCAAGTCAAAAAATGTGTGTTCGCCTTTTGAGCCGTCGGGCGCGTTGCCGTAGTCGCCAATGTTGACGCCTGTGAGCACAATTTCTTGATAGCCTGCCTCGATAAGCATCTTGGCTTGAAAGACAAGTTTATCAATCGATTCAGAACGGCTTTGTCCGCGTGCTAATGGAATGGTGCAGTAAGAGCAGTTGTAATTACAGCCGTCTTGCACTTTCAGATAGGCGCGCGTTTGGTCTTGCTCGCCGCCGATGGTAATGGAGTGACCGAATCCGAAGTTATCGACGGTTTGAATATCGCTGACGAAAATTTTGGCTTCCTGATTTTTTTCTGCGCCGATATAGTTCATTAACTCAAATTTTTCTTTTGCGCCCAGCACCACATCGACGCCTTTAATTGAAGCCAGTTCTTCGGGTTCAAGTTGCGCGTAACAGCCTACGACGGCGACAAAACTTTCAGGCGACTTCTTCAAGGCTTTGCGCACCACATTGCGACATTTAGCGTCAGCGTTTTCCGTTACGCTACACGTGTTGATAATCACCACGTCGGCTTTTTCGCCGAATGGCACAAGTTCGTAGCCTTGCGCAAGAAAAGATTGCGCGAGCGTTGAGGTTTCTGCAAAGTTCAATTTGCACCCAAGCGTATATGTGGAAATCCGTTTCATGTGTGATGCACCATGCTTAATTGTGATTGAAATTATTGACCGGGCGGAAGCGGCGGATTGACGGGCGAAGCCGTTTCAGGCAAAGTCCTCTGCTCTTTGCCTTGCGGCAATCGCTCGACTTTTGTGATTAAATACTTTGAATCGCCAAGCCAAACATAGCGGAAGTATTTTTCTTCGTAATGCAAATTAACACGCTCGCCCGTAAGTGAAACCTCTTGTAAGGCTTGAATAACTTCCTTTCGGTCTTTCGGAACGGAAAATTCAAAAACAGTGGAAAGTTGATTGTCATCATTTTTGAATGCGCCAAACGTGCCGATGTTCATTTGCCCTTCGTAAGTCTTAAAGAGAAATCCCCTTTCCGATAATTTCACGACCACGCCCGCACGAATGCCCGTGCTGTAGTTGCCGAAGTAAAGAAACGACGCAACTGCAATCAAAAGGAGCAACACAATCACGCCGCCAATGATGAGAAATTTTTTCATAATGCGTTGAACAGTTGTTGTAAATCGGTTGTGTGAAACAGTTCCAAAAATAACATTCCTTTGACGATTCGTTTCATCAAATCCCGCTATCTTTACGCTCATCACTTGAAACGACTTTGAACCTTCGATTCCGACAATGCTGAAATCGTTTAGGAGTTTTTCGTGGAGTTGTCTCTTTTTGCTCTCGCTTTCCACCGTGCTACATGCCCAGCCTACCGAAACCGCAACACCAACAGGCGTTTTGGAAGGCGTTGTGATTGACCGCATTACGAAGCAAGAAATCGTCGGCGCAAAACTTCAACTGCTCGACACGCCCTTTGGCACAACGTCCGACATCAACGGACGCTTTCGTTTTTCGGGACTGCCTGCGAAAACCTATCGCTTGAAAGTAACGGCGTTGGACTATAAGCCGCTTGTTCGAAGCGACGTGTTCGTCGGTTCGGTGCAAAGCACGAAGCTCACGATAGAGTTGCAACTCTCCGAAACCGTGTCGGTTGATGAAGTAACGGTAACGGCGGATATGTTTTTCACGAAGCAAGCCGATTTGAAAGTCAGCACAAATACGCTTTCGCAAGAGGAAGTGAGGCGCGCGCCGGGCGCAGTCGAAGATGTGAGCCGAATGGTTTTGATTTTGCCCGGCGTCTCGTCAAGTGCCGACAACCGAAACGACCTTGTGGTGCGCGGCGGCAGTCCGATTGAAAACTTCATTTTCGTCGATGGCATTGAAGTGCCGAACATCAATCACTTTGGCACACAAGGCGCAACAGGCGGACCGATTGGCATGATTGACGTTAATTTTTTGCAAGAAGTTAATTTCAGCGCGGGCGGATTTTCAGCACGATTCGGCGACCGCCTTTCCAGCGTGATGGACATTCGCTATCGCGAAGGCGATAAATCCGAGTTCAGAGGCAAGTTCGATTTAGGATTTGCAGGCGCAGGCTTTCAAGCCGAAGGCCCGCTCCAAAAAGGCGAAGGCGCGTTCATGATTTCTGCCCGCAAAAGTTATCTCGATTTACTCATCGGCTCAACAGGCTTAACTGCCGTTCCGAATTACTCCAACCTTAATCTCAAAGCCAGTTTTCAACTTTCGCCAAAACATCGATTTTCGCTCGTCGGGCTTGGCGGCATCGACGATATTTACTTCAAAGATTTTGAGAACGAAGACGCGCCAACGCGCGACAACATTCGCAACAACGGTTGGCAATATGTTATCGGCATCGTGCATAAGTGGCTTTTCAGCGAAAAGACTTTCATTCAAACTTCGCTCTCGCACAATCAATACCGCTTCTTCACGAATGTAGATTCGGCGCGTGTTTTCACCTTTTATCGCAACAGTTCGTTTGAGCGCGAATACCTTCTGCGTTCCGACCTCTCGCATCGCTTTTCTCCAACCGATTTATTTGAAGCAGGCATCACGCTTCGCGCGATTGATAATCAAAACGCCGTCTTCTTGCGAAGTGGCTCAATCGGCGCAAACGGCGAACCCGCCGAAGGGTTTGATTACGACCGAACCGGCGTTGCGCAAAAGTTCGGCGCGTATGTGCAATACACGAAAGATTTTTTTGCGCGGCTTTCCCTCACCGCAGGTGTGCGTTATGATTATTTCAGTTATCTCAATGCACCGCATGCCGTTTCGCCACGATTGGCAATGAGCTACGCGCTTCGTCAAAATCTCAAACTCAATTTTGCGGCAGGCATTTATCATCAATCGCCTGTGATGGTGTGGCTTATTGCCGATGAGCGCAATCGCAATTTGAAATACGCGCAATCACAACACTTCGTTGGCGGCTTTGAGTATTTCCCTGCGGAAGATTTGAAAATCAGCGTTGAGGCGTATTACAAACGCTACTTGAATTATGCCGCAAGCGTTTCTATTCCGCAACTCTCTTACGCAAATGCGGGCGCGAACTTCGGCACCTTCGGCACTGAAGAACTCGTCAGCGAAAGCACTGGCTACGCACGTGGCGTGGATTTCTTCTTGCAGAAAAAACTTTCGGCACAGTTTTATGCAATACTTGGCTACACGATTTCCGACATTCAGTTTGCAGGACGAGACGGCATTTTGCGACCCAGCGCGTTTGACTTCCGACACATCTTCACTGCAATCGGCGGCTGGAAATTTTCCGACGCGCTCGAGGTTTCAGCCAAATGGCGATTCAGCGGCGGCACGCCCTACACACCGATTGACCTTGTGCGCGCTCGCGCCGTCAATCAACTGGTCTTCGATTTCAATCGCTTCAACGCCAATCGCTTTCAAGACTATCACCGATTAGACCTTCGGCTCGATTGGCGTAATTTCTTCGACGGCTGGAACATGGTCAGTTATGTGGAAATTCAGAACGTCTATAATCGGCGAAATCCTTTCACGCTGATATGGAATCAACGCCGCGCCAATGTCGAAGTCGTCTATCAATGGGCGTTCTTGCCCGTCGGCGGCGTAAAAATTGAGTTTTAATCCAACAACTTAACTCACAGTGAGTTCAAGAAACGCGCTTATAGTCTTCTTCAAAGTTCCGCAAGCAGGAAAGGTCAAAACACGTCTTTCGCCATTTTTCTCGCCCGAAGATGCAACAAGGCTTTACGCTTACTTCATTGAAGACACTTTTGAGAAAGTTTGCGCAACTTCTGTTCAAGTCTTCGGCTTCGTTTCAGGAGCGATAGATGAACAGTCGGAACTCTGGGAATTTCTTTCGGCAAGGCGTGTGCAAGTGGTAGAGCAAGTTGGCAGAGATTTAGGCGAGCGCATGTCGAGAGCATTTCGCTTTTGTTTTGAGCAGGGCTACAAGCGCGTGTGCATTATCGGCACAGATTCGCCCGATATGCCGCTTTCCATCATTGAGCGTGCGTTTGAGGTTCTTGAAACCAACGCGCCAACGGTTGCGATTGCAGGCGCAGACGACGGTGGCTACGTGCTTCTTGGCATGAATCGATATTTTCCCGAAGCATTTCAACACGTGCCGTATAGCACAAGCGAAACTTACGCGGCAACTTTGGCTCAACTTTCAAACATAAATGCTAACTTAATTGAGTTAGAAAAGTGGTATGATATCGACACGCCTGACGACCTCAAACGCCTTGCACAGACTTCGCTTCGGAGCCACGCACCGCGAACCGTAAATTTTCTTAACCATCTTTTCAATTCTCGAATCAATATGAAACTCACCATCGGCGTTACGGAATACTTGCGCAAAGCCCTTCCGCCCTACGAAACTAAAACCGACGAATACATCGCTTGGCTCAAATCAGGCGAAGCCTTCGGCTACGACATCGAGTGCGTGAGACTGCCTTATAGCAGTAGTTCGTTCGAAGCCTTAAAAGCCCAAAATCTTGATGCCCTTTCGCACCTTGATGCGATTGTCTTTTCAGGCGGTCATGATGTTGAGCCGTCGCTCTTCGGCGTGCAACTCTCGCGAGAAGCGTTGAATGAACTCAATGTTCAAAACTCCATTATCGAGCGAGACGAAATGGAACTCTTGCTTGCACGAAAAAGCATTGAGCAAGGCTTGCCTGTTCTTGGCATTTGTCGCGGCTTGCAACTGGTGAATGTGGCAATGGGCGGCACGCTGATTTTAGATATTGAAAAGCAAAAAGGCATTCACGGTCATGAAGCCAAAGGACCCGAAGAGAGCGGCTATCACACCATCACGCTTGAACCTAATTCTAAACTTGGCAAAATGATTGGCGCAACAAAAGGCGAGGTCAGCACGCGCCATCATCAAGCGGCGGATAAAGTCGGCGAAGGCTTGCGAATTGTTGGACACTCCAATGACGGCATTATTGAGGCGATGGAATCAATAGACGACCGACCGATTTTTCTCGTGCAGTGGCACCCTGAACGCATGTGGCTGGAAAAGCGCGACAATGCCTTTTCAGAAACCTTGTTAAAAAACTTTTTAGCCTTCGTTGCACAGCGCAAGCACGCTACAACAAGCGCAAGCGCGTAAGCATCGCATCGTATTCTTTGAGCACTAACCGTTCATCAAATTCGCGAATCACTTTCTCGCGTGCTTTTTCGCCCATTTTGCGCCGTTCGGCTTCTGAAAGGTTGAGCATCGCTTCCATCTTCTCGGCTAAGTGAATGCTGTTGTTGGGTTTTGCCAAAAAGCCCGTTACGCCGTCCTCGACCACATCTCGACAGCCGACATTATCCGTGGTGATTATCGGCTTTGCCATGCTCGCGGCTTCTAAGAGCGCGCGCGGCACGCCTTCACGATAAAACGACGGAAGCAAAATGCAATCGGCATTGGCAAGAAACGGAACAACATTGCTCGTGGTGCCGAGATAAGTAACCACGCCTTCCGCTTGCCACTTATCCATTTGCGCTTTGGTAACGCCCGTCTTTTCATCGTCGCTTAAAAAGCCCAAGAGTTGAAATTCGGCATGCGGGTACTTTGGCTTTAAGTTTCTTGCCGCTTCAACAAAGACCCCGACACCTTTTTCCCACAAGAGCCGCGCACTCAAAAGAAACACGAACTTATTGCTTGACGACGATTTCGGAATCGGCACAAATTTTTCTGTATTGACACCTTCGCCCGGCAGTTGCAAAGTTTTTTCCTTCGGCACAATGTTGGCGGTCAGAAGCAACTGGCGGTCATCTTGATTGACGAACCAAACTTCTTTGGCAAACGAGAACGCCGTTTTCATCAGGCGCGTGGCAACTCGATAGAGCCAATTTCGTTTGCTGAACGCATAGCCCAATCCGCTCACGACCGCCATTGAAGGAATGTGCGCCATTCTTGCCGCAAGCGAGCCATACACATTCGGCTTGATGGTGTAGTGAATGATAAAGTCAGGCTTGTGCGCTCGGTAAATGCGATACAAGCGAAACATCAACGCTAAATCGGCAAGTGGATTTGTGCCGCGTCGGTCTATTTCTACCGAAACTGTCTTGCAATTTTCTTTCTCGAGAAGCGTCATGAAGTCATCGTGCGGCGCAATCGCTAAGACATCAAACCCTTTGTCTTGCAAGAAGTGAATAACGCCCAAGCGCAAGTTGTAGAGATACCACGCCGTGTTGGAAACCATTGCGATTGTTTTGCGCGACTGTGCTAATGCCATTTGCGTTAAAGTTTTTCAAAAACGTTGAGCGTTGCTTTTGCCGCTTCGTGCCACGAGAAGCATTTGGCGCGTTCTAATCCTTTTTGCACGAGGCTTTCTCGCAGTGGCGCATTGTTCCAAACTTTATCAATCGCATGCATCAATTCTTCGGTTGTTTCAAAGGCGAACCCAGAGCCTGCCGAGACTTCGGGCAGTGCGCCGCGATTGGCGTAAATCGTCGGCACGCCGCTTGCCATGGCTTCAACGAGCGGAATGCCGAACCCTTCGTAAAGGCTTGGAAATACAAAGACCTTCGCAGATTGATAGAGTGCGGGCAAATCGTCATTACCTATGAATCCAACAAATTTCACAAGGCTGTGCAAGTCGTAATCATTCATCAGTTGTTGCAGTCGGTCGGAGTCGTCTCCTTTGTTGCCTGCAATCACCAGCGGAAAGTTTTTGCCTTGTGCTTTGAGTTTGAAAATCGCTTCCAAGAGTTGCCCATAGTTTTTGTTGCGATGCTGTGTGCTGACCGAAAGCAAAAATTCGCTGAACGGAATTTGAAGTTTGTTCAAGAGTGCTTTACGCTGTTCATCGCTCACGCGCGTGCGAAAGGCTTCATCAATGCCGTTATAGACGACGCTGATTTTTTCTTCGGGAAGATGATACTCGGCAATCGTATCGGCTTTGGTGAGTTCAGAAATGGCAATAATGTGATGGGCTTGAACGGTGGATTGGTCAATAAAGACGCGCCGATAGAGCCGCCTATCCCAACGAATGGCATCAGGCACAACGCGATGATAAAGGTCGTGCATTGTGATGACCGTTTTGCCTTTGTAAAAAATCGGCTTAATGAAGAACGGACAAAAAAGCAAGTCGGGCTTCATGCGGTTGAGTTCCGAGACCAGCGCGGTTTGTTCCCATGCGATTCGGTGCAGGCTACTCTGAAACACAACTTTGCGCAAGGTGATGTTCGGCGCAAGAAAATCATCAGCAAATCGATAATGCGCGCCAACAAAAATCGTGAAGCGGTGCGGGGATTGCAGTTTCGCAATAGCAGAAAGCAAGTGATGCGTATAGAATCCTGTTCCGCTGTTTTGATTTTTAAGCAAGAGCGCGTCGACGGCGATGTGCATGGTCAAATCGAGTTGGGAGACGAGTTAAAGGCAATTTGCAGTCTTGTTCGTCGTGCGAGCAAGCCGAGCGCGATTGCGCCCCAAACCGCCGTCAGTGCAAAGTTTGGCAATCCGCCCGTCAAGCCTTGATTGACAAGCAAGAAGGTCGGAAAGAAGAACAAGAAATACCAAAAGTAAAATTTGCTGTTTTGCATCAATCGCGTTTCGCGAAAAAGTTCGTTCAAGGTGCGAATAAAAATGCCGAAGATGAAGAGCGTCAGAAATGTGCCGAGCGCACCGAAGTTCATGTAGCCCTCTCCGAAAATGGACATTTCAAAACTGAAAATTGAGAGCAGTTTCGGATAAAACATTTCCATGAAGTAGTAGGTTGTTTGATACGGCTTTTCGAACGGGAGCAGTTGTCGCGGAATGTAGGCGATAAGGTCGCCGAGCGTGCCTTTGCCATAAAGCAAATCGTTCTCGGAATAGATGGTTGAAAATCCTTCGACAATTTCGCCGAAGCGATGGAGCGCGTCCAAGCGTTTAAGCACCGTTCCGAAGGCGATTTCATACCAAGAGAGGTCGAGTTGCTGACGAATGCGCTCTAAGGCGGCGCGCTCTGACGCAGAAAGCGCAAGCAAATCGCGCACTTCACCAAGCAACGCCACAATGCCGCCCAACAAGAGTCCTAACAAAGCAATCGTCAAAATAGGCACTTTTCGGTAGCGATGATACCACATCACAATGGCTAAAAATCCTGTCAAGACGAAGTTGCCGCGAATGCCGAAACTAATCCAAACTGCCGATTCAATCACGAAGAAGAGAATCCAAAATCGCCACTGCGATTGTTCAAATTGGTGCTTGGCGTTGGCGAGGAAAGCAAAGAAAAGCGTTTTGGGAATCATCAAGGCGAAAGTCATGAAGGTAGCGATGGCGGTGGTTGCGCCAAGCGAGAAGGCTTTACGACGAAATTCGCTCATGTCGAGCGCGGCTTGAATCGGCGTTGCGTAGCCTGCGGTCCAAACCGCCAGCACATAAAGCACAACCCCTACGGCTAAGTAGCCCTTTGAGAGTTGCACAATCGCGGTCGAGTTGAAACTAAACTGTTGCGCGAAGTTGAGCGCAATCGAGTTTGCGACGGCGCGTCCAAGATTCAAGAAAAATCCAATCCAAAAGCAAACAATCCCTGCAAGGAAGAGCCAAATCGTGCGCGTGAGAATTTCTTTCGGAAGCGGATGCTCGAGCGTCTTCATTTCAAAAATGGCGGGCAACAGCGAGAGCACATCGTAAATCGTGAACATCAAGAGCACTGCGCCAAGCGGCTTGATTAAAATGCTGAGCGTTTCTTTGTCATCGCGAAATTGCTCTGTGTAATTGAGCCACCAAAGTCCAAATGCCGTGAGCAAATAGACGCACGAAAGCAAGGAAAGATTTTCAACTTCGAACAAGAGTCCTAACAAAAACAGCACCACAAAGACCGCGAGATAAATTTGAGCAATGCGTTTCATGGTCAGATGTTTAATTGCGCTCCAATGAACCAGCGAATGCCTGAAAAATTTTCGCGTTGATTGCGCGAGAAGACGAGAAAGTTTCGCGCGTCTTGATAACTCATCCAGCCGTTCAAAAACAAATTGCGTATGACTTCAAAACTCACAGCGGCACGATATTCCTCGCGCACGCCCAGCGCGCCGCTCAAGAATTTGACAAACTCTGAATCAAGTTCAGGGCGACGGCTCAAGAGAACATCACCTCCCACATTCGTGAGCGAATCAGGATTTGCGCCATGACGAAAGCGCGTGTAACTCACCGACGCAATGAGTTGTTTGGTGAAGCGGTATCGCGCCTCGATGAACAAGTTGTCGGAATTTGGCGGCGCAAAGTAGCCGAGTTGCGTGCCGTAGTGTAAGTAGGCTGTAGCGTTATCTTGTGGTCGTGTTGCGCTGCGCGTGTAGGTGTAAGGGTCGACGCGCCCATACTCAATGCGAAAATCAATGTTCTGAATTTGAAATGGGTCGACGATATAAAGCCCAGAGAGATAGGCGAATTTATTGCCCCAAAAATTCTTACCGATTTTGCTTGTGGTTAAATCATCGATAAAAATTTGACCGTAAAGCGAAAGGCTTGGCACAACGCGCCAGTTGAAATCGGCACCGATGGCGGCGTTGTCGGGACTGCCGTAGTAGTGTTCCATCGAGCGATAAAACATAATCGGATTCAAGTAGCCGATATCAAAGCCTCTGCCTGCGGTGATGATGCTTTCATACAAGCCGAGATTGAGATTCGGGTGAAATTGAATATCCAATCGATGCGCGGCGAAATACTTCTTGTTCTGCGGAATGCTGAGATTGGTTTGAAGTTCGTAGTCGATGAGTTCAGCAAAAATGCTGGTGTATTTGAGTTTCCAAATTTTGAGCCGAAGCAGAAGTTGATTGTATGATGTGGCGTAATCAGACAGCACGAGACTGCCCGTTGCGCCTGCACCCCATTGATTTGAGAATTTTCCGTAGGCGATTTCAAAGTAGTTCGTGGCAACTTTGAGGTATGCGACGGCTTCATCGTGATACGCAAATCCGAACTGACGGCTCAGCGCAAAGCCGTAGCGCGGAAGCGCGAAGACTTCTGCGGGGAAGGCACTGTTGGTGCGCAAGGCGTTGTCGCGAATGTTGATGTAATAATCCACGCGCTCGCCGATTCTGCCCCAAACCATCGCGCCGTTGGTGAGGCGGTCTTCGCGTTGGAAGTCGGACGAATCTAACCGGCCACGCTGAAACGTGCTTCCTGCGACGAAGTCAAAATTCGCCGTAAACTCGTCGGTATCTACCGCAAGAAGATTGCGACCGTTTTCAAAGGTGAAACTTGGCACAAGCGATTGCACAGGCGAAAGCACGCGCTCGATTTCCGTCTTGTAAAAGGCATCAGGCGTTGGAATGTCTTTGAAATTCAATCGCCGTAGTTCGTCACTGAACTCGCGCAAACAGAAGTTCACTTGCTCACGCTCAACAGAATTCAAGCGATTTCGATTTTCGGCAAGTTCAGCAACATACTTCGCCAGTTCCACACGCGCCACAGGACGCGCATCGAGATAAACCTGCTTCAAATTGCCTTTGATGTATTGGCGTTGAAGAAAGTCGTAAATCCAATGATTGAGTTCAAGATAGACGCCGCCTTGTGAAACTTGCGTCAGCGATTGCGCTTGAAGAGCCGACGAAAGGCATAACAAGCCGACACAAAAGATGAGATAGATGCGAAACAATTGAGAAATTAAGTTTTGTTGTAAGTTTGAAAAATAAGTGAGTTTTCTGACCTGAAAAACGTGCCGCAAATTCCATTCATTCACCTTGCACCCAAAGACGCACATCGCACAGGCATTGCCTCTTACGCCGATACGCTTCATGCCGCGCTTTCAAAATATGCTCCTTCGTTGGTGTTGATGCGCGTTGATGCTGGCGAATTTATCCGTCACCTTGCTTCGTTTCCGAACCGCGCATTTGTTTGGGCGGAACTTGGCGTCAACGAAGGCGAAACCTTTCGCGCTTTGCGTCTTCAAAAGCAACTGCGCCCTGACTTCAAGCGATTCATCACGATTCACGATGCGCCGCGATTTGTGCATTCGCCGTTTGCGTGGCTCGAGCGTTTTGGCACATCGTTTTGGCGGCGCGCGTTTCGGCGTGCGTTCAACCTAACTCTTGAGCCGCTCATTTTACAGCAAGCATTGAAAAACGACGATGAATTTTTATGCCTTACCACCGTTGGACGCGACCAACTCAACGAGCGACTTCAGCGATTGCTTCGCCGCCGCACAACGGTGCATTTCCTTCCGCATGTGCTCTATCTTGATGACCCCCTTCCTAAACGCACCTCTGCGCCTCACACTCCTGCACGACTTGGCTTCTTTGGATTTATCACGCCGAATAAAGGACTGCATTTGCTCATCGACGCCGCCATTTCGCTGAATGAAAAGCAGCAATACGAACTCGTTCCCAACATTAACATTCGCGGACGCGCAACCGAGCCGTATCTGAATTACCTGAACACGCAACGGCAAAAAGTCCAACAAGCTAAACTCACAAAAAACATTTGCTTTGGCGATTTTCTGCCCGACGAAGATTTGCCGACCTTTTTGAACGAGATTGATTTTTTAGCCTTGCCTTACGATGCGCCGCCTGTTATTGCGGCAAGTGGCGTTTTGCAGTGGGCGCGAACTTACGGTGTGCCAGTTGTGGCTTCGGCAACGCCTGCCTTCTCTTCGCTCATCACGCACATGCGCGACGGCGTTTTAATTCCCTCAAAAGAATTTCCAACTTGGGAAGATTTCTTCGTCGCACTTTCTACACAAAAAATTACGCCTGACTTATTTACTGACGGCATTAAAGCGCGTCAAGCCGAAGCCTCGTGGAAGCGCATTGCCGAACAAGTTCTTAACATCATCTCGCGTTCAGTAGCCCTTTAAGTGTGGCAATCGCGCCTTGCCAATTTCCTCTCACGATTTGTCCCGCAACGGAAATGAGCAGTCGTGCATAAACGAGCGGCAACTGTTTTGGAAAGAACTTTCGCATAAACATCACACGACTTCGCGTCATGTAATACACCGATGTAGCGGTGTAGGCTTTGGGTTGATTGCCGACGCTTCGCCCTTCTTTATGATAGACGATGCTTTCGGGCGCGTAGCCAAGTTCGAACTTGCCTTTGGCGCGTTCTGCCCAGTCGATTTCTTCGTAGTAAAGAAAATATCGCTCTTCCATCAATCCGATTTCTTCCAAAAACTTGCGAGAGATGAGCATTGATGCGCCCATCACGTAATCCAACTGCTTTAACACTTCTGCTTGTGAAATTGGTTGTTGGAATTTTTGAAATGCGCCGATGTGGTGCGGTTCGCCTGTGCGCCGATTGATTCTGCCGCCGCAAAGTGTTTGAACGGTGTCGGGCGCGTGGTAGTAGAGAAGCGTTGAACCGCACATGCCAATTTTTGGGTTGTATTCAACTTCGGCAATGAGTTTGGTGAGGGCGTCAGGCTTGACGGTGGTGTCGGTGTTCAAGAGCCAGATATACTCAAAGGCTTGCGTGCGTGCGAAGCGCAGTCCCACATTGTTTCCGCCTGCGAAGCCTAAGTTCGCGCCGTTTTCAATGATGATGAGTTTTTCGTGAACGGTGTCGGTTGTGTGTTCAGCGTCGTAGCGCGAGAGTATGCGATATGAAACAGCATGCGGTTGCGCCCAAGCGATAAAGCGTTCGATAGAGCCGTCCGAAGAGCCGTTGTCGCAAAGGATAATTTTGAAATTCGGATAGTCAAGCGAGCGAAGGCTCTCTAAGCACTCGAGTGTATCGTGCCAGCCGTTCCAGTTGAGCAGTAAAATG
>JBKBRB010000010.1:0-71868 GCA_046292465.1 Chloroherpetonaceae bacterium
ACCGCACCTATTCGCGATGGCTTCCTGAAAAAGGTCGGCGCGAAACATGGGTGGAAACCGTTGACCGCTACATTGCTTTTATGCGTGAGAATTTGGGCGATAAACTCACCCAAGCCGAATATGCCGAAGTGCGAGAGGCGATTTTGAAACAAGAAGTCATGCCGTCAATGCGGCTTTTGTGGAGCGCAGGCGAAGCGGCGCGCAAGACCAACGTGGCGGCTTACAACTGCTCGTTCATCGCCCCTGAATCCTTGCAAGATTTCGGCGAAATTATGTATATCCTCATGTGCGGCACCGGCGTTGGTTTTTCGGTCGAGCAACAATCGATTCATAAGTTGCCGCAAATCAAAAAGCAAACAGGAAAGAAATTGCCGACGCATGTGGTCGAGGATAGCAAAGAAGGTTGGGCAGATGCATTCGTCTTTGGCTTGAAGACATGGTTCAACGGCGAAGATGTGGCGTTTGATTATTCAAGAGTGCGACCACAAGGTGCGCGATTGAAAACGATGGGCGGTAGAGCCTCGGGACCAGAGCCGCTTCGCGCGTTGATGGAGTTCAGCCGTGAAAGAATTTTACAGCGTCAAGGGCGGCGGCTCAACACGCTCGATGTGCATGACATTATTTGCAAAATCGGCGAAGTGGTAGTGATGGGCGGCGTGCGTCGCAGTGCCTTGATTTCGCTTTCCGATTTGGACGATGTCGATATGCGCCACGCCAAAGACGGCGCGTTCTACATCTCGCACCCAGAGCGAAGCATGGCAAATAACTCTGCCATCTACAACGAAAAGCCCACAGTTTCAGAATTTCTCGACGAGTGGCTCTCGCTTATTAAATCGGGAAGTGGTGAGCGCGGCATCTTCAACCGTTCAACCCTCTTGGAGCAACTGCCTGAACGCCGACGCGAAAGTTTTGCCAGTCACCTTGCGACTTGCGGCACCAATCCGTGCGGCGAAATCATCTTGCGCTCAAAGCAGTTCTGCAATCTTTCCGAAGTCGTCGCTCGTGCTGAAGACACGCCCGAAACCTTGCTTCGCAAAATTCGCCTTGCAACCATTCTTGGCACATATCAATCCACGCTGACGAACTTTCCATACCTTTCGCCCGAATGGAAAAAGAACTGCGAAGAAGAACGCTTGCTCGGCGTTTCAATTACAGGGCAGTGGGATTCGCCAGCGGTGCGAAACCCTGAAACGCTACGCGCCTTGAAAGCCGAAGCCATCAAGGTCAACGAAGAATACGCCAAGCGATTCGGAATCAATGCGTCAACATGCGTTACTTGTGTGAAGCCATCAGGAACCGTGTCGCAACTCGTCGATGCCTCTTCAGGCATGCATCCACGACATGCGCCGTATTACATTCGCCGCATTCGCATTTCGGCAACCGACCCGCTCTTCAAGATGCTCAAAGACCAAAAGTTTCCCTACAAGCCTGAAGTTGGACAAACCGAAAGCGATGCTACAACCTACGTGCTCGAGTTCCCTGTAAAAGCACCTGACGGCGCAATCTATCGCGACGACCTTTCCGCAATCGAGCAGTTAGAATACTGGAAACAAGTCAAAGTCAATTTCACCGAACATAATCCGTCAGTTACAGTCAGCGTGAGCGACGACGAATGGTTGGAAGTCGGAAATTGGCTTTACAAAAATTGGGAAATAATCGGTGGCTTATCGTTCTTGCCGCGCACCAATCACGTGTATGCGCTCGCGCCCTACGAAGCCATCAGCAAAGAAAAATATGAGCAACTTGCAAACGCACTGCCGAAAATTGACTTTGCAGAAATCGTTTGCTATGAAGAAACAGATGAAACACAAGGCGCCAAAGAACTCGCGTGTGTTGCGGGCAGTTGCGAACTCTAAAATGCGCCGATGAACGAAACGCAGTTGAAAAAGGCGGAGCAAATATCTCCGCCTTTTCCTTTCGATGCGTTTGTTTGATTCGTCAAGTGTTTTTTGTTTCTTGAAGACAATTCAATCAAATGCACCACGATGTCCGAAGTTGCAAAGAAGGTTTATTCACTTGAAGAATACCTTGCGCTTGAAGCCACAAGCCAAGAGAAGCACGAGTATTACAACGGCGAAATTTTCGCAATGGCGGGCGGCACATTCCAACACGCCGTCATTACGCTGAACATTGTGTCGTTGTTGAAAAAACGGCTCACAGGAAAAACCTGTCGCGTGCTATCGGAACAAATGCGCATTGCGACGCCGAGCGGGCTTTATACTTATCCTGACGCATCGGTGTATTGTGGCAAGCCTGAGTTGAGCGAAGCACAAACGGAGTTGAGAAATCCTGTGGTGATTGTGGAAGTGTTATCGGCAAGCACAAGGAACTACGACCGAGGCGAGAAGTTTCGGCTGTATCGGACGATAGGGTCGTTTCGCGAGTATGTGTTGGTGGAGTCGGAAAGTGTGTTGGTGGAGCATTATTCCAAGCGCGAGACGGGGGAGTGGGTGTTGCGCGAATACACAAGGCTGACGGACGAAGTAGAACTTCACGCCATTGAAGAGCGGCTAACTCTGCACGAGATTTATGAAGATGTGAGATTTGAGGCAATATCGTCGTAACAAGAGAAACTCAACACCACGATGTCCGAAGTTGCAAAGAAGGTTTATTCGCTTGAAGAATACCTTGCGCTTGAAGCCACAAGCCAAGAGAAGCACGAGTATTACAACGGCGAAATTTTCGCAATGGCGGGCGGCACATTCCGACATGCACAAATCGTCGAGAATGTATTTGTCGCGCTACGCCAACGCCTGAAAGGAAAACCGTGTCAGCCTAAAAGTAGCGACATGCGCATTGCGACGCCGAGCGGGCTTTATACTTATCCTGACGCATCGGTGTATTGTGGCAAGCCTGAGTTGAGCGAAGCACAAACGGAGTTGAGAAATCCTGTGGTGATTGTGGAAGTGTTATCGGCAAGCACAAGGAACTACGACCGAGGCGAGAAGTTTCGGCTGTATCGGACGATAGGGTCGTTTCGCGAGTATGTGTTGGTGGAGTCGGAAAGTGTGTTGGTGGAGCATTATTCCAAGCGCGAGACGGGGGAGTGGGTGTTGCGCGAATACACAAGGCTGACGGACGAAGTAGAACTTCACGCCATTAAGGAAAACATTTCGCTTCAAGAGATTTACGAAGAGGTTACCTTCAACTCAAAAGCAGAATGACAAGTCGTTACAGGTTACTTTTGCGGTGTTGGCTTTTGGAGCGATTGAATGGTTTGGTCTTGTTCGGCGATGCGAGCGTTGAGTTTTTGAATGGTGGCGTCGCGCTGTGAAATGCTGGTGTTGAGCGAGCGAATGGTGGCGTCGCGCTGTGAAATGGCTTGATTGAGCGATTCGTTCTGTTCGTCTTTTTGTTTGAGTTGGGTTTGTTGCTGTTTGATAAGCGACTCCTGTTGTTTGATGAACGATTCTTGCTTGGCGAGGTCGCGTTGAAGCGATTGAAGTTCGCCTTCGCGAAGTTTAATCGTGTTCAGAAGTGTATCAATGCGCTTGTTGCGTTCTTCGATGATGGCTTGTTTATTAACGAGTTCTGCTTCGAGGCGGCGATTTTCGTCCAAGCGTTCTTGCAGTTTGCTTGCCGATTCCCCAAAATCTCGAATCACATTGCTTTTGAATTCATTGACACGGTCGTATTCGCGCTTGAGCGAATCGAGCGAGATTTGTTTTTGTGCGGCGTCGCGTTTCAATCGTTCTAATTCTTCTTGATTGCATGCTGAAAGCAGAAAGAAAAGTGAAAAAAGTGCGACTTGTTTCATGGTCAGTAAGAAACTTGAAGCGTTAAAAGGTTTGCTGTTCCGAGTTCATTGGAGAAGGGCACGAAGGCATAATCGAAGTTGAAGTTTCCATAGCGAATGCCGATACCGCCTGAAAGAGCGCGCGAGGCGTTGCCGAAGACATAACCGAATCGAACCCAAAACTGATTGCGAAACTCGAATTCGCCGCCGAAACTTGCGAAAGTATTCCCTGAAAAAACATGTTCAAGATTGCCCTCGAGCAAGAGCGTTCCGCCGAGCGACGAGAGTTGAACGGGAGAGGCGGCACCGACGCGAAACAAGGTGGGCAGTGTGGTGGATTCATCGCGCAAGGCGTTCATAGAGCCAATGTTTTGAAGCGTTGCCGCCAGTGTGAGCGGATTTTTTTCAAAGCGATAGACGGCGGAAAGGTCGGCGGCGTAGCCACTGGCTTCATCGATGAAAAGTTTTTCGTAAATGAACTTTCCGGTGAGCGCGAGCGAGAGTTGTTTATCGAAAGAGCGAGCGTAAGAGACGGCAAACGCGGCGTTTTGCGAATCAAACAAGCCGTCGGGTTCAGTGGTGGCGCGGGTGCGAATGGGAATATCGCGAACAGAAAGCCATGTGAGCGAAACGCCCCACGACGCCGTTTCACCTTTGAACTTTGCCGCAACGAAACTACTGTAAGTGTCAAAGATGTAAAGATTTTGTGAGAAGAGAACGGACGATGTTTCGCCGTCGGTCAAACGGGCAGGGTTGTAATAGTTTGCCGCCGCACCTGTGGCTGATGCCGTGCCGACGTTCGCCATTGCTTGTTCGCGCGCCGTTGTGCCGATTCTTAAAAAGGTTAAGCCAGTTTCTTGTGCAAAGAGGCTTGCGCTGCTCAAAGAGAGAAACAGTCCGAGAAAAAATCGCATGGAGTTAAAGTGAGTTGATAAAAAGTAGGTGAAGATACAAGAAAAGCCGTCGCAAAGGCAAGGCATAACTTGTGCCGTAGCGGTTGTAAGGCGTTCAGTGTAAAATTTGTAAGCAAAAGTAAAACTTTTTATATTCGTAACATTTTTGGATTAGCCGTAATCAGTTCTTTTTGTTCAGTTCTTTTTGTTAAAAGCCGAAGAGTAAATCAGATTCTCGCCGCGAGTAACGCATTCAATCTAATCTAAAACCACCGCAACAGTTGCACATGAGACTATCGGAATTTCGCTACAACCTTCCCAAAAATTTGATTGCTTCAGTTCCCAAAGAGCCTCGTGATAAGTGCAAGATGATGGTGATTGACCGCCGCAAAAAAGAAATTACCGACCACAAGTTTTCTGACATTACGTCGTTTCTCAAAAAAGGCGACGTGCTGGTGCTCAACGACACGAAAGTATTTCCGGCACGGCTTTATGGGCATAAAGAAAAGACCTCCGCGAAAATTGAAGTCTTCTTGCTTCGCGAACTCAATAAGCAAATGGGACTTTGGGATGTGCTCGTAGAGCCAGCGCGCAAGGTTCGTGTCGGAAACAAAATTTACTTCCCACAAGATTTAGTGGCGGAAGTTGTCGATAATACAACCTCGCGCGGCAGAACGATTCGCTTCCTCAATCCTGAAATTGATATTTACGAGATGGTCGAGAAAATTGGCTACATGCCAATTCCAGACTACATCAAGCGCGAGCCTGACGAAAAAGATAAAGTGCGTTACCAAACCGTTTATGCGCGCGTGCCCGGCGCGGTTGTTGCGCCGGCTGCTGGACTTCACTTCACGACGGAACTGCTCACGAAAATTAAACGCATGGGCGTTGAAATCATCTCAATTACGCTTCACCCTGGACGCAGTGTTTTCAGTCCGATTGAAGTCGAAGATATCTCAAAGCATAAGATGGATTCGGAATATGTCAATGTGCCGTATTCGACGGCGCAAAAAATTAACGAGGTCAAAACAAAGAAGTCGGGGCGCGTGGTTGCCGTTGGCACAACGGTCTGCCGCGCGTTGGAAGCGCACGCCACTGTCGAAGGACGCATTAAATTCGGCGAAGGATGGACGGATAAGTTCATCTACCCGCCTTACGAGTTCAAAGTAGTCGATATGCTTATTACAAACTTTCAACTTCCTGAAACAACACCCCTCATGCTCGTTTCTGCTTTTGCCGGACACGACACTCTGATGAAGGCTTACAAACAAGCCATCAAAACCGGCTATCGCTTTTTAGCATATGGCGACGCTATGCTGATTTACTAACTGCATTCTGAACGCTTCGCACACTCGTGTTGCTACGTCGTTTTTCAACTGCCGCAACAGTCTACACTGCCGTCAGCACGCTTGGAAAAGCGATAAACTTCTTGCTTGTGCCATTTTACACGCATGTTATTCCGCCTGATGAATTCGGAGTTTATAGCGCGCTCTTTCCGTTTTATGCTGTCATGCTCATGATTTTTCAATACGGCATGCCCTCTGCCATTATCAAGTTTTACGCTGAAGCTAAAACTCACACCGAAAAGCAAAACTTTGTCTCTACACTTTTTGCGATGCAAACAGCGAGCGCATTCATGATGTCGCTGTTGATGATTGCACTTGCAATGCCGATTTCGCTGCTCTTCATCGGCAGTTCCAACTATGCTGATTCCATCGTCTTGATTGCTATTAGCCTTTTTGTTGAAACACTCGGATTTAATTTGCTCTGGCTGATTCGGTCCGACAATCGGCTGGCACTGTTTGCGTTCATTTCGCTTGTGTCGCTTGCAATTAACATCGGCGTTGTTTTATGGCTCGTGCCGAAAGGCAATTATGTGTTCAATTTGTTTTTAGCGCAAGTGGTTGCTGTTGTTTTCACATTCAGCGTGGCGTTTGTCGCAAATGCGAATCTGTTCAAACGTTATTTCGACAAAAACCTTGCAAAGAAACTCTGGCAGTTTGGGTATCCGCTTTTGGGCTACGGCATTTTGTCAGTTCTACTCGATTCGCTCGATAAGGTGTTGGTAACGCGCTTTATCTCAAAAGAAGCCGGCGGAATTTACAGCATAGGCTATCGCTTGGGAATGGTGATGTCGATTTTGAATGTGTCGTTTCGCACAGCGCTCTTGCCGTTTTTTGCGCAGCGCGTTGAATCTCATTCGCCACAAGAAAACGAGATGCTCTTTGTTCAAATTTTTTCGCTTTACACAACAGGGCTGGCGGCAGTCTTTTTAGTACTGTCATTTTTCGTGCGCGACTTTATGACGGTAGAAATTTTCGGCTACGCGCTCTTCAAGCAAACCTATTTGCCTGCGGCGACGCTGACGCCAATAGTGCTCCTTGCTTATTTGATTGCCGCACCAACAGAGTTCAGCAAAGCTGCATTGACAAAGTCAGGCGACACAAAAGTGCTACTGACCGCAGCGCTATGGAGTTTTCTAATTAACCTTGCGCTTCTAATACTCGTGATAAGTTTTCCGCCAAGCGACACGGTGCTGACGCTTCAACTGGTAGCACTTGCAACCGTAGCGGCGTATCTTTTCAATTTGCAGTATTTTTATCGCAAAAGCAGAGCCGTCGACACAACGCCATATCCAATGAAGCGTTTTTTCTTGATGGTCGTAATTGCGGTGAGTGCAGTTGCGCTCAATGAACAATGGCTGAACGCAGAATCGCTTTGGCTTCGTTGTGTGGTGTGTACAATAAGCCTTGGCACGATTGCAACAATCGGATTTATGCCAACTTGGAAGTCAAAACAGCAAAAAACGAGACGTGATTGAGATGAGAAATTTCTCTCCTATATTGTTCTAGCATTCTTCACACGCTTAACAAACTTCAAATTATGAATACCTACTACAATCCTGCAGACCTTGCCAAGTTTCCCGAAGTTGGTGAAGGTAACAAAGAACTCATGGATAAATTCTTTGCGTGGTATGGTGCAGTCTTCGCCGAAGGCGCGCTAAGCGAACGCGAAAAAGCCTTGATTGCACTTGCCGTTGCGCACGCCGTTCAGTGCCCTTATTGCATTGACGCCTACACGCAAGAGTCGCTCGCCAAAGGCGCAACGCTTGAGCAAATGACCGAAGCCGTTCACGTTTCAGCGGCAATAAGAGGCGGCGCAACACTCGTTCACGGCGTTCAAATGAAAAACGTCTATCAAAAACTTTCAATGTAAGCACATGGCGACCGCAACGAAAAGTTTGAAATCAATGCATCACCCGCTTGCCTCGGCAGAAGAACAGTTGAAGATTATAGATGAGCGATTAAAATTGCCCGCCTTCGATGAACGCTTCAAACAAACAGGCGAAGCAGAACTGCGTGCCACAGGGATTGAGATTTTTCAAATCAATGTCGGCAAACTTTGTAATCAAGTCTGCAAGCACTGCCATGTCGATGCCGGACCCGACCGCCGCGAAATCATGACGCGCGAAACCTTTGAACTGTGTTTGGAAGCATTGGCAAAAACAAACATTCCAAAGGTTGACATCACGGGCGGCGCACCAGAAATGAATCCACACTTCCGTTGGTTTGTCGGCGAAGTCAAAAAACTTAACCGCCATGTGATGGTGCGCTCAAACTTGACAATCCTGCTCGCAAACGGATTTACCGACTTGCCTGAATTTTTCGCTGAACACAGCGTCGAGGTCATTTCATCGCTCCCGCACTACACGCCATCGGTAACGGATAAACAGCGCGGCGAAGATGTTTTTTCGCGCTCCATTGAAGCCATCAAACGCTTGAACGCGCTCGGCTACGGCAAAGAGGAAAGTGGCTTAGTGTTTAACCTCGTCTACAATCCGGTTGGTGCGTTCTTGCCACCAAATCAAAGTTCGCTCGAGAAAGATTACAAACGCGAACTCTTGAAGCATTACGGCGTGGTGTTCAATCACCTCTACACGATTACCAACATGCCAATTAGTCGCTTCTTGGATTATTTGCTGGTGTCAGGAAATTATGAATCGTATATGACGAAACTCGTCTCGCTGTTCAATCCTGCCGCCGCCAAAGGCGTGATGTGCCGAAATACACTTTCTATCGGTTGGGACGGTTACTTGTATGATTGCGATTTCAACCAAATGCTCGACTTAAAAGTAGGCTATGGCGCGCCGGTTCACATCAAAGATTTTGACATAGAAAAACTGAGCACGCGCAAAATTGTAACGCGGCAACATTGCTACGGATGCACAGCGGGCGCAGGGTCGAGTTGTGGCGGAGCAACGGCATAACTTCGGTTGAGCATGATTCAAATCGTTCCGTTGCAAGCGTCGCATAAAGAGCCCATTCGCAAACTGCTGTGGGAAACGAATGCTTTTCGAAGCGATGAAGTCGAAGTCGCGCTCGAGCTTATCGACGAATGCCTTGCTTACACGAGTTTTAATCCTGAAAACTATCAAATTTACTCAGCGATTGAAGGCGGTGCGGTTTTAGGCTACATCTGCTTTGGCAAAACGCCCATGACGCTCTCGACTTACGACCTTTATTGGATTGCTGTCGCACGCGAAGCCCAAGGCAAGGGCGTTGGCAAGAAACTATTTGAATTTGCTTGTAAAGAGGTTCAAAAGCAAGGCGGGAAACTGATTGTGATTGAAACCTCGTCTCAACCGCACTACGAAAACACGCGCCGCTTTTACGAAAAAATCGGTTGCCAATTAGAAGCGCGCATTAAAAATTTTTATCGCGTAGGCGACGATAAACTCATTTACACAAAACATCTCTGAACAACTTCGCTCGTGTCGGTTCAACCTTCGGTTTCAAGGCATGCGCCGATTGGCGTGTTTGATTCAGGCGTCGGCGGCTTAACCGTTGTGCGCCAACTGCGCCAACTGCTTCCAAACGAACACATCATCTACTTTGGCGACACGGCGCGCGTGCCTTACGGAACAAAGTCTGAACCAACCGTTCGCAAATACGCCGCCGAAGACACCGCGTTGCTTCTTCGCTACGAGCCGAAACTCATTGTGATTGCTTGCAATACCGTTTCTGCACTCGCACTCGATACCGTTCAAGAAACAGCGAAAGGACTTGGGGTTTTGGGCGTCATCAAAGCAGGTGCAAAATTGGCGATTGAGAAAAGTGAGCATAAGCGCATCGGCGTGATTGGCACACAAGCCACGATTGCTTCTTACGCCTACCAACGCGAACTGCATCGCTTGAATAAAGATGTGCAAGTTTTTTCCAAAGCCTGTCCGCTCTTTGTGCCGCTTGCTGAAGAAGGGTTTGCCATGCACGAAGCATCAAAATTGATTGCAAAAGAATATCTCGCTGAACTGCTCGACTCGCGCATCGACGCGCTCATCTTGGGGTGCACGCATTATCCACTTTTGAAGCCGACCATTCAAGACGTGGTAGGGAAAAGCGTTGAACTGATTGATTCTGCCGAAGCCGTTGCGCGTGAAGTCAAAGCCTATCTTGCACAACAGCAGTGGCTTTCCGACGCAACGCCCCAGCCACCACGCGTGCTCGTCAGCGATATGCCCCAACGATTCCGAACTGTCGCCGAACGCTTTTTGGGAATGGAGTTGGGAGAAATCGAACTGGTTGCGCTTTAAGCGTAAATCGTCTTACAACACTTCTAAAATTTTGGATTTCACCCTCACCTTTTTTGCACGCACCTGAATTGCCTTGTCAAGACGGGCGCAGACGGGCGCAAGTGCTTTCTTTTGGTCGGTAAAAATTTCAGCAATCACCTCGCCTTTCTTCACTTTATCGCCGACTTTTTTTCGGAAAAGAATTCCGGCTTTTGGCTCAATCGCGTCTTCCTTTTTCATGCGTCCTGCGCCAAGCGTGATGGCGGAAAGACCAACTTCCAGCGCATTGATGTCGGAAATGTAGCCGTCCATGCTTGCCGTTACCTGTTCAGTGAATTTTGATGTTGGATATTTTGAAAAATCTTTGAGCGGCGAAACATCTGCGCCTTGTGCTTTGGCGATGTCTAAAAATTTTTGGAAGGCTTGTCCGTTTTCAATCTGACGTTTTGAGCGTTCGATGCCGTCTTGAATCGAGTCGGCTTTCTTTGCCAGCCAGAGCATCGCGCCTGAAAGCGTGAGCGAGACTTCGAGCGTATCCTTTACGAGCGCGTCGTTTCGTCCTTGCAAACATTCCATACACTCTTTGACCTCGAGCCAATTTCCGACGGCGTAGCCGAGAGGCTCCTCCATTGATGTAATGAACGCTTGAACGCGCTTGCCATAACTTTCGCCGATTTGAATCAAGGTTTGGGCTAATTCTTTTGAGCGTGAGTAGTCTTGCATGAACGCGCCTTTGCCGGTTTTGACATCGAGCACGAGCGCGTCAAGTCCTGACGCAATTTTCTTCGACATAATGCTGGACGCGATGAGCGGAATGGATTCGACGGTGGCGGTTACATCGCGAAGCGCGTAGAGCAGTTTATCGAGCGGCGCGATTTCTTTTGTTTGTCCAATCAACGCGCAGTGATGGGTTTGGAGCAGGCGAAGAAATTTTTTTTCGGAAAGATTGACATTGAAGTGCGGAATGGATTCGAGTTTATCGAGCGTGCCACCGGTGTGTCCGAGTCCGCGCCCTGAAACCATCGGCACGGCAACGCCAAGACTGGCGACAATCGGCGCAAGAATGAGCGAGGTTTTATCGCCCACGCCGCCTGTGGAGTGTTTATCGACCTTCGGCGCGCGAACTGCGGAAAGATTGGCGACCTTGCCGCTTTCAATCATCGTTTTGCAGAGTGCGGTCATTTCGGCTTTTGAAAGCGAGCGAAAAAAAATTGCCATTAGCATTGCCGAAACTTGATAGTCAGGAATTTTACCTGCTTGATAGGACGAGAAGAAAAAGCGAATTTCTTCTTCGGTAAGTGTGTAGCCGTCTCGCTTTTTGCGAATCAGTTCAACAGGATTCATGTGATTAAGAACGGTTAGACACGGCGCAAGAGCAGTAAATCTTGAAGGGTTTTCACGCCAATTTTATCGAACTGCTTGAAGACACGTGCAGCAATTTGAGCCGTTACGAACGCATCGCCGAGTGCGTGGTGGCGCGTTTCGTTTGGAATGTGATATTTCTCGCAGAGTTTATCTAATTCGTATTCTTCCATGCGGTGCGGGTTGAGCAAAAGGTATTGCGAAGATTGTTCAGCAGAGTCGACGGCGTGGGCAAGTTCAACTGTATCGGTGAAGTAATTGATGAGCGGTCGTCCGTAGAGTCGTTTCATTTCAGAGCCGATGAAGCCAATATCAAAAAGGGCATGGTGCGCCACCAAGACATCGGCTTTAATGAACTCCAAAAATTTCGGTAGGACTTCTTCGATCGAGGGTGCGGCAACGGTTTCGGACGGCGTGATGAAATGAACCTTGACCGTTTCAGCAGATGCAAAATGATTATCAGGATTAACGACGGCGTAGAACGTGTCGTTCAAATCAACCCGACAGCCTTTCATGCCAATAGCACCAATTGAGAGCAGTCGGTCGCCTTTCTTTTCTTCAAGTCCGGTCGTTTCTGTGTCGAAGACGACGAAGCGCAAGTCGCAAATCGGTGTCTTCTTATTAGGAAGCGGTTGAAGAAAATAGGCTTTGACGGTCTCGTCTAAATTGGCAGGAAGGGCAGGCTTTTTACGAAATAAAGTCTCAAACCACATGGCTGTTGTCAAGTTGATTGGAAGTGATGAGCGAAAAGTAAAACGATTTATGATGTTGTGCAAAACAGTGTGCCGGATTTCCTCGTGTTGTTCGGAAGGACTAACTAATGAGGAATGAGTAACGTCATTCTTCACTACTCACTCTTCATTGTTTTCAAGCGAGAACATGGATTAAGCGAATTGAACAGGTTGCCACTGATTTGTCTCAATTATCTGTGCAAACTCGCGTCATCTGTTCAATCTGTGTTCCAATTCAAAGTTGAGAGGGAGAACACGGATTAGACGGATTGAACGGGTCGCCACTGATTTGTTCCAATTCAAAGTTGAAAGTGGGAACACGGATTAGGCGGATTAAACCGGTTGCCACCGATTTGTTCCAATCCGTGAAAACTCGCGTCATCTGCTCAATCCGTGTTCCAAATCTTTCACTATTCACTACTCATTACTCATTATTCATTATTTCACCAGCATCATGTCCTTCGTTTGCTCAATGGTTGCCTCTGACGCTTCGTTCGTCGCGCTTGCCTGCAAGCGATAGGAATAGACGCCACTTGCTAAACTGCTTGCGTTCAAGATGTAAAGGTATGTGCCTGCTACTTGACGACCCTGCACCAGCGTCATTACTTCCTTGCCTGACGCATCATAGACTTTCAGCGAGACATTGCTTGCCACAGGCAGTTGATAAGTGATGATGGTGGTTGGGTTAAACGGGTTCGGATAGTTTTGCAAGAGGGCGTAGCCTTTGGGCAAATGGTCTTCTTGGGTGTTAGCCGTCCATTGCGCAATGTGAGAAGAAGGAATCGGATTATCGCCCACATTCACGAGAGTGAAATTGCCGCCCAAAAAGAGACTGTTGCCATAGACCGCCAGCGCATTGACATATGGCTCATATCTACCACTCACCCCATTTCTTGCGCCCTCGCCGAGCGAGTTCCAACTCGTGCCGTTCCAGCGCGCAATGTAGTTCGCTTCCTTGTCGCTCGCCTGTGTGAAATCGCCCCCCACAATGAGTTCGCCGTTATACACCGCCAGCGCATAGACCCAATCATTCACCCCGTTGTTTGAGCCTGTGCCGAGCGTGTTCCAAGATGTGCCGTCCCAGCGCGCAACACAGTTCGCTTCCTTGTCGCCCGCCTGTGTGAATCTGCCCCCCACATAGAGTTCGCCATTATACACCGCCAGCGCAAGGACATCACCATTCACGCCGTTCTGCAAGTTAAACCCTGTCCCCCAAGTGCCTGATGTCGTGTTATCGGTTTGCGCCTCGCCTTTCGGCACAGCGCGTGGCGCACCGCTTGCGTCCATTTGTAACTCATAGCCGTCAAGGCTGTATCCGCCATCGCGCTCTAAGCGCAAGGTGCCATCGGGGTTCAAAATCTCGCCTACCGAAGGCAGTGTTACGAAAGATGAACGCATCTCCTTGTTCGTGGGTGTCTTTTTCTTCATGGATATCTCCAAAATGTAGTTGAGGGGCAGGGTAATGAAGTTGCCGTTTCCTAATGTGCCCCGTTTGCATGAGGGAACGGCACAACTGAAAAACATTGAGCAGAAAATTAAAAGAACGCGATGAAAAATCAATCTTGATGATGGCGCAAAGGGGAAGGGTGGAAACTACTCGCGTTGGCGCGGGTCTAAGGCGTCGCGCACGCCGTCGCCGACAAAGACGCTTTAATGAGGAATGAATAGCGAGTAATGAGTAATGAGGAACGGCAGGCAAGCCATTCCTTCACTACTCATTCTTCACTATTCACTGTCATTACATCATGGCTTCAACAAGTTCCGATTCGCGCTCGACATCGGCAAGCGTGCCTTTGGACGGTTGAAGCGTCATCAAAATGAATTTGGACGTGGGCGTTTGGCTTTTATCGGCGTAGCTATCAATTGGCACAAGCACGTTGGTTTCAGGGAAGTAAGTCGCCGTGCATTGTTTGGGAATGTTGAACGGCACGACAACAAAATGCTTGGCTACGCGACGCTCGCCGTTGAAATGGCTAATGAGGTCGACGATGTCGCCTTGTTTCAAATTCGCCTCGCGCATGTCGTCAGGGTTCATAAAGATGATGCGTCGACCGTTGTAAATGCCACGATAGCGGTCGTCCAAGCCATAAATCGTGGTGTTGTATTGGTCGTGCGAGCGAATGGTCATCATGATGTATTGCCCTTTTTCCAAACGATGAATAGGAATCGGGTGGACGGTGAAGTGCGCTTTTTTGTCGGACGTATTGAACATGCCTTCTCGTGCGCCGTTAGGCAAGTAGAATCCTGCCTTTTCGCGCACGCGCTCGTTGTAGCGTTCGAAGCCGGGAATCGTGCGTTCAATCAAATCGCGAATGCGGTCGTAATCTTCAATCAGCCAATCCCAATCGACTTTGCTACGCGCGCCAAGTGTGGCTTTGGCAATGCCTGCAACAATCGCAGGTTCGCTGAGCAAATGTTCTGACGCAGGCGGCAGAGAGCCTTGCGACGAGTGGACAATGCCCATTGAGTTTTCAACGCTGACAAACTGCAAGCCTCCTTTTTGCATATCGCGCTCGGTTCTGCCAAGGCAGGGCAAAATCAAGGCTTCCTTGCCTGTGATGAGATGCGCACGATTGAGTTTCGTGGAGACATGAACCGTCAGGTTTGTGTTGCGAAGGGCTTTGGCGGTGTAGTTGGTGTCGGGCGTTGCCGAAAGGAAGTTTCCGCCCATTGCGATAAAGACTTTCGCTTTGCCTTCATACATCGCTTTGATGGCTTCGACCACGTTGTAGCCATGCTTTTGCGGCGGCTCAAAGCCAAAGACATGTTGAAGCGATTGAAGAAAAGCAGGCGCAGGCTTTTCATGGATGCCCATCGTTCTATCGCCTTGCACGTTGCTGTGTCCGCGCACAGGGCAAAGTCCAGCACCCGGCTTTCCGATATGACCGAGAAGCAGGTGCAAGTTTGTAACGGTTTGAATGTTGGCAACGCCGTTTTTGTGTTGGGTCAGTCCCATCGCCCAACACGAAATCATGGTTTTGGCGGTTTTGATGAGGTCGGCGAGTGCTTTAATCTGCTCGCGTGAAATGCCGCTTTGCTCGATGATGATGTCCCACGAGGTTGCCTTCAAATCGGCAATGAGCGCGTCGTAGCCGGTGGTGTGTTCGGCGATGAATTTTTTATCAAACACATTTCCCGAAGATTCTTCTGCCGCAAGCAGTTCTTTCATCACGCCTTTGAGCAAGGCAATGTCGCCATTGATGCGCACTTGCAGGAACATGTGCGCCAGTTCCGTGCCCTTGCCGAGCAGGTCGAGCGGATTTTGCGGGTGCTTAAATCGCTTTAAGCCTGTTTCAGGAAGCGGATTGATATGAACGACTTTCGCGCCTTTACGCACCGCAGATTGAAGCGCGGAAAGCATACGCGGGTGATTCGTGCCGGGATTTTGTCCAATCACTAAAATCACATCGGCTAAATCGAAGTCGGAAAGTTTGACTGTGCCTTTGCCAATGCCGATGGTTTCTTTCAAACCAACGCCGCTCGATTCGTGGCACATGTTCGAGCAGTCGGGCAAATTATTTGTGCCGAATTGCCGCACGAAGAGTTGATAAAGAAACGCCGCTTCGTTGCTGGTTCTGCCTGAGGTGTAGAAAATGGCTTCGTCGGGCGAAGCAAGGGCGTTCAAATGTTTGGCAATCAATTCAAAGGCTTCGCGCCAAGAGATGGGTTCGTAGTGCGTTGCGCCTTGTCGCAAGACCATCGGTTCAACGAGCCGACCTTGTTTGCCGAGCCAATAGTCAGTGCGTTTGGAAAGGTCATAAACGGAGTGTTGTCGGAAGAAGTCCGCCGTAACGCGCTTTTTGGTGGCTTCTTCGGCGATGGCTTTGACACCGTTCTCGCAAAATTCGGCGACGGCGCGGTGGTCGTCGGGGTCAGGCCATGCGCAACCAGGGCAATCAAAGCCGCCCATTTGATTGACTTCCAAGAGCATTTTCATGCCGCGCGCCACGCCCATTTCCGAAATCGCATGCTTCGTTGCACTCACAACAGCGGGAATGCCTGCCGCAACTTCTTTGGCTTTTCCGACTTTCAAGGCTTCATCGTCGGGCAGTATGGGCGTTGTGGCAATCGGCGTCGGGCTTTGCTCAACGGCGTTTGCTTTATCTGAACCTTCATGATCAAAACGCGCACTCATAGTTCATACAAATGGTTTAGAGTTGGTAAAGTTGTTTTGTTGATACACTCGAATGGGCATGCAAGTTTAGCACTTGTGTCCGACTTCAACGGGCGGGTGCGCGTAGTTGTCGGATTCGTCCTCGTTCGGACGCGGTGCTAAACATTGAAAATCTTTCTCGACCAAAATGTAAAGCGACTCGCCGTTGTCAAGCGGTTGATGGGCTTCGAATCCGACTTGCTCCGTCTCAACCCAAGTGTTCGCAAGGGCTTTGGGGAGATAAACCGTAATCGTGCAATTTTCCATCGTCGCCGAAAGCGAGGGCACATCGGAAACTTTCATCGCATATGTCATGCGTGTATTGCCCGCAAAGTGAATCGCGTCTTCGACATATCCTTCGCTACCGATTTTGGCAACTTCGGATTTCGATAAGCGCAAGCGCAGTGTATTACCTTTGATTCTCAGTTTCATCGTGATTGACGGTTAAGGTTAACGGTGATTGGACTTTAATTCTTTCATCATAAACCATTGGTCACCTGAATCTTCATGGTCGTTGTGGAAGAAGCCATTTTTGAAGTAGAAGCGTTTGCCAATTTCGTTTTGCTTATGCACGAAGCAGAAATACTTTTCCGAGCCAGTGGCGAGTGCGAAGTTTTCACCAAGTTCGAGCAAGCGTTTGCCAACGCCTTTTCCGATGTATTCAGGACGAAGGTAAATGCGGCGAAGTTCAAGTCCCTTATCGCAGAAGCCGAAATTGCAAAAGCCAATAACGCGCTCACCGTCCAACGCCACATAAAAACACATTTCGCCCGATTGAATCTTCGGCAGTAGCGCGATGAGCGATTCAGGTTCATAATCCTTGCGCACCATTTGTTCAATCATTTCAGGACTAAACACATTCTTGTAAGTTTCTCGAAACGATTGCAGAGCCGTTTCATAAATGCTTTGTGCGTCTTTCGGCTCAAAGGTTCGGAAGGTAATACGCTCGTTCAGAACAGGCTTCTTGACGCGCCAATCGCTCGTGTAGATGTTGAAACGGTTGGGTCGTAAAAATCCAATCAGCGTCATATCAAATTCATCAGCCAGTTCAACTGCAAGGCTTGACGGCGCACCGACGGCACACAGCATCGGAATGCCTGCCATCACGGCTTTCTGCACCAGCTCGAAACTCGCTCTGCCACTCACCAAAAGAATCGAGCGTTCAAATTGATGTCCCGACAAAAGTTCCGCGCCGATAAGTTTATCGAGTGCGTTGTGTCGCCCGACATCTTCACAGACGCGAAGCAATTTGCCGTGTTCGTTAAACAGTGCGGCGGCGTGCAATCCGCCGGTTTGGTCAAAAATTTCTTGGGATTGGCGAAGCGTTTCAGGAAGGCTATAAATCAATTCAGGGGAAACGGCGAAAGGTTCTTTCCATCGTGTCGGACACGAATCGGCAAGACGCACCGCGTTAATAGACGCCTTGCCGCATACACCACAACTCGACGACGTGTAAAAATGCCGTTCTAATTTCTTGAAATCAACTTGAACCGTCGGCTTCAAGACAACACGAATGATATTTTGATGTTGATTTTTTTGCGTGGAAGGAAAGTGATAATGAATGTCGTGAATGTCGGAAAGCGATTTGATAATGCCTTCGGTGAAGAGAAACCCAATCGCAAGTTCGGTATCGTGTGAGGGCGTGCGCATCGTTACCGAAAGGCTCTTGACGGTGGAAAATCCATGCTCAAAACACGCAACTTGAATCTCGAGCGGCTCTTCAACGGCAAGCACATCTCTTGACTGCATCATCATTGCGCCGTGCACCTTGTAAATCTCAAACGATTGAATACTGCCTTTATTCATCGCTTCTCCGTTGTCTAATGTTGTGTGCGGCTGAAATTGGAAACCGCGTTTGGAAACAGGAATAGGGCTCAAAAACACTAAAACCTATCTGTGAATTTTAATCGTTTCAACCTAAATCGTGCGCGAAGTAGCAATGCCATGCGATTGAGCAAACGAAATGGCTTGGTCGTATCCTGCGTCGGCGTGGCGAAGAATGCCCATTGCAGGGTCGCTATTGAGCACGCGCGAAAGGCGTTTATCCATTGCCGTTGTGCCGTCTGCAACAATCACCATGCCTGCGTGAATCGAGTAGCCAATGCCAACGCCACCACCGTGATGCACGCTCGTCCAACTGGCGCCGTTGACGGAGTTGATGAGCGCGTTAAGAATGGGCCAATCGGCAATCGCGTCGGAGCCATCTTGCATCGCTTCGGTTTCGCGATTGGGCGAGGCGACACTGCCGCAGTCCAAGTGGTCTCTGCCAATCACAATCGGGGCTTTGACCTTGCCTTTGCGCACAAGGTCGTTGAACCGCAAGCCTGCTTCTTCTCTCTCTTTGTAGCCGAGCCAACAAATACGTGCAGGCAATCCTTGAAAGGCGACGCGCGTTTGTGCTTTTTCAATCCATCGTTTCAGCGGTGCGTTGTTCGGGAAGAGGTCGAGAATGGCTTTATCGGTCTCGTAAATGTCTTGTGCTTCGCCACTCAATGCTACCCAACGAAACGGACCTTTGCCTTCGCAAAAGAGCGGGCGAATGTATTCAGGCACAAAGCCTTTAATGTCGAAAGCATCTTCGACGCCCATCTTGATAGCTTGTCCGCGAATGTTGTTTCCATAATCGAACGTAATCGCGCCCATTTTTTGGAGCGCGAGCATGGCGCGAACGTGTTGCGCGATGGATTCCATTGCACGACGCTTGTAGACTTCGGGCTGTTTTTGGCGAAGGTCGTTCAAATCTTCATCGCTTGAAGTTTGAACTGGAACATATCCGACAAGTTCGTCGTGCGCAGAAGTTTGGTCGGTGAGAATATCGGGGACGAAGTTGCGGCGCACAAGTTCAGGCAGAATTTCCGCCGCATTTCCCAAGAGTGCGACGCTACGCGCAATGCGGTTGTGTTTGTATTCTGTAACTTTCTTCAAGGCTTTGTCTAAATCGGTCTCGAGTTCGTCGACGTAGCGTGTTTGCAAGCGTTTCTCGATTCGGGCGCGGTCGACTTCAATGGCAAGAACGGTAGCGTTGTTCATGGTGCCTGCGAGCGGTTGTGCGCCGCCCATGCCGCCAAGTCCGCTCGTTACAATTAGCCGTCCTGAAAGGTCGCCACCGAAATGTTTTTGAGCGCATGCGGCAAAGGTTTCGTAAGTGCCTTGCAAAATGCCTTGTGTGCCGATGTAAATCCAACTGCCTGCGGTCATTTGTCCATACATTGTTAAGCCGAGTGCTTCGAGTCGGCGAAATTCGTCCCAAGTTGCCCACTTCGGCACAAGCATGGAATTAACGATAAGCACGCGCGGAGCCTCTTCGTGCGAGCGCAAAATGCCAACCGCTTTGCCCGATTGAACAAGCAAGGTTTCGTCATTCCCAAGCGATTGAAGTGCGCGCAAAATGGCGCGATAGGCGTCAGGATTGCGTGCGGCTTTGCCTGTTCCGCCATAAACAATCAAATCTTCGGGGCGTTCAGCCACTTCGCTATCCAAGTTGTTTTGAATCATTCGATATGCCGCCTCTTGATGCCAGCCTTTGCACGAAAGCGATGTGCCGCGTGGTGCGCGTTGCGGTGGTAGTTTTTCGGTCATAGTTGCAAATGTTAAAATTGCGTGTGCTCAAAACTTACGCCAACAAAATGAAAAAACCGTCGTCCGCTCTCCGAAAAGAAATTGACGCACAGTTGCGCCAAGCCATTGCACTGCGATTTTCCAAACCACACGAGGCGGAGCGTTTATCAAAACAAGCGTTGAAACAGGCTGAAACGATTGGCGACGCGCGGCGCACCGCACAAGCCCATTTGAGTTTAGCAAGGCTTGCCTTCGATAAGTCAGACCTTGACCAAGTCATAGAACACTGTAACACGGTTACGCGATGCTCATCAAAATCTCTCGACCTTTTGGGCGACGCTCAAGTCTTGCTGGGATTAGTGCAATGGCAAAAGGGCAATCACCCGAGCGCGCTGGAATGTTACCTTTCGGCAATCAACCTTTGGCAAAGGACGACCATGAAGTCAAGCGATTTGCAAGTGCGTCTTTGCAGTGTGTTCGTCAACATCGGGCATCTCTACACCGAAACGAGCCACTACGAAAAAGCCCTCGATAATTACTTCCGCGCGATGTCTTATGTGACCGACCAAACCGATGCGCACGTGCGTTCAACCATTCTCAGAAGCATTGGCTCGGTGTATGAATATCTACAAGACTTTGACCGTGCGATTGATTTCGATAAGCAGTCGCTCGAGATTGCTTTGGAGACGAAAAATAGAATTGGCGAGAGCGTAACGCGCTATAACCTTGGCAACGCGCTTTGGCTCAAAGGCTGTTTGAGAGAAAGTTTAACGGAACTTGAACGTGCCAGCGAGGTCGCAAAAGCGATTGGCGATAAGCGCATAGAAGTCGGTGCCGAAGTCATTCAAGCCGCTGTGCTTGCCGACTTGGGCGAGAAGGAAAAGTTTATTGAACGAACGCAAAACCTGCTTGAACGTGTCGATGCAATCGGCATTGCAGATATGAGAACAAAAAGCCGTGAGATTTTAGCCAAGTCGTTCATGACGCTCAATCAACCTGAAAAAGCCTTGCCGCTCTTTGAGGAAACGCTATCATTTGCAACACAATTCAACCTTTCAATCGTTGTGGCAGAAGTCCAACAAGAGCTTTCAAAGTATTATGAGCGTCAAGGCGAGTTCGCGAAAGCCTTGTCATGTTTCAAGCAAGCCGTCGAGATTTTAGAAAAGCAAAGAAGAGCAGAAGCGGAGCAAAAGCTCTTGCTCTATGAAGTTGAGCGGCGCGTCAAAACACTTGAAGCCGAAAAACAAAAGTTGAGCAGTGAAGTAGAAAAACTTCGCCGCGAACTCAAAACGAAAAAAGAACTCACACAAAAAGAACAAGAGCACATTCTCAAAGAAATTCACATCTCGAATCCGCAACTCGCAAAACGCTTGCATCAACTTGCGCCGAAAATCACGCCGTCAGAACTCAAAACGGCGGAGCTGCTCTACGCAAAACTCACCACAAAAGAAATTGCGCAAGTGCTACGAGTAAGTCCCCGAACCGTTGAAACGCATCGCGAAAACTTGCGCAAGAAACTCGGCTTGAACAAATCCCAATCGCTGGTCGCCGTTCTGCAAACGATGTAACGCATCGCTCTAACGGGTGCAAAAGTTACAAAGTTGTCTCCGTAGAAAATCCGTATCAAACGCGGACTTCGGCACGCCTATTTTTTGCCAAATCAACACAAATCAAAGCAAGTGTGAAATGGCAAACGCTCGCAAACCCACACGTCTGAAAGAAAAGCGAACAGTAAAAGTGCACAACTATCGGTTACTTCAAGTTCTATCGCGACAGTTTCCTACGCTGACGCAAACTGAGCGAATCGTATGCGACTTGCTCGCCATGCACTTGCGAACCAAAGAGATTGCCGAAAAAATGGGCATCGGCGCGCGCACCGTTGAAACGCATCGACAAAACATTCGCCGAAAACTCGGCTTGCCAAAAGGCAAAGAGTTAAGTGCGTTTCTCTGTTCCATCTGAAAAAAGACGTCCGTAGAAAATCCGTAGCGACACTTAAAGGAGCGTTCATAATCTTTGTGTGAAGTAAAACCAAAACAAACATCAAATCAAAAGGAGGAACCGATGATACGTCTCATCTCTCTTGCGCTGATGTGCGTGATTGCCGTGCCGATGAACGCGCAAACGCTCTACGACCATCTCAACGATAGGCTCTTAATCGTCGAGAAAGTCGACCGCGCTATTGAGCGAGGAAAAATTCAAGAAAGCGCGGTGCTTTATGAATCCGACGAAGACGATGAAGAGTATTGGTTTTCGGGGCATACCACCGTTACGCTCTGGCAGACCAACGAAGGCTGGATTAAAATCAAAACGCTCCATGAATTTGGAGGTTCAGGCTACGAGGTAAAAGAACTTTACCTCACGCCGCAGTATGTCCCGGTGATTGCGATAGATGAATCGAAGCACGAGTTTAGAAAAGCGTTCATCTTTGAAAACGATGAGCCTGCCATTTATGCAGAAGCACAATGGGACGCTGACGAATTCGAGTTTGGAGATTACACCATTTATCGCATCACGCCGAAAGAGTATCGATATGCGGCGCAAATACTTTCGCAATATGAGCACGTGCTACAAGATTGGGTAAAGCAGGTGCAACGCAAGCAGAACAAACGTCGCGTTGGCGAGTATGGGCTTAGCGGTCAATTTGCTGCGCAGTCGCAAGACCAACAGCCACAAACAAATCCTGAACAAGAACTAAAACAAGCGGCGGGCGCGCTATTGATTCAATCGCTCGACCAAGCATTGCAAAAATGGTTGAAGTGAAATAAAGGAGGTGAAAACATGGCATCGAAGCCGAATCCAAATTGGCCAAGCAGAACAGGCAACCCATCAGGTCCAGGAAGAGGAAACAATCCCCCATCTAAACCTGCACCTTCCCCACCAAAGAAGTAGCCCTTTTCAGCAAAGCCGCTCTTCCCTCATGAGCGGCTTTCTTCTTCATGCACCAAATTCAATTTACACAAACAGCAGTTGCTCGAACTCGCGTGCAAGTTGCATGGTCAAATTGCGGCGGTCGTATTTCACGACAACTTCTTTGGACGGCACAGGAAGCGTGCCCGATTTCCATCGTTCAAACAAGTCGAGGATTTTCGTGGCAATCTCGTCAGGAAATTTGGGGTGAGCCACAACGCCGTTAGCTTCCAAAATGAACTGCTTCGATGCGCCATCAGGCACAATGCCAAAGAGCGTTCGCTCGCAAGCGACATATTCAAAAAGTTTGCTTTGCGTGATGGTCTCAATGTGTTTGACAGCGGATTGTGTTGCCCATAGCACATCGGCTTGAAAATTTTCCGCGAGTGCATCGTGATGCGATTTGTAGCCCTCGACCTGAACAAGCCCGTCAAGCCCCAACGACTTTGCAAACTTCATGTATTCAGTCGGGAACAATCCTACAAACCGCGCCTCGACTTTTTCACCGAGTTCAGGATTTTGTTCAATGGCTTTTTTCAAGCCCAAGAAAAACGGTTTTGGTGAGCGTTCCGAACTGTGCAACGTGCCTGAATGAAGGAATCGCAACTTGCCACTATTGACGCGTGCTTTGGGCACGTGTGCAAAATCGTTTGCGTCGTAGCCATGAGAGACAATAGCGATATCGTTGTGTGTAAGTTTGCCGCGGTAACTACGCAAGAAGAGTTCTTTCAGCGCACGATTAACCGTAATGATTTTATCAACGCCTAAAACGACTTGCTCTTCTAAGCGTTGATGTGCCCGACGGTGAAATGGCGTTGGATAAATATGAAGCGGATTTTCAACCCATGGGTCTCTGAAATCAATCACCGTTGGCAGTTGATACTTCTTGCGAAGCTCAAGCGCAATGAGGTGAGAAGTAAAAGGCGGCGCAGTTGAAAAAATAAGGTCGATGTCGCCATGTTGAGCGATAATCTCATCGGCTTTTTGCAATGCAAATTTTTTCCAGCCGCGTTTATTATCAGGAATGAAAAACGTTTGGCTCGCAAGGTTCATCAGGCGACGCATAAATCCGCTGGGCAGTTTGAACTGTTGGGAGTTCGAGAGCGAGGCCGCCGTTTTTGTAACGTCTTTCGTTTCTGTGCGATGAATCTCGATTTGAGAATTGTCCAATTCTCGAAGGAGCGTTTCGTCGTAGGCGTAGTAAGCCGTAGGCGTAATGGTGAGCACAATTGGCTTCCAACCAAATTCAGGCAAATACTTCACGAATTTCAGCGTGCGCTGAACCCCCGAAAGCCCCATTGGCGGGAAGTAATAGGCAATGACCAACGCTTTTTTTATTGCTTTGTCTGAAGCTTGCTGGCGAGAACGCTCCCCACTGAACGATGAAAGCGACTGCAGAGATACGAGATGAGATGATGTCATAACTAAAAAACAGTTTACAACAAGTTCATTTATAGCGGCAATGCCAATTGAGCCTGATTCGGCAAACTGGCATTGCAAATGTAACAGCGCAGCAGTGCCATGATACAGTGAGAATCTTGAAGAATGTTGCAGGTGATGAGAGTATGATTAACTTTACACAAACGTAAAAACTTTTTCGAAGTTCCGCGATTTTTATTTGACCGAAAATTTATTAGTCGTTACTCATAAACTCAACGAAAATGGCAAAAGAACCGACCGAAGCCTCGCTCAACAAAATGTGGAAATATGTTGAGCATTATTGGCAAAAATCGGGCACCTTTCCGCACCCCGATAAATCCGTAACCGAAGTCGTCGTCAAAGGCTTAGCGCAACATGTCGATGAACTCGGCAAGCCGCTTTGTCCGTGTAATTTTTACGCCGATAAAAAAGCCGAAGCCCAAAAGCGCGAGTGGATTTGTGCTTGCGAAGAAATGAAACTTTACAAGTATTGCCACTGCTTGCTCTTTGTCAATCCAGATGGCTTGCCGATTACGGAATACTTGCCCGAAGACCACGAGGGACGACAAATTTACGGTCTCGTCAAAGACCCAACGCCTGAAAAGGGAAGAGAAGGCGCAAAGGTAAAACAAGGCTCATAAACTATGGTGAGGCGTGCAGTGTTGGTTTGCGTCTTGCTTTATGCTCTCTCGCAAGTTGAGGCGCAAGAGATAACCGCGAAAACCAAACATCAAGATGCGGCATTGCTTTTTCAATTCAACGGCTTCGGCAACTTGGCGACAGGCGGACTTGGCGCAGTTGAAACCCCTCGCGACGCCAGCGGTGCAAGCACCATCACCATAAGCGGTATCGGTGGAAAATACTTCACAGCGGAAAATATCGCTGTGCGTGCCGCACTCACCTTTGCGCGTGAAACGGCATCGCAAGCGCAATCAGGTTCAATCGCGGAGTTCACGGAAACCTCAACTGCAATTGGCGTGGAAGGCGGCGTGGAAGTGCACTTGCACAACAAACGGCTCTCTCCATATTTCGGCGGGTTGATTGGATATAGCAGAGGGGCATTTTCAAGAACGCAAAGTGGAAGTGAATCCTCTGCTGTGCGCAATGGGTTTGGCATTGCGGGGATTTTAGGTGCGGAATTTTTCCTCTTCGAGCAAGTCAGTTTTGCGGCAGAGTATCGGGCTGTTTATCAAAGAGCCACAGCCACGAGCACCCTTTCTAACGGCACGCGCATTGACGCGCCTGAACAAACAAAGATTGGATTTTTCTCGCAAGGATTTTTAACGCTTGGCTTGTATTTGTGGTAGTGTGGGTTATTCGGCGCGAATGACTTGGGCTTTGCGAATACTTTCTCCGTGAATGAACCCTCGTCGCAGAACTTTGGTAATTGTGCCTGGCTCTAAATTGGTTTTAAGAATGGCACCGGCTTTCTCGTGGCGTTCGTTGTCGAAACGAGAAATTTTAACGCGCACTTCAATTTCCATAATGGAAAGTATCTGTTCGAGTTTTTGGATATACTCATTGACAATTGCTGGGGTGCTAATCGGTGCGTCCGGTTCAGGTTGAAAGAGTGCGTCGAGTGCATCAATGTGCGGCATAGCATATCTTATCACGAAATCCTTTATTGCTAAACCATTTTCCAATTCGGAAAGGCGAAAGGCAAAATCGTCCAAGCAAAGTGTTAACTGCCCGAAAACGCTTGTCAAACTTGGCTCTTCCGACCACTTCTGACGATAAAGTTGAATCAGGTCGTAAAGTTGCATGGCGGTTTCGTTCTTAAAAGACCCTATGCTTTGTGCGGCATCAACAATTTTAACGCCTGCTGCTCGTTCTAAGGCAATCACGCGTGCGATAAGACCTTGAATTTGTTGGTTTGTGCGTCGGTTTTCTTCTTCTGAGGCAAGTTCTGTTTGATAAAAAGGCTTGTTCAAACGGTTTTCAAGCGATTTCACTTTGCCCTCAATGCGTGAGAGTTGTTCGCTTTTGTCTCTACTTTGAATGGTATTCGTCAAAAGTCCGAAGGCGCCGATGATGATGCTGATGATGGAAAGAATCAAAGCCCATGTGGCTTTTTGGTCGGCACTGGAAATGGTGCGTCGTTGTGCCTCGTTAAGTTCGGCGAACACAGGCGTTTGTGGGCGCATTTGAAAAATCGCATTGAGAATGTCGGGGTCTAAAAACTCTTTGAAATCATGCTTTGAAACACGCGATTTGTAGTCAGCATAAAACTTTCCGCCATTCCAACGTTCATTAACGAAGTGATAAAGTGCAAGTGCTTCGGGGCGACCATCGTTTTTGAAAATCGAGTAGTTCTGTGCAGCAGCGTCAAAGTCGAAAAGATAAACGGTATCCTTAATCTCAAAAGTTTTCGTTAAATCAACTTGTTGGAAAACACGGTCATTTTTGATAATCAAGTCAAGTAACTCTCGGTATTGCGCAACGGTTTTGAGCGACTTTTCGCTTTTAGCGGTGAACATATCGCCGATGCGTGCCGATAAATTGCGCTCAATAACATCTCGCTCATTAGGCTTAATTTCTCTGCCGATATCGACATAGACGGCTTTTTGTGCGTTCGAGTCAGTGCGCAAAATGAACTTCCCCGATGTAGTGCTTTTGTTGATAAGTTGCATCAATAAGCCTTCGGATGCGTTGCTTGGATTAAGACGCTTGTAATAAATGCACACAACGCCTTTTTCTGGTGAAACTTGCGGCACAGGTTGCGCAACAGCCCTGCTGCAAAAGGGAAGCACGGTGAAGTTGGTCAGGTAAAAAAGAACAATCGACTTAACGAGAGAACTTGGCATACTCTTTTGTGATGTCAATTAAAGTTTTGAACATGTTTTTCAAAGACGAGACGTAGTTTTTCTCAATGCCGAATCGTTTTGCGAAATCTTGAATAGCGTAACTTAATCCAACATCGCGCTTTTGTTGCTCGCTCAAATAGTATTTGTTTTCCATGATTTCCAAATATACTTCTAATTCCGTTTTGTCAGGAAAATACTCGGCGAAGTTGCTTTGCTTGAGCAAGTCTTGAATTGGCAAAAAATAATTTGCATACCAATCCAGCGTTGTGTCGCGCATGGAGACGGGGGTTTTCATGCGCTCGCTCAAATACCATTTATGTTCTTCTAAGTGTTTGAGTAGAGTATCGGCGTAAGAAGCTTTTCGGAATCTACCGAAGTGGCGTTCGGAGTTGAAGTTTGTTAGTTGGTCGAAGCGCTTATGCGCGTTCCAAATGTTGGTGAGAGCGTTGTATTGTTCACGCAGATAAGCCATATCGTGCTGGGTAATGGTTCTATCGCGAGGGATACCGCGCTTATGGAATTCTTCTTCGAGCCATAGCATAGATTCAAAGAAAAACTCTAAGTCAGCTTCTTTCATGCGATTGGAAAGCGAAGGGTGAATTTCTGTGGTTTCAGTGTCGGCGAGCAGGGCAATAAGCCGGCGGCGTTTGCCGAGCGTATGTTCTTCGCGCACGAATTTGATGAGCAAGTTATCGAGCGAGGCGTCGCCCCAATAGACATTTTTGGCATGGCACTTGGCGAAAAGTTCAGCAATCGCATCGAAAATCTCTTTTCGTGCTGGCTGTTGAAACCGCAAACCGAACAAGACCGATTCAGGCAAGACGGCATCTTCGAGCAGCGTAACCAAATACGCTGTTGTGTTAGGTTGATACATAATTCCTGCCGGCGTCTGAATTGGAAGGTCGCCATCGTGCCGAATGACAATACCTACAGGCGTCAAGGTTTGAATATCTAATTCGCGCAATTTGTGGTAGTTGTCGAGTTCACGCCGAGCCAAATCGAGGCTGAGCTCTTTGATAGCAAATCTGCAAGGCAGTGCGGAAGACTTGGATTCGACGAAAAGCACTTGATGGCGGGAGTTGCCGCGTCGCATCAGTATTGGCGCAATACCGAGAGATTGCCATTCTTCTAAATTTTTCTCGAACGGGAACAGAGTAAGTGCGGGTAAGTAGCGTTTATCGACTTCATACTCGATTTGAGAGGTCATGGATCGAAGTAAGAGAGAATAGCATGACGATAAAAAACTTCGCGCTGCATGTCGCTCAATTCTGGCAGGGGTTTTGCGACTTTCCATGTGCCGTCGCTGTTGCGTGAAAAATAGCCTTGCTTTTCAAATGTGATGTAGAAACCTTCAGCAATTAACGCTTCCTTCTCGCCTTTTTCTAAGGTGTGTTTGTTGAAGCGATGCTGAAGACCGATGATGAAAAACGCTGTTTCAACGCTGGGCGTCTTTTGAAATTTCTTCTTGAACATTGCTTCAAATTCTGCCCATCGCTTGTCAATATCGGTAAAAAGTTCAGGCGATTGCATTTATTCTGATTTTGTATTGAACGAAAGTCGTTTTTTGGCTTTTTCAGTTGGAATATAAATCAATCCTTCCTGTGCGTCGCCAATAGGTTGGGTTAAATCGTAGTGGTGCAAGAGTGCTGTGTAGGCGGCAAGAATGGCGTCGAGCTCATGGTCGGAAAGCACAATTTTAGAGGTGCGCGGTAGATTTTTAACGAATCTTGACAAACGGGTTTGAACCACTTCGCGAGAAATGTCTTTGATCTTCTTATCCTTGTGCGTCAATCCTAATCGGGCTTTCGTGGCATGCGGGTAAACTTCAATGGTAGGATAGCGAGGCGAGAGCATTTTGGTAAGTGTAATAGCACGAAAAGTCAGTTGCGCAAGCATAGAGGTTGAAAATGTCGGAATGCCGAGCAACGCCAAGTCTCTATCACACTTCCGACTGGCGTAAGTGCCATAGCGACCTGACGGAATAGATAATGGCGCATCTATTGCAACAAGACATGGACGGTGATAGTCAATGTAATTTCGGATGGCCACATCAGGTTTGACTTGATTGACAAAGATGAGTTCGGCTTCATTGGAAAGAGCGGCAACACCGGTTACTTCATCAATGCGTCCTGCTAAATCTACCCCGAAAAAAACTTTACCTTTTGAAGGCATACTACTGTTTGTCAGGAAGAAATGTTCGTAAGTGAATGTCGGTCGTCATTGCTTGACCGTTTCTTGAATATACCTATCTTTGAGAATTAAACATATTTTTCTGATTTCAATTCAGTTGCTCCACCCCTTGCGAGCGACTATGAATCCGTCCGAAATGAAACCGATTGTCGCTATCGTCGGCAGGCCAAACGTCGGCAAGTCGACACTTTTCAACCGCATTGTCAGCAAACGGCACGCGATTGTCCATGACATGCCTGGCGTTACGCGCGACCGCAACTATCACGACGCCGAGTGGAACGGCAAAGCCTTCAGCCTTATCGATACAGGCGGATACACGACCGCCGAAGACCGCATCAGCAAAGCCGTTCTCGAACAAGTTTTTCTTTCCATTGAACAAGCCCATGCCATCATCTTCGTCGTCGATGTGAAATCGGGAATCACCGACCTTGACGCCGTCGTCGCCGAACATCTGCGCAAAGTGCTTGACCATAAAAAAATTTTCTTGACAGTCAATAAAGTTGAAAACGATAAAGACCGCCTCGACGCCGAAGCGTTCAGAAGGCTCGGACTTGGCGAATTAAATCTCGTTTCTGCATTAAGCGGCGACGGCGTTGCCGAACTGCTTGATGCCGTTGTTGCCTCACTGCCCGAAGCCAAGCCCACCGATGAAGCCGATGCAAATACGGTCAAACTTGCCGTTGTCGGACGCCCAAACGTCGGCAAGTCGAGCTTCGTCAATGCCGTTCTCGGAGAGAATCGACAAATCGTTACTGAAATTGCAGGCACAACGCGCGACGCCATCGACACCGAATTTTATCGCCATCGACAACGATTTCTGCTCATCGATACTGCAGGTTTGCGCCGCAAAGCGCGCGTCGAGGACAACATTGAGTTTTTCAGCACCGTGCGCACTGAAAAAGCCATCGAACGCGCCGACGTCGCCGTCGCAATGATTGATGCCGTTCAAGGATTGGAGAAACAAGATCTGCGCATCATTAACGACGCTGTCGAAAAAAAACGTGGCGTCGTTATCGCCGTCAATAAGTGGGATTTGGTCGAGAAAGACTCGAGAACGGCGGACGAATTTACAAAAGCCATTTACGCACGGCTCGGCAGTTTGAACTATATTCCCGTCGTGTTTGTTTCCGCGCTTACCAAACAGCGCGTCTTCAAAGTGATTGACACGGCAACCGAAGTCTGGAACGTTCGGCGCAATCGGCTCTCAACGAGCGAACTCAACAAAGCCCTGCTTCCCGAAATCGAGCGCAACACGCCATGGACGAAGAGCGGCAAGGAAGTCAAAATCAAATACATCTCGCAACTTTCAACCGAGCCGCCGCTCATCGCCTTCTTCGGAAGCAACACCAAGCAGATTGAAGACTCCTACAAAAAATTTTTAGAGCGAAAAATCCGCGAACACTTCGGATTTCAAGGCACACCGATTGAACTTCAATTCCGTTTGAAATAAACTCATCATTTATGACGCACCTTTTCCGAATCGCTTGTTTTGCACTAATCCTCTTTTCCATTTCAAGCTGCGCAATCACCGAAAAAGCAACCAAACGCTTTTCAGGACCTTTCGTCTCATACAAGGTTGATGCCTCAAAGCCTGAAACAGGAACGATTGGCGTTACAATGGAACTGCACGGCGCGCAACTTGGCGATGAAGCCCTGTTCTGCATTCCTGCATGGGCACCGGGCGCATATCAATTCATTGAGTATGGCAAGTTCATCAAAGCCATTTATCCGATTGCTGAAAATGGCGATACACTTCCCTACGCGCAATTCAACTCATGCGTTTGGCAAATTCAAAAAGCAAAACGGCTTAAAAAAGTGAGCTATCTTGTTGGAGAAACGACTGACCTCAAAGGTGGCGTGCTGTGGGTAGAGACAACCGAAATCAACCCGAAGCGCATTTACTTCAATGGCACAAATGTCTTCGGCTATCTCGATGGCTTCAAACAGTTACCATGCGAAGTGAAATACAACTTGCCAACCGGCTGGAAGGTTGCCTCTGCGATTGAGGTTCAGCCAAATTCTACGGAAGCCGTTGCTAAGGATTACGACGAACTCGTCGATGCGCCCGTATTGATGGGCAAGTTTGAGCGTGCCGAAGCCATCATTCTCGGCAAGCCACACAGTTTCGTGATTGATTCCGACGAGCCATATCGCGCCGATAGCCTCATCAAAGTAACAGACGAAATTGTCAAAGCGCATTATCGCTTATTCGGCGAGTTGCCCTATAACAAGTATGTGTTTTTGTTCCGCTTAGTTCGTCCGAAATTTCTCTCATCATTTGGCGCGTTGGAGCATCGCAATTCTTCTGCCTACTTCATGCCTGTTGGTGATTGGCGCAACGTGCGTGCTGACCAACTCACGAACACCATCAGCCATGAATTTTTCCATCTTTGGAATCCAAAGCGCATTCACAGCACACTTTTGGGGAGCAAAGAAAACGGCGGATTTGATTATCAAAATCGGCTCTACACGCCGAACATCTGGTTTGTAGAAGGCATGACGGATTACTACGCCGATATGCTACTTGTTCGAAACCACATCATTCCGCCACGAGCCTTTCTGGACGGGCTTCTACAGCGGCTTTCCTACTTGAAGATGTTTCCGTCGGAAAATGCCGAGAGTTTAGAATCTTTGAGCCTGCGCCTTGCCAACACGGAAAGTTCCGAAGAAATGATTCCCTTTTACATCAAAGGCACGCTCGTTGCGATGATGCTCGATATTGAACTGCGTATGCTTTCTAACGATAAGTTCAGTGCCGATTCGCTCTTGATTAAGATGAATGAAGCATTCGGAAAAGTTCAAAAGGCATATCCCGAAGATTCGCTGATATATGTGATTCAAAATCTTTCAGGCGTCAATCTAATGCCATTCTACACGAAGTATGTGATTGGGATTGATTCGCTGGATATAGAAAAATACTTTGAGAAAGTCGGTCTTGAACTGACTTCGCGCGACGAAGAAACCACGTTTGCAGGCTACTTGGCACTTCCCGATACGGCGGACAATCTCATCGTTGGATTTGTTATGCCTAATTCAGAGGCGGCGAAAATGGGCGTGCAATCGGGCGACGAAATCATTGAAATTGATGGCATCACTAAAAACGACAAAGAGCGGTTTATTCAGCGCGTTTTGTTTTATGAAGGGCAGAAATCGGGCGACTCGACAACGGTTGTCGTCTTGCGCGGTGGCGAGCCTATCACACTGCGCGGAAAAGTGGGCAAGCGCAACATCAAAAAGAAAAGTATTGAGCCATTAAAAACGGCAGATGAAACGGTGCGGCGCAGACGATTGGAAATGTTCGGCTTTTGAAATTGAGCGAAATAAAATTGCGCGAAATAAAAAAGTCCGCCTCATTTTGGAGAAGCGGACTTTGACTGTGTTGCCAACTTCTAAAATTATCGCGTGCGAAGGTTTGAAACCGTTGCGCCAAGCGAGACGATAAGCGCGCCGACAATCACACCAACGACAATGAAAACACGAGTTCGGCTCTTTTCGTCTTCTTCGCGCTTTGCAATCAGGTTCGCCGTTGAATCGCGTAAGACAAGGGCTTCGCTGAGTTTTTCTTCGAGAATGGTAGAACGAACCACATGGTGCAATGTTCCTGCTTCATTCGCCTTTGTTCCAAATTCTTCTAAGAAGGCTTTTTCAGGTTTCACATAGTCGCCTTTCTTTTCACGCGCTTCAACAAACTCGATTCCGTCGTTGTAAGTCTTCTCGAGGCTGGTGAGCCAGATATTGGCTTTGCTTGCACTGCCTAAGGCTTTCAAATTGGCATAGTAGCGTCGCATGCCTTGCGCGTAGTCGGTGATTTCCGCCATCGTATTGAGCGTGTCTTCAAGTGTTTTCAACTCTGCAAGTTTTGACGGAGAAGCGTATCCGAGCACGGCGGGCGCGAGTTTAATTGCGTTCAGAGTATCCTGCTTCGTGTCAAGTTTCAAGTTATACTTTGCTTTGCGGAAGAAGAAGGTCGCCAGTTTGAGCGAGTCTTCTTTGGTTTCAATGGGTGCGGCTTTGTAAAGAATGCCTGCATAAAAACCTTGTTGCGTTGCAAAGCGGAGCGAATCATCTTCGGTTTTGAGGTCGCCGACCGTAAGCGAAATCAAATTAAACTCGTTTAACAGTTGCGAGACGTTCACAAGGTATTCGGGTTGTTCAGGCACATTGGCGTTGTGGCAGTTGGTGCATTGCGCGCCATCGTGTGCGCCGACCTTGTCGTGTCCCCAGTCAGCAATCGCGTGTCCGTTAGGCGAGCCGTGGCAACTAATACAGCCGGGCATATTGTTAGCGGCGTAAGCGGCTTCGTGCGGACCGGCGTGGAAAGCGGCGGCAACTGCACCATGGCACGTGTTACATGCTTCTTTGATGGAAGAAACTTCGGGCAAGTGGTCGCCGTGATTGCTATGACAGCCGTTGCAAGACGGCGCGCCAACGGCATTCTTGATGTAAATCGAATTGGCGTGAACGCTTTGCATGTAGGCGGCGGTGTGGTCTTCGTAAGACTTGCCTTTCTTTTCCAACGACGGCGTAATGTATGATTCATTGCTATGGCAAGAGCCGCACATATTCGCCACGTTTTTGATATGCGTCATTGAAGTTACTTGTGAGCCTTTCATTGCGCCGTGCCCGCCATGGCAGTCGACGCAACTGGCGGATTTGTCGTTGCCTTCTTTGAAAAGAGCGCGTCCGTGAGCGCTTCCCAAAAACTCCGCAGAAATGCCCACCACAGGCTCTTTGGAGAGCGTATAAGTTTCCATCTTTTCAGGATTCTCGTGGCAGGAAGCGCACCATTGGACTTGGTCTTTACGAGACGCTTTTCCGATGAACTTTTGAACAGTTCCTTTGGCGTCTTTCATATCGACGTGTGCCGATTTCCAATTCGCCATTGTGATTGAGGCATCAGGATTGCCACCGTGGCAACCCACACAAGAAACGCCTGCATTGTGGTGCGTGTCTATTGCCCAAGTGCCTTCCATCACTTGCGCTTTACCCGAAAGCTGCGAATGGCATTTGAAGCAACCGCTTTCATCTTTGAGAGCAACAGTCTTTGAGGTTTCTGTATTGGACGAAGGTGATGGCTCTTCGCCAAAGGCAATCTTTTCTCCGATAAGCGTGTAGCAAAATGCGCCGAAGAAAAAGACGAGTGCGAAAATGGAAAGTCTTACGTGAAGCGGTTTCATTGGTGGTTGCTGAATTGTGTCAGGTTAAATGAAAATACGCCGATAGAACTCTTTGAAAAGCATAAACCTTGACGGGCTACTTTTCCGTTTCAAAAGAGATTGAATTTACTGCTTGAACGGCTTAACAACTGCAAGGAAGAAGCACAAAGTTATATCAGCAACGGCGAGATGCCAAATACGAGATGCCAAATAAAAAAGGCGAGCATAAAACTCGCCTCTTTGTTCGGAAATCGTTGCTTACTTGACAAGCATCATTTTGCGCGTTTGCACAAAATTGCCGGCTTGCAAGCGATAAAAATAAACACCGCTTGAAAGTTGATTGGCGTTGAAATTAACCGTGTATGACCCTGCTTCTTGGCGACCATTCACAAGTGTGGCAACTTCTTTGCCAAGCATATCAAAAACTTTGAGCGATACGTTGCCCGCTGTTGGAAGTTGATAAGCAATTGTTGTAGTCGGGTTGAATGGGTTCGGATAGTTTTGGTCCAACGCAAATTGCTTCGGCAAGCCGACATTCACTTCAATGACGTTGCTGTATTCAAACTGTCCGTCAAAGTCAATTTGCTTTAAGCGATAGAAGACTCTGCCGCTCGCTTGTGCATCGGTGAAGGAATAAGATTGCGCTTCGGTGGTGGTGCCTGCACCGCGCACGAAGCCGAGAGCCGTCCAGTTGGCTTGGTCGTTGGAGCGTTGCACTTCAAAGCCTGAGTTATTGACTTCAGAGGCGGTTGTCCAAGTTAAACGCACGCCGTTGTTCAAAACTTGTGCGTTGAACGAAGTGAGTTCAACCGGCAGGGCGACTGGATTGGTGTGGAACGGTCCAGTGTAGCCAGAGGGCGGCGAAGTGAAGTTCGGGTCATATCCAAGATTTAAACCCGCTGTACCGGGAACAAGTACATTTGAGAAGAACGGATTGTTTACCCCAACGATAACCGCGAATACGCGCACATCACCAGCAGAAGTTGCCCCCAAGGCAGAAAGCGTAAAACGAATCTCAAAACCTGTGTTGGTGGTGCGGATATTGCTTGCAGTCTGATTATTGAGCGCAAAGGTTGCCGCACCAGCAGAGAGAACGCTCCCTGCACTGTTGCTTGTAGCAGTTGTGCTTGCCGTGCCCAAATTCTGTGATGCAGGAATGCCGCCAGTCTTTGCAATCCAAACAGCGCCGTCGCTTGTGCGAACAGAGAGCATGTAATCGACTTCAAAGTCGGCGCGGTAGTTGTTGTTTACCCAAGTGCTATCCAAATAAGTGCCCGTGCCAGAGGCGCAGCTGAGGCGTGTGCCTGCGGGTCGACCTGCAACTTCGCTAAACCCGAGCCAAATGGCTAATTGATTGCCGTTGGCTTCGACTTTGGAAGAAACGCCAATGTAAAGGTCAGTTCCGTTTGTCCAAGTTCTGATAGCACCGATGTCAGAGTCGGAACCGAAGCCGTTGTTCGAGATAGGATTCGAGTTGGCAAAAGAGGTTTGGTACTCAGCAGGGTTTACCGTTCCATTGATGGTTGGTTGTGCAAAGAGTGTAACTGCACCGCATACGAGCGTGCAAAGCAAAGTGAATACTGCTTGTCTCATCGTATTGGAAATTTTAAGTTAAATGTTGTTATTGATTGTTGTTGAGGCATTGAAGCCATCTGAATCTATAAACTTTAATGCATACTTTCAAGTATGTGATGAAACAAAAAATAAATTTCTATTTTTCGGAAAATTTCAGGAGGAAGTTATGAACGCCGTTGAACCTGATTTTGTATCTGCTGATGCCTATCCGCTTTCGGCTTATGAAAAGGCGGCATTAGGCGGAAATGACCCGCGCTGCATTCCACAGCATTTGGACGGACCGCCGCCGATGTGCAGTGAAATCGTTTATCCAAACTACACCGAAGAAGAACAACAGATTTGGCAAACGCTTTATCACCGACAGATCGAGCTACTGCCAAACCGTGCTTGTGATGAGTTTCTGCACGGCGTAAAAATGCTCAAACTCAATCCGAATAAGATTCCCTCGCTTGCCGAACTTTCCAATGTTTTGGAAGCGCAAACGGATTGGTGCATTGCGCGCATTCCGGGGCTTTTGCACGAGCAAGATTTTTTCAAACTGCTTGCCGAGCGTGTGTTTCCTTCAACCGACTACATTCGTGGCAAAGATGAAATGGGCTACACGCCTGCGCCCGACCTCTTTCACGACATCTTTGGGCACATGCCGATGCTGACCAACAAGGACTTTGCGGACTTTTACCAACTTTTCGGCAAAGCCGCTCTGAACGCCAAAGGAAGCGACCGCACGGCATTGGAGCGTTTCCACTGGTTCACAGTTGAATTCGGATTGATTGAAACTCCAAACGGACGACGCATCTACGGTGCAGGCACGCTTTCAAGCGCGACCGAAGTTCTACACAGCCTGTCTGATAACGTCGTTGTTCATCGATTCTCACCTGAAAAAATTATCAATCAAGACTATGACGTGTGGCACTTGCAGCCGATTCTCTTCGCAATAGAGTCTTTTGAAGAGTTAAAGCAAGGATTCCGAGATTGGACACGGTTGCGAGGCTTGCTGTAAGCAGGTGTGAATGATAGCGAAGTTGAAAATACAGAACAGAACCTATGCTGAGTAGGTTTTGAGTGCACAGGAACGCATGGAACTTTTGAACGCGCTATGCGCTGGTGGCAAGGTGCTTGAGCGTATAGAAGCAGTTCTTTCCGTCCATGTGTAAATGAATCACACCTGCCCGCACTAATGAAACTAAAATACGCGCTGCTCGCCGATTGGAAACATTGACTAATCGGCTGTATTCAACCAGCGTGATGCGATGGTAAGTGTTCAAATACTTCATCAGCGTGCGTTCATTATCGCCAAAGGAGATGCGAATCGGGCGATGTTCGGCTTTTAAGAGTTGAACGGCTTCGGGTGCAGCGATGAGATTTTTGTCGTTATTGCGCAGATACACTTTACGCTCCACCACTTTCTTGAAGGTCTTCGCGTCGCGCGTTGTAGAGAGATGAAAGTGAGGTTTCGTTGTGCTTTCCTCAATCATAACCGCTAAGACATCGCGTCCGCGAAACTCCACCACATCGGTCTTGAAAGGCACGGCAGGGTGAATAAAGTCGTTTGCCGCTTCCCAGATAATTTCTGCCGTTTCTTTCTCGCTTTCAATGCCGACAATACGTTTATCGTCATCAACACCGATGAGAATTGTGCCCCCGGAAGTGTTAGCGAAAGCAGAGATAGATTTTGCGATTTTTTCGGGAGAGTGGACAAGTCGCTTAAATTCAACATGCTGGTTTTCCCCTGCCTCTACAAGTCGTAAAAGCTCTAAATCGGTAAGCGTCATGGTAAGGTTGCTGTTTTAAGCGTTACAAACGAGGTCGTGGCGCTTGTGCACTAACGACAATGTTCTCGTTCATGAAGACAAAACAGACGAAAGAACAGTGCAAGAAGTGTGTATCGGGTCTCTCCTTAACGTCGTTTAGGTTTAGATTTTTTGGATTTCTTTTTGGATTTGTCATCTTCTTTTGCCGCTTGTGGTGGCGGGGCACCGATGTTGCCTACAGGCAGAGGAATTTTGACTGTCGGATAGTTCAGGTAGGCAAACGTGGCTAAAATGTAGTTGATGGCTTGCGCTTCACCATCGGTAAGTGTGCCCAAAGGGTGATCTATGATAACATTGTATTGCAGACTGTCTCTCTCAAAGAAGCCCATATTATATTGGCGAGCGTTGAAGTTATATCGTCCGTAATACGATTGACGCCAACCGCGTTCTGCTTCAAAAAGTGAATCCAATCGCCAATCGCTTCGCGGCAACTGATTCTTGCCGAAGGAAAGCGCTTCTTGAACCTGTGCCCAAATCCCTGTGGAGTCGAAGGTGCGGTAAGCAACAGAAATTGTAATGCTGATTTTTTCGTTGCCGAAGAAATTTATCAAGTTCTCGTATTGACGACGCGAGCCAGCCCAGTTCTTCGGTATAGAAAATTGACAACCGAGAACACTATCGCGAGTAACTTCCATAGAGTATCCGCCATCGGAAAGCATGTTGTAGCGAAGCGTCATGACGGGATTGACACGCGTGTCTGTCGTAATTTCAACATAATCGAGCTCATCGACAACTTGTGAAGTGGTATCAATCGGTGGCGGCTCAGGCATCGGTGTTATCCTTGCAACCTGTTTTGAACCTCCGCAGCCAGAAGTGATGCTTATGGTTAGAAGAACAAATAAACAGAGAAGTAGTGTATGTCGCATTGCGTCGAGAACAGCGAAGTTTGAACAAAGTTTTGCTCTAACAACAGAGGCATATGAATAAAATAAAATAAACTTACAAAAATTCCGCACGTGTCTAAAAATTTTATCCAATGCGCGACCTCTTTGAAAAGCCTTACAGCATTTTTTTAGAAACTGCAAAACAAGACGGCGAGAACCAAAAAACGTTTTTGTTCCAAAGTCCTCAAAGCCTCATCGAAGCCAAGTCGCTTTCGGAGGTGCATCTGGCACTTGAGCGGATGGAGATGGCGCACCGGCGTGGAAAGTGGCTTGCAGGTTACATCAGTTATGAAGCAGGATTCGCCTTCGAGAAAAAACTCAAACAGATGCCGATTAGGACATCGCTCCCACTACTGTGGTTCGGTGAATACGACGAGCCGCTTTTGAATCCGTTGGTTCAGTTCAATCGTCAGTCGAGCATAGTGCAGCGCGTTGCGTTCAATGTTTCAAAAGAAGATTATGCAAGTGCAATCGCTAAAATTTTGGCATATATCGAAGCGGGTGATGTCTATCAAGTGAATTTTACGGGAAAACTTTCGTTCGACTTTCAAGGCAATGCCGTTGAACTTTACGAGACCTTACGCCAAAAGCAAGCCGTTGCATATGCAGCCTTTCTCAACTTAGGCAAGCAAGCCATACTCTCGTTTTCGCCGGAACTGTTTTTTCGCATCAAGGACGGCGTCATTGAATCTAAGCCGATGAAAGGCACTGCCTCACGCGGACGCACAAACGCCGAAGACGAAACCATAGCCACCTGGCTTAAAAGCGATGAAAAAAATCGTGCCGAAAACTTGATGATTTTAGACCTGATTCGCAACGATTTCGGACGCATCTGCAAAATAGGCACGGTTACAGTTCCAAGCCTTTTCGATGTGGAGCGTCTCCAAACGCTCTTGCAAATGACTTCAACTGTGCGTGGCGAGCTCAAAGAGGGCATCACATTCAGAGAAATTTTTGAAGCCATTTTCCCATGTGGTTCAATTACAGGCGCGCCCAAAATTCGCGCAATGGAAATCATCTCCGAACTCGAAGCCGAGCCGCGTGGCGTCTATACTGGCGCAATCGGATACATCTCACCGCAAAAAGAAACGTGTTTCAGCGTTGCCATTCGAACATTGGTCGTCGAGCAAAAAAGTGCAAGTTCACTTGTTGGAGAAATGGGAATTGGAAGCGGGATTACAATTGAATCCAAAAGCCAAACTGAATACGAAGAGTGCTTACTCAAAGCGAAGTTTCTAACAACGCCAATCGAGAATTTCGCCTTGATTGAATCAATGAAGTTTGACCGGCATTACTGCTTGCTCGAGAAGCATCTTGCGCGGTTGAAAAACTCAGCGCGATATTTCGATTTTCAGTTCGATGAAGAGGGCTTGCGGGCTTGTTTAGCGAAATACGCTCAAACGCTTGACCGAAGCGCGACTTACAAAGTTCGATTGGAATTGGAAAAATCCGGACAGATAAAATTGAGCTGTGAACGAATTGAACCAACAAGCGGAATCGGCGCGGTGGCAATTGCGAAAATACGGACAAATTCTGCCGATAAATTTTTCTACCACAAAACAACCGAGCGCCAGACTTACGACGAGGCAACGGTCTTGGCGCGCCAATTAGGGTTAGCGGATTTCATTTTTCTCAACGAGCGAGACGAAGTGTCGGAAGGTGCGATTAGCAATGTGTTTGTAGAAAAGGCCGGAAGGCTCTACACGCCGCCAATTTCATCGGGCATTTTAGCAGGCATTTATCGTCAGCACATTTTAGAAACCGTTTCTAATGCAAGCGAGCGCATTTTGCACATAGACGATTTGAAGAATGCGGAGCGAATCTGGATTTGCAATGCAGTGAGAGGAATCAGAGAGGTGAAATTGGTAGAAGTTTAGCGTGCAGGGAGTCGTTTGACAAGCACAAGTTTATTTTCGCCGTTGCGATGTTCATACTCAATTTCATCGACAAGCGCGCGAATGAGTTTGATGCCTAATCCGCCTTTTTTCTTGGATGCAAGGTAGGTTTCCATGTCGGGCAATGGGTGTGTGCGAATATCATAACTCTTGCCATTATCATTGACCGTAACCGTGAATCGGTTATCCGCTGTTTGAATAACAATGTGCAACTTTTCGTCTGAGTTTTTGCCATAGCCGTGCCTGATGATGTTAGAGCAGGCTTCATCGACGGCAAGCACGATTTTATAGCCGTCATCTTCTTTGAAACCGAACATTTCCGCCGCTTTTGAAACAAAACCGCGAATTTTTTCAAGTTGCTCCATGCTGCTTTGAACGGTCAGTTCCGCCTTAAATTCCTCTGCCATTTGTCAATCTGTTTTCAAGTTTCAGTCGTTATGAAGCGGTCATTTGAAATTTCTCAATGGCTTTGCTTTCATCGTCATAGATTTCATAAAGCAGTGGAAAGCCAAGCAAATCGAAGACTTGAAAAATTTTATCGGGCATATTCGAGAACTTGATGTCGCCGCCTTTTGAGCGAACTTCATCGATGAACGACATAAACACACCGAGTCCTGCGCTCGAGATGTAGTGGAGTTTTGAAAAGTTGACGACGATGTTTGTGCGTCCTGTATCAATTAACTCTTGAATTGTTCGTTCTAACTCAATTGAAGTGTGGGCGTCAAGGTCGCCACTGATGTCAATAATGCTGGTCTTTCCTGACTGACGAACTGATGCGTTGAATGATGCCATAGAGCAGGTTTATCAAGTTTATTTTTGTAAGAATCTGATTGAGACGCGGTATGGTTATTATGCGAAAATCGAAGTATCGTGTTACATGTGATAGCGCTTGAGTACAACAATCGTTAGGTCGTCGCGCACTGCACCGCCATCGTTGGTGAAAGCATTGACCGCGTTAAATATATCATTTTTGATTTCACTTGCACTTTTTTGACGAGAACGGCGAGCAACATCCATCAAGCGTTCATAGCCGAATTGTTCGCCATACTTATCAACGGCTTCGATAACGCCGTCGGTATAAAGCACAACCACATCGCCGATGCTCAATTGAATTTGCACTTCTTGAATGTTGCCAGAGAAGAGCGCGCCTTTGTTAAGCCCCAAAGCCATACCTTTCATTTTGATAAGGTGAACATCGTTGCTTTGAACGACGACAGCCGGACAATGCCCAGCGTTGGAAAGATGAAGAAGGTTGCGTTCTGTATCAACAATTCCGTAAAGTGCGCTAATAAACGAGGCTTTTTCCATCCCGCGAGCAATGGTTTCGTTGGCTTTGCATAGAAATTCTTTTGGCGAGTTCGGGTAAATGCGAGCAAGCGACTGCACAATGCCTTTAAGTTCCGCCATGTAAAATGCTGCCGATGTTCCTTTTCCTGACACGTCAGCAATGATAATACCAACAGTCGTGCTGTTTTCACCGATTTGAACATAATCGAAGTAATCGCCACCGACTTCATATGCGGGGTATGAAACGCCATCAACCTCAAAACCTTTCATTTTAGGCTGTGATTGTGGCAGAAGACGCAGTTGAATTTTCTGCGCTACCAAGAGCTCTTGTTGGAGCCGCTCTTTATCGATAAGTTCGCGAATGAGGCGAGAGTTGTCGATAGCAACGGCGGCTTGGTCGGCAAAGGTAGTGATGAGTTCCAAGTCTTCTTTGACGAAACCGTATTCGACATCTTTGGCGACGCACAAAACGCCGATGAGTTTGTTGCGTGCTAAAAGCGGAACAGAGACAATCGAGCCAATGCCGTTTGGCGATGCGGGCGTGGATTTGATTCGTCTCCAAAACTGCTTCACTGCTGAAGGCGACGCGCCGAATCGCACATCATTTTCAATATCATCAATTCTCACAATGCTTTTTTTCTCTGCAATTTGTTTCCAAATGAAGTCGGCTTTGCTTGAAAAACGCTGAATGGCTTCAAGTGAAATGTTTTGTTGCGCAACGGTCTTAAAAAATCCATATTCGCCGTTCAAATCGCGCCATTGAAGGTTCGGCAACTTCGAGGCAGTTATGCTTTCTGCTGAGCGTGTCTGTTCGCTGTAGGGATGGTAGAGGTCAAACCAGACTGAACTTGAAGCGCCACAAGCCTGACGTGCGTAACTGACAAGTGAGTCATAAATTTTCTCTTCTTCGAACACATCAGTGATGAATTTGCTCATTGCGTAAAGGTTTTTCACCTCGCTCGATTTGCGCTCGAAGGCTTCAGAAGTTGGAAGATAAAAGAGCAAACTGAACAGCGTAACCACAAGATAGAGCAAGCCAAAAATAACAATCCCCTCGAAAAAAATTGAAACCGAAAAACTATATGCAGTAAAGTGTTCTTCTAAATTCAATCCGACTAAGGCAACTGCAATGCCGCCAATGATAAGCGGCACAAGAAAAATCGCACGAATTTTTTCGTCGCGCTTGATTGGCAAAATCCACGATAGGCGAAAGAGATTGACGAGCATCATCAAGCCTGCGACGCTTAAAAACGCAATCGCCAGCACATTGAGTTTATCGCCTTTTTTCGTGCCGAACATTGCCACAGTGCCGAGCGTGAGAAAGGCCGCCATTAAAATGAAATTCGACTTCGTGTTCTTTAATCGGCGAAATAAAATGAGCCGCTCAGCAACAATGAAAAGTGTTAAAAGATACGACCCAAAGGTGAGAATGGTCAGATGCGATTTGAAAATGGTGTAAATGGTCTGCGGTGCAGCGGCAAGAATTTCTTCTTCAGGATTGAAATCGCACGGACCGAAAAGTGCACCGTAGACAGAAAGAAATGCGATAATCAAGACAATCAAAATTGCACCGCGCTTAAAGGCATCTTCGGGCTCGACCCACGCAACAGCGTCGGGAAGCGCGTGCAACTCAATCTGACGACGAATCAAAAGATAAATCGATGCAACTGTCACATATCCCAAAAAATCCTTCAAGAACAAAATTCCAAACGAAATCAAGTAGGCTCTTGCTTCGCCTGCATAAAAAAGCCCAACATCAATGGAAAGATGAAGAACTTCGCTGATAATTAGGGCGAGAAATAAAAAGTATGTGAGACGGACGTTTCTTTGCATATACAAATATAAGGCAATCAAAATCGAGTTTTTCAGAACTGCAACTTCTGCTTGCACAATGTTTCGACGCGCGTTTCTTACAAGCGTTGAATAACTTTTATCATCTCTGAAACCGAAACGCATCTATGACAACAACACACATTGCCCTTGACGGTGAAACGCTTTCACTCCAGCGCATTAAATCGGCTCAAACAATTTCAATTTCATCTGCTTCTCGAGAAAAAATGCTTGCCTCGCGTCGAGTGGTCGACCAATTAACCCAAAGTAGTAAGGCGCATTATGGCATCAATACAGGCTTCGGCGTTTTAGCGCGAGAAAAAATTGCGCCGAAAGATTTAGAGAAATTGCAAGAAAATTTGATTCTCTCGCATGCGGTTGGCGTCGGCGACCTTGTGCCAGAAGGCATTGTGCGCTGGATGTTGTTGCTCAAAGCCAATGCGCTCGCCAAAGGCTATTCAGGCATTTCACTTGAAGCGGTCGAGATGCTGTGCGAATTTTTCAACCGACGCATCTTGCCGGTGATTTATACACAAGGTTCAGTAGGCGCGTCGGGCGACCTTGCGCCACTGGCGCACCTCGTTCTCGCCATGATGGGCGAAGGCGAAGTTTGGTTTGATGGCAAACAAATCTCTGCGGCAAAAGCCTTGAAAGAGAGCGGACTGTTGCCCTACAAACTCAAATCCAAAGAAGGGCTTGCGCTCATCAACGGCACGCAGTTTATGCTCGCTTACGCGGTCGAGGCGCTCTTACGTGCAGAAGTAATGACGAAGACGGCTGACGTGTGCGCCGCCATTACGCTTGAAGCAATGCGTGGAAGCAGTTCGCCGTTTGATGCGCGAATCCACGCCTTGCGTCCGCACCAAGGACAGATAGCCGTCGCTAAAAATATTCTTCGTTTAATCGAAGGCTCAGAGATTATGCAGTCGCACAAGGATTGCCAGAAAGTTCAAGACCCGTATTCGCTCCGATGTGCGCCACAAGTGCATGGCGCGTGCCGCGATGCGATTGATTATGCAAGGCGCGTTGTAGAAATTGAACTGAACTCCGCCACTGATAACCCACTTGTGTTTGAAAACGGCGATGTGATTTCTGGCGGAAATTTTCACGGAGAGCCGCTCGCGCTTGCCTTAGATATGCTTGCCATCGCGCTTGCGGAACTCGCCTCAATTTCAGAACGACGTATCTACCTTCTTTTAGGTGGCGATAGCGTCGGAGGAATTGACTTGCCAAAACTGCTCATGCGCGATACAGGCTTGAACTCGGGCTTTATGCTTCCGCAATACACGGCCGCTGCGCTGGTGAGCGAAAATAAAATCCTTGCACACCCTGCCTCCGTTGATTCCATTCCGACCTCGCTGGGGCAAGAAGACCATGTCTCAATGGGAAGCATTAGCGCAACAAAACTCTACAAAGTGGTGCAAAATGTCGAGACCGTTTTAGCGATTGAACTCATGTGCGCTGCACAAGCCTTAGACTTTCTGCGCCCAATGAAAAGTGGCAAAGGCGTTGAAGCCGCACACAAGGAAATCAGAAGCATGGTGCCGCACGCTGAAAGCGACAGGCTGTTCCACAACGATATTGAAGCCGTGCTTCGTCTGGTGCAGAGCGAGGCAATTTTGCAGGTCGTCAGTAAAGCCGTTGGAGACCTAGAGTAATCGTGAGCAGGACTTGCGAAAAAACATGGTTTTTGTATATTTGTGCCCTGTTGATTGAAAACTTGAAAGCCACCATAGCTCAGTTGGTAGAGCAGCTCATTCGTAATGAGCAGGTCGTGGGTTCGAGTCCCATCGGTGGCTCTACTCAAAACGCGGTGAAACAGCAGTTTCATCGCTATTTTTTTATCCAGCCAAACCTTTTCTCGTCGTTATGCAAGAAGGCATTATCACACAAATTATTGGACCCGTCGTTGACGTCGATTTTTCACAAGGCGATTTACCCTCCATTCTGACGGCACTGAAAGTGCGCCGTGAAGATGGCACTGACCTCGTGCTCGAAGTTCAACAGCATTTAGGTGAAGAGCGCGTGCGCACAATTGCAATGGACGCTACGGAAGGATTAGTTCGCGGAATGAAAGTGATTAACACAGGAGAGCCCATCACGACGCCCGTCGGAAGCGAAGTGCTCGGACGCTTGCTCAATGTCGTTGGAGAGCCGATTGACGGAAAAGGTGAAATCAAAGCATCAAAGCGATATCCGATTCACAAAGCCCCGCCATCGTTCGATAAACTTTCCACCAAAGCCGAAATCCTCGAAACCGGCATCAAGGTGATTGACTTAATTGAACCTTACTCCAAAGGCGGAAAAACAGGCTTGTTCGGCGGTGCAGGTGTCGGCAAAACCGTTATCATTCAAGAACTCATCAACAACATTGCCAAATTCCACAGCGGGTATTCGGTCTTTGCTGGCGTTGGCGAAAGAACGCGCGAAGGCAACGACTTGATGCTTGAAATGGAAGAATCAGGCGTCATTAAAAATGCCGCACTGGTTTTCGGACAAATGAACGAGCCGCCAGGCGCACGAGCGCGCGTTGCTTTAACAGGGTTGGCGATTTGCGAATACTTCCGCGACGAAGAAGGACGCGATGTGCTCTTGTTCATCGATAACATTTTCCGCTTTACCCAAGCAGGTTCAGAAGTTTCGGCGCTGCTCGGTCGCATGCCCAGCGCCGTCGGCTATCAGCCAACGCTCGCCACTGAAATGGGAGCATTGCAAGACCGAATCACATCAACTACGAAGGGCTCAATCACATCAGTTCAAGCGATTTATGTGCCCGCCGACGACCTCACCGACCCTGCGCCAGCAACGGCATTCGCTCACCTTGACGCGACCACCGTGCTTTCAAGGCAAATCGCGGAAATGGGAATTTATCCCGCCGTCGACCCGCTCGACTCAACCTCGCGCATCTTAGACCCGCTCATCGTTGGACAAGAGCATTACGATGTCGCGCAAGGCGTTAAACTCTTGCTCCAACGCTACAAAGATTTGCAAGATATTATCGCGATTCTCGGCATGGACGAACTTTCCGACGAGGATAAACTGGTGGTTGCACGTGCGCGTCGCGTTCAACAATTTCTCTCGCAACCCTTCTTCGTCGCCGAGCAATTCACCGGCTTGAAAGGTCGCTATGTCAAACTTAGCGACACCATTCGAGGCTTCAAAGAAATTCTCGAGGGCAAGCACGACCACCTGCCCGAAGCGGCATTCCGCCTTGTCGGCACCATTGAAGAAGCCGTTGAGAAAGGCGAAAAAATGTTAGCCGAAGCCAAGTAAGGGAGTGAGAAGATGGCGGCAGAATTTCATCTCGATATTGTAACGCCTGAAAGAAATGTGTTCAGCGGCAATGTGGTCAGTGTTACCGCGCCCGGCACTCTGGGGCAATTCCAAGTTTTAGCCAACCATGCGCCGTTTCTGTCTTCGCTCGCCACTGGCGAAGTGCGCATTGACTTTGCAGATAAATCACAACAAACCTACAAAGTGTCAGGCGGATTTTTTGAAGTCAGCGCAAATAAAGCAATGCTTCTCGTCGAAAGTGCGTCGTAACTTTCTTTCTGAATGATTCTCAAACCAAAACGATTGCAGGAGGGCGATACCATCGGCATCGTGGCTCCTGCAAGTCCCATCTTCCCCGAAGATAAACTTGAAAAAGCCAAAGCCTATCTCCAATCGCTTGGCTACACCGTCAAATTAGGCAAGCACATCAAAAAAATGCACGGCTACTTGGCAGGGTTAGACCAAGAGCGTGCTGACGACATTAACCAAATGTTTGCCGATAAATCCGTCAAAGCCATTTTTTGTTTGCGTGGCGGCTACGGCTCGCCGCGCTTGCTCCGCCTCGTTGATTACAACACGATTCGACGCAACCCTAAAATTTTCGTCGGTTTTTCCGACATCACCGCGCTTTGCTGTGCCATCTTCGCAAAAACAGGTCTTATCACATTTTCAGGACCAATGCTCGTTTCCGATATGGTCAACCCTGATGAATACTCACAATATCACCTTTGGCGAATGCTTACGAAACCGCGCATTTACGGCAGGTTCATCAATCACGAAACCCACCATCTCGTCGGAATCCGTTCAGGCGAAGTCAAAGGACGGCTCATTGGCGGCAATCTCTCTCTGCTGACAGCACTGGTTGGAACGCCCTTCCTGCCCGATATGCGCAAAGCCTTGCTCTACTTTGAGGACATCGGGGAAGAACCCTATCGCGTCGACCGCATGCTCTCGCAATTTGAAAATGCAGGCATTCTGGAAAAACTTTCAGGCGTGATTATCGGACAAATGACCGACTGCTTCGAGGATGATGATGAAAAACCCTCCTTGACGCTGGAAGAAGTAATTGACGACTACCTATGCGTCTTGCCAAAATCCGCCCCCGCGTGTGCCAATCTCTCCTACGGTCATATCAAGCACAAACTCACGCTTCCTATCGGAGCAAGAGCGAAACTGACTGTTAAAAACAAACGCGCTCGGCTTGAACTTTTGGAGACCGTTGTTTTGTAAGTCCTTAACAATTTGTTAAAATCCGTTCCTCTCATCGCTTTAATGTTTAAGCGATTCAAACTTCATGCAAACCATCTCAAACGACATGGCTCAACAGCCACTCACGCGTCTACAACGCTACGGAGAGCTTATCATTTATGCGGTGATGTTCTTCGCGCTTGTAGCATCAGCATTTGCGCTGAACATTTTTTTAACGGAACAAAGTGCCAAAGATGCAAACGATGTTTTCTGTGCGACTCGCCTGCAACAATCGTGGCGAAAGGCGCAGAAAAATTTGACTGAAGTTCAAAACAACTTGATGACAGACGCCAGCATCACCGAAAATTTTAACAACTTTCGTCATGCTATCGAGAATTTTGATTCTATTCTGACTGCGTTTTACTTCGGCGGCAGCGTTGTAATCGATGGAGAAACCTTTACCTTAATAAAACCTACGGAGGCGCGCCCTAAAAAAATCATTAACGACCTTCAAGAAATGTGGTCGCCTATCAAAGCCGAGATGTTAGCATTGGCGCGCACGAATCCACAAAACCCTGCTACAATCAATCAAGAGGCTTTGGCAAGACTGGTTGAATACGCGGTTACAAGAGATGAAGCCATTTTGGACGCGAGCCAATCGCTTATTGTTACACTTGGAGAACTGTCGCAAGAGCGGATTTCAAAACTTCAGTTCTTTCAAGTGTTGGCTCTTATCGCAAGCGTGGTAGTGTTTTTAGCGATGGTTGTGCGTGTAACGATTTCACTTCGCAAAAAGGATACCTTGCTCGACAATCAAATGGAAGAAATCACCAAGCAACGCGACACGATTGCAAGCGAGAAAGAGCGAGTAGACAAACTGCTCAAAGATCTTCAAATGACCCAAACGCAACTTGTGCAATCGGAAAAAATGGCGTCGCTTGGGCAAATGGTGGCAGGCTTAGCGCATGAGGTCAATACGCCGCTGGGCTTTGTAAGAGGCAATATCGAAATCAGCCAACGCAACCATCGCATTATCTCATCGGCACTACGACAGCACGAGAAGTTGCGTCAAACGTTGGAGTCAGGAGAAGTTGATGAATTGGAGCAAATTTTGTTAGAGGCAAAAGAATCTATGGAAAAAATCAATGACTATGATTTGCTATCAAAAACCGAGCGCGTCTTTGAGGAGTCGCTCAAAGGCATTGACCGCCTGCAAGAGTTGGTAACGAATCTTAAAAACTTTTCGCGCCTTGATGAAGCCGTCCTGAAAATTGCCGATATTAACGAAGGAATTGAATCGTCTTTGTTAATCGCAAACAACGCGCTCAAACACAAGGCAGAAGTGGAAAAACATTTTTCGCCAAATTGCACGGCGGAATGTTATCCTGCACAACTCAATCAAGTATTTTTGAATCTGCTCACGAATGCGGCACAAGCGATTGAAGACGGCAAACGCGGCAAAATTTGCATTTCTACTTTTACAGAAAATGGGCATGTAGTGATTAAAGTCGCCGATAATGGCAAAGGCATTCCGAAAGAACATCTTAAAAAAATTTTTGAGCCGTTTTTTACAACAAAACCTATTGGTCAAGGAACGGGATTAGGACTTTCCATCGTGTTCAAAATTATTGAACAGCACAATGGCACCATCGATGTGGAAAGTGAGGTAGGAAAAGGTACAACATTCACTATCAAACTGCCGAAGAAGCAACCACGCAAAAATGCTCAATGAGCACACAGTATTGTTGAGAAAATTTTTATCACCATAACAACTCGAACAATGTCAAAACCAAAGTCGCATGTGTTGATTGTTGATGACGAGCCGCTCGTCTTAAACTCGCTCCAAAATTTGTTGGAGTTTGACTACATCGTTCACACGGCGCAAAGCGGAAATGAAGCACTGAAAATTTTGACGATGCACCCGATTAAGGTGATTATGAGCGACCAACGCATGCCGGGAATGATGGGGCACGAAGTCTTGCGCGAAGCCAAACGCATCAGTCCAAGCACCATCAGAATTTTGCTTACAGGCTACAGCGATTTAGAATCGATTATCAATTCGGTGAATGCAGGCGAAATTTTCCGATACATCAATAAGCCTTGGAAGTCGGAAATGATCATGAGCGTCTTCAAGTTAGGCACGCAGATTTATGACCGTCTCACACAACTTGCGCCTGTAACAAATTTCAGTGCGCCTGTTAATAAGCCACAAGAAACGACAAATAAAATCCACATTGAAGTGGAAGAAAAAAGCCACTCTGTGTTGTTTGTCGGCTATGAAGATAGCGACATGAGTAGCCTTCTGAAGCAACTTCAATCGCAATACGATGTCTATCAGAGTGCTTCCGTCGACGATGCCTTTAATAAAATTGCGCGCAAACCGGTCTCCGTCATCGTGAGCAATGTGGAGTTTGGGCAAGAGAATGTGTTTGATTTTTTGAGCGCGGTTAAAAACGAATATCCTGAAGTAGTTACCGTGATTTTGACCGAAGTCGTCGATGCGAATTTGGCGATTCGCTCCATCAATGAACTCAATGTGTTTCGTTATCTCATCAAGCCTGTCAGCCAAGATGAATTCAAAGAAGTGATTGACCGTGCAGTGGCGAAAAGCCAGAACTACAAAACGACGCCTGAAACGAACCTACTTCAAACGGCAAAGCAACTTGCGCCAAACATCGTTGCCAGTCCATCTGAGCAAGAAAGTGCCTTGCGATTAAGACTGCGAGCCGCACAATTAGCACTGTCTAAAACAAAGCCGCGAGGCTCGACCTAAGTTCGTAATGCAGGTTTAGCGCGTAGAAAATGGGCATAAAAGAACAACACCGAGAGCGGCAGAACGCTTAGCGCAATCGCCCCCCACTGCGATGCACTGAACGGCGTAATTTCGTAGAAAGTCGTGATGATTTTTGTGATGAAAAGTTCGGGCGAAATCGTGGCGAAAATTGCATAAAGCAAAGTCAACCCAAATCCGAAAAGCAAATAGCGCATTTGATTGCGCACGTCATCAAAATAAACGGCGCAGAGAAAATTGAGGATAGACGAAATCACCAATGCCCCCGTCATCAGTTCAACGACCACCGATTCAGGAAACTCAAAAAGATAACGCCCGATGAAGTAGGCAGCGAATGTTTGGCTCAAAATCATGAATGTTGAGAGCGAGACGAATGAACGCAACTGTCCGAAAAAGTCGCGCACAGGCGAGGTGTTCAAATTCACCAGTGCGATGAAATAAGCAGGGAGTGCAATGCCGAGAATGCTCATCAAACCGCCTTTTCGCGGCGTGAGCGGGTAGAGCACATCAAGAAACCAAGGTAAGACGCTCAAAACAATCACGACTGCATTTTTCGTGATAAAAAGATTTGAAACATAACGCACCGTGTTGATGATTTTGCTTCCTTCGTCAAACATCTTCGGCAAGAGCGAGAATCGATTTTTGAGTAGCACGACATCAGCCGCTTCTTTGGTAATCGCGCTTCCTTCCTCCATGGCAATCCCCAAACTTGCTTCTTTGATGGCAAGCAAATCATTGACGCCGTCGCCAATCATTGCGGTTTCTTTCTTCAAGGCTTTTAGCGTTTGAACAATCGTGAGTTTATGCTCAGGCTTTGTTCGAACGAAAATAGATTTTTGAGAAATGACTTCGGGCAGTTGCTCGGTTGGAAGTTTGTCGAGTTCGTTGCCTGTAATCATCAACTCGGGCGAGGCGTTCCAGCCGATTTCGCGCAGGGTTTGGAAAACGGAATCGCCTGAATCGCCTGAAATGATTTTCACATCAATGTTATTTTTCTCGAAGAGTTTCAAGACATCAATCGCGTCGGTGCGGGCTTCGTCTTTGAGCGAGACGATGGCGATGGGCGTAATTTCAAACGAGTCGACTTGTTCGGCGGAAAGTTTTTCGGAGAGTTCTGAACTGACTTCGCCGAAAAGCAGGTTGCGATAGCCTGAAAGTTTATACTGTGTGAAAAGTGAGAGGGCTTCTTCTTCTTCGCTCTTGGAGAGCCGCTCTTGAAGCACATCAAAGCCGCCAAGAATGAACGTGCGCACTGTTGAGCCAATCGTCATTTTAACCGCGCTGATTTTAATATCGGAGCGAAACGGAATTTCATCGAGTCGGGCAATGTTCGACGGCGGCGTGAAAATCGACAAGGCTTTGATGGTGGCGTTTTGCTCCGTGCTCAGCGCGCTGAACGCGCCTAAACACGCTTTGACCTCCTCTTCGGAAAAGCCTTTGAAAAGCGAAAGCGTGGCGAAGGCAATTTTATTCTGTGTGAGTGTGCCTGTTTTATCCATGCACACAACTTGAATCGTTGGGAAAGCGTCAATCGCATTGATTTTCTGAATAATCGCGCCGATTTTAGCAATCCGAAAAATGCCAATCGTAAAGGTAATGGAGGAAAAAAACACTAACCCTTCGGGAATAAGCGAAATGGCAATCGTAGAAATTTTACGCACCTCGTCGGGCGTGAAATTTTGCAAAATCAAACTGCGCAAAACTTCCACCAAAACGAGCATTGCTGTAATGCCAAACGACCAAACAAAAAGCAAATTGATTTTGCGTTGAAGCGGCGAAACCATGAACTTGTATCGCTTTGCCTGTGCGGTAATGCGTGTTGCGTAACTTTCAGCACCGACTTTTTCCGCGCGGAAATAACCATTCCCAAAGACGCAGAAACTGCCCGATAGCAGGTCATCGCCCGCCGACTTTGCAATCGAAATCGACTCGCCTGTAACGAGCGACTCATCAACCTCTAAACGATTGGCATACAGCACTTTTCCATCGACGACAATTTGCTCGCCTTTTTCAATGAAGAGCACATCATCTTGCACAATCTCGTGTTTATCAATCTGAATTTTCTTTCCGTCTCTAACAACCGTTACAAAAGGGTTTTTGAGCAGTTCCATTTTCGCAAGGGTGCGTGCGGCGCGAATTTCCTGCACAATCGCAATGAGCGTATTGGCGAGCGTAACGGTAACAATACCGAGCGAATCGAGGACAAGTCGATCGTCGTTGGTCGTGAAATAAAAAACAAGAAGAAAAGTGATAACCGCAAAATTGATGAGGTTAAAAACGCTAAACGAGTTTTCAAAGACGATTTGCGGAACACTTTTGATATGTTCGCGCTTCGTGCGGTTGATGAGTCCTTTAGATTTTCGCTCTTGAACTTCTGCTTCTGTGAGTCCTTGAAAATGTGGGAGCATATCTTACGCGACATTGCGTTTTGCCTTTGAATCTTCAAGCAAAGTTGTTTGAAGAGACATGCGCTTTTTGATGCGCTCGGCAATTTGTTGATACTCTTGTTTGTGATGCGCAAGTTCGCTTGCAACACCTTCAATCACTTTAAGATTTTCAAACCGAACGCGCGTGAGTTTTCCATATGAGATGGAGAGCATAATGCAAAGTTCAATGTAATTGAGGCTGAAAACAAACCACTCGAGAAGGTTTGGGCGGCGCGATTTGAAGCCAAATTTTTCTACGGTCGCATCGCTGAAATAATACAAGTTGGCGCGAATCTTCGTTTCAGGCGCGATTTTTCCCGACTCAATTTCAGCACATAAGTTGTGCAAGCCTTCTGCTAAGTGGTAGAGCAAAACCGACGGATTAACTTTTTGAAGCCGGAAGAAATCCCAACTGGTGCCGATGTGGACTTCAAGCGTCTTGAAGCCGTAAGGCACGGTGCAAAACATTTTGGAGTAGTAGCGATAAACGCCGACTTTTTTGAGAAGCGGCGTCGTCAGATAGCGTGAAAGGCGGTAGAAGAGGAGAAATGAAAGAAAACTAAGTGTCGCGTTTGAAAGCAGTTCCATTATCAGAGCGATAATTGAGATATGTGTTAGAGAGCAGAAGTCTTGGACGGGCACAAAGTTACGCCTTCTTTTTTAATAAACCATATTTTTCAAGCGCACAACATTTCGCGTAAATTGAACGCGTGCAAAACTTTTCTTAATACCAAACCTTCTTGTAGTATGACCGCACTGAAAGATTCAATCCTGCAACTTATCACAGAAACGTCGACAAACCTGCCAAGCGATGTACGTCGCGCGATTGCACGCGCCGCTGAACGCGAGGAAGCAAATTCGCGCTCTGGCTTAGCCATGTCGACCATTACGCTCAATGTCGATATGGCGTGCGACAATGTCTCGCCAATTTGTCAAGACACAGGCATGCCGACTTTCTTCATTCACACGCCGATTGGTGTCAATCAACTTGAAATCAAAGCCGCTATCAAAGAAGCAACCATAGAAGCAACGAAGACGGGCAAACTGCGTCCGAACTCGGTTCACCCAATCACGGGCAAGAACAGCGGCACGAATGTCGGTGCAGGCGTGCCCGTGATGCACTTTGAGCAGTGGGAGCATGATTACACGGAAATCAAACTCATCTTGAAAGGCGGCGGCTGTGAAAACAAAAACATTCAATACTCGCTTCCGATGGAACTCGATGGGCTGGGCAAAGCCGGACGCGATTTGGACGGCATTCGCAAGTGCATAATGCACGCCGTTTGGCAAGCGCAAGGACAAGGCTGTTCGGCAGGCTTCATCGGCGTGGGCATTGGCGGCGATAGAACTTCCGGCTATGAACTTGCTAAGCATCAACTCTTGCGCCCTGTCGATGACGTCAATCCCGATGAAACCTTGCGTGCGTTGGAAAATTACGTGATGCAAAATGCCGATAAACTCAACATCGGCACGATGGGCTTCGGCGGGAAGGTTACGCTCTTAGGCTGTAAAATTGGACTGGCAGAACGCTTGCCTGCAAGTTTCTTCGTAAGCGTTGCCTATAACTGTTGGGCGTATCGACGACTTGGCGTTCATCTCGATTCACACGGAAACATTATCAAATGGCTTTATCGGGAATCGGACGAAATCAAACGGTTGGCGAAAGGTGCAGGCATTCCGCTGACGGGCAAAGAAATTGTGCTTCAAGCACCGATTAGCGAAGAACAAATCCGCAAAATCAAAGTTGGCGATGTGGTAATCATCAACGGCGCAATGCACACCGGACGCGATGCGTTTCATCATTACATCATTCATCATAACCTTGAAGCCAAAGACATGCCGGTTGAAACGCGCGGCGGCGTGCTTTATCATTGCGGTCCTGTGGTGCTGAAAGAAAACGGAAAGTATAAAGTCATGGCGGCAGGTCCGACAACCTCGATTCGCGAAGAGCCATATCAAGCCGAGGTGATTCAACGGCTGGGATTCCGCGCCATTATTGGCAAAGGCGGCATGGGCGCGAAAACCTTGAAAGGCTTGCAAGAGCATGGTGCGGTCTATCTCAATGCGATTGGCGGTGCGGCGCAGTATTACGCGCAGTGTATCAAAAATGTAACAGGCGTCGACTACCTTGAAGAAATGGGCGTTCCCGAAGCGATGTGGCACCTCGAAGTCGAAGGCTTTGCCGCAATTTGCACGATGGATTCGCACGGCAATAGTTTGCACAAAGAAGTGCAAGAAGAATCGCTCGCTGTGCTCAAAACCTTCGCCGAACCGGTATTCTGAAACGCTCTAACAAACAACGGGCGAGTCAGAAGGCTTGCCCGTTCTATTTCAAGCATCAATTTCGCTGCAATGCACAAGCACGAAACGCGGCTCAAAGTCCGCAGCTACGAATTAGATTTCTTTCAACACGTCAACAACGCTGTTTATCTCAACTACATTGAGCAGGCAAGGGTTGAACTCTTGCAAAGTGCAGGCTTTACGCTCAATGATTTTTTAGCGCAGAAAATTTTGCCGGTCGTGGTCAATATCAACATCAACTATCGCCGTTCATCACACCTCAACGACGAACTATTGATTTTCACGCACATTTCTCGCATTGGAACTTCCTCGTTCACGATGAGACACGAAGCCTATAACCTTACGCAAGGCAATGTGCCGTCGTTTGATGCCGATGTAACGCACGCCGTTATTGATACCACAACGGGCAAATCGACGCCGATTCCTGATAGGCTTCGTCAAAAACTTTCATCGCTTCATTCACAATGACTATTCTTGTGCTTAACGGACCAAACCTTTCGCGCTTGGGCAAACGCGAGCCAAACATCTACGGCACGAGAACATTAGGCGACATCAATCAATCGCTTGTGCAAACTTTCAAAGAAGTCGCGTTTGAATTTTTTCAGAGTGAAAGCGAGGGCGCGTTGATTGAAAAACTCTTTGAGGCGGAAGACGGCGGGCGTGTTCAAGGCGTGGTGTTGAATGCGGGCGCGCTGACGCATACCTCGATTGCCTTGCGCGATGCGATTGCTTCAGTTCGATTGCCAGTTGTGGAAGTGCATCTTTCGAATGTTTTTGCGCGTGAGCCTTTTCGTCGACACTCGTTCATTTCGGAAGTCTGTATCGGCGTGATTTCTGGTTTCGGCGAAACAAGTTATCACTTAGGTGTGCAAGCGTTGCTGTGGCGAATTGCAAATACAGCGCGTTAAACAGTTGTCTTAAATGTCGGCGAGCAAAAGGCGCGATTCGCGTTTATTTTGTTTATCGCCTGCAACGATAAGCGGGAGTTTCAAAGCGATTTCGAGTTGCTGTTTGGCTTCGGCGTCGCGTCCAAGTTTGAGCAAGGCTTTGGCGTAGGCGTTGCGGTAGAAAATAACTTCGGGACTATGTGAAACGGCTTTGGCAAGATATTTTGCGGATTGTTCATAGCTGCCTTCAGGCACGCCGCCGAAAAGAAGTTTGGCAAAAGTGCGCTCAACAAATCCCAATCCTGCTAATTCATAATGCCAAATTCCCAAGACGGCGTTTGCCATTGCGTGGTTGGGGTCAAGCGCGAGGGCTTTGTCGGCATACTGTTTAATTTCAAGACCGAGTTTAACTTTCTCTTTATTGCCACGAAAGAGCGCGATTTGACCGGTAACTTGACCGAGACGGGCGTAAATGTCAGGATTTGCGGGCGATTTTTTTAGAGCAAGCTCGAGCGCGGATTTCGCTTTGAGATACATCGCCTCTTGTTTGGATTTTGGAAGTTCATAGCCGCCGTAGAAATAAGCATCGGCGAGTTTGATGCACACGTCCGCAGTTTTATCAGCGTCGTCGAGCGTTTCATAGAGCTCGATGGCAAGCGGATAATTGAAGGCACGATAAGCGGAATCGGCTTGGGCAACGGTATCGCGGGCAGAAAGCATGGGTGTGATGAAAAGGCAAAGCAAAAAAACTGAGAGCAGGCGCATTTGGAGTTGCGTCGTTTGTTTTGATGAAAAATTAACTTCTTTGAAATTGTGAGTTTGATAGGGCTGATGAAATACAAAAGCCTTGTCGTGGTTTTCGAACAAGGCTTGTATTAGTTACAGTTCCGCACAAAAGCAATTAGAACATCATTCGATTGTCTTCAATATCGGCTTTTTTCTTCAAGGCTTGAACCCAATTTTGTTGAACTTGGGTTTTCTTTTCTTGCAAGAGTTGCTTGCGGAGCGTTTCTTTTTGCGATTCAAAGTCTTCGTCCTTGCCTGATTCTTTTGCAGTAAGCATAGCGATAGCAACGCCACGATTGGTATCAATTGGTTGAGAGAGTTGATTGACTTCCATCGTGGAGATAATCGAGACGAAATTAGCCTCGCGACCTAACCCAGCCACATTTGGGCTTTGAAGCGAGACGCCGTTGAACTCACGCAAAACAGAGCCTGAATCGAGCGAAGCCAGTTTTTGAAGGTCGTTGCCCGATTGCTCAATAAGTTTTTTTGCGGTCTCGCGTAGTTCGGCGAGTTTTTTTTCACGAATCAGTTTGTTTTTGATGTCGCGTTTGAGATTGTCGTCGAGGCGGCGGTAGCCGTCATCGTTTTTCTCAACGAGTTGCATCACAGCGAATCCATCTTTCACGGCAATCACGTCGCTGATTTGATTTTCTTTGGCATTGAAAGCGAACTTCATCACGCTTGCGCTTGTGCCGAGCATCGGAATGAATCCGCCTTTGGAGAACTGTCCGGTTTGTCGCACTTCATAGCCTTTCTTTTCGGCTTCTTTGTCGAAGCCTTCTTCGGAGGCGAAGTATTGAAACTCGCTGGCGGCGCGGCGTTGGCGGTCAATCGTGGAAGGGCTTGGAACAATTTTTTTGACGAGTTCAACGCCTTTGACATCGCGCGTATCGCGTCCTGTAATTTTAATCAAGTGAATTCCGAACTGCGTTTGAACAGGACCGATAAGGTCGCCGACTTTGCCCGAGAACGAAGCGTCTTCGAAGGGCTTAACCATTCTGCCTTTGCCATACCAGCCTAAGTCGCCGCCGCTTTGCGCCGAGCCGTCTTTTGAGTATTGCCGTGCTGCATCTTCAAAAGAAATTTCGCCTTTCTTAATGCGTGCCAAAAGGGCTTTGGCTTCGTCAATCGTTTTGAGCGTATCGGCTTTTGTGTTGCCAGAGGGTTGCAAGAGAATGTGCGACGCGCGCACCAGCGGCTCGCCATCTGGTTTGACTTCGGTAATTTTAATGAGTTTGAACTCGCCAAATTCGCGCACAGGACCAATCACCATGCCCACTTTCACTTCGCCTTTGTAAATCGCCTCGTCAATTTCAGGGCTAATTGAGCCGTGTGCGAATGATTTACCAAAGTTCGGCGGTTGGTCGCCGTGAATGTTAATGAAATCGGTATCGTTCTTGGTTTCAGCAAATTCGCGGACGAGTTTTTTGAGGTCGTTTTCAATAGAGAGCGTGTCTTCGGAAGTTGGTGTATTGGGGAAGAAGACGAACTTAGCGGAGCGGTTTGGCTCTTGCTTGTAGTCGTCGCGGTGGTCGCGGTAGTAAGCCGAAATTTCGCCGTCGCTGATATTATACATTGAATCGGGCTTTGTGCGAGAAAAATCCAGCAGAACGAATTTGCCGGTGAGTTTCAATCGGTCTTGATGAAACTTGATTCGCGCTTCTTCATCGCTGACACGAACAGAGGCGAGGTGCAGACGCTCGAGTTTTTCGCGCATTTTGATTTGGCGAACATATTCCTCGACCTGAATCCATGCTTTTTTGTTTTCGGGAGCGGCGGCGGCTTGCATCAAGGCTTCTCTGTTGATGTTGCCTGTCTTTGGGTCGCGAAATTGTTGCGCGATAAATTCAGGCGGATTGTCGGAGAAAATAGCATCGACGATTTCTTGGTCGCTAACACTAATGCCTTGTTTTTCATATTCTTTGCTGAGCAATTCGCGTTCAACGAGGTCGTTCCAAACTTGGTCACGAATGCGTGCGTCTAAGGCATCGTCAATCTCAATGCCTTTGGCTTGCTGGCGGTAGTTGTCGATGTAGGCTTTGTAAAGTCGTTCATATTCTTTGAGTGTGATGGGTTTGCCGTCAATGCGTCCGGCTTCTTTGGGACGGTTTTGCATACCGGTGAAGTCCATGCCCCACTCAAAGACAATTGTAATAACGAACGCAACAATCAAGACGACGAAAAACCACTTTGCGCCGTCGCGCATTTTGTTCATGACCATGTGAAGAGTTCCGATGGAATATGTTAGTTTCACGCACAACCCTGCGGTGCGTTTGTAAAATTCAGTTAGGCTCAAAGGACAGCAAATATACGGCGCGCTTGCAAAAAAACTAAACTTCGTCGCAATGACCATTTTTCTGGCAATCACGATTGCCCTCCTTGCATTTTACCTTGTTCAATCATGCTTGTTTTATTGGGGTCTGAACCGGTTGCCAAAACGCCGTGAGTTGCCTGATGAATTGCCACTTGTATCGGTTGTTGTTGCCGCACGCAATGAAGAGCAGAACATTGCACGAACACTCGATTCGCTCGTTGAACTCGATTATCCGCACGACCGATTTGAAATCATCATCAGCGATGGCGCTTCAACGGATAGAACACCCGACATTGTCGAAGACTACGCGCAACGTTTCCCCTTTGTGCATCTGCACCGCGCTGACCAAAATCGAAAAATTCGTGGCAAAGCCAATGCCGTCCATCAAGCCGTCGAGCGCGCAAAAGGCGAGTTTATTTTTCTGACCGACGCCGACTGCATTGTTCAAAAAACTTGGGTAAAAGAAACATTGAAATTTTTCACCGACGATGTCGGGCTCGTCTGCGGTATTACGATTCCAAAAGAACTTGATAAGAACAAGCGCGATAGCTGGTTTTCAGCGATGCAGTCGCTCGATTGGTGCTACATTTTGGGCGTTAGTTCGGGGCGTGCGTCTATTGGCTTTCCGATTGGTGGCATCGGAAATAATTTCACTTTTCGCAAACAAACTTATCAGGAAATCGGCGGATATGAGCACATCAAATTCAGCATCACGGAAGATTTCGCACTCTTTCAAGCGATTCTGAAATCGCGCTGGAAAATCGTTTTCCCTACGCTCTACGAAACGCATAACTTCACTGAGCCGATGCAGACGGTCGCCGACCTTTACGCACAAAAAAAGCGATGGACGCTCGGCGGATTAGATGCGAGTGCTGTTCATAGTTTCTTTGCACTCCTGATGTTTCTTGTGCATCTCTTCAGCTTGCTTGCCTTTGGTTTCCTTTCGATTGAAAAGGCGTTGGGCGTGCTGGGCATAAAGTTCTTGGCGGACTTGCTCATCGTGTTGCCCGTTCTGAAAAAACTGCGTGAACTGTGGCTCTGCAAGTATTTCCTCTTGTTCGAAATCTACTACTACGCCTTCGTATTTCTTGTGCCAGTGGTGATTGGCTTTAGCCGCACGGTGCAGTGGAAAGGCATCAGTTATGATCTGAGTAAAGAGAGAGCGGCATAAATCGAGAAACGAAAAAAATCAAGAAGCGGAAGAATTCAGAAAATGGGGGCACGAGCACGTGTCGCGCGATTTGCGAAGTCTGAACAGGTTTCATAGATTCGCGCCTGCACACCATTTGAAGACACATCTCTTGTGTGAACAATTTCCATAACGCAAACAACATAGAACATGAAAACAGCGAGTTCTTCTCATCGTTCGATTGATTTTTGTCAAGTGTCTGAAAAGGTGGTGCGTGTTCCGCTCTTTTCGTCGATGGTGCAAGCAGGCACGGCGACTTGGGCAGATGAACACATCGATACTTACTTTGCGCTCGATGCCTCGCTTGTCAAGCGTGCGCGTGGCGTCTTCTGCGTCAAAGTCTCGGGCGACTCGATGATTAACGCAGGCATTTCACCGGGCGATGTGTTGATTGTCGATTCGCTTGAACGCAACGTCGAGAACAAAATCGTCATTGCCGCAATTGACGATGGCACAACCGTCAAGCGGCTTGTTAAGCACGGCGGCAAAATTTACCTTGTGCCCGCGAATCCGAATTATCAAAGCATTGAAATTAAACCTGAAATGAATTTTCGGGTGTTGGGCGTCGTTACGCACGTCATTCGCGAAACAACATGACACAGATTGTCAAGACTGCACAAGTCAGTTTGCCTTGCATGTGCAGGGCATTTTTATTTGGTGAGGTTTGAGAATTGCATAGTCAAGGCTTAAATTGATTCAGTATGTTTTGAGAATTGAAAAAGGAAGCAGTGTTATGAACATTATCGAACTTGAACGACGCGCTCGTAAAGAGGCGTCTTCTCTCGCTGTCGAGCAACCTTACGATAACGATGCAAAACCCCCGCAACTTTGGATTCCCGCGCTATACTCGGTCGCATTTTGGTGGCTCTCAACAGGCATTATCATTTACTTCAACTTTCAGCCGCAGTTCTACGGCGTTGTGTTTTGGTCGGCACTTGCGCTGGCGTTGATGTCTGGCTTCTTGCTGTTTCGGCTCAAAGATGTGGGGACGGTTCAGAGTGCATATTTAAGTTTTACTGCCGCCTCGCTGGTGTGGGCATTTGTGGAAGTAAGTTTTTACACGGGGTATATTGTCGGTCCTGCGGTGCGTCCGATTTTCAGCGTTGGACCGTCGTGGATTAGTTTTTTTAAGGCAGTGCACCGAAGCGCCTATCACGAAGGGCTGGTGCTCGGCATTGTGCTGGTAATGAGCATCGTGTTTTGGCGAGCGAAAAATAAATTCGGCTTTTACACGTTTTTGCTCTTTTGGCTGATGCACCAATCGGCGAAGCTTAACATCTTTCTCGGCGTGATGAACACCGGCAGAGAATTTATTCCTGATTCCGTTTCCGATATGACCACCTACATGACCATCGCGCACATCAATTGGCTCTTCCCAATTTCAATTACCCTCTGCACGATTCTTTCTTACCGATTGATTCAATTAGCGTTTTCGGAAAAAGAAACTTGGAAGAAAGTCGGATACATGCTCACAGGAATGATGGCCGTTTTAGCGTGGCTCGAGCATTGGCTTCTCGTCTTGCCGCTCAATCAATCGCTGTGGGATATTATGATTAAGCGCATGCATTGAATGTTAGCGCATTGAATCGATAATAGACTTGATTGCGACCGTTTTGCTTGGCGCGGTAAAGGTGCTGGTCGGCAATCGAAAGCATGTTTTCAAAACTGGGCTGATTGGTATCGCCGCAGATGCCAATGCTGATGGTGATTTTCAGGTCGGGGTGAATTTGAGACCAATCAAATGTTTCAATCACGGCTCTCACCTTTTCGCAAGCGATGACGGCTGGTCTCAGGAAACAAGAACACAAATTCCTCGCCGCCATAGCGGGCAACGACGTCTTTCCTTACGCCAGTTCATCTGCATGAAAATCGCAACACACTTCAAGACTTCATTGCCAATTTGGTGCGAGTATGTGTTGTTGACTTTTTTGAACAAATCCTTGTAAGACATCAGCAAAGGCTGGGCGATTCAATCATAGCTTATTGCAGTTGTAACAGCGTTTCTTTGAGTGCGGCAAACTGTGGTTTAATCGTATTGTAAATCAAATCGACGCGCTCGCTGTAGGAGATGAACGCGCTTTTCATGGAGTTAATAGAAATGCGTTCCAAATCGTCGAACGAGAGTCCAAAAAATTCGTGAGCGATTTTGTATTCCTGCGTCATGGAGGTGTTGCTCATTAAACGGTTATCGGTGTTGAGCGTAACGCGGAACTTATTTTTGAAAAAAATTCCGAATGGGTGTTCGGCAAATGATTTTGACGCGCCTGTGTGAATGTTGGACGAAAGGCAGATTTCAAGCGGGATTCGCTTATCGAGCACGTATTGCGAGAGCGAGTTCATTTTAATGACTTCGCCGTTAAGCACTGCCATGTCGTCAATGAGCCGCGTGGCGTGTCCGATGCGATGCGCGCCGCACCATTGAATTGCTTGCCAAATGGATTCCTTGCCGAAGCCTTCGCCCGCGTGTATGGTGATGTTGAAATTGGCGCGTTGGCAGAAGTGAAATGCTTCGAGGTGTTTTTTGGGCGGGTAGCCACCTTCTTCGCCTGCAAGGTCGAAACCGACGACGCCTCTATCACGAAAATCAACGGCAAGGTTTGCCATGTCTTCGGAGTGCTGTCCGTCCAAGTGTCGCATGGCGCAAATGATAAGCCTTGCTTTGACGCCGAACTCTCTTTCGCCGCGCTCCAAGCCGCGCAACACGCTGCGAACAACTTCTTCCCAATGCAAGCCTTTTTCGGTATGAAAGACGGGCGCGAAACGAATTTCCACATAACATACACCATCGTGCTTCATGTCCTCGACCATCTCAAAGGCGACGCGCTCCAAAGCGTCGGGCGTTTGCATCACGGCGCATGTGTGCGCAAAGCCTTCGAGGTATTCAGCAAGCGAGCCTTTATTTGCGCCTCTGAAAAACCACTGTGCTAAGTCGTGCGGGTCGGTTGTCGGCAATTTGGTATAGCCTTGTTCTTTGGCAAGTTCTATGACGGTTGAAGGTCTAAGACCGCCGTCCAAATGTTCGTGCAAAAGCACTTTCGGCATTGCACGCAGATGTTCTTCGGATAATTTGAGCATAAAAGGTTAAGATGTATGGTCGTGAATGATTTTCCAACCGTTTGCAGTCTTCTGAAAAATCAAGGTGAAATAGCCGCTGATGTTTCCGCCATCTTGCTCGCTTCGTTTCAAGTTCCATTTTCCAATCACAATCGCAAGTTCGGACGAGAGCAATCGCACGTTCAAATCGCTGAACGAAAGTTCGCCCATTTTTTCTTTCGTGGGGTAGGCGGAACGGTATCGCGCTAAAACGCGCTGATAGCCTTCACTAACGCCTTTTGCAGAAACGAACCGCGTCGAATCGGAATCAAGGTAGCCATTCATAAACGCAGAAACATCGCCTTGATTCCAAGCGCGAACTTGTGCATCAAGCACATCGAGAATGTGTTTATCGGGTGTGTTTTGTGCTAAAACCGTGAGTGATGAGAACAGCATAGCAAAAACGAAAATACTTCTCACAGTTATCAGGGTTTATCTTTTGACAAGATAAGGAAAGACAGAGATAAAGCGAAAGGTGCGGAGTTGCGCATCGCACATCAGAGTTTTATCTTTTTTTGATTCAATCGTTAATTCATTTTAACCAAACTTGGTGACGCAAATGAAGACCTACAAGTTTTTATGGACAATGATGCTTTTGCCAACGTTGGCACTGACTTCTGCATGCGCACCCGACATCAATGAGCCAAACGATAGTTTGCCAAGTGCACAAGTGCGCTTCATTCACAGTGCCGCAACAGCAAGCCAGTTGGATTTTGCAGTGATGAACACCGTCGGCGCGACGCTTCTCTATGTGCAACGCGAGACTGAATACGGTCGGCAATATCGATACGACTTCTTCAAAACTGGCGAGCGTGATTTTCGTTTGTTGCCGTCGCGAACCACATTCAACATTGCACGAACCGTCGCAACGCTTGACGCAAATTTGAAATTCACCGCCTTTGCCATCGACGCCGAAAATGCCGTCGATACGCTCTTGCTCATCGCGCAAGATACGCTTGCCACACCGAGCGAAGGCAAGGCTTTTGTCCGATTCGTTCATGCTTCAAGCAACGCGGGAGCGATTTCCATCGCAGGCGAAAATGTGTCGGTCTCAAACTTTGAGCGGCGCGGAGTTTCGCCTTACTTCACCGTAGATGCAGGTTCATACAACTTCACAATTCAATTTTCGGATAACACAACGCTCTCCGTTCCGCAAACCTTTTTCTCGCAAGGCGTCTATACGCTTGTGATTTCAGGCTTCCGCAATGCTGGGGCAAACCAAGTGCCGCTAAATGTGAGAAGTTATTTAGATGTGAGTTTGTAGCGGTTAGTAGCGGTTAGTATCGCTCAATGGTCAGATTGGAAAGACCGCTTTCCAAGACGATAAAAATTTTCTTCGGAGCGTCTTCAAAGTCTTGAGTGCGCAACACTGACTTGTCGTGTTTCGTGAATCCGCTTGCGTTGATTTTGGAGGAGAAATCATCTTCACTCACGATTTGACAGCCTGATTCTTTTGGCACAAGCAGTTTGAGCGTTGAAGCGGCGGCGGATAAATTAAGTCGGACAGAGTCGCAGCGCGAGCCGATTTTCAACTTCACGGACGCCGCGCTCGATTCAATGTTAATGTGTTGGACTTGAAACGACGATAAGTCAAAATCAACTTTCGCCGCGCCGATGTCGGTCTGAATATCCCAAATCGGATTCGGGTTCAAGGCGAGGGTAAACTTGTTGGTCATTTTTTGACCCAATGCGACTTCTGCATCTTGCATTTCAATCGCAACTTCTTCTGTATCGCCTTTGCGCACTTGTCGCAATTCATAAACGCCAAAGTTCGACTTGGCCTCGACTTTGAGCAGATGACGGGTGGTATCGCTCAAAATAAACTCGCCAACACCTGCTTCAATTTTGCATCGTGCTCTCGTGGCTTTTCCGTCATAAACAGCCACAAGACTTTGCACTTGGGCGACGGAGTCGGCTTGGCTTGAATTTGATGGATAATCAAAAGAAAAAACTTTTGAAGGGGTAAATTGTTGAAAAAGTGTCCACACAATCACGCCACCCAGCACGCCAGAGACTGCCGAAAGCACGCGAGCAATAACTTCGTTGCCAATCAGATACGACACGCCCAGCGCGATGAGAATCAAGGGCCAGAGTTTGGTGAGGCTATCAATGCTCGTCGTTTCAATGCCTAAGTTGTTCACTAAAAATAATCCGCCAAGCACAATCAAGAACGAGCCGAAGAAAATGCTCCCCGTTTTCATGAGTTGGACGAGGTCAAATTTTTACGAAATGTGTTAAACACGATGATTGCGCCAATGGCAATCAAGATGATGGGAAGCATATACTTGAAACTGAACATGGGGAAGAGTTCGCGGATTAAGAAGAAAATGCCCAAACCAACCAAGAGCAACCCTGCAAGAACCGAGCCTTTGTGCTTTTCGGAAAGAACGCTGTCGTCGTTTTCGGAATGTTCGGAAGTTTCTTTGGGTGATTGAGCGGAAAGAACACTTTCTTCTTTCGGCATAATCAGCCACAGCACGATGTAGAGCATTGCGCCGATGCCGCCCGAAAATAGGGCAATAATGAAAAGTGCGCGAATGAGAACGGGGTCAAGGTCAAAGTATTCGCCGAGACCCGTGCAAACGCCGGCGAGAATTTTTCCACGAGAGGAGAGGTATAATTTTTTCTTCATGTGAATGACGATTGAATGACGATTGCGCGAGAACTGTGAATAGCAAAAGTATAGCGCAACCTCTCAAATTATGTTTCAAGTGTTTTGAAACGGACGGAAAAAGCCGAACACGGCGCCGCAAATACCGCCCAAAATGTGTGCAAATTCCGAGATGTTGTTCTGCTCAAAACTGCTGATGACTTCGCGCCCGAGGTAGAGCAAAACCACGAGAATAAAGGTGAGCGGAATTTCGCCCTGCCTGAAATTGACAAACGACGAAAGCAGAATCATCATAAACACGACGCCGCTCGCGCCCATCAAGCCGGTTGAAAAGAAAATGTTGTTCAAAATCGCCGTTACAAACGCGGTGATGAGAATTTGAATTAAGAGCGACTCTGAACCATATTTTTCTTCAAGCAATCCGCCCAAAAGCAAAATGAACGAGAAGTTTGAAAGGAGGTGCGTCCAATCGGCGTGCCCTAAGATGTGCGAAAACAAACGCAAGTAGGTCAGGGGATTTAGCCAACTTTGATTTGGCATCGTTGCGCAAAAGGTTTTTGCAAACCAGCCACCCGTGATTGAACTGACAACCATCACGCCGACGCACAGAAATGTGAAGGTCAGAACGACAGGCGCATTGTAAGTAATTTTCATTAGTTTTGCGGTTTCGTTTTTGGAAAAACAAGATGCCAATACTTGAACACTCCACATATCAACCGCCTTCATGGTGGCTTTCGGGCGGACACTTGCAGACCATCGTTCCCGCGCTCTTTCGCAAGGTGAGGTCAGTTGCTTATCAGCGCGAGCGCATCGCAACGCCCGATGGCGATTTTCTCGACCTCGATTGGCTCTTCGCTACAACGAATACACCATCGCGCAAACTTGCCATCATTTCGCACGGCTTGGAGAGCAATTCGCACCGCCCTAATGTGGTCGGAATGGCGCGTGCGTTTTCGCTCTGCGGCTACGACGCATTAGCATGGAACTTTCGCGGCTGTTCAGGCGAGCCGAACCGCTTGGCACGTGCCTATCACAGCGGCGCAACTGAAGATTTGCACACCGTTCTCGAGCATGCTGCAACAAACGAACGGTATGACGAAATTTATCTGATTGGGTTTAGCCTCGGCGCAAATTTAACGCTTAAATACTTGGGCGAACAAGCACAGGCGATTTCTCCCAAAGTCAAAAAAGCCGTTGCGCTTTCCGTGCCGTGCGACCTTGCCGCAAGTTCAACTCGAATTTCACGCCTCTCTAATCGCATTTATGAACGCCGATTCTTGAAATCGCTCCGAGAGAAAATCGAGCAAAAAGCCAAACTGTTCCCAAACGAAATTTCGCTTGAACCTTATCTCAAAAAGCAAATCAAAACCTTACGCGACTTCGACAACTGCTACACCGCACCCTTGCACGGCTTCGAGAGTGCCGACGATTATTACGCCAAGTGCAGTTCACGGCAGTTTATTTCGCGCATCACAATTCCGACCTTGATTCTTAATGCAAAGAACGATGTCTTTCTGCCACCGTCGTGCTATCCGTTTGATGAAGCCAAAGCCAGCGATGTGGTTTTTTTGGAAACGCCCGAATCGGGCGGACATTTAGGGTTCATCACAGCACCTTACGCGCATGGTTTGTATTGGTCGGAAATGCGCGCCTTAGGCTTTGTTGAAAGCGATTGTAATGAGTAACGGGAAGCAAATAAATCTTCACTACTCACTTTATGTCGGATTCTTCACTCTGTTTGGAATGACAAAAGCAATTCTTGACACTTCATTTTCCACTATTCACTATTCATTATTCATTATTCATTAGTTAGTAATGCCTGAACGACTTCGCGGAAAAAAGGAACTCGGCGCAGTCTATACGCCGAAGTTCATCATCGACTTTATGCTCTCGCGATTAAACATTTCATCAACACAGCCGCTCGCCGTGCTTGAACCTGCCTGTGCTGACGCGCCATTTCTTTCAGCGTTTCAAGAAAAGTTTGGAAAGCGACACGCGCTCACGGGCGTTGAAATTGACCATGAAGCGAAGCGCAAATCTGACTTAAAAAACTTCGAATTTCGCCATCAAGATTTTCTTTTGTGGGAAACAGAAAACCGTTATGATGTAATTCTCGGCAATCCGCCTTATGGGATTATTGGCAATGAATCGCACTATCCCATTTCCGCGCTCAAAGAAGTGAAATCGGAATACAAGGCGCGTTCAAGCACTTGGCGCGGCAAATACAACATCTACGCCGCGTTCATCGAGCAAAGCGTAAAACTGCTCAAACCAAACGGGCAACTTTGTTTCGTTGTGCCTGCGACATGGCTACTGTTAGACGATTTCATCTTGCTCCGAAAATTCCTGTCCGAACATGGCGAATTGCACGTGCATTATCTCGGCAAGGCATTTGCGAAGGTGAATGTTGTAGCAGTGGTGCTTTATTTTGTCAAGAACGCTCATCGTGCGATGTGCCTTTACGACGGCAAAACCTTGTGTGTGAAGCGAACGCATTACGATGGCGGTTTAATCGCATTTGAAAATGAGTTCACGCGAGAGTTTGAAAAGGAAAATCCTGCGCGCATCGGCGATTTCTTCGATATTCATTTTGCCGCACGAAGTCCCGAAGTGAAGAAAAGTGCGATTGTCTTTTCAGAAAAGAAAAATGGCAGAACGCCGCTCCTGACAGGGCGAAACCTCAAACCCAATGCGATTGACTACGAGACGAACTACACGGGCTTATATGTTGAACACCGTCGCGCCAAAGAACTGCGGGCATTTTACGGATTTCCGCACATTGTGGTGGGGCACACGAAAGGCGCGAAAGTGGTCGCCGCTTTTGATGAGCGATGCTATGCGTGGCGCGAAGAATTTCATCTCGTTCCAACATGCTCGGTGAATGAAAAATCGGTGGTCGCCTATCTCAACAGTGTGTCGGTTCAGCGGTATGTGGCAACGCGCTACCGCGATATGATTCCGCACCTGACCAAAACGCAACTTTCGCGCTTGCCAATGCCAACCGATTTGAAATGAAGTGATGAACATCAACGAATTGGAACGCTTTTTAGAAACGCTTACCCTTTCAGAAAAACATCGTGCGTTCAAAGGCTTTGAAGTGGATTTGAAAGGCGACCTGAATCCAACAAGATTACTTAATGAAATTTTTTGGGCGAAAAAAGAATGGCTCAACATTGAGGAATTTTTTGAGCGATATGTGCGGCAGTGTTATCCATCTTTGAAGCGAGCGTTCCCGGAAGAGGTCGCGCAATTAGGCGTGAAGTTCGGTAGCCACTTAGCGGCGCGGCTTTATCGCACGCAAATTGGATTTCTGACCGAGTATCACTGTGCAATGCTGTGTGAAGAAGTATTCTTGCCTGACGGCTTTCTGGTGCGCCGCTCTCCCGACCTTGACCGCCTTGGCGTTGATGTTCAACTCGTGCGCGCGGCGGAGTGCTACAACCTGCACATTTTTGTCGACTCGCCGCGTGCGTGGAAATTTCGGCGCGAAAAGCGATTGGAAAAAAGTTCAAACCAAGAACAAGGAACGCATATCGATTTTCCGTATCAAGTGCGAAGTGGCTGTATTCACTCGCTCCGACTGCTTTCAAACGGCTTCGGCGTCTATCGGCGCGAGTATGTCGAGCATTTGAAAAGTAAAATTTTAAGCGGCGAATGTTTGGGCATTCAAGCCGAAAGCGTCGACTGCAAACGCGGATTGATATTCAAAAGAAACATTCAAGAGGGAACAAGAATAAACGACAAATGAGCGTTGTGTATTTGTATATTTGACAATCTGTTCAACACTTAAATTTTTGGTCGTATGCAATTTCCACGATGCGATTTAATGCCCGCCGAAGAAGGATTTTACTGCCAATGTGTCGGCTGTGAAGTCGTTTCAAATTCCACGCCCGGCTGTGTGATTCGCGAAAAGCCTGACGGCATTTACGAGTTCAACGGCACAACGCCGAGCGGCGGCGTGAAAGCAGTTTTAATTTTTACAAATGACGAAGGCGAAATCGTGCCGAAGTCTGAGGCAAAGCATGTCGAGATTCGAGAGTTTGATGCAAAAGGAAATGTGCTTGCAGTTCAGTTCGGTGTGGCTGACCCACAAGGCTTTTCGCTAAAATGAAGTTCAGAGGCTCAAAAGGAGAATAACCATGACCACAAACACCGACACGCCCCAAATCGTCGACATCAACATTGTTGGCGGAGGACCGACGGGCATTTTTGCCGCCTTTCAGTGCGGAATGAACGACCTTAGCGCACGCATCATCGACTCTATGCCGCAGTTGGGCGGTCAACTCACGGCACTTTATCCTGAAAAATACATTTACGATGTAGCAGGTTTTCCTGAAATCACTGCCGCTGATTTGGTGGCGCAACTGTGGGAACAAGCCTTAAAGTTCGAGCCCGAAGTGTGCCTCAATGAACAAGTCGTTGACATTGAAAAACAGCCTGACGGCACTTTTCTTGTCTTTACAGCAACGGGCAAAGCCTATCCCTCGCGTGCTGTGGTGATTGCGGCAGGACTTGGTTCGTTCTCGCCGCGCAAACTCGACCAACTCGGCGATATTTCGCATCTCGAGAACAAGTGTGTTTTTTATGCCGTGCGCAATGTCGAAGCGTTCAGAGATAAAAAAGTTGTGATTGTCGGCGGCGGCGATAGCGCGCTCGATTGGACGATGGGACTTTTAGACGTTGCTGAACGCATTACGCTGGTGCACCGCATGAAACATTTTCAAGGGCACGGCAAAACCGTCGCCGATGTGATGGACGCCAAAGAAGAAGGCAGAGTTGATGTTTATCTGCAAGCCGAAGTGAGCGACCTTGTCGTAGACGGCGACATGCTCCGCAAAGTCATTATCACCTCGAAGCCTGAACGGTATGAAATCCCTGCTGATATTCTTTTGCCGCTTATTGGGTTCAAGTCTGATTTAGGTCCGATTAAAGAATGGGGCTTGGAACTGAACGGCAATAAAATTGTGGTAGATTCAATGATGAAAACCTCGATAGATGGCATTTACGCGGCGGGCGACATTGTCAGTTATCAAGGCAAATTGCACTTGATTCAGACAGGACTCAGCGATGCGGCAATGGCAGTGCGCCACAGTTTAACCTACATTCACCCCGATACAGTGCATAAGCATCAATTCAGTTCGATTAAATTCGCGGCGAAAAAATCGTAATCAACCATGCCGAAAAACCTCGTCAAAGTCGGGCTTGTGCAGATGTCTTGCACAGAGTCTCCAAAAGAAAACCTCGAC
>JBKBRB010000010.1:71966-86625 GCA_046292465.1 Chloroherpetonaceae bacterium
CAAAGCCATCACGCTCATTCGAGACGCCGCAAAAAAAGGCGCGAAAATCATTTCGCTTCAAGAAATGTTCAACACGCTTTACTTCTGTCAAACCGAAGACTACGCGCCCTTCGACTACGCCGAACCCATTCCGGGAAAGACAGTCGAACAACTTTCCAAACTGGCAAAAAAATTAAAGGTCGTCCTGATTGCGCCGATGTTTGAAAAGCGCACGCAAGGCGTTTATCACAACACCGCCGCCATTATTGACGCCGACGGCACTTATCTCGGCAAATACCGCAAAATGCACATTCCTGACGACCCCGGCTTTTATGAAAAGTTTTATTTCACGCCCGGCGATTTAGGCTTCAAAGTCTTCAAAACGAGATACGCAAACATCGGCGTGTTGATTTGCTGGGACCAATGGTATCCCGAAGGCGCACGGCTCACGGCACTGCAAGGCGCGCAAATTCTCTTCTATCCAACCGCAATCGGCTGGGCAACTACCGAGCACGACCAAACCGTCAGAGCCGCACAACACAACGCTTGGGAAACCATCCAACGAAGCCACGCAATTGCCAACGGCGTTTTTGTCGCTGTCGCAAATCGCGTCGGCACAGAATACGCGCCAAACGCCGAAGACGGTCTACAATTTTGGGGACAAAGTTTTATCGCCAACCCTTTCGGAGAGTTGCTCACGAAAGGCTCAAACGCAAACGAAGAAATTTTACTTGCCGAGTGCGACCTCGCCCAAATTGATTTCTATCGCCAACATTGGCCCTTCCTGCGCGACCGCCGCATCGATATGTATCACGGCATCACAAAGCGATTCGTCGACGAAGACGCTTGAACCGTCTCGAGTCTGTTCTCAAATAGAACACGGATTGAAGAGGAGGTGATGCCGATAACCACCGATGCGCAATGTGCCGTGCGAAACAGAATGACAGCGCAAGTTGCCTATTTCAGAAGGTGTTGATAATGCCGAAATGCACCTTGCCTGTTGAAAACGTGTCGCCTTCGCCGAGCGCGTAGCTAATGCCCATCAAGCCGAGCGGTGTGTCGACCCGCGCACCAATGCCAACACCGCGCCGCCACCCACGAATCGAGCCATCAAGCGGATTGATTGGATTTTGAGGCTTGAAAAAATAACCCACATCATAAAACCCAAAGAGAAATGCCTTTCGCGAGAGCAAAAATCGATACTCCGTATTGAGCCACATCAGTTGCGAGGCGAGGAACTGCTGTTCGCGATAGCCGCGTAAGTTTTGCGCGCCGCCAAAACGCATCAAATCTGAAAACTGAATTTCATCGGCTAAAATCGCCTCGCCGTGAAAGCGCAGCGCAAGCACCTGACGCTTGAAAGTGCGTTGATAATACTCGGCTTCGAACAAAATGCGCTGTTGCAAAACATTCGTTTGAATCGGATAAATCGCTAAAAGCGAATCGGACGCGGTAATCACTTTTCTGCCGATTCGATAATCGTTTCGGAAATAAAATCCTGACTGCGGACTGATGGGATAATCGCGCGAATCGTAAATCATGCCGAAGCCTGTGAGCGTGATGGTGGTCGGAAAAATCACTTGTGCAATCGCCGCGCCTTCAAAAATTGGATTGATTTCTTCGCGCGTGAGCGAGGACGTAATGAAAAAATTATCGGCGAAGCGATACGCGGCGGAAAGCCCCAGTTGTAACTGCGTGAAGGTAGAATCTTGCTTTAACTGCATGAAATCGAAAATGAGACTAAGCGGCAAACCAACGAAATACGGCTCTTGATAGCGCAAGCGGGTGTCTTGGGTAAATTGATTGGGTTTAAGCCATTTGACATCGAGCCGCCGTCCTGTGCCGAACATGTTTTGAAGCGAAATGTTGATTAAGCCTGTGAAAAATCCGGCGTCGTTGGGGTCGTTAGGATTTTGCGGCGGTTGATAGCCGACAATGCCGTCGAAGGTGTTCGGATTACCTTCAACGATTTGCAGTTTCAGAGCGGCTTCGAGCGTATCGTCGTTCGTGTTATTGACGATGAGCAATTCGGGTGGAAAAACACGCTCAAAAAAATTCGTGCGTTCCAATCGCTCTTGAATGAGATTGAATTTTTCTTCGCGAAAGGCTTCGCCTGCACGGAATCGAATTTCGCGCTCGATAATTTCCTGCTTCGTGGATTGATTGCCGAAAATGCGCGTCCCTACAAGCTTGGTGAATTTGCCTTCTTGAATGTCAATATCGATTTCGAGGCGTGGTTTTGGCGAGCTGTTGTGGTCTTCATAAACGATGCGCGGCTCTCGGAGAAAGACTTTGGTAAACGGGCGACCGAGCGATTCATATTTTTTCAAAATTTCGTCAATATCGTTCTCAAGCGTGGCTTGCAGGAGCGGCGCGCCGATTTCGGTGTCGCAAAGGTCGGCGAGTTCTTCGTCGGAAAGAATCGTGTTGCCGTGAAAATTCAGTTTTGAGATAAGAAACGGCTCGCCTTCGGTGAGAAAAACGGTGAGCGTGGGCGGCGCAAGTGCGAGGCTATCGATTCGAAAGTCGTAGTAGCCAAGTTCTTTGTAGATGCGTGAAAGTCGGTCAAATTTTTCGGCGAAGCGCAGGGAGTCGTAAGGCTGTGGAAGCGCGAAAATGCCGATAAACTGGCTTTGTGAAATGGCGCGATTGCCAACAAAAGTGATATTACGAATGACGGGAGCAGGTTGCGCAACGCCTTGACAAACAAAGAGAAATAGGAGAGAAAAAAGCGCAGTCGATGGCTTAACACAAGCGAAACAACATCGCTCCGTCAAGTTTGAAAACGTTTTTGTAAATTCGCTCCGCATCAAAGAGAAACAATTTCTACAACACAGCCAACCGCATTTTACGACAAAAATCAATGACGATAGCGACCAAACTTTTTCCCACCTACACATTGCGTCTGATGATGCTGTTTGTCTTACTATGGACGAGTATCAATGCACAAGCACAGGAAGAAGAATCTCAACCAAAAGTCATATACAACAAACTTGAGCTTATCGGAGACCCGATATTTCCGAGCGACGGTGTAGCGTCGCTGTATGTGAGCGGCAACTATCTCTATGTTGCCACTAACACGAATGGCTTGCAGGTCTTTGACATTACCGACCCGTTTACGCCTGTTTTAGTCAGTAGCATGCGCGACCTTTCGATTCCGACAAGCGGCATTGAGCGCAAAGGCAATTACCTCTACATCTCCGACAATGTCAATGGAATTGATGTTGTGGGTATTTCCAATCCGCTTGCACCTGTTTTAAGCACGAGCGTCAAAACCGCATCGGGCGAATCGTGGGATTTGTGTATTGATGATAGCGGAGATTACCTTTATGTCGCCACAGGCAAGGGCGGAATTGAAGTATGGAGTTTGGAAGACCCTGCCGTGCCGACGCGCGTGGCTTCAACAGCATCGCTCTTGGCGTGGAACTTCGCGTGGGGCGTTTCATATTCCGACAAGAAAATTTACGTTGCCGACCGTGAAGGCGGCGTCAAGATTCTCGACGTCAGCCGTCCTACACAGCCTAAATACATTGGCGGATATGCTGGCACAACAACATGCCGTTATGCGATTGCCAAAGATGGAATGCTGTATCTCGGCAATGGTGCAGGTGGCTTTGAAGTCGTCAATATCAAAACGCTTTCGCTCCCAACGCGCGTTTTTGAGACAAACTACACGCTCCCATTGGTAATCGATGTTGAACTCTATCCGCTCAATCCGAATATGGTGGTGGTTGCCACAGGGCGTTCAGGCATTGCGATTTACGACACGCGCGAGTTCGGCAAACTCAACGCGCAACCGTTAGATAAACAACTCGGCAACGGCTCTGAAATTACCCAGATTGCGTTTTCAGGACACGCGATTTACGCAGGCACAAGCGATAGAGGCTTTCAAGTGTTTAACTACGACATGACACCGATTTTCACGAACTTGAAAAGCCATGTCGTGGATGAAAACGAATTGCTTACCTACACGATTGAAGGCACTGACCCCGACAGCAGTCCCGTTGTGATTTCATTAGTGGAACAAAGCGGCGTATTTCCTGCAGGATTTCGTTACGACCAAGCCCCGCATACATTTACCTGGACGCCGACCTTTGAGCAATCAGGGCTTTATACCTTCGTTGCTACGATTCAAGAACAATCGCCCGACGCACTTTCGCGAACCGAAGCCTTTACGATTGAAGTCAAGCATATCAACCGTCCGCCAACCTTGCCAGAGCCGCTTGCACAACTCACACTTGAAGATTCGCTTCTCACTTACATCATTCCCGAAGGCTCTGACCCCGACGTAGAAGATGCAGGAAAACTCACTTACACTGCCGCAAACTTGCCGCGCGGCGCAACCTTCGACCCACAGACGCGCCAATTTTCTTGGACGCCCGACTTCACCCAAGCCGGTGATTATGTTGTAACTTTCACGGTCAAAGATGCCAACAGCGACGCCAACAACGACGGCAAAGACACGCTCACCGATTCCAAAGAAATGAAAATTCGCGTCGACAATGTCAACCTCAATCCTGAATTTGCCCGTCTCAACGCGCAAACCTTCTACGAGAATAAACCGCAAACCTTCACGATTTCAGCCACTGACCCTGATGCTGAAGACGAAGGCAAACTCACTTACAAAGCCACAAAACTGCCCGAAGGCGCAACCTTTGACGGCGCAACGCGCACCTTCTCATGGACGCCAACTTTCGAGCAAGCCGGTGAATATGTCGCAGAGTTCGAAGTCGAAGACCAAGGACTCGATTTCAAATTCAAGCCCGATAAAGAATTTATGCTCAACGACACAATGAGCGTCTTTATCACCGTTAAGCAGACCAACCGTGCGCCATCGCTTGCGGCAATTGAGCCAAAAACCGTTAAAGAAAACGAAGTGCTCACCTTCACAACGCCTGCAAGCGACCCCGATAAAGAAGACGCAGGCAAACTTTCCTTCTCCGCAAGCAATCTGCCCGAAGGCGCAAAGTATGATACGCTCACGCAAACCTTCTCGTGGAAGCCAACCTTTGAGCAATCAGGCAACTACACGGTTTCGTTTAGAGTCGTCGACACAGGCATCGACGGCACGCCACTTTCCGATGTGAAAGAAGTTCCAATTACGGTTATTCACGTCAATCGTCCGCCTGTGATGGACACGGTGCAAAGCAAGACAGGCGAAGAAAATACACCAATTACCTTCAGCGTCAGCGGCTCTGACCCCGACCGCGAAGACACAGGCAAACTCATCATCTCCGTTGATGGCTCGCCAAAAGGCGCAACCTTCGACGGCACAACCTTTTCTTGGACGCCCGACTTTGACCAAAACGGCGTCTACAAACTCACCTTCACCATCAAAGACCCCGACGGCTTGAGCGACTCAAAATCCATGACGCTCACGGTTGCCAACACAAACCGTCCGCCAAAATTTGAACCTGTTGCGCCTGTCGAAGGACAAGAAACCAAGAAACTCACCTTCACGCTCAAAGCCACCGACCCCGATAAAGAAGACGAAGGCAAACTCACCTTCAAAGCAGGCGCATTGCCAAAAGGCGCAACCTTCACGCCGAACAATCAAACCTTCACTTGGACGCCGACCTACGAACAAGCCGGCGAATACCAAGTTGAATTTACCGTTACCGATAGAGGACTTGCAGGCACAACCTCGCTTCAACCGAATGCCGAAAAGGTATTAAGCGATAAAATCACCGTGCCAATAACCATCAAGCAACTGAATCGCAAGCCGAAACTCGAGAAAGTTGCCGCGCAATCCGCAACTGAAAACGAACCGTTCACGCTTGAACTCAAAGCCACCGACCCCGACAAAGAAGATGAAGGCAAACACGTTTTCAGCATCAGCAACTTGCCCGAAGGTGCAACGCTCGAAGGCAATAAACTCACATGGACGCCAAACTATGAGCAAGCAGGCAAATACACGCTCAACGCCAAAGTAACCGATTCAGGCATCGACGGCACGCCGCTTTCCGATGAAACGCAAATCACCATCACCGTTAAAAACATGAACCGTCCGCCCAAATTTGCTGACCTTTCCGATGTTACAGGCATTGCAGGACAAGCCATTTCGTTCAATGTGAATGCAACCGACGACGACAAAGAGGACGAAGGGAAGTTGAAACTTACTGCATCAAATCTTCCGAAAGGCGCGAAGTTCAAAGGCAACACATTTGAGTGGACTCCAACGACAAAGCAAACAGGCACTTACGATGTAACTTTCACGGTTACAGATAAGTCAGGTGCGAAAGAGACAAAGACGGTCAAAATCACGGTGAGCGAACCGCCTGCCGCGCCAGCATCGTCAGAAGCACCTTCAAACCCGTAAGGCTGTTGCGGTCAACTGATGAAGCCGTTATGCAATGCGTAGCGGCTTTTTCGTTTTTCATTCTTCGATGAATCGCATAGTATTGGTCTTTATCATATCGTTGTTCATTTCGCCGTGCAGGGCTCAAACATGGACGCTCGAGCCAAATCGACCGTTGTTTGTGCCGCTTCTTGCCGACGCCAAAGAGCCTCGTATTGCGGCACTCATCAATCGAGATAACAACGAACTTTCGCTCGACATTGGCATATCGCTCGACCTCGTGCAAGTTTCGTTTGAGCAAACACAAGTTGGATTCGGCGTCGACTTCGGCACATTTTCGGAACTGCGGCGCGAGTGGAATTTCAAGTTCCCGGTCAACGCCGCCGATTACATGTTCGGAATCAACATGAGTTATCGCCAGCCACTGACGAAATCGCTTGATTTGACAGGGCGTTTCAGGCTCTCGCATATTTCCGCGCATTTAATCGACGGACGATTTGTAAACGGAACTTGGCTCGAGGGACTCTTTCCATTCACATATAGCCGAGAGTTTATTGCGTTGATGTTTGCGCTATCAAGCGAATACGGGCGGATTTATGTGGGCTATGAATGGCTGTTTAATACGCTACCGCGCGAGATTGCGTCGTCGAGTTATCAAGTTGGCGTTGAAGCCTATTACGCAAACTTTCCGATGCGCGTGCTCACGCCGTTCATCGCCGTTGATTTTAGGCTTGTGCCGATTTGGCGGCAGGCACTCGGACGAACCGAAGGCTATGGCGGCGCAACGAACCTTCAAGCAGGCGTAAAGTTCAATGTCGTTGGCAAGCGGGGTTTTCGGGTAGTGTTTAATCACTATGGCGGGTTAGATTTTCGCGGTATGTATCTGGGGCGTTATGTATCCGAACAAAGCATCGGTTTCTTGATTGATTTTTAACAGCGTAACTTCAAGGGTGTCCATTCGCTCTAACGAACGGCTTTCATAATGGATAAATTAGTCATCAAAGGTGGACGGCAACTTTCAGGAACGGTTGCGGTTTCAGGTTCAAAAAACGCAGCGTTGGCGTTGATGGCGGCGTCGCTCTTGCCCGCGTCAGGAAAAACGGTGATTTCGCGTGTGCCTGATTTACGTGATGTTCACACGCTTTCGAATTTACTTCGCATCATTGGCGCGCGAGTAGAGTTTGAAAAAAATACGCTGACCATTTCAGCATCCAACATTTCGCATCCTGAAGCCCCATATGAACTTGTCAAACAAATGCGCGCGTCATTTTATGTGTTAGGTCCGTTGCTTGGGCGATTCGGAAAAGCGCGCGTCTCGCTACCGGGCGGCTGTGCGTGGGGGCCGCGTCCTGTCGATTTGCATCTGAAAGCCATGCAAGCCTTAGGCGCAAGCGTAGAAATTGAGGACGGCTATGTGGTGGCAAAAGCCAAACGCAAACGATTGACAGGCGCGAAAATCGACTTTCCAATTACTTCGGTCGGAGCAACAGGCAACGCGCTTATGGCGGCAGTTTTAGCCAAAGGCACAACCAAAATCAAAAACGCCGCGCTCGAACCTGAAATCACCGCGCTTGCCGATATGCTCATGAAAATGGGCGCGAAAATTTCTGGCATTGGCACAACCGAACTCGAAATCGAAGGCGTCGAAGAACTTTACGCCGTGCGCGAAACCAACATCTGCGACCGTATCGAAGCGGGAACGCTACTCTGTGCGGCGGCAATTACCAAAGGCGATATTACCCTTGTCGATGTCAATCCAAACGACTTCAAAGCCGTTCTGAAAAAATTTCAACAAGCCGGCTGTGAAATCAAATACACTGAAACCGCTGTCTCGCTCAAATCGCCGAAAGCACTGCACCCGACGAACGTCGAAGCCAAGCCGTTCCCGAAATTTCCAACCGATATGCAAGCGCAATGGACTGCGCTCATGACACAAGCAAACGGCACAAGCAAAATCACCGACCACATCTACGCCGATAGATTCAAGCACGTGCCTGAACTCAATCGACTGGGCGCAAACATTGAAGTCAAAGGCAATTCCGCTATCGTCAAAGGCGTTCAAAAACTTTCAGGCACAAAGGTGATGTCGACCGACCTGCGCGCCTCGGCAAGTTTGATTCTCGGCGGATTAGTGGCAAGCGGAACAACCGAAGTCCTGCGGATTTATCACTTAGACAGAGGCTACGAAAAAATCGAACAAAAACTGCGCGCACTTGGCGCAAATATCAAACGCGAACAATACGACGAATTTGCTCAACCTAAACTCGAAAAAGAGGAGGCTTAACCATGAAAAAACTTTTGGTTGTTCTTATCATCGCAACCCTTGCCGCGTGCTCAAAAGAAGCCACAACGCTCGAAGGCACGCTCACCTTAGGCACAGGCACAATCAACGACCCGCCCTTAGCCAATCACTCCGTTCTCTTGATTCCCGACTCACTTGTCGCAAAAAAATTAGAACAATATCGCGAAGGCTATAAGCAAGAAGTCGCAAAATTCAAACAAGCCAATCTTGCCATTGGGAGCTTGCTCGATAGCCTTCAAACTGAATTCAAGAAAAAAGGCGATAAAAAAATTGAGGCACAGTATAAAGCCGTTGCCGATAGCGGGGCTCAACTCAAACGCCAACTTGAAGACTATCAGGGTGCGATATTCATCTCTATCGTAAAAGAACTTACCAAAGAAGCCTCAGCAGATGTCAAAACCGACAATCAAGGCAAGTTCAAGTTCCAAAGTTTAGTTGAAGGCAAATACATTTTGCTCACCGGATACAGTGTGCAAAAGCGAAGCGGCTTGCTGGTTAAATCAATCGAACTTAAACAAGGGAAAAATACCACAACGCTGAACTATCGCGACGCCGACCCCGTGCTCACTTACATTTTGGAAGATTAAACGGCGTGTTCAATAGTTTTCAAAAGAGGCAGGAGAGACACCTGCCTTTTTGGTTTGTCTTAATTTGATTTGTCTTAATTGGTGAAGATACCCGCCCCGATAAAGGCAAAGAAGAAGAAAAAGTAAAGTATCGAGAAGGTAATCACGACAATGGCAAGAATTTTCTGAATGAAGAAAAATTTTTGTTGAAGGGTAAGTGCTTGCTCGAGCAGTTGTGGATTAGGCTCGTAGGCGTAGCGTGCGAGTTCGTCGGCAGAATCTTTCAAGCGCATTCCGCTAATGAGTTGAGGAATGCCAACAATCGCGCCGACGATGGAAAAGCAAATGAGCACGCCTGTAATGATGTAATACCAACCAATGAAGGTCATGTCGCTTGCAAGGAGACGAAGCAGTTCAGGCGAAGGAGTAGCATGGTTCATATGTGTCGGTTTTTGGATTAACTGAATTTCGTCAAAATTACTTTCCAACTCTATACGGCGGAATGATAATTCCGGTGCATTCGCCGAAGCCAATGCGGCGCGCGCCTTCCTTTTCGCAATAGGCTTTGATGATAATTTCGTCGCCGTCTTCAATGAAACTGCGCTTTTCGCCTGTGGGCAATTCAACGGGCGATTCGCCGCGCCAAGCGCGCTCGAGCAAACAGCCGGCTTCTTCGCGCGTTTTTCCTGATACTGTGCCGCTTGCGAATAAATCGCCTGTGTGAAAATTACAGCCGTTCGAGGCATGGTGCGTGAGCATTTGCGCGGGCGTCCAATACATATCCTTGAAACTCCCTTTGCTAATTTGGAAGGGCGGAAGGTTTTGCTTTTGCATTTGATTGGTGCGAATGAACACTTCAATCGTGATGTCCAAACCGCCGTGCTGTGCGTTTTCAGGTGAATAAAGATACGGCAGAACTTTCGGCTCACTTTCACCGCGCACGAAAGCCGGCACGCGGAACGGCGCAAGGGCTTCGAGTGTAACAATCCAAGGCGAAATGCTCGTCGCAAAATTTTTGGAAAGAAACGGACCAAGCGGCTGATACTCCCAACGCTGAATGTCGCGCGCCGACCAATCATTGACAATGCACGCGCCCCAAATGTGCGATTCGGCTTGTCGAATCGGAATCATCTGCCCAAACCCCGTCGATGTTCCGACAAAAAATCCAATCTCGGCTTCGTAATCCAATCGGCGCGACGGCATGAACTTCGGCTCGGTTTTATCATCGGAATTGATTTGACCGTTCGGACGGCGAATTTTTCTGCCTGAAATGACAATCGAAGAGGCTCTGCCGTGATAGGCAATCGGAACATATTTGTAGTTCGGCAAAAGCGGATTTTCAGGACGAAGCATCGTGCCGACATTCGTGGCGTGATAAATGGACGCATAAAAATCGGTGAAGTCGCCAATGCGCACAGGATTGAGCATCTCGATTTTCTCGCGCTCAAACAAGTGATGTTTGAGTTTCTCTTGAAGGTCTTTTGGTGCATCGCTTCGCAAGGCTTTGGAAAGTGCTTGCCGCAGTTCCGACGACGCCTCGTTGCCAAGTGCCATGAGTTGATTGAGAAATCCCTTCGTGCAAGCGGTTTTGATTTCTGATGAAACATCCAACAAGTTATTTAACGCGACCGAAGTCAAGTCGAGAACTTTATCGCCGATTGCTACGCAGAGATGTGGCGAAAAATTTTTCGGTGATTTGAATGCGCCGAACGGAAGATTCTGAATGGGAAAATCGGTGTGCGGGTCATTGGCAGAGTCAACCCACGATTTGAGGTCGGGATTGTGTGTGTCGTTTTGTTTCATGAATTGAGCAGATGGTGTTTTTTAAGGTCTTCAATCGGTTCTTCAAATGAACAAGAGCCAAAAGCAATGGCAAATTGTGCACGGGCACGTTCCAACATAGAAGCGTCCAAAGTATGTGTGCGCCAGCGTGCGTTTGCTTCACTGAAAGAAAATTGTGCAAGGTCGGTTTCGCTCAAAAGGTTGGCGAGGTCAGATTCCGCCATGCCACAATAGGCAAACGCGCTGGCAAGAAAAACGTTGAGAAATCCGAACATCGTGCCGCTTGGGCTATCAGGCGCGTAAGTAAGGCGATAAGTGGCGCGAATCGGGTGATGCAATCCAGCAGTAGCCTTGAAGGCAAGTTGATGTTTGGCACAAAGGAAAATAAACCGTGCTAAATCGCTCGGCGAAGGAAACGCCTCGGCAACAACGCCGCCTGTTCGCACTTTCGCACGTGCGCCTTTCTGCTGAATGGCTTCAAGAAGCGGTTCAGGATTGTGAGCAATCGGAATTTCAATAAACGAGATAAGCGACGGCGGAAGATTCAGCCGTTCTATTTCTTCAACAGAAGAAGATTTCAACTCAATCGTGTCAATAAGCAACGAGCGCGGCGCACGTGAAAAACGAGTATTAAACATGTCAATCGCGAGCAGTTCGCTCTTAACATCATTTCCGACAAGCGCGGAAAGATGCCATGTTTGATTGCGCAAGTCAGGCGCAAGTGCATGAACGGCATCTGAAAATTCTTCCAAGCGTGAAACGGGGACGATAAATCGCGCAAGTGCCCAACGGTGCGGGCTTTGAAGGTAATGCGCATAATTGGTAACAGCGTCGGTCATTGAAAGCGAGGCAGGCGGGAACAAGCCCGCGTAGTCAATGATGTGATTTAGAAGTGTTCGTAATGCGCGCATACTGCAGTTGATTTGGCAACGCAAACTAATAAAATTCGGCGCAACGCGAAAGAAGTGAGCGAATTGAAATGGAACACTGTGAGAATCATAATGAATAGTGAGTAATGAATAATGAGTAATGAATAATGAGTAATGAATAATGAGTAATGAATAATGAGTAATGAATAATGAAGAATGGCATGCTTGCTGTTACTTCATTACTCGTTAGTCCGTCCTTCCGAACAGCGTGAGGAATCCATCACAATGAATAGCGAAGAATTGCGTGCTTCTCGTTCCTCACGACTCGTTTCTCATTTTTACCAAAGCCAAACCTTCCCCTTGCACGCTATGCCAATCGGTTTGCCTTTAAGGTGCTTGTTGTAAAAAGGTGAGTTCTTGGATTTTGATTTTAACTGCGATGTATCAACAATCCACTCGTCGTTCGGTGCGATGAACGAAAGGTTGGCAAGCGTTCCGACTTGAAAGCGAATCGGTGGCAACTTCATTAAACGGCGCGGAATGGTAGAAAGCAATTCAATGGCGCGATAAGGCGAGATGATGTTTTTATGAACAAGTTCCGTGAAGGTGAGTCCGACTGATGTTTCAAGTCCGACAATGCCGAAGCTGGCTTGCGCAATGCCGCAATCTTTTTCGTGGCAGGCGTGCGGCGCGTGGTCGGTCGCAATCGCGTCGATAATGCCGTCAGCAAGGGCTTGCAGGATTGCGTCGCGGTCGCGTTCGCTTCGGAGCGGCGGGTTCATTCTGAAATTGCCGTCGTAGCCAGAGTGAAAGACGTCTTTATCGGTCAAGGTAAAATGGTGCGGCGCAACTTCGCACGAGACAAGCAAGCCATCGGCTTTTGATTGGCGCACAAGTTCAATGGCTTCCTTTGTGCTGATGTGTGCAACATGGTAGCGCGGCATGTGTGGCATTGCGGCTTTTTTGGTGTCAAGCAAGTAGCGGATAAGGTTCAAATCGCGTGAGAGCACAATCGTTTCCGAGATGCTGGGCACGCCGCGCAAGCCTAAGAGCGAGGAATAAATGCCTTCGTTCATCACGCCGCCTGCGGAAAGGCAAGTATCTTCGCAATGTTGAATCACGAGCAAATCGAACATTGAGGCGTATTCAAAAGCGAGGCGCATGGTGCGCGAGTTCATCACGGGCGCGCCGTCGTCGGAAATGGCTTTCACGCCGGTTTCCCACAGTTCGCCGTAGTTGCAAATTTTTTCGCCCTTGCGTCCTGCGGTAATTGCGCCAATCACTTCAATTTCAATCGGAAGCGCGGTGGCTTTGTGGTAGAGATAACTTGAAACTTGTGCGTTGTCGACAGGCGGTTCGGTGTTCGGCATGAGCGCAACGCCTGTAAATCCGCCCGCTAATGCCGAGCGCGTTCCCGTTGCTAAATCTTCTTTGTATTCAAAGCCCGGCTCGCGAAAGTGGCAGTGCATATCGAACAAGCCCGACGCAATGATTTTACCTGTGAAATCAAAGACTTTATCGCCCTCAATCGGCGTGAGCGTTGCAGGCGCGAAGGCAATCGATTCAATCATGCCCGATTCTGAAAGGCGAATTGAGCCAATCGTGTCAAGTGATTCAGCGGGATTGATAAGGTGCGCGTTTTGAAAAAGGTAGGACATGGATTTGTCGATGATTAAAACCCTGCGTCAATAGAGATGAAAAACAAGTTTGGCAATCGTGAAATAAATAATCAATCCTGTTGCATCAACTAATGTGGTAATCAGCGGCGCGGAAAGCACCGTAGCATCTAATCCGAACCGCTCGGCAAGAATCGGAATTTGAGACGCAACTGCGCTCGACCAAATACAAATCGCAACCACACTACTGCCGACGATAATTGAAAAATGCCAATCGTTTAGGGTCAAGAACGACCAGCCGAAACCAATCACGCCCAGCATAAAGCCAATCGTAATGCCTGTAAGGGTTTCGCGCAAAAGCACTTTGAACCAATCTTTCGGCTCAATTTCGCCAATGGCTAAACTGCGAATAATTGTCGAGACTGTCTGCGAGCCTGTGTTTCCGCCTGTGCCAATAAGCAATGGTGTAAAGACCGCAAGCGCGACCGCAATCGCTTCCGAAATGCTGTCGTGAAAAAACTTCACCACATTGCCGGTGAGCGTGCCGCCAACGAAAAGAAAGAGAAGCCAGCCAATACGGTTGCGCACCACAAACCAAAGCGGACTGTCGAAATATGTGCGTTCTGCCGCACCGGTCTGAACGCCGCCCAAACTCAAAAAGTCTTTCGTTTCTTCTTGCTCAATGACGGAAAGCACATCGTCAATCGTTACAATGCCGACGAGAATGCCGTTGCCGTCGGTTACTGGAAGCGCGACGCGCGCATATTTTTTGAAGTATTCAATCGCGGTTTCTTGGTCGTCGGTTACATTGAGCGAAACGAAATTTTCATTCATCAAATCGCTGACTAACTTATCTAACGGTGAGAGCAAGAACTCGCGAATTTTGATGTCGTCAATCAAGCGTCCTTTGTCGTCAGTAACGTAAATCACGTTAAGTGTTTCGCTATCGCGTCCGTTTTCGCGAATGTAGTCGAGCACTTGTTTGACGGTCCAATCGGGTGGCACGTCGATGTAGTCCGTCGTCATCAAGCGACCGACGCTATTGGGCGGATAGCCGAGAAGCGACTGTGCGGTGGCGCGCTCTTCGGGCGAAAGAAGCGAGAGCATTTGTTTAACGGCGGCGGCAGGCAGTTCCTCGAGCAGGGCGGTGCGGTCGTCTTCGGACATATCGTCCAAAATTGCGGCGACTTCTTCTTTGCCCAACGCTTTGATGAGATTTTTTTGCGAATCAAAATCGAGAAACTCAA
>JBKBRB010000011.1:0-83526 GCA_046292465.1 Chloroherpetonaceae bacterium
CTCAGAGAAGTGAAATCGTACCCTGAATTAGCCGCACTTCTTGGACATGAATACGCTCACATAAAAAATAGGCATGGAATGAAAAACTTGGCACATGCAGTATCAAGAGAACTGCTTACTGCAATACTAGCAGGTTCTGACCGTTCAAATACACTCATAAGTAACTCAAACAAACTCTTAACATTAAAAAACTCAAGAGAACTTGAAAACGAAGCAGATAAAGGTGGACTTGAATTGTTAATTCAAAATCGTATTGATGGAAATGGTATGGCTCAAATGCTCAGGCGAATAGAAAAATTAGGTCAAAAAAGTGGGAAAAATATTCCAGCATATTTGAGCACTCACCCAGATATTGAGGACCGTATAGAAACTATTGAAGAAGAAATCAAGCGTGGTAAAAATGACTATATCCATAGAGAAGAACTTGAACGTCTTTTCCAACAATTGATAGCAGTAAGTAAATAAGCAACGAGCAACGAGGTTACTATCTGGTGCGATGAACTGTTGATAGTGTTTTGCTGTGCGTGAAAAGTGATATTTTCTACCTTCTCGGGTGGAAAGTCGTATGCACTTCTTTCAAAAATTGCCTATCAATGTGCGTATAAATTTGCGTGGCTTTGATGGTGCTGTGTCCTAACATTTCTTGCACGGCGCGTAAATCGGCACCGCCCTCGAGCAAGTGCGTGGCAAAGGTATGCCGAAGCGTGTGCGGACTCATTTCCTTCTGAATCTCGGCGCGCTTGGCGTGTTCAGTAATGATGTTGTAGAAACTCATGCGCGTAAGTTTTCTGCCGCGTGCATTGAGAAAAAGATAATCTTCGGACTGTTGGCACATTAAGCGCACGCGCAGTTCGGTTTGGTAGCGCGTAACCCAAAAAATTGCCGACCGCCCCACAGGCACAAGCCGCTCTTTTGAGCCTTTTCCAAACACGCGAATAAATCCTGCTTCAAAATAAAGGTTCTGCTGTTTAAGCTCGACCGCTTCGCTGACGCGGATTCCAGTGGCATACATCAATTCTAAAATGGCTTTATCGCGCAAGGCAAATTTCGGCGACGGATTCTTCTCGCTCATCGGAGCATCGAGCAAGCGAAAAACTTCATCGTGCGTTAAGACCGTCGGCAAATATCGGCTCGATTTGGGAAGCGAAATTTCTTCCGCGACATTTTTAGAGAGAATTTTTTCAGAGAGCAAAAACTTGTGCAAGGAACGAATCGCAGAAATGTTGCGCGAAACCGATGTAGATTCTAATCCGAGTTCTGAAATTTCTTTCAGAAAGGCGCGAATGTGTTCGCTGGTGGCGTCGTTGAGCGAAGGGCAATGGTCTTGAATGAACAAGAGATAGCGAGTAAGGTCGCGTTTGTAGGCATCGCGGGTGTTGTCGGAAAGGTTGCGCTCGAGTTTCGTGAAGTTGAGAAAGTCGCGCAGGTAGGTTTTGTATTGCGCGTTAAGGTCGGTCGTCTTAATGGCGTTCGATGGGGGCTCGTCGAATGAGTGTTCGTCGGTATTATCCATCAACTTTGTGTTCACGCTTCTTGAATTGTGGTTGTGCGGAAAGATAGTTCAAAATTTTTTCTGTTGCGCCAAGTCGCGCTTTGACAAACGCCGCCGCTTTTTCGCCGGCTTGTTGGCGTAGCGTGTCGTTTTCAAACAGCATGCGCAGTGTGGCATGGAGCGATGGTTCAGTTACAATAAACGCGCCGCCCGCCTCGACCAATTCTTTCGCTTCGCGCGATTTGTGAATGTTTCCGCCGAAAAGCACTGGCACGCCATGCACCGCCGCCTCGAGCGTATTATGCACATTCACGCCAAAGCCGCCACCGACGTATGCCACGCTCGAGAGCGCATACAGTTCCGCCAAATAGCCCATTGCATCAACGATTAACACTTGCTCACTCGAAAAATTGTTCGGCAACCTTGAAACCTTCGCATAGCCAAAGTTCATTGCCGTTAAAAGCGATTCAAGGCGCGCAAGATTTTCTGCACCAAGTTCGTGCGGCACAAGAATCAGCGACACGCCGTTCAGATGCTTTACGGCTTTGACGAGCAGTTCTTCATCAACTTGCCAAGTGCTTCCGCCAACGAGCACGTGCTTATTGCGATAAAAGTGCTCCAAGTGCGCGATTTTCTCGTGTCCTTTGCTTCGCTCAAAAACTTGGTCGTAGCGCGTATCGCCGGCAACTTCAACGGTGTTCAGTTCAAACCCTTCGCGCAATGCGCTTGCATCGCGTTCCGAGACGGTGAAAATGTTATCGAAGCACGAAAAGATGACGTGGTAAAACGACCTTAAAATCGGTTTGAAGTAAGCAGACTTGGCTTGAACGGAGGCGGCAATCAAGAGCAAGGTTGCACCGAGTTGTTTGGCTTCGAGCAAGTGATTGAGCCAGAAGTCGTATCGCACGACGACGGCAACATCGGGCTGAATGAGCGCGCAAAATGCGCGAGCGTTTCGGGGCGTATCTTCGGGCAAGTAGGTGATAAGGTCGGCATCAGGAAAATGCTTGCGCGCCTCGTAGCCTGAAACGGAAAGAAACGAGACGATAATTACCCAACCGCCTTGCTGGCGCAGTTGGCGGATAATCGGACGCGCTTGTTCAAACTCGCCGACGGACGCCACATGAAACCAAATGCGTGTGCCTTCTTTTGGAAGCGTCTGAACTTTTTCGGTGAGCGTTTCAAAGAGGTGCTGACGCCCTGCCAGCGTGGCGCGAATTTTCGGATTAAAGATTCCTAAAAAACGCATGAGCAAACGAAAGAAGGGAAAGGCAAAGTTGTAAATCGTGCGCCAAAGCGTGAGCATGGAACTTGAACGAAGTTCGTTGGAATGTTGTAAGTTGAAATTGTCGTTTGTAAGATAATCTTTCTTCAACAATCGCTGTTTCAAACTCGCACTTCAACACTATGCGACTTACCTTCGCGCTCCTGATTCTTGCCGTTGCCTTCATCGGCGCGTTCCTGTTTTTTCTTCGTGGATATGCTCGCACGCCAAAGCCAATGGGCAGTGCAAACGCAAACCCAAGTCCCGATTGGGTAAAGCGTGCAGTCATTTATGAAATTTTCCTACGCAACTTCACACCCGAAGGCACCTTCAAAGCCGCACAAGCGCGACTTGCCGACCTCAAAGCCCTTGGCGTCAATACTATTTGGCTCATGCCGATTCACCCCATCGGCAAAGAGAAACGCAAAGGCTCGCTCGGCAGTCCCTATTCCGTCAAAGATTATTTCGACATCAACCCTGAACACGGCACGAAAGAAGATTTCAAAGCGTTCGTTAAAGCCGCGCACGAGTTAGACCTCAAAGTCGTGCTCGATTTCGTTGGCAATCATACTGCGTGGGATTGCCCGCTCGTCAAAGAGCACCCAGAGTATTACCTCAAAGACAAAAAAGGCAATATCGTCTCGCCCAATCCTGATTGGTATGATATTGCGCAACTTGATTACAAAAATCCAGCGGTGCGCACCTACTTTGCGAATGTGCTCAAAACTTGGCTCAAAGATTACGATGTCGACGGCTTCCGATGCGATGTCGCCGAAGCCATTCCGTCCGATTTTTGGCAAACCACCATTGCGGAACTGCGCCAAATCAAACCTGATATTTTAATGCTTGCCGAAAGCACCCTGCCCGAACATCACACGGTCGGCTTTGACCTCACTTACAGTTGGAATGTGTATGATGTGGTGTTGGAGATTGTCAGCGGCAAGAAGTCGGCACAGCACTTGGACGAAATTTTAGCCAACGAAGAAAAAGTCTTTGCCAAAGGCTCGCTTCGACTTCGGTTCAATTCCAATCACGACCGTGTGGTCGAGCATGGCGCGCCGATTGAAGCCTTCGGCGGTGTTGAGGGCGCGAAAGCCACTGCCGCGTTGATGTTCACGATGGGCGGTTATGGCACAATTCGCTCCGTTCCGCTTTTCTACAACGGCGATGAAGTTGGCTACAACAAACGCACATCGCTGTTTGAAAAAGAGCCAATCGCTTGGTCGACGCCACATGCGCAAGACTTTGAAACCTTTTATCGCAACCTCATTTGGCTTCGCAAAACACAGCCTGCCATCGTTGAGGGCACAATGGAAAAAGTGAAATCGTCGAACGACGAAGCGGTATATGCTTTCACGCGCACAACGGAAAACAACAAAGTGCTGATTGCTATTAACCTTCGTAATGCGCCGCTGAATGTGTTTCTGCGCCTTGAACCGAACAAAACGCTCTACGATTTTTTTGAATCCGACAGACAACTTGCCACAAAAGATGGAAACCTTAAACTCGCGCTCAACGCCTTTGAGTTTAAGTGTTTGGTGTTCAAATAACTTTCACGAATATGTTCACAGGAATTGTCAAAGATGTCGGCGAAGTGATTGCCACAACGCGCAAAGGCGATGGGCTTCGTTTGAAAATTCGATTTCATGCGCACGAGTTCAGCGATTTAAGCATTGATGAAAGTGTGAATTGTTCGGGCGCGTGCCAAACGGTTGTGGCTCGTGAAGGCAATGCGTTTGAAGTCGATACCGTTGCTGAAACGCTCAAAAAAACCACGCTTGGCAGTTGGCGCGTTGGCACAAAGGTAAATCTCGAGCGCGCACTTCGTCCGACCGACCGAATGGGCGGGCATTATGTGCAAGGGCATGTCGATAGCGTGGGCACAATTACTTCGATTCAAAATCTCTCCAACAGTTGGGAAGTGTGGATTGCGTTTGAGCCAACGTTTGAGCCGAATGTGGTGCCTGTTGGCTCGATTGCAGTTGATGGCATTAGTTTGACGGTAGCGGAAGTAACAGGCAATCACTTCAAAGTGGCGGTGATTCCCTACACGTGGGCGCATACGACGATGGGCACAAAGCAAGTTGGCGACACGGTCAATTTGGAATTTGATATTCTTGGAAAGTATGTGCAAAAGCAACTCTTGTTTCTTCGTGAAGCCACGCCCAAACTTAGCGAAGCGCGTTTGAAAGAATTAGGCTACTGAATATCTTGCATCAAAATCGTTTTAACTTCATCAAAAAACTTCATCGTCTCATCGTGAGCGACTTTCAATCGTGAGCGATTTTAACGCAACCGAGTAAGTATGACTTTACCGAATCAACTAACGACCCTGCGCATTTTGCTCACGCCGGTGTTTGTATGGCTGATTCTTTCCGACGCACCGCATTTGCGCATTTGGGGCATTGTTGTGTTCATCATGGCTTCTCTCACTGACCTTTACGACGGCTATCACGCCCGCAAATATGGGCAAACGACGCGCTGGGGTGCATTTATGGACCCGCTTGCCGATAAAATTCTCATCACGGCGGCATTTATTTACTTCGTGCATCTTGGCTTAGTGCCGCTGTGGATGGTGATTGTGGTTGCCTTTCGCGATGTGATGGTTACGCTTCTGCGTCTTTATGCGGAGTGGAAAGATAAGCCGGTGATTACGAGCAAATCCGCTAAAATTAAAACCGCGCTTCAAAACGTGTTTGCTTACGTGTTGCTATTGCTTTCACTGCTTCGTGAGAACATTCTGTTCAGCGACGCAATTAGCAGAGTTGCCTCACGACTCTTGTTTCACGAGTGGGTGTATTGGGCAATGCTTGGGCTAACGCTCTACACGGCGTATACAGGCATCGCCTATCTTTTTGAAAATTGGCAGACACTTCGCGCGGCTTATTTCGGAACGCGCTCCACCCTCAACGCTTCATAATAATGCGACAACTTGCACGCTTGCTCGGCACAGGATTGGGAACAGGCTACTTGCCTTACGCTCCGGGCACTTGGGGAAGTTTATCTGCGTTACTTTTGGCGTGGTTCGTTCCGCGCTTTACATCGCTTCCTACTTTCTTTTACCTTATCATCGTTTTTTTTGCCGTTGGCGTTTGGGCGGGCGGTGAAGTGGAAAAAGATTACGGCAAAGACGCCAAAGAAATCACGATTGACGAGTTCGTCGGGCAGTGGATTGCTCTGCTCTTTGTTCCGAAAACTGTGCTTGCCTTCGCACTTGCGTTTATCTTTTTTCGTTTTTTCGATGTGGCGAAAATCGAGCCGATTAACAAACTTCAAAAATTGCCGAAAGGCTGGGGCGTGATGATGGACGATGTTGTGGCAGGCGTTTATGCTAATCTTTGTGTGCACCTTACGCTTTGGATAACTGAACGCTTTTCGTGAACCACAAACCCTGAACTTTTTTAACTCACGGTGAGCGTTGTATATTGATTTTCAATCTTAAACGTTAAGAACTCTGACTGGCTAATGAGCATCAACAGCATCAGCAAAAGCGACATAGAGAAACTGTTTCTTCAGTATTATGCCGACGGCAAACGCGACGAGTTTTTTCTTACTGACCGATACAACAACTTGAAGTTTCCTCAACTCCAAAAAGAAAATGCAAAAAAAATTAAAGATGTCGCTGTTAGTTTGGTTCGTGCGGGATTTTTGAACGGACAAATTCATCAAGATAAAGGCGACATTACCGTTACAACCAAAGGCATTACGGTTGAAGGATTAAAGTATTTGAAAACCTTTGCGCAGTCTAAAAGTTAAGGTGCTTGTCTTTTGCACGCCGTCGCTATCCCTCTTTTGAGAAACTCCTTTGAAAACTTCTTGTGCTACTTTTGCGTATAGTGCAAGATGAATTTGCAACCTAAAACATTAAAAAGATTAACAAGGAACTATGATGGATAGAACACTCTCAGCTTACACCAGCGTTGGCGGCAGAGCCTCTGCACTTTCAGCGGTTCAAACCCGCGTGATGAACCAAGTTTATTTATGGATGACGCTTGGGCTTGCGCTCACAGGCGCGACAGGCTTTTTCGTTGCGACTACTGACGCCGTGAAACAAGTCATCTTCGGAAACCAGATTCTGTTTTGGGGATTGGTGATTGCCGAAGTTGGTCTTGTCTTTGTTATCAGCGGGCTTATCAATCGGCTGTCGGCGGCAGCGGCAACGGGGCTTTTCTTCCTTTACTCCGCACTCAACGGGCTAACGCTTGGCGCAATTTTTCTCGTCTATAGCCTCGGCTCGATTGCCGGTGTCTTTCTTATCACCGCAGGAACCTTTGGCATCATGAGCCTTTACGGCATCACAACCAAGACCGACCTAACGAAAATAGGCAACTTGCTTTTCATGGCACTCATCGGTATTGTGATTGCCGCAGTGGTCAATATCTTTATTGGCAGTTCAGTGCTCTCGCTTATCATTAGCGTGATTGGCGTGATTGTCTTCACCGGCTTAACGGCTTACGACGCACAACGCATCAAGGAAATGTCGGCATCGGCATTAGACGGCGAGTCGGAAGGCAAAATCGCGGTGCTTGGCGCGCTGAGTCTTTACTTGAACTTTATCAACTTGTTCCTCTCGCTCTTGCGCCTATTTGGCTCGCGCGAGGAATAAGTGTAGACACATCATGTTTTGAGTTTAGCGGCAGAGTGCCTTGTGCATTTTGCCGCTTTTTGTTTTAATGCCCTCTGTATGCGAATCGGTGCTTTCCTTCGCCCTTTGAGACGAGTTGGAAATTGTCGAACTTTGCAAACTTTTGCATCACGATTCACACTTCAATGCATCGAACTTCACTTCTCGTTATTCTTTTATTTGGAATTTCGGCATCGCTCTCGGCGCAAATTGGCGGCACGGCGGCGGCTTATTCGCGCATGGGCTTCGGTGCGCGCGGCATCGGACTTGGCAATGCAGGCGGGGCAGTTACACAAGAAGGCGAATACCACCCGTATTACAATCCCGCCGTGTTAGGCTTCGCCGAAACTTACGCCGCATCGGCAACTTACGGCTATCTTCCGCTCGACCGCCGCTTGAACTTCGCCACCTTCACAGGCAACATCGGACCTGACGCATCTGTCGGATTTTCGTGGATTAACTCGGGCGTGAGCAACATCGACGGGCGCGACCGCGACGGCAATCCAACCGAAAAACTCTCCACTTCGGAAAACCTATTCATTCTCTCGTTTGCGCGTCGCTTCACCGACGACCTTTCGCTTGGCATCTCGCTTCGCGGCTACCTTGCATCGCTTTTCGCCGAAATTCAAAACTCCTTTTCGCTCGGCTTCGACTTTGGTGCGGTTTATCGCGCATACAGCGATAACATTTCGTCGCTTCATCTCGGCGTTGCCATTAGCGACATCAACGCAAAGTATGAATGGAACACTGCGCCGATTTACGGTCAGCAAGGCACGACGACAAAAGACGCTTTGCCAATTTCATACAAAGTTGCCGCCGCATATTCACGCGAAAAGGTTTTCGGAATGAAATCGATGTTAATCGCCTCCGAAGTGCAACTGCTCTCCAAAAATTTTGATGGCGTGCAAACCGTGTTCGTTACTGAAAACGGTATTTCGATTGCGCGTAGTGAAATTATATCGCTCAAAAAATCAGAAACCTATTTGAAACTTGGCGTGATGCTTCAACCGATTCGCGAACTGCGCCTGCGCGTCGGGATTGACCGCTTGGGATTGCAAGGCGTTGCTTTCACCGAAATTGCGCGCGCTTCCACAGGCTTTACGATTGAATATCCGATTCAAGATTATCTTGCGACGATTGATTACGCCATTCTCTTTGAACCCTACGCGCCAATCGGCACAAGTTTTTTCACCTTTGGCATTCGGTTTTAATTCAACTCATTGATGATGAAACGCATTGTTGGTTTGATTCTTGCGACACTTTTTTTTTCGTGCGGCGATGAACGCACACTCAACGAGCCAAAAGGCATTCCGCCTGAACTCATCTCGCTTCAAGTTTCGCCTGACACCGTTTTCTTTGGACTACTGCCGAGCGATGCACAAGGGCGCGCGCGCGTTGCCTTTGGTTTCTCGGCAACGGTCAAACAAGTTGACTTACTTGCAACATCTCTGCGCGCTGAATTGCTCAACGCACGCGGCGAAGCGATTGCCACAAAGGAAATCGCGCTACAAAACAGTGCGTCGCAATTTTCTGTGAGCGATACGCTCGCGCTCTTGCTTCGGCGAAATGAAATTGAACCCTTCACGATTGCCGTCAATGCTTTTGATGAATTTGGACGAAGTGGTGGCAATGCACGCGCAAGCGTTGTGGTGCGACCGCCAAATGCGCGTCCGCAACTGTTGAGTGCGTTTTCGCCCGATACGGTGCGCATCGGCGAGTTTCTCGTTTTGAGAGCAACGGTTAATGATAGCGATGGGCTTGGCGATATTGCATCGGTGTTTTACTTCTCGCGCCGTCCTGATGGCGTTCTTGCTAATCAAGGCAACCCAATTCAGATGTATGACGACGGCGGGGTCAATCCGTTCAGCGGCGATGAAGTGGCAGGCGACGGCATTTATTCGTTTCGCGCACAAGTGCCACCAACGTCGCTACTCGGAACATTTACTTACACATTTTACGCACGCGACCGCTTCAACGCGCAAAGCGATAGCCTCGTGCGTCAAACTGTGATTTTGCAACCTTAACCTGCTTAGAATGTTTTGGAGACTCTTTTTTGCTTTGATGTTCCTGACGAGTGCGGCACTCGCTCAACCAACATTTTCATCGAAGTATGAAAAGCGAACGGCGCAATCGCTCTTGCTCTCGTCGACTGCTTCAAATCCAAGCTCGAATATCATCAGTTACTTTGGCTTCAATGAGGCGCGGCGCGAACTTTGGCTCGGCACGCTCGGCGGCTTGAATGTGCTTGAAGATACCGCGCTTCAATTTCGCACGGTTACAGACTTTGAGCGTTTTAATCGTCAAGGCGTGCAAAGTTTGACGGTATTAGGCGACACCATTTGGGCGGCAACTTCCACAAGGCGCGACGGACAGCCAACAGGCGACGGATTGATATTCTCGCTCGACGGCGGCAGAACTTGGTCGGAACGCGCCCAACCGCTCGACCGCCAAACCGACACGCTCGAGCAATACGGCATCAATACGCTCAAAGCCTTGCCGATTATTGTGCCCCAACAAAATGTGATTTACAGCATGTCGCTTCGTTCTGCATCGGCGACACAACCGAACGGAAGCATTTGGATTGCCTCGTGGTCGGGCGGGATTCGTCGAAGCACGAACAACGGCGAATCGTGGCAACGCATCGTGCTTCCGCCCGACAATGTGCAACGCATTGCACCGACCGATACGCTTCGCTTCGCCTTTGAACCACGACGCGGCACAACAGGAGAACTCACGTTCTTGGGCTTTTCCGTGCTTGCCGCTTCCGATGGCTCGGTCTGGTGCGGCACGGTCGACGGCGTTTGCCGAACCACACAAGCCGATTCGCTCTATCCGGCTTGGACAAAGTTCAATCGCCGATTCAGCGGACTTTCAGGCAACTGGATTATTGCGATTCGCGAACAGCGCACTTTAACCGACACTACAATTTGGCTTGCCTCGTGGCGTGCCGACGATAATGCCGAACGCTTCGGCGCGTCTTACACTTCCGACAACGGCAGAACTTGGCGCATCGCGCTCGATAATGAACGCCTCTACGATTTTGCCTTCAACGGCGACACGGTTTATGCCGTCGGCTCAAATGGATTGTTCATTTCGCCGAACAAGGGCAGAACTTGGATTAACAAGCGCAACTTGATAGATAAAGACAATCCGCGCCAATTCATTGGCACATCGGCGGAGTTTTTCGGGTGCTTCGTTCAGTCGCTTTCAACAGGCGGAAAACGCTTATGGGTTGGCACGGCAGACGGCACGGCGATTTCTGACGACGGCGGAAATACTTGGCAAATTCTTCGCGCCAATAAATCTGTCGCATCGGCTGAAACGCGCACCTACGCCTATCCGAATCCCTTTGCGCCAAGCCTTGACGGACAAGTTCGAATTCGATACAAACTTTCTCGCGATGCGACAGTTACCATTCACATTTTGGATTTCGCGATGAACCTTGTGGCGACGCCTGTAAATGCACAGCCGCGCCGTAGCGATAGAGAAGAAGAAGATGTTTGGAACGGCAAGACTGATTTCGGCGGGAAAGTCGCAAACGGCGTTTATTTCTACAGGGTTGAAGCCAAAGGACAAGAGCCACTTTATGGAAAAATCATGGTGCTCAATTAACTCACTGCTCCTACGAAAAAAACTTAAATACTATGCCTCGCTCGTTCTTCTACTTGCTCTTGACGATGTGTCTTTTTCTTAGTGCGATTTCACTTACATCATTCGGTCAAGAGCGTCCCTCGCAAATTTCTACACGGCTTCGCGAAACCGGAAATTGGAACGGTTTGTATTTAAGGCTTCGCTTTGCTGAACGGTTTTCTTATTACGGCGAGCATCATTTAAGATTTCGGAACAGCGAGGATAATCTTTATGATTTTGTGGGAAGATGGCGGCAAATTTACAATCGATTTGGCATAGCCATTCAGATTAGCGACAACCTTGAAGTGATTATCGGTCCAACGTTGGTTCTAAACTTTACGCCAAGTCCGGGCAATCCGAATTTTGAGACGATGGTTTATGAGCCGCGCATTTGGCAACAGTGGCTATTCAGCATGAACATCGACCGCATCAAAGTTTATCACCAGTTCCGTTTTGAAAATCGTTGGCGGCGAAGCAATGCGGTTGGTGCGACATATAATTTCACGAATCGCTATCGCTATAAATTTCTTTTCTATGTGCCGATTAACAAACCGAAAATTGACGTAGGCACATGGTTCATTGCGCCGAGTGCGGAAATTTTCATGCAGTCGGGCGATGGTATTGTAACGAATCCATTTGAAGACTTCCGCATTTATACGGGGATTGGATATATCCTCAACGAGAATGTTACATTTTTCGGCGGGCACATGTGGACTTTCGGGCAGGAGCGTTCGGGCTTTGAATACGCTCAAACGCATATTATTCGTTTGAATGTGTTTATTGGTCTCGACTTCCGAAATGTTGAAAATAAAATTCCAAGAATTAACATCGGCGATTAAGTGATGCAAAAACAATTTTTGATTTCACTTGCAGGTTTAATAGTGATTTGTATTGGTCTCGGAATTGCTCTTGGATGGGTTGCTTCTGAGCGAAGGGAACTCAAAAGCCTTGTTGCGAAACAGCAAGATACGCTCATTTATTTTCGGTTGGAAACGCTCGGCGATTCGCTTCTCTTGGCGGGCAACGATTCACTTGCGATTCTGACTTTTGCGCGTGCAGATTCGCTTTTTTCACAATCTGATTTAACACAGCGCGCAGAGTTTTTTATCCGCAATCGCGATAGCCTTCGCCAAAATAGACGTGAGGAGTTTGAGACGCTTCGCAGAAAAATGCAACAAACGCTTCGCTCGCTTCTTGCGCGTGAAGAAGATGTGCGTTCGCGCGACAATCAACTGCGCGATATGAATCAAGAGTATGAACTCCTTCAACAAGAACTTTCCGCACTTCAAAAAGAACTCGAGGAAAAAGTCCGTTCTATTGGGAAGTTAGAGTTTAAGACCTCGCGCGGCAACTCGGTTTATTATGTCGGCGATGTAAAAGACGGAAAAGCCAATGGCTACGGGTCGGGGTCGTTCTCAACAGGAAGTATTTATGTGGGCACGTGGAAGGATAATCGCAAGCACGGCACAGGTCGCTACACTTGGAAAGACGGAAGCATTTACGACGGCGAATATGAAAATGATTATCGGAACGGCATTGGGACTTATTTTTTTACGACGGGCGAGAAATATATTGGCGAATGGAAAAACGATAAGCGCGAAGGCAAAGGCATGCTGTATGACAAAAACGGCAAGGTCGTGCTCGAGGGTATTTGGAAGAACGATGAGTTTGTTAGATAGTGCGCTTGCTCAAACTATTTGCCGAATCGCGTATATTCGCTTGAACGTAACAATCAGTTAAAGTCATGGACGATATTTTTGCAAAATCGCTTGCGCCTGCGTTAGGATACTCCGAAGAAGAAGTGGTCGGGTGGTTGGAAGCGGTATTTCAAAAAATTGCGGAGGAATTAGTGCTTAATGGCGAAGCGCGATTGGCGGATTTAGGCGTTTTACAGCGCGTCCATGTTCCCGCTGAACCGCGTGAGGTCAATGGAAAATTGATGCTTGTGCCGCCGCGCTATGAAATCAAACTCAATCGTGCGGCGATGTCGGAAGATAGTTTGATATTTGACGTCGGCGTTGAGCAATTACAGTTGGAAGAAGAGGTCGCACAGAAGTTTGCAAAGGGATTTGCGCGCGTCGTTGAAAAAGTGGTAGAAGTGCGTGGGTCGTTGCAGATGGGTGAGTTAGGTGAATTTATACGCACAGAGCGTGATGGGGTGATGTTTAAGCAGTCGGCGGCTTTGTCTGAACTTTTGAACAAACCTTTTGTCGGGCTTTCTCCTGTAACCATTTCGGAACGACACGAGCCAACGCCCGCCGCTCAGATGCCCAGTCAGGAGGTTGCCAATCAGCCGATAGTTAATCCGCCGATTTATACAGAGCCGAAAACGACTCATATACCCGAACCGACGGTTGCAGCGAATGAGTCTGTGGCTGAACTTGCGCCGTCGTCCGACGCCGACGCTTCGTTTTTGAAAGCCCCCGCGCGCTCACCGATTGATGAGCCGAGTTTGCCACCAATGTCTTCAGATGAAAGGAAAAATTTGCTTTTTGAGGAAGTAGACGAACCTTCTTCTCCCGACATGAGCGTTGCGCCATCGCAAAGAGAGCCGCTCTTTGTGGCACTTGCCGCCGCCGCCAAAGCCTCGCCTGAATCAGAAGACGAGAGAGATATGGCAAGGCGAAAGGCTATAAACGCTACTGACGAAAATGGTAAGCCGTTTGAATACAGGGCGGAGTCTCCATCGAGAGCATCCTCCAAACCGAAATTCGATGATATATCGTTCACATCGGTTTCACCTGCGGCTGAAGACGTAACAACTTTGATGAGCGACACTAAAAGCGATAGAGAAACACCCGTATTGCGCAATATTGCTATTGCAACGGCAATAGTGTTCTTTGCGATTATCATCGCTTTTATCGTGATGAAATATGATTCTATTTCCTTTACTCCGCCGCCGCCGCCTACGCCTGTTGACCGCGCCAAGATCGAAGCCGAAAAAGCCGCCGCCGCCCGCGCCGAAGCCGAGCGCATTCTTGCCGAAAAGTCTATCCCAAAAAGGGCAGCAGAGGCTGAAGGTTCAACTATAAAAACTGAGGGTATGCTTCTAAAAAACATTACCAAAGCTGCCAAAGATTTGCCAAAGGAACTAACAACGATTGACCTCAGCAAAGGCGGATACACTATCATTGTGGCTTCGCAGCCGAAACGGGAAAATGCAGTGGCAATTGTCGAGGAATTCGGCAAATTGGGATTAGCCGCAACCGTGATGGAAAAGAAAGTTGGAAATGCTATTCGGTATCGAGTGCGTGTCGGACAATTTGCGACGTCTGCGGCGGCGAATGCAGCAAAAAAGAAATACAAGAACATCATTCCTGCTGATGCATTCTTAGACAAAGTGAGCGTAGCCTCACAATAAATGCCAAGCGAGCAAGCAAAAGGGGCGATGACTCGCCCCTTACGTTCGAACCATAACACAGCCACGATTATTTGCCATTTGGCGGATCGACTACAATCGGCTTAATGCCCCAAATCTCTTCGGCGTATTCTTTCATCGTGCGGTCGGTTGAGAACTTGCCCATGCGTGCCACGTTGAGAATGGCGCGTCGCGTCCACTCATCTTTATCGCGAAAGACTTTCTCGACCTCTTGTTGCTTTTTGATATATGCCTCGAAATCGGCGCACACAAAGTATTTGTCGACATTGAGCAGTTCATCGAGAATGGGTTGGAAAATGCCGCGTTCCGTTGGGGCAAACACGCCTGCGGCAATCATTTCAAGGATTTCCTTCAAGGCGGGCGACTCACCGATGTAGGTGCGCGGATTATAGCCACTTTGCTTTTTAGCGGCGATTTCCTCAACGGTCAATCCGAAGATGAACATGTTCTCGGCTCCGATTTCTTCTGCCATTTCCACATTCGCACCATCGAGCGTGCCGATAGTGAGCGCACCATTCAACGCAAATTTCATATTGCCTGTGCCGCTCGCTTCCATACCTGCCGTCGAAATCTGCTCCGATAAATCCGCCGCCGGAATAATTTTTTCCGCTAGCGAGACCGAATAGTTTTCAAGGAACAGCACTTTGAGTTTATCGCCGACCTCGCGGTCGTTGTTAACCACATCAGCAACCGAGTTGATGAACTTGATGATGAGCTTCGCCTTGAAGTATCCGGGGGCGGCTTTTCCGCCAAACATAATCACGCGTGGCACGATGTCCTTTTTCGGATTGCGCTTGATTTGATTGTAAAGATAGATTGCGTGAAGTGCGTTCAAGAGTTGGCGTTTATACTCGTGAATCCGCTTGATTTGAATGTCGAACATCGCGTCCGTATTCAACTTCAATTTGTATTTGTGCCTCACATAATCCGCGAGCCGCTCCTTGTTAGCGAGTTTAACCTCTTGCCATTTCTTTTGAAAGGCTTTGTCTTCGGCAAATTTCTCCAACCCTTTAAGTTTGTAGAGGTCAGTGATCCAACCGTCGCCAATTTTCTCCGTGATGAGGTCGGAGAGTTTTGGATTGCAGAGTTTGAGCCAGCGGCGTTGGGTGATGCCGTTAGTTTTGTTGTTGAACTTTTCGGGATAAATCATGAAGAAATCGCGAAAGAGCGTTGCTTTCAAAATTTCCGTGTGCAATGCCGCAACGCCATTAACGCTGTGCGAGCCAACAATGGCAAGATACGCCATGCGCACCATGCGCTCTGGACCTTCTTCAATAATCGAGACACGGCGCAAGAGGTCTGTATCGTTCGGAAACTTCGCCGCAACTTCTTCGAGAAAACGTCGGTTAATTTCGTAAATAATTTGCAAGTGGCGCGGCAAGACTTTTTCCATCAAACTCACCGACCAACGCTCCAACGCTTCAGGCAGAACGGTGTGGTTGGTGTAGCCCATCGTGCGCACTGTAATATCCCATGCTTTTTCCCACGCTAAACCTTCTTCGTCAACGAGCAAGCGCATGAGTTCGGCGACGCCAATCGCAGGGTGCGTGTCGTTGAGCTGCACAGCAACTTTATCGGGAAATGCGTCAAATGTGGTGTGGGTTTTCTTATAGCGGTAGATAATATCTTGAAGCGATGCCGAAACGAAAAAGTGTTCTTGTTTCAGGCGTAACTCTTTGCCGACGGCAGTTGCGTCGTTGGGATAAAGCACTTTGGAAATGGTTTCGGTCAGCACTTTATCGGCAACGGCTTTGGCGTAATCGCCGTGATTGAAGTAATCAAAGTTAAAGTCGCGCGTTGATTTCGCCGACCACAAGCGCAAATTATTGACCGTGTTGTTTCCGTAGCCCGGAATCGGCGTATCATATGCCATCGCCATCACAACTTCGGTATCTTTCCACTCTACTCGGAACTGCCCACGTGCATCGATATACTGATGCACATAGCCGTAGAACTTGACAGGATAAAGCGATTCAGGACGCTCGATTTCCCAAGGATTGCCATAGCGAAGCCAGTTGTCGGGCGTCTCGACTTGATAGCCATTTCGAATGTGTTGGAAGAAAATGCCGTATTCATAGCGAATGCCGTAACCATAGCCGGGCAAACTCATAGTTGCCATTGAATCCAAGAAGCATGACGCAAGCCGACCCAAGCCACCATTGCCAAGCCCTGCATCAAATTCTTGCTCTTCCAATTCTTCCAAGTTGTAGCCAAGTTCCTCGAGCATTCGACGGGTATTTTCTTCAATGCCCAAGTTGATGAGTGCGTTGCCGAGCGTTCTGCCCGTCAAAAATTCCATTGAAAGGTAGTAAAGGCGTTTGGCGTCTTGATTGTAGTAGGTCTGTTGGGTTTTTATCCATCGGTCGACGAGGCGGTCGCGCACGGTGTAGGCAAGGGCTTTGTAGCAGTCGCGCTCGGTAACAGTGTATTCATCTTTGGCAAGCGAGTAGCGAATGCGATTGACGAATGTTTTTTTCAGCGATTCAACATCGCCACCTTTGAAGTCTTCACGGGCAATAGAAGGATTTTTAACTTCAGTTGCAGTAGTCTTTTTCTTTCGCGATTTGGCTTTCGCCGTTGTGGTTTCACTCATTGTTTCTCTCCTCTTGTTAAAAAGTTAGGAAGTTCGGTTATCGTCTGTTTTACTCTGTTTGCGCGTGTGATAGTTTAGTCTACCTTGAACATCTTGGCTTGAAAGGGTGCAAGGCTCACGCCAACCTCATCATTTGCAAGGTTCAACGTCTCGGCGGTCTGTAAGTCTTGCACAGTTTTCGCATAATAAAAACTTGGAAATTTCACGCTCACCTTTTGAGGCATGTCCGATTTATTGAGCACGACTAAAATGCGCTCGTTCAAGTCGGAGCGCAAATATGCCCACACATCTTTTGAGACCGCAAGCGTCTGAAAGTCGCCGTAACGAAGCGCGCTGTGTGTATGGCGCAGGTTGATGAGACGTTTGACTTCAGCGAAGACATCTTTTTCAGCGTCCGTTACAGCCTTGCCGAACCGCATCATTCGGCGGTTGTCAGGGTCCGACGCTCCCGTCATGGCAATTTCATTGCCGTAATAAACGACAGGAATCCCCGGAATCGTGTGCAAGTAGGCTTGATAAAGTTTAACCTTCTCGTAGGTTTTCTCGTCATCAATCTTCGGCGGATTGTTCCACGCACGTTCGGCGGAATTTTCATCGAATCGAATATCGCCTTCGGCAAGCGCAGGGAATCGGACTTTATCATGGCTATCCATCAAGTTGCCCATCAGATGCGATGTGCCGTAAATGCGGTGCGTTCGTTCTAATTCTCCCGCAAGCGCAGTGAAATCGCCGAGCGGCGAGGCAAAAGCATAGACCGCCGCGTCATAGAGATTAAAATTAAACTGCGCATTGAGTTGTCCATTATTCACATAACTCTTGATGAGGTCGTAACTGCCAAAGGTTTCACCGATTTGATAAACGCTTCGCTTTTGCGGAATCTCAATTTCGGATTTGATTTTGCGAGTGAGTTCGCGCCAAAACTCGTTGGGAATATGTTTAACGGCATCATGTCGGAAGCCGTCAATGCCCGTTTGTTTGAGCCACCAGACGGCGTTATCGGTCATTGCTTTCAGTGGTTCAGGCTTTGAATAATCAAACGAGGGCAAATACGGTTCAAACCAAGTCGTGAGCCGATACTCGTCCCAGAGCCGCAAGTTTTTGCGTCCGTCAGGTAGATTAAGTGTGCCGAACCAATCGGGGTGCTCTTGGAAAAAAGGGTGCTCAATGTGGGTATGATTCGCCACGAAATCGAGCAACACTTTCATGCCGCGGGCGTGGGCTTTGGCGACAAGGCGTTTGAGGTCTTCCATCGTGCCGAAGCGCGGCTCAACTTCTTCGTGGCGCGTCGTCCAATAGCCATGATAGCCTGTATAGTAGCGGTGTGGCGGCGGATATTCACGGAAGGCTTTATCGGTCGAGCGATTGACAGGCGAGAGCCAAAGCACATTCACCCCAAGCGAATCGAAGTAGCCTTCATCTAACTTTTGAATGATGCCGGCTAAATCGCCACCGTGCCAATTGGCAGGTGCAAAGAGCGAATCATGCTTGACGGGACGGTCGTTGGTTGTGTCGCCATTGGCGAAGCGGTCAATCATGATGGAATAAATAACAGCATCATGCCATTGCCATTCTTTGACCATCGCTTTGGACGCAAAAGGTGCAATCGTTTTAGAGCCTTTGGGTCTGCCGTTCAGCAGATAGACCGTTTGCATCGGCGTTACATTGCCGCCTTTTGAAACCGCGACGCGCACGACTTTTTCGCCGACCAAATCGCGCTGTTTGAGTTTTACAATAACTCGATTTTCAACAATTTGAAGCTGCTGTGGCGGAACGGCTTGATTGCCTTGAAGCGCGATAATCTCGCTGGCTAAAATTTTCGTCGAGTCGCCTTCATAAACGAAGTGCAGTTCCGTCATGTCGTTACGCACGCGCGATTCAATCGGGTGAAGGTATGTGCGCTTAGCGTTTGGCGATTTCACCTCGATGATGGAGTTATACCCGCCAAAGCCGTTGGGCTGTTTAATAGGATTTTTTTCATCAATCACTTCTTTGCCGTCCACAACAAACTTGTATTCATACCGCCCAGCGTCGAGCGAGAGCGTGCGCTCAAACGCGCCATTGGCGAAGGTCATAGGCAAACTTGCGCGATTCCAACTGTTGAAACTGCCCATCAAAAAAACGCGTGTTTCATTTGCCTTCGGTTCATATCTGAACACAACCGTTTGCAGTCGCTTGACGAACACAGGAAGTTGATAGGTGCCGTTGCCGTGCCGAAATGCAAGCAACATCAAGCCTTCGGCACGCTCGTTTGGGAGCAGGACGAGTTTGCGCGTTGCCGTATCCAAAGAAATTTGAACAAGTGGATTCGGCTCGAATTGAACGGAATAAGTTTCCGCATAAAAGAGGTCAGAGAGTAAGAGCGTATCAGGTTTTCCTGCAATCAGTTGAATCGGTTGAAGAAGGTCGCGAATCGCAGAAACTTGCAGCGGCGGGGGCTGACATGCGCTGAAACAACAAAGCGCAAAAACGACAAAAGTAGAACGACACAACTGCATTAGAACAACTTGTTATTCTCCTAAAAAACTTTCTCAAAGATACGACACAACCTTGCGAATTGGAAACTACATTGCCGCCGCAACGCGCCGTTGTTTTGATGAATATGCTGCCGTTTTCCGGCTATTGTTTCCCTGTCGCAGTTCTCAGAACGAGCGCAGAACAGTGTTGATGCGGAAATGTTTATCGTCTCTTTCGGGGTAATCGGTTGTATAGTGCAAGCCTCGCGATTCGCGGCGTTTCATTGCGCTCTCGATAATCAAGCTGGCAACTTTGATGATGTTGCGCAATTCTAAAAGTTCGGCGGAAACTTTAGTTTTCTTGTAATAAGCTTCGGTTTCTTCTTTGAGAAAAGCGATGCGCCGCTCTGCGCGCTTTAAGCGTAAGTCGCTCCGAACAATTCCGACGTAATCGTTCATGACTTGTTGGACTTCTCTACGATTGTGCGAAATCAGAATCCACTCTTCGGGGTTTTCCGTGCCGGTCTCGTCCCAATCGGGAAATTCCACAGTGTTTTGCACATCAGCCAAATTCTCTTTGATGTTCAAGAACGCGCGATGCGCAAAGACAAGGGCTTCGAGCAAGGAGTTACTGGCTAAGCGATTTGCGCCGTGAACGCCGGTTGAGGCGACTTCACCGCAAGCGTAAAGGCGGTTGAGGGTGGTGCGAGCGAAAAGGTCGGTCGCCACGCCGCCGCATGAATAATGCATTGCAGGCACAACGGGAATCATCTCGCGCGTGATGTCAATGCCGAACATCAAGCAACGCTCGTAGATGTTAGGGAAATGCTCTTTGATGTCGCTTTCGGGCTTGTGCGTGATGTCGAGGTAGACGAACTCGTCGCCGCGTTTTTTCATTTCGCTGTCGATGGCTCTGGCGACAATGTCGCGTGGAGCAAGCGATTTTCGCGGGTCGTATTTGTGCATAAACTCGCGTCCGTCTTTGGTGCGCAAGACGCCACCGAATCCGCGCACGGCTTCCGTAATCAAAAACGATTTTGCGTCAGGGTGGTAAAGCGTTGTGGGGTGAAATTGAATGAACTCCATGTTGTGAATTTCCGCGCCTGCGCGATACGCCATGGCAATGCCATCGCCTGTGGCGATTGAGGGATTAGTTGTATGCAAATACACATGTCCGCACCCGCCGGTGGCAAGCATCGTGAACTTGGCTAAAAACTTTTTGAAGCGACCGGTTTGCGTATCGAGCGCATAAGCGCCATAGCAAGTGATGTCGTTGGTTTTCTTACGAAGATGATGTTCAGTAATGAGTTCAATCGAGACGTGATGCTCGAGAAGGATGATGTTTGGATGTTCAGAGGCTTTTTGAAGCAGAGCGCGCTCGACTTCTTTGCCCGTGAGGTCAGCGGCATGAACGATTCGATATGCCGAGTGTCCGCCTTCGCGCTCGAAGTGCAATTTGCCGTCTTTCTGCGTGAAGTTAACGCCAAGTTCAATCAACTCTTTGACATGCTTCGGACCTTCTTTGACCATCACCTCAACAGCTTCGCGGTTACAAAGTCCTGCGCCTGCATCGAGCGTATCAGCAATGTGTGCTTCGAAGGAATCGTCAGGTGTAAGCACAGCGGCAATTCCACCTTGTGCCCAATTCGTGTTGGAGTCGGAGCGTTCTTTTTTGGTGATAACAATGACTTGTCCAATTTCAGCGGCTTTAAGAGCGAAGAAAAGTCCCGCGATTCCGCTTCCAATCACGAGCACGTCGGTTTTAATGGTCTCTGTCATTTACTCCGTCGAGCGTTCTGGAAAAAATTTTGTTTTTACAAATTCCCAAACAATCGGTAAAATTGAAATAAAGATAATGGCGAAAATGACGAGCGAAAAGTTCTTCTTCACAATCGGCAACTCACCAAAGAAAAAGCCAAGAAACGAGAGCGAAAAAATCCACACCAAGCCGCCGACGATGTTATAGGTGATGAAGTGAGAATAGGTCATGCTACCCATGCCTGCCACAAATGGCGCAAAGGTGCGCACAATCGGCACAAAGCGCGCAATAACAATGGTTCGTCCTCCATAGCGTTCATAAAAATCGTGCGTTTTATCGAGGTGTTCCTTCTTGATGATTTTGGATTGATGCTTGACAAGATAGTCGCCGAACTTATAGCCGATGAAATAATTAACGGTGTCGCCTAAAATCGCGGCAACTGAAAGTAGCAAGACGATGAGCCATAAATCCACTGCGCCCGTCGATGCCAATGCGCCAACGGCAAAGAGCAATGAATCGCCAGGCAAAAATGGCGTAACCACAAGCCCCGTCTCACAAAAAATGATGAGAAAGAGAATCGCGTAAAGCCATGTGCCGTATTCTTCTGAAAGCGCGACAAGGTATTTGTCGAGGTGAAGCAGCACATCAATAAACTGTTTGAGAAGGTCCATTATGAAAGTGATTTTGGTGAACGAGATTTGAACAAGTTAAAAAGAATCGTGCCGATAATAACGACGAGTATAACAGCAATACCCTTGTTGATGTATGCTTCCAATTCGGGAAACTGCTTGACGACGAAATAGCCCAAGAGTGAGAAAGAAAGAATCCACACAATCGCGCCGCTGACGCTAAAAAAGATGAAACGGTGATAAGGCATGTTCGCAATGCCCGCGACGGTGGTGGCGAAGTTGCGCACGATAGGAAAATATCGCGCAAGAAAAACGGCTTTGCCGCCGTGCTTGTCGTAAAACGCTTGTGCTTGAAGCAAATACGCACGCTTGAAGAAAAGTGAGTCTTCTTTTTCAAAGAGTTTGCGCCCGAAATGTTTGCCAATCAGGTAGCCTGTGGAATCTCCGAGAATGGCGGCAAGAATCATCACGAGGTTGACTTGCACGATGTCAAGTTTGCCTGTTGCCGCCACAAGTCCCGCCGTTAAAATCAGCGCGTCGCCCGGAAGGAGAAAGCCAAAGAAGAGCCCGGTATCGGCGAAGATGATGAAGAAGAGCAACGCATAGCCGCCCCATCGAATCATCTCGTCGAGCGAGCCAAAGGTGAGTGTTTCGGGCATTGAGAAGTGTTTTACTTCGAGAGTTCTAACATTCGCTCCATCGGCTTCAAGGCGCGCAGGCGCAACTCTTCATTCATCGTAATTTCAGGCATGCGGTGTTTCATCGTCAGGTAGACCTTTTCAAGCGTGTTGAGTTTCATATACGGACACTCGTTGCAAGCGCAGTGTTTTTCTTCATTTGGCGGTGCGGCAATGAAGGTTTTATGCGGCGAGCGTTTTTGCATTTCATGAATGATGCCCGCTTCGGTAGCAACGATAAATTCCGTGTGCGGACTTTGAATCGTGAATTCAAGCAATGCTTTGGTAGAGCCGATAAACGCGGCATGTGCTAAAACAGGGGCTTCACATTCGGGGTGTGCAATCACAACAGCGTTTGGGTGTCGCACTTTGAGCGCGATGAGTTTTCGCTCGCTGAACGTTTCATGCACAATGCACGAGCCTTGCCACAGAATCATCTCTCGTCCTGTTTTTTTCATCAAGTACGCACCAAGATTTTTATCAGGCGCGAAAATAATTTTTTGCGATTCAGGAACGGAGCGCACAATTTTTTCAGCGTTGGACGACGTGCAAATAATATCCGACATCGCCTTAATTTCTGCCGTGCAGTTGATATAACTAATCACCACTGCATCGGGGTGCTGTGCCTTGAACTGTGCAAAGAGCGCAGGCGGACAAGAATCGGCAAGCGAACAACCTGCGGCTAAATCGGGCAAGAGCACTTGTTTGGTCGGATTCAAAATTTTTGCCGTCTCTGCCATGAAGTGAACGCCACAAAAGACAATCACATCTGCATTGGTTGATTTTGCCGCTTGTGCCAGTTGCAAACTATCGCCCAAAAAATCGGCAATGTCTTGAATATCAGGCTCTTGATAGTAGTGCGCGAGAATAACAGCATTCAGTTCCTTTTTCAAGCGTGTGATTTCTTCAAAGAGATCGAGCGAGGCAAGCGGACGGTCATGTTGAGATGCGGTTTCCATACTGAAAAAACGTTAAAGTTAAAATTCGCTAATGCCGACTAACCGACACGAGTGTTCCCAAAAGCGTTTGCGAATCTCGACATTATCGACAATCGGGTTATACGGTTGCGGTCGCTTTTTGACGAAGTATTTACCTGAAATGCCGGCTACTTCGGGCGACGACGCCAAATAGACCGATGTTTCGGCACCTTCCTCGAGCGATGCACCTTTCATCGCAAATCCTGCTTCTAAAAGTTTCGTCGTAATCACGCCTGGGTGCAAAGTGTTGGAAGTGATATGAGTTCCATTAAGTCGCTCTGCCAATTCTACGGCAAAAAGCACATTCGCCAATTTAGAGCGCAAATAAGCATCATATCCATCAAACTTTTTTTCGCCTTGAAGGTTTTCAAAATCGAGCGTGGCGCGCATGTGCGCAATAGAACTAACCGTAATCACTCTTGCTGCTGGCGATTGTTTCAAGAGCGGCATACAGAGGTGCGTCAAAAAGAAATGAGCAAGGTGATTGACAGCAAAGGTCATTTCGTAGCCATCGTGTGAAAGTTCGCGCGTTTTCATAAATACGCCCGCGTTGTTGATAAGCACGTCCAATCGTGGATATTTTTGCTCTAAGTCAACGACCATTTTGCGAATGGCGTTCAACGAAGAGAGGTCGGCATGAAAAATATCTAACTTGGCGTGGCGCCGTATGCTGAGCAGGTCTTTCATTGTCTGAACAAGTCGCTTGGAATCGCGTCCGTGCAGGAGCACAGTTGCGCCTTGATTGGCGAGCTCGAGAGCCGTCTGTTTGCCAATGCCGTCGGTTGCTCCTGTTACGAGCACAATTTTGCCTTCCATCATGATGTTTTGCCGCTCTGACTGAAATGTTGTTGTAACTTTCCACGATATTGAAGTGCAAAAATGCACGAAAAAATTTGAATTCTGAACCTGATGAAACGCCTTGCTATTTTGTTGCTAATCTCCTTGCCAAGTTTTCTTTTGGCGCAGAAGAAAATTGCACCGATTTCGATTGATATTTACGGCGCGAAGTTCAGTTTTATCTTTCAAGTCAGCAACCTTGACGAATTGGAACGCACAAAACTGGTCGAGCCACGCTTTGCCGACCTTGCGAATGCTGCTATTCATAACGCCATGCCATTTGCCAGCCGATTGATCGACCTTTGCGATTCGCTCAACTTTCCCGATTGGCTTCGCTTGAAATTAGTCGGTCAAATTGCCAAGCGTGTCGCAAAAAAAAACAATCAGAAAGTATTCACAGCAATGGTTCTGCTTCGCGCAATGGGATACAACGCGAGCATTATTTTGCTCTCGAGGCAATGGCATCTTGCCGTTGAAATTGACCAAAAAATCTTCTTTGCAACCATCTTTGAAGAACAAAAAAAGCGGTATGCGATTTTCGATATCGACCATAGCGAACTGATGAAAGAGACAGGAGAATCCAACGGATTTTATGATGCCAACGAGTATTTGGGTAGAACCTTAGAGCCTATCGCACTTTTTCAAGATGGCTTGCCAACGCTTCCCTACACGCCAATCAAGAAAACAATTACATGGAAATTTGATACCGATGTCTACACGCTCACTTATACGCTCAATCAGAACATGGTAAAGTATTTGGAAGAGCGACCGCAGACCGATGTCTCAACTTATTTCAACGAAACGATTTCGCAAGATGTGGTTCGAGCCGTGATTGAACCGCTCAAAAAGTTGATAGAAGAAAAACGATTTCATGCGCGCCAAGCCCTTGCCTTCTTGCATGCGTTTGTGCTAAATGGATTTGCCTACAAGGACGATATGAAAACCAAACGCGGTGAACATACCAATAGCGTCTACGAAACGCTGGCAAGCGACTTCTCGGATTGTGAAGACCGCTCCATCTTGCTTTCAGTGCTCGTGCGAGGAATACTGGGATTTGAAGTGGTCGCACTTGAATTTCCAAATCATATTACACTTGCAGTTCACTTTCCCAACTTTGTGCCTGAAGAAGCAGACGAAGTTTATACCTACAACGGCAAGCGTTATTTGAGTGCAGACCCTTCATGCTTTGGAAAACTGGGCGCAGTGAATCCAGACTTCAAGGGCAAAGACCCGATTCGCTTTATTCTCATTCAGCCACTGATGGTTTTTAGAGCCAATCGTTGAAAGCACAAACAGACTTCTTTTCTCACCGTTTCCGTTGTAACTTTGCACAAAATGAACATTTATCTTCATTGAGCGAAATGAAGCGATCTTGACATTTTTCAACCATGAACAACGCACCAAATGATGCGCTTTCGCTAATTCAGAAGTTCAAAGCGCATATTGAACTTTTAGACCCAATTACATGGGTCGGCGTATTGCAAGGAATTGTGTGCGGTGCGATTGCATCAGGGCAAATGCAATTCACGGTTCAGCATCTTGGAGAATTTGCACTTCTGACATTGCTCTTCGGACCGCTTGGCACTGGATTTTCGCAATCTGTCAATGATTATTACGACCGCGACCTCGACCGCATTAACGAACCGACACGCCCTATTCCGTCTGGAAGATTAACCGTAAAAGAAGCCATGTGGAATTGGATTGTGGTTGGCATCATCGTCATATTCGTGAGCGGTTTTTTCGCGCATTACCTTGGCGGTATGCGCGGCGGCGTTCTCTTCTTGCTCTCTGTCTTTGGTTTAATCATGGGATACATTTACTCCGCGCCACCGTTCAAACTCAAAAACAACGTGCTCCTTTCAGCACCCGCCGTCGGCATTAGTTATAGCCTCATCACTTGGATTGCCGGAAATTTGCTCTATGCCGATTTGCGTATTGAGGTTGTTTGGATGGCAGTCATCAATGCACTCATCGCTATCGGATTGATTTTTCTTAACGACTTCAAAGCCATTGAAGGCGACCGTGCAAAAGGGCTGAAATCGCTTCCCGTGATGATTGGCGTCAGGGGAACTTACCTTGTTGCTTTCTCGCTCATTGACCTTGCCTTCGGCACATTTGTCTATCTGATGTGGTCGTGGAAGTTTAATCTGATGTTTTATTTCTCTCTCACTTCGTTCATCATCATCGTTGTAACGCAAATCATGCTCTACCGCGACCCCGAAGACGGAGCATCGGCTTTGGAAAATGCTATTCAAAAAACTGGGCTAAAAAACGTCGTTGGAAAGAGCGATATGAAGACACACAAATCATATTTGCGCTACCTTGTGGTCAATAATGGTTTATATGTCTTGAACGTCATTTTCGCATCGATACTCATCGCTCAAAAGCCACTCTAACAACAAAACTAAAAAACCAATAAACGATGCTTGGATTGTCGCCGCTCTACAACAATCTCCTCGCCGCGCTTTTCACAATTATTTATGTCTTCAGTTTGGTTGCGCTGATGGAAGTGTTCGTTACGCGCTTTGGCTTAGCACGCGATTTGAGCCGAAAAATTACGCACATCGGCGCAGGCATGATTATCGCCTTTCTGCCGCTCTTTGACGACACACACTGGAGCAAGTATTTCAACGTCTCGATTTTCGTGATTTGGATTGTGCTTCTCGTGCAAAAAGGATTGTTCGCCGATGTCAATGATGAAGCCGTCAAAACCATGACGCGCACAGGCGACCGACGCGAACTGCTCAAAGGTCCGCTTTACTTCGTGATTGTCGCGACCATTTGCGGCACGCTCTTCTACAAAACATTTGAAGGCGTTTTGGCAATGTCAATTCTCGGTTGGGGCGACGGCATGGCACCTGTCATCGGCGCGCGCTACGGAAAAATCAAATATCAAATTCTCTCGCCAAAAAGCGTGGAAGGCTCGCTGACGATGTTCGTCTCGGCGTTTGTGGCTTCTCTGTTGCTCGTTCAATTTATCATTCCACAAGAATACGATTTCAATCGTATCTTAATTCTTTCTGCGATTGCAACCGTCGCTGAAGGCATTAGTCCGAAAGAACTTGATAACTTCATCATTCCGCTTGCTGTGATTGGCGGCGCGCAGTTTGTTTAATTGTTGGACATAATTGTTGGAGAATTTGAACGATGAAATCGCTCTTGAAAACTTCTACTGAAAAGCAGTATTCGCTTGCGGAATACTTTGCACTTGAAAGGGCAAATCGCGAGACGAAGTATGAGTATTTGAACGGCAAAATCGTGGCAATGGCGGGCGCGCAACCAGAGCACAATTCTATTTGTGCGAACTTAATTCGCGAGATAGGAAACCGAATTATCAAGCAAAAAAAGCCTTGTCGTGTGTATCCAAGCGACCAGCGCGTCAAGAGCGAGGTCAGAGCCAGTGGCAAAATGGGCTACTTTTACCCTGATGTGTCAGTGGTGTGTGGCGAGCCTGAATTTGCAGACGACAATCCCAAAACGCTCCTCAACGCAGTGCTCGTGATTGAAGTCCTTTCAGAATCCACATTTGAATACGACTTCAACGAGAAACGCATGTATTATGCCGGGCAAGAAAGCATTCAAGAAATGCTGTTCATTCATTACGAAAAACCTTCGGTGGTTCGTGTTGTGCGAGAAAAAGACGCGTGGCAGATTTCCGATTATCAATCGCTTGCCGATAAAGTTCCGCTTCGCTCTATCGGAATTGAACTGCCAATGAAAGAAGTCTATCGTGATGTGTCGTTTCCCAAACCGAACAAGAAAGACATCAAAACGCTGATTCGTTAAAATGATTTCGCTTCCACTGAAATTTCAAACGCCGAAAGATTGGGCAACAGAAGTGCTCAAATATCCAATCGCGCTCCTTTCCGACCATGCCTATTTAGAGCGCAAAGCCGCTACAAACGCGCTCGACCTGCTCAACCGATGGGTTGATGCGCGCACATCAGAGCAATGGGTGCTCACGCTCTCGAACATCGCCAAAGATGAAGCCGCACATCTTTACACTGTTACCAAACTCATCGCCGAACGCGGTGGCAAACTTCAACGCAAACACAAATGCCAATACGCCAACGATCTACGTGCGCTCGTCCGCATTGGCAAGGGTAATTTGGAAGTGCTCGATAGATTGCTTGTTTCTGCCTTAATCGAAGCGCGCTCCTGCGAACGATTTTTGATTCTCGGCGAAGTGGCAACCGAACCAGATTTGAAACATCTCTACAAAAGTCTCTTTGCGTCAGAGGCAGGGCATTACAAAACCTTTTTCAAACTTGCCGAAACCACAGCAACGGCGCGAGTTGTCGAATCGCGTTGGGAAGAATTGCTTGAAAAAGAATCTGAAATCATACAAGCACAGCCGATTGGCGTTGCATTGCACAGCGGCGTTGAGCAAGTGCTCGCATAAACTTACTTCATCAAAATCATCTTGCGCGTGGCGGCAAAGCCGTTGGCTTTCAGAAGGTAAAAATAAACGCCACTTGAAAGGTTGTATCTCGAAGAATTAAACCCGTATTGATAGACGCCCGCGTCTTGACGCGCCTGAACAAGCGTTGCGACACGTCGCCCCAACACATCGAAGAGTTCTAACTTCACATCGGCGGCCATAGGCAATTCGTAGCGAATGACCGTTGTCGGATTAAACGGATTGGGATAGTTCTGATAGAGCGCGTATTGACGCGGCTTTTCAGACGATTGCGGTTTCATTTGCACGATTGCAATGGGTGCGTAATCATGCACGATACCGTCAAAGTCGAACGAGCGAAGTTTGTAGCGATAGGTTTTGCCGAGTTCGACGGTTTGGTCAAGGAAGGCGTAAGCGTGTTCCGTGTTCGTTGTGCCTTGTCCGCGCAGGTGTTGATGGTCGCGATAGCTTGCACGCACAATCCAATCGGTGGAATCTTGTCGGAGCAGTTCAAAGCCGAGATTTTGCTGTTCGCTCAGCGTTTTCCATTCGATGCGTGCGTTGTCGCCGATTTGCCTTGCCGTGAACGAAGCAAGTGAAACAGGAAGCGGATTGTCGCCCGTCGAGGCAATCACGAAGTCGCTGAAATTTGTTAAGCCTGAAACAGTAATCAGCGGTGAATTGTAACTTAAACTCGCGCCTAAATCTTCAACATTCTGCCAAACGCTTGACGCATTTGTGCGCTTTAAGACTTTCAGCGTGTTGAAGTTTGAAATCCCGCCGATGCCCGTCAAATCAAGCGTGAGCGAATATGTGCCAACGCTCGGACCGTGCGACGGCGTAATCGTCCAATATCCATCGGTTGCAATGTTTGCAATGCCACTTGGCAGTGAGCCAACAATGTTGGCTTGAGTCGTTCGGCGAACGGCGGTAAAGCGCGTTGGTGCTGAAATGCCTGATGGGAATTGAAGCGAAACGCCTGTATTGCCGATGCTAAATGCCGATGTGCCTTCGCCGATAAAGAACAGCCGTGTTGATGCAACGGTGGAAACTGCTGTATCAACGGCAGGCGTGGTAAAAGCAAGTTCAATTTCGCTTGGCGAGAGTGCCTGTGTGGAAGGCGATTTGCCGCGCACGGCAAACGTGTAGGTGGTGTTGGGAGAAAGCCCTGTAAGGGTTTGCGAGGTATTCGTGCCTTCGTAGATGACCGTGCCGTTTTGCTTCACTTGAAACACAGAGGCGTTGCCCGACCATGAGAGCGTGAGCGAAGTTGGCGTAATGTTGCTAATGGAAAGTGCAAGTGGCGCGAGCGGATTTTGCCGTTGCAATGCGCCAAGTGCGTTGAGTTTGCCATAGCCCCAACTGGTGTTGAATGGTGGAATTGCACCTGTTTGTGCGTCGCTTCGCGTGCTATCCAACAAGAGTTGTTTGTAGCGACTAACGGAAAGTGTAGGTTCGGCTTGTAAGAGCAATGCACCAACACCTGCGACGTGCGGAGCACTTGCCGATGTTCCGCCAAGCGTGCCTGCGGTGGTTGTAACATTCGTTGGCGCGGCGAGTTCAGGCTTGCTTCGTTCATCGCGGGTTTTGCCAATGCTTGAAATCGGAGAGATTGCGCCGTCCGAAATTTGAAACGCCGCAACAGAGAGTGCGGAATCGGCAGTGCTGGGCGTTACGATGCTTTTTTCAAAAAGTGGTGTTTGCCAAACGCCGTTTGCACTGTTACTCACACGCCATGCATCGACCTTGCCTGTGCTGACAATGTTTCCGCCGTGCAGTCGTAATCGCCATGTGCCCGTGTTGCCTGCTGTCGGTTTAATGCCCCATTGGATATTCCAATCGCCGTTTGGTAAGTAGTATTCGTTGGAGAGTTGAAACTGCCCTTGTGTAACGGTGAGAACAGGCGTCGTGGAGTCTGTCGGAATCGTTGAAAGTGTTGCGCCGCTTGGGGTAATGAGCGAAATGCCGACCGAATCTGAACCGCTAATCCACGCATTGCCGATGAAAAAGCCTGATGTGTTTGTTGCAGTGAAAATTAAGTCTGTCGTGGAACTTTGAGAGACGAAAGCATTTGTGTAGACGCCTGTGGTGCGGTCGTTGCCTGCGGCAGTTGCAAAGAGAACGCCGTTGCCTGAAAGTGAATCAATGGCAAGTTCTTGGTCGCGTGTGCCGTCGTGTGCGCCGCTGTGTCCGCCGATGCTATAACTGATGGAAACAGGCATGCCGAGCAGTTTGGCTTTCTTTTGAATGTAGTTAAACGCGTCGATGATGTTTGCGCTGGTTGCGCCGGTGCCTGTTTTTCGGACAACCAAAATGATGTTCGCGTCGGGTGCAATCCCTTTTTCGCCGCTTTGTGAGCCATCGCCAGCGGCAATGCCAAGGCAATTTGTGCCGTGTGTATTATTGGGAATTGTTGCAAGCCCTGCGTTGATTGCCGCGCTATCCCATTCTGTTCCGTAGGCGTAGGCGGGTGATGTTGGAAACTGCGCGGGGGTGTTGGTCATTTGATTCCACATATAAAGAATGCGCGTTTTGCCGTTGGAATCTTTGAAATCGCCGTGATTGAAGTTGAAACCATCATCAACAACGCCAATCAAAACGCCTTTGCCTGTGTAGCCAAGCGCGTGTGCGGAATCCACATTGATGCCAAGCCATGCCCCACTCATTTGAGAATTACTGCGACTGACCGACATGGAAAGTTGCTCGTCAGGCGGCTCGATGTTGACTGCCGCAAAATTTGCGAACTGTTGCAGAACGTCTAATTGGTTGGCAGGAATTGAAATCGTGAGAATAGAGCCAAGTTGAGTGCCAATCGTGCCGCCTACTTTTGAGAGTTCAGACCGAATGAGTGCGAGTTCCTTGCTTGAAAAATTGCCACGCTTGTGCCGCAATGAAACTTGAATAGTTTCCGACGATTGCGCTTGAACTTCGGCACCGAGTTGAAAAAAGTGCTTTGAAGCCTTGTGTTGGGTTTGAGCGAAGAGAGATGAAAAAGAGAAGAGCAGCAGAGCGAAAGGCAATAGACATGGGCGCATATGGGAAGTGATTTTTTTGAACGAAGTAAATTTCGTTACAACAGTATTAACTCATAATGGCTTCGAATGCCGCCTCGACATTGGCAAAATTTTCAAAGGTATAATCAGGATTGAAGGCTTGTAATTGCGATACGGTATAGTGCCCTGTGGCAACTGCAATACATTTCGAATTTAGAATTTTGGCGCAGTTGACATCGTGTTCGGTGTCGCCGATGATGACGACGTCTTTTCCTGTGAAGCGAATGCCTGTGCGCTCGAATGCGCGTTGGACAGCGACAGCCGGAAGAGCGTTGCGCGTATTGGCGTCGTCGGCAAATGCACCGAATGCGAAGTAGTCGTTCAGTTCAGGCAAGGCGAGTTTATGCCGTCCTGACTCTTCAAAATTTCCTGTCAATAACGCAAGCACAACGCTTTCTTCGCGAGCGAGTTTTTCAACGAGTTCGTAGATGCCTGCCATTACTTCAATATGTTCGCGCTGTGCGTGCTCTTTAAAGTTGCGAATATAACGGCGTTTTGCTTCTTCGAAGCCTTTTTGAATGTCGCTGTCATTCAGCCCTGCGGCACGCATAACTTCTTTGATGATGACACTATCGAGCTTGCCTGCAAAGTTGTGCGTTGCGGCAGAACCTTCTGTGCCAAAGACTTCGCGTAGCGCGTCAATCAGCGATTGGCGGCTAATGCCACGAACACGCACGAGTGTGCCGTCGATATCGAAGAGAACAAGTTTTTTGGGCATTAAACGCTCTTAACTTTCTCGAGAGGCAGGTTAAGTTCTTTTGCGATTTCTTCATTGCTCAAGCCGAGTTTTCGCAAGAGTGGAACCGAGGCTAATTTGCCTTTTTCCTCTCCTTGTTGCAATCCTTGTTGCAATCCTTGTTGCAATCCTTTCTGCAACCCTTCTTGCAATCCTTCTTCTAAAATTTCTTGGAAGGCGCGAGTTTTTTTTAACTCTTCTTCGAATTCCTCTTGAAGACTTAACATTTTCAAAATCTCCTTTCGGGTTAGTGATGGAAATTTGTAAAAAAGCACGCGCTCAATGAAATCGAGATATTCAGGTGCGCGCTCGATTAGCATTTTTGCTGTACTGATCGCTGTGGCGCTTGGCTCAATTAGCAACTTAAAGATAGCCACAGATGGGTCTAAACGCGCTATGTCGGTAAGCTCGTCCATGTAGATACGCTTTATGAGCCGTGTGTTCAGCAATTCTTCAAAGGCTAATAAGTTTTCTTGTTCTGCCTTCCGACTCGGATAAATCACCACAGCGTGCCAACGTTTGACAGGGAACTGCTTGATGTAGAGAAAAATTTCGGCAAAAAATCGTGCGTAGAACGCTTCATCGCGCTGAAACTGCACTTCCACAAAGAACGTGTACTCGTCATTGCTCACTGGTTCAAAGACGGCATCAAGTCGGAAAGCAGTTTCTTTGAGTTCAACAGATTTGAACGTGTAATTTTTCGGATTGAGTTCAGGTCGTCCAATCAAGGCAAAGAATCCTCTCGGAATTTGCTGAAACCAAAGATAGGCGAGTTTATCGGTCCGCATTGAGTTCAGTTCTTTTGAAAATCGTCGAGCCTGACGGCGACAAGTTTTGAAACGCCTTCTTCTTCCATCGTAACGCCGTAGAGCGTTTTGCACGCTTCCATTGTGCGCTTGTTGTGCGTTACGATGATGAACTGCGTGTCGTGAGCGAATTTTTTGATGAGTTTCACGAATCGATCGATGTTGGCGTCATCGAGCGGAGCATCTACTTCGTCCAAAATGCAAAATGGACTAGGCTTGACGAGATAAATCGCAAAGAGCAGTGCAGTCGCCGTGAGCGTCTTTTCACCGCCCGAAAGTAGGGTAATGGCTTGCGGACGCTTGCCTTTGGGTTTGGCGATGATCTCGATATTGGCTTCGAGTTTGTCTTCTGCGTCTTCCAAAATCAAATCCGCTTCGTCGCCTTCGTTGAAAAGTTCACGGAAAATGCGGATGAAATTTTGACGAATCTGCTCGAAGGTTTTTTGAAACTGCTCTTGTGCTGTCGTGTTGATTTCGTCAATCGTGTCGCGCAGTTGTTTTTCGGCATCAATTAAATCTTGACGCTGCGATGTGAGAAAATCTAATCGCTTTTTTTCTTCTTCATACTCTTCAAGTGCAAGTTCATTGACCGCACCAAGATTGCGCAGTTTTGTTTTGAGCGTGGCGACTTTTGCTTCGGCTTCTTCACGATTGAACGGCAGGCTTTCGTCAAAAACTTTCAACTCTACCTCAATGCCATATTCAGTTTGAATAATCGTGCGTGTGTGTTCTTCTTTGAGCTTGGCTTGTGTCAGGGCTTGTTGGAATTCCAAAATCATTTGTGAGACGACTTCGCGCTGGCGTGTCAGGTCGCGCAGCTCTGATTCGCTGTGAGCAACATCGCTTTTCAAAATGGTGTAATCGCTCTCGACCTTTGAAATTTCAATTTGCATCTCGGCGCGTTCTGCATAAAGGCGTTGAAGATTGAGATTCATCGTTTCAAGTTCTGAACCGAGACGAAAATGCTCATCTTGCGCTCGTGCGACTTCTTCGCTCAAACGCTCCAACTGACGCTGCGCATTGCGCACTTCTGCTTCAACCGTGTTGCGCTTCGTCTCGATTTTCTCGATCTCAAATTCCGACGCTTTGAGTTCCAACTCTTTTTGGCGAACTGCCGAGAGAAATTTTTGCAACTCAACTTCTGATGCCGATACCGTTTCGCGTTCAAGTTCAATTTGATGATTGATTTCGGAAAGCCGGCTTTCAAGCGAGGACAGCATCGGCGCAATAGCAGTTAAATCGTTATTGAACTTTTGGGATTCTGTTTGGTCAAAGGCAATGCGTTCATCGAGCGAGAGCAACTCCTTTTCAAACGAGGCTTGCTCGAACAATTGTTGAGAGAGATGTTTTTCTTGTGCCGTTATACGTTGCTCGATTTGGCGTATGTGTTGCTCGAGTGCGGTTAGGTCGATTTGGTTGAGCGCATCTGTATTTGTTGCAATTTCATTTTCAAATTGTTGGCTTTGCAAAAGCAGCTGAGCGCGCTCCGATTCGAGGCGTTCTAATTCTTCACGCTTGCCGATTCTAAGCATCTCCGAGCCCTTGTTTGAACCACCGCGCAAGGTTGCTTGGGCGTGCAATTCGCCTGAAAGCGTGGCGAAGGTCGCAAATGGGTATTGTTCCGAAAGCATATTTGCCTGTTCGAGCGATTCAGCAAGGAAGACGTTTGCAAGGAGTTGCTGAACAACTAAGCGCACTTCATCGGAACAACGCACAACATCAATCGCTCGTTGGAGCCCTTCAATGTGTGGAGTTTCAGGTAATGACGTTGCAGAAAGTTTTTCTAAAACGATGAACGTCAATTTGCCTTTGTCAGCAGATTTGAGCAAGGCAATGGCTTCGCGTGCGTCGGCTTCGGTGCGCGAAATGTAGAACGCAAGAGACGAGCCAAGCGCGACATCAATGGCAAGTTTGTATTGCTCATCGGTCGCAATTAAATCCGACAGCACGCCCAGCCCGAAGGTTTTGCCTTTTTCAGCGTCTAAAAACTTGACGCCTTCTGGCAAGCCCTCGTAACTTTCGAGCAGTGCGTTTAGGAACGATATGCGATTTTGTTTGGCGCGTTCTTCGGCGCGTAAGTTGAAGAGCGATTCTTTGGCTTTGCTGATAAGTTCCGAGAGAGCGGCGCGTTTTGCTTGAGCGTCGGCAAGGTCGGCTTTTGCAAGTTCAAGCGTGCGTTGCAATTCGTGCAGTTGTGCCGAGCCGCTTTCGACGCTTTGTTTTCGCTCCTCAATTTGACGCAAGAGCATAGATTTTCGCTCTTCATTGCGAGCAAGTTGTGTATTGAGATTCTCAATGCGGGCTTTGAGCGATTCTGACTGCAATCGCAGAGACGCAATTTGTTCGGTGAGTTTCGCGCTTTCACGCCGCTTGGCTTCGAGCGATTCGCGTTCGGCTTTGAGTGCTGCTTCGCGCTCACGAAGTTTTTCAGATTCCAATGTAAAGGCTTGCTGAGCGGTTTCTACATCTGCAATGGCTTTCTCGAGGTCGGCTTTAAGTGTTTCGCGAAGGGTTTGGAGTTCATCGTATCGATGTTGCACGGCTTGAATTTCCCCTTGGGCTCTTGTTGCGCTGTCCATCAACGCTTTTCGGCGTTCCTCGTGAGAGAGTATTTGCTTTTCGGTTGAGGTGATGAGTTCAATTTTTTCGTTGTATTGGCGTTGCAGAGCGGATAATGTTTTTTCTATCTCAACGACTTGTAACTGCTTTTTCTCTACATCGGCATCGAGCGCGTCAATTTTAGCGGTCAGCTCGACTTTTTCGTTTTCGTGTTGCTTGTGTTTTTCTACGAGCGGCGCGATTTGCTTTTGAAGGTCAGCGACAATTCGTTCTGCAAGTTCAACTTCTAAGCCTTTCAATTCTTCGCGAATTTGTTTGGCTTGTTCGGCTTTCTTGGCTTGGCGTTCAAGCGAGGCAACTTTCTTCTCAACTTCAAGGACAATATCATTAACACGCGAGAGGTCTTGCGCTGTGGTTTCGAGCTTCTTAAAAGTTTGCTTTCGGCGTTGTTTGTATTTGGTGATGCCTGCGGCTTCTTCAAAGAGTTTGCGACGCTCTTCGGCATTTTCGGAAAGAATCTGCTCAATCATTTTTAGTTCAATGACGGAGTAAGCATCGCTACCTATGCCTGTGTCGGCGAAAAGGTCGGTGATGTCTTTGAGGCGGCACGGCACTTTGTTGAGCAGGTATTCGCTATCGCCATTGCGATAAAGTCGGCGCGTGAGGGTTACTTCGGTGTATTCGGTCGGAAGAATGTTCTTTGTGTTTTCAATCGTGATGCTCACTTCGCTCATGCCGAGTGGCTTTCGGGCGCGTGTGCCGTTGAAGATGACATTTTCCATTTTGTCGGAGCGAAGCACGCTGGTTTTTTGCTCCCCGAGTACCCAGCGGATGGCGTCGACAATGTTCGTTTTGCCGCACCCGTTCGGTCCGACAATCGCCGTCATGCCGCTGTCAAATTTGATGTTGATGCGCTGTGCGAAACTCTTAAATCCAAACAGTTCAAGTTTAGAAAGATACATGTCAGTATGTTCAAGTTAGTGTTGAGTGGAGCGATGTTTTTCTGCCAAAGTCAGAGCAGAACATCATCGGTCATTTCAAAATATGCCAGTATTGAAAATAGGCGAAGACCTGTGAAGCGTTGTTGTAAAGTGCGAATAATCCGCCCCAAAACGCCACCAAAATCAAAAAGCCAAAGAAGTAAGTCGAGTAGCGATTGAGTTCGGCGACTGTCGCAATGCCCATCAAGAATCGTAATGTGGTAAAAGCAAGAAAGGCAAGCGAGGTCAGAATGACTGCATAAACAAACAATACGCTTTCCATTCGCTCAATAAACACAGCAAGCGCAAGCATGAGAAACCAATGCGCACACGACCAAGTCCAAACGTTCAAAAGTTGCGAATAGCGTGCGTGATGATTTCGTATCACAAACAGCCAAAGTTGTGCAAACGCCGCTGTAAGCAAAGACAGCGCGAAAAAAATGACGGCGAAAACTGGAACAGCAAACGAGGGATTCAAAACCAAAACATTAAGATGCTGTTTAACCTCTTTTGACGCGACAATGTGCGTGAGCCAAAAGTCAACAAGAAACGTCTCTCGCCCGACATACAAAATTGCCGAGAGCGTCGCGCTCCACGTCAGCGACAAAAGCGTGAGCAGCAAAATCGTATCCAGCGGAATGTAAATGCGCGAGTCGCGAATGTCGACGAAGAGATTAAACGGACGAAGCAATGCGCGCGGAAAGTTCTCCCGCAACCGCTTGTTGCTATTAAGCGCATAGACAAACGCCACCACTAAAAACACACTACACAAAATCAAAAACGGCGAGAACTCTGCTTCAGCTTTGCCAATCGGCGGATTATAGACGCGCTCGCCTGCATAAAGCGCTTGCACCATTTCAAAAGCAGGCTTTTTTTCTCGCCAAAACGTTGTTAAGCCAGTTGTCGCAAGATGCGGTTCAGGATTTTCAGCGTTCAGTATAGGCGAAAACGCTAAGCGATAATCACAAAGCGACTCAATGCATGAACCCGCAATCCATCGTTCCGATTCGTTCAGCCGCTCGAACATCTTAAAAGAATCCATCAAAAATTTGGCTTGATATTCAAGCGAGTGCACGTCGCTATACCCATTATGGTTGTTCGGTTCAGCATAAACGCCGTAGCTTGTAACCACAACGGGCTTTTTAAGCGAGCGCGCTTCTTTGAGATACGATTCAAATTCACCGACGCGAAGGTTTAGCGCGTTTGCCGCAAGAAAATCGGCGTAGCGATAAGCGTTGCTCGGCGCAAAAGACTTCGGCGAAAAAAAGGTGAGATTTTGAGACTGCTTTTTGGCAAGTGTGTAGAGCCGTTCCAAGTAGATGTCCAAATTCGGATTTACCACGTTTAAGCCGCCACCGAACCCGTATGCAATCACGCTTGGCGAAAACTTCGTTGCACTGATGACCTCACGCAAAAGCGCGTCAGCGTTTTCTAAAATTTTCGGCTTGAGCAAAAGCGAGGTCGGCGCGTATCGGAACGGCAAATTGATGAGCATCAACATGCCCAAACTATCGGCATATTGTTGCCAAAGCGGATTTGGAATTTGACTGAAATACATCGCATTTGCGCCAAGACTTTGAAGCAGTGAAAAGTCGGTTTCAATTTCTTTGTTGGAAATTGCGCACGCGGTTTCAGGATTGTCCTCGATGATGTGAACGCCTTTGAGCTCAATTGCTTCGCCGTTGAGGTAAATTGCGCCGTCTTTGGCTTCGAGCGTTCTAAAACCAGTTTGAAACGATATATCGTCCAACAGCATGCCGTTTGCCGCAAGAAGTGAAAGCGTGAGCGTGTAGCGCGCTGGCGACTTCGGCGACCAGCGCATGATGTTCGCCACTGAAATCGTTTTTTCACCCATAATGAACTTGTCGCTTTCAGGCATAAACTCACTGATAACGCCCGACGCAACCACAAGCGAATCTTTCGTCAGCGTAAATGTGAGCCGCGCCAAACGATTGCCCGCCGAATCGGACGGAATCGGGTAACTGCGAAGGTTCGATGTTTTGCATTGCGTTTGCAAGGTGAGTTCGAGCGTGTTGTCAGTCGCAATTTGATATTTGAAATCGACGTCGTCGATGCGAATCGGGGACTTTGACACCAGCGCGAGGTTGCGGACCAATCCGCCAAAAAACTGTGGCTCAAAGGCTTGCGGTTTCAAGGGAACCGTGTTCTTGAAATCTAAATGCGGGTCAACTTCAATCGTAAGTTTGTTCTCTGTATCAAAACGCAGGTATTCTGATGGGATATCGATGCTGAACGGCACGAAACTTCCTAAATGCAGTGCGACAAATTGGTCATTGAGTAAAATCCGACATGCCCCACCAACTCCGTCGCTTTGTAGTTCAAACACGCTTGACTCATCGGACTTCTCCAAACGAAAGGTCTTTTCAAATTTCATCACGCCTTGAAACTCGGTCGCCGACGGCACATAAACGTCTTGTTTCTTTTCGTCGGAAAAAATGGCAGTCCACTTGCCCGTTAGCGATTGCACTTTACGCGAAAGTGAGCGCGTCAAACCGATGGCATCGGCTTCATCAATCGTGCGGTTTTCATAAAAAGTCGGTTGAGCAAAAAGAGAAATTGGCAAGAAAACAAAGAAGAGAGCGAAAACGATGTTGGCTTTTTTCACGTCAAGGGTGAAGTTCAAAAGGTTGCAAATTTTAAGGCGGCAAAGTTAATGCTTTTCTCCGATACCTTTGCAGGGTTGAATCAGGCTTTTATTTAATCAGTATCAGTTTGCGCGTTTGCACGAACTCGCCTGCGCTCAAACGATAAAAATAAACCCCCGACGAAAGCGAGTATTGCGCGGCGTTGAGCAAGTGGAGATGCGTTCCCGCGCCTTGACGCGCATCGACAAGCGTTGCCACTTTTCTGCCAAGCACATCAAAAAGTTCAAGCCGAACATGGCTGATAGACGGCAATTGATAAGCAATCGTTGTATTTGGATTGAACGGATTTGGATAATTCTGTTCAAGGCTGTATTGACGCGGGTTGCCGATTGAGGTTTGAATAGACAACTGCGAAGCAGAAAGCACATCGACTTTTAAGTTGTCGTAATAAAATCCATCACCTTGAATTGAGCCATCGGCGAGCAATCCGAAGCGAATGCGTGTTTGCGCCGAGCCTTTGAACGCGGAAATGTCAATCATTTCTTTTACCCAAGCCTCTTGTGTGCCATCGTAGCCGAATTGTCCTGATGTCTGCCGACCTTGTCCGCTCCCTGCTTTCATTCGCGGTGCACGCAACCACTGCCAAGTGCCGCCATTGTTCGTGGAAACATACACCTGACACCAATCCCAATTGGGCTCAATCGTGAGCCATCGTGCGTGATACGACAGATAAACTTTGCGGATTGCTGTATCGGAAAGGTTGATAACAGGCTGCATGACATTGTAATTGCTGGCGTTGGCAAGATAGTTGCCATTTGGACTATCAGTCCAAGATTGCGTGCCTACAAATGCTGATGCTGTTGTCGAGCCCCAAGTTCCACCCGACCAAAACGACGGCGTTTCAGAAGAATCTACAAAAATGGTCAGTGGCGTTCCTGCAACAAAGTGAAAAGATTGAGACCGCTCGACTTGGTCTTGAGTGATGACCAGCGTCAGTTCAATATCTGCACCTACTTGAACGGAATCTGAAAGCCGAATAGCAAACAAAGTCGTCGTGTCTTGCTGTGAAGCAAGCGCACCGATGGCACATGAATCGTTCAATATCTGAAGGAGCGTATTAGACGAGCGTAAGCGAGCGGTTACGCCGCTTAATGTTTCCAAGCCTTTGTTGAAGAGTTTGAAAGAAACGGTTGTGGGCGTTCCAATAGGCAAAAAGAAGTTGTCGCCTTGCTTTTCGGCAGTAAGATACGCGCCCGCAATCCATGCAAGGTATTTGTTCGGAAACAAGTTCTCATTGCAGAGCGGAATGATGCGCGAGGGTTGAGGCCAAAATCCATCGCTGGCAGAACCGACTTCAGGGGTCATGGCGAAAATTTTCGGCTTCTCGTCTTGCTCGCCATACATCCAATCGTCAGAATTGCCGCGTGTGCTGTATCCGACAGTTTGTTGGTCTGTTCCAAAAACATAGCCATTCAGCGAGGTCATATCGCGTGCGAAGGCACGATAAATAAGTGAGTCTGGCGTTTCTTGCGACAAGTAGCCGTAAGGATAAATAAGCAGGTTGCTGTATGTGTGATAATTCAAACATGCTTTGAACTGCTTGCTGTTGCAGAAATTGCGCATGGCTTCAGTTTCAGGTTCGCTGAACGGTGCAGTGCCGCGATAAGTTTGGCTTGACGGTGTCGTACTTGAACCCCCATTAGGAGCATTCCAAAACTCGAACCTGCCATAATTCCGATTAAGGTCGACCCCATATGTATTGTCGCTGTTTAATCGACGATTTTTGCGCCACATTCCGCCGCCGTTAGGATTCGTCGAGCGATTGTGTTCATAGCCATCAGGATTGACAACAGGAATAAACCATTGCTCACGATTATCGACGAGGAATGTCGCTTCGCTATTTGCCCCGTAATTTTCCAAGAGCCACCACATGTAGTAAATCAGGGCCATCATTCCGTTTGGCTCGCGTGCGTGATGCAACGAGGTATAAAGCACCTGCGGTTTTCCAACTGAGGAATTCGAGCCAATTTTGACTGCGTAAATCGGGCGCCCTTGAATCGTTGCGCCAATGCTATCGCGCTCTGTTATCAAGTTCGGATACAGCAAGCGCATGGAGTCCAACACTTGATAGACTTCTGAAAGCGTAAGAAACCCGCCCATTGCACCAAGTCGGAAGTTCTGCGGCGTGGTTTGCAATCGCCGTTGCGGCAAGTCTTTTTCCGACAAGGTTCGCGTTTCATAAAATTTCGTTACATCGTCAATCAAAATTTGATAGGGAATGTTCAGACGGTCTAATTCCGAGAGTTCGGTGTCTAAAAGTTCGGCGATAAGCGACGATTTCTCGCGATGAGCGTGGTCAATGGCAATGCCCGACATCGCTAACTTCGCCATTACGCCGTAGCCTGAAACATCAATCTTGACGCGGCGATAAGTGCCTTCTTGCGCTAAAAGCTCGAGCGAAAGCAAAACGGTGTTGAGTAAAACGAACCATTTTCTCATTTGACAAGTATCATTTTTTTGGTTGAAATCAAGTTGCCAGCCTGCAATCGGTAGAAGTAAATACCGCTTGAAAGCGTGCTTGCGTTGAAATTGTAATAATATGAACCTGCCTCCTGACGTGCATTAACTAATGTAGCGATTTCCTTTCCGAGCACATCGTAAATTTTGAGCGAAACATCGATGGTGATGGGCAGTTGGTAACTGATAGTTGTTGTTGGATTAAACGGGTTCGGATAGTTTTGTTCAAGCACAAACTGCGTCGGCATGCCTGCATCGACTTCAATCGTGTGGCTGTATTCAAACTTGCCATCAAAGTCGATTTGCTTCAAGCGATATTGAACAACGCCCGACGCGGCTTTATCCAAGAACGAATACGACTGCGCTTCGGTCGTGGTGCCGTTGCCTCTGACAAAACCCACGACTTGCCACGCCTCATTGCTCGCTCCTTGTTCCTTGCTTTTTCTTTGCACTTCAAAGCCTCTATTGTTTCGCTCCGATGCCGTTTGCCAAGAGAGCAATATGCCCACATTTATTTTGCGCGCGCTGAACTCAACAAGTTCAACGGGCAGAGAAATATCGCCGAGTGCGAACGGCTGAAAAATGACCGATGGCGGATTCTGAATATCGCCTGCGCCCCAAATGCGCTGTTGTATCAAGGCTAAATCGGTTGTGCCCCAAAAGTTGTTTTGAGCGCGAATAGTGTTGCTGGTGTTGTTGTAAAGCGCGTAGTTAGTTGTGCCTTGAAGGTTATCGATGAAAGTATTGCGTCCGTCGTCGTCGGGGTTGCTATTGCTTAAATCGCCCAAGTTCGGTTGCGCTGTGCCTTGAATGGTAACGCCCCACAAATTGCCTTTGATGAAATTTCCTGTAATAATTGGCGCGGCGATTGCGCTTCCCGACGAATTAACATTGATGCCGCTACCTGCTTGAAGTGGATTTGGGTTGCGCGTGTTGTTTTCAAGGCGATTGTTGCGCACGATGCACTGTGTCGCGCCTGCAATCACAATGCCGAAGGCACAATCGTGAATGTAGTTAAATTCGATGAGCGGATTTTGAACGGTCGTATTGCTTCCCAAGCCAACGCTAATGCCGCCTGCGCGAACTGGTGGCGGAATGTCCGCGCTGTGAATTTCATTGAAGCGAATGATGGGACTGTTGTTGCCTTGAAATGAAATCGTGATAGGATTAACGGGACTTTGATTGCGAACGTTGTTGTTGGCGATGTAATTGTGCTCAATGATTGGATTGGAAGTGCTGCTAATCGTGATGGTGCTTTGTGAGTTGTTGTAAAGGCTATCGTGCCGAATGATAGCGTTGGAGTTAAAGCATTGAATCGCGGTGCTTCCGCCGACGGTCGTTAAACTGCCATTGAAGCGCAAGGTTGAAAATTCAATCGTTGGGCTTGAACTAATGCACGCAATTCCGCCTGTGGCGTATTCAATCACGCAGTGGCGAAAAATGCATGCGGAGTCAATCGCGGAATCTTCAATGCGAATGTTGCGCCACGAGCCGGGCGTAGGTGTTGCGCCTGTAAAGACAATGCGTGCCGAAGGTGTGCCAATCGCCAAAAGTTTTCCACGCACCACGAATCCATTTTGCGTGAAAGTCAGAACGCTGCCGGGTTGAATGGTGAGTCGGTCGTTTGGCGCAATAATGACGGAATCCAAAACAGCGTAGTTCGGAAAAGTGCCTGTAACTGTGCCGTTGGAGTTGGCGACGAGGTCGTTCATTGTCCAATCAACACCTGTGTTTGGCGTGGTGTAGGTGGCGGCGAAAGCGGGAGACGAGAAAAGCAAGAGAAAAAGCGTTAGGCGTAACGACATGCGAAAAAATGTTAAAGTTGAGATGTTGAAGCCAATGGCGGATAAAATTTTTGTCAATGATTTCAGAAGCAAAGGTAAAGATTCTTTCGCGTTTGAAATTCGTATTTTGCACAATCAACTTCAATTCATAAAACAACGATGAAACCAGAACTTCTCGAGACATTTGAAAACAAATTTCCTGAACGCGATTACACGATTGAAATCGTCAACCCTGAATTTACCTCTGTTTGTCCGAAAACAGGCTTGCCTGATTTTGGCACGGTTACAATAAAGTATATTCCCGATAAAGTTTGCGTCGAACTCAAATCGCTCAAATACTATTTTTTGGAATTTCGGAATGCAGGGATTTTTTATGAGAATGTAACGAACACGATTCTCGACCATTTGATTGAAAAACTGAAACCGCGTGAAATTACAGTAAAAACAGAGTGGAAAGCGCGCGGCGGAATTACGGAAACTGTAACGGCGGAATATCGAGGCAAATCGCAGAAAACGCGCGTTGGATTCACTATGCAGGAGTGAGGCAAAAAAGTGATAGCAAAAATGTGATAATAAAAAAGCCCGATTCTGTCGGGCTTTCTTTTTTTGGAATCCATTTCGGAGGTCGTCTTAATAGAGCTTATTGCCGGAGCGAATATACGCAGTAATTTGCTCGGCTTCCGCATCGGTGAATGCTTTGGAGCGGTCTTGTTTGGCAAGGCGTTGCATCCAAAGCACAAGTTCTCTGGTTTTATCTTCCGAGCGCATCCACTTTTGCTTCATTTTGCCAGCGTTTGCAGTCAGGGAGTGACAGCCAGAGCACTTTTTCCGATACAAGCCTTCGTATTGAGCCGCATCGCCACTGACAGCAACAACAGCGGCGGCTGGTGCAGCTGCAGGTTCAGGTGCAGCAGGTGCTTCTACTTTGGCAACAGGCGGTGCAGGTGCAGGCGCAATCGAGGCTTCTTTTGAGGCTTTGGCTTCTTCGCGCTTGCGCAGTTCATTGATGAAGTGGTTGATGATTTTGAACAAATCATCATCAGAAATCTTCACCGCTTCGCCGTTTTTGTTCTTGGCATTCAAGAACTTGGCGGGCACAACTTCATAGATTTTTGTCGAGGAAGTATAGGCACTTTCATCAAACTTCGCGAGCTCGTCAGGCAAGTTATACTTTTGCATAATGAGGTCGAACTCGGTTTTCGCACCTTCACCGCTCACAACGCTCGCCGCAGTCGGAGCGACAGCTGCTTCAGGTTCAGACACTTCTGCACCAAAGTTGTCAAGTTGTTTGACCGTGCGTGGTGCAGGTGGCTGTCCGGCTACAGTTTGCGTGCGATTGCCCGATGAAGCCACAAGTCCAATCCATGCAAAAAAGACAGATGCCATGCCAACCAAGATGATTTGCAAGAACCACCCTGAATTGTATTGCGCCACAAATTTGCCTGCAACCCACAAAATCAGGCTTGCTGTCAGGAAAAGAGCAACATAGCGAATAAACGTATATCCGACCTTTGAAATTGGCACGCCCAGCACTGCCCCTGAGCCAGCATAGAGGATAAAAAGCACAAGCACGCCAAGAACAACAGCGCCTGCTAGCTTCAATGATGAGTTATTCATAGCGTTAGATAAGTTTAAGGTTTTGTTTGAACTGACACTTCTAAAACTACAAGAACTGCTATACTGCGATTGCGTCTAGACAGTAGAGTTTCAACAGAACGACCAGACCACAAACACTACTGAAACCACCACAATTTAGTAGAAAGTTCATTGTCATTTCAAGTTTCCACAATCAAATCTTTGTCAATTTGCGCTATGCTCAAATGCCAAACAGCAAGGCGATAAACTGAAAAACAGCCGAAGCGACTATTCCGCCTGCAAGTGCCAAAACTGTTAGCTAAATCACAACCCTATTATGAGTTCGGACGTATTTTTATTCACGATTTTCTTACTTTACTCAAACTTCTGTTGAGCATAAAAAATGAAACCGCCAACAAACAATCTTAAACGCTCTGCCTCTGCGCCAATTACGCCCGAAATGATAGCGCTTGAAGCCCTTGACGCTCGCGCTCAAAAGAAAGCACACAACTGTTGGTTCATTTTTAATCCCGCCGCCAATAAAGGCAAAGCCAAAACACACCTGAAGTGGTTGGAAAACACGTTGCTTGCTGAACACGAAGAAGGAATTATTCAACTAACGAATCAATCAAGTGATGCGATGCTTTTTTCAGAATCAGCAAAAGTGAAATCTGAAATCATTGTCGCATGCGGCGGCGACGGCACGGTCAATGAAGTGGCGCAGTCGCTTGTCGGAACAGAAACACAACTTGGCGTTCTGCCAATGGGTTCGGGCAACGACTTCTTCAAAAACTTATCGCGCAAGAAAAAGTTAATCGACGCCTTTCATCTTCTATCGCAAGGTAAGGCACGTAAAATTGATGTCGGAAAAGTTACCTTTCACTCGAACAATCAATCTTACTCGCGCTATTTCGTCAATTCGCTGGGGCTGGGATTTACAGGTGCAATCGCCAAAGAAGCGCGCACTTCTACGCGCAAAGGTGACCTCATCTATCTCGACGCACTAAGCAAAGTTGGAAAAACTTATTCCGCAACACCCATGCGACTCTCGCTTCAAACAGAACAGGGTGAAAAACTGATTTCAGAATCGATCTTCGCGCTCACGATTGGCAACGGCAAAGTAGAAGGCGGAAAATTCAAAATCGCACCTGACGCGACGCTCAACGACGGCTTGCTGAACCTTTGCGCGCTCACAGCGTTTCCGAAATGGAAATTGCCGATTTGGGTCTCACGATATTTGCGCGGCAGTCAAATCCAACACAAGCAAGTGCATTATCACAAAATTGCATCGGCAACCATTTCGCTTACAAAGCCGCTCGACTTGCACTTAGATGGCGAAGTGTTTGAAAACGTATCGGGCGACCTTTTCATCGAGTGCGTGCCAAATGCGCTCATCGTGATTGGCGAGTGAGCGCAGTATGCGGCTCCTACTTTACCGGTTGAATTTTCATGGAAATATCCATCGCCGTAACGCTGTGTGTCAGTTCGCCAACAGAAATAAAATCAACGCCGGTTTCCGCAATTTTTCTCACACTTTTCAGCGTTACTCCGCCTGATGCTTCAAGTTTGATGTTCGGGTTCAGTTGCCGAGCAAGTTCAACGGCTTTGCGCAGTTCCGAGACGGAAAAATTATCAATCAAAATGATGTGGGGCTTATGTGCAATCGCTTCGCGCAATTCCTCGAGCGTGCGAACTTCCACTTCAATTTTGGCTTTGAGAGATTCTTGTTTCAGATAGGCTTTAGCGCGTTCAATTGCAATGCCGATTCCGCCTGACGCATCAATGTGATTATCCTTGATTAAAACCATATCATAAAGACCGAAGCGGTGATTATGCCCGCCGCCAAGCCTGACGGCTTCTTTATCGAAGTAGCGGAGTGCAGGTGCGGTTTTGCGCGTGTCAAGAATGCGTGCCTTTGTGCCTTGAACAGCATTGACAAACGCCGCCGTCTTCGTGGCAATCCCCGACATGCGTTGGAGCAAGTTGAGCAATGTGCGTTCAACAACGAGCAAGTGAGCCGTCTTTCCTGAAATCTCTCCAATCACTTCGCCCGCCTTCACAGGCTCACCATCTTTTTTGTTGAGCGAAAGTTTCAGCGGCTCCGACCAAGATGAAAGAATCAAACGCGCAACACGCAAGCCTGCGACAATGCCTTCCGACTTCGCCAAAAGAATGGCTTTGCTTCGATGCGCGTCAGGAATCGTCGCAGCGGTGGTGATATCGCCTTGCCCAACATCTTCAAGCAGTGCTAATGAAAGTGCTTCCGTTTGACAAGCGTTTTGAAACAATTTGAACGATGAAGTTGGCATACCGTTGAAATAAATCGTGGTTAAAGTAATGAAGATGCCTTGCGCAATGTCAGCGCGACGATGCGTTTTGCGCCGATTGATTGAGCAAGCGAGGGCAGTATCGCTTTGTGCCGTCGGGCAAAGTTAGTTCAAGCGATTCATCAATGCGTCGGGCTTTGTAGGGCTTGCCTTTAACCTTGAAGGAAATCGAGCCGTCGCTGTTGAACGCTAAGTCCGACATTGCAAATTCATAGTCGTATTTTCCAATGCCGAAAAATCGTCCACGAAACCAAGTATATTTGGATTCTTTGGAGATGTAGAACTCGATAAACTCGTCATCGCCGCGCTTGTAGGTGCCGACGAAGGGTTCTGCTTGTTTGCGCTCGCGCTCGAGTTGCGCTTTGTGTGCACGCCAATCATACTTTTTTTCTTGCGCCAATAGGCATGCAAACGCACTGCTCCAAAAGAGAAAGATAAACAGTATGCTTGTGCGATGTTTCATCTTCGTTTTACCATTTGCTCAAAAGAAACACTCAAAATAAGTTCGCTACGCTTTTTCGCAAGCATGTTGAGCAATGTTTCTTCAAAAACTGAATACAACTGCTGATGCAATACGACCTCGTTGAGCCGCCTTTTTGGCAACGCGTTCTCCAAAATCCCTTTGTGCGCTTTTTTGTGATGTTCATCGCTGTTACGCTCGTTTACTCGGCGGGGTTTGGCAGCACGTTGCAACTTGCCGAACGACTTCAACAGCCTTTTCTCAAACTCATCGGCATGATTCTGACGCTCGTCGCCACTTACCTCGTCTATTATGGATTGGTGCGCGGCATGGAAGGGCGACGATATGTTGCTGAACTTTCGCTCAAAGGCGCACTGCTTGAACTCATCGGCGGGCTGGGCATCGGTGCAGGACTGCTTGCACTTTCCACGTTGCTCCTTTGGCTGTTTGAGTTTTACAAAGTTGACGCAGTTAACGACGTCTCTGAACTTTTTGCGGCGCGACACATTCCTCTTTCGCTTGGCGCGGGCTTTTTTGAAGAACTCGCCTTTCGCGCAATTCTCTTTCGCATTGTTGAAGAAAAACTTGGCTCGTGGATTGCGCTGTTTATCTCGTCGCTCTTTTTTGGCATTGTGCACATTGCCAATCCGAATGCGACTTTGTTCAGTTCAGTTGCGATTGCAGTTGAAGCGGGCATCTTGCTGTGTGCGGCGTATATGCTGACGCGGCGCGTGTGGTTTGCCGTCGGCATTCACATCGCTTGGAATTATGTGCAGGGCGCAGTTTTTGGCATTGCTGTTTCAGGCATGGAAGTCAAAGGGTTGATTTCATCGCACTTGGAAGGCAACGAACTTTTTTCAGGTGGCGCATTCGGCGCGGAAGCCTCGCTCATTACGCTTGTAGTTTGCACAACGGCAGGCGTGTTGCTACTTTGGAAATCACATCAAAACGGAATGTTCGTTCAGCCATTTTGGAAATACATCAATCCCATCACATAAATGAAGCTCACAACCCGCCTCACACTGCTTTTTCTTGCGATTGCACTTGCGGCGGCAAGCGTCTATTACTTTCTGTTCAAACTCCCACAAGAAAACTCACAGAAAGCCTTTGTTGCAAGTCAAGAGGCGGCGCGTAAAATCGCCGATGAATTTCAGCGTGCCTTTGGCTTTACGCCCGAAGTGCTCGTGCGCGACTGCGTGATTGTGGGCGCAGCGTCGCCAATTCTCGAACTTGCGACCGTCTCAAAGTCTATCATCGCTGAAACAGGCTACGGCGAAAAAGATGCAATCACTTCTTACAGCGTTGTCGTCAAAGGCGATTACTTGGTGAAGGCAGGTTACGATTTGCGGAAGCAGTTTCGCATCACGGTTACAGAGCGAGGCATTTCGGCGGAGTTTCCCGAGCCTGAAATTCTTTCTGTTGAACTGGTTGATTACAAAATCATGAACGAAGGCGGCACGCTCGATGTGTTTTGGAAACAGGCGTCAAAGCAGGCGATTCAAGAGGTCGCGCTCAAACGCAACAAAGAGCGCGCGTTGCAAGCCGCCGATTCATCAGGCATTTTGAACGAGGCGCGCGAAAAACTTCTGCTTCAGACGCAATCCATTTTTGAGCGCGTTTCAGAATCTCCAAAAAATCTCTCGATACGTTTTCGCGACTGAAATCGGCTACTTTCTGCCGCCTGCCGTTTCGCCACCTGTGCCTGTGAAATACGGCTCATAGACACTTCCGCGCGAGGGGTCAACACGACGCAAAATCGCATAGACTTCTTGCTTCAATTCGGGCGACGCATTTTTGAATACTTCTCCAATTTCAATTGCTTTTGCTTCAAAGAAACGCTTAATGACTAAACTGCGCGGGAATCGTGCATCAAGTTCGGCAATTTTTTTGAGTGACTCAGCAATTCGGCGACGCGCCTTGTCGGGGTCTTTGTGAAACTCGTCCAAGCCGTTGTAGTGATAGGCGTAAAACTCGTCTCGGAACGGCAGAAAGCGAGGGTCAAGGTATTCTTGAATCATCTGCGCGCGATTATCGCCACTGCCATCATCGACGCGCCATCCGCGTGCAAAGTTTCCTGTCGCTTGCGATTGCGCCAGTTGGCGAATGTTAAATGCTTTTGTGAAAAGTTGTGTGCCGCCTTGCTTATCGAAGGTATCGGCATCGAAGGCAAGAATCAAGTAGGCGTAATAATCCAAAAGGCTGGCTAACGGCGTGAAGACGAGTTCGTTATGAATCAAAACGCTTTGCCGTTCATCGTAAAAAAAATTCACGTTAGCGTCCAGCGTCCGCAAGAGCGACGATGCGCGAAGCGAGCGATAAATCGGACGCGAGGCACCGATGAACATCTGCGCGCTATACTGCGCAGGCGCAACATTTACATTTGCCGAAAGAAAGGTGAACTCAATCTGACACTGAATCCGGTCCTCGTCTGTCTCAAACTCAGTGCTGTTCGTCCAACGGTGTCGGTTGAGATAATCCAAAATGGTTTGACGAAAGTTCGTGAGTCGGACGCGCGCTTCAGCAGGCAACTGCTCAATGTTGACGCGAACATCGACGAGCAACTCCTGCGCAAACGCTGTTGGCACAAAGAGCATGAGAAACACTCCGACGAAAAGCAAACGAGCCATGGTGAAAGACGGTTTTCAAAACGGAAAAACAACGACAAATGAAATGTAGAGAAATTCATCGGTCGGAATCAAGGCTAATTTTGGTCGCTCGACTTTGAAGTCTTCAAGTTTGACCGTGATGTTTCCCTCAACCGTAGTTTTGCCGTTCTGCGATTGGGCTTTTGCGGAAAATGAGATGGGCTTGGTAACCCCATGAAACGAGAGTTTTCCTGATACGCTGAGTTCGTTGGCGTTGGTTGTAATGCTGTCGCTAATGAAAGAGACTTCGGGATAAGTGAAGGCATCGATAACTTCCATTGCATGCGAATCGCGGTTGGAGTTTCCGCTGTCGAAGGTCATCACGTCGGCAGAAACCTTCACCGATTGAATTTCTTTGGCGTCGTTGATTTCAATGTCGCAGAGAAACTCTTTCGTTGTGGCGTCAATTTTGTGAAGTGGGTGCGAAAGCGAATACTTTATCCAAGATTCGCCTTTGATGGCAGAAATTTTTTTGGCGTCGCGATTTGGCGTGGCAATAAGAAGCAGTCCGATAAAAAGAAAGTTCAGCATAGTTCAAAATGCAAGTGAAATGATAGACGCACTGAAAGCGGCGGTTGTAATGTATGATGCTACTTGGTGCAGGCGCACTTTTTGGTTGTAATCTCCGTTTGGGCTGGCAATGCGATTGGCTAAAAGAGGCGTAACAATCATGCCCGTGAAGTGAATCAGCGCAAAAAGTTTATGCGTTGAGATGGAGTTCCACTCGTCGCGTCGCACGGCAGGCGGGGGCGAGAAGAGCGAAAACGCGGCGGTGGTCATGTAGGCAATGGTTGTCGCGTTGCCGAGTGTGCGTTTGGTGTCGTAGAGCGTAAAATCGCCGTCGACATATCGCTGTCCGACGATGACCGTGGCAATCATTAAGCCGAGCGTTGCAATTCCTGCAACTTGGTGCGATGTGAGCATGATTCGGCGCACTTCTAATTCTTCCTTGCGCGATTCAGGCGTAAGCGGCGCGATGCCTGTGGCTCTGAACACGCCGCTCTCTCCCCAAAAGGCACGCTCCATGAGGCTAATGTTTTTCGGAAGCAGACGCCGTTTTCGCGCCTGTGCAAGCGAATCGTTTTCAAGTTCAACTGTTTCATCAAGGTCTGAAATACGTGCTGGTTTGGCTTCTTGTTCGACAAACATACTCAAACGCGATTCGTGAGAAGCAAATTGAGCCAAGAGCATTTCTGAACAGAGCCAGAACAGCGCAAAAGCAAGCGTTGGCTTCATTAAAAAGTGATGGCAAGAATTTGAGTTTCAGCGTTGAAGGCAGTTTCAAATGAATCTAAGCTGCGTCCAGGACCAGACAAAAGTGCTCCGAAGTTACCCGCTTGCATGCTGAATACGGCTTGATGACATGGGCATACTACGTTTGTCTCGTTTGGAGCCCCCACATCGCACCGTTTATGTGGGCAAACCGCTGATACCGTGCGAAATTCGGTTGGACTAATTCGGCGAATAATCACATCTCTTCCGCCGTTGCGATTGCTTCCGAAATTGCGCTTCAAAATACCACCTACTTGTCGTAAGGCTTCAAAGCCGTTGTCGTTAAGGTTTACGGACACACGCTCACCTGTGCGGGGTGTAACTAAACCCTCATCATCGTCATCATCGCCACACCCAGAAAGGGTCGTTAAGAGCGATGAACTTGCTATCAATGAAAGGCTTGTTGCAGCAGCGGTCCTCAGGAAGTTACGTCGTGAAATGTCGGTTCTGTCTGTTGCCATTTTATCCTCTTGAAAAGTTTAATTTTTAGGTTGTAAGCACAAACTTAGTTCTTTGAAATCAGCGTTTTTTTCGGCGGCACAAGTTGGAGTTCTTTTTCATCTTTGAGGTGAGTGAATTTGGCATCGCCCCAAAGTTTTTCAAGCCCATAAAAAGCGCGTCGTTCTTTTTGGAAAATATGAACGATGACATTGACGTAATCGAGCACAATCCAAGTCATTTCTTTGTCGTCGACGTAGGTTGGGCGTTCATCGTCCAAGAGCAAGCCATCGCGCACGGCGTCAGAAATGGCTTTAACTTGTTTATCGGAATCGGCGGAGCAAATGACGAAGTAGTCGGTCATGTCGGTTAAGCCGCGCACATCGATAATCGTTACATCGTAGGCTTTTTTGGTGAACATGAGTTCGGCGATGCGTCGCGTGAGGAGTTCGCCTTCGTCAAGGTGAACAACAATCGAGGAGGTTGTTACAGTCTTTTTCGAAGCGGCGGTCTTTGCCGATTTCGTCGGAGTTTTTTTGGTTGAGGAGGATTTCGGCGATGATGCTTTTGACTTTCGGGCGGTTAAGGACGTTTTTTTTGCGGTTGTTGATTTTTGTGCCAAGGGCGTCAAGAGTTAAAATTGGACGTTGATAGAAATCTGAAATTCAGTTGCAAGTTAATGACGGATTTCAAAGTCCGTAAATCTCCGTTCTGCGTCGCTTTGGAGCGTTTTGCGATGTTCTCTGACGGCAAGAACCTGTGCGCCAATCGGACCTTTTTTCATTTCGGATACAAGGGCGTCGAGGCTTTCCTTATTGCCTTCGGCTTCAAGTTCTACGGTGCCGTCGGGCAGGTTGCGCACATAGCCTTTGATGCCGAGTTTCGTTGCCGTTTTTTGAACGAACCATCGGTAGCCAACACCCTGAACGCGTCCTTCGGCAATTGCATGAATAGCTTGAATCATCTGCCGTTTGAGGTGTAAAGATTACAGTATTTCAATCAATGAAAGTGCTGAGCGTTGGAAGTGATTTAATTTTCGCTTGTGCCGCGCGTGCTTTTAAGTTTTTCGACAGCGGCTTCAAGTTCGCGTCGCTCTTCATCGCTGATGGTTGATTTTACTTCGGATTCAGCTAACTCTTGGGATAAACCTTGGTTCGTGTTGGTATCGTCCATGTTAGGACGCTTTCCGAGAATATCCTCAATATCTTTGTAATTTAGCACTTCTCGTTTCAGGAGTTCAGTTGCCATGTGCTCGAGTTTTTCTCGGTTGGCGATAAGCAAATCGCGTGTGGCGATATGTGCTTCATTGACAATGCGTTTGACTTCTTCATCAATGAGGCGAGCCGTATCTTCACCGTAGCGTTTTTCAATGCCCAAGCCTTGCAAATACATGTTGCTTGAATCGGCATAAGAGAGATAGCCGAGTTTTTCGCTCATGCCGTAAATGGCAACCATGCTGTAGGCAATGTCGGTAACGCGCTCTAAGTCGTTTTGTGCGCCGGTTGAGATGGATTGGAAAACAAGTTCTTCGGCAACGCGTCCGCCAAGCAAGCCGCAAATGCGTGCGAAGAGTTCTTCTTTCGTCATCAAATAGCGGTCTTCGAGTGGCATGTTGAGCGTGTAGCCAAGTGCGCTGACGCCGCGCGGCACAATTGTTACTTTTTGCGGCGGGTCGTTGCCTTCCATGAGCCAACTGACAATGGCATGCCCGCACTCGTGATAAGCAACGACTTTCTTTTCTTTCGGATTGATGACTTTGTTTTTCTTTTCCAGACCTGCAATAACACGCTCGATTGCATCTTGAAAATCAATCATTTCTATGACTTCTTTGTTGCGGCGAGATGCAAGCAGAGCGGCTTCGTTGCAGATGTTGGCGAGTTCTGCGCCTGCAAAGCCTGGCGTTTGCGATGCAATCACTTTAATGTCCACATCTTTGCCAAGCGGCATGTTTTTCGTGTGGACTTTGAGAATATCGATGCGTCCTTTAAGGTCAGGCTTATCAATAACGATTTGACGGTCGAAGCGGCCTGGGCGCAAGAGCGCAGGGTCTAAGACATCGGGGCGGTTCGTGGCCGCCATCATAATCACGCCTTTATCGGTCGCAAATCCGTCCATTTCCACAAGCAGTTGGTTGAGCGTATTTTCGCGTTCGTCATTAACGCCCATCATCATGCCTCTGCCGCGCGAGCGACCAACGGCATCGATTTCGTCAATGAAAATGATGCACGGCGCTTTCTCTTTTGCTGTTTTGAACAAGTCGCGAACCCGCGCCGCACCAACACCGACGAACATCTCGACGAAGTCAGAGCCAGAAAGCGAGAAAAATGGCACACCGGCTTCACCAGCAACGGCTTTTGCCATCAAAGTTTTGCCTGCGCCGGGCGGACCGACGAGCAAGACGCCCTTGGGAAGTTTACCGCCAAGTTTTGTGAACTTTTTCGGGTCTTTGAGGAATTCGACCACTTCCATCACTTCTTCTTTGGCTTCGTCTAATCCTGCTACATCTTTGAATGTGATGCGCGGCGTGTTTTCATCATGTTCGTATAGGGCGGCTTTGTTTTTACCGATGTTCATTACTTGCGAATTGGGGTTCATGCGTCTGAAAATAAACAGATATACCACAACCAGCAGAGCGATAGGGAACACCCATTGCAAAAGCTCAGTGAACCAATTGCTGTCGGAAACGCCCTGAATTTTAACACCCTGTGCTTCAAGTTTCTCGATAAGTTTATCATCACGGAAAGTAACGACGGTATAAAATCGGCGAGCGTCATGCTTTGAACGCATGAAATTGGTTGAGCGATTCTTCTCCTCGAGTTGATAGTTCGGTTTCAAAGTTGCATAGATACGCGATGGGGAAATTTGAACGGATTCAATTTTGCCTTCGTCGAGCATCTTCTTGAAGTCGCTGTAAGGAAGTTCCAGCGTGGTGCTCGACCAAAAAAACGTCAGTTGAATGCCGATTAAAATGACAATCGCAAGCACATAATAAATCGCTGTAAATTTCGGCTTGTTATTCTTTTTCTTTCTGTCGTCTTGACTGTTGAACTCGTCAAAAAAATTGTTCTCCGGCATAATTTGTCTTTTAAGTAGAAATGAAAATAAGTGCTGTTAATTCGTATTTACTTGGAGGAAAATTCCAACTCCCCAAGTTGTATCTCTTTACTGTTAAGCGATTTGCGTTAAACGATTTCTGTATATTTCAGCAGTCGTGAAGTGAATAATAGGCGGAACGCCGAACCTTTGCAAATGAAATATAATTTTAGCGCATTACCAATTCTTGTTTTCGCCATTGTGACGCTCTTCACTTTCGTTTTTCCGCCTTTGCTTTTCGCACAAAATTCCGATTCATCTGCGATTCATTTACGCACCACTACGGGCTTGACCGTCGACGATTCACTTTCCACAAACGCACCAACCGTGCAATTTGATTCAACCCTAAATCGACCTCCGACGTTCAATGCTTCAACACCGAAGGACAGCGTCAAGTTTTACAAAATTCTTCCGCCGATTGCGTCGCTTTTTGCTACACCGTATCACATCATGGATAGCACGCGCGACTTTACCTATCATCGCCACGTCGAAGATTTCTTTGCCTTTGCGCCAAATTTTTTTTTGCGCGATAAAGTCGAACTCGGTCAGCAACACGGCTTGCTCGTGGGCGGATTAGACGCGCGCTATCAAGCCATTTACCTCGATGAAATTTTGCTCAACGATGTGATTTCCGCGCAAGCCTTTTACAATCACCTTTCCAGCGAGTCGTTCTCTGAACTCAATCTCTTCAATGGCTACGGCGCGTTTGGACTTTCTGCCTTTCCAATTGCGCTTGAATCTAAAACACAAAACATTGTCGCCGCCAAAGGCTACACAAAAGCACACTACTACCAATTTTCAGGCTCAACGAACAAAATGGATATTACCTTCGCGCTCAATCTCTCGGAGCGATGGAGTTTTTATGGCGGCTATGTGCGCGAAGGCACGGAAGGAATTTTTCGCAATTCAGGCGGATTCGGTGCAGACCGCTTCGGCTCGTCCAGCGAAGCCAATAAACTTCGATTGCGCTTTCGCTATCAATACGGCGTGAAAACTTATTTCAATTTCGCGCTCGAACGCAATTCGCTTAATCTTAAACCCTTCGGCGGCGCAAACCTCTTTGAAACCACAAGGCTTGGCGGCGACATCTTCTCGCCAATTAACACCATCATTGCCAATGAATTTGTGCAACGAAAAAATACCCTCTCGCTCTACAAAGCCGAACTGCAAACCGCATTGCCGTTTATCCCCAAACGCTTTCAAGCCGATTCGCTCAACTTGTTCAAAGTGTGGGTCGCCTTCACAGAATTTTCCAACACCTTTGCGCAACAGCGCGGCACAGTGTTTAACGACCTCGAAGCGTCTTCACGGCTGACATTTGGCGCAACACAAACGCTCAAACTCTTTTTCTTTTCGCTCGGATTGCGCGGCACTTATTCGCTCGAATCGGTCGGCGACAATAACACGCTTGCAAATGCGCTTGCTCAAAACATCAAGCCAAACTTGAACACTGTTGAACTAACCGCAAGCGCAAAGACGACTTTCGCAAATCTCATTTTCGGCGAAGCGTTGGAACTCGGTGCGTCGCTGGCTTCAATCACGAAGACCATCACGAACACCTTTGGGCAAAACTTCACGACGAGTTTTCTCTCAACAGGTGCAGGCGGCGAAGTAAATTTTCCGCTTGTGCCTTCGCGCGAAGCCGTGCTGAAAATCTTTGCATCGCTTTCCACAACAAGCCGAGTGCCTTCGTTGCGCGAAGTTTTTTCAGCAACTGATATTCAGGGAGCGCAAACATGGCAAAATGAGCGAGTGAGCCAAGCCGAATTCGGTTCAGAACTTCGTTATGCCGACGCGCTTCGAGTTCGCCTTTCTTTGCTCTCCTCGCTGGTCAATTCGCCTTACGCCGTTGTGCAAACGCGCACGAGCGACACCACGCTTTCGCGCCGTTATCAATCGCTTCAAGGCAAGTCGCTTTCGTATTCGGGATTAGGATTGATGATGCAGAGCAAACTCGGCACGATTGAATCGCACTTAAACGCGACGCTGGTTTTGGATTATTCGTTGATTTCAAACCCTGACAATGCTTTTATGGGCGGATTGCAACTGCAAGGCGATACGATTGACGCACGAAGTCGTCGCGTGCTCTATGTGCCACGATTTTATGCAAACGGCGGCATTTACTTTCGCGGCAAACTCTTTGATGGTGCGCTCGATTTGAAACTGGGCGTGGCGGGCTATGTTCAAACCGACCTTTCTGCCGCACTTCAAAACAGCGAGCGACAATCGGCGTTTTTCTTCAACCTCATTGAGCAAAACGGCGCACTGCGCGATAACAACTTGCAATTCGGAACGCTTCGCCCGAAAGCCACGCTCGACGCGCAACTTTGGGCAGGCATTGGCAGCGGCATGATTTTCTTTTTCGTTGAGAACATCTTCGATACGCCTGTGTTTCGTGCGCCGTTTTTTCCGATTTACGCGCGGTCGTTTCGCTTAGGGGTAAATTGGGAAATTTTGGATTGAAGATGCGTGTATGCTACTTTGAACTTTAACTTCAAAAAACTCACATGGAATCTTGGCTCGGCTCCATTGCGCTCGGCTTGTGTTACGGATTTTTGGCAATGGGCGTTTATATCACGATGCGCATTTACAATTTCCCTGACATTACCGCCGATGGCAGTCTGACGCTTGGCGCAAGCGTTACGGCGGCGATGCTCGTTTCGGGCGCGCCCCCAATTCTTGCTGTCGTTGTTGCCAGCACAGCAGGATTTTTTGCAGGCACACTCACAGGCGTGATTCATACCAAATTGCGTGTCAATGGATTGCTTTCAGGAATTTTGGTAACAACCGCGCTCTATTCCATCAACCTTCGCATTATGGGGCGCGCGAATGTTCCGCTTTTGACAGTTCAAAACATCATTACACCTTTTGAAAAAACGCTCTCCGCGCTTCCCAAATATGCCATTGCGCTGATTTTCTTCTCGCTCATGATTCTGTTGATTTGGGCGGTTTTGGCGGTGCTTTTCAAAACTAATTTCGGATTGGCAATGCGTGCGACAGGCGATAACGAAACCATGATTGCCGCACAAGGCGTGGATACGGACTTTATGAAAATTGTCGGCATTGGGCTTTCCAACGCGCTGATTGCGCTTTCAGGCTCGCTCGTCGCGCAATATCAAGGCTTTGCGGATATTGGAATGGGGATTGGGATTATTGTCTTCGGCTTGGCAAGCGTGATTATCGGCGAGTCGCTTGTCTTCGGCGCACGGCGTAAGGTCGGAGTTACAGGATTGCTGTTGCTTGTGGTGGCGGGCGCGATTGTCTTTCGTATGCTGGTGGCGTTCGCGCTCTACATTGGCTTAGACCCGATTGATTTCAAACTCATCACCGCCGTTTTTGTGCTGATTGCCGTCGGCTTGCCGCAAGTCCGTGCAAGATTAAAATGAGTTTTTGCTTATATTAGCTAAACTTAAATAACGCTAAACCCACACATTCAAAAAGCCATGCTCAAAAAAATCATTTTAGTGGTTGATGACGAAGAGTTAATTCGCGACATGCTTGCCGATGCATTGAGCGATGAATTCGACATACTTTCAGCGAGCGACGGCGAAGAGGCTCTCTCACTCTACATACAGCATCAAGGCGAAATTGCACTTGTAATTACCGATTTGATTATGCCGAAAATGCGCGGCGACGAGTTGGCGGAAAGGTTGCGCGAACTCTGCCCGACGCTTCCGATTATTTTCATTTCAGGCTATGAACGCGAAATAAAAACTGACGGACTTCTTGCCAAAGGGCGTGCAGCGTTTCTTCCAAAGCCGTTTGATATTACAAATTTGACCTCAGCCCTCCGCGAAGTCTTGGTTTAAGGCTTCATTTGAACGAAACTTATCCGACTGAAACAGAGTTCTCACTTCACTCAGACCCTAACATGAGTATTTTATCTTTCTGTCTTTTTGCGCTTATTACAATAACTTTGATTACAATATTCAAAAGTGTGTTTTCGTTAAGAAAATGTTTCCTAAAACCTTCCAAGACCTTTCGCAAAGCTATGCAAGAAACACGACCCGACAGTCAGTCCATAAAATTTGAGCAACAGATAGATGATGCGTTTGACTACCTTCGCGAAAAGACAGGCATTTTTGTTCCGCCCGAAGACATTCACAGTTTCATCAGACATGAAGAACTTCCAAAAGAGAAAGTTCTTTTCCACATGGAGCGCATTGGACAATCCTTCCACCTTTCTTTGCGCCAAATGATTCTTTCCGAACCGCATCTTCATCACGAGAAAGCAAAGCATTTCTTCTTTTTTATGGAAGATGAACTCTGTTTTGCTGAGACTTTCGACGACCGACGAAAAGGAATCACGCTCAAAAATTTTGTAACGAGAAAGACAGAATTTCTCAGCGTTCAAGACCTCTTCAAAAAAGAAAAGGAGCTAAACGTGCTCGTTTTTGATGGCGAGTTAGATTCGTTTTTAGCGACGGAAGAGCATCAAACGCCACTTCGTAATAAAGAAAATTCTGGCGAGTATGAGGCGCACGGGCAACACAGTCATGGTCAGGAGATTAATGTGAAATATCTTTTCAGCAAACTCTTCAAACTTTTCAAGGAGGAGAGAAAAGATTTCACAGTTGTGTTGGCTTACGCGGTGATTGTCGGGCTGATGTCGCTGGTGGTGCCGCTGTCGGCGTCAGCGATTGTCAATTCGGTCATGCTTGGGCTTTCATCACAACTGGCGATGCTGTGCGTTTTGGTGGCGATTGGCTTGTTGATTGTTGGCGTCTTTGATGTGATGAAGCGATATGTTTCGGATATTCTGCAACGCCGCATTTTTGTGCGCACGTCGTTTGATATTGCTTATCGCTTGCCGCGCATGACGCAGTCTGCCTTCAATCAAGAATACGCACCCGAAGTTGTCAATCGCTTTTTTGACGTGCTGACGATTCAAAAAACCATCGGTAAATTTTTGCTCGATGGAACAGGCTCAGGATTGGTCGTTATTATTGGCTTAATTCTGCTTGCCGTCTATCACCCCTTCTTTATTCTCTTCGACCTTGCCTTGCTCGCCTTTGTGCCGGTTGTGATTTTCGTTTTGGGGCAAAACGGGTTGGAAACAAGCATTAAAGAATCCAAGAAGAAATACGCGCTCGTTTCGTGGTTTGAAGAAATTGCGCGATGTCAAGTGAGTTTCAAGTTATTTGCCAAGCCAGAATTTATCTATCAACGTGTCGATTTTATTGCGGTCAATTATGTTGAGGCACGGCATAAGCACTTCTTGGTGCTCGCGCGCCAGATGATTGGGTCGGCAGTTTTTCGGGCGGCAGCGACGGTCGGCGTGCTCGGGCTTGGCGGAGCGTTAGTGCTCAATGAACAGCTCACGATTGGCGAACTTGTTGCCGCAGAGCTCGTGGTGATTGCCATGCTTGGCGCAATTGAAAAACTCATTGAGCAATTTGAATATCACTACGACCTCTTCACGGCGATTGACAAAGTCTCGCATCTTGTCGATAGACCGCTTGAGCCCAGCGGCGGCGACCCCGCTCCGAAATTTGAAGGTGCTGTTCCTGTTTCGTTCAAAGATGTAGAGTTTGGATATGACAAGCACCATAAAATTTTGAAAGGCATTACACTCGATATTGCAAAGGGGGCGCGCGTTAGTCTGGTCGGAGCAAGCGGCTCGGGCAAAACGACCATAGCCAATCTGCTTTTAGGACTTTACGAGCCTTCTCGTGGAAAAATCATGCTTGGCGATTACGACATCAGCCGCATCAGCCTTGATGGGCTTCGCCAAACCGTCGGCATCGTGTTGGAAGCAAACGAACTCTTCGACGGCACAATCGAGGAGAACATCACGATGGGGCGCGACTTTTCCTACGAGCGTCTCGTTTGGGCACTTAAAACCGCCCAACTCTACGACGAAGTCTACGCACTTCCTCACGGGCTCAAAACGCGCTTAGTGCCAATGGGGCAAAATATCTCTATCGGCATGCGTCGCCGAATTATGTTTGCTCGCACGATTATTGGCAAACCAAAACTCTTGATTTTAGATGAATGTTTCGGCGGAATTGAAGAAAGTGTCAAACTGGACCTCATTCACGCGCTCTACAATGAAAAAAGTTGGACAATCATTGATATTGCGCACGACGCCGAACTGATTCGCCGCTCCGAAATGATTTATGTGTTGAAAGACGGAAAAATTTTAGAGCAAGGCACACCCTTCGAGCTTGCACTCAAAGAAGGAACGCTCTTCGAGAATCTCTTCCCAGAATTAGTGCGCCAAACGCGCGAAGAGAAGGTGGCTATTGATATGGCTATCAAATCCGTTCAACTTAACATCACGAAATAACAACATATCGCGCCATGACGAACAAAGAAAGCAAAACGATTGCACATGCGAACGGACAAAATGGAAAACCCGATGCATTAGCGGTCAAAAACGGACACAGCGAGGTCGTGCCGCAATACGCGGGCGGACTGCCTATTCCGCATTATTATACGACGGCACTTCGTCTCGTGAGAACGCCGAACAATGCCATTCCGCTGGCGCGAGGCGTCATTTTAACCCTTATCGGCTTCGTTATCATTCTGATTGTTGCACCATGGATTCAAAACGTGGCGGGCTCAGGGATTGTAACCTCGTTTTCTCCTGACCAGCGTCCACAAACGATTGATGCGCTGATTGATGGGCGCATTGAAAAGTGGTATGTTAAAGAAGGCGATTATGTTAAAAAAGGCGATACGATTGTCGTTTTGCGTGATATTGATACAAAATATTTAGACCCCAACTTCCAAAAATATCAAGCCGTGATTCGCGACAACGAAGTGCAAGAGGCGAAATTAGAAGTCGTTATGGCTAAACAAAAAGTCATTCAAGCCAAACAAAAACTCTACGCCGCAGAAGCCGCTGTCGTAAATGCCAATATCGACGCCGCTACTGCGCGCATTCGTTACGAGCGCGCTGAATCGCTTTTTGTGCAAGGACTTGCTTCAAGGCGTGAAGTCGAGACAAACTTGCTTGCGCTTCAAAAAGCCATTAACGACTCCGTAAAAGCCTTGACGGGTTTGGAAGTCGAGCGTCAAGCCCTTGCCAACGCCGAAACTGAATACCAAGCCAAACAACGCGTCGCCGAAGCCAAAATCGCCAAAGCCGATTTGGAACTCGGAAACGTGACGAGCCGACGCAATTTCAGCGTGATGCGCTCACCGATTGATGGCTATGTAACGCGTATCATGCAAGTCGGCGACGGACAAACTGTCAAGAAAAACGACAAACTCGCTATCGTGGTACCTGAAACCGACGACATTGCGGCAGAAATTTTCATCGGCAGTCTTGACGCTGCAATTGTTGATACAGGCAGAAAAGTTCGATTGCAATTTGCCGGCTTCCCTGCCATTCAAGCACCGGGCGGCGGCTTTCCTGACTTTGCAATCGGCACATTTGGCGGCATTGTCAAGGTTGTTGATGCCGTCGATGACGGAAACGGAAAATATCGTGTGCTCGTTGTGCCTGACCCGAACGACAAGCCTTGGCCTTCGCGTCAATACTTGCGTCAAGGCACAGAAGTTACAGGATGGATTCTCCTCAACGAAGTGCCACTCGGATATGAGTTCTGGCGACAACTCAACGGCTTCCCGCCGATTATTCCAGTCAAAGCAGGCAAAGGAAGCGACGCTAAAGCCAAGCCGCCACTTTCAAAAGTGAAGTGAGAAGTGGATAAGTCTCTCTTGTATGACGCTTAACTTTTCATTTTGAACTTCATTGCGAAAAAACTGTGTCAAAACTGTGTCAAAACTGTTCATCGGCTCTTTATTAGTTCTTCTCTTTTGGGCGTTGCCACTCTCGGCGCAATCGCAACGCTTTTATGTGATGTCAAGCGACACTATCACGATTGAGCAGTTTCTTGATATTGTGCTTCAAGCCAATCCGACTTCCATTTCGGCAGAATTGGAAAACGACATCGCCTCCGCGACGCTTCGCAATGCGCAAGGCGGTTTCGACCCCATGTTCAACTTGCAATACGAATACAAAACCAAAGATGGCTTACCCACCGCTGACGTGTTCAATGCAGGAGTGGAACTGCCGCTTTCAACGCTCTTCGGTCCAAAATTTATTGCCAAATACAAACGCGGCGAAGGCACACGCATCAGCAATGTCGATAAAACCGCCGGCAATGGCGAAGCGAGCATCGGCGTGAAAGTGCCACTTCTGCAAGGCATTTTTACTGATAAACGCCGCGCCTCGCTCGCCAAAGCGAATTTCACCTTTGACCTCGCCAAAGCCAATCAACGCAAACAGCAAAACGAACTTCTGCGCGAAGCCTCGCTCGCTTATTGGAGTTGGGCGGAAGCCTACGGACAAATGGACGTGGCAAAATCCGTCCTCGATCTTGCCATCGTGCGATACAAAGGCATTGCTGAACGTGCCCTTCGCGGCGAAGCAGCACCCATCGACTCCGTTGAAGCCTTGCTCGAGGTTGAAAAACGGCGCGGCGATTTGCTCAAAGCCGAACGCAAAGCCGAATCTGCAACTATCAAACTCTCGGTCTTCTTGTGGAATCAAGACGGCACGCCTCGCCCCTTGACCGCCATGCCCACGAAACTGCCGCCTCTGCCAAGCATTTCAGCATTTCAAATCCAAAACGACAAGCGCGTCGCCCTCGTCCAACGCCCCGAAATCGGACAAATTGAATTCGAACAACGCTCCGCCAGCATCGACCTTGCGTTCAACTCTGAATTTCAACGCCCGTTCATTGAACTGAGCGCGGAAGCAATGCAGTATAAACTTTCAACCTTCGGCGTCAACGATTACCGACTTGGGCTGACCGTCTCTCAACCCCTCTTTTTCCGTGAAGCCAACTCGAACGTGCAACTTGCCGAAATCAAAGTCCGACGCACCAACCTCAAACGCTTGGAAATTGAACGGAAGGTTTTGGCAAGCGTCGATGACGCTGTTTCTGCCATTGAGCGCGCCAAAGAGCGCGTCGAAGTTGCCGAGCGCGAAGTGCAATATGCGCTTTTGGTGCAAGAGGGCGAGCGACGTAAATTTCAACTTGGCGAAAGCACCATTCTCATCTTGAACCTGCGCGAGCGCGCCACCGCCGAAGCCCAAACGAAACTCATCGAAGCCCGCGCCGATTACCTGCGCGCCATCAGCGATTACCTCTGGGCAACAGGACGCATTCAAGAAAAATGGGTGAGGTAATTTCCTTCAAAGATGGGTAGTTTGTGTAATCTAAAACTCCGTGCATTTTGCAAGCGAAAACGGGATTTTTCTTTTTTGAGCGACCTCGAATCGCTGTGCTTTTCGTAACTTCGCCCCGCTGAAAAGCAAGAAGTTCACTTAACCCTAAATTGCACGTGCCAACCGACGATTTTTTTTACTACAAAAAAGACCAACTTTACTGCGAAGGTGTCAAGGTGAAAGACCTTGCCGAAGAATTTGGAACGCCGCTTTATGTAACCAGCAAAAACGCCATTATCGCGCAGTATCGCCGATTTGAGAAAGCCTTTAAGGCACTTAACCACCTCACCTGCTACTCGGTCAAAGCCAATTACAACTTATCGGTGCTTCGCACGCTGGTTCAAGAGGGAAGTGGATTCGATGTGAACTCAGGCGGTGAACTTTTCCGTGCGTTGAAGGCGGGTGCGAAGCCAAAGAAAATCATCTTCGCGGGCGTCGGCAAAACGAAAGCCGAAATTGAATTTGCGATTAAATCCAAAGTCCTATTTCAGAAAGTCGAATCGCTTTCGGAATTGCGCGTCATTGATGAGGTCGCCAAGAATCTCAAAACCACTGCGCCGATTGCGCTTCGCATCAATCCGAATGTTGCCGCCGAAACACACCCCTACATCACCACAGGCAACGACGAAAAAAAGTTCGGCATTGATGAAATGCTCGCCGAAGATGTTTTTTCGGAACTCGCCAAGCATAAGCACCTGAAATTTGTTGGGCTGGAAATGCACATCGGCTCGCAGATTTTCGACACGCAATCTTACCTTGAAGCCCTCTTCAAACTTTTAGGCGTGAAAGCCATTGCCGAATCGAAAGGTTTCACCGTGAAGTATCTCGATATCGGAGGCGGATTTCCCATCACGTATCGCACAACGCAACCTGCACCTGAAATTGAAACTTTCGCAGAAAAGTTAGTGCCGTTGTTGAAGAATCAATCGGCGCAAATTCTCTTTGAGCCCGGTCGGTTCATCGTCGGAAATGCATCGGTGATTTTGACGGAAGTGCTGTATCGCAAGCAGAATCATCGCGGAAAAAATTTCGTGATTGTCGACGCCGCCATGACGGAACTCATTCGTCCGATGCTCTACGAAGCCTACCACGATATTTTGCCGATTGAGCGAAAGGAGCGTGAGATTATCATTACCGATATTGTCGGCGGCGTGTGTGAAAGCGGCGATTTCTTCGCGCTCGACCGAGAAATTCCCGATGTCAAAGAAGGGGAGCATGTGGCAATTTTTTCAGCAGGGGCATATGGAAGCGTCATGTCGAGCAACTACAACGCACGGCTCAAAGCCGCCGAAGTCATGGTCGATGGAAAGAAAGTCAAACTGACTCGCAAACGCGAGACCTACAAGCAACTGATTCAGAACGAAGTGTTGTAAAAGCGTTAGACTCAAAATCCAGATTTCAAGACGCTTTGAGCGGAAAGCAAAGTTGAAACTCACTTCCTTTTCCAACAAGACTTTTTACAAGCACTTCGCCGTGGTGCGCGTTTATCGTGTGTTTGACGAGCGCAAGCCCTAATCCAGCACCGCCAATGCGTTTGGCGCGTTCACGGACAACCGGCGAAATCACTTCTTGCAGGTCGCCGTCGAAGGTTGCGCAGTAGACTTTTCGCTCGCGAATCCGCTCCACTGTTAGAGGTTCAATTCGGTTGGCGTCAATCAGACGAAAGAGAAAGAGGCGATGCTGTTCCGACTCGATAGGAATGTTCCAAATGGAAAGCAGGGCGTCGCCGTTTTCAAACGATTTCACCTCTAAGTTTAAGCGAGACGCGGTAGAAACGATGCCAAAGACACAAACGATACACGCGGTTAGAAATGCAAGCAACATCAATGGCTTGCGCAGTCGGGAGCGGTTCATCGGTCGAAGAAGTTTCGCATCTCTCTCTTTTCTTTTTCCATCTCTTTTTTGATGTTGTCAATTTCTTGTTTGACATCATCGGCTTCTTTTTGCTGGCCTTGCTTCAACTGCTCGAGGTTTTGTTTAAGGCTATCAGCGTCGCGTTTGAGTTGAGTTTCGGTTTCGCGGCGCATTTGCTCGACTTCTTCTTTAATTTTGCGGAGTTCTTCTTCGACGGCGCGGCGCATTTCGTTGACTTCGTTTTGAATGGCGCGACGTTCTTCTTCAAGAATTTGTCGGACTGAAAGTCTCCCTGAACGATTGAGAACGGCAACTTCGCCAATGCCGATGGACGTCTTTTCGCCGCGTTCTGTTTCAAATTCCGCGACATCTTCTTTGACCTCGCTATTTTCAACGATGAAGTTGGTGGCTTTGCCGTCCGTCTCGAATGAACCGGTTGTGCCTTTGATGGCGGCAACAGCACTTGGCGATTTGAATCGGAACGGTTCGTTCGGATTGGCTTTGACATCATAAGTGAGCACGCCTTTAAGCACATTTACTTCGCGCACATTTTTTTCGGTTGGAACAGCGAAATAAACTTCGGTGCGCTCGCCGATGCGCAGAATGCTTCCATCTTCAAAACGCACAACGGATTGTGCTTTTCGAGCCGTGCGCAGTTTATCGCCTAAGCGAAGCGTATCGGCGCGATTTGCCGCCGTCCATTGATTTGGCGTGAGCGTGCGCTCGACCGTGCCTTTGGCTTGAATCACCAGCACGGTTTGTGCGATGCTCGTTAAGGGAAAGAATGCAAGCAGGAGTGTTAAGATGTAAGTCATTGAGGTTTTCTTTCATGAACGATTGGAGAAATTTACACTTTTTACGCCTTGAACGCCGTATATTTACATAGCTCATCGAGAAATTAAACTTATCCTAACAGTGGCTCATAATTCGGAAACCATCTTGAATGCCGATTCATCATCGTCTATTCAGCGGCTTATGAAACTGACGCTACAAAAAAAATACAGCATCTCGTTTGCGATTATCTTTCTTGCCATCTTGCTCTACATTCTCTTCAACATCTTCAAATCCGAAGAGCAAGATTTAATTGACCTTTCAGATAAGAACTTCAAAACGCTTTTTAAGGTCGTCAACACGGTTGGCGAAGAGTCGATGTCGGTTGGCGAAAACGGTAGGCTTGCGCTTCAAGAAACCATTAAGCAAATTTTTGACGCCGAAGTTGATGGTCTGGAAGTGATGATGTTTGTAGACGCAAAGCGTCGCTATTATGCTTACTACGATAAATTGCAACAAAATTTAAGCGGGCAAGAAGTGAGCGATGAACTGTGGGAAAGCCTTTCGCAGTGGGGGGATTCAAGTTATGTGGAAAACAACAAAGTTTATTTGACTGATAAAATCGAATACAAAACGGCAAACAAAACCATCTTTCTCGGATACAGCCGATTAGTCTTTTCGCTCGACCACATCAGCGCACTTGTTGCACGCAAGCAAGGGCAAACGCTTCTTATCGGCTTGATTGGCTTTGCCATCTCGCTTTTAGCGATTAGCCTTTTGACTGCGGTTTTGATTCAGCGCATTAAAATTCTCAACAAAGCCACAAAAGAAATTGCCGTTGGAAAGTTCAATCAACTGCCGGTCAAAGGTCGTGATGAACTGGCTGAACTCACACAGTCTTTCAACGACATGACGGTTGCCGTTAAAGAGCGACTTCTCATGTCGCGATACATTTCGGGTTCAGCGATTGAGCAGATTCGGCAAATGCAAATGAACGAGCTAACGCTGGGTGGCACGCGCCAAGAAGTATGCTTGTTTTTTTCGGACATTCGTGGCTTTACGAGTTTTTCCGAGCAAAATTCGCCTGACGATGTAGTGCGATACCTCAATCAACTCTTGAACCTGCAAGTCGAAATCATCAAAAAGCATCAAGGCGATATTGATAAGTTTGTTGGCGACGAAGTCATGGCAATTTTTCGTGGGGAAGACAAAGAGCGGCGCGCCATTCAAGCCGCTATCGATATTCAACAATCGATGCAAGCCCTTGCCGAACGTGAAAGTGTTTTTGAAGGATTACAAATTGGCATTGGCATCAACACTGGCGTTGTGGTTGTGGGAAATATCGGCAGTTACGACCGAATGGACTACACCGCCATCGGCGACGCCGTCAATACTGCCGCGCGCCTTTGTAGCAACGCCAAAGCGCGGGAAATTTTAATCTCGAATATCGTCAAAGAAAAGGTTTCAGAAGAGAACTTCAATTTCAGCGAACCATTCACCTTGCCGCTCAAAGGCAAACAAACATCGCTGAACCTTTATCGCGTGCTGTATCAAACCGAAGACATCAAAGCGTTATGAGAACACTGCTTATTGCACTTATTGCGCTTACGGCGGTTGGATGTGCTTCAACCAAAACGACTACAGTTGAAAAAATGTCTCCCGAACTTGATTTGCGCTGGGCAAAGCGTTTTTCCACAGAAGAGAAAATTCAACTGCTGCACCAACGCGGACAGCAGCAGTTTCAAGAAGCCAAGCAACTTACTAGCCGCGAACACCTTCAAAAAGCTCGAGACGATTTCCAATTTCTCGAGAAAGAATTTGGCGACACGCTCGCAACCCAACGCCTCAAAGAACTTGAGCAATACGAGCAAAACGTGATTACCTACTACATCACCGCCGCACAAGAAGCGGCTGCCAAAAATCAACTTGCTGATGCCGCAGGCTACTACAAACTCTTGCTCCGCTTCGACTCTTCTCAAACCGTTGCCAAAGAATTTCTCGCGCAACACCAAACGGAAATAGAAAAGCAAGTGCAAGAAATTCGCGCAACAGGCGAAACCTACCTCAAAAAGAAACAATATGTCAAAGCCAAAAAAGTTTTTGAGCGGTTGCAACTCATCGCCTATAGCCCGGACATTGACAGCACCCTCGCACAAATCAATGCGCTCAAAGCCCAACAAGACGCACGGCGACAACAAGCACTCAAAAAGTCTTTGCAGAAAAAAGACAATCCTGATGCGCCAGCCGAAATCGACCGCGAAAAAGTTTACAGCGATGCCAAACACGCCTTCGAGAGAAAGGATTATCTTAAAGCCTACTCGCTTTTCAGCATCTTAGAGCCAAACTACAAGGACACTGCTCTCTATCTCGAGCGCACTGCCGATAAAATCGAAGCTCTGGGACTCAACGAAGAGCCAAACTAACGCCTTTCAAGAAATAGCGATGACGCTTAAACTTGTGAGCGTTAAATCAATGAGTCAAAATATCATTTATGAAACTGCTCACGCTCATTTTTCTCTTGCCGCTCATGACTGAATCTTCAACTGCGCAATCCTTCGACCACAGCCTTTACACCGCCGTCCTCAAACGGCACGTCAAAGGCGATAAAGTCGACTACAAATCCCTCAAATCCGACAAAGACTTTCAAACCTATTTAGACCTGCTCTCTAAAGCCAATCCTGACGCCTTGCCCACACGCGAAGAAAAAATTGCGTTTTGGATAAATGCCTACAATGCCTTTACGCTCAAACTCATCGTGGATAATTACCCTGTCAAAAGCATTACGGACCTTAGCGCGCTCGGAAAACTGACGGCGTTTATTGGCGATAGCCCTTGGAAGCGTGAGTTTTTTTCAATCAACGGCAAAAAAATGTCGCTCGACAAAATCGAGCATGAAATTTTGCGCCAAACCTTCAAAGAAGAGCGAATCCATTTTGCCGTCAACTGCGCCTCTTCATCTTGCCCCGTCTTGCGTCCCGAAGCCTACACGGCTGAATCGCTCAATCACCAGCTCAATGAACAAGCCAAACAGTTTCTCAAAGACACCCTGCGCAACCGCATTGATTTGAAATCCAAAACGATTTACATCTCCAAAATTTTTGATTGGTATCAAAGCGATTTCACAAAGTCAGCTGGTTCGCTTGAAAAATTTCTTGCTGAATATGTTGATGATGAAAGTATCAAACGCATGCTCTTGAACAAGGAATTCAAAATCGAGTATATGGATTACGACTGGCGATTGAACGAAGCCAAGTAACTCTACTCGACAAAATGTTTCTCACTCATGACGATTCCTGAAATTCTTTCCACCTTCAAAACGATTGCAGTTGTCGGACTTTCGGATAAGCCTGAAAAGCCAAGTCATAGCGTTTCGAGGTATATGCTTGAAGCAGGCTACACGATTATTCCTGTCAATCCAATGCATGAGCGAGTCTTCGGTTTAAAGTGTTATCCGAGCCTTTCGAGTTTGCCCGATGAAGTGAAAGCGACGATTGAAATTGTCAATGTGTTTCGCAAGCCGAGCGATGTGCCGCCGATTGTTGATGAAGCGATTCAGATAGGCGCGAAAGCGATATGGCTACAACTTGGAATTACGCATGAGGCGTCGGCAGAAAAAGCCCGTTTGAGCGGACTTGAAGTTGTGCAGAATCGATGCATGTTGGTCGAGCATCAGAGATACTTTTCATAACCTTTCCCCAATCGGCATGCGCGTTGCTTGGATTTTTACTTTTGCTATTCTCACAGCTCCCTTTTCACTGTTTGCGCAACTGAGCGAGAGTAAGATTGGTCGAATGTTTGCCAAAGAAGAAACCCTTGACGCGTGCGGCACGGTCGTCGATACGATTTTCATTGCAGGCAACGAACACACGAAGCGGTTTGTAATTCGTCAAGAGTTTCCGTTTCAAGAAGGCGATACGCTCACGATGCAATCACTGACGATTGCGCAACAATTAACCTACAATCTTCAACTCTTCAACTTGGTGAATGTATCGGCGAAGCGATTTACGCCGTTTTCGCCCGTGCAGATTGTCTCGTCAGATACAATTTTGATGTATGTTCACGAACTCGGACAAAGCAAAGCCGATGAATTGGGTCGCCCATATACGCTCGTCTTCGTTGAGGTTTATGAACGGTGGTTTATTTTTCCACAGCCAATTTTTGATTTGCGCGGCATTAGTTTAACGCAGTGGTTCAAAAAGCCAACGATGTCGAATGTCAATGCAGGGATTGCCGTTTTCCACACAAACTTGACGGGCTACAAAGACCGACTGACGATGAGTTTCGGCGTTGGCTTCGACCCGTTTTTTCGCCTTTCTTATTTCACACCGTATTTGTGGAGCGAAACGCGCATTGGGCTGGGCACATCGCTGATTTGGCGCGACCTCAACAACCTTGCGCTCGATACGCGCACAGGTCAGGTTGCACGGTTTATTCAGCGCACATTCAGCGCATCGGTTTCAATTAGCGATAGACTTTCCACCTTTGATTTTATCGGCGCGAGCGTCGGCTATACCACGCTTCGCGTCAATGAAGAGAGCAAACAGGCTCAACCCTCTGCAACCGTCTCGCCTGATGGTATTGATATTTTTCCAACAATTTCTTTCACTTACACGCACAGCCGATTGGATTTCAATCAATGCCCGACCGATGGACTTTACTTTTCAACGCGACTTACGAAAGTCGGACTGCCTAATGCGCAAAACAAAATTGACATTACGCGCGCGCTCTTGGACTTTCGCATCTATCGAAAAATTCTCGGCAACCTCTCGCTCGGCTTCTACAATTTGAGCATTCTTTCGCTCAATCAACCTGTGCCAAATCATCAACGGCTTTTCTTCGGATACGACATTCTCTTGCGCGGCTACACCGATAAAATTTTAGAAGGCGATAACCTTCAACTCAACACGGTTGAACTACGCTATCCGATTGTGCCACTTCAAGCCGTAAAATTTGACTTCATTCCGTTTGAGCGATTTCAGATTTTTCAGTATGGCATGTTTCTGACCGCGTTTCTCGATGCGGGAAATGTGTGGTATAACTCGCGCTCCGTTGGGTTTGGGCTTCGCCAAGTGCACTATGATTTCAGTAAGAACAAATATGGCTACGGCTTCGGCGTCGTGATGGTTGGCGGATACGAAGCCACAGCACGGTTCGACTTCGCCTTCAACCAACAAGGGCGATTTCAAATCGTGATTGAAAACGAAATTTCCTTTTAAGCCCTGCAATGAAAATCTCGATTGTGATTCCAACGCTCAATGAAGCCGCGCATATTCAGCGCACCCTTCACACGATTGCGTCACAAACACTTTCAGAGAACTTGAAGGTCGAGCTCTTAATTGCAGACGGCGGCTCAACCGATGGCACACCTGAACGCATCATGGAGTTTTTTGAGACCAACGACACGCTTCCGGTTAGAATGTTTCTCTCGGAAAAAGGTCGCGCTAAACAAATGAACTGCGGAGCGCATTTTGCGAGCGGCGACGCGCTTCTTTTCCTTCATGCCGATACGCAACTTGGCGAGAACGCATTGTTGGAATTGGCGAGCGCGTTAGAAAACCCAAAGGTCGAGTTTGGCTACTTTGCCATGCGATTTGATTCCGACAATCCGATTGCGCAGTATTACGCATCGTTTACAAACATCAATTCACTTCTGACGCACTATGGCGATTCAGGCATTTTTGCACGACGCGATTTTTTTGAACGCATCGGAAAATTTCCTGAACAAGACTTGCTCGAAGACGTCGAGTTTCTTCAACGCGCCGCACGCCTTGCTGAACCCTTCCTCATTGACCGTGCAACGGTTATCACATCAGCGCGACGGTTTGAAAAAAGCGGATACCTTTTTCAAATGCTTAAAAACATGAGTATCGTCGGACTCTACAAGCTCGGCGCGTCGCCTAATTGGCTGAAACAATTTTATCAAGGCAAGTAGGGGGGCAGATTCAAGTGAGAATTATTGCAGGAAAGTTTCGCAGTCGTCGCTTGAAAACCATTGATTCCATGCTTGTGCGACCAACGACCGACCGCGTGCGCCAAGCCGTCTTCGACACGCTTGCGGCAAGAATGAACTTTGAAGGCATAACTGTATTGGATTGCTTTGCTGGAAGCGGACTTTTGGGATTTGAAGCCGTGAGCAGAGGTGCGACGCGGATTTCTTTTGTCGAGCAAAACCCGAAAGTGGCGGCGCACATTTTAGATTCAATTCGGCTCTTGCAACTTGAAGCGCAAGCAACGTTGCATCTGACAGATGTAATGCGCTTTATTGCCGAAGCCACAGAACCGTATCACTTGATTTTTGCAGACCCGCCTTACACCTTTCACCACTACGATAAATTCTTGCGCAAACTCTTCGAGCGCAATCTACTTTTGCCAAGTGGCTATTTGGTGCTCGAGCACAGCGAGAAGAGGTCTTTCGAGGCGCATGAGCGATTTGCGTTTCAAAAGAACTTCGGCACAACGGTAGTCAGTTTTTTCACGACCGAATCGCTACAAGCGAATGAGCCTTGAGAAACAGCAATCGTAAGTTTAACTGACGCGCTTGACATCTTGAATATCTAATCCAAGCCGCTTAGCGATTTCTTCATCGCTCAGTCCAAGTTCACGCAAAGTAGGTATGCTCTTCAATAAGCCTTCTTTGATTCCTTCCTTGATTCCCATTTCGCGACCTTCTTCCATGCCTTCTTTGATGCCGCGCTTGAATCCGACTAATTCGCCTTCACGAAAAATTTCTTGGTAGGCGCGGGTTTTCTTTAATTCCTCTTCAAACTCTTCGCGAATGCTCAACATGCTCAATATCTCCTTTGTGGTTAGGTTTCCAAATTTGTAAAAGATGACTTTTTCAATAAAGTTCAGATATGGCGTCTGCTTTGCGGCGAATTGCCTTGCAACTTCAATCGTGCGTTTTTTCGGCTCAATAATCAATTTGAATATCCCAACAATGTCTTCAAGCGCTTCAATGCTCGGCAGTTCGTCCAAATATATGCGCTGAACTAAAATTGTGTCAAGAATCTCTTGGTATCCTTCAAGATTTTTCTGCTCAATGCTTCGGGTTGGATAGATAACTACAACGCGCCATTTTCTTACGGAAAACTGTTTGAGATACAAAAAGACCTGAGCGAACAAACGTGCATAAAAATTTTCATCACGCTGAAATTGCACTTCTACGAAATAAGTGTAATCATCGATTTGCGGAATAAAAACACCATCAAGTCGAAACGAAGTCTCTTTGAGCTCGACCGACTTAAAGTCGTAGAACTCTGCATCCGATTTGTCTCTGCCGATAAGCGCGAAGAAGCCTTGCGGCACTTCTTGAAACCAAAGGTAGGCAAGTTTATCTGTTCTCATGATGGGAGGATTGTGTTATTCGGAAATGACGGCATGCTCTTGCACAGGTGCAGGCACATGCACCACAGATTGCTTGATGCGATGCACAGCGTTTTGCCCCGATAAACACACGCCTGCAATTCCTTGTCCCGGATAGACCGTATCGCCAACCAAATAAAGCCCTTTGAAAGGCGTTTCGGCGCCGACGAGTTCCCACACTTTTCTCGACATCGTGTTCGGAATGCCACCAACTCTGCCGAAACGGCGGTAGGTCCAATCTTGCCACGATTTCGGCGTGGAAACATTTTTGAAAATGATGTGCTCTTTTTTGAATCCGTCCAACTTTTGTTCTAACGCATTGAGAATGAACTCGGCGACTTGTGCTTTTTCCGCGTCATAGTTTGGGTTTGGCTCTACCCATCGCTCGACGGTTGTGTGTGTTGAAATGGCAAGAAGCCGTGTGCCTTTGGGCTGTCGCTCGAAGTCATCGGGCATAGAGAGCGAGACGAAAAACGAATCGGAATCGCACAATGGGATTTTTTCGTCGAGAATGAATTGATGATGCAATGTAAGGTTATCGGGAAGAGTGTTCTTCACCGCGAGGCTCATCGTAAATGCGCCCCACCCGAATTTGAACTTGCGCGAAAGATGCTGAAAATACTGACTGATTCGCCCTTTGGTGAGATAAGCCATGTTCCAAATCGTCGCATTGCTGACGATGTTCTGTGCCTGAAAAGTTTTGCCGGTTTCGGTGGTTACTTTGAATCCGCCGCTACCTGTGCGCTCGATAAGTTTAACGGGTTCGCGATAGAGAATTTCGCCGCCGAGTTCAGTGTATTTGTTCAAAATTGTTTCGGCAAGTTTAATCATGCCGCCGTAGGCGTAGTAGTTTGAACTATTGGTGTAGGAAAGGCACGGCGCGGCGTAAAGAAACGCCACATCTTTAACGGTGGCTTGCGCGGTAATCATAAGTTGCTCGTTGCAGAAGCGAATGAAATCGTCGCTCGCGTGCAAGCCGTAGCGTTGAAGGATGTCGTAAGTGGAGCGAAAGAGAAACAGCAACTTCGGGAAATCGGCAAGGCGATTTTGTTCCCAAAGCGAAAAGAGGTCGCGAAGAGATTTTGGTGGAAAGGTGCGATTGCGTTCAGAGACTTGCCACACAAAGTCGGAGAGATGAAACACAAGATGCCAGAATTGGCGCACGTTCTTGAACGGAACGCTTGTGCCTTCAAAAAATTGTTTGTAGCACTCTGCAATCCATTCGTCTTTATCTTTGAAGCGCGTAAGTTGCTTTCCGCCGACGTGAACAGTCATGGAAGGATTAAGTTCAACGACGGGAAAGTCGATATCGAGTTCGCGTGCAAGATTGTAAAGCGGTTGATGTTCATCGAGACCGACAATCGTCGTTGCGCCTGCCTCGAAAACGAATTTCTGACCGTCGCGCTTAACGACATAAGACGACGCACACCCGCCCGGCACATAACTGGCTTCAAGCGTCAAGACGCGAAAGCCCTCTTTTGCAAGAAGTGATGCGGCAGAAAGTCCGCCAATCCCTGAACCAATCACGATGAAATCAAATGCCGTCATGCTTAAAATTGCGGTTGAAGTCGTTGTGAAAAATTTGACTTGTCTTGCTTCTCAAACCAACGGCGATGCTTTGTCGTTCAAACAAGCAGTTCAAGGGCACACTTATTGGAGCGAGTGTATTAGCGTCCGAAATACGTCCATAGAAGCACAACGAAGAAGAGGCTGAACGATGTGGCAAAAAGTCCATACCACCGCTTGTAATCGCTTGGCGAACAAGGGTAGGCGAGCGGCTTGATAAAGGTAGCGATGTAAAACATTGTTGCGCCAAATTGCACGAAGTAGAGCACGAGTTTGACCGTCGTCCAAAGTGTCCAGCCGACATAAAAATGTGCAAGTGCAACGCCTGTCAAAAGCACGCCGAAAAACGTGACATCAACAAGTTTGACTTCATAGCGAATGTATGTTTTCAGGAGTTCGGAATCTTGCGCGGCGCGGTCGGGATTCGTTAGGCGCGGCTCGAGCATGCGAATCACCAGCATTGAGGCGGCAACCGCCCCCATCCACAAGGCGAAACAACTCACATGCAAAAAAACAAGAAGCGAATACATACTTCAGATTTAGAAGGAATGAAAGAGACTTGGCGTATTTTGTAATTTACTTTACTTCTTACGGTTCTAAATCGCGCGTCCTATTACTCACTATGAAAATTTCACTGCGCACACTTTTCTTTGTGCCTATTTTCGTGCTTATCACAATCATCATGTCGCTGATGGCATTGGTTGTAACGCTCTTTGATAGCACAGGAAACACATTTCGCAAACTCGGTGGCATTTGGGGCTGGATAGGGCTATGGCTTTCAGGCGTTAAACTGCGCGTCATCGGCGAAGAACATTACGACCCCAACGCTTCATATGTGATTGTGAGCAATCACGCAAGTATGTATGATATTCTCGCCGTGTTGGCAGGCATGAAAAGCAACTTGCGGATTATGGCAAAGATTGAACTCTCCAAAGTGCCACTGTGGGGCTGGGCGGTGCGGCGTGGCGATTTCATTTTTATTCGTCGTGGCGGCAATCGTGAAGCCTTGCAAAGTCTGCTCGAAGCCAAACAGAAATTGGACGAAGGAAAATCTGCTTACATTTTCGCTGACGGCACGCGCTCGCCTGATGGCTCAATTCAACCCTTCAAACGCGGCGCGTTCACGATTGCAGTGAAGGCTAAAAAGCCGATTCTGCCCGTTACGATTCTCGGTAGTTACAACATCATGCCGCGCGACACTCTGAAAATCAACGGCGGCACAATTACGCTTGTCATTGATAAACCTATTTCGCCCGACGGAAAAACTGACGAGCAACTCTTAGCCGAAACGCATCAAGTTATTTTGAACAACTATAACCGCTATCACGCACAAACTCACTGACACTATGCCTCTTTCCATCGGCATTGATTTAATTGAAATTGCCCGCATTAAAGAATCGTGCGAGCGATATGGCGAGCATTTTTTTCGACGCATTCTCACCGACGCGGAAGTGCGTTATTGTTTCCAAAAGAGTAATCCTTACGAAAGTATTGCAGTTCGATTTGCGGCGAAGGAAGCCTTTGCGAAGGCAGTCGGAACAGGGATTTCTGCCAAAGTGCATTGGCACGATGTGGAAGTGGAGCGCGAATCGAGCGGCAAGCCGTTCTTAAAACTCAATCGCGAAATTGAAGGCATTAAGCCTGAACAAATCGCGCTCTCGCTCTCGCACACGCATGAATATGCGGTGGCGATGGTGGTGATTGCGCCTATTTCAAACCTATCAAACCCATAAGGTCTTTGAAGACTCTGTAGGTTTTGTCAGACAACCGTATCTTACGTCGCGTCTGAAATCCACAATGTGAAATCTCAATGAAAGCACTGCGTTTATCGCTCTCGCGCCTTGGTGAAGAAATCGAGGCGTTCTGCGCCGACTATCTCAAAGAAAGAGGCGACGAAACCAAAGGCACTTACCAACGCGCCTTGCGCACCTTTGAGCAGTATTATGCGCGGGCAAGAGACTGGTTTCAATTCCGCACCGAAGACATTGAGCAATACAAGAAGTATTTGATGGAAGAAAAAAAACTCTCGCAAGTCTCGGTTTCAACTTATCTGACCGCGCTTCGACGCTTGCTCGATTACTTTGTGGCGCAAGGCTTGTTAAGCGAAAATCCCGCAAAGAAAGTGAAAGGCAATCGCCGTCCGACGAGCCACACGGTTGGCGCACTCACCGAAGCCGAAGTGCAAAAATTGCTCTCGATTATTCCGACAGAGAAACCGCAAGACCATCGCGATTATCTTATCATTCGCCTTATGCTCGACTCTGCCGTGCGTGCTCACGAAATCGTCAAAGCCAATGTTGAGGATTTGAAAAAGTTCTCGACGCACTATGTGCTTTTCGTGCAAGCCAAAGGCAAGAAGGCGAAAGACGAGACCGTAGAAGTGCCGTTTGAGTTAGGACGAGAAATCGAGGCGTATTTAGAGCGGCGCAAAATCGTGATCCCCACATCGCCGCTTTTTTTGACCAACAGTCGCCGCGTGCAAAATACGCGCCTCACAACGCGCGCACTTCATTACCGCATTGAGCATTGGTTGAAATTGGCGGGGATTCATCGTGATAACATTTCGCCGCACAGCCTTCAACATACGGCGGCAAAACTTTGGATTGAGCGCGATGGGCTTTCCATTGAGGAGGTTAAACGTAAAATGCGACACGGTTTAATCTCAACTACCAAAATCTACACGGGCGAAACCGCATCGCCCCATAACCCTATTATTTCTTGATGCAGGCGAGAAGAGAAAAATCGTTCTTCTCACCTTTGACGAGGTATAGCGCTTTGCGAAAAATCGAGAAAGGCTTTTTTAATGCCACGATACTTTAAGCCCTTCTCGACACGGCGGCGACATTCTTGAACTGCACTGGCGATAATCGATTTCAGGTTCGGCACATCATATGGCTTGGAAACAAAGCGATAAAGCAATCCCTGATTAACAAGTGAGATGATGATTTCCGCATCGGCGTAAGAGGACATTAGAATTTTCGGCACAAGCGGCTCAATGGCTTCGGCTTGAATGAGAAATTCAGAGCCACTTTGTCCCGGCATTCTTAAATCGGCGACGATACAAGCAAAAAAAGATTTTCCTTCCAAAAGCTCCATTGCCGACTCAGCGGAAAGGCAAGTAAAGACGTCATATTCGCGTTTGAAGGTTTCAGAGAGCAGATAAAGCACGTCGGAATCGTCATCGACAAAAAGCACACGCGGGTTTCCGCTTTTTCCGCAGAAGCGTTTTTCAAAACTTTCCAAATCATCGGAAGCGATTAAGTCAAGGTCGTTGGCTTCATTGAGGCGGGCGAAAAACTCTTCCTCGAAACTTGCATAGCGTTTGAGTTCAGTTAAAATATCATCGGTAAAGTAGGATTGAAATTCGGCGCGTAAGCTATCTATTTCTACGGGTTGAATATCGTTATCCAAATCAAGGTGAACGGGCAAGGTGTCAAGTGTTTTTTCAACTTCGCTTAAAAAGTCCTCTTCAAGGGGAGGAACAAGCCGGTTGTCTGAAGTCTTAGGTAGAAAAGGACTGGATGACGGTTCAATCAATAGCAAGTTTGTGGTGGGTATATCAGTTGGGGTCTGGTCTTCAATGTGGGGTGTTTCGCGCTCTGATGGGTTTTGTTCAGATTGTGAAGAAGCAGGCGGAGGCGTGTCGTCAGTTGGCAGGCTGAATTTAAGCGCATTGAGAAGTGGCGCAGGTTTTTCTGAGAGTAAATCAAGTTTCTTTTCGCGTTGACCACGCAAAACATATGTAGCCGCAGCAAGCGCAACAATAGATTTTAGGGTATCGGGCTGCCATGGCTTACGAACATAGCGAAAGACTTCGCCAACATTGACGGATTGAAGAACGGATTCAAGGTCAGAGTAGCCCGTGAGCAAAATGCGCATAGAGTCGGGAATAAGTTGCTTGACATGCCGAAGAAGGTCGACGCCACGCATGCCCCCCATACGCTGGTCGCTAATCACAATTGCAACATCACGATGCGAGTTTAGAAGCGAAAGCGCCGCTTCGCCACTGTTGGCAGTCAAAACGCGGTAGTCGTAGTCGAAGAGTTGTGTCAAACTCTCTAAAATCAGGGGCTCGTCATCTACTAAGAGCAATTTCAGTTGTTTCATAATCTCTCTATAAGATGCGTTAAGAATAGGTTTGTAAGAAGTCCGTCGCAGGAATTTTTACAATGAAAGTTGTGCCTTTGCCTTCTTCGGTTTCAAACGTGAGCGAGCCGTTATGTTTCTTAACAATGTCGTAAGAAATAGACAGCCCTAATCCTGTGCCTTTGCCGACAGGTTTCGTTGTAAAAAATGGGTCGAAGATTTTCGGTTGCACATGTTTTGGAATGCCCTTGCCGTTATCTTGAATGCGAACAACAATGTGGTTGTCTTCGACGGAAGTCTTAATGTGAATTTGACCGTTTGGCTTTTCTTCCACAGCGTGAATGGCGTTGCCGATAAGGTTCAAAAAAACTTGATTGAGTTGTGCGGGGAAACAATCAACGAGCGGCAAAATGCCATACTCGGTGGTCAGTTCAATGTCTTTATCTTTGAGCAAGTGTCCAACCATTAAAAGGCTGTTTTTGATACCTTCGTTAATATCGGCTTTTTTCATTTCAGCTTCGTCTAAGCGTGCGAAATTACGCATGGAGCGCACGAGGTTGGTCATTTGCTCAAAGCCTGATGAAATACCGATGAAGAGCCGTTCGGTTCGACGCACGGTTTCTTCGAGTTCAGCGACAGTGCCGTTAGGCGAGGTTCGAATGTCTTGCATCATAGCAAGGGCTTTTTCTAACTCGCCTGAATAAACCGCATCTTGTGCTTTCAAGGCTTTGGAGAGCAAGTTGGAAATGATTGAGAAGCGTTCGCGAATCAGGGAAACGTTATTGGAAGCATAGCCAATTGGCGTATTGAGTTCGTGCGCAATGCCCGCCACCATTTGCCCGAGTGCCGACATTTTCTCCGTCTGAATCAAATGGGTTTGTGTGTCTTGAATTTGTTTGAGTCGTGCGGCAAGTTCGGCTTCCAATTTTTTGCGCTCGGTGATATCGATGCGCACGCCGTAGAAGCGAAGTCCACCGTCAGGTTCAAGTTCAGGCGTAGAGTGAACGCGTAGCCATTTGATTTTCCCGTCAGGCAAAACAATGCGGCACTCCATATCGAATGGCTTCAAGGTGCGACGACATTCTTCCACGCGCCGCATGTATTCGTCAATGTCATCAGGATGCCACATCTTGGTGATGATAGAGGCATCGAGCATAATGCGCTCAGGCTCGACCCCATAAAGCGCAATAGAGCCGTTGCTCACGAAGGGATAGACAATCGTGCCGTCAGGACGAAAGAGAATTTGATAAATCATGCCGGGCACGGCGTTGACCGTTTTTCGGAAAACTTCTTCGCTCCGGCGAACTTGCTCTTCGGCTTGTTTTTGTTCGGTGATGTCTTGCATTGGACCAAAAAGCCGAACCGGCAGTCCATCAGCATTGCGCTCAATGTTGTAAATAACTTTGATGTAGCGAATTTCACCATCGTTCAAACGGCGAATCCGGTAAGATGCCTCGCCTCGCATAAGGTCAGAAGAGGAGAGCACCGCATCTAAATGTCGAAGCATTTCAGGCACATCGTCCGCCAAAACAAAGCGACCAAGATAATCTTGTAGGCTAATGTTGTAATCGCCTTCTCGCTCAAAACTTGTTCCAATCAAGGCAAAGCACCGGTCGTTAAACGTAAAAGACTGTTGATACAAATCGGCTTGCCAGAAGGCTAACCGTGCAAGGTCGGCAGCAGCATTCATCTGCTGTTGTTGCAGACGCAGTTTTGCCTCAGCCTCTTTTTGTGCAGTAACATCCGTGCGCACACCGTAGAGAATGATGCTCCCGTCAGGCTGTTTTTCAGGTATGGAATTAACTCTTACCCACTTGATTTTTCCATCAGGCAAGACAATGCGGAGTGTAATATCTAACGGCACAAGATTGTCGAGGGTATAGCGAATTTGCCGCCAGTATTCATCTACATCGTCGGGGTGCCACATCTTGGTGATGATAGAAGCATCGAGCATAATGCGTTCAGGCTCGACGCCGTAAAGCGCAATAGAGCCTCTACTAACAAACGGATAAAGGAACGTGCCATCAGGACGGAAGAGCATTTGATAAATCATGCTCGGCGCAGTGTCAATCGTTTTGCGGAAAGTTTCTTGGCTTTTAACTAACTCTTCCTCAATGAGTTTTCTCGTCGTAATGTCGCGCCCGATGCCAAACAACCCTAATGGATTGCCGTGCTCATCACGGTAGACAACTTTCGTGGTTGAAAGCCAGCGATAATCGCCTGTGGAATTGTTCACATTTGGCTCTTCGACATGGATAACATCTTGACTGCTGTTAAGCAGGACAATTTCGTCCTGTCGATATCGCTCGGCAAGGTCTTTGTCGTAAAAATCAAAGTCCGTTTTTCCAACGACTTCCGTCGCGTCGGACTTGCCAAGCAGTTCGGTGTTCTTTTTGTTGGAGATTAAGATTCTGCCGTCGGCATCTTTGGCGTAAATGCTGTCGGGAAGGCTGTCGATGAGTTGAAGCAAGAGGTTGCGCTCTTTGAGCACGCGCTCATATTCTTCTTTCGGCACACTGTCTTTGGCGAGATAATCTTTGGAGCGTAAAAAGCCTTGTAACATCGTTCAGTTCTTGCTTTTGATGGTTGACTATGATTTTCTTTTAGCTAGTTCGCTCAAAGCTTTAAGTTTAGCGAGAGCGTCGTCGGTCGATAGCGGGGCGTTAGCGGTTGGCAATGCGTCTTTGACTTCATCGGCGTCATGCACGCTTTCTGTGCGCAAAGAAAGTTGCGACGTAATTTGATGCTTACAGAGCATAACGGCTTCGGCAATTGTTTCACGGAGTTTTTCGGGATTCCAAGGCTTTTGAATGTAGCGGAAAATTTGTCCCTCGTTAATCAAGCGAATCACATCTTCCACATCGGTGTAAGCCGTAATCAGTATTTTGGGAACAAGCGGCGCAATCTCGCGTGAATCAATCAAAAGTTCTGTGCCTGTTTTCTTCGGCATGCGCTGGTCGGTAAGTAAGAGCGTTACAAACGAATCTTGTTGGAGTAGTTTGATGGCTGCGTCAGCAGATTGGCAGGTAATCACTTCATATTCATCGGATAAAAGTTGGGAGAGTGCGACCAAGACGCCTTGCTCATCGTCGACGACGAGAATTTTCGGCTTGCCTGTTTTGCCTAAAAAGGCTTTCTC
>JBKBRB010000012.1:0-81754 GCA_046292465.1 Chloroherpetonaceae bacterium
AAGCGGTCGGCAAGCGGCAGGGTCATACAACTACACTTTGAACGCGAGCAATCTTTCAAGTGGCGTCTATTTCTATCGTTTGCAAGCGGGCGCGACGAATGGCGCGTCAAACGCAACCTTCGTGCAGACGAAGAAGATGATGCTGGTCAAGTAATGAATAATGAATAATGAATAATGAATAGTGAGTAGTGAAGAATGGCTTGCGTCTCGTTCATCATTACTCATTACTCACTACTCATTAAAGAGTTTCTCGCTGACTGATTGTTCTTTGTTGTCTTTTAGGTGAAAGCGTCCTTGCTGGAAACGGCGGGACGCTTTTTTATTTGGCAAAGCAATTCATTCACAAAGCATTGAGAGTTTGGCTATATTAAGCGAGTAATTGTTGTTAATGAGAAAAAGGAGAAGAGAGGATTGTGCAGTGAGTAACATTACATCCAACAGGTCTAAATCGTCCGCAGAGCCGACACAGTTTGAACGCCTTGTCTCGACATCGGGGATTCGTAACACGCGTCCTGCAGGGCACACGGCATCATTTGTCGAAACGCTCCTTTCGTTTCTCAAACCGATTACGTGGATTCCTGTGATTTGGAGTTTTGTTTGTGGTGCGGTAGCGAGCGGCGCGTTTGGGTGGCGCAATTTGGGCGATGGGATTTTTTGGCTTGGCATTTTACTGACTGGTCCGATGGCAACGGGCGTGTGTCAAATGCTTAACGATTATTTTGACCGTGAGATTGACGCTATTAACGAGCCGACACGTCCCATTCCGAGCGGCGCGATTTCCCTGCGCAACGCTACGATTTTGATTTCTATCTGGTCGGTGCTTACTGTGCTGATTGCATGGCTCATTCACCCTTTCGTTTTGGCGCATGTGATTTTGGGCATCGTGAATGCACATCTCTACAGTGCGAATCCGATTAAACTCAAAAAGCGGCTTTGGTTGGGCAATATTATTGTTGCGTTTTCGTATTTGCTTTATCCTTGGCTTTCAGGCGAGGTGGCGTATCGTGGCGAAATTAGCGTTCACTCTGTTGTGATTGCATTTTGTTATGCCTTTGCCAGCACTGGCACCATGACGGTGAACGATTTCAAATCGATTGAGGGCGACATTCGCGTCGGGATTCGCACGCTTCCTGTTGTTTTCGGCGAGCACAATGCCGCCATGATTGCGGCATTGCTTATCAATCTGGGTCAGATATTCGCTTCGCTTTACCTCTTTTGGCTTGGTCAAGACGTTAATGCTTGGCTCGCATTGTTGTTTATTCTCCCGCAAGTCGCTTTACAAGTGCGCTTCATTTCTGCACCGCGCAAATACGATGTATGGTATAATGGCATTGCTCAAAACTTTTTGGTTGCGGGCATGATGGTTTGCGCGCTTGCGGTTGCCAACCTGTAAAGCCGTTGGAGATAAGCCGTTGAGTTTAGAACGGCGCGTCGTCAGGGTTGAGCGGTTGCTCGTATGGTGGCAATTGGCTCTGCATCAGGTTATCTGCTACTTTGTTGGCATGGTATTCATCGCTTGGTGGTAAATCTGAACTGGTATAGACGGTTGAGAGCGATTCAAATCGACCGTATTGTTCTAAGAAGCGGAGTTTGACTTCGCCCACCGGACCGTTACGCTGTTTGCCGATGTCGACCACGACAATGCCTTTTGTTGAAGAGCCATCGGGGAAATTTTGCACGCCGTAGCGTTCGGGACGCGAGAGGAATATAACGACGTCAGCATCTTGCTCGATGGAGCCGGATTCGCGCAGGTCGGAAAGTTGCGGTTTGCGGTCGGCGCCGCGCTGCTCGATAGAGCGGTTGAGCTGGGCAAGGGCGATAATCGGCACGTTGAGTTCTTTGGCAAGGGCTTTGAGCGCGCGTGAAATTTGTGCGATTTCTTGCTCACGGTTCGACTTGCCATCGCGCACGGGTGTGATGAGTTGAAGATAGTCGACGATAATCAAGCCGATATTTTTTTCCTGCTTCATTCGCCGTGCTTTCGCACCGAGTTCAATGATGGAAATGCTGGGGGTGTCGTCGATGTAAATTTCAGAGCTGGAGAGCGGGTCTAATTGCCCCATGATACGCGTCATTTCTTGGGGGGAGATGCGTCCGGTCCTTACAGCGTTTGAATCAGCGTGGGCTTCGGCGCAGAGCAAACGCATGGCTAATTGGATTTCTGCCATTTCAAGGCTGAAAAACAAGACGGGGACTCTGGCATCGACGGCAGCGTTGCGCGCAAACGAGAGCGCAAGTGCAGTTTTGCCGGTTGAGGGACGTGCGGCAATGATAATCATATCTGACGGCTGAAAACCGGCTGTAATTCTATCCAAATCCGCAAAGCCTGACGGCACGCCTGTTACTGCGCTTTTCTTGCTCTGCAACACTTCGATGAGTTTTGTTGCCTGTTTGAGAAGCGTTTTAACGTCCGATGCCTTCTTCTTAATCCCTGCTTGCGAAATCTTGAACACTTCTTGCGAAGCGCGCTCAATGAGTTCAAAAACATCGAAGGACTGCTCATATGCTGCGTGCGACACTTGGGTTGCAATGTGAATGAGCCGACGATAGAGATATTTCTCTTTGACAATAATCGCGTGATATTCTACATTGGCGGCAGTTGCAACTTTGTTGGTCAGCTCAGCAATGTAGTGATAGCCTCCTGCTACCTCGAGTTCTTCCGAGCGTTTGAGTTCATCAGTAAGCGTAACGAGGTCGATGGCTTCTCGGCGTTGATACAAGCGAAGCATAGCCTTGTAGATGATGCGATGTTTCTGGTCGTAAAAAATCGTGTCAGATTCTTCGCCGAACACTGAAATCACACGCTCAATCGCGTCTGTTGAAATAAGAATGCCGCCCAGCACTTCTTGCTCGACTTGAACGGCGTTGGGCAACATACGACCATCTTTAATCTCAATTTCTTCACGAAAGCCTCTGCGAACCCCAGTGAGTTTTTGTAAGGGATAACTGCCACTCATTTCTTGACTTCGTTCAATAAATCCGCTCATCTTTAATGTGAATGGTTTTTGGAAAAGTTGCTGTTAAAGGTTCAGTCTGTATTTGAGTCAGTAGCATATTTCTCGTCGTAAATACGTCGAAGCAGTTGCACATCCTCCCAGCAAAAGCGTTTCCAATTCGGATTGCGCAAGAGCGCGGCAGGGTGATAGGTTACGATAAGGTCAATGCCGCGCCACTTGTGCACTTTACCGCGCATGGCTTGCATGGCAAGGTTGTTGTTTAAGAGCGTGTTTGCAGCCACCTTTCCTAGCGCTAAGATGATTTTCGGACGAATCAACTCTAACTGCCGATGCAAATACGGCAAGCATGTTGCAATCTCGTCAGGTTCGGGATTGCGATTGTTTGGCGGACGCGACTTGATGATGTTGCAGATGTAAACGTCGCGTCGCTCGAACTTGATTGACGCTAAGATGTTATTGAGCAGTTGCCCCGACCGTCCGACGAAAGGCAAGCCTTGTTCGTCTTCATCAGCACCCGGAGCCTCACCCACGAGCACGACTTTGGCGCGCTCATTGCCATCGCCGAAGACATAATTTTTACGCGTTTCGCCTAAGCGGCACTTCTTGCAATTTTTCGTTGCTTCGTAAAGTTCTGCGAGCGTTTTGTAACGCTGTAAGTCTTCCTCTTGGGAAGGAAGAAACTCTGACGGCTCATCGAATAACCCGCCTTGTATCATTTCTCGTGTATGTATTTTCAAAAACAATGTTAGAGACAAAAAAACTGCAAAGAGGTTTTGCAGTCAATCATATCGCGTAAGGTGTGACTCAATACTGCTGTGAACGACACTTGCGTTATTGCGAGGTCGATGTTAAAGAACTTTTTTGAAAGAAAAAATTTGCTTTTTCGAAAATCATTTTTGCTGCGGCGCGCTTGGTTTGTAAGGGAAGTTGTTCGATAGTGCCATCTCTGAAGATGAGCGTCAGTCGGTTGGTGTCGACTTCAAATCCTGCATCGGTTTCTTGCGCATGATTGAGCGCGATGAGGTCGCAATTCTTCACCACGAGTTTCGCTTTGGCATTTTCAAGCGCGTCTTGAATTTCCAATGCGAATCCAATCGAGACTTGATGCGGCTTTTTTTGCTTGCCAAACTCGAGCAAGATGTCGGGATTTTTGACGAGATGAAGCGAGAGCGACTCCGACGATTTTTTAAGTTTGCCTGTATAGACTTCGGCGGGGCGATAATCGGCAACTGCGGCGGCGGCAACGAAGAGGTCTAAGGTCGGAAAATATCGCTGTGTTTCGCGAAACATCTCTTCCGCGCTTTCAACTTCAATGCGATGCACGTTCGGCGGCGTTTGAAGCGGCGTTTTGCCTGTAATTAAAATCACCTCTGCGCCAAGTTCAGCGGCCACTTCGGCAAGCGCAAACCCCATTTTGCCTGACGAATAGTTCGAGATAAAGCGCACGCCGTCAATTTTTTCGCGTGTTGCGCCTGCCGTAACGACAACCTGCTTGCCTGCAAGCGTTTTTTCTTTCGGCAAGAGCGCGTTGCTCGTGTGTTGGAAAATTGTTTCAGGCTCGGGCAGTCGTCCTTTGCCGATTAAGCCCGACGCAAGTTCGCCGATTTCAGGCTCAATAATCACACAGCCATCTTGTTCAAGCATTTTCAAATTGCGTTGCACAGCAGGCGCGTCGAACATTTCGCCGTCCATCGAAGGAAAAATCAATTTTGGTTTCTTCGAACGAAGCGTTAGGAAACAAACTGAAAGCATGTCGTCGGAGTAGCCATGAGCAAGTTTAGCAATCGTGTTAGCAGTAGCAGGCGCAAGCACGAAGCAATCTGCCCACTCGCCCAAATGAATGTGAGCCGTCCAAGCCGTTTGCGCGTGGGTTGCATCGGGAAAAATTTCAGTGAGCACACTTCGCCCTGAAAGCGTTGCCAGCGTCAGGGGTGAGACGAACTCTGCCGCCGATTTCGTCATGACGACTTGCACCTCGGCGCCTGATTTTTTGAACAAGCGCACAAGGCTTGGAATTTTGTAAGCGGCAATGCCGCCGCTCACGCCGAGTAAAATATGCTTTCCAGAAAGGTTAGTCATTTGTTTGAAGCGGATTCAGTTTCGGGTTGGCGCGTGGCTTGTTCGGTTTCGTCGGGCGGTTGTTGCTCGATTTTCTTCTTCGGGTTGGGCAATAGACTCGGGGACTTTTTGCGTCGGAAGATGCGGTCAGAAAGTTCGCTCCAAGTGTGAAAGTTGTCGCGATACGCCACGCCGAAGCCCCAGAGTTCTTGCATTTCTTGGTTGAAGATGGTGAAGTTGTTTTGTCCAAAAACGCGGAAGGCTTCAAGAACAACTTTATCGCTGACGCGGTATTCCAATTTTTGCGAATTGGTATTGCCTCCGCGCACGGCGGCGGAGTCGTTGTTTGCAAACGAGCCTGAGCCGATGACGACCAATCTGCCATCGGTGCCGGGAACGGCATATGCGACGGCTAAATCGACGCCTGAAAATCCGCCACCTGCATCACGCGCCAAACCGATGTTGACGGACTGCACGCCAGCAATCGTTCCTGCCACGCGCGAAAGTTGCGAGGAGAGCAATCCTGCCCCTGCACCAAGCCCTGCACTTGCGACTGTGCCTGCACCCAATCCACCGACATTTCCGCCGAGTTCAACAGGCGGCGCATACCACTGCCCAGCGGAGAGAAGCAAGGCAAAGTTCAGCGCAGCGTTTGGGTCTTCGAAGCCGGGCAAATCGGTGTTCGGCATTTTGAACTCCATTTCTTCAAAGCGATAGCCCATCGCCATGTTCGGCGCGAGAGCCGTGCCTGTGATTTTCACAATCAAAAACACTTCGGCTTTAACACCAGCGCGGCGCGGGTCGGGATTCTCGGCACGTATGCGTGTTTCTGCCGTTACATTGATGGTTGCATTCAAAATATCTTCTTCGTTCCAAGAAATTTTTCCGCCTTGCTTGACTTCAAAGTTTTTGGTAAATGCCGTGTAACTGCCTCCCGCAATTGATGCGCTACCAAAGGCTTCAAGGTTGATGCCACGTTTGCGCACACGAATATCCACATCTTCCAAACTCACCTTCATTTGCTCGCCGAGATACTTATTGAAAATGATAGTGTAAAGCATTCGCCGTTGAGTCCTAACGCGCAAGTCCATCTCCATCAGGTCGTAAGGCGTGATTTGATAGACTTGCAAGCGCGTGCGTGTTTCGTCCATTGAAAATTCTTCGCTGAGACGTCGCTCCTGTTTGATGCGGTTGCGCTCCTCGAGCGAAAGTGTGGTGTCTTCGCGTGCGCGCATGGTGATGAACTTTGCCGCTTCAGCGAACTGCGTGGCGTTGTTGGCGTTTTTAGCAAAGGAACTCATGTCGCCTTCGTTGATGGTGAGTCGCCCTGTCAATTTCGGCGCGTCAAGCGTGCCGAAATAGCGAAGGTTGTCGGTCGAGGCGATAAGCGTGCCAAACGGCAAGCCGTCTTTGCCTTCAGGCTTGCGCATGAGGTGAAGTCGATTGAAGGCAATGTTGATGTCCAAAAATTCAACGGCAAAGTCATTCATTTTAATTGAGCCGCTGGTTGAGCCTTCGCCACCGAAACGGTCGTTGAAGGTGAGTGCGCTCCACCGTGCGCCGCTCGGCGTGGCAACGATTTCGCCGTTGAGCGTGTATTCGACTTGTGTTGCGATTGGCGTGGTTTTCACCTTGTCAATCAACAGGTTGATGCGAATATCAGGCGAGGGAAAGCGTCCGCGAACGGTTGCAAGCAGTTTGATAAATCCCGTTGTGCGTTCCAACGGCACAAAGGCTTCAAGCGCGGCGGCGTCGATGTCGTCGGAGCGCACTTCGGCAAAGACCTCTTCAGTGTTGATGAAGCCAAACGGCGAGCCATCGCTATCCAAGTTGATTGGAATACGCCCGCGCCCTGAAATGCGATTCACGATATTGCCTTGTCCAAAGACACTCGACTTCTTGGTGCTATCGAGATTGGCGGCAAGCACGACATTCATCACCTTGCTTTCGTAATCGGCTTGCAGGGTCAGATTTCCGCCCCGCACCGCACTATACACCAAATTGAGAACATTCAACTCGAACTTGATTTCAGGACGCTGTAAGTTGCCACCGACATCGAGCGTCATATTCACCCTGCCACCAAAAGGCGCATTAGAAGGTTCTGGTAGAATCCATTTTCGGAAGTCCGCAAGGTTTAAGTTTTTCAACGCAATACTCACGTTGCCATCGCCGTCAAACTCGAGGAAGCCTTTAAGCGAGAGTTCTTGGTCTTTATTGCGAAAAGCGACATTGCTGAAGCGAACATTCTGCGGGCTGATTTGAAATTCTGAGTTCGCATTTGCTTCCCAACTAAATTCGCTTGTGGCAAACTTGAAGTTTTCAAGCAGAATGACGTATTGCTGGTCAAAAACGCCTGCGAGCATATCCATTTCCAACCTGCCGCGCGTGTTGACATGAGAGGAGCGAACTTCGACCTGCACGGCTTGTTTGTCGTAGCGCATCTCGAACTTCGTGTCCAAAAATCGCTGGTCGCCCGTCTTCAATCGGAACACCGAGAGATTAAGTTTGGCGCGAAGTTGATGCTCCTTTTCATCGACCACATCATCGACATATCCGAAGGTTGCTTTGAAGTTTTGCGTAAAAAACAAGTCGCTGTAAGTCGTCGAGTCAATATCCACAATCGCTGTGATTGAGCATTGCGTTGGTTGGCTTGTAATTTTTCCACGCATCTGGGCTTTGGCGTTGAAGTAACCCGCCTTTGCAATCAGCGAGACTGCCGCAAGGCTTTTGAGCGAAATGTTGAAATTGACATTCAGCGTTGGCAACACAACCTTCGCCGTCTCCACTTTTTTCTTGACGGATTTTTCCAACGTCTTTACCTTTTTGCTGACTTCTTGAAACCGTGCTTCTTGCGCTTGGGTGCGGAAAATGTTGTTTTTGTATATCTCGCGCTCAATGACGCCCGATTCCAACTGCACGAGCTTAACGAGTTGACCTAAATCATACTGGCCTTCGACCTCGATGTCGAGCAAATCGCTATGAAAGACGAACGTTGCAGACGAATCGAGTTTGTCTTGCACGAGTGTCGCCTGTGCTTTCGTGCCTTTGCGAATCGGAAGTTTGCCAATGATTGAAGAATCAAGTTCCAATTTGAAGTCAAGCATAATGTCGCCAAGCGCAAACCCGCTCCCGTTCAGTGTATAGCCCAAGTTGAGGTTGCTTCTGAGGCTGTCGTCTTTGGTGAAAGTTGCAATATCAAACTTTCCTAAACGTCCTTCGCCTTGATAAGAGGGAATCTCTTTGGAGAGGTCGAGTATGCCTGAAAATTCGGCGAATTGTTCGCCCATCTCAATGAACAACTCACCATTGAATCGCTTTTGGGAAACGCCTGCATTTGCCACAAAATCCGTGATAGTATATTCACCGAAGCGCGATTTTTTCATTGTTGCTACAAACTTCGCGCTCATGGTTTCCAGCGAGTTTCCTCTTCCTTCAAGTTTGGCGGAAAGGTTCAAATCGCTGGTCAGCGCAGGGTTTTTCAAGGCTTTGCCGATGTTGAGATGCTCGAGGTTGAGCACGCCTGCGTATTCAGGCAAGCGATTTTTGGGGAGCGCGATTTCAACATCAGCATTGACCGCGCCAACTTGCGATGTAGCATCAAGCCTTGCTCGGAAGCGATTGAGCCTACCGTTAAACCTTCCTCTCAATTCCAATCGCCCGACCTCGCTCAAATCAGGCAGAGATAGCGACGGCATTATTTTCGTCGCATCAGAAAGGTTCAGATACGTGTTTTGCAGTGAGAGATTTAATTCAGATAACTCAGGTGAGAAGACTTGCTTAACCGACCCGGAAATGCCGATTCGGCTTCGCTCTGCTTCGAGCACAAGTTCTTCAATCTTGAACGAATCGGGCGTGCCGCGTGCAACGGTTTTCGCGCGAAGCGTGCCGTTCAACCCGTAAAGCGTTGGAACAAGGCGTTTGAGGTCGTCAAAGGCAAGCTGCTGAATGTCGAGATTGAAATCAAATCCCGCCTGTTTGAGCGAATCCTCTGAATATGGCGCAAATACATCGTAGCGGTGAAGCGCGCCTGTTAGTTGAATCGATGAGCGCGACGTTTTGAGCGTCAGCCCTGTTACCTCGACGCGTTGCGGCGTGAGCGAAAAGTAAAGGTTCGTTTCTGCGACGGAAAAATCTGCTTCGGGAATCTCAAACGAGAGTTCTTGAAGCGTGGCAGTGATGAAGTCTCCATTGAGTTCGCCTTTAAGCAGGAAATTTACATTCGCAAGGTGCAGGCTGTCAAAATTGACGGGCGTAATGTTTTGTGCGCGAAGTGAGTCGAGCGCAATGCGCGTCTCTGCATCTACGGGCGGCGCGGCGCGATTAATCCACCAGAAATCGCCGTTGCGAATCGAGAGTTCGTCGACAAGAAATTTAATTGGGTTGCCTTCGCTTGTGTCAACCGTTGCGGTTGAATCGGGCTTGAAGAGCCGCATGAGTTGTAGCGTGCTGTCTTGCTCTTGAACGATGACGGCTTTCGGCGTTTGCAGTGAAATTCTGCCGATGTGAAGGTCTTTGATGAATCCCTCCTCGATGTTTCGATGAAGCGAAACGCCGACAATGCTGAGTGAAATTTGCTCGAGCGAAAGGCTTTCGGTGGTGTCGTCCGCAACAAAAACTTTGACTTGATGAAGTGAGAGCGATGTTGGAAATCCGAGTTCGGCGCGCTCAATCGTGAGCCGTCCGTTGAAGAGTTGCGCGAATTGTTTTTCAGCAAACGATTTCAGAAACCGCTCGCCGAGTTCAGTATTCAAGAAAATATACAGCCCAATAATGGCGACGAACACCGTTATGGTGAGCGTGTAGAGCGTGCGTCGTATGAACTTAAATATGCGCGGAATAATCATCGTATCGCGAAGGCTCTTTAAGTGTAAGCTTTCAGAATTTTTTCAATCGTGCCAGTGGTTGAGCGTCCGTCTAAAAACGAAATCGTTTGAACGCTTCCGCCGTGTGCTTCAACAACGTCTTTACCGACGATATTTTCAATCGCCCAATCTGCCCCTTTGACCAACACATCGGGCAAAAGCGTTTCAATTACCGAAAGTGGCGTGTCGTCTTCAAAGAGCAGAACAGCATCGACGGCTTTAAGATTTTTGAGAAGATACGCTCTATCTTCTTGTGTATTGATGGGGCGTTTTTCACCCTTCAATCGCTTGACGGACGCATCGCTGTTGATGGCAACCACGAGCACATCGCCGAGAGATTTGGCTTTGTTCAAATACTGCACATGCCCTGCGTGCAAAATATCGAAACACCCGTTTGTGAAAACGACGGTTCTTCCTTGCTGTTGATGAAATCTGACAAAGGCTTTTGCTTCTTCGAGCGTTAAAAGCGGTTTTTCGTGGTCAAGTGAAAGTGCAGTTGCCATTATTTTTTGTTTAATTTCTGTGCGCGGACGAGGTGCGTGAAGATACGAAATTGCACGCCTTCTTCTGTCAAGAAAAACTCAATGTGTTTTCAATGAAGCGTCTTTTCAAAACCCTTATTGATGCGTTGGTCTACGGCGTCTTTATGCTGATTGGTGCAATCGTGCGTCGGCTCTCGATTGAGCGCGTGTATCGGCTTGGCGAAGTTGTTGGCAACTGGCTTTATGAACGGGTAAAGTTGCGCCGCAAGTTGGTAGAAACCAATCTTCGCTTGTGTTTCCCTGAAAAATCTGAAGCCGAACGTTCAAAAATTGCGCGTCAAGTTTACATCGAGCAAGCGCAATCGCTTTTTGAAATTATGCGTGCGCCGCTGATTCGCTCAAAAGCCGATGCGGAAAGAATGTTTGAGGTAGAAAATTTTCACCTTATTGAGAAGTGTTATGCCGAAGGCAAGGGCGCGATTGTCGTATCGGCGCATTTCGGAAATTGGGAACTCAAAGCCATGTGCTGGGCATTTTTGGCGAAGCCGTGCGCGATTGTCTATAAACCCTTCTCCAACAAGTTTCTTGACAAGAAGATGCTCGAGTGGCGCACGCTCGGTGGCAATGAATTTATCTCGATGAGCGACGCGCCAAAACTCGGCTTAAAACGACTGCGCGAAGGCAAACTGCTCGCCCTGCTTAGCGACCAAGCCGCACACAGCGACGATTACTTCACCACATTTCTCGGACGCGACGCCGCCATTTTTCTCGGTGCCGCCGTCTTTGCGCTTCGCACAAAATTGCCGGTCATTCTTTCAATGCCGCGCCGCATTGGTGTTGGTCGCCACCGTTTAGAACTCACGGAAATCAAAACCGACGACCTCACTTTTTCAGCCGATAATGTCAAAGTGTTAGCCGAGCGATATACTCGTGCGATTGAATCCTACATTCGACGCTATCCCGACCAATGGTTCTGGCTCCACAACCGATGGAAACGCACGCCGCCACACAAGGCATCTCCGCAACTTGCTGAAGAAGCGACGCAATCGGCACAAACGCAATCGGCTTAAAAGAAAATCAACTGCACCGATACAAAGAGCGGCAGGAGTATCACGAGCGAAAACTTCCCCACATATCCCATAAAACTTGGCATTTCCACACTTTGCTCTTCGGCAATGGCTTTGACCATAAAATTTGGCGCGTTGCCGATGTAAGTCATCGCTCCAAAAAAGACTGCACCAATGCAAATCGCTTTGAGCGTAACTTCGGGAATACCTGCAATCATCACATTGGCTTGTTGCGCTAAGCCCAACGCCAAAGAGTAGAAAGTAACGGCAGTCGGCGTGTTATCTAAAACGCCGCTCAAAACACCTGTTGCGTAGAAGAATTGCACAGGGCTTGTTACGCCCAGCGTGGGCGCGTTGGCTTCCAAGAAGAGCAAGCAAGGAATCATCGTAATGAAAATGCCCAAGAAGAGGTAAGCGACTTCTTCAATCGGATGCCATGAGAATTTATTTGCCTCGCGCACTTCTTTTTTCGTTAGCCAAAGCGACAATCCGAGCAAAATCAAAATCACAAGTTCGCGCAAAAACTTCGCATATTCATTTTGCTTAAAGAGCGAGATGTATTGCTCATTGAGAAACGCGACCGACAACACCACCCCCAAAAGCAACACGAAGTTGATGCTACCTGTAATTTTTATGGGTCGAATTTCTTCAATATCGCGCTTCAACGCGGCGAGGCTTTCTTTTTGATAGTAGTAATAAGAATCCACGCCGAAGTAGGTTGCAAGCAGAATAATGTTCGCAAAGAGCCACACGGGCAAAAGGTTCAAAAACCATTCAAACGGCACGCCGCGCAAATAGAGCACAAAGAGCGGCGGGTCTCCGAGCGGCGTTACCAATCCGCCACAATTAGCCACCACGGCGATAAAAAAGAGCACCGTGTGGACTTTGAACTGTCGCTCAGCGTTGGTTTCCAAGAGCGGACGAATAAGGAGCATTGCCGCGCCTGTCGTGCCCATTAGCGAAGCGAGCACCGCGCCGATTGCCATAAATGTTGTGTTAATAATCGGCTTTGCTTCAATATCGCCTGTGATGTTGATTCCGCCCGTAATGACAAAGAGCGCGCCGAGCAAAATCAGAAACGGCACATAGTCGAAGAGAAGCGCGTGTTTGAGTTCGCCCCACATGGCGTTGTAAATTAAAAATCCTAACACAGGCAGACTACACACCAATGCCACAATGAGTTTATTGCGGTTGCTTTCCCAAAAGTGTGCGAACGTCAGCGGCATTACAGCGATTGCCGCTAAAAGCAGTGCAAACGGTATGAGAAGGACAAGAGGAATCTCGTGCTGGTCGTGCATAGTTGGATTTGATTTCAGAGATGCTGTTGAAAAACGCTGTTGATGGCGGTAAAAATACGGTATGTTCGTGCTTTCGGAAATCCGTTAGAGAAAAATGGGAATATCGAGCAACTCTGGCTCGCGTTCTTTTTGTCGGCTTGGGCGCGATTGGCATTATGTCTTATTCCTGAATCGCTCAAACCTGAATTGCTCAAAGAAACGCCGTCGAGACAAGCACACATACCTACGCTAACGGAGCGCGAAAAAGAAATTCTTCATTCATTATGTTGCCGAAGGATTGTCGACGGAACAAATTGCTAGCAAACTTTTCATCAGTCCTCGCACGGTCGAAGTGCATCGAAGCAACATGATTAAAAAATTAGGTGCACAAAACGCCGCTGAACTTATCGAACTCGCCATTCAGCATGGTCTACTTGCGTAAAATTGCATGTGGTTTAATAGGACATGAAAAAAATTTTTTCGAAATGCTCTTGACAAACTTTCAAAAATTTGTATTTTTGCAGTGGCAACAAAGCAATGGACGCCCTGTTCATTGTGGTAGGTGATGTGGGGGACACCTACTAGTTGCATAGCGGACGCGAGTCCGCTATCTATTTGGGTAGCAGTAAAGTAGTAGGCACCCTGTCTACTATGGCAAGTGATGTGGGGGACACTTGTCAACTGCGGGGCGACTTCGGTCGCCCTTTTTATTTCGACTCGATTTAATTTCAGATTGATTTAATCTCGGCCCGACTTACTCGGGGGCGCGCTCACTCGAGCATGCCGCAAGCCATGTCGACAAGCCATGTCCACACGCGCGTAACATCAAAAACAAGTCATGCTTGAACTGCTCTTGCTCTTCGCTCTCAGCTATCTTGCCGCAACGCTTTCAGGCGCGGCAGGATTTGGCGGCGCGCTTGTCTTGCTCCCTGCTCTGACCAACCTTGTGGGAATCAGTGCCGCCGTTCCAATTCTGACCATCGGACAGATTTTTGGAAATGCGTCAAGAGTGTGGTTCGGCAGAGATGATTTACAGTGGAAGCCCATCCTCTTCTTTCTACTGACGGCTGTTCCTTTAACGATTCTTGGCAGTTACCTCTTTGGCGAGATTGAACGCGACAAGGTCAAAATTGGCATTGGTATCTTTCTCATCCTTTTAGTCCTCTATCGCAGAACAAACATCAAAAAAGTTGCGCTTGGCGAAAAAGGGCTCTTGCTTGGCGGCGGACTAACAGGGTTTATCTCGGGCATTGCAGGCAGTGCAGGACCGCTTAGCGCGGCTTTCTTTCTCGGACTCGACCTCACCGCAAAAGCCTACATCGCCAGCGAAGCCTTCACGGCTTTGGTCATTCATCTCACCAAAACCATCATCTACAACGCCTTTGCTCTTATCAACTGGACTGAACTTTACTACGGACTCTTCATTGGCGGAGCAATGATTTTGGGAAGTTGGACGGGCAGGAAAATCATTGAAAAATTGAGCAGAGAAAAATTCATTCTGCTTGTTGAAGTGTTGCTCATCATCTCAGGACTGCAGTTGATATGGACTGCTCTGTGAAAGCGAGAACAGATTGGACGGATTAAAGAGATGATTCGCATCACTCGATGGGCGGGCGCACCAAATTTCCAGCCGTGTCGATATATCCGATAGCCCCTTCATTCAGCACTTGTGCTAATCCATCAACGAACTTTCCGACATAGTCATATTTCGGCTCAACAATCCACTTGCCGTTTGTATCAATCACGCCGACTTTGCCATTTTGCCTAACCGACGCATAGCCGCGATTGAACGACTCAACCACACTTTCAAATTGCGGCGCAATCACCATTGTGCCCTGCTTATTGATGAATCCCCAACGATGCGAAGCCGTGTCTTGCACGGCGGTGAGCCCTTCGCTAAACGAGAGCGCGTTTTCAAATTTCAACTCGATAACAGGCTTTGCGCCGAAATTCACATAGCCCCACAAGTTTCCGATGCGAACGGCACAAAGGCTATCCGAGAAATCGCGTGCATCGTCGAATTGCGGCTTAATGACGAGCGTTCCTTGTTTATCAATGAATCCGCACTTGCCGTTTATCATCACCATTGCGCGCCCTTGCGAAAAGCGGGAGGCTAAGTCATACTGCGGCAAAATCACCTTGCGTCCTTCTTTATTGATGAACCCCCACTTGGCGGAATCCATGGTTTCAACAGCGGCGAGTCCTTCGCTAAATCGCATCGCATTTCGGTAGTCAGGCTTAATGGCGAGCGAACCTTCAGCATCGAAGTAGCCAAATGTTTTGCCGATACGCACTACTGCAAAGCCTTCGGAGTAAGAGCGAATATCGCTGTATTGAATTTGCGTGAGAAGCGAGCCTTTTTCGTTCATCACGCCGAAGTTGCCTTTCTGCCCCACAATCGCCAGACCTTCGGAGAACGGCATAGCGGCATCGTATTGTGGCACAATGATGACCTTGCCCGTTCTATCCATGTAGCCATATTGACGGTTTTCAGAAATCACATACAAGCCGCCTTCACGGCGCGAACAAGATGAAAGAAGCAACACTAACGCGCAAGCCAGCAATCTAATTTTCAACGGCATTGAAGTGATAGTCGACCGATTTAAGGATGTTGTAGAAAGTTTGAGCCGGATTATCGGAGCGGTAAAGTTCGTCCATAATCATTGCCTTGCCGATGGGATAGGTGAGCATGTAGGCGCGGAAGTTGTCGTCGCGCAGGCGCGAAACAGTTCGGCGAATCAATGTGTCTTCGCTTGGAAGGTATTGGCGCAAGTAGGCGAAAACAGCATCATCGGTTTCGTTCTCGTCATACATCAAGAGTGCGGCATTGACAACGGGCTTGCGTCCGAGTTCTTCGACAAGTTCAATCAGGCGCGCGTCGTTGTCGGAAATGGTGCGTTGGTGCAACGGCTCGTGCGCTCGAAGCCACTCAATAACGGCAGGGGTTTCGCCGAAGATGATGTAGTTTGCCGCTTCGGCAAGTCCTTCCGAGATGGTGCTACACGGCGCGCCAAGCAAGTTAATGCTGAACTCAATCAGTCCTTGCTTGCGAACGAGTTCCGATTCTTTGACAATCGCTTCGGTGTGATGTCCGCAAAAGGCTTCGTGCGTGGTGGTGTGTAATACGCCCCAAATGGTCGTCGGCACATCAATGTTGAGTTCGTAGAGCGATTGATAATTGCCTCGATACCAATGGTAGCCTGCCCAAGGCTTTTCGCGCACAAGGCTAACCTCGACCGAATTTTCAGGAAGCGGAAAGAGCGATTCAGTCTTTGCTTTGGCAAACGTCATTGAGGCTTGAATGAAGTTCATCAGTTCATCGCCTTTGAGCTCGAACTGCGCGCGCCATTGGGTAAATCGTTCGGGAAGACTTCCGTTACCAAAATGCTCTGCACGAAGGCGTTCATCGATTTCCGCGATGCGTTCCGTGAACTCGCGTTCGTTGGCATAGTCAATCGTTGAAATGCCGTAGCAAAGCCGCGCTTCCTCGCGGTAGGAAATCGGTTTATGTTGTTTCTTTTCAATGATGGTTTTAAGCGCGACTAATTGTTTGCGGAGGTAGTTTGCGCGTTCCGACTCGTCGCCATTGAGCACGCTCAAGAGTTTTTCGGCGTCGGAGTAAAGCGAGTCGAGCGGGCGTATTGGTTCGGCATCAATAATCGATTTAAGTTCAGAAGATTTGCCATAATGCGCATCGACTAACCCGTGATAGTGTTTATCTAATCGGTGAGAAAGCAAAATGTATTCTTCGGCGACGTGGTTCAAGGCGTTCATGAGCGGTAATTTTTGAAGTGATTGTAAATATACGATGTGCGTTGGGCTTTGGACAAGAACAAAGTTTATGAAAAAAGTTTGGCATATTTGAAGTTCAATCAAATTCAATGTTGTTATGACCCACGAAGCCTTGATGCGCGAAGCGATTCGGCTCTCGCTTGAAAATGTCAAAAACGGAACAGGTGGACCGTTTGCCGCGCTTGTCGCTCGCAACGGAGAAATTGTGGCTACAGGCACAAATCAAGTAACAACTTTGAACGACCCAACCGCCCACGCCGAAGTTACCGCCATTCGCAATGCGTGCCGCGCGCTTCAAACCTTTGAACTTCGTGGGTGCGACCTCTACACCACTTGTGAGCCATGTCCGATGTGCCTTGGCGCGATTTATTGGGCGCGACTCGAGCGCATTTACTTCGGCAACACTCGCATCGACGCCGCCAACATCGGCTTCGACGACGCGTTTATTTACGACGAAATTCCGCGCGACCTTTCCGCACGCAAAATTCCCACACGGCAACTCTTGCGCGACGAAGCCCTCGCCGCGTTCCGCGCTTGGCAACAATCAACCACCAAAAAGCCATATTGACTGGACATGCCTGCCATCGTTTTAGCCACACATAACCACGACAAAGTCAAAGAAATTGCTCACGCCTTGAATCAACTCTCGAGCATTCAGATTTATTCACTTGACGATTTGCCCGACTTGCCCGAAGTCATTGAGGACGCGCCCACGCTTGAAGGCAATGCGCTCAAAAAAGCGCGTGAAATTTATCGCTTTGCACAAGCGAAACTCAAAGACATCTTGGTGCTTGCCGATGATACAGGCTTGGAAGTTGATGCGCTGAACGGCGCGCCCGGCGTCTATTCCGCGCGCTACGCCGAAGCCGACTTAGGCAGAAAGCCCACCTACGCCGAAAATGTCGAGAAACTGCTTCGCGACCTTTCAGGCAAGGCGAATCGCGCCGCGCGATTTCGAACCGTGATTGCGCTTGTTGGAACTTGGAACGGAACATTCCTTGAAACCACTGTGGAAGGCGTTGCCGAAGGCGAGATTCTTACCGAGCCTTGTGGGACGAGCGGATTTGGATACGACCCCGTGTTCTTTTCAACCGATGCGCAGAAATCGTTTGCCGAACTTTCGCTCGACGAAAAAAATGCGGTGAGTCATCGTGGCAGAGCACTTCGGGCGGTTTTCGACTTGCTCACCGAAGCGTGAGCGATGATTTTGAAACAAAGCACCAATGAATATCGCCTAAATCGTTACATTTGCAAGCCAATTTTAACAAACGAACTCTTTTGAAACATGAGCGATACCCTCAATGCCGTCCAATTCGCCAAGCAAGCACTTTTGGATAGCGTGGAAAACGAGGCGGAATACAAGTCGGTTTTGAGCCGTCTTGACGCAAAACAACTCAAAGACCTTCAAAAACAGTATTGGGATTTTTTAATTGAAGAATCTCAAACGACGAAGAAGCCGATTTCGCGTGGCGACATTCTCGCGTGCTTGGAGCCAACGGCGAAGTATCAACAGCGCGCGCGATGCAAAGAGCCAGAAGGTTATTGCACGATTTCTATGTGTGTGCGCATCAACCCACAGTGTGCTAAAACGCGCATTTCTGAAATTATGCTGGCGATTCGTCCGCTCATCGTTTCATTGCTCAATGAGCGACCGGAATTGCGTCAACATTTCAAGCCGCCTGAAGTTGCACCCGCGCTTTCAGCGCCAATGCCCAACGTATTGAGCGAGCCGACACTTTTAGAAGAAAAACCGCTTGTGAGGCGCGAGCGCGTGCCCGAAGTCATTCCCGACACGGTGCGCCAAAAGTTTCAGAAGTATAAAGAGCATCTTGGCAGAATGATTGAGACCGAAGGGCTGGAACACGCGATTTTAATGAGCGAAGGCGGAACAATTTTAGTTCATGCGTCGTCGAAGCCACACGAGTTGGAAAAACTTTCCGCAACTGTCGGCGACGAAATTTTTGCCGTTACTGAACAAGGCGAAGCGGCACACTTGCATCATTTGCTAACCGTTACTAAAGAATACAGCGAAGGTGTGGTCGCCATTCGTTCAATTGGCAAAAAACTGTATCTTGTTGGCGTGTCGCGCATCGTGTTGCCTGCCAGAATTCATAGTTTAATAATTAAACTCGGCAACGAACTCTCAGAAGAAGTCTCTAACACTTAATCATCGTATTATCAATGAAATACACCGAGTCGGAACAAAACGGCGTTGTAATTTTGCACCTTAAAGGAGATTTGCTTGGCGGCAGCGATATTGCCGAGTTCAAAGAAAAATTGAAATCGCTTCTCGATGCGGGCAAGAAAAACATTCTCATCGATATGAGCGATGTTACATATGTTAATTCCTCGGGCATTGGCATGTTGATTGCGGGCATGACAACGGTTGTGCAAGCGGGCGGAAAGTTCAAAATTTGCAACATTGAAAAAAACATCAAGAACGTCTTCGTCATCACCAACCTCGTCAAGGTCTTCGACACGTTCAACACGGTCGATGAAGCGATTGCGACCTTTTAGCGATTTGCACGCATCGTCAATCCTAAAAAGACGTAAGGCACGGAGCGAGACAATTGGCGTCCCCCGTTCAAAGTTTATTTGACAACCTTAACTTTTTACTGCATTGACACACGTAATTAAACAGATAGGCTCTACGGAGCAAGAAATGACGCTCACGCTTGAGCCGTCAGAGTATCAACCGAAGCTCGACGAAAACTATAAACTCGCACAAGCCAACGTTCAAGTCAAAGGCTTTCGCAAAGGCAAAGTGCCGATGCACATGGTCAAACGCCTTGTTGGCAAAGAAATTGAGTCCGAAACCGTTGAAACGCTGGCGAGTGAAATGTTCTCAAAAGTTGCAGCGGAGCAAAAGTTGAAACTCGTCGGACGCGCGCGCATTCGCCACTTCGAATTCACCGACGATAAACTGCTGAACATCTACTTGATGTATGAAGTCCAACCCGAATTTGACCTCGCGCCTTACAAAGACTACGCGTTCAAGAAGGCGGAGTATCAAATTACACCAGAAGACATTGAGCGCGAAGTAAAAAACATTTTGAGAGAACAAGGCGTGTGGATGAGTAAAGACGGCGAAGCGACGGAAGACGATTTAGTCGTTGCCGATTCGCAAGAGTTGGACGCAAACGGTATGCCGATTATCGGAAGACGGTTTGAAAATCAAGAGATTGTGCTACGAATGATTCGCAAGGAATCCCCCTTGCGTGCAGCACTAACGGGCGTGAAAGCAGGAGACGAGCGCATTGTTGAACTCAAATCCAACGACGCCAATCAGCCAAACGTGTCTAAACAATACAAGTTCTACATCAAAGAAGTCAAGCAATTAGACCTGCCCGAGCTCACCGACGACCTTGCCAAAGAACTCACCCAAGGGCATCTGCAAACCGCAGCAGAGTTCAGAGCCGATATTGAGTCGCGCCTTAAAGCCACCTTCAAACGCAAAGCCGAAGAGGATTTGCTCGAAGAAATTGCTAAAAAATTTATTGAGGACAATCCCATTGAAGTGCCACAAACCATGATTCGCTCCTTTGAGGATATGATCATTGAAAATGCAGCGCGGCAACTCGGCGGAAAATTCCCGAAAGGCTTCGATATACAAGCCTTCCGACGTGAAATCAGCCAGAATGCGAAACGCCAAGCACAGTGGGCGCTTATTCGCCACAAACTCGCCGAAGTTATCGGCATTAAAATCGACGAGCAAAGCATACGCGACATCGCCGAAGCCGACGCCAAAGAAATGGGCATCGACAACCCCGACCAAGTGCTTCAAGCCTATCTCAAAGAAGACATGCAGAACTACATCATTGAGCGTGCAATGCGAGAAAAACTTTTTGCCTACCTTACCTCGACTTTGAAAATTACACCTGAACCCAAGCGTATTTCTGACACGATGATGAGCGAAGAAGTTGTCAGCTAACTCAACAGCCACAAGAAATCATAAGGCAATGTGTATGGCTCACATTGCCTTTTCCGTTTCACTCGTTAGACGCCAACGATTGTGAGTAAAAAGTTTTGAGCAAATCTTTGGCAGCGCGAAACGGACTTAACTCACCTTTGCGCACCGCGCTTTCTAACTCATGCAATCTCGATTTAATCTGTTCAGAGTTGTAAAAGCGCAGTAAGAGTTCATATTCCAGCGTCTGACGAAGCCAATACGCCGCTTGTGTTTCGCGCTTTCGCTCCATCCACCCATTTTCCATCATTTTCTTTTCAAAGTCAAAAATGATGTCGCGCACTTCTAAAATGCCGTCGCCGGTTAATGCCGAGCAGGTCAGCGTTTTCGGAATCCAACCATTTGGATTAGGCGGAAACAGATGCAGGGCTTGTTGGTATTCTTGTTGGGCGAGTTTGGCTTTGGTGAGGTTTGCGCCATCGGCTTTGTTGATGGCAATTAAATCAGCCATTTCCATAATGCCGCGCTTAATCCCTTGCAATTCGTCGCCCGCACCTGCAAGCATGAGCAAGAGGAAAAAGTCGGTCATGGAATGAACGGCAACTTCGGACTGCCCGACGCCGACCGTTTCAACAATCACCGCATTGTAGCCTGCCGCTTCGCACAGGAGCATCGCTTCGCGCGTTTTAGGTGCAATGCCCCCCAGCGAGCCCGACGATGGCGACGGACGAATAAATGCCTGCTCATGCGTTGAGAGTTTTTCCATTCGAGTTTTATCGCCTAAAATGCTTCCGCGCGATTTTTCGCTTGTTGGGTCAATGGCTAACACTGCCACGCGCCGCCCTGCTTCAATGAGCGACAGTCCAAAGGCTTCAATGAATGTGCTTTTGCCCACGCCCGGCACGCCCGTAATCCCAATGCGAATCGACTTGCCGCTATGCTTCAAACACGTCCCAACAACTTCTTCGGCAATCGCTTGATGCTCAGCACGATGGCTCTCTACAAGCGTAATTGCGCGCGAGAGCACGGTCCGATTCCCGTTCAAAATGCCTTCCACATACTCCGACGGTGAGAGGAGCGGTTTTCGCTTGGCAACAAATGACGATTGAGGTTCTGACACTGCAAATGTTTGTTTGAGATTCTTTCGTCGAAGTTACCGCTTTTTGAGAGAGATATTCAACCAACGAAATGAATAGTGAAGAATGAACAATGAAAAGTTGCTTTGCGATGGATTCTTTGCGCCGCTCGGTGTGGCGCAGAAGGGCGATGAACGAATGAAGGAGCAATTACTCGATGAACACGTCGCCGTAGGTGATGATGTTTCCAGCAACGTCAATAACGCGCACGCGGAAGAGCCGTCCGCGCAGGTCGGCGAGGTTGCGGTTCGGGGAGATTTTCACGAGGTCAATCAGGTAATTTTTCGCGCCGAAGTTCGGCACATTCACATCGGTCTCGAGAATGACGGGATAATTGACGGGAAAGCCGTCGCGCGTGATGCCGAGAAAATCAAGTCGCGGAAATCCGACCGTCGAGGAAAATTGCATGGTCAGTTGCACTTGCCCGTTGCGCGTTGGATTGGGAAACGCGACTTGGGAAATTTGCACTTCGCCCGCAAAGCGTGCAGCGATGCGCCAATCGTTCGGGTCTTCGCTTAAAATCTGTCCGTTTTGATTGGTGCGCGTGAAGTTTTCGATTGGGTCATCTTCGGTATCTGGCTCTCCGCAAGAAAACAGCATGAGCAAACCAAGAAGCATAATCCCTTTTGAGAAAAGGCGATAAACGGTCATTCGGATTCAGATGTGCTTTTAGGCAAGATGGGCAACTCGACGATAAATGTCGCCCCTTTCTCTTTTCCCTCCGACTCTGCCCACAATTTTCCGTTGTGCAGTTCAACAAGTTGTTTAGCAATAGAAAGTCCCAACCCTGTTGAGGATTCGCCGCCGGTGGGTCTTGCCGACAGGCGTTGAAAGCGTCCGAATAGTTTCTTCATATCGTCTTCGGTTAGCCCTTGCCCTTCGTCGCGCACCGTAAATCGAATAACGGGCAGTTGCTCATCGCTCGATAGCGTGCGAAAGATGCGAATCCAAATTGTCTTACCGATTGCGCTGTATTTAATGGCGTTGCTCACAAGGTTATCGAAGACTTCGCGAATGCGCTCGGCATCAACTTCGGCAATGCAGTCGGGTTCGGCGTGGAAGTCAATGCGCTGTTCTTTTTGGTTGGCTTGTTGAAGATTAGCGGCAAGCACGAAGGAAGCAAGTTCGCCGAGACTGCATGGAAAGCGATGGAGCGTGAGTTTACCTGCATCAATCGCCGTCGTGTTTAGAAGTTCATTGATGAGTTTGAACATGCGTTGCGCGGCGTTCTGAATCGTCGTGGCATACTTTTGCATATCGGCAGGTCTTTCCGCACATTCTTGTATTAAGGAAGCAAATCCGATGATCGATTGAAGCGGATTTTTGAGGTCGTGTGCGGCGATAGAGAGCAGTTCGGTTTTGAATCGGCTAGCTTCTTCGGCACGGCGTTTTTCGGCTTCGGCGATGCTGAGGGCACGGGCGAGTTCGGCGTTGAGCGCGTTCAGGGCTTCTTGGGTGCGGCGCAATTTGAGCTGCGTGCTATCGCTGATGCGCGTAATTTTCGCCGTTTGTTGAAGCAGTTTCTCGTAGTGTTCAATGAGCGTCTCGTATTCGTTTTGAAGGTCTTTTTTGGAAATGGAAGCCTGTGAGGCGATTGCCCGCGCTCGTTTGGCAAATTCCATTTCGGCTTGAAAGACGCTTTCGGCGTCTCGCTCGCTGATTTTCTTTTCTCGCTGAGATTTCGGCAAGGCTTCGCTTGGTTTTATTGTCATTCATCGCAAGAGGCATACTTTTTCAGACCGTGTGCCTCTTGTTACTTGGCGTTATTTTCATCAATACGATTTCATCAATACGCTACAAGGCTAAACGGAAGATTAATGTCTTGCGCAAATTCTTCGCCGCTTTCCTGCATGTCTTCGTCGTCTTGTCGGTAATGCCATATCACTTCAATTTTTCTGCCTTTGGCATGTGCGGATTCCAAAAGGCTGAGCATATCTAAAATGCACTTTGAAGTGCTAGTGTTGAAGTAAGAGAATTTAAAGTTCATCACAATCGGTTGTGTGGATTCAGAAAGATATTGATTGAGCCAATCGAGAACTTGCTGATAAAACTGCATGGCAGAGTCGGGATAGGATTCTCCCGTGATATTGAGCACGCCAGTTTGTACGTCAAAGTTAATGCTGGGCGTGGTTTTCGTCTCGGCAATCGTGAGATTGGTCATAAAAATTTTGAATCGAGTTTGAGGTTTATTTAGCAGTCTTGCAGATGCTGACGTTTAGGGTGAAAAACGACTTATCGTCCGTGAGCGGTTGCAGGCTGAACTCCAATGGTTTATCGGATTTTCGCGCCATGTCGATGAGCCCCAGTCCGGCGCCCTTGCTTCCTTCGGGCGGCATTTGCTTACGGCGTTCTTGGTAGAGTTTCTTTAACTTGTCTTTCGTGAGCGCGTTGAGGTAGCGACAATGGGCTTCCAAACGCTCGGCATCGGCGTTGGTTACCGCATTTCCGGAACTGATGGAATACATTTCTTCTTGCTCGCTAATAACAATAACGCCAACCCCAACTTCCTTGCCAATGTGTTGCAGCAAATCTTTTTCTGCCGAGTAGTGCAAGATGTTTTGCGCCATTTCCACGAACACGGCGAAAATGCGTTGGATTTTGTCGTCGTGTCGGAGTTGGTTGCGGACCAGCGAACCCAATTCAACTAAGAGTTCTTGTGAAATCGCGCCTTTGAACGTCATCAAAATGCGCGACTTGTTCATGTCGTTGTAGTATTTGAGCAAGTCAAAGGACATCGTTATCCGAGAAACATTTTTGAAAATAAATGTTTGAAATTACGTTTTTCAACTGACTTTTGCGGGAAGAAATAAAACCGCATGGAGTCGAGAATTTTTTGCACCTTGCTTTCTAAAAGTCGTGCGAATTGTTTTTGCTGCAATCTTTCCGTTTTTGTTATGAGTGAGACGCCAAACGCCTCGTCGGAGCAATCTTCAAATCAATCCAATCTTCCGCCAGAGCAACTTCCTGATTTGCCGGTTGGCAGTGATGCTTCGGGCGGAATTTTTCCGAATCGGAATCGCGGATGCGCTATTACGTTTGTTGTAATTGTCGTTCTCTTTTTTGGGTGGCTCGCGCTTCTTGTCAATCTACCGGCTTCGCGCCCTGATTCTGAACCGCTATCCCCGTATTTGCAAAAAAAGTTCGACGCCTTGCCGCTCGGCGCAAATGTGATTGCGTTTATCAACCTTCACGCCATTCGCCAAACCGATTTTTGGAACACGTTTCTTCCCGACAGCATCAAAACCAAACCGCTTGTTTCCGATTCAAGCACGGTTGGCAAATTGATGCGCCTCGCCGATTTCAATCTCACGCGCGACACTGATACGCTCATCTACGCTGCTGTCAATCGGCTCGATGCGCCTGAACTGACCTTCGCCGTCCTTCTCGCTTCTTTCGACACGGCAAAAGTTTTCAGAGGGTTGTCGCTCTTTGCCAAAGAACGTAAATCCATTTCGCCGATGCACACTGCATTTCGCCTTGACGAACAGCAATGGATGAGTTTCATTTCGGCAACGGAACTTGTCATTGCAAACGATGTGAGTTTGATTGAGCGATATATCGCGCCACAAGAAAGTTTCTTTGCCGCCGATACCGTTATGAAGCCGCTTCTTGATGAAGTGCGCTATAAGTCGCAGTTGTGGTTGGCTCTTGGCTCAACGCGCTGGGCGATGGAAGCCTTGCGCGGCTTAACTGCATCGAGCGAGGGGCTTTCCGAATCAGGCAACATCAGCAAGATTGAGCGGCTCACCCTTTGCACGCAATTCTCTGACGGAGTTGCCGTCGAGACCGTTTGGCACTACGACTCACGCACGAGCGCGTTTTTTGCGGGGGGATTAATTCGACTTGCCGCATGGGTTTCAAAGCAGTTTAGCCAACGGCAAAGCCAAGCCATCAAGAAGATTCTGGCTGAATTGAAAATTACGCAAAATTTAGAAACGCTGATTTTCGAAGCCGATATTGAGCGCACCTTGCTCAATGAACTGCGAAGCAATTAGGTCTGCACAAATAAGCCTTGTGTTAAACCTTAATGCTAGCAATCACTTCTACCTCGACGCTCGCTGAGAGTGGCAGTTCGGCAACGCCTACCGCACTGCGCGCGTGCCGTCCATTTTCACCAAAGACTTCCTGAAAAAACTCTGACGCGCCATTGGCGACAAATGGCTGTTCTGAAAATCCGCTTTCGCTGGCGACGAAGACCGTTACCTTCACGATGCGCTCAATTTTTTCAACGTCGCCCGCGCATGCCGCTATCGCTGCAAGCGCATTGATGGCACATTGCCGAGCCGCCATTTTCGCCTCTTCTTTTGTAACCGCACGCCCAACCTTGCCCTTTCCGCCTGAGACGAGCACGCCATCGGCGAGCGGCAACTGCCCCGACGAATAAATCAAATTTCCAAGTTGAACCGCAGGAAGATATGCCGCCAGCGGCTTCGGCGGCACAGGCAACACCACGCCAAGCGCGGCGAGCGTTTCTTTTATTGACATGTTAGAATCCTTGTTTGAAAAAGCCTGACATAAAAAACTAAACACGCATCAAGTGTTTTTATTGTGTTGGCAGTTCGACAAAAAACGTCGCGCCTTTATCCTTCCCTTCCGACTCTGCCCACACTTTGCCGCCGTGCAATTCCACGATTTGCTTCACGATGGATAAGCCCAGACCTGTTGAACTTTCGCCGCCCGTTGGTCGCGCCGAAAGCCGCTGAAATTTTCCGAAGAGTTTGGCTTTGTCTGCTTCCGTCAAGCCTTGTCCTTCGTCTTTGACGGCTATACGAATCGCACCTTTTTCTACCTGCTTCAAACTCACGCGAATTGTCTTACTTCTTGGCGAATACTTGATGGCGTTGGAAATGAGATTTTCAAAGACTTCGCGCATGCGCTCTGCATCGAGTTCAGCGAGGCAATTTTCGTCAAGGTCGAGTTCGATGGTTTGCGATTTCCTTTCAGCGTTTGCTTGATAATTTGCAACAACCGCACGAAGGAGGTCCGCAACAACGACTTTGGATTTACACAGTGCAATCCCTGTCATCTCGAGTTTAACATTGTTCAGCAATTCTTCAATGAGTTTATACATTCGTTGAGCAACGCGCTCAATGGTTGCAGCGGCAGCATGGGTTTTGGGTTTGTTGTCTTTGTCTTCTTGAATGAGTTGTGCAAAGCCAATGACAGATTGAAGCGGGTTTTTAAGGTCGTGCGCGGCAATGCCGAGAAGTTCGGTCTTGAAAGTGTTGGCTTCTTCGGCGATGGCTTTCAGGCGTTTCGTTTCGGCAAGGGCTTTGGTTAGTTCGATGTTCTGTTGCTTGTGTCGCTCGGCTTCTTTGCGTGCAAGTTCGTTCTCGAAGAGGGCCTGTTGGACCGCAATTTTTTTGCCTTGCTCTTCGTTGAAGACGGCTTCTCTGATGGTGTGATAATTTTGGTAAGCGCGATACGCCGATTCAAAGTCGCCTAATTGCTCATAGAGAATTGCCAGTTGCTCAAAGGCTTCATAAGATTGGCGGCGCATCGAGTGTTTTTCGCTTGCGGCAATTGCTTCGGTGAGATAGGTTTTGGCAAGGTCATAATTTTTTTGTGCAATCAAAGTTTTGCCAATCAAAATCATGACGCGAACGATGTTGCTTTGGTCGCCGAGTTCGCACAAGCGTTGAAGACTTTGTTGGTAGTATTCAAACGCGAGATTGTGCTCACCTTTGGATTCATAAATGCCAGCAATGTTGCCGAGTTCTGTTGCAATGCTGTTTTGTAAGCCGATTTCTTCAAAGCGTGCAAGAGCTTCTTGATAAAAGCCGAGGGCTTTATCAAACTCTTTGAGGGCATTATAGACGTTTCCGAGCGAGCTCGTCGCAATGGCTTCCAAGCGTTTATCTCCGCTTTCACGGCTCATCGTTAAGGCTTCTTCAAAGAGTTGAAGCGCCTTGTAGTGATTGCCGAGCGAGAGATAGACTTCGCCAATGTTGAGTTGAATGTTGGTAATTTCGCGTATCTCTGTTTTGGGGTCGCGTAGGTTGAGGCTTTCAGTGTAGCATTCAATCGCCTTTGGATAATCACTCAACAGCACATGAATCATGCCGATGTTGTTAAGCGTTGATGCCATTCCTTTTTTGTCGCCCAGTTCCCGCTTGAGCGCGAGGCTTTCTTCATAACATTTGAGCGCAGCAGCATGATTTTCAATCGAGTAGTAAATCAACCCGATGTTGTTGAGTGCGGCGGCAATGCCTTTCTTATCGCCTAACTCTCGCCGAAGTGTGAGGCTGTCGTTGTAAAAATCAAGGGATTTGTGGTAGTAGGCACGGTAGTATTCAATGCGTCCAAGGTTGTTTAACACCGATGCCATCATGTCGCGCTTGTTGAGTTGTTTGAACAGTAGCAACGCTTTTCGTCCCGATTGCACTGCTTCGTCGTAAGAAGCCGATGCAGTTTGCGCTAAACTCAAACAATAGTAAGCTTCTGCTTTTACTTCACACCACTCGTCAGTTTCAGCCTGTTGATTGATGCTTGCGACGATTTCTTCAACTTGTGGCATGGCTTCCTTTGGCTTTTGAGCCGCATGCTCTTTAAGCCACGCTAATTTGGCTCTCACTTCTTCAAGCGCAACGTTTTCTCTCTGGCGGTGCTCCATTATCAGTTGATTAAAAAGAAAAATTACGACAATTTGACGGTAAGTGTAAGCAAGCACGGCTCTTAACGCTGTGCGCCTGCGGCGAACGTTCTAACTTAAATTTCGCTTCCTGACCTGAACAGCGTAACTTGCGCCCGAATCATTTTTTCACTGTCTATGCAAATTGTCTTCATCATTATCGCTATTCTCATCGCTGACCAGCTCACCAAGTATTGGGCAAAGCAAACCCTCGAGCCGATTGGGCAAATTTCGCTTATCGGCGATTGGCTCAAACTTACCTTTACGGAAAATACGGGGATTGCGTTCGGAATTGATTTGGGCGGACAAGCAGTGGTAACGGTTCTTTCGGTTTTAGCGACGATTGGCATTAGCATCTACCTCTATTCGCTTCGGCGCGATAACATCTACTACAAACTTGCCTTTGCGTGCATTTTGGGCGGGGCAATCGGCAACCTCATCGACCGCGCACTTTACGGGCGCGTTGTGGATTTCATTCACTTCGATTTGTATCGTGGATACATCGGGACTTATTACCTCTCGCTTTGGCCGATTTTCAATATCGCCGACATTGCTATTTCAACGGGCATCGGCATTATGTTCGTTTGGTATAAGCGCATTTTTGAGCCTGAACCTATCGCTACGCCAAGCGAAAATGCACCAACCACTCCCATGGTCCAAACAAATAGAGAGTCTCAGAATTGAGATTGAATTATTTCAATCGCGTATCAAACGCATCGCGCAGTCCATCGCCGAGAAGGTTAATGGCAAGTACGGCAAGCATAATGGCAAGTCCGGGAAAAACGGTTAGCCACCAGCCGTTGCCCGAGACGATGTAGGCGTAGCCGTCGCGCAACATTGAGCCCCACGACGCCGTCGGCGGCTGAACGCCGAAGCCAAGAAACGAAAGGCTTGCTTCGGCAATGATGGCAGTTGCAAAGCCTGCCGTTGCGACAACCGTTACAGGTCCAACCGTGTTCGGCAAGATGTGTTTGAAAATCGTGCGTGCCGCACTGAATCCTAATGCCTTTGTGGCTTCGACGAATTCGCGCTCACGGAGCGAGAAAAATTGCCCGCGCACAATTCGCGCTGTATCGACCCACGACGCCAATCCAACCGCTAAAAACACCTGCCAAAATCCACGCCCCAACGCCACGCTGATGGCAATCACCAACAAGAGTTCAGGGAACGACCACACCACATTCATCACCCACATCACGATGGCGTCAACTTTGCCGCGAAAATATCCCGCCACTGCGCCGAGCGTTAGCCCAATGAGAAGCGAAATGCTTGTGGCAATCACGCCAACTGCAAGCGAGACGCGCGTGCCGTAAATAATGCGCGAACAGACATCGCGTCCGTATTTGTCCGTCCCCATCAAATAAATCGGCGTTTTGTGCCAATCAGATTCTTTTGTGCCAAAAAGTTCACTTGTTGGAATTTTTTCCTCTCGTCCCTCAAAATCTGTGATGAAGAGCGTGTCGCCTTGTTGCGCGTAGGAGCGAATCGGAATGGCTTTGAATGGGTCTCCTTCGCTTGCATCGATTTTCTTCAAAATCAAATTTCCCTTGAACAACGGCGGTTTGATTTCATACTCGTAAATCTGCGCGTTGGGGTTCATTGGCGATAGAACAGGCGCGAAGAGCGCGACAACGATGAAGAAAACCACAAGGATTAAGCCTCCAAACGCAAGGCGATTGCGCCGAAGCCGTCGCCACGATTGGTAAAGCGGACTATGCGGCACGGCGTCCGCAAGTTGTGCATCGTATTCAGCACTCGCAGAATTGGCTTTTGCAGAAATAGGTTCGGAAGGATTCATCATTCAACTGCAACTTTGAAGATGGCTTTTTTAACGAACGATTTCGGCGCGTTAGGCGCGTGCGCGTCGTCAGGAAAAAAGATGGCAAAGGTGTTCGGCGCGAGCGTGATTTGAAAGTCGGGCACGTCGGCAAAGAGCATGAAATCGTTTTCTTCGCTGTAAGGCGTATCGAGCGTTTGGCATTGGTGAAGCGGCTTCCAGCCGATGTCGAAGGCACCGTCGAGGGTAAGTTGAATGTCGATGTATTTGCGATGGGCTTCGAGTTTGGCGTTGTGCGCGCGTGCGTGGTCGTCGGCGATAATGACGAAAAGGTCATCGCCTTGAAGCGTGTGCGTGCCGACGGGCAAGGTTTTGAAGTTGGACGAAGTGGCAAACGTGAAGGCTTGTTCAAATAGACGATGGTTGCCGTAATAGCGCGCGGCGCGCTCGAGTGTATCCACAATCATGGTTTGGTTGAGTTAATAGTTGAATTTGAAGATACTTCGCAAACAACCTTTGTCAAATTCTGACGGTTCTTTTCCGTCGAGCGAATCGCTATATTCGAGCCTGTTTGGAAATCTGTTTTTTCAATCTTCAAAATCTGCAACAAAAATGAGCACCGCTGTAATTGACTCCTCGCTGACCATTGATGTTGAAGAAGTTTTAGGCGCAGAAGCCAAAAACTTGCTTGAACACAAAGCCAAAGTTTCCAAAGAGCATCTGCACTTGCCGGGGCCTGATTTCATCGACCGTGTCTGGCTTGGCTCTGACCGCAGTCCGAATGTGCTTCGCAACATGCAACTCCTGTTTAACACAGGACGTCTTGCGGGCACTGGCTATCTCTCGATTCTGCCTGTCGACCAAGGCGTTGAGCATTCGGGCGGCGCATCGTTCGCCAAAAATCCGATGTATTTCGACGGCGAAAATATCGTCAAACTGGCTATTGAAGGCGGCTGTAATGCAGTTGCCTCAACCTTTGGCGTGCTCGGAAGCGTCGCACGAAAATACGCGCACAAAATTCCGTTCATTGCCAAAATCAATCACAACGAGTTTCTGACCTATCCGAACAAGTTCGACCAAATCATGTTCGGCAACATCAAGATGGCGTTCGATATGGGCTGTGTTGCTGTTGGCGCCACGATTTACTTTGGCTCTGCAGAATCAGGACGACAAATTATTGAGGTCTCGGAAGCCTTCAAACAAGCGCACGATTTAGGCATGGCAACCATTCTTTGGTGTTACCTCCGCAATCCTGCTTTCAAACGAGATAAAGACTATCACGTTTCCGCCGACCTCACTTCGCAAGCCAATCACTTAGGCGTTACGATTGAAGCCGACATCATCAAGCAAAAACTGCCTGAAAATAATGGCGGCTACAAAGCCTTGAGCACAAAGGAAAATCCTTACGGCAAGAGCGATAGCCGAATGTACACCGACCTTGTTACCGACCACCCGATTGACCTTTGCCGCTATCAAGTGCTGAACTGCTATATGGGCAGAGCCGGCTTAATCAACTCGGGCGGTGCATCAGGCGAAAACGATTTGTTTGATGCCGTTAAAACTGCCGTCATTAACAAACGTGCCGGCGGCATGGGGTTGATATCAGGACGCAAAGCGTTCCAAAAACCCATGAAAGAGGGTATCGCTATTCTCAACGCGATTCAAGACGTTTATCTCGACAAAAATATCACAATAGCCTAAGCGTTCAGAAGCAGAAATGAAAAGGGGCGCACAATCGCGCCCTTTTTGTTTTGGCGTTGTTTGCCAAAAAGTTACGAGAAAAGAAAAATTAAAATCACCGCGTTGGATTTTCTCGGGAATCGCTGCTGCTGCCCCAGCGACTCAACCTATCAAAACCCAAGCGGTGAAACTCTATGAATAGAAGCCTTAAATCTTACTTCGTTTTTTCTTCTGCCATGCGTTTGTCGTTTTCTTTTTCACACAACTAAACTCACTTATCACACACATAAAAATAAAACCGCCTGAAGGCTCTCGGGAATCGCTGCTGCTGCCCCAGCGACTCAACCTATCAGCGTTCAGACGGCAAAGAACGAAATTCGCTGTAATAATACTCGCGAATCGCTTTTTCGGATATGATTTATATCACAACCCTTGACAAGCATTTTTTGCCTGAAATCAGCGCCGCTCACGCCTTTGGGGATTCGCGAGACGCTGCTGCCCCATCTCCGACTCAACCTACTCGGCGCAAGCGGCATAGCCTTTCATCAAACGACGCTGAAATGATACGCCTCTCTTTCATATGTGATATTGCGCTACGTAACCGCTTGTGATAAACACATTTTGTGAACTACAGCACAACGCTTGCAGTCCCATTTGAAATGCGTAATTTTCCCAAACTATCAACAACGCAATGAAAAAGTTACTTTCAGTTCTTGTCTATCTTTTGACTTTGCTCCCGCATACAATTCTTGCACAATCCAAGCCGATTGCCTTTACAGGCGCAACGATTTATCCGATTGCTTCTCCGCCGATTGAGAACGGCACGCTCGTGATTCAGAACGGGAAAATTCTTGCCGTTGGTGCAAGCGTTGCAATTCCTTCCGATGCCACACGCATTGACGCCAGCGGCAAAATCATCACGGCGGGATTTGTCGATACGCACTCGCATATCGGTGGCGGCGATGGCGGCGACGCTTCCGCACCGATTCACCCCAGCGTGCGCATTTTAGACGCGATTGACGTTCGTAACGACACTTTCAAAAAAGCCCTCGCAGGCGGCATTACAACCGTGAATGTGATGCCCGGCTCCGGACACTTGCTTAGCGGTCAGACGGTTTATCTCAAACTGCGCAACGCAAACACCATTTCTCAAATGCTCTTCTGCAACGACGAAACGAAGGAAATTTGCGGCGGCATTAAAATGGCAAACGGCACAAACCCCATGCGCGGCGGCGTCTTTCCCGGAACACGCGCCAAGTCGGCGGCAATGATTCGAAGCATTTTTATCAAAGCGCAAGACTATCAAAAGAAACAGAAAGACGCCGGCGGCAATCCTGATAAAATGCCCAAACGCGATTTAGAGTTGGAAGCGTTAGTTGAAGTGTTGGAGGGCAAGCGAATTGTTCAGCACCACACGCACCGCGCCGATGATATTCTCACCGTGCTACGCATTGCCAAAGAGTTCGGCTACAAGGTCGTCCTGCACCATGTCAGCGAAGGGTGGAAGGTTGCAAACGAAATTGCCGAAGCCAAAGTCCCTTGCTCCATCATTGTGATTGATTCGCCCGGCGGAAAGTTGGAAGCAAGCGAACTGCGCTACGAAACCGGCGGCATTTTGGAGAAAGCCGGCGTCGATGTTGCCTTTCACACCGACGACGGCATTACGGATTCGCGGCTCTTTATGCGCTCGGCGGCGTTTGGCGTGCGTGCAGGAATGTCGGAACAAAAAGCCCTCGAAGGTTTAACGCTTGCAGGTGCGCGTATGCTCGGCTTGGAAAAGCGTATCGGCTCGCTTGAAGTCGGCAAAGATGCCGATTTCGTGATTCTCTCGGGAAGTCCGTTCAGCGTCTATACCAAAGTGCTTGAAACTTGGGTAGAAGGCGAAAAGCGATTCGACCGAAACAATCCTGACGACTACAAGTATGCTGTCGGCGGTTATCAAGTTTATCGCGGCGAAGTGTTTAATCACTATCAAAGCGTGATGCAAAACGAAGGAGGCGAGCAGTGAGGCATTTAAGGCTTTCTTCTTTGTTGCTCGTTTTTTGTTGTGCATCGTTTCAGGTTTCCTTCGCGCAACTTGCAATCAAAGGCGAGATGATTTACACGATGGCAGGCGCGCCGATTCAAAACGGCGTTGTGCTGGTGAATGGCGGCAAAATTGAGCGCGTCGGTTCGCAAACGGAAATTTCAATTCCAAGCCATTACAAAGTCATAACCGCAAAAGTCATTACGCCCGGACTGATTGATGCGCACAGCGTTGTGGGACTTGCCGGCATTTTTAATTACAACCACGACCAGGATCAATTAGAAAAATCCGACCCTATTCAGCCCGACCTTCGCGCCGTCGACGCTTACAACGCCAATGAACGACTTGTAGGATTTCTCCGTGACTTCGGCATTACCACGCTTCACACTGGACACGGCACGGGCGCGCTCATTTCAGGACAAACGATGATTGTTAAAACTCTCGGCACAACCGTTGAACAAGCCCTCGTTCAGCCTGTCTCCGCCGTTGCATTTACGCTGGGCGCAACCGTGCGCGAGAACTTCCAAAAGCCGGGCACGCGCTCAAAAGGCGTTGCTATGCTGCGCGAAAAATTTATCGAAGCGCAAGACTATGCGAAGAAGATGAAAACCAAAGACGCCTCAAAGCGTCCAACAAGAGATTTAAAGTTGGAAGTCCTCGCCGACATTCTCGACAAGAAAATTCCTGCGCTCATCACGGCTAATAAAGCCACCGAAATTATGACGGCTTTGCGCTTGCAAAAAGAATTTGGGTTCAGAATGATTTTGGACGGCGCGGCGGAAGCCTACCTGGTTTTGGAAGAACTCAAAGCCGCCAATGTGCCTGTGATTTTGCACCCAACAATGGTGCGCACTTACGGCGATACGCGCAACGCCTCCTTTGAGACGGCGGCGAAATTGAAACAAGCAGGAATTAAATTCGCGCTTCAATCGGGCTACGAAAGTTATGTTCCGAAAACGCGCGTTGTGCTTTACGAAGCCGCGCTTGCCGTCGCCAACGGGCTTCCTTTTGAAGACGGACTTCGCGCCATTACGATTGATGCGGCAGACATTTTAGGCATTGCCAATCGCGTCGGCTCACTTGAAAAAGGCAAAGATGCTGATATTGTTTGCTTCGACGGCGACCCATTTGAATACACCTCTCACGTTTGCCAAGTTATTATCAACGGATACCTCGTCAAAGAGCAGTGTAATTAAATACCTCAACCCCAAGGCATACCTCATCACAAGACACACCTTATGAGTTTGTTTGTCATTAACTTAAAAAAGAAAGGAACACATCATGTCATTCATTCAAGAGTTCAAACAATTTGCCGTGCGCGGCAATGTCATCGACCTCGCCATTGGGGTTGTGATTGGTGGGGCGTTTGGGAAAATCGTCAATTCGCTTGTGGCGGACATTATCACGCCGCCGCTTGGATTGCTGATTGGTGGAGTTGATTTCTCGAACTTAGTTATCAACCTCAATAGTCCGATTGGCGATTTGAAGCCTGTTACGATTAACTACGGCAAATTTTTGCAAGCCTCGTTCGACTTCATCATCATTGCGTTTGCGCTCTTTTTGATTATTCGCACGGTCAATCGCTTGCAGAAAAAGGAGAAAGAAAAGCCCGCGCCTCCGCCTGAAATTCCTGCCGATGTCAAACTGCTGACGGAAATTCGAGACCTGTTAAAAAAATAACTTTACAAACCCTAACAAGAAAACTTATATGAACAAACATCTACTTCTCGCGCTCTTGCTTTTCTTGTTGGACTTTGATTCAAAAGGAGAGTTCGTGGCTCTCCTTTTTTGTTAGAGGTCGGTGGCAAGCAGCATTTGAATTTCACGGAAAGTTAGTCCTGAAAGGTCGGAGAGGACTTTTTTGGTGAGGTAGCCTTTGTAAGCATATGCGCCGTTGCGCAGGCTGGTGCTTCTCCAAAGGGCGTCGGAGGCGCTGGCATATTGTCCGATTTTAAGGATGAACGGAATCAAGGCGTTTGTGAGCGCATATGAGGCGGTGCGTGCAACGGCAGAGGGCATATTCGGAACGCAGTAGTGCGTTACGCCATATTTGACGAACACGGGGTCGGAGTGTGAGGTGCGCCGACTGGTTTCGAAACAACCGCCTTGGTCAATGGAGACGTCGATAATCACAGAGCCTTTGTGCATGGTCATGACGATTTCTTCGCTGACGAGCGGTTTCATGACTTTCCCGCGCGGGTTCATGGCACCAATCATCACGTCGGCGATTTTGGCGGCTTTGGAGATGTAGTGGTCGTTAGCGATGGCAGTTGTTACGCGTCGGTTGAAGATGGTTTCGAATCGGCGCAATCGGTTGAGTTCTTTATCAATAACCATAACATGTGCGCCGAGACCGAGTGCGGCTTGCGTAGCATAATGTCCGACTGTGCCTGCCCCGAGAATCACGACTGTTGCAGGGGGGACGCCAGCACATCCGCCGAGAATAATGCCACGACCGCCGTTGCCTGTCTCCAAATACTTTGCGGCGGTTTGAACGGCAAGCGCACCAGCAATTTCGCTCATAGAGCGCACGACGGGTAATTCACCGTCTCGAGTCTCGATAAATTCAAATGCGAGTGCAGTGATGCCTTTGCGCAAAAGGGTTTCAATCAATTCTGTTTTCAGGCTACCAAGATGCAGCGCGGAAATGAGAATTTGGTTGCGCTGTAAAAGGTCGTACTCGCTTGGAAGTGGCGGTGCAATTTTGACAATCAGGTTTGATTTTTTGTAGACTTCTTCGGCAGAGCTCACAACAATCGCCCCGGCCTCGATATACTCTTCGTTTGTGAAGTTGCAATGCACTCCAGCATCTCGCTCAACGACAACACTGTGCCCTTGTTGGACAATAATTTTCACGCCTGATGGTGCAAGCGCGACCCGTTTTTCATCGCTGATGGTTTCTTTTGGAACGCCCAAGTCGATGTGCATCTTTTTTTCGCTTTTCATCACGATGCGCTCGAGGGTTTCAAGCCCAACATCGAACTCTTGATATCCGAAATCGCTCGTATATGCCATTGTGGTTTTGTGTTGATAGATATCGAAGTAAAAAAGACTACCAGAGGCAATTGAACTCCGATAGCCTTTCAAACTTGTAACTCCTTTTCTTGCCTACTCGTTTGCGGTTTTTTAGTATCGCTCGCTAACGACTTTTCGCTTCAACGCAGAAATATGCTTAGTAATGTCAATTTCTTTTGGGCAGGCTTGAACACAATTAAAAATGGTGTAACACTTCCACAAGCCTTTGTGGTTATCGATAATCCGAAGGCGTTGGTCAGCGGCTTGATCACGGCTGTCGAAGATAAATCGGTAGGCTTTCAGAAGTGCAGCAGGACCCAAATACTCTTCATCGCTCCATGTTGAGGGGCATGAGAATGTGCATGCGCCGCACAAAATACAGCGCGTTGATTCTTCAATGATTTCTTGGTCTTTTGCACTTTGATAGCGTTCTGTTTCTGGGGGAGGGTCGTCGTTGCAAAGGTAGGGCATGATGGTTTCATAACTCTTCCAGAACCGCGTCATATCAATAACGAGGTCTTTGATAACCGACGCCCCTGGCACAGGTTCGATTTTCAGTTTTGTTGTCTTTAAGTCTTTCACGAGTGTAACGCAGGCAAGACGATTTTCGCCATTAATCATCATTGCGTCGCTGCCACAAACGCCATGCGCGCACGATTTGCGGTAGGTGAGCGTGCCGTCTTGCTCCCACTTGATTTTATTGAGCACATCGAGAACGCGCTCCATCGGGTCTGCCTCAACCTTGTAGGTTTCCCAATGAGGCGCGTTGTCTTTTTCAGGATTAAACCGCTTGAGCATTACTTCCAACTGCATACTACAAAACTACCTTTCCCTTATGTGATTAGCCTTTTTTGATTTCAACTTTTACAGGCGTTACTTCTTGTGCTTGTGCCGCTGAGCCTGTGCTTTGCGTCGCGCTTCCAATCACTTTTGATACCGTGTTAGTTAATCCTTTGACAACGTCTGAAACGCTGTTCACAACAGGCTCAAGCGTTTTATTTAAGTCGGTCGACGAGACGGAATTGCTAATGTTTTTCAGCAAATCGCCTGTGCTGTTGATGACGGGTTCAAGCCCTTTGCCCAAATCGCTGGCAATTTTGGGGACATTGTTGGCAATCTCAGTTACAATTTGATTGATTTCAGGGAAGCGTTCGTTGGCGGCGTTGATGGTATCGCTGACGGCTTGCAAGGTCAATTTTCCGTCAATCACGCGTTGAATCACATTCACGCTGACCATCGGCACGGCGGCAAGGTGCGACAGCGTTTCTCTTCCAAGCCAAGTAAAAAACTCTCCGACATAGCCTTGTGGATGCGTTGAGGGCTCTTTGGGTTGCTCTTTGAAGGCGCGATTGAAGACTTGTCGGGCTTTTTCGGCACGGGTCAATACTTTTACGGGCTTATCGGCAGTGAACCGACATTGGCAGGCAAGGCGATGTCCGTTTTGTTGTTTTTCCGCCGTTAGCCATGCCTTTTCTACGTCGTTCATCGGTGAGAGTGCATCCATTCCGCTTTCTACAATCACTTCACAAGTTTGGCACAAGCCGTTTCCACCACAGACATAGCCAATGTGCGCTTTGTTTTTGCGTGCAACCGCTAAAAGCGTTTCATCAACAAGAGCATCGTATATTTGCCCGTTCATTTCGATTTTTGGCATCGGAGTATGTGTTTAAGGTTTGTGATTAGCACTAATGAATCGGCACTACTTGTTGTGTTAAAGTCGTTAGCAACTTAAAAAAATTCCTTTGCTTTCCAAAAAGAGAAGCGTTCTCTCTTACTTTCCGAAAAATCTATCGTGCCACATCGACACAACCAAGAGCGACCACAAATGCTTACTCCGATTCACCTTCCCACTTCGGTGTTCCTCGAAAAGACGCTGGATAAACTTTTTGTGAAAGAGATTTCGCTTCATCAAACCTGAATTGAGAATTGCGTCTTCAGCAATCGGCGAGAGTTTACCATTTCGTAGCCACTCCACTGCGGGCAGGGCAAAGCCTTGTTTTTTTCGGTAAATGATGTTGTGTGGAATAATGCCTTCCGCCGCTTTTTTCAAAATGTATTTCGGAACACCGTGTTTGATTCTCAGCGATTCAGGAATCTGCATCGCGAACTCCACAAGGCGATGGTCTAAAAACGGCACACGCGCTTCAATCGAGACAGCCATCGACATTTTATCGACGCGCATGAGAAGCAGCTCCGCCAAGCGATGTTTATAGTCTGTGTAAATCATCTTTCGCAGAAAGTCGGCACTCTCCGACGGCGGCACGAGCGTTTCAAATTGCTCGAAGTTTTCTTTTGCAATCCTTGCCGATGAGCGCACTTCGTTGTAAAAATGGCTGGTGCAGAGTGCGGCTTTTTGCTCTTCACTGAAACTGACGGCGAGCCCATAAAAGGTTGGTTCGTGCCGCACACTTCGACCAGCATAATCGGAGAAAGGCGAAAACGGCTTTAGACGGCGCAGAACTTGATGCGACAAGACTTTCAGCGCATCCGGCATCAGTGCGTCATAATACTTGTGAAACCACAGTTCTTGAAGGTATTGCTGGTAGCCAGAAAAAGATTCGTCTGACCCCTCGCCGACTTGCGCGACAATTGTTCCCGATTCACGGCAGAGTTTGCTCACATAGTAAAACGGTATGCAGACTGGGTCAGCATTCGGTTCATCTTGGTGCCATACCATTTCAGGAAGGAAGTCAATCGCATCTTGCTCTGTGAGTAAAATTTCGTGATGATTGGTTTTGAACTGTTCTGCAACTTGACGCGCGTAGCCGAGTTCGTTGTATTTCTCTAAATCCTTGAAGCCAACCGTGAAAGTTTCAACCGGACGATTCATCAATTCGCTCATGAGCGCAACATTGAGCGAGGAGTCAATTCCGCCCGAAAGCATTGCGCCGAAAGGCACATCTGACATCATTCGGAGTTTGATAGAATCGCGCAGCAATCGACGAATGTTTTCAATGCAAAAGGCTTCGGAATAAAACTTTTCTTTCGGGAAAATTTCCGTGCGGTGATTCACTTCCCACCACTGCTGTTTCTTCATTTCGCCGTTGCGATTGATAACGGCATAATGCCCTGCTTCCAATTTGTAAATGCCTTTGAAGAGCGATTCACCCGGAGGCACCGCGAAAAGCGAGAGATAATCGTAAAGTGCCTGTAAATTGAGGTCGCGCGAAACTGACGGATGCTCGAGAATCGATTTAATTTCAGAGCCAAAGATGAGCGCGCCATTGGCAAATGTGTAGTAGAGCGGCTTAATGCCAATTCTATCGCGAATTAAAATGAGTTCTTCCTTGCGCGAATCCCATATTGCAATCGCGAACATGCCGTAAAGTTTCTCGACAAAGTCAAGTCCATATTCTTGATAGGCGTAAAGAATGGTTTCAGTGTCGGTGCGAGAGTTGTAGCGATAGCCTTTGGCTTCAAGGTCTTGGCGCAGGTCGAGATGATTGTAGACTTCGCCATTAAAAACAATCCAAATTGAGCCGTCGTGATTGCGCATCGGTTGATGTCCCGCAGGGGAGAGGTCGATGATGGCAAGGCGGCGGAAGCCGAAGCCAAGCCGTTGGTCAGGGGAAATGTAGATGCCGTCGTCGTCAGGTCCGCGATGCGCGATGACGCGAGTCATTTTTTTCAGCAGGTCTTCTGAGAGGGCGTTTGGAGATTGGCTGTAATTAAACACGCCTGTAATGCCGCACATTTAGTTAAAAATCAAGGTTGAAGGAGACACTCGCCAACAGCAATGAGTTTTTCCGCCCCGTCTTTTGTGAGCGATTTGCTTGCCCATACTTCAAGACGCAGTCGCACAGGTTCAGGTGGTAGGGTATCGTATCCTTCTTGAAGTGCGTCAGGCAGTTGAATCATCCACGACGACCATTCGGGCAACGGTAGGTAATCGTCTGTCAGTTCTTTTTCATAGTGTAATTTGCCTTCTACAATCATTCGGTAGATGATGCGCTTTGGCATGCCGTCGGGCAATGCGCCAAGATGTTTTGGCAAAAAAAATCGCGCCCAAACGGATTGGTATCGACGAAACTCATTTCCCAGCATCGGCTCAATTTCTTTAACCGTGCCGAGACGCGGAATTTCTTGCGCCGCAAAAACCACCACCCCAATTTCTGGCGATGCCTTTGCGCGCTTACCGGATTTTTTGAACAACTGTTGATGGAATTCGCCTTGCGGCTGCGGTTGCGCAAGCAGAGACTTTGCTATAAGCAGCAAGGTTGTCAGCAGTAAAAGTTGGTTCATTCAATCGCTGGCTTTTTTGTGATGTCTTAGGTAAATATACAGCGAAAACCCTTGCTCCCAACTACTTCGCAAAGGACTTGGCTAATTGCGCACGGTATTGATTCACTCGTTCCTCGATTTCCGATAAACTATCGCCGCCGAATTTTTCAAGCATCGCGTTCATCAAGACTGGCGCAATAACGGCTTCTGCAATCACGCCGCAAGCAGGCGCGGCGCATGCATCGGAGCGTTCAATCAAGGAGAGTTCTTCTTCCATTGACTCCAAATTCACAGAACGAAGCGGATTCATCAAGGTCGAAATGGGTTTCATGGCAACGCGCAAATGAAGCGGTTCGCCGTTGGTCATGCCGCCTTCAATGCCGCCTGCACGATTGGTTTTGCGATATGGCTTGCCGTGTGCATCTACAAAAATTTCGTCGTGCACTTCTGAGCCGAAACTCACTGCATTGCGAAACGCCGTGCCAATTTCAACGCCTTTAACGGCTTGAATGGAAATAATCGCGGCGGCAAGTTGCGCGTCGAGTTTGCGGTCGTGCTGTGTGTAAGAGCCAAGTCCAATCGGCAAGCCTGTAACAAAAACCTCGATAATTCCGCCGAGTGTATCGCCGCGCTGTTTGGCGTCATCAATGAGCGCAATCGCTTTTTCTTCGGTGGCTTTGTCAAGCATGCGCACAGGCGAAGTGTCGGCGCGTTGCATTAGGGTTTCTGCACCTTCGGAGAGCAGTTCAAGCGCGGGCGAGGGGTCGGGTTCAATCGCGCTTCCAATCGCGGAAAGATACGAGCCGATTTCAATGCCGAGTTGTTTGAGAAATTGACGCGCCACAGAGCAAGCCGCTACGCGCGCCGCCGTCTCTCGTGCCGACGAGCGTTCAATGACAGGGCGAATATCATCAAAGCCGTATTTCAATCGTCCTGTAAAATCGGCATGTCCCGGACGTGGCACGTGTAATTTCTTGACCGTGTCGGATTTATCCTCAAATTGGCTCATCTTTTCCGTCCAATTTTTCCAATCACGATTTTCAATCAAGAGCGTAATCGGCGCGCCGATGGTTTTGCCAAAACGCACTCCGTTGAGAATATCGACCGTGTCGGTCTCGATTTTCATTCGATGACCGCGTCCGTAGCCTTGTTGGCGTCGCGCTAAGTGATGATTGATGACGTCGGGCGAGAGCGGAACACCAGCAGGCATTCCATCGACAATAGCAGAAAGCGCACGCCCATGCGACTCTCCGGCTGTGAAATATCTAAACATCGTTGGTTTGCTTCATTGAACTCACAAGGAAGTGAGAATCACGGGAAATTGCAAATTTACGCTCAACTCTCTCGCACACTTTCTTGAACGAATTGGCGCAACATCGTCGTTTATTTCGTTTCTATCAACATTAACCATTCAAATTCCATGCTCTATGACAACCATGGGCGACCGATTACTTACCTTCGCCTCTCCGTAACCGACCGATGTAACTTGCGATGCGTTTATTGCATGCCTGCACACGGCATTGATGTCATTCCCAAAGATGAAATTCTCTCGTTTGAAGAAATGGAACGATTGCTTCACCTTGTTTGCACGATGGGCATTACAAAAGTGCGCATTACCGGCGGCGAGCCGTTTGTCCGACGAGACCTCATCCAATTCCTTTGGCGGATTCATCACCTTCCGAAAGAATTACACCTAACCACGAATGGCTTATGGTCAGCGCAATATGTTCCCGAACTCAAAGTGATGGGCGTTAAGGGCGTCAATTTAAGCCTCGACACCTTAGACCGTGAGCGGTTTCAACGCATCACGCGGCGCGACGAACTCCACAAAGTGATGGAAACTTTCTACGCGCTCCTGAACGCGGAAATTCCTGTCAAACTCAATGCTGTGGTGATGAACGGCATAAACGATGTTGATATTGTGCCGCTGGCTGAACTCACCAAAGATTATCCGATTGACGTTCGATTCATTGAAGAAATGCCCTTCAACGGCGAAGGCGCAAGCGAGCCAGTCTTGATTTGGGATTACAAAAAAATTCTCTCCGTTCTCAAATCTCACTATCCCGACTTGCAAAAATTAGACGACGCGCCACACAGCACATCGATGGAATACAAAATTCCGAGCTACAAGGGCACAGTCGGCGTGATTGCCGCGTTTTCGCGCACTTTTTGCGGCACATGCAATCGAATTCGTGTAACGGCAAGCGGCATGCTGAAAACTTGCCTTTATGACGACGGCGTGCTCAACATCAAAACCCTTATGCGCAGCGGCGCAAGCGACGACGACTTGCGAACCGCCTTGCTCGAGGCGTTCAACAACCGTCCTAAAAACGGCTTCGAAGCCGAAGCACGTCGAAAGAACTTCGCCCCTGTTTCAGAATCGATGTCAACGATTGGCGGATAAGCGTTATTGAGCCAATAGCCGTTCAGCCGTTTCTTCGGCTTGCGCGATGGTGTCGGGAACGGAAATGCCGCCGCGCCAATTTCCAACAAACGCCAGCGTTTTTTCGCGCGCTTCCAGTGCATCGACCTTCGCCAAAATTTCAGAATGTCCAACCCGATATTGCGGAATGGCGCGTTCCCACTTGGCGACGCTTTCAACCACAGGGCGCGCCTTGATGTTCAGAATGGATTGTAGTTCTGCCGTCGCGACTTCAATCAGCGTGCCGTCGCTATACTTCACGAGTTCTGGCTTGCGCGAACCACCAAGAAACACCGTAAACGCTACGGTTTGATAGCGCGAAGGGAAAATCGTGCTGTTATAGACCGCGCCTAAAATCTGCCGTTCTTCTTTTTCAGGCACAAGAAATCCGAAGCCTTGTGGTTGATCGACTTCCTCTTTTGTAAATCCCAAAAAGACTTGCGCCACAGGCGAATAGGGAATTTTTGATAAGGCTTCTGAAACTTGCTTATCCAAGCCTTGAATCAAATTTGCGGTTACATCGGCAGGTGTTGCAAAAACAAGGTGCGTTGCCGTGAGCGATTTCATTTCGTTCTGTTGCACATAAAAGACGCGCCACTGTGTCGCCTCGCGCTGAACGTCTTGCACGTCTGCGCCGCGTTCAATCGATGCGCCGAGCGTTCCTGAAAGCTTTTGAATAACCGTATAGAAACCGCCTGCAAAAGAGAACATTTTTCCCGAATAAGGTTTCGGATTTTGCTTTGCCTCTTTGGCGCGTGCGATTGCGCCCTTAATCACGCTTCCATACTTTGCTTCCAACTCGCTCATCACTTTGAATGCGGCGTGTGCGGAAAGGTCTTCGGGCTTTGCGGCGTAAGTGCCAATCAAAAAGGGATTGATGGCATAATCCAAAATTTCTTTTCCAAATCGGCGCGTTACAAATTCGGCGATGGTTTCTTCACGCGAGGCTTTGGCGATGAACGGCTCACGAAGCAAACGCAGTTTTGCGCCCAGCGAAAAAAGAGGCGTTGTGAGAAAAGCAGGCGGGGAAGTCGGCAAGGCAACGAGTTTGCCGTTTTTCATTATCCAGCGTGCGTTGGCGTGTGGCGATGCGCCGAGCATTTCACGGCGCAACCCTAATTCGTCGATGAGTTTGTGAACGGCGTCGTTCGATTCCAGCACCGTGTTTGCGCCGACATCAAACGGTTCGCCACCAACCTTTCGTGCGCCGATTTTTCCGCCGACGACTTTTGACGCCTCGAGCACTTGAACCTCAATGCCGCGTTGCTTCAAGCGATAAGCGACGGTCAAGCCTGCAAGCCCTCCGCCAATTACGATTACATTCATTGAATTGGGTGATGAATTACGAAAAACTCACATCGCGCCGATGCTTGTAAAAATTCAGCACAATGCCAAACGCAACCATATTTGCTAACATTGACGAGCCACCGTAAGAAAGAAACGGCAACGGAATGCCGACAACAGGCATAAGCCCAATCGTCATGCCGATATTGACAATCACGTGTCCGAGTAAAAGCGAAACGAAGCCTGTAAGCACGAGAATCGCAAACCGATTTTTAATTTTTTCCGCAAGGCGAATCAAGCGAAGCACAAGCAAGAGATACGCGCTAACAACAATCGATGTGCCGAAAAAGCCGAACTCTTCGCCGATAACGCAAAAAATGAAATCCGTCCACTGCGCAGGAATAAAGCGAAGTTGCGTTTGTGTGCCTTGCAAAAATCCTTTTCCCCACAAGCCGCCCGAGCCAATGGCGATTTTGGCTTGAAGTGCGTTATAGCCTGCACCTTGTGGGTCGCTCATTGGGTCCAAAAAGGTTTGAATACGTTTGAGTTGATGTGGCTTTAAGAGTTTGGCGGCATACACGTTTGAAGCAATTCCCGCACCTGCACCTACCAGAATCGACGTGAGCGACCAAGCAAAATCGCGTCGCATAACGAGCATCAACGCGATAACACAGAGTTCAAGCACGATAAATCCAATGAGGCTAATGAAGCCCAACAAAGCACAAACGAGCGGCACGCCTAAGAGCAAAATGTAGTAGAAGTCGAAGCCTGCGACGACAATCATCGGCACGATGAAGGTGAGATATGTAAGGGCTGTGCCTGTGTCGGGTTGAAGCAAGACGAGCACACACGGCACAAGCACAATCGCAATGGCAATCGCAAAGTTTTTCGGTTGCCGAATGTCGTTTTCTTTGTTGGAGAGAAATCGCGCAAGGGCAAGAATCGTTGTGATTTTAGCAAGTTCAGAAGGCTGAAAACTCGCGCCGCCAATTTGAAGCCACGCCGCATTGCCTGCAATTTTGCGTGCGAAAATCAGCACGGCAATGAGCGCGACGATTGACAAGCCGTAAGCCAAATAAGCAAAATCTTGAAACGTGCGGAGCGGCAAAAAAAATACCACCACGATTGCCAAAAGGCTAATCACTACCCAAGTTGCTTGTTTATAGAAAATCGAGAGATTTCCCACGCCGTTGGACGCGCTGTAAATGGCGAGCAACCCAAAACACACAAGTAAGGCAATCGCGAGCAAGACGCTCCAATCGACGGTCTTCCAGAATCCTTCTCGCTGTTCGTAGTTTGATTCAATCATAGCGCGGCGTTTGTGTTGTATATTGGCAGTTTCAACATTGGCAGTTTCAACTTTGATGCGAAAATACAGTTTCAGATGAACGAATCCGAACTTCTTGGCGAAAAGCCTTATCCGTTCAAGTCGGGCTATGCGTGCATTGTGGGCGAGCCAAATGCAGGCAAATCGACATTGCTCAACGCCGCTCTCGGTCAAAAACTTTCTATCGTTACGCCAAAGCCTCAAACCACGCGCAAGCAAATTGTCGGCATTTTCACCGATGAACGCGGAGAGCGTCCGTGCCAGATTGTTTTTATCGATACGCCCGGCGTCATGAAGCCGAAGTATAAACTTCACAAAGCGATGCTCAAATTTGCCGACACTGCCATTAGCGACGCTGATGTGGTTATTCTGATTATTGATGCAAAACGCTATCACGATGAAAATCGCACGCTCCAAACCGACCTTGCCTTTCAGCGCATTGCCAGCAGTTCAAAGCCGAAGGTTTTAGTGATGAACAAAATTGACTTGCTTCGCAAGGAAGATGTGTTGCCGTTGCTCGGTCGGCTTTCCCAAGAAGCCTCGTTTAGCGAGATAGTGCCGCTTTCTGCAATCAAATCGTTCAATTTAACGGAACTGATTAAAGCCATTTATCCCTATTTGCCGCACGATGCGCCGCTGTATCCAACGGATATTTTGAGCACTGCGCCTGAACGCTTTTTTGTGAGCGAACTTATTCGAGAAAAAATTTTCAAGCAGTTCAGCGAGGAAATTCCGTATTCGACGGAGGTCGTCGTAGAATCGTTTGAGGAAAACTTTGAGAAGAATCCGAAGCGAAAAGATGTGATTCGGTGTGCGATTGTCGTCGAGCGCGACTCTCAAAAGGCGATTTTAATTGGCGAAGGTGGCTCGGCAATTCGCAAAATTGGCGAAACGGCGCGTCGTGAAATTGAAGCCTTTTTACAACGCCCAGTGTTTCTTGAACTCTTCGTTAAGGTGCGCGAAAATTGGCGCGAGCGCGACCAGCAACTGCGCGACTTCGGTTACCAATAGTTCCCATCGAGAAATTGGTTTTCAGCCGACATTTCATTTTATTCCGAAAATTTTTCCCCTGCATTTTCTGTTTTCATTCGTATATCAACAACACAACAAACGAACTGATCGATGCTTACGCAGATTGAAGAAGAACATTATGTCAAATTAGATGAGTTAATTTCGCTCTGTCGGAAACGCTTGCGCAAGTGCGATGAGGATTTAATCCGCCGAGCATTTTTCCTTTGCTACCGAGCGCATAGTGCGGAAAAACGCGCGTCGGGCGAGCCGTATTTTTATCACCCCGTAGAAGTCGCGCGCATTATGTTGGAAGAAATTCCGCTTGATGATGTTTCCGTCGCCGCCGCGCTTTTGCACGATGTTGTTGAAGACACCGACTACACGCTCGACGATTTGCGCGATGAATTTGGCAACGATGTCGCCCGACTGGTCGAAGGGCTAACGAAAATTTCGGGCATCTTTGCCAATCGCGAAATCAAAGAGGCGGAAAGTTTCCGCAAAATGTTGCTTTCGATGATTGACGACATTCGCGTCATTCTCATCAAGTTCTGCGACCGATTGCACAACATGCGCACGCTCGATGCGCTTCCGCCGCACCGCCAAGTGAAAATTGCCACCGAAACACGCGACATCTACGCACCGTTTGCTCATCGCTTCGGTTTGGGGAAAATCAAAATTGAACTCGAAAACCTTGCTCTCAAATATCTTGACCGTGAAGCCTACGAAGACATTTCAGCGCGCCTTGCCCTGACGCGCACTGAACGAATTGCGTTCTTGGAGAAAATTTCACTCCCAATCCAAAAAGAACTCACGCAACGCGGCTTCAAATTCACCATCGAGCGCCGACCAAAGCACATCTTTTCCATCTATAACAAGATGCGCCAGCAAAACAAAGCATTTGAAGAGATTTATGACATTTACGGACTTCGTGTGATTTTAGACACCGATAATTCTTCCGACTGCTTCGGTGCTTACGGCTACATCACGCAAATTTATCAGCCTGTTCCAGAACGCTTCAAGGACTACATTTCAGTGCCGAAACACAACGGCTATCAATCGCTTCACACCACGGTGATTGTTCCCGGCGGCAAGATGGTCGAGATTCAAATTCGCACGCGCAAAATGCACGAGTTTGCCGAAAGTGGGATTGCTGCACATTGGCGATACAAAGAAAAAGTAACATCTGCCGATGAAGGGATTGATGAACTGATTAAGTGGGCACGTGACCTTGTCAATAATGCCAATACGGCACGAGACTTCATGGAAGGCTTCCGCCTGAACTTGTATCAAGACGAGATTTATGTTTTTACACCAAAAGGCGACATGAAAGTGCTTCCAGCAGGCGCTACAGCCTTGGACTTTGCCTTTGAGATTCATACCGAAGTGGGCTCAAAGTGTATTGGTGCGAAAATCAACGGCAAAATGGTTAGCCTGCAAACTCGCTTGAAATCAGGCGACCAAGTCGAGATTCTCACTTCAAAGAATCAAACCCCAAAAGCCGATTGGGAAAAATTCGTCGTAACGCACAAGGCGAAACTGAAAATCAAACAGTTCCTCAATGAAACGCGCCGCAAAGAAATCGAAGAAGGGCGAAACATTTGGAACAAACTCGTCTCCAAAACCAAGCGTCTGTTTTCAGACAGCGATTTGGTTAAACTTGCACGATTCCATGGGCTTCCAACGCCCGCCGATTTCTTCCGCGCACTCGGCGCAAAAGAAATTGATAGCGAAAAGGTGCTCGATCATATCGAGCCGAAATCAGAGCCGAAGCCCGAAGCCAAACCTGAAAATCGCAACGGCGTGCCACCCGTTACCGCCGACGACTTTGCACGACAAGCTCGCGAAGTTCACGGCTTAAAAGCCGATAACTCGAGCGACGCCGTCGTCATTTCAGGACTTTCTAACGTCGCCCATAGCTACGCCAAATGCTGTAACCCCGTCCCAGGCGACGATGTGATTGGGCTTGTAACCGCAGGCGGCACGGTGAAGATTCATCGTAGAAATTGCGTCAATGTCAATAATGAGCAAATCCTCAAAAGCCCAAAAGTGGTTACAGTTCAGTGGAAAGCGACTTCTTCAAACGACTTCCTCGCCGGCTTGCGCATTTATGGCGAAGACAAAATCGGCATGACCAACGAAATCACACAAGTCATCGTAAAATCTGACATCAACATTCGCTCCATTTCGCTTAACGCCAAAGACGGCATCTTTGAAGGCACGGTCATTCTTTATGTCAAAAACATTGAGCACCTGCAGCGCGTTGTCGAGCGCATCAAAAAAGTAGAAGGCGTTTTCACCGTCGAGCGATTCTCAAACAATTAAACTCACTTGCCTCTTTTTATACAGACGCGCTTGTGATGCGCGTTTGTATGTTCAGTTGCATTTTTCCAATCAACCATCAATCACAATGAGCAACCACGCCTCTGTCTCTTCAAAACCGAAAACCGACCTTGAAATCGCTCGCGAAATTCCACTCAAACACATCAACACGATTGCGGAAAAACTTGGCGTTTCGCCTGACGACCTCGAGCATTACGGCAAACACAAAGCCAAATTGCCACTTCACCTCATTGATGAAGCCAAACTCAAACGGTGCAAGTTGATTCTCGTTTCTGCCATTACGCCAACGCCCGCAGGCGAAGGCAAAACCACAACCACCATCGGCTTAACCGAAGGTTTAAACCGCTTGAAGAAAAAAGCCACTGCCGTTCTGCGTGAGCCTTCGCTCGGTCCTGTCTTCGGAATCAAAGGCGGCGCAACCGGTGGCGGCTACGCACAAGTCGTGCCAATGGAAGACATCAACCTGCACTTCAACGGCGATTTCAGCGCAGTTGAAAAAGCCAATAACCTGCTCGCCGCGCTCATCGATAACAACATTCAAAACAAGAAAAATACGCTCGGCATTGATTCGCGTACCGTGCGATGGAAGCGATGCATGGATATGAACGACCGCGCCTTGCGCAAAATCATCGTCGGACTCGGCGGCAAGAACGGTGGCTATCCACGCGAAACAGGCTTCGATATCACCGCCGCTTCGGAGGTGATGGCGATTCTCTGCATGTCGCAAAGCCCCGAACACTTGAAGGAAAAACTTGGCAACATCTTCGTCGGCTACACCAAAGAAAAAAAGCCCGTCTTCGCGCGCGATTTGAAAGCCGAAGGCTCTATGGCAGTGCTCCTCAAAGACGCCATCAAACCCAATCTCGTTCAAACGCTCGAAGGTAATCCTGCTATTATTCACGCAGGACCGTTTGCCAACATTGCGCAAGGCACGAATACCATTCTCGCCACGAAAATGGGCATGAGCCTTTCAGATTACGCTGTAACCGAAGCAGGATTCGGATTTGATTTGGGCGGCGAAAAATTTCTCAATATCAAATGCGGCTATGCAGGCATTGCGCCTGATGCGGTCGTGATTGTTGCTACCGTTCGCGCACTCAAATATCACGGCGGCGTTGGCTTGAAAGAACTTAAATCGCCAAATGTGGAAGCCGTCAAGAAAGGCTTTGCAAATTTGGAAAAGCATTTGGAAAATGCGCGCAAGTTTAACCTCTCACCTGTTGTGGCTATCAATCGCTTTCCGACCGACACAGAAGAAGAATTGCAAACCGTCAAAGCCCTTTGCCAAAGCATCGGCGTGAAAGCCTCTATTTCAGAAGTCTGGGCAAAAGGTGGCGAAGGCGCATTAGAACTTGCAGAGTTTGTGCTTGACGAAATCGAGAACAAGCAAGAAAACTTCAAACCGCTCTACGATTGGAATTGGAGCGTTGAACAGAAAATTGAAACCGTTGCCAAAGAAATTTATGGTGCCGCCGATGTGCAATACAGCGCGCAAGCCAAAACTGACTTGAAAGTCATTTCTGAACTCGGCTTCGATAAACTGCCAATTTGCATTGCCAAAACGCAAAAGTCGCTTTCTGACAACGAAGCCCTTATCGGCAGACCGCAAGGCTTTACGCTCACGGTTCGCGAAATTGAAATTGCATCGGGCGCAGGATTTCTCGTGCCTATCACAGGTGACATGATGCGCATGCCCGGCTTGCCTGAATCGCCTGCCGCCGAAATGATTGATATCGACAAAAATGGTGTGATTTCAGGACTCTTCTAATGAAAACAGATAAACTCGTTTATCTTCTCTTACAATTTGCGCCGGAAAGTTTTTTCTCGCTGATTGGCAGAGCCGAGTCAGAGGCAGAAGACTACGAATTCAAATCCATCGAGCTGAAAGAAACGTCGTTTCGGCTCGATGGCGTTTTCACGCCAAGAAACAAAACGGACATTACGTATTTCGTCGAGGCACAATTTCAACTCGATGAAGACTTTTACGCGCGCTTTTTCGCCGAGATTTTTTTGTATCTGAAACAGTATCGTGCGAAGAAATGGCGCGCTGTTGCGATTTATCCTTCCCGAAGCGTTGAACAACGCTCGTTCGACGGCTACGCAGAACTGCTTGAAACAGGATTAGTTTTGCGCGTATATTTGGACGAACTACCAAGCCTTGACACGGTCAGTAAAAATGTTGGGCTTTTCAAGTTGCTGGTTGCACCAGAAAAACAAGCACCGAGTATTGCCAAAATGCTTGTTCAAGACGCAACCTTGACACAGGTCAACCTAATTGAGCAAATCGTTTCATACAAGTTTCCCAAACTTACACGAGAGGAGGTCAAATCTATGCTGGGCATACAGGAAGAACTTTTGAAAGATACACAGTTCTACAAAGACATCTACAACGAAGCCCGTAAGGAAATTTATGAGCAGGCTAAAAAAGAAGGACTGAAAGAAGGCTTCGCAAAAGGGATTAACAAAGGCGAGATTGAAGGCAAACTTTCAACCGTGCCGATTTTTCGCAAGTTAGGTCTTTCCGACGAAGCGATTGCCGAAACCTTGAACTTGCCGTTAGACTCAATAAAGAGCGTGCGTTGAACTGCGCACACTCGTTAATGAAAAAATCTTTGAGTTACTTCTCGCCAACAACCAATCGCGCCGTGCCGGTTCTGCCAAACACTTCGGGCTGATACATTTTTTCGGCGGTGCTCGGCGGCATGGTGAATGTGCCGTAGGTTGTAGCGCGTGCGAAGTAAGTGAAGGTATGCACGCCGCGCCCAAGCCGTTCAGCAAAGAGCGTTACACGCTCATCTCTAAGCTCGATGTGGTCAAAGGTGTAGGACGGTGTTCCGCTTTCTTCATCATATCCTTCGCCTTCGGCTTGCATTGGCATACCACCCAGAGAGCCCGATGTTTTCAGCGTTGGGTTAATAGCTTCCAACCCTGCCGCGAGCGCGTCGTTAATCGCCACGAAATTCATCTCTTCCGCAACGGCAATTTGCAAAGTAATTTTCACTATCTCGCCTGCTTTTACTGAACCGTCTTTGCTCGTGCCCGAAAGCGGCTCAATTTTTTTAGAAAGTGCAATACCATTGTCTCGCGGCTCGAGCGCATAGGTTGGGAAATAGGCAAGGCGAATCCCGTAATAAAGTTTGCCGGTGCCACTCTTTTCAATGTTGAGCGCAAGATTTTCACCTTTGGCGAACTTCTCCAATCCTGTCTCCTGAACTTTCACATCAAGCGTGCGACCTTTGAACGATTGCACGAGCAAGGGTTGCGAGGCAAGCATAATTTTTGCCGAGAAATTCGGCTCTTGGCTTTCATACTTTTTGAAATAAAGGTTAAGGGCTTCGAGCGCGAAGATGTTCTCTTGCGTATTGCTCCAGCGTCCGTTCTTCTGCGAAGCGAGTAGCCAATTAACGGCTTTTTCAGCAAAGGTTTTGTCTTGATTGGCTTCCATCAAAGCGGAAAGGGCGGCGGCAGTCGTTTTCACATTCGAGCCGAATGTCCAAGTGTAATCTTGCTCTGTGCCATCTTCAAAATGAACGGTCGCTTCTTGCACTTTCGCCATGTTCATGAGTTCGCGTGCGAGCGTTTCGGCGCGTTCAGACGCATTACTGCCGAACTTGATTTTGCCTTTAGATTTTGAAGCCAAGAGCGGCGTGCCTTGTCGCGCATACACACGAAGCAAATAGGCCTTCGCTTCTGCTGAAAGTCTTGAGCGTTCACGATAAAGCCCTTCCGCCGCTGACGCATTGAACTCACCTGCGATTGCAAGCACATAAAGCGCGTAGGCTTTTGTTACCGACATCGCACGAAATCCGTAAGTTGACTCGTTGGCTTTGTTCAGCACCGTGCGCAAATAGTTCAATCCATTTCGCAAAACCGTTTCATCAACATCGTAGCCTGCCTCGTTGGCTTTGAGCATGGCGTAAGTCGCATAGACCGACACATAATCGTTTGGTTGATAGCCACCTTGCCAATAAGCAAATCCGCCGCTGTAAGTTTGATACTTTTCAAATTCTGCCAATGTCGTTTCCACAACGGCTTTGATGTCACCTTTGGCTGTATCGGCTTGCGTTTTCAGGTTGAAGGACGAGATAAGGTCATTTGCGACGATATACGGCAAAACTCTCGACGCCTTTTGCTCCAAACATCCAAACGGATACTCAAACACATAGCGCGCCGCTTCGCGTAAGCCCACGAGTGCTGTTGCTGACGCTTGCGCCGTTACATCGCCCAAATTTGGATAAGAATTTTTTGGAATGCGCACCGTCTCGGAAACGCTCAACTCCGTTGAGCCAACAAGCGCAAGCACTTCTTTGACGTAAGGCGTTTGAATTTGAATCGTGGTTTTCAAGGCATCGCGATTGCCTGCATCGCTTTCAGCCGCAAATGCAAACTCGGCTTTGCCTTCCGCTTCGGCTTCGAACTTGAATCGAACTTCTTTGGACTCGTTGGCATTAAGCGAAACGCTTTTCGTTAAATCGCCGACGGATTTAATTCCACTTGCCGATACGCTCACTTTGACGCTCGTTTTTTGATTCGTGTAATTGCTTACGGTTACGCCGGCTTCGAACTTATCGCCAATGCGCGCAAATCGTGGCAGAGCCGCAATCATGGTGAGCGGTTGATTGACGAGAACATCGGCTTGCGCTTTTCCAAAGGCTTCGACGGTGCTTGCCGACGCCATCAAGCGGAAAGTTGTGAGGTTATCAGGCAGTTTGAAAGTGATTTTCGCTTTGCCATTTGCGTCTGTAATCATCGACGGATTCCAATACGGCGTGGTAATCATGTTCTGTCGGAACGCATAGCCACCGGTGCCTTCGCCGCCTTTATCGCCGCCACGCGCTTCGCCCTTTTCGCCGTAGTTGCGTTGCTCGACAAGGTGCAAGAGACTTTGCGAAGTTTTCACGCCTAAGCCGCGCTCGCGATAAAAGGTCTCAAACGCATCAGGAAGGGTGTAGCCGATAAGGTTCAAGACGCCGGCATCGACTGCGGCAAGCGCAACTTCACTTCTCACGCCTTTGCCTTTCGCATCGGTTACTTCAAGTTCTGCCTCGAGCGTTTCACCTGCGCGAAACTCTTTTTTGTTCGGCGTTATGCGAACTTGCAACCTGCGCCCTGTTGCTTCAATGGAAAGTTTGGCATAGCCGATTTTGAACGACGGCTTGCCTAAATCGCTCTCGCCTGTTTTCGGCAGTGAGGTTCTGCCTTTGGTGAGCATTACAGAAACGTAAATGTTCGGCAAATACTCTTCCTTGATGGGAATTTCAATCGCAGGGGCTGTGCCTTTGAGTTCAAAGACTTTATGCTCTAAAATGCCTTCGCGCTCAATGGTGAGCAATGCGGTGGCGGTTTCGTAAGGCGATTGAACCAGAATTGTGGCGGTTTCGTTTGGCTTGTAAGTTTTCTTGTTGGGTGTGAGTATGAGGCGGTCGTCGTCGGAGCGTTCCCAAGCTGAGTAGCCACTGCCGTAGGCGTAGGTGTAGGCTTCGCTTCGCGCCGTATTGCCTTTGGAATCTTTCGCTGTTGCTTTGATGAAATAAAGTCCCGCGCCTTTGATGGGAGCGTTGAAACTCACAGTGCCTGACTCTTTTGTAGAGACTTCGGTTTTGAAAATCGTGCTATCGACTTGCTCCGACTGCCATTCGTATCTGCCGCCTACGCCCGCACGTTTCACACTTACCCATTGACGATGCACCACTTCCACCGCGACTTTCTGCGACGCCTGTTTGCCATCAACACTCACAGCGACCACTTCTACGGGCAGTTCTGAATTTTCTTTCGTGAAAGTTGTTTTCGGTTTTAAGCCGATGTAAAACGACGCAGGGTGAAACTTGAAACTCTGACGCTCCGCAATCGCCTGACGCGAAGGCGAGATGACTTCGGCTTCAAGCGTGAGCAACGAGGGCGAGGCAATGTTGAACTCTAACTTTTGAGAGAGCGAAAATTGACCGAGTTTATCGAGCGTGCCTGAACCTGACGCCAAAAGCGAACTCGATTGGTCTTCACTTCGATTGTGCCATGAAAGCGGTTGCCAGAAGTAGCCCTCGTAGTCGGGAAAGGAGAAATTCTCGAGCGTGCTTCGCGTGAGCGTCCAAGTCGTGTTGTCGCCAATCATCGGTGCGCCGAAGAGGTATCGTCCTTCAATCGTGGCGACGAACAAATCGCCTCGAACAAATGAACTTTGTGATGAAGAAATTTTCGTTTCAAACGTCGCGGGGCGATAGGCTTCAACGCGGAAGTCGTCTGTTGCAAAGATGTTGTAATCGCTTTCACTGTTTGAGCCTTTCACTTGAATGATGTAGTAGCCGAGCGGCGCGTTGGGCTTTGTGGTGAGCGAATCGCTAAACGAACCGAATTCACTGGAAAGGTTGAGAAATTTGCTGTAAATCGTTTCGCTTTTGCTATTGCGCACTTCCACATAAACCTGCTTGCGTGTGGGCAATTTCCATTTGCCTTGTTTCAACTCGCGAAGAATGCCTTTGAAAAATATCGTTTCGCCTGCACGATAAATGCCTCGCTCTGTGAACACACGCCCGACCGTCGTTTTCGGGCTGTAATCCATTTCGCCGCCGATGTCGTAAAATCCGAATCGATACGGCTCAATGCCATAATCCCAACCTGATGTGGTGTAGGCAAGTTGATTTTCGAAGAAGGCAAAGGCGTAAATCGGTGCGCCATTCAAGTCCATGCTCTTTGCAATTTCAGCCACGCCGTTTTGCGCAGTATTGCCTGACCAGATGAGTTTTCCGCCTTGATAAACGCGCACCGTTGCATTTGCCACAGGCGCGCCGTCTTTGAGACGCGTAACCATCACCAACGAATTTTCCTTCGACCACTTTGCCGATACGCCAAGCGATGACACTTGAACCAGCGTCGAGAGTTTCTCAAACTTGCCTTTTTCGTAGAGCGAGGGCGACTGCACTTCCAAATACGCAATGCCTGAATTTTCTCCGCCGAAGACTTGACGCAAATCGAACTTGCGCACAGAACTTTCGTTTTTCTTGTTCTCAAACTCAATCGTCGTGAATTTGAGTTTTGAGGCAGGCACATTGAAGTTGCTACCGTAGTAATCGGTCTTTAAGTTCATTACGTCTTCGGGTGAGAGCGCGGCATATTTGAGTTCGGTCGAAGGCACATTCATACCACGAACCGCAAGGCTCGGATAAAAACTCGTATCGCTAAACTCGTTTTCCACAAGTCCAACGCCAGTCGGAATAACGACGCGCGGCGCGTAATCGCCGACTTTGATTTTCAGTTCAACATCTCTGCCAAGTTTGTTGCCGAAGCGGTCGGTAAGATTTTTTGAAATCGTTGCCGTGTAGGTCGTGGCGGCTTTGAACGGCGGATAAAGCGCAGGCGATTGCGTGTAGTATGACGACTCTGCATCGTCAGTGCCGAAGTCTATTTTCGGAGAGAAGCTAATGTTCGCCTTCAAATCTTTCATTGAAACTGGGTTTGAAAATGCGAGGCTAATTCCTTCGGTTGGTTTAAGGTCAAACGCCGTTGCGCTTTCGATGTTAAACGGCTTGAAGGGTGCAAAGTCAAACGATGCTTTTCCCTCGTCAAATGTGAGTTTGTAAGTTTCGCCTGCGGTCATTGGAAGCGTGAGAAAGAGAATCTTATCGGCGTTTTTGCTTTGCTCGAACCAATAAGCAGGCGTGTAGCGGTCGGTCTTTCGGTAAAAGTCAATGAGCTTTCTGAGGTCGTCAGCACTTTTTTGCGAGAGTGAAAATTTGATGTTGTTGCCTTTTGAATCCGTGATTTTGATTCGGCTTGCGATGTTGAGGTCGACTTTTTGATTGAATTTCAAGACGAGCGTGTCGTTCAAGCCGAGTTGTTGATAGGTGCCGTAAGGATAATGCTCAACGAGTTTGACGCTTGGCGTTGAAAAGGTAAAGGTGTAATCGTGGCTCAGCGATTTTCCCGAACGCGATTGAATGGTTTTCGGAACGGTAACGGTGAAAGTGGTTGCAAATGGAAGCGAATCGCTTGGCGTGAAGATGAGCGCGCGTGAGCCAATCCATCTTGCTGAGCCTTTCACTTCGGGTTTGATTTGAAGCAGAGATTTCTGAACAGCCGTTTGCGATTCATCGGTGAGGGCAATCATCGGTTGATTGAACATAATCGCGATGCTTTGTGCTTGGTCGGGCGAATCGATTTCGCCTTGTGGCGTTGCCGAGATGATTTCAAGCGGTGTTGAAGTCTCTTGTAAATCCGATACTTTTGTCGTCAGCGAGGCAAGTCGCCCTTCTTCAAAGTCCGCAAAGTCTTGTGTGGATTTGGTTGGATTGCACGTGGCAAGAGTTATCGAGCAGAAGAGAAGCAAGAGTGCGCGCATCGTTCGGAGCAGGTTGGTTTTAATTGAAATGAAGATTGGCACTGCAAAGTGTCAAATGCAATATACAGCCCGAATGCTATTTGACGGAATTGGCAACGCAAATTTATTATCTTGATTTGAACTTCAACAACAGCGATGCGACACGTTTTCACTTTACTTCTCGCCTTTTTTTCGGGCGTTGCGTTTAGTTCTTTGCTCTTAGCGCAACCGATTGCCGATGCGTTTTCAAAGCCGCCACTAACGCCTGAAATTTTCGCACAACGTTGGCAGTGGGCAGATTCGGTTCTCTCGGCGATGACGCTTGAAGAAAAAGTCGGGCAAGTGTTTTGCGTGCAAAGTTACACGCGCTACAAGAGCGATGATGAAGATGTGTTCGTCAAAAATTCTGAACTCATTCGGCAAGGCAAAGTAGGTGGTGTGATGTTTTCGCGCGGCGATGTCTATGAAGCCGCCATGCTTGCCAATCGCTACCAACGGTTGGCGAAATTCCCCTTACTCATTTCTGCGGATATGGAGTGGGGCGTTTCAATGCGCATCGACCGCACAACCGAGTTTCCGTGTGCAATGGCAATCGCCGCGACGCGCAATCCCGACTATGCTTTTAAGGTCGGCGAAATTACTGCCAAAGAAGCCCGTGCGCTCGGCATCCATCAAAACTATGCGCCAACGGTCGACCTCAACAACAATCCTTACAATCCTATCATCAACACGCGCGCGTTCAGCGAAGATGTTTCTTTGACGGCGACAATGGCGTCTGCCTTCATCAACGGCACGCAAAAAGCCGGCATGATTGCTACCGCCAAACATTTCCCCGGACACGGAGACACCGATATTGACAGCCATAAAGATTTACCCGTTCTGAACTTCGAGAAAACGCGCCTTCAAAACCTTGAACTCAAACCGTTCAAATATGCCGTCGACGGCGGCGTGATGAGCGTGATGGTCGGACATTTGGCATTGCCGAAACTCAACAACAATTCATACATTTTGCCGGCTTCGCTTTCGCCTGCTATTACGACCGACATCTTGAAGTCGGAACTGGGTTTCAAAGGCTTAACCGTAACCGACGGCATGGGTATGCGTGGCGTGAAGAAAAATTTTCCCGCAGGCGAAGCCGCCGTCAAAGCCTTTCTCGCAGGCAACGACGTGATTCTTCTTTCACCTGATTCCGACATTGCTTACAGTGCGTTGCTCGATGCAGTACGCAACGGCACAATCCCCGAAGCACGTCTGAACGAATCCGTCCGAAAATTGCTCGTGCTTAAAGAGTGGTTCGGACTTCATCGGAACCGATTCACGTCTTTGGATTCTATTTCTGCTATCGTTGGTATTAAAGCACATAAAGCCGTTGCACAGGAAATTGCCGATAAATCTATCACGCTTCTTTCCAACAAGAACGGGCTTTTGCCGCTCGGTGAGTATCAAGGCAAAATCGTCAATATCTCGCTTCAAAATTCGGCGTCGTGCGAAGTTGGAAAAATTTTTCACGAAGAATTGCAAAAGCGATTCAGCAACACGCTTCGCTACCAACTTGGCGCACAAAGCAACAAAATGAATTACGACATGGCACTCTTTTCAGCCGAGCGCGCCGATGTGGTGGTGGTTTCCAGCTACGCCGATACGCGCGCGTGGCAAGGTAAATTCGGCTTAGATAAAGAGCAGGATAAATTCCTCAAAAAACTCATCGACCGATTGAACAAGAAAGGCATTCTGCTTGTGCTTGTTTCGTTCGGCACGCCGTATCTGATTATGGGATACAGCGAACCAGATGCGTATATCTGCGCGTATTCAGCAGGCACAGCCAGTGAAACCGCCGTTGCTAAACTGCTTAAAGGCGAAATAGAGCCGTCAGGAAAATTGCCTGTTACGATTCCGAATCGGTATAAGTTTGGTGACGGAAAAATCGGCTGGAAGTAACAATGCTCCTCGCATTTCACAAGCCTTACGGTGTGCTTTCGCAATTCACCCCCGACGGCTCGCCGAATCGCACGCTTGCCGAATTTGGATTTCCGAAATCAGTTTATCCGCTTGGTCGGCTCGATGCCGATAGCGAAGGGTTGTTGCTTCTTTCGGACGAAAAATCTTTGAATGTTCGACTTTTGCTTCCTGAACATGAACATCGACGTGTATATTGGGCGCAAGTTGAGCGTGTGCCATCTGGGCTTGATTTAGCAAGGCTTGAGCAAGGCGTGATGATTCAAGGCTACAAAACAAAGCCGTGCAAAGCGCGTTTGATTGAGCCGCATAATTTGCCTGAACGCACCCCGCCAATTCGCTTTCGCAAAAGCGTTCCGACAAGTTGGATTGAATTGGTTTTAACCGAAGGCAAAAATCGACAAGTGCGACGCATGACGGCGGCAATTGGATTTCCGACGCTTCGCTTGGTGCGCGTGCAAATCGGAGATTTTCATTTGGGCGATTTAGCGCAAGGCACTTGGAAAGTGCTCACCGATGCCGAGCGTCAGGCAGTTTTTGCTAAGTAAAACAACACGTCGGCGAGCATCGGAAGTTGTGTCTTGCTCTTCATTCGTAGCGCAAGGCTTCGATGGTGTTTGATGAGGCGGCTTTTTGTGCGGGATAGAGTCCGAAGAAAATTCCAACAAGTCCACTAAAAAGAAAACTCACGAAAATGGGTTTGAGTGAGATGACGGTTCGGAATGAAGAAACACGTCCCAAAAATTCAGAGACGCCGATGCCGAGCAAAATGCCAATCACGCCACCAAGCAACGCCAGCACGGTCGATTCAATCAAGAATTGCAGGAGAATATCGCGCTTCTTTGCGCCGATGGCTTTGCGAATGCCAATTTCGCGCGTGCGTTCGGTTACAGTTACCAGCATAATGTTCATAATGCCGATGCCGCCGACAATCAGCGAGACAATCGCCACTGAGGTAAGCAAGAAGGCAAGAATTTTTGAAGTTTCGGAAAAGGCAGAGACAAGGTCGCTTTGGTTGCGAATGGTGAAGTCGTTGTCTTGTTCGTTTCGGAGGCGATGCTGTTTGCGCAAAATCTGTTCGACTTCGACGAGTGCGTCGTTCATCTTGTCTTCGGAAGCGACTTTAATCGTCATGCCTGAAATCCACGATGCGCCCGTGAGCCGTTTCTGCACCGTGTTAAGCGGCGCGAGAATCTGGTCGTCTGGATTTTGCCAGCCCGAAGAGCCTTTTTCTTCCAACACGCCCACAACTTGAAAGCCGATATTATTGATGCGAATGGTTTGCCCGATTGGGTTTGTGCCACGCTCGAAGAGATTTTGCGCGACGGTCGGACCAATAACACAGACGGCGTTCATGGCTTTGTTATCGGCGTCAGTGAAATAGCGTCCCGCGCTCAATGTGGCATTGCGGACGAATTCATATTCAGGATAAACGCCAACGACGGTGGTATTCCAATTCTTATTGCCAAACTTGGCTTGCACGCCACGTCGCGATTCAGGCGAGAGGCTTTCGATGAACTTTGCTTTTTGTTTAATCGCGATTGCATCTTCTTCGGTAAGCGTAATGCTACTGCCTGTGCTAATGACAATGCCGCCCGACATCTGACTGCCCGGTCGCACGAAGAGCAAATTTGAGCCGAGTTTCTGCAAGTTCTCTTTCACGCTGACTTGCGCGCCTTCGCCAAGCGCAACGGTTGTAATCACCGCGCCAACGCCGATGATAATGCCCAGCATGGTGAGCAACGAGCGCATCAGGTTTGCGCGTAGCGAAAGAATCGCACTCAAAAAACTTTCTGAAAGGTGCATAGTGTCTTGTGTTTGAATCGAGTTGTGGTTAGAACGCACTTGCAATCCTTCACTGTTTCGGCACACTTTGAACTTGGGCAAGTGTTAGTTGAAGTTTCTCGGCAATCTGCTCATCGCTTAACCCTAACTCTCTCAAAAGCGGAACAGTAGACAGTTTCCCAATACGCTCGCCTTCTTGCTTGCCCTTCAGCATGCCTTGCGCTTCACCTTTCAACATGCCTTGTGCTTCGCCTTCCTGCTTTCCTTCTTCAAAGGCTTCTTTGTAAAAGGCGGTATCTTTGAGTAGTTCTTCTTGAATCTGCAACATCTTCTTTATGTCCTCTCGTGTTAAAGTTCTGAATTTGTATGTAAGAATCTGCTCAATCAAATCTAACTCAATCACACTTGCTTTTTGTGCCATCTTGCGTGCCTGTTCACCTGCAGTTTTCTCTGACGCAATCAGTAGCTTGAACAGTTGAACCTCTGTCGCTTCTGCTTCGGGCAACTCGTCCAAATATACGCGCTTGAACCGATTGAGTTCAAGCAAGTCGGCGTAAGGCGCAATCTGCTTTTGCTCGACACTTCGCGAAGGATAAATCACGACGGCTTGCCACTTGTTGGTCGGATATTGTTTGAGGTAAAGAAAAATTTCGGCAAAGAGTCGGGCGTAGAACTGTTCGTCGGTTTGGAATTGCGCCTCGACGAAATATGTAATATCGTCCGTCTTCGGAATAAAGATGCCATCAATGCGGAAGGCAACTTCTTTAAGCTCAATAGAGTTGAACTCGTAGCGTAAGGCATCGTCGGGATTTCTGCCTATGAGCGAAAAGAAGCCTTGCGGGGCAAGCTGAAGCAAGAGATAAACGAGTTTATCCGTGCGCATTGCAGTCAAATCTGAATGATGAAGATTATCGCTCCATCTGGGCGAGTTCTTCTTTAATGCGCTCGATATGTTTGAGATGCGTTTCGGCGTGGTCGGCGTAGTAACTTACCATTTCTGCAAGCGTGAGTTTGCCGCGCTCTTCGTGCATGCCGAATTTCTCAAACATTTCATTTGGCAAACTTTTGAGAATGGCCGTTTGATGTTTGCGTAAGGCTTTGAAGAGCGAGAGTGCTAAGAGTTCATCTTGCGAGTTGTATTGTGCGCGTTCTGCAAGCAAATCTTGGTCATAGGCAACGAGCGTTGGCGGCGTTGCGCCCGAGGCAATGATGAGGTTCATTCGTGCGACTGCAATCACTTCCGAATCGGCTAAGTGCAACAGGGTTTCGCGAATCGACCATTTTTTTGGATTCGGCTTCCAGCGTAGTTTCGCGCCGGAAAGTTTCTCGAGTGCGAAGTCTAATTTTTGTGGCGCGGCGGCGTAGCGCGCAATTTCATTTTTGAACGAGTGTTCTTCTGTTTCGCCGAAAGGATTTTTTACTTTTGCCATTTTTCAAGTGCATTAAATTTTCAAAAAATAACTTAAATCGCGCTTTACAACCTATGTTTCAACTGCCAATTTGGCTCAAAACGGTTCTACTGCTCACTGCGTCGAATGTGTTCATGACCTTTGCATGGTATGGGCATTTGAAAAACCTACAATCACGTGCGTGGTATGTCGCGGCGGTGGTCAGTTGGAGCATCGCCTTGTTTGAATACCTTTTGCAAGTGCCTGCCAATCGCATTGGTTATCAAGCCATGTCGCTCTCGCAACTGAAAATTTTGCAAGAAGTCATTACGCTTTCGGTGTTTGTGCTATTTGCGATGGTGTATATGAAAGAGCCATTCAAGTGGGACTATGTCTGGGCAGGGCTTTGTTTGCTTGGCGCGGTTTATTTCATGTTTCGTTCATAAATCCAACAAGAAATGTTACGATGTATTTTGGTCGATGATGAACAATTGGCGCGTGAGCGGTTTCGCGCGCTTTTAGCAAAAGCAGAAGCCGATGTCGAAATCGTTGGCGAAGCCGAAAGCGGCAAACAAGCCGTGCCGATGATTTATGAACTCAAGCCCGACCTCGTGTTTTTGGATATTCAAATGCCGGGACTAACGGGCTTTGAAGTTTTAGACCTGCTCGCCGCGCCGCGCCCCTACATCGTTTTCGTTACTGCCTACGACGACTATGCCCTCAAAGCCTTTGAAGTTCACGCGCTCGACTATCTCACCAAGCCGGTCAAACTTGAACGCCTCACGCGCACGCTCGATTACTTGAACGACCTTCACGCACGCGAACAACATCACGAAAAAATTGAATCGCTTCGAGAATCGCGCATGGCTGAACCGCTCTCTCGGCTCACGGTGCATATCGGGCAACGCCTGCGCGTCGTCGGTTTGAACGAAATCAAACGCATTGAAGCCGAAGATAAACTCGTTTATGTCTATCTCGCCGACGGCAAATTCCGAACCGACTTCACGCTCAATGAACTTGAGGTGCGATTAAGTCCGAAAGAATTTGTTCGAATTCATCGCGCTCATCTTGTTCGACTCGATGCCGTTCGCGAACTTGTGCCTTGGTTCAATGGCACCTATTGCATTCGTTTGGACGATGGCGTTCAACTGCCTGTGGCGCGTCGCCGCTCGGCAACTGTCAAAGGTTTATTCGGGAAAGGATAATGCGATGTGAACACAGAACTTTCCATCTTGCGCGATGTCGCTCATCGATTAAACTCACGAGGCATTTCGTATATGCTCACGGGGTCAATGGCGATGAACCTTTACGCCGAACCACGAATGACACGCGACCTTGACATCGTTCTTGAATTGAGCACAACCGATGTATCTCTGCTTCTCACGCTCTTTGAACCTGACTACTACATTTCACAAGAAGAAATTAACCTTGCGCTTCGCACAATGGGAATGTTTAACTTGATTCATCAAGCCAGCGTTACCAAAATTGATTGCATCATCAAAAAAACAGATGCCTATTCGCTTGGCGCATTTTCACGTCGCAAGAAAATGAACATCGACGGCTTCGAGGTTGATGTGATTTGTAAAGAGGATTTGATTATCGCCAAACTCTTGTGGCTCAAAGAAACGGATTCAGGACAACAGAAACGAGATATTCAAAACTTGCTTCAAACCGATTACGATGCTACGCTCCTGCAAACGCTTGCTGACGCGCTCGGCTTAACTTATCTACTCAACCAACTGCGATGAAAAGCGATACTTCACCCGAAATGCAAGCGCGATACCGCCAAATGCTGATGGCGCGCACGCCCGAAGAACGCTTCAAGATGGGACTCAGCGCATGCGAAGCCGCTCGCAAACTTGTGCTGGCGTCGCTTCCGCCTGACCTTGACGAAACCGAACGCCGCGTTCAACTTTTCCTTCGCTACTACAAAAACGATTTCACGCCGTCGCAACAGGAGAAAATCATCGCCTCGCTCCGCCAATACGGAAAAGCCCACGCCAATCCGACACCACCGCTCACTTCGGCAGAAGTTCCGTCTTCATAAATTTTTGCGATTGGAACAGTTCGGGATTGGTTACAAAATCGCGCAATTCGCCTTTTCGCCACAAAGGAAGTTGGTCGCTGTAATGCGGGCTGGCAGGCTCGCCGCTGTTGCCGCCGGGCAAAACAGAACGGAACATATTCGGATTGCTTAAATCAATTACACGGCGTGAACTCGGACCGACTTTGTGCTCCAAGTTCACAAGGGCTCTGCCGTCGGGGTCGGATTGTCGGAAGTAGTATTCGCCGTTGTTGATGGTTGTGGCAGTGCCGATTGAGGGAATGGTCTCGAAGTTGAAAAATTTCGCAATGCCGTCATTGGACTTCTGACCGAAAAGATGCCGAACCGTGAGCGTGTGTGCTTTTCCCCATTGCCAATTCGCATCGTCGGGGCTGAGTTTTTCTGTTAAAATTTCAACGGCTTCGCGAAAACTTTTGCGAATGATGTCGTCGCGCGTTTCTCGTCTGTCGCTGGTGCGAGTGTCGTCGAACCAATCGCTGAACATCACTTCTTCAACCATGATGGAATCGCGCTGAACGAGATTGATGGAGGAATCGGCAAGCAAGCGTTGAATGGTGCGCGTCGGCGAGTTAATGAGCGCAAGGTAGTTTTGATAGGCGTCGTCGCCGAGTTCATCGTGAAAGGTGTTTCGCAAAAGTTGTTTGAGGAACTGCGCGAAAATGGTCGGCGCAATTTCTTTTTCGGAGAAATCATATTGCCAATTTTTGAGATACTGAATGGCGCGTTGATGAGCGGCGGTCGTATCGTTTGCAATCGCGTTCATCAAATAGGGCATCAGGTCGCGTGCCATTGGCGAGACGACATCGAACTGCATGGCTTCCATTTCTTTGACGCTCAACGTTTCTTTGGCTTGAATTAACTCTGTAATGCGCTCGGCACGCGAGGGTGGCTCCCACAACGCAGAGAGGTAGTATGGATAATCATCGCCGACGAGTTTGTTATTAGCATTGACGATGAAATCATTTGGCGGATTGAATAAGCGCGGTAAGGAATCAAACGGAATAAAGCCGCGCCACGCTTGAAGCGAATCGTCGGCATTGCGGAGCGAAAAGCCTTGCTTATCGAGGCGAATCGGAATTTTGACCGCAGGTTGATAGCCGATGTTGCCTGCTGTGTCGGCATAAAGGAAGTTCTGACCCGGCACGGCGAAATGTTTGAGCGCGGCGCGAAAATCGTCCCAATTCTTTGCCAAGAGAATATCGTGCATGGCTTTGAGTTCATCTGATTTCTCGAAGCCTGTCCATTGCATCACGACGACTTTTTTTTCTCGTGCAAGCGAAGGAATTGCCGTCGTCTTCAGACCTTGAAAACTGCGCCGAACATCTTCCGAAATCACCACGCCTGAAACGCCGTTTTTGCTGTAAAGCCTGACGAGAAGCGGTATCGGCTCACCATTTTTGACTTTGATTTCTTCCACAATTTCGGTGAAGGTGGTGTCGCTTGTAAGGAAGAAGTCGCAATCGTCTGCCATCACGTTGGTTAAGCCCCACGCGAGTTTATCGGTTTTGCCTAAGACGAGTGCAGGCGTTCCGGGAAGCGAACAGCCTGACGCATTAAGATTTTCCGATTTGCAAACAAGTTGAACTTCATACCATCGAGAAGGCGTCATGAAGCCCAAGTGGGGGTCGTTGGCAAGAATGGCGTTGCCGGTTGCGGATTTCGTGCGCGTTACTGCCCACGCATTGCTACCGATGTGCGAACCCAGCGCACCGAACATGGCGCGAAACTCTGAATCACACTCGCGAAAGGCAACGAGCGATTGCACGGCTTGCGGATTTGTTTCAGCGGCAACGATAATCGGCTTGTTTTTGGGATAGTCGGGGTAAAGTTCCATCGCTTTGGCTTTACCGAGTTTATGCTCGATTTCGGCAAGGGCAATATCGATATGCCAAGCGATGTTGAGTTCCCAGCCCATGAGGCGCACGATGGCAAGGCAATCTTCGGGCGTCCATGCTTCGGGCTCGTAGCCGAGTATATCGAATTCAATCGGCAGGCTTGATTCCTTGCGACGCACTTCGTCGAGAAAGGCATTAACGCCGTCGCTATAAGCAGAGAGTGCGATGCGTGAGTTTTCTGAAAGTCCGTCCCACGCCCAAAGGGCTTTTGCCAAGCGGTTAATGCCGACAGTGCGAAAGAGTTTATCAAATCCGATTGCGCCTTCGCCTAAAATTTCGGCAAGCCGTCCAGTTGCGGCGCGGCGTTGAAGTTCCATTTGCCAGAGCCGCTCGCGTGCGTGTGCGTAGCCTTGTGCGAAAAAGAGGTCGCGCTTGGTTTCAGCAACGATGTGCGCGGCTTTGAACTCGTCGTAAAAAATTTGAACAGGGGCGGAAAGTCCTTCAAGTCGCTTAGTTGCTTGGTAATCGGGAATGCTTCGCTTGACGAGATGATTGACGGCAAACGCGCCGCCTAATGCAATTAACATCAAGGCGACTACCACGCCAATGATAATTTTTACGATAGGTGATTTCATTTCACTACTGCTGAAAATTCATTCGCGAAATATACGCATTTGCTCCGCCCTCGCTGAGATTCATTGTGGATTCTGCGCCTTTGCTTTGACTGCATAATGGCGGCTTATTGAAGCGGGTTTGCACAGATAATTGAGACGAATCAGTGGCGACCTGTCTAATCCATCTAATCCGTGCTCTCTTTTGAGAACGGTGAAATGTGAGAAGAAACAATGCGGTGAGCATGAATTTGAGTGAATTCTTTCCAAGTTTTGACTTTGGTTGAAGCGCGAGAAGTTATAGCCTCTTGGAATGGTATTGAGAAAAGCGCGTCGCAAAGTGCGATGGCAAGCGCATCGAAAGCGTCGGCGCGGGCTTTTGCACCTTGAAGCGCGAGCAAACTCTTCACCATAAATTCAACTTGTGCTTTTGCCGAATTGCCGTTGCCTGTAATGGCTTTCTTAACTTCACGCGGCGCATATTCCGAAATTGCAAGTCCGTAGTTCATCGATAAAACCATCACCACGCCGCGCACTTGTCCTAACTTCAATGCCGACTGCACATTCTTTCCACAAAACGCCGTCTCGAGCGAAACCTTCGTGGGACGATACTGCTCGATAACACGCGCTAACTCGTCATAAATTTGCTTTAAGCGTTTTGGCATCTCATCTTTGGCACGGGTTGAAATCACGCCGTAATGCACGGCGCGACATGTGTTGCCCTTTTTTTCAACCAAGCCGAAGCCTGTAAAGAGCGTGCCGGGGTCTATGCCGAGCGTAATCATTATCAATTCTGTTCTGAAAAAATTATCATGCAAAAAAAGCCGTTGCGCGTAGGCTTTCAAGGCGAGTTCGGTGCATATTCAGAAATTGCCGCTGAAAAAATCGGCAAGCCAATTCCGTTTCCAACATTCGAGCGCGTCTTCGAAGCCGTCCTCAACAAACAAGTCGATTGCGCCGTCATTCCAATTGCCAACGCGATTGCAGGCATGGTGAAGGAAAATGCAGAACTTTTATGGCGATTTCAAAAACGCATCAAAATTTTAGCCGAATCAACGATTCCAATTCTACACTGCTTGCTTGGCGTGCAAGGGAGTTCAATAAAAACAGCAACCGAAGTTCACTCGCATTGGCAAGCCCTCGCACAGTGCCAAAAACTTTTTCAACGCCACAAGCACTTAAAGCCTGTTGAAACTTACGACACGGCGGGTAGCGCAAAATGGCTTGCCGAATCAGGCAAGAGCACGCAACTCGTCATTGCCTCTGAACGCGCCGCTGAACGATACGGACTGCATGTGTTGAAGCGCGCCATCAACGACATAAAAGAAAATAAAACACAGTTTTACATCATCGCCTCAGCCACATCGCGCTTGAACCTTTCGCAAGAAAACGAAAAGAGCGTCATCATCTGCAAGTCGCTACAAGAAGCACTGCCCTACATTCCGCACGCGCTACGATGCGACGCCATTCCAACGCGCAGGAAACCTTTTGAGATGAACTACCTGCTCGAAGTTCGTGGCGAAATTTCCGACAAGCACGTCGCGCACTTGGGAACATTTGGTAATGTGCAATAAAACAAATAGCATTAAAAGGCTAATCACACAACTAACGCTTGACTATGAAAACACACACTAAAACACTGCTGACATTCTTACTCAGTTCGGTCTTGACATTGGGCTACGCGCTCTATGTGCAAGGCAATTCGGGCGGACGAACAGGCGCAACACAACTCAACGGCGACGGGTGCATTTGTCATGGTGCCGCCTCTTCTGCTGTGAGCGTAACCATCACAGGACCTGATACGGTCTTAATCGGCTCAACCAATACCTACACCGTAACCATCACAGGCGGACCGTTGGTGCGCGGCGGAACAAACATCGCCACCTCATCTGGAACGCTCGATGTGGTGCAAGGAAGCGGACTGCGAAAAGTCGGAAATGAGCTCACGCACAGCACGCCAAAAGCCCCTGCAAATAACGCCGTTACATTCGACTTCACGTTCACAGCGCCAAACACCGCAGGAAACGCCATTCTTTATGCTAACGGCAACAGTGTCAATTTCAACGGCAACAGCGCAGGCGACGCATGGAACTTTGCACCAAACAAAACCGTCGTCGTTTCAGCCACAAGCACGGCACCCACGCAAAACCGTCCTGCGGGATTTGAACTTGCGCAAAACTTCCCGAACCCATTTAATCCGTCTACAACAATTCAATTCACGTTGCCGCAAGATGATGTTGTGCGATTAAAAGTCTACGATGCAAGCGGTCGCGAAGTGCAAACGCTCTTGAACGGACGCACATCGAGAGGAACACACACGGTTTCGTTTAATGCCACGAATTTAGCCAGTGGGGTCTATCTCTATCGCTTGGAAACGAGCGCGTTTTCAGAGACGAAGAAAATGTTGCTCATCAAGTAAGCAAGAAGAGGTAGGCAAAAAGAAGGCGGATGAAAAGTCCGCCTTTTAATTTTTCGGTTGGAGCACCATGCCCAAAATCCACGAGACAACCGTAATGACGATTGAGCCTAAGACAGCCGCGCCGAAACTTTCCACACGAAACTCGGGCACAAAGTAAGCCGCAACGACGAGAATCACGGCGTTGATGACAAGCAAGAACAATCCAAATGTCAAGGCAATCAGCGGAATTGAAAAGATAATGAAAACAGGCTTCACAATCGCGTTGAGCAAGCCAATAACAAGGGCGGCAAGAAGCGTTGTGCCTAAGCCTTTAATCGTAATCCCATCGATGAAGGTGGCGGCGCAATAGACGGCAACTGCATCAACGAGCCAAGTAATGAGAAATCTCGAGAAGAAGGACATGGTGGTTAGTTTATTCAAAATGCTTTGTCAAGGTCAGCGCGAACTTTCTCGCGTTTTTTCTCGCCTTCAAGAGCACCCATGGCTTCATAGAATGCTTGGTCATAGTTGCGCGTTTTCACCACGACGGGCATTGGAACGCCGTGTCCCATAATGAGTGCTTGCTGTTTCGTATCCAAACTTGCCAAAATGCTCCGCAAACCGCTGGCGTTAGAAACGCCTGAAAGAACCGCGTTAATATCTTTTTCGTCAGAAAGCGCGGCGACGATTTTCGTGCCGATTTGCGAGAGAATTTCATCGTCAATGCCCGACGGACGCTGGTCCACGAGCAAAAGTGAGACATAATACTTGCGCAGTTCGCGCGCGATTTTACCAAACGACGTTTGCGCCGCCGCACGCGGATTGAGAAACTTGTGCGCCTCTTCAATGGTGATGACAAGTTGTTTCGGCTTATCGGCTTCGTTCTGTGTGCGAAGGTAGTTGTCGGTTCGGTCTTTGTAGGTTTCTTCGACGCGGCGCGTGATGATGTTGGCAACGAGCAAGTAGCTCATCATGTTGTCGTATTTGCCAAACTCGACAACAACGCTGACGCCATTGAGCAAATCGGTAATCAAATGATTAATGACATCGATTTTTTCTTTGCGCGGGTTGAAGTCCAAAAAGCTGCAAGTCTGTCGAAGCCGTTCTAAGCGTCGCCACAAGGCTTGCATTGACGAAGTGAGAAGGTTGCGGCGGCTGGCAAAGTCCTCAATCGCCGCTGGGTCGCCGCTATCCATCAGGTTCATGAACTCGGTCAGCCAAGCATTGCCAAAGGCATTTTTCAAGATGTAAGTGTATTCAGCGGCAGTGGGGTTGAGCCGAAGTTCTTCTTGCAAAAGCAAAATATCTTCGGGTTCGATTTGCTCAACGCTAATGCGGACTTCGTGGTCGCATCGTGCGCCGCGCCGTTGAGAGCCTTCTTTATCGAGCGAATAGACTTTCACCTTGCCGCGATGTGCAAACAATGGTTGCAAGCCTTTGACGGACGTTTGTCCTGTGCCTTCGAAAGTGCCTTTCGTGCCGTATTCGTTGTGCATATCGAAGACGAGGTTCACGGCGGCGTCCGTATGAATAAAGCCTGCAAGAAGCAATCGCGTGATGAAGGTTTTGCCCGTGCCTGTCCGACCAAAAACGGCACTGCTCCGCTCTGAAAATGTTTTCAGGTCTAAGCAAACGGCTTGCTCCATGTCGAGCGGCGTGCCGATGTTGAAATACTTTTTGTCTGAATCACGATTGAGCGTTTCGCTGCCGAACACGAGTGCGACATCGTCGTCATTGGCTTCTTCAACACGTGCAAAGTGTGCGGGAATGGTTTTAACAGGTTCAAGCGTGCGCTGTTCGGTGGCGCGCTCGAGCATAAGCATCGGACGAAGCGAGACGACGGTATAAGTGCCAGTGCCGCTGATAACCTCGCGAAGTAAGTCGTTCGAGAAGTTCGGCGGGTTTGAGAGCATCTGTTCGTTTGTGGCGGCAAGGCGCAAATCCGTAATGATGGAAAAGAAATCATACTGCTCACCTGAAACAACAAGGAACTTTCCGGCTTTGATATGCTCGAGCGGCACATCGGGGGAAAGTTTCATTTCAAGCCCTTCGAGAAGCGAGCCACGAATAATGTTGCCTAAAAACTTTCTCTGCATCTTGCCTTGAAATTAGTTAAAATCAGACGCCGCTTGCGGCTTTATTGACATACTTCCATTCATGTGGTAAGGAGTCAGGTGCTTTGCAATGCTTTTCGTATTCCTCACGGAATCGCGTGATGCTGTGCCGCACAGGCCACATGGCGCCGTCAGCAAGTGCGCAGATGGTTCTGCCTTCAACTTGCGAGCAGATGGAAAGAAGCAAATCGATGTCGCGCTTTTCGGCTTCGTTGCGCAAGAACTTGCCGTAGATGTTCTCGACCCAACCTGTGCCTTCGCGGCAAGGCGTGCATTGTCCGCACGATTCGTGATGATAAAAATGCGCGAGCCGTCCAATCACTTCGACAATGTCAGTGTCTTCGTCCATCACGATGATGCCAGCTGTGCCAATCAGCGTGCCGGCTTTTTTGAGGCTTTCGGCGTTCATGCCGATGCCTTCTGCCGCTTCAGCGCGAATAATTGGCATAGACGCGCCGCCGGGAATAATGGCTTTAATTTTTTTGCCACCACGCACGCCGCCTGCATACTTGTAAATCAAATCTAAAATCAAGGTGCCGCTTGGGAGTTCATACACGCCGGGCTTATTGACATGCCCTGAAATGCCGAAGAGCATGGGACCGGGATGGTCGGGCGCGCCGATTTTCGAGTAGGCTTCTGCGCCGATGTCAATGATGATGGGAATGTTGCAAATGGTTTCCACATTGTTGATAATCGTGGGAGAGCCCCATGCCCCGACAACCGCAGGAAAGGGCGGTTTGAGGCGAGGATAAGCACGTTTACCTTCAATCGAGGAAATCAAGCCGGTTTCTTCGCCACAGATGTATGCGCCTGCACCTTTATGCACAACGAGTTTGAGGTTGAATCCCGACCCTAAAATGTTTTCACCGAGGTAGCCTTTGGCGTAGGCTTCTTCGACGGCTTTCTCGACCATTTCAATCCACTTGGCGTATTCGCCACGAATGTAGATGTAGCATGCATTGATGCCACATGCGTAACTGGAAATAATCGCGCCTTCGATAAGTTGATGCGGATTTTGCTCGAAAATTTGTCGGTCTTTGAACGTGCCCGGTTCGGATTCGTCGCCATTGACGAGCAAGTAGCGCGGTTTACCTTCGGGCTTGGCAAGAAAACTCCATTTGAGTCCTGTAGGAAACCCAGCACCGCCGCGTCCTTTTAAGCCCGACTTTTTGACTTCATTGACGATGTCGTCAGGCTTCATGGCGAAGGCTTTTTTAAGCATCTGATAACCGCCTTGCGCCTCGTAGTCGGCAATGTCGCGCAGGTGTCCCTTGGGCGAAAGATAGCCCTTCAAAATCATCGGGTTGTAGTCGGTCATACTGCAATACTCCAAGTTTTATAGTGAATAATCTTCGTTAAAAACTTCATCCCACGAGAGCGACTCGATGGCTGATTTTTTCTGCATCTCGATTTCGGCTTCTTTTTGCGCTTGCTTGAAGGCGCGCTCCCACAACGCTCGAATCACATCGTCGGTAATGCTCGGTTCATATTCTTGCACTTCCGAAATTTCATAGCGCGCATTTGCGATAGAGACCGCCCAACTGACCGAACGCCGCTCAGGCTGCGATTTCCATTTGATGATGTGTTTCATCAAACGAATGAGTTGACTTTGGATAGCGCGCCGCTCTTGCTTCGACATAGAGCGCAGTAGCCACTCTAATCCTTCCTCGACTTCTTCCACATCGCCTGCCTGCAATTTGCGCTGAATTTCTCTTACCGTCTCAAGATGCGAGGTCGTTACAAGTTCCTTCCAATTGACTGCCATACTCTCCAATGGATGCCCGTTTCAACAAGGATAAACTCTTCTGCGCATGCTTGTGCATTCAGGTTCTGCACAGCACAATTGCTTCAAAATGCAAGAATCATTTCTGACTGCATCAAGTTCTTATAGCAAATAATCTTCGTTGAAGACTTCGTCCCACGAAAGCGACTCGATGGCTGATTTTTTCTGCATCTCGATTTCGGCTTCTTTTTGCGCTTGCTTGAAGGCTCCATCCCACAACGCTCGAATTACATCGTCGGTAATACTCGGCTCGTAGCGCTGTATCTTTCGAATTTCGTATCGAGCATTGACGATAGAGACCGCCCAACTGACCGAACGCCGCTCAGGTTGCGATTCCCATTTGATGATGTGTTTCATCAATCGGACTAACTGGCTATCGACCGCGTTTCGTTCGGCTCTACACATTGCATTGACAAGTTCGTTCAAGCCCTCTTCGGCTTCTTCCACATCGCCTGCCTGCAATTCGCGCTGAATTGCTCTCACCGCTTCAAGATGCGAGGTCGTTACAAGTTCTTTCCAATTCACTGCCATAATTGTCCGATGATGATGTGTTACACTCGCGTGAAAGATACGACGGGCGATTCACTTATCAGCATGTTTAAGGCGTGTGGTGAACGCATTTTTTTCGGCTTTGATGGTGTTGCCGTCGAGCGTGCTTTTCCAGAGTTCAAAAGAGCATTCGTCGCTGAACTCGTTGCCGCGCTCGTCTTTGAAGTGCAGGATATATTTTTCAAACCGTTCGAGTTCGCGATGCGTCTTGGTTATGGGTGGCACAGCATCGGACCACTTGGGCGAAGTGTCGCGTCCTGCGGTGCGATAAACCTTATCGGGCTTCCAACGATAAATTTCATACCGATATTTTGTGGCATAAACCGGCACGCTTCTATAAACAGGTTCTTCGTAGGGCTCACGCACGCTTTTGTAAACGGTTTGTGTTTCGTAGATGTCTTCAAAATAACCGTTGCCAAGGTCGCGCACGCCGACTTTGACACGCTTTGTGCCTGCTGGCTTTTCAACGGTGCGATACTTCGTTTCGTAACCGACGAGAACTTGGTCGTAGTGATGAATATCGCGAAACGAGCGTTGCAATTTCGCGCCTTCGGGCAGTGACCAATCTTCCTCGATAACAGGAACAAATTTTTCCGTGTGAATTTCCCGAATCCACTCGTGCGCTGTAACGATGACGGTTGTTTCACGGGTGCGGAATAAGAGAAAAAGAACGATTAACAAAAGTGCAAGCGCGCCGAAGACATAATAGCCCTTGTTGAATTTAGGTTGAGCGGCAGGTGTTGGGGCAGTGGGTGGCGGCGCATCGAAGCGAATTTCGCGCGTTTGGCGGTTAAGGTCGGTTTCTGTGCGAGCGTTGCCACAAGAGCGGCAATGTGTGTCGGCGGCTTTGTTATCGGCACCGCAGTAGTCGCAAATCCAATCGACGCCGGCGCGGGCTTGGGCAAGTTGTTGTGCGTCGGTTACTTCTTCGCTCTCGTCGGGCAAATAAAATTTCACATTCTTGCCGCGCGGCGAGCCACACTGTGAGCAACTCGTTTCGTATCCAATGTTGCCCTTGTGCCCACACGCAGGACAATCCCAACGACCAACGCGAATGCCTGATGCCATTTGGCGGAATAATTAAGAGTTCGGAACCGTGTCAAGCGCGTTCAAATGAACCTGATGGTTATCTTTGACACATTTTCAACGTAATAAAAAATCCCTTTCGGGCAATTCTTTGCGAATGCCTTATCTTTTTCAGCAATATCAATCGCTCATAACACTATGCTAACTAGCATTCGCATCAAAAACTTCAAGCGTCTCCGTGATGTGAGTTTCGAGTTAGGGAAAACTGTTGTTTTGATTGGTCCAAATAATTCAGGCAAGACAACGGCGTTGCAGGCGTTAGCATTGTGGAATATTGGACTGAAAAAGTGGAATGAAAAGCGTGAGGGCAAATCGTCAAGTGGGAAAAGAACGGGTGTCGCTATCAATCGAAACGACCTCGTTGCTGTTCCGGTTTCAAGTGCAAACTTGCTATGGAAGGACTTGCATGTGCGAAGCATCAGCGAGCGCGGCACGGACAAGCAAAAAACAAAGAATATCCGTATTGAAATTACCGTCGACGGTGTAACCGAGGGCAAACCGTGGTCGTGCGGCTTTGAGTTTGATTACGCCAATGCGGAATCTTTTTATTGCCGCCCACTTCGTTTGGCAGAAGGCGAAAGTGAAAATGGTAAAGAAATTCAGCGCATGCCAGTTCCACCCGAGGCAGCTGCGCTTAACGTTGCGTTTCTGCCGCCAATGTCAGGCTTAGCCGATAGAGAATTTCTTAAACAGTTGGGTGAAATTGGCGTTCTTATCGGACAAGGGCAAACTGCGCAAGTGTTGCGAAATCTATGCTACCAAGTCTGCTTTCTCAAAAACGGAAGCGAGTTAAAAGTTACGGACAACTGGCGCAAAATTACCGAACAAATTAGACGGCTCTTCGGTGTGAAATTGCAACCGCCCAAATTGATTGCCGAGCGTTCGGAAATTACAATGAGCTACCTTGATGAAAATGGTACTGAACTTGAAATCGCTTCATCTGGTCGTGGGCTACAACAAACCCTATTGTTACTGGTTTACCTTTATGCAAATCCTAAAACCGTTTTGCTACTCGATGAACCAGATGCCCATTTGGAAATTTTACGGCAACGTCAAATCTACAAATTACTTGTCGATGTGGCGAGCGAACAAGGTTCTCAAATCATTGCTGCAAGCCATTCGGAAGTCGTATTAAACGAAGCAGCAGGACGCGATATGGTTATTGCTTTCGTCGGTAAACCACATCGCATCGACAAATCGCAACAAGTCCTAAAAGCATTGAAAGATATTGGATATGAAGACTACTACATGGCTGAGCAAACAGGATGGATTCTCTACTTAGAAGGCTCGAACGACCTTGACATCCTGCGCACATTTGCACAAATTTTGAACCATGAAGCCGCCGAACTGCTTGAACGCCCGTTTGTTCACTACCTCAACAGCGACCAGCCTCAAAGAGCGCGAGATCATTTCTTCGGTCTTTTAGAAGCCAAACCCGACCTTGTCGGCATCTTAATTACCGACCGAGTTGATAAGCAATTATCGTCGACTGCGTCATTCACGGAATTGATGTGGTCAAAGCGTGAAATCGAGAATTTCTTTTGCACAGAGCAAGTGTTACTGAAATACGCCGCCGAACATCAACTCGACCTGTTTAGCCAATATCGCCAACAAGCCATGCGCGACGCAATTCAAGAAGTAACCTCTGCGCTGAGAACATTAGGAAAAGATGCTTGGTCGCCCGATTTGAAGGTAACAGACGAATTTCTCAATCCGCTCTTCGACGCTTATTTCAGAAAATTGAATTTGCCCAACTTGCTTCGGAAAAGTACTTACTACGTTTTGGCTAAATACGTATCGCGCGAACAAATTGACCCCGAAGTGATTGAAAAACTCGATGCAATTCTGGAAACAGCGAAAAAAGCAAAACCACAACGAGAATAACAAATTTTATAGCTTCGCAAGCAGTTCGGCTTTCTTCTTATCGAACTCTTCTTGAGTTAAAATGCCGGCGTCTTTAAGTCCTGCAAGGTCTTTGAGGGTTTTCATGATTTCATCGCGGCTTTCTTTCGGTGCGGCTTGCGGTGGCGGTTGTTGTGCTTGGTTCATCATTTGGTTGCCCATTGCAAAGCCTGCGCCCATCGCCGCAATGCCCGCGCCTTGATTTTTAGCAAGGTCAGGAATCGATTGCGCCATTTGAAACTGCGAGAATTGTTGCAGGTTGCCTGCCATGTGCATCTGCGTCATTTTGTCGAGAAACTGTTCGACTTCGGGCGGAACGCTCACGCTCTCGATGTGAAACTTGACAATTTCCAAGCCCAAAAGCGCAAAGTCGTTCATGAGCAGTGGCAAAATTTTATCGCCAAGCTCGTTGAAGTTTCGCGCTAAGTCATACACCGAGACATTCGCCTCGCCAAGCGCATCTGTGAATTTGCTCAAGACTTTCGGGCGCAAAGTCTCTTCAAGTTCTTGAATTTTCACCACAGGATTTGTGCCGCCAAATTCTCTCAAAAACAGTTGCGCCGAATTGACGCGAAGCGAATAAACGCCAAAGGCACGCACGCGCACTTGTTTGAGTTCAGGGTCGCGCACGATGATGGGGTTCGGCGTGCCCCATTTGAGGTTCGTAAATTGGCGCATGGAAACAAAATACACATCGCTCTTGAACGGCGATTGAAAGCCAAACTTCCACCCTTTGAGCTTGGTCAGAATTGGAATGTTCTGCGTAATGAGTTCATAACGACCGGGCACGAAGACATCGGCAATCTGCCCCTCGTTCATGAAAATAGCGTTTTGCGATTCGCGCACAATCAGTTGCGCGCCGTATTTGATGTCCTTTTGCGCGTCAGGAAATTTCCAAATCACAGTGTCGCGTGTTTCATCGACCCACTCAATAACCTCGAGCAGTTCGTTTTTGAGAAAGTTCAAAATTGGCGGCATAGTTCTCTCGGTTTAGTGTTAAAACACTCACGGCTGAACCGTGATTGGTTGTTCAGACAAATGCTCCCACATGCCGCTTGCTTTGGCAAGTGCAAGTTCAGATGCAAACATGCTCGAGTGCTGATGAATCAAACTGGCAAGCATTGGCAAGCATTCGGTCAAAAGGCGCGGCGTAGAGCGATTGAAATACGCATTGCCATCGCAGAGATAGACACGCCCGTGCTTTACGGCGGTTAGCGTTTGCCATTCCGACTTTGATGTGAGCAAGTGCAAATCTTGTTTCGTCTGCGGAATTTTGAACCCACACGGCGCAATGAGCATCACATCGGGATTTGCTTTGCAAAGTTCATCAATCTGAATCACAAACGATTTTTCACCATCTTTTCCGAACACCGGAATGCCACCAGCAATCTCAATAAGCTCGGGCATCCAATTTGCGCCGACGAAAATCGGGTCAATCCACTCCACAATTGCTACGCGCGGCTTGTGCGAAACATTGGCGGTTGCGGCGCGCACCTCATCAATGGCGCGATTCATCTGTGCTATCAACGGCGCAGGGTCGGCATCAATCGCACGCGCAACACGACGCACATCTTCAAAAATTTCCGATAGCGATGTCGGATTGAGCGAGACAATTTTCACGTCTTTCTGTAACAAGTTGCAAACCGCTTCCTTCACATCGTCAAACGTGACGGCGCAGACATCGCACTGCTCTTGCGTAATAATCACATCAGGTTGCAACTCTGCTACAAGCGGATTATTTACTTCGTAGAGGCTCAACGCCAAACGCACGCGCTCTTGCACTTCCAAATGAATCAGGTCAGAACGCGCGTGATAATTGATGTGGCTACGCGTTAAGACCGGCAGGTGTCGGATAGAGGGCGGGTAATCGCATTCGTGCGAAATGCCAACAAGGTCGGCGGCTCTGCCCAGCATCGCCGTGATTTCCGTGCCACTGGCTAAAAGTGAAGCAATGCGCATCGTTAGGTTGAGTTAAGTTCAACATCGGCATAAATTTCGTGCAGCGGAATCTCAACGCCAATCGCTTCAAGTGAAATGACCGCTTCGGGCGTGTTCAGCACCGTGTATCGCCACTCGCTTGACGAGAGTTTGTGAAAATGTTCAACACGAACTGCACGCTGTGAGACCAGCACATACTCTTGCAGCGATGGCAAGCATTGATAACTCTCAAACTTCTTGCCTCTATCAAATGCTTCGGTGGTGTCGGAGAGCACTTCTACAATCAGCGTGGCGTCGGTTGCCATATCTTCTTGCACGAACGGTGCAGTGCCGCAGATGACCGCAATATCGGGATAGAAGTATCGTTGCGTGGCTTGAATCCAAATGCGCATATCGGTCATAAACGGCTTGCACAACTTGCCTCGCAACTGTTGATGACATATCGCAAATATGTTTCCTGCGATAAGGTTGTGCGTGCGCGAGGCACCTGCCATCAGGCGCAATTCGCCGCCGTCGTATTCGTGTCGCACATCAGATTGACGCTCAAAGGCAAGGTATTCGGCAGGCGTCAGCGTTTTGGTTTCCGCAAGTGGCATCAGGTTCTCCATCAGGAAATCATCGAGTAATCGTCTACAAAAACTTCATTCCACGAAAGCGATTGGACAGAAGAAGGTTCGCCCATTTCTTGTTCAGCATCATCTTTTGCCCACTCAAATGCTTGTGCCCAATACGATTCGAGAACGGCTTGCGTGATGCTGGGCGTATCTTCGCGCAAAGCGGCGATTTCGCGGCGAGCATTTCTAATTGTAACCATCCAACTGACAGAACGCTTCTGAGGTTGAGACTTCCATTTAATCACGTGCTTCATCAGCACCACAAGCAAACTTTTGGCGGCGCGTTTATCGGCTCGGGACATAGATTCTACAAGTTCTGTAATACCGTGATACGCCTCATCGATCGCACCATCGTTCAAGGCGTCTTTAATTTTTACCGCTGTTAGATAGTGCGAAGTGGCAGATAAGTCTTTCCAGTCCGTTTTCATTGTTACAGTCCGCGTTCTTTCAAAAAGGCTTTGAGTTTCTCGAGCGTCAGATTCTCGACATAGTCGTAGTTATTGACTTGCATTGCAGGTGCGGTGCCACAGCTGCCTAAGCATTCGGCTTCTTCCAGCGAGAGCAAGCCATCAGGCGTTACGTCGCCATTGCCGATGTGGTAAGTGTTTTTGATGTAATTGTAGAGTTCGTAGGCACCGCAGAGCATGCAGGAGATGTTGGTGCAAATAGCAAGGTGCGTTTTGCCCATCGGCTTTTTCCAATACATGGTGTAAAAGCTTGCCACGCCATACACATCGGCGCGCGGCATCGGGATGGTGTCGGCGACAAGATTTAGGGCTTCAATCGAAAGCCAGCCGAATTTTTCTTGTGCATACCACAACGCGCGCATGACGGCGGATTCTTTGGCGGGATAGCGCGAGACATATTCCGCAATTTTGGCTTTATCGGCATCAGTGAAAAAAATTTTTGAGGCATCTTCGGCATGCAGCAGATGGAAGGCTTGAACGCCAGTGGCTGGCTCTAGGCTATCGCCGTGCTTGCCTTCGCTGAAGCGCTGTTGTTTGCCGTTGTGATGAGCGTTTCCGTTGGTGTTTGACATACTGCAAAAGATTGGTTTGAGCAACAACGGTAATATAAACAAAGGCGCTTTGAGAAGAATAAACGTTTTTCAAACCGCCATGATTTGCAACTTGCGATGCTGCTTGAGTTATAGGCTGGAGCAGACTTCTTACAGGCTCAGAATTTGCTAGCAAGAGAGGTTTTTTTATATTCAGACTAGAATAACTCGGAGCGAATCGCAGTGGGAACGATGTTAGGTATGAACTTGCAACGCACAAGGGTAGCGATGTAATTTGCGCTTTGCGTATCGTGCAGACCTTAACGAGAAAGTCAAAACGCTTGTTGGGGTTCGATGGAGTGCATCAGAACGGTCAAGCGTCCATTGGATATGACAAGACTCCTTAAAGACAGCAGACCTGAACAAAACTTGTAAGCGTAAAAACATTTGACACCAGACTAACTCAACTTCGTTACAAACGTGCGGACAACTAACAACAAAACAGACGAAAGAAAAAAGCCCAGCTGCTAACAGCGGTTTTGCAAAAGTAAAGGTGCGGTGCTTCTACGACAGTTTGGTAGTAGTTTCCAGTGCATTGCTTCGATTGAACTTTTATGCTCCAAAACCCGCCGCCACTGCGCCAAGCCCAAAAACATTAGCACCTACCTCAGGACAACCAACAACGACAACCCCCCTTAAGATGACAATGCCAGTTGTGTAGTGCCGTGTGCAGGTAAAAGTGCCGCGATAATATCGTCAAGTGAATACGGTTTCGTTAAAACCTGCATTGCGCCGAATCCATTCAGTCGCATCTTCTGCTCATTCTCCAAATAGCCAGTGCCAATCACAACCTTCGCAGTTGAGTCTATCTCGCGCAAGGCTTTCAAGACTTGCTCACCACTGATGTCTGGCATGTTCAAATCCAAAATCACGAACAAATTTTCTTTCGGCAGCGTGCGGAAGGCGTCAATGCCTGAACGCCCATTCTCCGCTACCGTAACCTCTGCGCCAAACTCGCTCAAATACTCCGCAAGCATCTCGCGAATTTGCACTTCATCATCAATTACAAGAACATGAACCCCTGAAAGATCAATCGATTGACTATCCTTTTGCACCGACGGTTCTTGCTGAACTGTGCTGATTGCAGGAA
>JBKBRB010000013.1:0-69264 GCA_046292465.1 Chloroherpetonaceae bacterium
AGTGTTACGCCTCCGCTTGCTTCGGTTTCAGCGTTGCGCTATTATGGATTCACGAACACAGGGAGCAACAACATAACTGTAACAGCGTTGAAGAATGTTCAAGTTAGCAGTGATGACGGGGTTGGTTCTCTCAATTCAAACAGCACACTGCGTTTGGCAACACGCACATCAGGCAGCTGGGTCGAGCGAACATTGACTGCCACACCCAACACAACTTCGCTGCCAATTCAAATTACTTCTAGTACTTTTTCAGAAACTGTCAACGGTGGCGGTAACTTTTTTGTGAGTTTAGGCACAACGAACACAGGCGATAACCCGCTTCCGGTTGAACTGCTTTCTTTCACAGCGACCTCGACGATTCAAGGCGTGAAACTCGCGTGGGAAACGGCTTCGGAAACGGAATCCAACGGCTTTACCGTTCTTCGCCGCCCACAAGGCGAAAGCAACTGGACGGAAGTCGCCTCCTACCAAACCACGAATGAACTGCGCGCCCAAAACGCACTCAACGGCGCGTCATACTCCTACACCGACAACACACACTTGGAAGTCGGCAAGGTTTATGAATATCAACTGCGCGAAACAGGCTTTGACGGACAAGTTGCGACCTTGCAAACCCTTTCACTGACGATTCGCTTCAACACGGCGCGTGCGTTTGAGTTAGCGCAAAACTATCCGAATCCATTCAACCCCACGACGACGATTCGCTATCAAATTCCGACGGCGCAAACGGTGAGTTTGAAGGTTTATGATGTGTTGGGCAAAGAGGTAGCGACTTTGGTGAATGGTCGTCAAGAAGCGGGCAGTTACAGTGTGCCGTTCAATGCGTCGCGTTTGTCAAGTGGAATGTATTTTTATCGCTTGCAAGCAGGCGAATATGTGGAGACGCGAAAGATGATGCTGGTGAAGTAAGTGTGCGGCGGTAGATGAGAAGTTTGGGGCAGGCATTGAGACCTGCCCTTTTTTATTGATGGATTTCAGGCGGTTCGGAATAACAACTCATGAGTAATGTGAAGACGCTACTCGCTCTTCATTATTCACTCTTGATGATTCATTAACTTGCGCTTTTCTCTGTATTCCGCAACTAAATTTCACATCTTGAAAAATGCACTTTTCACCGCTCGATTGGCTTGTCGTTTTGATGTACATCGCTGGCGTTACCTTATTCGGCATTTTCAAGGGTGGCAGGCAAACTTCTGCGAAAGATTATTTCCTTTCTGAAGAAAAAATCAGTTGGTGGGCGGTCGGCGTAGCGATAGTCGCAACCGAAACCTCCGCCCTGACCTTCATTTCCGTGCCCGGCATTGCTTACAAAAGCAACTTCAACTTTCTTCAACTTGCGATTGGCTACTTCATCGGTCGCGTGGTTGTCGCTTATTTCTTTTTGCCGAAATACTACGCAGGCGAACTCACCACTGCCTACGCCTTGATGGAATCGCGCTTTGGGCTTTCGCTCCGCCGATTAACCTCGCTCGTTTTTATCATCACGCGCATTTTTGCTGACGGCGTGCGCCTTTATGCGACGGCTATTCCGCTCGTCGTTATCTTTCGCGGATATAACCTCTTCGGTGGCATTTCCGACGCCACGCTCTACACGATTGGCATCGTGCTGATTGCACTTGTTACCTTGCTTTATGTCCAACTCGGCGGCGTGCGCGCTGTCATTTGGACGGATTTCATTCAACTTTTCGTCTATCTTTTAGGTGGCGGTTTGGCTGTCTTTCTCTTGCTTCAACAGTCAGAGAATTTTATTATTCCAATAACAGCAATTCAAGAGCGTGGCAAGTTTTCCGTTTTGAATTTCTCCTTTGCCGACTTCTGGTCGTCACCGTATCAATTTTTTCTTGCCGTCATGGGTGGCGCATTTCTGACGATGGCGTCGCACGGCACGGATTACATCATCGTGCAACGGCTCTTCACCACGCCTTCGCTTCGCCATAGCCAAAGTGCTTTAATTTTAAGCGGTTTTATCATCTTTCTTCAATTCGCGCTTTTTCTCTTCCTTGGCGCACTGCTCTACGGATTTTATGGCGAATTGCCCCTCAAAGGCGACGAAGTCTTTTCAAAATTCATTGTGGAAGAATTGCCAACCGGCGTTTCAGGGTTGATTGTGGCAGGACTCTTGGCGGCGGCCATGTCGACGCTTTCAGGCTCGATTAGCGCGCTTTCCAGTTCTACCGTTTTTGATTTATACGCTCATACTGCGCACGGCAAGCGTGCAGCGGAATCCGAAAAACTTTCGCTTTCAAAGCGCATCAGCCTTGCTTGGGCGGCGATTCTAACTGTTTCGGCTCTGCTTTACATTGGTCTCGGCAAAGCCGTCGTCGAAGTCGCACTCTCGATTGCCTCGTTCACTTACGGCGGATTGCTTGGCGTTTTTCTCTTGGCGATGTTTTTTCGGCGCGTTTCGCCGCTGGGCGCAATCGTTGGCTTTTCCGCAAGCGTGCTTGTTATGGTCTATGTCATAACGCAAACCAAACTGGCTTGGACGCTCTACACGCTTATTGGAAGCGCAACCGCGATTCTCGTCGCGATTCTCGTTTCGCGCCTCTCGAAACAAAAAAGCGTCTCAACCGAGACGCCTTTATCGTGATTTGATTTAGACCTTAGCGACTGAATCCGCCTAATTTAGCAAGCAGGTTGCGCAAGTTGATGCCCGCGCGATAGACGACCGTTCCAATGCCGTCGCCCGATTCTTTCTTGCCTTGTTCATACTCTTCAACGCTAAATTCTTCTAATTCGGCTGTTTTTGCTACTTCGGCATTTCCGAATTCAAGGTCGTAATAGCGTTCCAAGTCGCTCTTTTCTTTATGGTCTGTGTGCAGGTAATCCAGCATTTTTTCCTTTGATGATTAAAATTGGAGGTTTTTATTCGTTTTCAGCAACGGAAGGTTGCGCGGAATTTTGGCATAAAAAAAGGCGTCTCACTTTCGCAAGACGCCTCTTCAGAATTGTGGTATGTTTATTTTGCTCAATTCATCTTTGCTCAATTCATCACCAACATGATCACGGAGTTCTTTGCAAAATTCACGAGCGGCGAGAAGAAAAGCCCTAAGCCGACGGTGAGAATCGCTAAGAAAAGCGCAAGTGCTTTTGCAAAAACGCCGGAATCAATCGGTGCTTCTGAGCCGTCTTCGGCTTCGCGCAAATACATATTGAGCGGAATTTTGAAGTAATAGTAAAGCGAAACCGCACTTGTGAGCACGCCGATAATGGCGAGCGTCAAGAACACAGTGCCTTTGCCTAAAAGCGCGGTGAAAATCATATACTTTCCGATGAAGCCAACGGTCGGTGGCAAGCCCGTGAGCGAGACGAGAAACACGGTCAGCGCGGCGGCAGTGAGCGGCATTTTCTTTCCGAGTCCGCGATAGTCATTGACATCATCACTTCCGATTTTATTGGCAATCAAAATCACCACATAGAACGCGCCGACGGTCATCACCGTGTAAGCGGCGAGATAGAACATCACGGCTTGCGTGCCCAAGTCGTCGGCAACCAAAACGCCCAAGAGCAAGTAGCCTGCGTGCGCGATGGAAGAATACGCAAGCATACGCTTGACATTGCTCTGCCAAATTGCCGCAAAGTTTCCGAGCAACATTGAAACGAGCGCAATCAGCGCGAAGAAATTCACCCAATCAAATGCGAGTTCGCCTGTTGGCTCTGCTGGAATGGCAACTTTGAAAAAGCGCATGAGCATCGCAAATCCTGCCGCTTTTGAGCCGACCGCGAGAAATGCCGTAACAGGCGTTGGCGCACCTTCATACACATCAGGCGACCAGAAGTGAAACGGCACCGCACCAATTTTGTAGCCGAATCCGCCCATTACGAGAAGCGCGGCAAGCGTAAGCGTAACTTCGTCAACTTCATTCGTGCTAATGAACTTAGCAATTTCGTAGATGTTTGTTTGCCCCGTCAAGCCGTAAATCAGCGACATTCCATAAACCATCAAGCCCGACGACACCGCACCATACACGATGTATTTAAGCGACGCTTCCGACGACTTAATTTGATGCTTCAAATAGCCCGTCAAGATGTAAGACGAAATGCTCACGAGTTCAAGCGCGAGGAACATCATCAGCATATCGCTTGCCGACGCCATTAGGAACATTCCGAGCACCATTCCAATCAGCACGGCGTAGTATTCGCCAATGTTTGCCACATTTCTTTCGCCCAATTCTTCCGAATCCATTGTAATCAATACCGCCAAGATGCCTGCTCCCAGAAAGAGAAATTTGAAGAACACGGCGAAGGGGTCAACGACATGCATTCTGAGGAAATACTCTTGATTTGCCATGCCCACTTGTTGCCACGCGAAAAAGCCTGTAACGATAAATCCAATAATCGCGACGATTGGAATCACTGCGCGTTTTTTGCTCATGCTCACAACCATATCGAGCACAATGACGAGCAAAAACAGCACCGAAAGCGAGAGTTCGGGCACAAACGCACTCAGGCTTACTTTGACTTGTTCAATAATTTCAGGAAGATTGTTCGGCATTTGATGTGAAGTCTTGTTGAATATGATTTAAAACCGTTAAACTTTACACTCACTTTAAGGCGACGTTTGCTGTTGCCGAGAGAATTTCAGCCACTTTGTTGAGGCTTGGCATAATCAAATCGAGCACGGGCGCAGGATAAACGCCAATGATGATGACAATCGCGGCAAGCGGCGCAAGCAACGCAATTTCTCGTCCGTCCAAATCTACTTTGCCGTTCCAGTCGTGGAAGTGCGCATGTTCTTCGCCGTGATGCCCTTCGACTTCGTAGGCGGCATTCGGTCTTCTTTCGCCGGTGAACATGGTGCGGTAGGCGCGAAGCAGATAGGTGGCGGAAAGCAAAATGCCAAGCGTTCCGACAACCGATAAAACGCGCGTTTGTTCAACCGCGAACGCGCCCAAGAAAACGAAGGCTTCCGCGACAAATCCTGACAGCGCAGGCATTCCCAAGTTGCCCATGAAAGCAAGCATAATGAAGCCTGTATAGACGGGCATATACTTCGCCAATCCGCCGAACTTGTCCATTTCGCGTGTGTGCGCACGTTCGTAAATCACACCCACGAGCAAGAACATCATCGGCGAGAGCAATCCGTGCGAGAACATTTGAAGCATTGCGCCCGACATGCCCAGCGAATTCACCGCCGAAATGCCTAACAGCACAAAGCCCATGTGCGAAATGGAAGAATATGCGACCATCTTCTTGAAGTCTGTTTGTGCAATCGCGCAGAATGCACCATAGACGATGCTAATCACGCCGAAGAGCGCAATCCACCATGCAAATTGTTGGAAGACTTCAGGGAAAATCGGGAAGTTGATGCGAAGCAAACCGTAGCCGCCGAGTTTGAGGAGCACGCCTGCAAGCACAACGGAAATTGGCGTTGGGGCTTCCACGTGCGCATCAGGAAGCCACGTGTGGAACGGCACCATCGGCACTTTAATCACAAACGCCAAGAAGAGCGCGAAGAACGCCAAAACGCGCAACAGATTGCCTTCCGATGGCGCAAGTGCCGAGCCTGAAATGAAATTCTGTTGATTCGCCATGACAACCATGCTGAACGTGTTGCGTCCTGTTTCAGGGTCAATGACGCTTGCGTAGAGCGCGATAATCGCAAGGAGCATCAAGACAGAGCCAACGAGCGTATAAATGAAAAACTTGATTGCGGCATATTCGCGATTTTTTCCGCCCCATATTCCAATGAGGAAATACATCGGAATCAAAGTTACTTCCCAAAAGATGTAAAAGAGGAAGAAGTCGAGCGCAAGAAAGCACCCCATCATCGACATCGACATCAAGTTGTAGAGCACAAAGTAACTTTTGACCGATTTCTCAATGTTCCAACTTGCGCCAACGCCGACAAGTGCCACAATCGCCGTCAGAATCACCATTGTAACTGACAATCCGTCAATGCCCATGAGGTAATCCGCACTGACGGTATATCCGCCCAACTCGACCGAGAACCATGCCGCGCGCTCGACGAATTGGAACTTGCTAATATCATCAACGCCTGCCAGCGTGGGATTGTAGTTCTGCCAAATCACAACGGCTAAAATGACCTGACCGACCGCCGCCAAGAGCGAGACCAAGCGAATCGTTTGCTTTTGCTCTTTGGGAATTAAGAGCGTAATCAGCGCGGCAATCAGCGGAAGAAATGTGATAAGCGTTAAAGTCATTGTTGTGAATTAAAATTTTGAGGTTATACTTTTAGACCAACTTACTGACAAAGTAACCAATGACCGCAATTAAGAGCAGTGCGATATAGGTTTGAACGCGTCCTGTTTGCAGTTTTCGGAACAAGAGTCCGCCGATTTGCACCAGCGTTGCCGAAAGATTGACGATGCCGTCGACGACAAGTTTATCAAAGCCCCCGCTGAACGATGAGAACTTGACGCCCAAGTTTCCGATGCCTTTCACAAATGCGCCTTCCATGAATGTGTCGTTGAACCAGTTCATCATCTTTGAAAGCAGAACGAAAGGACTTGCGATTGCGCCGATATTTTTGAGATAAGCAAGGTAAGCCAGCACTAATCCAAGCAAGGCTAATGAAATTGAGAGTGTTACGACTGTTCCGTGCGCGTGGTGCGAGGCTTCGGCAAGTTTTTGTTGGCGAAGGTCTTGGAAGTGCGCTGTGCCGCTGTGCGTTTCGTCCGCATGAGGCGTTTCAGGTGCAATAGGTTCGCCGCCGCCGATTGCGCTAAACACTTGTGCCGCACCTTGCAATCCTTCTTGTGTGACTGCGACTTTTGTTTCAGGCGTTTTTACGGCGTTCATAAACCAGCCTTTTTCGCCGTCTAATGGGTTCGGCGAGAAGACGAAGAAGAACGACATTGCCGCTAAAATCACGAGCGGAATGGTCATTACGGGTGCGGATTCGTGAATTTCACCATGGTGATGATTGTCGCCGTGTCCGTGATGATGGTGGTCGTTAGCAGATGCGAGTTTTTCATCGGCGCGATTGTTTCCGAAGAACACCATAAACCATTGACGTCCCATGTAGAGCGGCGTCAGCAATGCCGCTGAAAATCCAAGCACGGGAACGAGCATTGCCCAGTTGCCTTCAACATTGGCGTAGCCGACTGCACCTGCTAAAATTGCGTCTTTGCTCAAAAAGCCAGAGAAGAGCGGCAAGCCTGCGAGTGCAAATAAACAAATCGTGAATGTGGCGAAGGTGATTGGCATTTTCTTCATCAAGCCGCCCATGTAGCGCATATCTTGCTCGTGGTGCATGGCGTGAATCACCGAGCCTGAACCCAAGAAGAGACCGGCTTTGAAGAAGGCGTGTGTTACAAGGTGAAAGAGTGCCGCCGCGAAAGCACCCACGCCCATGCCCATCACCATGTAGCCTAATTGCGAGAGCGTGGAATATGCGAGCACGCGCTTGATGTCGTTTTGCGTAATAGCAATCGTTGCCGCAAAGAACGCCGTTACCGCGCCAATGACGGCAATAATGGCAAGCGCATCGGGCGTTAGAATTACGAAGACGCGCGCTAAGAGATAAACCCCTGCCGCCACCATCGTCGCCGCGTGAATGAGTGCGGAAACAGGCGTTGGACCTTCCATCGCATCCGGAAGCCACGTGTGAAGCGGAAACTGTGCCGACTTTCCGACGCAACCCATAAAGAGCAACACGCCTGCAACCGTCAGCCAGCCTTCGCCCCAAGTAAATTTGCCTTCACCGATGTTTTGATAGATTTCTTGATAGTTAAAGGTTTGGAATTGTGCGAAGAGCATTAAAATGCCGAGCCAAAATCCGATGTCGCCAACGCGGTTAAGCATAAACGCTTTCTTTTGCGCCGCCGCCGCTGAATCGCGCTCAAAATAAAATCCAATCAGCAAGAACGAGGAGAGACCGACAAGTTCCCAGAAGCAGTAAATCGCAAAGAGGTTATTGGAGAGCACAATGCCGAGCATGGAAAATGTGAAGATGCCCAAGTATCCGAAATATTGCTCGTAGCGTGGCTCGCCCGCCATATAGCCGATTGAAAAGAAATGCACCAAGAAACTAATTCCTGTAACTACAATCAGCATGACGGCGGTGATTTTATCAATCAAGATTCCGAGTTTGATTTCCATCGTGCCTAAATTCGCCCAAGTGAAATTCCATTCTTGTTGGAAATTCTCTTGACCTAACGCCGAAAATGCTACATAGAGCGATAAGCCTAATGAAACGGCAATGATGCCTGTGGCAAGAAAGTCGCCATTTCTTGGGAGTTTTTTTCCGAAGAAAATTTGCACCGCAAAGGAAAAGAGCGGGAGCAATAAGATATAGATGCTGTATTGAATCAGGTCAGACATGTTTCTCTGTGAGATTTTAGAATTAGAGTGAATTTCTTCTATTCGCGCATCGTATCGATTTCGCCAATATCAACGGTTTTGAATCTGGCGTAGATGTTAAGCACAATCGCTAAGGCGACTGCCGCTTCCGACGCCGCAAGAATGATACCGAACATTGAAAACATCACGCCGCTCATAGTGCCGTTAAATTTTGAGAACGCGACAAGGTTCAAATTTGCCGCATTCAAGATGAGTTCAACGCCCATCAACACGACAACCGCATTGCGCCGCGTCATGATGCCGAAGAGTCCGAGCGAAAATAAAATCGCTGAGAGCACGAGAAAATGATTCAATCCGATTTCAGGCATATCGATGTTTTGAATTTAGATTTCAGTTGAACTACTTGCTTGCACTTACTTTGCTTTCCGAGCGTGCGATATATGCCGCACCAATCAGCGCGACAAAAAGCAGAATTGAGACAATTTCAAACGGGAGCACATAGTTTGTAATGACTTCATAGCCAATCGGCTCGACCACCGTCGTTGTTCGTTGTTCGCCTGTGTGCCACTTTGCGCGAAAGAGAAATGTGTAAAGAAGCGAGCCTAATATCGCGAGCATAATGAGCAACGACGGAACGAGGTTGAAGACATCGGTCAGAATTCGCTCTTGTGTGATTTTATTGGTGAGCATTACGCCGAATAGCAGCAGAATTAAAATTCCGCCGACATAGACAACGATTTGCGCTACGGCAACGAAATCCGCACTCAAATACACATACATCGCGCTGATGCCAAAGAGCGTGAAGAGCAAAGAGAACGCAGAGTAAATGATGCTTCTGACAAAGACAACCATCGCCGCCGATACTACGATGAGTATGGCAAAGAGGTAGAAGATGGCTTGGTAGGCGAATGCGCCGAAGTCAAAATTTTCCATTGTTCAAGAAGTTTTACAGGAAGTTTTAGTCGTTTTACTTACGATTTAGTTTGAGTGTTGAGCGGGGGCGTGTTTTCACTAACGCTTTCCCGCTCAATCTTTGACTTATTTTGATGACTCACCGCCTTCGGCTTGTTTTTTTGCCGCTTCTTCGGCGGCTTTTTTCGCTGCAAGTTTTGCTGCCATCATCGGTGGCAATTTTTTAGCGGGTTGGGCGTCGCCGCTTGGCGTTTCGGCTTTTGGCGTTTCTGTGGTTTCGGCTTTGGCTTCGGGTGTTGCGGTTGCGCCGCCGTCCGTTCCAGCTTTTTTCGCTGCAAGTTTTGCTGCCATCATCGGTGGCAATTTTTTAGCGGGGGCTTCTGCTGCCGGCTTTGATTCGGCTGTTGGCGCGCTTGCAGGTGCTTCTGCGCTTGCTGTGGATGCCGCTTTCTTTGCCGCTAAGGGAGAAACACGCGCGCCTGCCGCTGGTGCCGCTTTTGGCGCTGCCGCTTTTTTCGCCTTCTCTTCTTCTTCATATTTGGCGAGCTTTTCGCGCTTCTCTTTTTCTTTTTCTTTCGTGAGAACGCTGAAATGATAAATAAAATTGGAGCGGTCCACTTCGGCGAAGTCATGAACAGGCGTCATTGTGAGGCACTCGGTCGGGCACGGATAGGTGCACAGCCCACAATACATGCACTTCGCCATATCGATATCGAACCTTGAAAGCCAGAGTTTTTTCTTGCTTCCGTCGCTCGTTGTGCCGAGCTCTTCAATATCGTCGGGCGTTGCTTTGAAGGATTCAATCGTGATGCAGTTCACCGGGCAGGCATTTGCACATTGATTGCAGGCGATACAGTCGTCGGCATTGTTGTGCAAACGGTTGCGCGAAAAATCTGGCGTTGGAATGGCTTCGCTCGGATACTGAATCGTTACTAATCCTTCGTTGAGCTTGTTGAAATAATTATCGTCATCGATTAGCGCCGTTTCTTCGCGCCATTTCGTTGCCTTTGAAAGGTGTTTGAGCGTGATACCCAATCCGCCGATAACGGACGACACGCCTCTTTTTATAGAATTCACATACTCCGACATAATGTAACAGTTTAGAATTTTTGAAGATTACATTCTCTTATCGCGCCTTTCTTGCGACTTGCTTATCGCACATAGAGTTCCCAAACTGCGGCGAAAACGAAAATGAGCAAGGCAATCGGCGTTAAAACTTTCCAGCAGAGATACATTAGTTGGTCAACTCGGAATCTTGGAAAGGTCCAGCGAACCCACATCATCACAATCACGAAGAAAAATCCTTTGAGGATAATCCAGAACGCGCCCCAAATCGGACCGCTTGTCCAATCGTTGAGTGCAACGATGCCAATGTTCGGAAGAGGTGAGTTCCAACCGCCTAAGAAAAGCACCGAAAGAATCACGCTGGTCATGAACATGGAGGCATATTCGGCAAGGAAAATCATGGCGAATTTCATTCCGCCGTATTCGGTGAAGTAGCCTGACACGAGTTCCGACTCGGCTTCGGGAATATCAAACGGCGCGCGATTACATTCAGCAAGCGCCGCGATGAAGTAAATCGTCATTGCAAGCCACGCAACAGGCGATTGAAAAACAGCGAAGTGCAAAATTCCAAGTTCGCCACTTTGCGACATCACAATTTTTTGCATCGAGAGCGAGCCTGCCATCATCACGCCAACGAGAATCGCAATGCTTGCAGGAATTTCATAACTGACGACTTGCGCCACGCTTCGCACGGCGCCGAACAGCGACCATTTGTTGTTTGAGCCCCAACCGCACATCAAAATTCCGACCGCTTCTACTGAGACAATAGAGACCGCATAAAACACACCGACGTTCAAATCGGCTCCAATGAACTCACTGCTGAACGGCAGAACTGCATATGCAGCAAATGCACCTACGAAAATGATAAGCGGTCCTAACACAAATAGCGGCTTATCGGCTGCCGCTGGCACAATGTCCTCCTTTTGAATCAGCTTCAAAATGTCGGCGATTGTCTGAAGCAATCCCCATTTGCCTGTCTCGTTCGGTCCGATGCGGTCTTGTATGAATGCCGAAATTTTGCGCTCACCATAAACGCCAACATAGAGTGCGTAAAGCGCAATAAAGACAAGTGGAATTGCAGGAATAGCGAACATGCCCACCGGAACGCCAAAGACTTCGAGCGATTCAAGGGCTTTTACCCAAGAGTTTTCCGCCTGAACCGGAACAGTAGTTGCCGTGAGCGCGTCGGGCATAAGTAGGGCAAATGGCTTCATCTCAATAACTCGGATTGAAAAAGTTTTGACTTATTTGATTGAATTTTCTGAAATCCTACAACAACAATTTTATCGGTCAACTTCGCCAAGCACGATGTCAATGCTTCCCAAAATGGCGACCACATCGGAAATCAAGTTTCCTTTGGCGAGTTCGGGCAACACGGAAAGATTAACAAAACATGCCGCGCGTGCTTTGCATCGGAATGGTTTCGTACCTTTACCGTCTGAAATCACATAGAAGCCGACTTCGCCTCTTGGATTCTCGCCACGAGCGTAGACTTCACCTGCGGGCGGCTTAATTCGCTTCGGCACGGCGGCGTGCGGGTCAAAATTTGGTTCTTCAGGCATCTTGTCAAGGCACTGCTGAATGATTTTCAGGCTTTCGTAAATTTCGTAGCAACGAACCAAGTGCCGTGAAAGGCTATCGCCAATGATGGAGAGTTTTCCGTCAGGCACAACCACATCAAATTCAATTTCGGGATAAATGGAATAGGGGTCATTTTTGCGCAAATCCCATTTGACGCCCGAGCCGCGAAGCATCGGACCAGAGCAACCGTAATTGATTGCCACATCGGCAGGCAAAATGCCAATTCCGCGTGTGCGCTCAATGAAAAGTTCGTTTTCAGTGAGCAGTGCCATCATTTCGTCGACTTTCGGCTTGTAATACTTTACAAACTCTGCGACGCGCTGTTTGAACTTTGGCGGAAAATTATGCGAGACACCGCCAACCCAAATGTAGTTGTAAAGCATTCGTGCGCCGCAGAGCCACTCTAAAAGCGTGAGGATATGCTCTCGGTCGCGCATAATGTGCAAGAAGGGCGTAAATGCGCCAATGTCCAATCCATAAGTTGCAATCGCGATTTGGTGCGAGGCAATGCGTTGCAGTTCAGCCACAATCACTCGCATGAACTCTATTCGGCGTGGCACTTCGATGTTGAGCAATTTCTCGACTGCCATCACAAACGCATGCTCGGTGTTCATCGCCGAAAGGTAGTCCATTCTATCCGTGTAAGGAATGACTTTTTGATAGTCGAGGGATTCGGCATGTTTTTCAAAACAGCGATGCAAATAGCCCATATATGGCGTGGCTTTCATGACCACTTCGCCATCAGTAACGAGTTCGACACGCAAAACGCCGTGCGTTGCAGGGTGTTGCGGACCCATGTTCAGCGTCATGTATTCTGTGTCGAGGTCTTTCTCAACGATGTATTGATTTGAGCCTGTCTGCGAAAGGCGCGTCTTTGGGGTATATTCCAGTGTTTCCGCCATATTTTTGAACTTGATTAAGTATTTATGGATTGCGATTGCAACTTGTAACTCAACTCTAAAAACAAAATCGTTTCAAAGCTTTCGTTTGATAGAATGAAATTCGGCGTTCTTTGAACTTCACTACTACAATTTGAACGCTTTGAAACGACTTGTGCGACTTTTAAGGCAAAGCCTTTGTCAATACGGCACTTTAATTCCGTGATAGTATTCCTGAACCGTGTAATCTTTTCGGAGCGGGTGTCCTTCCCAATCATCAGGGCACAGGATTCGGCGCAAATCGGGATTTCCTTCGAAGACAATGCCGACCAAATCGTAGGCTTCGCGCTCGTGCCATTCTGCTGTGCGCCAAATTTCTGCTACGCTTGGAATCGTATTGTTTTCCTTCGTGCATTTCAATTTGACTGCAATTTTATGTTGATAGGCGGCAAGCGATTCGAGGTTATAGACCACTCCGAGCGTTCCATCGCCGTAATCCACGCCTGAAAGGCATGCGAGATAGTCAAACTTCAGTCGCTCGTCGGTGCGCATAAAGTAAGCCATCGGTTGCCAAAGCGTGTGGTCGAGCACGGTAAAGTTTGGCATGGTGCGGCTATTATCGAGGTCGGAAACAGATTCTGCGCCGAATTCTTCCTTGATAATGGTGTGAATTTGCTCAGGCGTTAGTTTTGACATATTACGCTGTGGCTTCTTCGGTTTCTGGTTTGGTTATTTGCACGGGCTTCACATTCGCATTGAAGGGGTGTGCGGCAATAATGACTTCTTCGGCAGGTGCGGACTTTGCTGCAATTTTTCGCAATGCTTCTTGGCGAGTTAAGCCCAAACGCTCTTCACGAATCAATTCTTGAATTTTCATCAAACCGCCAATCAGGGCTTCAGGGCGCGGCGGACAGCCGGGCACATATACATCAACAGGAATCACACGGTCGACGCCTTTGACGACATGGTAGCCGTGTTCCCAATACGGACCGCCGCAGTTGGCGCAACTTCCCATTGAGAGCACATAGCGTGGCTCTGACATTTGGTCGTAAAGACGCTTGACGCGCTCCGCCATCTTGAAGGTTACAGTTCCCGCCACAATCATCAAATCGGATTGGCGTGGCGACGAGCGTGGAAAAATCCCGAATCGCTCAAGGTCGTAGTTGGAGGCGTTGGTTGCCATCATTTCAATCGCGCAACAGGCGAGACCAAACGACATTGGCCATAAAGAGGATAGGCGCGACCAGTTGAGCAGGTCTTCAACTTTGGTAACTATCGCTCCGCCGTTAGAAATTTTTGCGTCGAGAAGACTTGGCATAATCGTTTCTCTGATTTGATTGACGAAACTAAAACTTTACAGGTTCTGCCCTGCTTTTACACCGCTTCGGGCTCGGAAACTTTGGCTTTTCCCAAAGTTTTTGGCTTTTCAAACTTTTTGGTTGGCATCTTAGGAATGTTTGGCGTCGGCACAACCCAATTGATATAGCCTTTCTTCCATTCGTAAATAAGCCCAAGCGTTAAAACCCCTAAGAAGATAAGTGCAACCGCAAGTGCATATCCACCTACTTGTTTGAAAATCGTCGCCCAAGGGTAAAGAAGCAACACTTCAACATCGAAGATGATAAAGATAAGTGCAACCACATAAAAGCGAATGTTGAATTGAATCCACGCGCTTCCTTTTGGCTCTTCGCCGCATTCATATGTGGTTAGTTTTTCGGTGTATGGACGGTGTGGGCGTATGAGGCGAGAAGTTACGAATCCAAGAACAACAAAGATGACGCCAACGGCAAGAAAGAGGAAAACTTTGCCAAATTCTGAAATCTCTTGTCCCATTGATGATGTTGGTTCGAACTACGGTTTGAAAATGTTGCTGTTTTTCGAATTTTACAATCTGTCCAACGCATTCATTCGCGCGAAAATTCCTTTTTTCCAAAAAAAATTTAACAGTTTCCTATTTGGACGTGATTTTTTCTTTGGAGCGAATGTTACATTTTATAGTCTGATTCAACAAAACTGCGCACCAACCATGCCTACACCACTCACAGATACACAACTCTCGCAACTTGCCGAACAAGGATGGACGAAACATCACGAGACCATTCAAAAAACTTTTTTCTTTGACAACTCTGGCGGAAAAAGCCCCTTCCTCAAAGGGCTTGCGTTTATTGAACGCATCGCTGTCCCCGCCGAAGAAGCCAATCATCACCCCGATATTACTTTCACTTACAACCGCGTCGTGATTTCGCTGACCACGCACGACAAAGGCATGCTGACACAAAAAGATTTTGACTTGGCAATGAAAATTGACAAACTGCATGCTGCCACATAGATTCCTTGGGAAGAAAAGAGATTTTCGCCGCGCAAATATCTTTTGAGTTACATTCCCCAAGTCTTCGCCATAGGTTGTTGCATCACCAAAGGCAAGACTTCTTTTTCAGAACGTCCCGATATAACAAAAAACAACACCATGTCTTACGAATTTTCCGAAGTCATAGAAACCTTGCGCATGACGGAAGTCGAGCATTTTGATATTCGCACCGTTACGCTTGGAATTAGTCTGCGCGATTGCGCCTCGCACAGCCTTGACATCGCCAAAAGCAAAATCCGTTCAAAAATTTTGAAGCGCGGCGAAGTGCATCTCAAATCGGCACGCGAAGTCGAGCAAATGTATGGGCTTCGCATTGCCAACAAACGCATTTCCGTTACGCCGATTTCCATTGTCTTCGACCAATTTCGCGAAAGCGAACTTATTGAGATTGCGCTCACGCTCGACGCTTGCGCCAAAGAACTCGGCATTGATTTCATCGGCGGCTACTCTGCCCTTGTCGAGAAAGGCATGACCGACGGCGAAAAAGCCCTCATCAACTCCGTTCCCGACATGATGGCGGCAACGAAGCATATTTGCTCGAGCATCAATGTTGCATCAACGAAAGCCGGCATCAATATGGACGCCGTTTATCTTGTTGGAAAAATGATTAAAGCACTTGCCGCAAAAACGCCGCGCGCTGAAGGCTGTTGTAAGTTTGTCGCGTTTTGCAATGTTCCCGAAGACAATCCATTTGTGGCGGGCGCGTTTCATGGCGTTAGCGAGCCTGACGTGAGTTTAAATGTTGGAATTTCAGGACCGGGCGTGGTGCTTGCCGCCATTCGCGAAGCAGGCAACTGCGATTTCGGCACACTTTGCGAAGTGATTAAGCGAACCGCATTCAAAATTACGCGCGCCGGAGAATTGATGGGACGCAAGGTTGCGCAGAAGTCGGGCGTTCCTTTTGGCATTGTCGATATTTCCCTTGCGCCAACACCCGCATGGGGCGATAGCATCGCGGAAATTTTAGAAGCGATTGGCGTTGAATCTGTCGGCGCGCCTGGTAGCACCGCAGCACTGATGCTCCTTAACGACAGCGTTAAGAAAGGCGGCCTGATGGCTTCCAGCTACGTCGGCGGCATGTCGGGGGCGTTCATTCCTGTCTCGGAAGATGCAGGCATGATTCGCGGCGTCGAGCGCGGCTCGCTTACGATTGAAAAACTCGAAGCGATGACAAGCGTTTGTTGCGTCGGATTGGATATGGTTGCCGTGCCCGGCGATACAAGTGCCGAAACCCTCGCCGCCATTCTCGCCGATGAATGTGCGATTGGCGTTGTCAATAACAAAACCACCGCAATGCGCATTATTGTGCCACCAGACGCCAAAGTCGGCGATGTGATTGATTACGGCGGCTTGCTCGGTCAAGCAATTATTATGCCCGTCAGCCAATTTCGTTCAGACGCCTTTATCAAACGCGGCGGTAGAATCCCCGCACCGACTCGCGGAATCAACAATTAGCCAAAACCGCCTTCTCGACTTTCAGACGACAGCGTCAATCCAGTGCTAATCAAAAATGAGTATCGCGTAGTGAAGAACGCAAGGCAAACGCACCGTGCGATTCTTCACTCTTTACTAGTTACACGGGAGAAAATGTAAGGTTTCTTACAGTTACTGCACGGCAAGACAAGTCAAAAGCCGTGTGTGGCAAAGCAGAAGCGTGGGCGAGATGTGGAATTTTGTAAAAAAATAGGTCGCCAAACTTGCGCTTGACGACCTTAAGGAGGTGCTCTATAACACAACCTTGCAGAAACCATAAACTGCAAGGCATTCTGATTAACGAAATGGCTTCAAAAAAAGTTTTAGCGGTGTGGATATTTTTTGGACTATCCCACGATTGGTCTCTTTCCTACTGTTCAATCAAGCAAAGTCAAAAATAGTCTTGAATTTCTGCGCCGAGTTGAAAGCCATTTTGATTAGCGATAGCTTGCAAAGCTTCGCGTGTTGACTCAACATTTTCTTGGACTTGCGGATAGGTATATCGCTCGCCTTTGAAGTTGCGCATGACAACTTCGTCGCTACCAAGTTTTTCGATATAATGCGGAAGGAGCGGAATTTTTCCCCCTCCACCAGGGCTATCGATAACAAAATGTGGAATGGCAAGTCCTGAAATGTGTCCGCGCAAGCCTTGAATAATTTCCAAGCCTTTTTCGACTCGAGTTCTAAAATGCTCTGTGCCTTTAACGATGTCGGCTTGATAGATGTAATACGGACGCACGCGCATTTTGAGCAGTCCTTTCATGAGGGCGCGCATGGTTTCTACATCGTCATTAACGCCTTTGAGCAAGACGCATTGATTGCCGACAGGCACGCCTGCATCGGCAAGACGCTCGCAGGCTTGTTTGGCTTCGGGGGTCAATTCGCGCGGGTGGTTGAAATGCGTATTGACATAAACAGGGTGATATTTTTTAATAATGTTCACCAGTTTTTTTGTGATGCGTTGCGGAAGCACGCACGGAATTTTCGTTCCAATTCTAATGATTTCCACGTGTGGAATTTCGCGAAGCGATTTCAAGATGTATTCAATGCGCCGGTCAGAAAGCGTGAGTGGGTCGCCACCTGAAAGCACCACATCGCGAATTTCTTTATGCTCGCGAATGTAGTTGATTCCTGCCTCCAAATACTTCAAACTGATTTTTGACGAATCGCTCACTTTACGCTTGCGGGTGCAGAATCGGCAGTAGACTGCACATTCATGCGCCACGAGAAAAAGCACGCGGTCAGGATAGCGATGCGTAATGCTTGGCACAGGTGAATCACGCTCTTCGTTGAGCGGGTCGTCGACGCAACAGCCTTTTATCAACTCATTTTTGCTCGGAACAACCTGCAAGTAAATCGGGTCGTTTTTTTCTTTGATGAGCGACGCATAGTAAGGATTGATGCGAATGTTGAACTCTTTTTCAAGTGTTTTCATCGTCTCGATATCTTCACCCCATTTTTCGTGAACCTCTTCGGGCGTTTCAATGCTCTGGTGCAAGAGATGTTTCCAAGCCACGTCTTCATCGTCTAAAATGGGCGGAGGCAACGTTGGCTCGAGCACATGCGATGGATTGCGTCTTAAATCGCTATGACGATTTTCAGCAATACGCTTGCGACGATGTGGTTTCGTTTTCACGCTCACAGAAGCCTTGAGGCTGGCATTCTGAACAAGATTTTGTTCGGTGCTTAATAACGACGACATAAACACGAGTGTTAAGTTGATAAAAATTGTTTCACTTTATCACCTTGCAACTCGTGTGCCAGTTTTCAAGCCTCACGTTCTACTTGCTTGTGCCCCGTGAAGTGCCATAAACACAAGCGATTCGAGCAGGTGTGTTTTTTTACTGTTTCACGCACTTCGCTTTTTTCTCACAATGAAAAAATGTTTTTGAGCATCGATAAAAATTCAATTCACTTTGAAATGATTTTGACCGGAAACAGAGCACTTGAAGTGCAATTACTTCTTTGGGCGAGCAAATTTTGTGAGGTAGGCGTTTTCTTTTGCGGTCATTTCTCGGCGTGCTTCTTGCGTTTCATCATTGTATCCAACAAGATGCAAAACCGAATGAATCGTAACGCGAAAGAGTTCTTCTTCCGCACTCGCCTTGTATTGACGCGCATTTCGGGCAACGGTATCGAGCGAGATGTAGAACTCACCCTCCACGTTTTTGCCTTCGTTGAGCCGAAAGGAAATGGTATCGGTCGCATAGTCGTGCTGTAAGAAAGTTCGGTTTATCTTTTTGATAAACTTATCGCCGCAATAGACTGCGGAAATCATTTCTGCACGATGTTTTTCGCACTTCAAGACGCCTTTAATGACAGCGCGCAATTTTTGCGTTGGAAGTTTTCGCTTCGTCGTGTTTGAAATTTCAATCATAGTCCGTTGGAAACGAGATGAGATTTTGCGCTGTCAGCCTTGTTTTTCGCCTTCATCATCATTTCTCCGAACTGTATTTGGCGAAGTTTTATTCAATTCAACCGGAATTTGTCGTCAAAGAGATTTTTGAAGAGCGCACGGTATCGCCCGTGATAGTGCGCGCTTTCTTTACGCATGTAAGAGAGGAATTTGTAGATAACAAATCCGATAAAGGCAAAGGTGCATATCGCCATGAGCATCAGCGCGAGCAAGTCGTAGGTTGGTCGCATGGTGAAGATAAGAGTATGTTGTTCAAATTTTCAAGCGTCCAGATGCCGCTCTTGAAGTTGAGATGAACCAGCGCGCCGTAGTTCAAGTGAATTGAAAAAGCGCGTTCAAGCGGCAAGCCGATTGCGCTCGAGAGTGCCGCACGAATTGCCCCTGCATGCGTTACAACCAAAACGGTTTCAGCGTTACTTTCTTTGAGTGCGTTCAGTTCGGCGACAATTCTTGACTGCAATGTATGAAATGATTCGCCTTCGGGCGGCGCGATTCTTACAAAGTCTTTCATCCATGCGTCAAGCCGTTCTGCATCTTTGACGCGAAGCTCGTCCCAAGATTGATTTTCCCACATGCCGAAATTAACTTCGCGCCACGCACGTTTGACTTCAACCGTTGTTGATAGAGCCTCGCCGAGCCTTTTTGCCAACATCAAACAGCGGGAAAGGTCGCTTGAAATCAATCGCTTTGGCGCGAGCGGTTTCAAGTGCTCGACAAGCGTGTCAATATCCTTCTTGCCCTTTTCGGAAAGCGGCACGTTGCTCTGCCCGATACATCGCTCCGACGCATGCTCAAGTTCTGTATGGCGAACGAGAAAGAGGTTCATCAATAATGTCGTTCTTCCGTTTCGCTCTTCATTGCTCGTCATTCATTAAATAAAAACGAGCGGCTTAAAGCGCCGCCCTTTGTGCGTTATTTCGTCACGCTTATGCTTGTCCACTAATCGGCTCGGTTTCCTTCTTGAAATACTTGTTGTAAATGTTCTTCAAGTCGTTTGCAATCATTTCAGCAGAGCGTGCTTCGATTTGATAGCGGTGCATCATACCCAAAAACTTGCCGTCTTTGAAAAACGCAATTGATGGCGAAGAGGGCGGCGCATCGATAAAGTAGGTTCGTGCTCTTTGTGTTGCCTCTTTATCTTGACCTGCAAAAACCGTGAAGAGATTATCAGGCACAACATCATTTTGAAGCGATAAGATGAAGCCTGGGCGTGCTTTGCCTGCAGCACAGCCACAAACGGAATTAACAAAAACGACCGTTGTGCCTTTGGCATTTTGCATTGCGGCATCTACTTCTTCGGGCGTGCGAAGTTCTTTAACGCCAACGCGTGTCAGTTCATCACGCATTTGCTGAAGCATGGCGTCGCGCTGAATGATGTCGAACATAGTGTGTTTAAGGTTTAAGCGTTTAAGAAAAATTCAGCCTTTGAAACAGCGATTTTCGGCGTATCGTTTTAAGTGTGCTGAACATGCGCGGCATTTGTTCCAAAGGCAAAGGCTAACGCGCGCTCGACGCTCTCTGCCACTTGATATGGACAATGGTCGCGTTGCCTTGCAAATCCTTGTGCGTAAAGTTGTTCAAAAAATTCGAGCAAACTGTTGTAAAAGCCGTCGGTGTTGAGCAAGACAATTGGTTTTTGGTGGAATCCAAGTTGACGAATGGTAATGGCTTCCATGACTTCGTCAAGCGTGCCAAAGCCGCCTGCAAGCGCAATGAAGGCATCGGATTTTTCGTCCATAATGGCTTTGCGTTCTCGCATCGTTTTGGTGATAATGAGTTCATCACAGCCCAGATGAACGGCTTCGCGCTCGACCAATCGTTGAGGAATGACGCCGATGACTTTTGCGCCGTGTGCCTGCGCCGAAAGCGCGACTTTGCCCATCAATCCGACCTTTCCGCCGCCATAAACGAGCGTTGCGCCGTGTTTCGCAATGGCTTCGCCAAGCTTCACGGCTTCATCAATATACTTTTTTGCAAGACCGTTGCTTGCACTGCAATAAACGCAAATGTTTTTCATTGAAACCGAATGTTACTTGACCGTTTCAGCCACCGTGAAGATAAAGACGTCAGTAACTTTACCGCCGCCTGTAACACCCGCCTCGACCGACCAGATGTATTGCTTGCCTGCTTGCAGTTCACTTTTCATAAAACAGCCTCCATTAGTTTGGTTAAAGAGTGCCATGCCGCTTGGCATGACGCGAGAATTTAGGTTTTTCTCAACAATAGATAGCGTTTGATGACCGATTCACAATTGATTTAATTTTCGGACGAAGATTTCTCTTGTGAAGGGACTTCGTTTGCAGGAGGGATATAGCCGGTTCGGCGATATTCTTCTTGGTCGAGCTCGATTTGAAGCGAGATACGGTGAGAATTGCCGATTTGGTCTGCACTATCAAATTTGGCGAAGGCGTAATCGATGTTGAGTTTGGAAAGTTTCACACCTGCGCCGAGCGTCAGGCGTCCGATATCGTCCATTCCCAGACGCAAGGCAACGACTTCCTTGTAGGAATACTCTGCGCCGCCCCGAAAGTTGAAGCTCATGTTTCCGACATTAAAATTCGCCGCGCTTTTTCGTCCTTCGAAGCGCACATCGGTATCGGCACCGAACGTCACTCGTCCGTTCAGCACATCGAGCAAGTAGCCCGCGCCGAGTTTTGCAGTTGGCGCGATGAGTTCGTTTCGCCCGGTCGACCACGAGACGAGCGTTGTCGTTACATCTTGAACCGACGCACCAAGCAAAATGCCTTGCGAGGTTTGGTAAATCATACCGACATCGAAGCCAATGCCTTTGGCTGAAGCAAACGAACCGATATTGCGATAAATGACTTTGGCATTGATGCCGTAGGAAAAATTTTTCGTAGATGCCGCCGCGTAAGAAACCATCACGGCGTAATCGGCAGCGTTGAAGCGCGAGATGAGCATATCGACGCCCAAACGTTTGGCATCGTCAGTGAAATCGTTTCGGCTGTTGTCCCAAACGGCGCGCGTATCGGGCACATCGGCAACGCCCAAGCGGACGATGGAAACGCCGAACGATTTATTGGTTTGAAATGGAATTGCGACCGCCGCATAATCATAACCGACAATGCCGCCGAAGTTTTCAGCGTGCATGAAGGTGAGTTGCGGATAATTGATGGCGGCAAGTCCAGCCGGATTCCAATAGCCCGATGTTACACCATTGGTTAGCGCAACGGCCGCACCACCCATTCCAAGTTGGCGTCCACCAACGCCGAGCGCCAAAAACTCACCTGCGTATTTGCCAATGACAGTTTGTGCTGTTGCTACTTCGCACAGCATCAGAGAAACACAAGCAATAAGAACTGACCGCATGATAATAAGGAAGTAAAAATGATTGGGCTATTGTTTTGTCTCTCGATTTAAGTTTTTTCATCTTGAAAACAAAGCCCCAAGTTCAGGATATTTCTCGCATGGTGCATAGCGCATTTTTGAAAGCGCAATCAACTTCGTGTATATTCCTTCAAGACTTAAAGCAACTCACTCGCCTGAACTCAATGTATGAAACGCTTGATAAAATCCATTTGATTGATTGCGTCGGGCTTAGCGCCAGCATTACGCAGCGTGCGCTTATTTCGATGGGTTATGCTTTTGACTACCACCGATTCAACAAAGATTGGGAGTCGCTCAGGTCTTCGATGTCAGGCGTGCTTACCCCCGTCAATATCGCTTTATTGGTTGACGTTTCGCTGTTGCATCGTGCCAAAACCATAGTTCCGAAGATTCTTCATCACTCTATGGCGATTGTGGGCGTTGGTTCATCTGCCGACATTGAGGAGATGGGCGGCATTGATAAAATCATTGAGACCTTTGAAGTAACCGATATTCTCGAAAGCCCAATTAGCGCCACAGGCTTTAGCATGCTTCTTTATCGGCTTGCCAATTTATTTCACCATCAGACACGCTTTTCGCTTTTGCAACGCGAGCTTACTGAATCGCAAAACGAACTGCAAAAAATTAGCGACATCGGCGCTGCGCTTTCAAGCGAGGAAGATACTGAAACGCTTCTCGATCTTATCCTGACTTCTGCAATGGAAATCACAGGGGCTGATGCAGGAAGCCTTTACTTTGTCGAGACAAAGCCCGGCGCTGAATATAACCGAAACGATTACCTTGCCGATAAGCAACTGCGGTTTCGCTATGCTAAAAACTTCAGCCGTGAAACCAAGTTGCAAGGCTTCGTGATGCCGATTACCCCGCAGAGCATTGTCGGCTATGTTACGATTTCACGACAGCCGCTCATACTTCCTGATGTGTATTTCCTGCCTGAGGGCGTGCCATTCAAATTCGGCGGCAGGCAGTCCGACGCCGAGTTGAACTATCGCACGAAATCCATGCTCACCGTCCCGATGCTCAACCGCGACCGTGAGCCGATTGGCGTCATTCAATTGATAAATAAGAAAAAAGACTTCCGCATCATCTTGCCCGAAGTCGAGCTTTGGGATCATCTTGTTTTGCCTTTCACACATCGCGACGAACTTTTCGTCTACTCACTTGCTTCACAAGCCGGTATCGCATACGAAAATCGCCTGCTTTACGACAGCATTAAAGCACTTTTTGAAGGTTTCATTCGCGCCTCCGTTACTGCCATCGAAGCGCGAGACCCCACGACGAGCGGACACTCCGAGCGCGTGGCAACCTTGACTGTCGGACTTGCCGAAACTGTCGACCGACTCGATAGCGGCGTCTTCCGTGAGGTTCGCTTCACCAAGCAAGATATTCAAGAAATCAAATACGCCTCGCTCTTGCACGACTTCGGCAAAATCGGCGTGCGCGAACCGGTGCTCGTCAAAGCCAAAAAACTTTACGACCACGAACTGCAAGAGATTAAAAATCGCTACAAAATCCTGCGCAAAGCCCTTGAACTCAAATACACCAAGCGCAAAGTAGACTACTTGCTCGAAAAATCGCGCGAAGAAGCCTTGCCGCTCATCGAAGCCCTAGATAGAGAAGTTGCTGAAAAACTGCTCGAGCTTGATGACTATCTGCGCTTCATCTTGCAGACCAACGAGCCGACCGTGTTGAAAAGCGAAGGCTTCGACAAACTTGCAGAAATCAAATCGAAAGTTTTAATCGTTAGCGAGGACGAAGTTTATCCTTACCTAACCGAGACCGAAGCCTGTCGACTCTCGATTCCAAAAGGCAGTTTGGACGAACAAGAGCGTGAAGAAATCAATTCGCACGTGACGCATACCTACAACTTTCTCAAACAAATCCCTTGGACGCGCGACTTGCGCAATGTGCCGATTATCGCCTACTCACATCACGAAAAAATTGACGGAAGTGGCTACCCACGCAAAATTGGACTGCCCGAAATCCCCATCCAATCGCGCATGATGACCATCGCCGATATTTACGACGCACTCACCGCACAAGACCGCCCCTATAAAAAAGCCGTTTCTGTCGAGCGCGCCCTCGAGATTCTTCAACTCGAAGTCAAAGACCATCACATCGACCACGACCTTTTCAAAGTGTTCGTAGATGCTCGCATTTACGACGCCGTGCGCCAAACCGAAGCATAACCTTCTCTTTTTTCAACTCTTTATCTTCTACTTCGCTCAATCTGAACTTTCTCAGTCTCATCTGCTCAATCCGTTCGGTGTTTCTCTTTTTATCATCTTTCGTCGTCAGATTTTCAATCAATTAGCCTAAAAAATTTAGGAAAATTTGCATGAAACCTTTTTTAGTTATACTTTTGAACAATTTTCCTAACAAAACAACATTTTTATTTCAATCAGCCTAATTTTTTCTGCCTAACATGATGAAAATCAAATTACTGCTTTACGCAATGTTTCTTTTCGTCCCCCTCGCTACTGCACAAGAAGTCGCCCAAACACCTGCACCGACAACGGCAGAAGTTGCAACAACTGCTGTTGCAAGCACACCGAGCGCAGAGTCGTTGATGTCAGCTTATAGCGATTTGCGCGTTGGGTTGGATACGGTTTGGGTGCTCCTTGCCGCAATGCTCGTATTTTTTATGAACGCAGGCTTTGCATTAGTTGAAAGCGGATTGACACGCGCCAAGAACACGGTGAATATCCTCGCGAAAAATTTCATCGTGTTTGCGGCGACATCGGTTTCATTTTGGGTTCTCGGTTGGGGCTTGATGTTTGGCGATGGCAACGCATGGCTCGGCTTGAAAGGCTTATGGTTCGTGGGTGGCGCAGACAACTCGCCCGCGCTCGGCAGCGATTACAGTTCCGCCAATCCATTTTCTACAACGGTTTATGAAGGCGATTACTCGGCGATTAACTGGTCGCCTGTTCCGCTATGGGCAAAGTTTTTCTTCCAACTTGTGTTTGCAGGCACAGCGGCGACAATCGTATCGGGAGCGATTGCAGAGCGCATTAAGTTCGGTTCGTTCCTTGTGTTCAGTTTCATCTTGGTTGCGCTGATTTATCCGATTTCAGGACACTGGATTTGGGGCGGCGGCATTTTAGGCATGACGCCCGAAGAAGGCGGATTCTTTGGCAACTTCCGCGACTTTGCAGGCTCGACGGTCGTTCACTCGGTCGGGGGCTGGGCGGCACTTGCGGGCATTATCGTTCTCGGTCCGCGCATCGGCAAATACAAAGACGGCAAGGTGAATCAAATTCCGGGTCATAATATGACTTCTGCCGCGCTGGGCGTGTTTATTCTTTGGCTCGGTTGGTTCGGCTTCAATCCGGGTTCAACGATGGCGGCAGGCAACGGCTCGGCGATTGCACACATTGTCGTCAATACGAACATCGCCGCCGCAACGGGTTCGCTCGGCGCGCTCTTGATGGCACTCATCATTAATAAGAAGTTCGAGTTCACGATGATTCTGAACGGATGCTTGGCGGGTCTGGTCGCAATTACGGCACCGTGCGCATTTGTTTCAATCAGCTCGGGCGCAATCATTGGCTTAATTGCGGGCGTGCTTGTGGTGCTGGCAACTTTTGCAATGGATAAGTTCCAATTAGATGACCCTGTCGGCGCAGTGCCCGTTCACCTCATCAACGGCATTTGGGGCACGCTCGCGCTCGGCTTGTTCTACAATGTCGATATTGCCAAATCGGTTGCCGCACTCGACACAGGGCTTTCCCCAATGGCTCAAACCGTTCAACAACTCAAAGGCATTTTGCTTGTCGGCGTTTTCGCCTTCGTGATTTCTTTTGCGATTTGGTATGTGCTTAAACTCGTGGTGGGGATTCGTGTTTCTGCTGACGAAGAGCAAGAAGGACTCGATATTGGCGAACACGGCAACCTTGCCTATCCCGACTTCCAAATCGAGTATCATAAACTCGTCGGAAACAAAATTGTTGATGATAAAGTCAGCGCGAACGGCGAAGGCATGAAGGCGTAACTTCTTTTCGGAAAAAGATTTTGGAATTTCCAAAAAATCGTCGAACTTTCCTGATGTTATGAGCCTAACGATTTCTTAATCTGTTCAGACGAGTTAGGCTCTTTCATCAACATTACCTTAAAAACGCTTATCGAAACAGAGTTTAATGTGTGAGAAAAAGCCCCTACTACCTGAGCAACCTCTTGTGAGCCCTACAAGAGGTTTTTTGTTCTTATCTTCGGCGTACTATTTCTTTCAAAACCATGCTCGATATTCGCAAAGCCTTTGCCAAAATCAATCTCGCGCTCTACATCACCGATAAACTTCCTAATGGTTATCACTTGATAGAAACGATTTTCGCGCCGATTGCATGGCACGATACGCTTACCTTTTCGCCTGCCCCAACGATTGAACTGACTTGCTCACTTTCATCGCTTCCGACGGATTCAAGCAACCTTTGCGTCAAAGCGGCAAAACTGCTTCAAGAAGCCTACGCGGTTCAAACGGGGATTCACATTCACCTCGAAAAATCAATTCCTTTCGGAGCAGGGTTGGGCGGCGGCTCAAGCGACGCGGCAACCGTGCTTTTGTATCTCAACCGATATTGGCAACTCAATTTGCCCATAGATAAACTTGCAGAACTTGCCTTAAAACTCGGTGCCGATGTGCCGTATTTTCTTTCAACCAACGCGCTGGCATTTGCCGAAGGCATTGGCGAAAAACTCACCGACTTGCACTGCACATTTCCGTATTCGCTTGTCGTGGTGTTTCCAAACGAGATAGTCTCAACGGTATGGGCATATAAAAACTTGCGTCTGTCGTTTCCGCGAAAAGCTCCGAACTGCCGCAGTGCCTTGAAAAAATTGATAGAAACAGGCAATAAAGAATTTTTGAATGTGTTTGAAAACGATTTTGAACCGCTCGTTGAATCGGCGTTTCCAATTGTCAGTTCGCTCAAAGAGTGGTTGGTCGCACAAGGCGCAATGAAGGCAATGATGTCGGGAAGCGGCTCGGCAGTCTTTGGCATTTTTGAAGACAACGCATGTGCCAAAGCCTGTCGTGATTTTTTCTCCAAACAGTTTCCGACTTTTCTGACTTGCTACACGCCGCCTCATTTTGAAATGACAAACCCCGATTTCGTATCTTCCTAAAAACTTTCTATCAATGTCTGTCCAAACAACACTCAACAAACTGCTCGCTTCTTTTCCCGCCAATTTTTTGGAAAAGCGCGCGGGATTTTTGCTGTTGATTGACCCTGACAAATATGATGAGCCGACGCTTCTCAAACTTGTAGAAGACGCCACTGCCTTCGGTGCAACGGCGATTCTCATCGGCGGAAGCACGATGATTTCAAATCGATTGGACGAATATATCCGACATATCAAATCTGTTTCGCCTTTGCCTGTGATTATTTTTCCTGGAAGCGTGGTGCAGGTTTCGCGCGAAGCCGATGCGATTTTATATCTCTCGCTTGTGAGCGGTCGCAACCCTGAATACTTGATTGGGCATCATGTGATTGCTGCGCCGCTGATTCAGCAACTTGAGCTCGAACCGATTTCAACGGCGTATCTTTTAATTGAATCGGGGAGAAAAACGGCAGTGGAATTTATGTCGAATTCGTCGCCGATTCCGCGCCACAAGCCTGAAATTGCAGCAGCGCATGCCTTAGCGGCAGAATATCTCGGCATGAAACTCGTTTATCTCGAAGCCGGAAGCGGTGCCGATTACAGCGTGCCTGAAGAGATGATTTCAATGGTTTCAAAAACAATTTCTGTTCCGCTCATTGTGGGTGGCGGACTTCGCACGCCTGACGAAGTGCATCGTAAAGTGATAGCCGGTGCGAACTTCGTCGTCGTCGGCAATGCGTTTGAACATCGGCACGATAAAATCTATCTGCAAGAAATGATTGCCGCAACCAGCCTTTCTCGCAAAATTCAAAGCGTGCCGCGCTAAGATTTCTCTTCGCTCGGCTTGTAGCTTTCTCGGTCGTATTCCATCATTTTCTCGACGGCGTCATACTCGACGACAAATTGAATGACCATCGTGCGCACACTTTCAAAGTCCGGTTCTACATCTTTGAAGTTCTTGCAACTAAATCGCTGATGCTCGCAGTAGGTTTCTAAAAAGTATCCGATGTATTCTTCCTCTGTTTCGTCCTCTTTGATGCGAATGGCTTTCCGCATTTCCAGCGCGTAGGAGAGCAGATACTTGTTGTTGTGGTCAAAGACGGCAAAAGCGTAGAGAACGGGCGGCTCATCGATGTGGTTTTGGCGCAGTTCATCAAAATCGACGGGGCACACGTAACAATCGATGAAATACTTCGGCGTTTCAATCTCTTCGGTTTTGACGAGGCGAGCCCAGCGCGGCGAGAGTTGTGCGTTCATAAATGTGCTTTTGAGTTTACTTTGAGCAGGCAAAAATAGCAAAACCTTTTTTCTCTTTTCGTCTTGAACTGATGCTAAAAAAACATTAGCTTCCGCTTTTCTTTTTTTCAACTACTTCAACCTGCTTATTGTGTCCGAGCGATGAAAAATTTCTGTTTATCACTCCTTCTGCTTTTTAGCGCACTGCCGCTGTCTGCACAAGACCGTATTGAAGAACGACTTCGTGAGAAACTTGCATCTATGCGTTCAGACGAAAAAATTCGCGTCATTGTTTATATGGCGGAGCAAGTTGACCTCAACGCTTTGGAGCGCGATTTTGCCGCGCGTAAAGCCGGAAAAGCCGTGCGCCACTACGAAACGGTTTCTCGCTTGCGTGCCCTTGCCGAACAATCGCAGCGTGGCATTCTCAACGAACTTTCTGAACGCGCCCAACGTGGCGAAGCCGAACAAATCGAGCAAATGTGGCTTGCCAACATGATTTTGGGCAACCTCTCCAAGCAAACCATTCTCGACCTTGCCCAACGCGCCGATGTCGGAATGATTTACGAAGATGTCTTGCTCGAACTCGACGCGCCTGTTGAACAAAGCCAAGCCCCTTCTGTTCCGAATGGTTCAGAGCTAGGACTGCGACGCATCAACGCACACCGCTTGTGGGCACTCGGCTACACGGGCGCGGGCTCGCTCGTAATGAACATTGATACAGGTGTCTTTGGCACGCACCCTGCACTCGTTGGCAAATGGCGCGGCGAAGAACCAGGCGTTATGTGGTATCATGCTTGGTTTGACCAACGTTCTAACCCTTCCTCTGTTCCAACCGACTACGGCTCAACAAAACACGGCTCGCACACGATGGGCACAATGGTTGGCTTACAAGCCAGCACAAACGATACTATCGGCGTTGCCTTCGGCGCAAAGTGGATTGCCGCACCAACAATCGACGTCGGCTTCAGCCCACACACCAGTTTCACACTCCGCGCCTTCCAATGGGCAGCCGACCCCGACAGCAACGGCATTGATAACGGCGACGTGCCCGATGTGATTGCAAACTCTTATCAAGACCCCAACGTTGCCTCTCAACAATGCAGTGCAACCGCAGGCGGATATTGGACAGTTATTCAAGCCTTAGAAACCATGGGAACTGCTGTTATCTTCTCGGCAGGCAATTCAGGACCAAACGCCCAAACGCTTACGCCGCCGAAGAACAATCCAAACATTTTCACCGTCGGTGCGATTGATGCCGGCACAAATAACATCGCTAACTTCAGCAGTCGCGGTCCCTCGAGTTGCAGTCCGAGTATCATCAAGCCCGAAGTTGTTGCGCCCGGTGTGAATGTGCGCTCTGCTAATTCCGCCACAGGTTACGGCAATTTGAGCGGCACCTCAATGGCTTGTCCGCACGTGGCAGGTGCTATCGCGTTGCTTAAAGAAGTCAATCCTTCTTTGACTGCCGTTCAAATTCGCGACATTCTTTATGAAACTGCTACTGATTTAGGCGCGAGTGGTCCTGACAACACCTTTGGAAATGGCTTGATTGATGTCTGGGCGGCGTATCAATACATTTCCTCAACCATGATTTTCCGCGTCGACGGCTATGTGATAGACGCACAAACCGGCGACACGCTCCGCAACGCACGCGTGAAAAACCTGAACTCTAACATTGAGGTCATAACCACGAACGGCAAGTTCAGTTTCGCTCTGCCCGATACCGGCACATACCTTTTTGCCACATCGCTCAACCCGAACAGCCCCACTGGCTACATCTCGCGCGTTGATACGCTCTATGCGCCCGAAGATTCCACGATTTACACCATGACCATCTTCCTCGAGCGCAAGCCAAACCCAACTTTGAGCGTTAATGCTACACAAGGCATTTCGTTCAATCTAACAGGATTGGATAGTGCCGAAGCCACGCTCACGATTTCTAACAGCGGACCGCCATTCAGCGAATTAAACTATAGCTTGGAACTGCAAGGCGGATTGGGCGGACTGAAAAACGATGTGATGGGCTCTAAAACGAATACGCTTTTGGGCGCGAACCGTTTTCGCGGAAACCTTTACAACATTACGGAAACCACCAAACTCAAAGAAATTCAATCCTATCACTTCCTCTATCGCCCATCAACGACCTTCAAATTTTTTGTCTATGAAAACAGCACGCTGTCAGGTCGATATGCCAAAGTATTTGAAAGCGCACCCGTAACCGAGAGCGCACCCTTTGACGGCTTTGTTCGTTCAGGACCGATGAACTTGACCTTGCAAGCAGGCAAGTTCTATATCATTGGCGTTTCTTGGGATAGTTTGACAACACACTATCAAGGTCCAGGAGCCGGCAATTTAGCCTTCGGAAACTTTGCGGCGGGCGTTCTCTTAAATGCTCAACCGCCTGACTCGCTGACGCCCACAACTTCGTCGCTCCCCTATCACATGATTATTTCCACGACGAGCGGCAAGTTTGTTTCGCTCTCACCGCTTGAAGGCGACACGCTCGCATCAGGCGAATCGCGCGACCACCTCGTGCGCGTCAATACAGCAGGGCTCGACGAAACCGATACCTACACTGCCACCATTCGCATCACCAGTTCCGACACGCTGAACTCGGTTTTCACTGTGCCAATTACACTGAACTTCACCACGCTCAGCACACCGACACCGATTACCGAAGAGCGTAGCACCTTACCAAAGGAATTTGCGCTCGCACAGAACTACCCGAACCCGTTCAACCCAAGCACAGTTATCGCTTATCAACTCCCCACCGCCAGCGATGTGCGCTTGGAACTTTATGATGTGCTGGGTCGCAAAATTTCAACGCTCGTCAACACGCGCCAAGCGGCAGGCTATTACACCTTCACGCTGAACGCCAGCAACCTTGCAACCGGCATTTATTTCTATCGCTTGCAAGCGAGCGCGACGAATAGCGCATCAAACGCAACCTTCGTGCAAACCAAAAAGATGATGCTGGTCAAATAGTTGAATAGTGAAGAATGAAGAACGAGAAGCGTCTTGCTGGAAACGGCGGGACGCTTTTTTAATGAATAGTGAAGAATGCCGTTCATCATTACTCGTTACTCATTACTCATTAGTTCGTCATTCCGAACAGAGTGAGAAACCCAAGCAAGTTGAAAGTTAAAAGTTGAACGCACTCCTCACTTCTCACTTCTCACTCCTCACTTCTCGCTCCTCTCCTCACTTCTCGCTCCTCTCCTCACTTTGTTCCTTTTTTGCATCGCATCGTGTAACTTTGTCGCTTCTCAAACAACTGTCTGAAAAACCTTAACGAATGATTGACATCAAACTTGTCCGCGAAGCCCCCGATAAACTCAAATCCATTCTTCACGCACGGCAACTCTCAAGCGAAATCGCCAAAGTCGACGACCTGATTTTGCTTGACCAACAACGCCGCGCACTCGTTAGCGAAACCGATTCGCTCAAAGCCACGCGAAATAAAGTTTCCGATGAAATTGCTCGGCTGAAAAAAAACAAAGAGAACGCCGACGCGCTCATTGCCGAAATGAAAGTTGTTTCCGATAAAATCACCGAATTAGACAACACCCTGCGCGACCTTGAATCGAAGCAGGAAGAAATTTTGCTCTATCTTCCGAACATTTTGCACGAAAGTGTGCCGATTGGCAAAGACGCCAGTGAGAATGTCGTCCATAAAGAAGTTCTGCACAACAAACGCGCGTTTGATTTCAAGCCGAAAAATCATCTCGAGCTTGGCAAGGCATTGGACATTTTGGATTTTGAGCGCGGCGCGAAAATCACGGGTGCCGGTTTCCCTGTCTACAAAGGCAAAGGCGCAACGCTCGAGCGCGCCCTGATTAACTTCATGCTCGATACTCATCTCTCAAAAAATGGCTACACGGAAATCTTCCCGCCGTTTTTTGTTAATCGCGACTCGCTTCGTGGCACAGGGCAGTTTCCAAAATTTCTCAATCAAGTCTATCGCGCCAGTTACGAAGGACAAGAAACCTACGAAGCGGATTCGGTCGGACGGCTCTTTGCGATTCCCACCGCCGAAGTGCCTGTAACGAACTTGCATCGCGACGAAATTTTGAAAGGCTCGCAGTTGCCGATTAAATATGCCGCTTACTCGGCATGTTTTCGTAGTGAAGCAGGCAGTTATGGCAAAGATGTTCGCGGCTTTTTGCGCGTGCATCAATTCAATAAGGTTGAACTCGTGAAATTCACCACGCCTGAAAGTTCTTATCAAGAACTGGAATCGCTCGTGGCTGATGCCGAATCGATTTTGATGGCACTCAACTTGCCCTACCGCGTGCTTCTGCTTTGTTCGGGCGATATTGGCGCAAATGCGGCGAAGTGCTACGACCTTGAAGTTTGGTCGCCTGCCGAAGAACGCTTTTTAGAAGCCTCGAGCTGCTCGAACTTTGAAGATTTCCAAGCACGCCGCGCCAACATTCGCTTCAAGCGCGATGAAAAATCGAAGCCTGAATTTGTCCATACGCTCAACGGCTCGGGACTTGCCACCTCGCGCTTGATGGTGTCGCTTTTGGAAAACAATCAAACCAAAGATGGAAAAATCATCATTCCCGAAGTTCTGCGTCCCTACACGCGCTTTGATGTGATTGAATAACGGTGATTGAATCATTTTGCATTTGCCGTGACGCTATCCGACGCCACATACACCGTCATCGACCTTGAAACCACAGGCGGCGCAAATCGCGCAAACCGCATCATTGAAGTGTGTGCGATGCAAGTTCATCGTGGCAAGGTTGTTGGCGAATTGACATCGCTCATCAATCCTGAAATGCCGATTTCCTATTTCATCTCGCAATACACGGGCATTACCAACGAGATGGTCAAGCACGCGCCAACAGCAAAAGAGATTCTTCCCGACCTGCTTCGTCTTCTCGGCGAAAGCGTGTTTGTTGCACACAACAGTTCATTTGATTACACCTTTATCAATCTCGAGCTCGAGCGTAACGGCTTTGAACGGTTGGACAATCGCGCACTCTGCACCGTGCGTTTAGCGCGCCGACTTCTTCCGAAACAACTCAAAAAAAATCTCGGCGACCTTGCCGCATACTTCGGAATCCCAATCACCGAGCGGCATCGCGCCAAAGGCGACTGCCAAGCCACCGTCGGCGTGCTTTACAAGCTCATTGAAATCGCACAAGAAAAACATCGCATTGAGCATCTCGAGGAACTTCTCTCGCTTCAATACAAAGCCATGCGCGTCTTCAAGCGCGAGCCGAAGCACATTCGCACCCTTCGCGAAACGCTCTTACCCAAACTGCCTCAGCAGCCCGGCGTTTATTTCTTTTACTCCGAACAAGGCGAACTGCTTTACATTGGCAAATCTAAAAACCTCAAATCGCGCGTCAGTTCTTACTTCACCGACACAGAACACAAAGCCGATAAAGTCAAAGAACTCGTGATGTATGTGCGCAAAATTGACTGCCGCACCACCGGCTCGGAACTTGAAGCCCTTCTGCTCGAATCCAAACTCATCAAACTTCACAAGCCGCGCTACAACACGCTTTTGAAGCGATACAAGTCGTATCCGTTTTTGCGATTAACGAATCACGAGTTTCCTCGACTTGAAATTGCAATGGAAATTGAGAACGATGGCGCGGAGTATTTCGGACCGTTTCCCTCGATGGAAAGCGTGCGCAATGTCTTCACCGTGCTGAATCGCACGTTTCTTTTGCGCGAGTGTTCCGACGACGAGTTAAGCAAAGGGCGTGCATGCGTTTATTTGGACTTGCACCGATGTGTTGCGCCCTGCGAGCGTTGGCGCGTCGAGAAGGGCGAATATGAACGCGAACTCAATCGCGTGAGACGTTTTCTTTCAGGCGTTGATGCGGAAATTATCGACACGCTCACCGCGAAAATGAAACAACTTGCCGCCGACTATCGCTTTGAAGACGCCGCCGAATTGCGCTCGCGCATTCAAAGCCTGCGACGTGTGTTTTATCGCCAAGCCTCTGTTACGGCGTCCATCAACGAAAACAATGTGCTGATTCTGCTTCCTTCGGCGATTTATTCCGACGTGTGCAAGGAGTTCGTGATTTTATTTGTGCGGTTTGGAAGATTAGCGGCGCAAGAAAAAATTCTGCTCGACGACGCGCTCACGCTTTCGCCGATGCTTGAACAGATTTACTTCAACGGCGCAACGGCTCCTGCGGAATGCAAAAAAGAAGAAATTGACGAAATGCAGATTCTCTCGAGTTGGATTTATCACAATCGCGATACGCTCTCTTGCCTTTATGTTCAAGCCTCGCACACACCTGCAACGCTCTTGCAAGAGTTAGTTGAACGGCTTTGCGCGCTTTCCAATCACGACACCATCACCCTTGCCTCCGAAGCCGAACAAGCCGATGACTAACGACCTTTTAACTCACGACTTTATCGAGCGCAAACTTCTTTCGCTCTTCGACGGCGAAGAATGGGACTGCCAGCGCGTTTTGCTTAACGCTGTTCCCGAACACAATCAATTCATTACCGCCAATATCCTCACGATTCTTTCGCACTGCACCATTCACTCGCCCGCCCTGCTCGATGCCATCACACACGCAAAGAAGAGTTTGCGCCACTATCAAAAAGGACATCACGTTTATCATTGGCGATTCAAATCGGGGCTTTCGCTTCCTGACAACGCGCCATATCTCAACGCACTTCGCTTGATGAAACTCGACCCCGACGCCGATTGCACGGCCTTCCAAGCCCTCGCCCTCGACGATGCCACCCATCTCGACGCTATCATTGAAGACCTTGAATTTTATCGATTGGACAACGCCCGATTTCGCCTGCCTGATTTTCAGCGCACAGTTTTGCCTCGTGCGGACGGCGTTTTTCTCGTTTGGTTTCCGCCAAGAGCGCGTTGTTTGAATCAAAAAATCGAGCAGTTGGATATTGTCGTTCAGGCTCACATTCTTTGGCTTTTGCACCACTTCAACCGTTTGGACTGCAACGGTCGGCGCGAAACGATTGCCTTTTTGAAAGCCGTCCTTGAAAGCCATTTGATTCTCGAGAATCCTTACGCGGTGAGTCCTTACTATCCGTTTCCGTTGGTGATTTTGTATGCGCTTTCGCGTGCAATGGTTTGGGGAAAGATTGATGCGCTTTACGACCAGCGTGCGCGTCTTTTAGAGTTGGCTTCTCGCGTTTCACCCCGCAACGATTTAGAACGCTTGTGTCTTGCGTCTATCGGCAAGTATTGGAACGATGCGTCGTTGCAGAAAAAAATTCGGTTAGATTCTTTTTCCAAAATGAAGACGGGGTCGTTTTACGCGGCGACAAATGCGCACCGTTTTTTCGAGTGGCTTTCGCGCTCGTGTTGGACGCGCTTCGAGTTTCACAGCGAGGCGTTGCAATGGGCAATGCTCAAATGGCTTGTTGAATAATGGTTTGTTGAATAATGGCTTATCGAATAAAAACCAAACCGCGTCGTTACTTTCTCGGCTGAGATTTCATGGCGCGGCTTTGGTGTCGGCTATTCAAATGTTCTGACTTAAAACTCTTCGTCAAAGGTTACGGCTTTCGGGCTGGCGTCGAAGCCTTTTTGATATTCGGTAACGCGCTTTTCAAAAAAGTTTGTAAGCGGTTGCACGTCTTGAAGCACCATAAACGGGAAGGGATTTTTCGTTTTGTATTTCTTTTCGTAGCCGAGTTGCTCCAAGCGTTGGTCGGCGCAATAGCCCAAGTAGTCGCGCATCATCGATTGCGAAATGCCGGTAATGCCGTGGTGCAGGCAGTCTTCGCAGAAGTTCATTTCAACGGCGATGGCTTCATCAATCATTTGGTGGACTTTGGCTTCGAGGGTTTTATCGAAGAGGTGCGGATACTCGTCGCGAATCACTTGCACGACTTCCATCGCGCCTTGAATGTGCATGGTTTCATCGCGGAACACCCAATTCGTTGCCGCCGCAAGTCCAGGCAAAAGTCCGCGATTGCGCAGGAAATAAACATATGCGAACGAGCCGAAGAAGAACAAGCCTTCAATGCACGCGGCAAAGCAGATAAGGTTCTCCAAGAATTGGCGACGCTTTTCGTCGGTATCGAGTTTATCCAAATGCTGAATCGAGTCCATATACTTGAAGCAGAAATCGGCTTTGAGCTTGACCGATGGCACATTTTGATACGCCGCAAAGGCTTCTTGACGCTCGCGAATGTCGGGAATGTAACTATCGACCAAGAGCAAGTAGGTTTCCACATGTTGCATTTCGTCGAAGAGCACTTTGCCTAAAAACATTCGGTATTCGGGCGAGTTGACATGCTTGTAAAGATTCAGGACGAGGTTATGCCCGACGATGTTATCCGCTGTGGCAAAGAAGGCGACAAGGCGTTTGATAAGGTGCGCTTCTTTGGCTGAAATTTTGTCGCGCAAGTGTTCGTAATCGAGCGAGAAATCGAGTTCGTCTGTCGTCCAGATGTTTTTGATGGAATCCTTGTAGAGTTTGAAGAACTGCGGATATTTCATCGGACGCAGCGTGAGGTCAAGGTCATGAGAAAGAATCATAATTGTTTGCGGTTTTGTTGTTGCAAATTTTTGAGTATGAATGATTTATTGGCACGCTTCGCACGAGTCAGGATTTTCAAGCGAGCATGAAACGGCATCTTTTGTTTTGCTCTCCGAGATAGCGTGTCCATTGCTGTTTGCGACTTTCGTGTTTGCAACGGCTTGCGCAAGTGCGGCAACGGTTTCTTGAACAGGCTCGCTTTCTTTTGCGCCTGCGGTTGTCGTTTTCTGAATGCGCGTTTTGGCGCGTGAGCGCAAGTAGTAAGTCGTTTTTAGACCTTTTTTCCACGCATACATATACATCGACGACAGTTTGCCCGTTGTCGGCGATTCCATAAAGAGGTTCAGAGATTGGGATTGGCAAATGAAAGCCGACCGCTCCGCCGCCATATCAATCAAGACTTTTTGTGAAATTTCCCAGGCGGTCTTGTAAAGCGAGCGCACCTCTGCGGGAATGGCTTCAATGTGTTGGATTGAGCCTTCGCCTTCGATGATAGCGGCGCGAACTTGCGGCGTCCAAAGTCCCAAGCGTTTGAGGTCAGCGACAAGGTATCGGTTGATTTGCAAAAATTCTCCCGAAAGCGTTTCGCGCTTGAAGAGGTTGGAGACTTGCGGCTCGATGCATTCATAACAGCCAACGATGGAAGCAATGGTCGCCGTCGGCGCAATGGCAATGAGAAGCGAGTTGCGAAGCCCTTTCGCTTTGATTTCTTCGGCGAGCGTATCCCAATCTTCGTGCAAGGTCGGCGTGATGCTGTATTCTTTGGCGAGATGCACGGCAAGTTTGCCGTCGACATACTTCGTTTCGCTGAACGCCGGGAACGCGCCAAACTCTTCGGCTAACTTGACGGAAGTTTTCAAGGCTTCGTAGTAAATCACTTCAGAAATTTGGTTCGAGAGAGCTTTGGCGTCAGGCGAGTCGAAAGGCATTCGCATTTTGAAGAACACATCTTGCAGTCCCATCAAGCCAAGTCCAACCGGTCGCCAGCGATGATTTGACGCCGCCGCTTCTTTGGTCGGGTAGAAATTGATGTCAATGACTCGGTCTAAGAACTTTGTCGCCACACGCACCACTTTGCGCAGTCCGTTGAAATCAAAGTAGCCATCGTCGCGCACAAACGCGCCTACATTAACACTTCCGAGATTGCAGACGGCGGTTTCATCTTTGGAAGTTACTTCCAAAATTTCGGTGCAAAGGTTCGAGCTGTGAATGATGTTGCCCGGCTTGCCTGTTTGTGCGGAGCGTTTGTTCGAGGTGTCTTTGAAGCACATCCAGCCGTTGCCTGTTTCGGCAAGGGTTTGCATCATTCTGCCATAAAGTGCGCGTGCCGAGATTTGTTTCAAGGCTTTGCCTTCGGCTTCATACTTTTCATACCACATCTCGAATTCATCGCCGAAAGTGTTCAGGAGTTCAGGCACATCGCTGGGTGAGAAGAGCGACCAATGCGCGTCGGCTTCAATGCGCTTCATAAAGAGGTCAGGAATCCAAAGGGCGAGGTTCAAGTTATGCGTGCGTCGTTCTTCGGCACCAGTGTTGTTGCGCAGTTCAAGAAAGGCTTCAATATCCGCGTGCCATGGCTCGAGATAGATTGCCGCCGCACCTTTACGCTTGCCCCCTTGATTGACGGCATGCACGCTCGAATCCATCACTTTAAGAAATGGAATAATACCGTTGGATTTGCCATTAGTGCCTTTGATGAGCGCGCCTGAGGCTCGCACGGGCGTCCAATCAATGCCGATGCCGCCCGACCATTTGGAGAGTTGCGCGCAATCAGCGTAGGCTTTGTAGATGCCTTCTAAACTGTCGTCGCCAATCGTTAAAAGATAGCACGAGCTCATTTGTGCATGGCGCGTGCCTGAATTGAAGAGCGTCGGCGTCGAGGGCATGTAGAGGAAATTCGAGATGATGTCGTAAAACTCAATCGCTTCCGTGATGTTTTTGGATAAGCCGAGTGCAACGCGCATAAACATCCATTGCGGGCGTTCAATGACTTTGCGCGTTTTGGGGTGGCGCAAAAGGTATCGGTCGTAAATTGTGCGCAAGCCGAAGTATTCGAAGAGGTCGTCGCGGTCGTGGTCGATGGCGTATTCAATCGTGTCTAAATCTTCTTCGGCAAGCATGCGCACGCGGCTATCAATCAAACCGAGTTCGTCCGCACTTTTGATGTAATCACGAAAGGCTTCGTCGCGTCCGGCTTCTTTGCGAATGGATTCAGCGAGCATGCGCGCTGCGACTTTGGAGTAGTTTGGCTCTTCGACTGTCAGCATCACGGCGGTTTCAATCGAGAGGTTGTCTAATTCTTCCGTCGTGCTTCCTTCGTGCAAGCCATTGATGGTGCGCTTAGCAACTTCCAGCGGCACCACATTTTCAATCCCGCGACATGCACGCGAGACCGCATGCAAGATTTTCTCGATTTTTACTTCCTCGTGCGAGCCATCTCGTTTTACAACATACATTTGCGTTTCTCCTTCAATAGATGAGTTCTGAAAATGAGTTTGGTAAAGTTTTTGTTCAAAAACACCTGCTTGGAGACTCAGAAAGGATACTTTTCCTTTGGTCTTCGTCGCAGTTTTCAATATTTGTCTTCAACTTGCGATAAAACGCTCGGCGTGCTTTTTAATCGGTCATCACAAATGTTCCGCGCGCTTGTTCAGCGGTGGTCAAGTCCCTTTGGGCGAGACTTTGTTTGTTGTTAGAGCGTTGATGCGGGTTGAATATGGGAGAGAAGATTTTTTAGTGCAAACAATTTCCCAAAAAAGTCTCCAAAAAATCTTGCTACTTAAATAACAGAAGTTGATAATGTCATTTTGAGAGTGAAACAAGTTTTTTCAGCCTTTTACAATTAGCGATTCTCATATTGACGTCAGATGCGCTACTGCATTCTCACCTGCATAGCCACGGGAATTGCAGGAATTAGGCTTCACGCATTGTTTTTAGATTTCTTGTTGGAGTATCACAAGCGTGTCAATAGGTTCAAGGTGCACAGCGACACACAAACAGCGAAAGAGCGATTTTTATCATCGCTCTTCTCCTTGTTCAAGTTAATGCTTAAAGTGGCGCATGCCTGTGAAGACCATTGCAATGCCGCGCTCATCTGCGGCTTTGATAACTTCTTCGTCGCGAATTGAGCCCCCCGGCTGAATGACGGCAGTCGCACCCGCTTCGGCAGCGGCAATCAGCCCGTCGGCAAATGGAAAGAACGCATCGCTGGCAACTGCTGAACCTGTAAGGTCTAACTTCGCCTCACCTGCCTTCCAACGCGCAAGGCGCGACGAATCCACACGCGACATCTGCCCTGCACCAATTCCAACCGTCCGCAAGTCTTTGGCATACACAATCGCGTTGGACTTGACATGCTTCGCCACACGCCATGCAAAGAGCATATCGTTGAGTTCCGCTTCGGTCGGCTTGCGCTGGGTTACAATTCGCAGTTCATTGTCTTTCACCATTGCTACATCGCGCTCTTGCACCAGCACGCCGCAAGTCGTTCCGCGCACTTCTAAGCCATCTCGCTTTGTGGATTTTTTCTGCCGAATCAATCGGCGGTCTTTCTTTTTCATCAAGTATTCCAAAACGCCATCTTCAAACTCGGGCGCGATGATAATCTCGGTGAAAATTTCATTCATCGCTTCGGCAGTTTTCATATCCAGCGGTTGATTGACGGCGATAATGCCGCCAAATGGGGCTTGGGTATCGGTTTCAAACGCACGCTTGTAAGCATCGTAGAGCGTATCGGCTTGCGCCACGCCGCACGGATTGGTGTGCTTGACAATCACGACCGTTGGCTTTTCGCGTCCGAATTCATCGCAGAGCGAAACCGCCGCCGTTAGGTCGAGAATGTTGTTGTAGGAAAGGTCTTTGCCGTGAAGTTTTTCAAAATACTCACCAAAGGAAACATCGCCGTGTTCGGTTTTGAGCGCGTAGAAGGCGGCTTTTTGGTGAGGATTTTCACCGTAGCGCATATCAATTTCCTTCGTGAGCGAAAGGGTATAGGTCGCAGTTAATCCTTCTTCCTCTTTTTCTTTGCCGTTGATTTCTTTGTTCAGATAGTCGGCAATCATGGCGTCGTAGCGACTGGTAAGCGCGAAGACTTTTTGCGCCAGCACGGCGCGCGTTTTGAGCGTGGTTTTGCCTTTGTTGGCTTTCATTTCATCAAGCACGCATTGATAATCGCCTGCATCGGTTACCACTGTTACAAACTCGTAGTTTTTCGCCGCACTGCGAAGCATTGATGGTCCGCCGATGTCGATGTTTTCAATCGCTTCTTCAAGCGTTACGCCTTTCTTCTGAATGGTTTGTTCAAAGGGATAAAGATTGACGACCACCAAATCGATATACTCGATTTTGTTTTCCTTGACTTCTTTTTTGTGCGCTTTGAGGTTGCGCCGCGCCAGCAATCCGCCATGAATTTTCGGGTGAAGCGTTTTGACGCGCCCGTCAAGAATTTCAGGGAAGCGCGTGATTTTCGAGATTGACTTTGCTTTCACGCCTGCATCAAGAAGCGTTTTGAGCGTGCCTCCTGTTGAAAAAATTTCTACTTTCATTTTCTCCAACGCTTTGGCAAACTCGACAATGCCTGTTTTGTCGGAGACAGAAATGAGTGCACGTTTGATTTTTGGATTTTCCAACATTGATGAGCCGTTATGGTTTTAAGTTTGGACTACGAAGTTATGAAGTCTTGTGTAAAGTTAATGCTTCACATCATCGATTGCGTATCGATGTCGATTCCCACCTTGACTGCGCTTGGCGAAACACGCCGACGAAATTGATACTCGACGCCGCGCACGATTTGCTTTGAGAGCCGCGCACCGTGCTTTTGCTTGATGAGAATTTGATAGCGAAAATTGTGTTTGAGTTTTGCAATTACCGCAGGCACAGGTCCGAGCACTTCGAACTCTTCTTCCTTCAAAACGCCTTTGAGCAATTCGCAAAACACTTTTGCCCCTGCGCTGACCTCCGATTCCGACTTTCCCGAAAACTCAATTTTCGCAAGCCGCACAAACGGCGGATAGCCAACCATTTGCCGAATCGCAAGTTCATACTCGAAAAAATGCACATAATCATTTTTCAAAACATATCGGAACACTTCGTTTTGAAGATTGAGCACCTGCAAATAGACATCGCCTTTCTTTTGCGCGCGCCCTGCTCTGCCCGAGACTTGCAACAGGAGCGAATAAAGCCGCTCACTGGCGCGAAAATCAGGAAGCGATAAGCCAATATCAGCAAGAATTGCACCGACGAGCGTTACATTCGGAAAGTCCAAACCCTTCGCCACCATTTGCGTTCCGAGCAAGATGCGCGCTTTGCCTTCTTGAAACTCACGCAGAAACTTCGCGTGCGCGCCTTTCTTGCCCGTTGTGTCTAAATCCATTCGCAAAATTTTCTCGTTTGGAAACAAGTGCTGCAGTTCTTGCTCGATTTTTTCCGTCCCGCTTGATTTGTAAAGCAGTTCTTCCGAGCCACAGGTTTTGCAGTTCTTCGGCGCAGGTTCGATTCTTCCGCAGTAATGGCATCGCAAGTGATTTTCTTTGAGATGAAAAACCATCGTTACTTGACACGCAGGGCATGTGTAAATCGTGCCACAACTGTTGCACTGCACGCTGCCTGCATAGCCGCGCCGATTCTGAAACAAAATGACTTGTTCGTTTCTCTCGAGCCGTTTCTGAATCTCGAAAAAAAGCGTTTCGGAAATTGAGGGCGAAATTCTCGTCTCTCTTGAAAGCCAAATCAATTTGATTTCGGGCGAGGTTGCGCCATCAGCGCGTTTGGAAAGCGTGAGCAGTTCGTATTTGCCTGTTGTAGCGTTGTAATACGATTCAATTGAAGGCGTTGCCGAGCCTAAAAGGCAAACAGCGTTTTCAAATTTGGCGCGCATAATTGCCACATCGCGCGCATTGTAGCGCGGCGAAGCGTCGTATTGCTTGTAGGTCGATTCGTGCTCTTCATCGACGACAATCAATCCGACATTTTCAAGCGGCGCGAAGACTGCCGAGCGTGCTCCAAGCGCGATTCGTGCCGTTCCTTCTTTCAAACTTTGCCACGCTTCGAATTTTTCGGAATCGTTCATTGCGCTGTGTAGCACGCGAACCTTATCGCCGAAGTGCGCGCGAAACCGCGATGCCGTTTGCGGCGTGAGCGAAATTTCAGGCACAAGCACAATCGCCGTTTTGCCTTGCTCAAGCACTTTGCGAATGGCTTCGATGTAAATCCAAGTCTTGCCGCTTCCCGTAATGCCATGCAAGAGAAATGTTTTGAATGCTTGCGCCTCAATCGCACGGTGAATTTTTGAAATGGCAAGTTGCTGTTCGTCGGTGTATTCAATTTGCTTTTGAACTTCTACGAAGCCATCGGCAAACATGGCAGTTGTCTCGACGGTTTTCGTCGTTAAAATTTCTTTATCGACGAGCGGTTTAAGGCTTTTCGGGGTTGCGCCAATTTCGTCCGCAAAAAAACTTGGGCGACCGAGTGCGAAAATTTTTTCCAACTGTTGCTGCTGTTTTGGTGAACGCTTGAACGATTCGAGCAACTTTGTTTGTGCTTCTTTTGAAAATTCTTGTTGGAGAGAATACAACGTCTTGAACTTCGGCTTTCCTTTTTGGACGAATGTTTTTTTTACCTCAATCAATCCGATTCGCTCCAATTCCGAGAGCGCGAGCCGCAAGTGTTTTGAGCCGACGCGCCGCTCTAATTGCTTGACCGTGAGTTTCTTTTCGCGTGAAAGCACTTGCATGATGTTTCGGCGCAGTTCGGTCTTGACAATTTTTTCGTCAGGCGCAATCAGTGAAAACTCGCGCAAGATGACCGTTTCTTTCGGACGAATGCGCATCACGGCGGGCAATGTGGCAAGCACGGCTTCGATTGGATAGGCGATGTAATAGTCGGCAATCCACTCTGCAAGGCGCATTAGCACAGGCGAGAGCGCAGGCTTGCCGTCGTCAAAAATATCGAGAATTTCTCCAAGCGGCACTTCGCTTCCCTGCTCCGAAATCGATTTAACGAATCCCAATCGTTCGTTCTTTCTTTCCCCCTTTCCAAACGCCACCAACACGCGCGAGCCAACTGTGAGCAGTTGCGAAAATTCGCTTGGCACAAGGTAAGGATAGGCTTTATCGCTGAACGACTGTTCGACGAAAATGTGCGCAATCTGTCGTGTCATTGAAGTTCGAGAGAAAGTAGAACGAATCCCGCTTTGCATAGCGGATTGAAGATGCTTTACTGCTTTTAACTGCCGATGACAACGCTCATCATCGTTATATCGTCGCGTTGTACTTCTTGTTGTTGATGCGCCAAAAGTTCCGCTTCTAATTTTTCTTTTTGTTCATCGAGTTTCAAAGTTGCAATAGCTTTGAGCAGTTCTTTGAATCGTTTTGAGCCGAAACTTTCGCGTTGGGGATTGGCTTGGTCGATGTAGCCATCGGTGGTCAAGTAAAGCGTCATTTGATTTTGAATGGGAATTTCGTGCGAAGTGAATTTGCGTTCTGTTTCGCGTTGTCGTCCGCCAATGCTGTAACGGTCGCCTTTGAGTTCAGTGAGCTCGCCTTTTTGAATGATGTAAAGCGGACGTTTCGCGCCTGAAAAAATAAGCCGCTCGCGCTCGACCTTCACCAAACACACGTCCATTCCGTCTTGCAATTCCGCCGATGGATTTTCGCTTTGACGAAGCGCGTCGCGAATGGCTTTATGGAGTTCTTCCAAGATGATGTTAGGTTCGGTTATTCTTTTTTCTATGATGATTTGATTGAGAAGCGCGGTGCCAATCATGCTCATGAATGCCCCCGGAACGCCATGCCCTGTGCAATCCGAGACGGCAAGAATTTTCGCCTCGCCTAAATCGTGAAACCAATAGAAGTCCCCTGAAACAATATCCTTCGGCTTGTAAATGATAAAATGATTCGGAAATGCGGTCGCGATTTTTTCGCTTGTTGGTAAAATGGCTTGTTGGATTTTTTGCGCGTAAGCAATGCTTGCTGTGATGTTTGCATTCAGTTCGGCAAGCTCGACGTTGCGCAGGCGTTGAATTTCGGCTTCCTTTTTGGCTTGCTCAACTTGATGAATGATTTGCAGGTTCTTCGTCTTTTTGTCGGATTCTTCATTAAAGACCTGCCGCTCAATTTCGTGAAACTTCTTGAAGTGGTAGTAAGCCTTTTCAATATCGCCGATGCGTTCATACTCTTCGGCGAAGGCTTGATGGGCTTGATAGAGCAAATCCTTCGCGCCAAGTTCTTCGGCAAGAGCACGAGCGCGCTCAAAGTAATAAAGTGCCATGTTTTCTTGCTCGGGCGATTGAGGCGTCGCTGTGGAATGGTTCATATCGGATTGAATTTGCATTAAAAATTGAGCCGAATAATTTACTTCAAAAGCACACGAAAGGGAAACGTAACTGTTAAGGAGTGAGAAGCGAGGAGTGAGAAGTGAGAAATGAGAAGCGGGAAGTAAGAAATGAGGAGCGGGAAGTGAGAAGCGGGATGCGAAGCGTCAAGGAGTTGAGAGTTGATAGTGAAGAGTTAAGCGTGAGCAGTGCGTTCAACTTTTACTTTTAACTTTTCACTCTTAATTCTCAACTCATTAGGATTTCTCACGGCGTTCTGAATCACGTGGTTTTTGCGCACACAGTTAGAGATTGAGTGTTCGGAGTGTGGTGCGAATGGTTTCCCACTCGAACCCGCGTCGCATGAGAAATTGCACGAGTTTTTGTTTGCGTTTTTGAGCATCAGGTTCTTTGGCGAGCGTTTTGAGTTTTCGTTCGGCGGCTTTCGTGCAAAGTTCTTCGCTGTTGAGGTCGGTTTCGCTCAGCACTTCATCGATCATTTCTTTTGCGATACCTTTTTGAAAGAGATTGGATTTGAGAGCGGATTTTCCAATCGGCGTGCGTTTGAGCCTATCGCGCACGAGCGCGCTTGCGAATTGGGAATCGTTAAGCAGGTTCATTTCATAAAGTCGCGCAATTACTTTTTCAATGATTTCGGCAGGAAATTTTTTCTTGCGGAGTTTATCGCGCACTTCTTTTTCGCTGTGGATTCGTCGGGCAAGCATCGTAAAGGCGGCCGTTTTGGCTTCGTCATAAATGGCTGTTTCGCGCCACTCGGCAAGTTGTTCGGCTGTAACCGAGTCGCCTTTTTTCAGACCGAGCAAGGCAAGCGCATCAAGCGAAAGTCCAAATGCAAATTCTCCATCGACAAAAATTGAGACGCGGTCTTTACGATTTTTCTGCGGTTCAAGCGAGGTGATGGTCATGGCGTGGCGAGAGGTTTTGCGTGTTGTTCTGCAACTTGTTGCTCTACTGGCAGATATTTTTGGAAGTATCGTTTGAGCCATTCGCCTGCAATCGGTGCCGCCACAGTTCCGCCAAAGCCCGCATTTTCAACTAAAACTGCAACCGCAATCGTGGGTTTTTCAAACGGTGCAAAGCAGATAAACCAAGCGTGGTCTTCGCCGTGCGGATTTTGTGCGGTTCCTGTTTTGCCCGCCACTTTGATGCCCGACACGCGCGCTCTGCCGCCCGTTCCGTTTTCAACGGCTAAAAGCATGCCGTTTCGAACGAGATTAAAAGTCGATTGTGAAATCGGCAGTTTTTCTTGAACTGTCGGCATTTCAATGATGGCGCCACTGTTTTTATCATGGTAGGCGCGCACGAGACGCGGCTGTAGGAGCGTGCCTGAATTGCCAAGCGCTGCGGCGTATCGAACCATTTGCATTGGCGAGGCGCCCATTTCGCCTTGTCCAATTCCCAAACTAATGATATAGCCTTCGGTCCAGCCGCGCTTGCCGTAAAGTTTATCGAAGTATTCAGGCGAAGGAATCGTTGCCGTTTGTTCGTCAGGAATATCGACGCCCGTTTTTTGACCGAAGCCAAACATCTTGCCGTATTTCGTCCAACGCTCAAAGCCGATGCGACGCACAAGGTTGTAGAAGTAAGAATTGCACGAGACTTGAATGGCGCGCGTCATGTCGACGCTTCCGTGCCCTTTTCCGCCGTGGCAGAGAAAATCTTTATTGCCGAATTTGAAGTGCCCTGTGCAGTAAAATGTTGTTGAAGGCGTAGCCATGCTATCTTCCAACGCAGCAATCGCGGAAATCATTTTGTAAGTAGAACCGGGCGGGTATCGCGTCTGTGTTGTGCGGTCAAACAAAGGGTTTTTCGGGTCGCTCACAATGGCTTGCCATGCGCTGGCTTCGGTAAATCCGCCTAAGATATTGAGGTCGTAATCGGGTTGAGACGTGCAAGCAAGAAGGTCGCCGTTGCGCGTGTCCATTGCGACAAATGCGCCTGATTTACCGGTTGCAGTTAAAAGGCTTTCGGCAACGCCTTGCAGTTCTGCGTCTATGGTGAGATAAAGGTCATTCCCAGTTTGATATGGAATGTTTCTGGCGCCGCCTTCCCAATCACCAACGTGGCGACCTAACGAGTTGACGAGCAAGTATCGCGTGCCTTTTGTGCCACGCAACACATCTTCGTAATACTTTTCCAACCCACGATAGCCGATGATGTCGTCGCGTGCGTAAATTTCTTTCGGCACTTTTTCATACATCGCTTTTGAAATTGCCTTAGCGTAGCCGAAAATGTGCGAGCCTCTGACATTCGGCAAGTATTTGCGTTTGGATTCCATTGCAAAACTTACGCCGGGTAATTGCCAAAGATTTTCTTCAAGCCGTGCCAATTGGAGCGGCGTTAGGTCTCGAACAACTTTCGTCGGAACAAAGCGGTTGTAGGCTCTGCCTTCGGCGATTTTCGCTTCAAGGTCTGCCACAGGGACGCCAAGCAATTCCGAAAGCAGCGGCAACGACTTAACATCAAACTCTGACGGTGTAATTTGAAGCGTGTATAAAGGTTGGTTATCCACAACCGCAATTCCGTTACGGTCATACATCACGCCGCGCGGCGCATCAATGGGAATTTTGCGAATCGAGTTTTGTGAGGAAACTTCTTTGAGAAAACTTTGCTCTATGACTTGAAGATAAAACAGCCGCCCCAAAAGCGTTGTAAACACAAGTGCTAACAGCGCATAAACAATTGGCATTGAACGAGTTTGTTCCATTTTTACCCTCTTTTCCTTGTGCCGAATATACAATCTTTGCTTTATGGTAATGACGTGTTTTTTCACTCAAACATTCCTAACTTTCAAGCCTTAAACCGACATCAAAAAAATGACAATGAACTCATACATTATTAAGCACATTGATGCATTCACTGACCGTGCTTTCACTGGCAATCCTGCCGCTGTTCTACTCGACGCAAGCGGATTGAGCGACGAGCAAATGCAACTCATTGCTCGCGAAATGAACCTTTCCGAAACCGCTTTCGTCCTTCCCGCTACCGATAGCACACACGACCTCGAACTGCGTTGGCTGACGCCAACAAAAGAAGTTAATCTTTGCGGACATGCGACGATTGCCGCCTTTCACGCCCTTGCCGAAGAAAATATGCTCGGACTTGGTGAACACCCCAACAAGAAATTTCGCGTCAAAACCCGTAGCGGCATCTTGCCCGTTTCAGTTGAACGGCACGACGAAAAAGTCATGGTTAAATTCGGCATTCCTGTTCCGACCTTCGAGAAATTTGACGGACAAATCGCCGACCTGTTCAACACCCTTTCCGTTCCAACCGAACAACTTGATAAGTCGCTTCCAGTGCTCATCTCGTCTTCGCGCTACCTTTACTTGCCGTTTATCAATCGCGAGCCGCTCTTGAAAATGTCTCCCGATTTTCAAATGCTTAAACAGCTTTTGCTTCGACGCGACTTGACAGGCGTTTGTGTTTTCACCACTGAAACCAAGCACCCAACGAGTGCCGCACATTCGCGCTTCTTCGCCCCTGCCATCGGCATTGACGAAGACCCCGTTACCGGCTCGGCACAAGGCGAACTTGCCTGCTATCTTTTCAAACAAAATCGCCTTCCTCAATCAGACGGCGTTATTTCCGTTGCTCTTGAACAAGGTTACGTCATCAATCGTGGCGGACGGGTGTGGTCGGAACTCGTCATCAAAAACGGCGCAATTGAATCCGTCAGCATCAGCGGCTACGCCGTTACCGTGATGAACGGAAAAATGCTCGTGTAAGCACCTTACATTTGACCAACAAAAAAAGCCTGACCGATTTTACTCGCTCAGGCTTTTGCTTGCAAGTTGCTTTTGAAGGATTACGGATTATTCACGATGATTTCTGCACCAAGTGCTTGCGCTCCTTCACCGCCTAAAAATCCTTTGGCAAAGACGGTGTAAATTTTTCCTGCTTCAAACCTAATGTTGGGAAGGTTCAACGCGACGGTTGTTGTTCCCGCAACACGCACTTCCAAGTTCACTGTGCCTGTATCAACAGGCGTGAAGGCTTGCTCTTGTGCGGTGATGGTTCGGTTAAATGTGCGATTCGTGAATAAGCCTTGCCCCGCAGGCTGACCCACAACCGAGACATCAACCCCAGGCGCATTTGGCGAAAGGTGAATGAACCGCACGTGAGCTTTGCCTGCTGCAGGTGCCGTTAAATCGTCAGTCGTAACCAACGCTGTAATTTTGCTTACCGAATCAATCGCAAAGACCGAGTAATTTTTGTTTCCTTCAAGCGGAAGGTCTGCATTGATGACAGTTGTTGTTGTGCCTGCCACATTCACTTTCACGTTGCGCGTGCCTGCATTGACCGATAAGTATCCTGTGTTGTTCGGAAATGTAAGCGGTTGTTGATTGACTTTTTGGTTATCCACCAACAAATCAACGCCAGGCGCGTTGGGCGAGGCATGTGCCACCAATACCTTCGCTTGCGGTGTTGGGGTTGGTGTTGATGCAGTATCTTCACTGCAACCCGTGTTGAAAGAAAGTGCTACAGCAGCAATCAACACTAAAAAAAGAGAATTCTTCATAGATGATGACAGGATGTTTAGATTGAGAAATAACAATGAACAATAATGCTGTGTTGTAACAGCACGGTAGAAAACGCTTTCAATGCGGAGAAGTTTCAAATTTTCAGTTTAGGGTATGAATCGGGCCACATCGCTTTTTGAAAAAATCCAACAAGGTGACAAACGAGCACTTGCACGATTGCTCTCGCACGTAGAAAACAACGACGAATCACTTTCGCCAATTCTTTCCGACTTGTTGAAGGAGAATCGCCTCGCTTATCGCATTGGAATTACAGGTCCGCCTGGCGCGGGCAAAAGCACGCTGACGAATCAACTTGTGAAAGCCTATCGCAAAGCGCAAAAAAAAGTCGCGGTGATTGCCGTCGATCCAACAAGTCCATTTACAGGCGGCGCGCTCTTAGGCGATAGAATCCGTATGAACGATGTGATGCTCGATTCAGGCGTGTTTATTCGCTCAATGGCAACGCGCGGCAGTTTGGGCGGCTTGGCAACAAAAGCGGCAGAAGTCTCGCGCGTCATTGAAGCCGCTGGCTACGAGATTATCATCTTTGAAACCGTTGGCGTCGGTCAATCCGAACTCGATATCGTCAAAGCTGCTGACACCACCATCGTCGCGCTCGTTCCTGAATCGGGCGATAGCATTCAAGCCATGAAAGCCGGACTGATGGAAATCGCCGACATCTTCGTTATGAACAAAGCCGATAGAACCGACAGCGATAAAGCCGTTCAAGCCCTCGAGAGCAGTTTGCAACTGCGTGAGCGCACCGCCGACTCTTGGCTCGTGCCTATCATCAAGACTGTCTCCACACGAGGCATCGGCATTTCAGACTTGTTCGCCGCCATTGACGCCCACGCGCATTACCTAAAATCCAAAGGCTTGCTCGAGAAAAAACGACAAACGCGCGATAAAGAATTTGTCGTGCATCTCGTCTCGGAAAAATGGCAACGCGCCTTCTGGACTGAATCGCGCCAAGCCTTGCTTCTACAAAAACTTTCTGAACACGAATCGCCCTATCGCATCGCTGAACTCTTGCTCTCTGACCATGACTAAACAAGACTTGCTCGAAGCCCTTCGCCCCTATTGCCATCAAGACATTCGTGGCGTTTTGATTGAAATTGTGCTCGAAGAAAAACAAGACCTTTACGACCGATTGGAGCGCATTGTGAGCGAAACTTTGGAAGCCAATCGAACAAGATTGCTAACAGGCTACGATTGGGACGTGGGCGAAAGCCGTTGGCGCAATGCGTTTCTCGTGCATCTTTGGTCTGACGACCACGACATTTATTCGCTTGATGATTTTGACCGACTATACAACGCCGAACAAATCGCTGAACTGCTTTCCTTTCTTGATACGCTTAAAACTGCACTCGTCGAAGAACTCGCCGATGTTCAAGGATGGACGCTTTTACCTTAACGTTTCATGCTTAATGTTCATACATTTCACATGGTTTCAAAATTAAAGGTCTCGGAACGCCTCTCGCTTTCTCGCCTCTCGCTCGGCGTGTGGCGTATGAATCAATGGAATTTGAGCGATGAAGCCTTGCGCGCGTTGTTTGAATCCGTCGTTGAACTCGGCATCACCACGATTGACCACGCCGACATCTACGGCGGCTACACCTGCGAAGAACGCTTTGGCAGGATTGTTCCAAGTTCGCTTCGCCAAAACATGCAACTTGTAACCAAGTGCGGGATTAAACTTGTTTCGCCTAACCGTCCTGAACATCGCTTAAAAACTTACGACACCAGCGCAAAGCACATTTTGGCTTCGGTTGACACCTCGCTTAAAAATTTGCGAACGGATTATCTCGACGCGCTTTTGCTTCATCGTCCGAATCCGCTGATGAACGCTGATGAAATCGCTGAAGCCTTTACTGCGCTTCGCAAGTCAGGCAAAGTGTTGGAGTTTGGGGTTTCAAATTTCACGCCGTCTCAAGTGTCGCTTTTGCAGTCGCGCCTTTCGTTCAAATTGATAACGAATCAAATTGAGTTTTCGGTGCTTCATCTTGCGCCGATGTATGACGGCACATTAGACCAAGCACAAGAACGCGCTATGCCGCCAATGGCGTGGTCGCCGCTTGCAGGCGGGCGTTTGTTCGGCGAGGGCGAACAGGCGTGGCGCGTCCGCTCTGAACTCTCGAGCATCGCACATGAACTTGGTAGAAGTCTTGAACAGGTTGCGTTAGCGTGGATTATGAAACATCCTTCAAAGCCGATGCCGATTCTCGGCTCTGGAAAACTTGAGCGGCTCAAAGATGCCGCAAACGCCGATTCTCTCGCTCTTTCTGACGACCATTGGTTTCGTATCTTACGCGCTTCAACAGGTGGAGACGTTCCTTAATGACCATGAGGCAATCGTCTGAAAAAATAACTTCGTTACACGACCCCTCTCAAATTCGCGTGCTGGCTTTGCTTGCCAAAGACTTTCGCTGATTATATCCCAAATCTGAAAAATTTGGCTCGCACATAAACTTACATTTGCTTTTCTTTAACTTTGCAAAAATGAACCTTGCTGAACGCCGAACATGAAAAACATTGCCGTCGTCGTTTCCTCTCACGGAGAAGTTGATGTGCCGAGCGTGAAGGCATATTACGAGAACATGAAGCACATTTTCGCGCACGTCTCTGAAATCATGCCAATTCCCAAACTCGCCCGCCTTCTCATTCCGCCGATTGGCGCGGTCATTCAAGCGCGAAAGTCCAAAAAGGAAGGCTACACTTCTCCGATGAACCGCATTAGTGCAAGCCAAACCAAGCGCATTGAAGAAAAACTCCAACATGCAAACTCACATGAATTTTTATTCAAGGTCTTCAATGCCTTCGAGACCATGCCGCCATACACGCACGATGTTTTGCATCAACTCCTGCATGCAGAAAATGAGTATGACGGCATTGTTGCTCTTGTAATGAATCCGATGGAGTCGGCGTTTAGTTGCGGCGCGATTTGTCGTTTTGCTTTGAAAGAACTTGGCGCGAAGGCTTACGCAAAATTGCGCGTCGTTACAGGGCTTTACAAAAATCAAGCCTTGATGAACCTTTATGCTGACCACATTTTTTCGTTTGTTCCTGAACTGCCTGAAAAAGCAGGCTTGATGATTGCTCTTCACGGCACGGTGATTTCCGACGCCAAGGGTAACCCTGTTCCCTTCCACAACGGCTATGCAGAAAATCAAACGATGTTTCAACTCTTGAAACAAACGATTCAGCAAGATGCGCGCAATCGGTTTGAACGCATTGAGCCTGTTTATCTCAACCATCAAGTCGGCGGCAAGTGGACTGAGCCAACGCTTGCACAAACGATTTCCTCGTTCAAGAAAAACGGCATTGAAACCGCTTACCTTTTCGCCGCAGGCTACTTTGCTGACAACAGCGAAACCGAAGGCAACGCGCAATCGCACTTGAAAAAAGCAGGATTCAAAACGGCACACTACATTCCTTGTGTGAATGAATCGGAGGCATTTGCAACGCTCATGGCAAAGGAGATTTTGATTGCCACCGAGCGATTGATGTCGAGAGGAAAGTTTTTAGAGCGGATATAAAACATAAAAGCGACTTTGGGAAGTCGCCTTGTGTTGCTGTTCGTACCGAAGGTCGGACTCGAACCGACACGTCTTTATGGGACACTGGATTTTGAGTCCAGCGCGTCTACCAATTCCGCCACTTCGGCATGATTGTGTGCGGCGCGGTTTCGTGTGCGAGAGGAGGGACTTGAACCCACACGCCTTGCGGCACGGGCTTCTAAGACCCGCGCGTCTGCCAATTTCGCCACTCTCGCGCCGAACTGTTGTTCCAAAAAACAGGGCGCAAATATACGGCTTTTTCGAGTTTTCAAAAAATGCTTTTTAAGAAAATTAAACTGCCGATTGCTCCAACGCATTTCGCATCGCCGCAACATACTCTTCAGCTTTTTTTGCAACGGCTTTCTCAAAGGCACTTACTGAACCGAACTCGCCGTCAGGATAAATAACCGCTCGACTAATGTTGATAAGCGCGGATTGATGACGTGCATCTACACCGTATCGCACGGCTTCTTCAAGCGAGCCGCCCTGCGCGCCTACGCCCGGAATCAAAAAGCACAACCCTTGTGCCATTGTGCGCAATCGCTTCAATTCTTCAGCACGATTTGCTCCAACAACCAATCCGATATTTTCAAATTGATTCCACTCCAACGCCTTTTCAAGCACGGCTTCATAGAGCGGTTTTCCATCTTCCAATCGCCGTTCTTCAAAATCTGTTGAACCGCTGTTTGAAGTGAGACACAAAATCAACGTCAATTTTTCCTTGTAAGAAAGAAACGGCTCAATCGAATCATAGCCCATATAAGGCGGCACGGTTACAGCGTCGAATCCCCAAGTTTCAAAAAACGCTGTAGCGTAAAGGCGCGACGTGTTTCCAATATCGGCGCGTTTGGCGTCAGCAATCGTAATCACATTTTTCGGCAAGTTGTGAATTAAGGCATCGAGCGCGTGCAAGCCTTTCAAGCCTAAGGCTTCATAGAAGGCAAAGTTCGGCTTGTAGGCAACTGCAACCTCAGATGTAGCATTGACGATGGATTTCGTGAATTCCGTAATGGGGTCTTGCATGCGCAAAAAGAGCGTTGGGATTTTTTGCACATCGGGGTCTAATCCGACACAGAGAAATGATTTTTTTTGTTCGATGAGCGCGTTAATTCGCTTTTTAATCATAGTGTTTTGTGAGCAGGTCTAACAGTTGAACTTGCGCAGGACTGTGAGAATAACGTTTTCAAACTCCTTTACAAAGAGCCAAATCGGCTTTTGAGCAAGTTTGTCAATCCAACACAGAAACACAATAAATTCCCAAATAGACCCCAAGCTCAATGAGTTGATTTGCCGCGCCGAGTGCGTCGCCCGTAATTCCGCCGATTCTTTTTAGGAAAAATCTTCCCGCTATTAGCGTTCCCAATAGGCATACACCGATTGCAACGATTGCACCCTCTTCAAGCAACCACACACACAAGAGCACGGTATAGAGGCTTGCAAACACAAGGCGTTTCAGCGATGCTTTTTGCGCGAATGGCTTTGAACTTGTCGATTCGCTTCGCGCATAGTTGAGTGCATAAATCAGCGGCAGGCTTGAATAGCGTCCGAGCAAATGTGCTACAACGAGCGTTGAAAGTGCAAGTGAATCATCTTGTTTGAAAACTTCGGTCAGCACAAGCAGTTTTGCAGTGAGAAAAATCCATAGTGCGATTGCGCCGTAAGTTCCGATACGGCTATCCTTCATGATTTCCAACATTCGCTCTTTTGTGTATCCACCGCCGAAGCCGTCGGCTGAATCGGCAAGTCCATCTTCGTGAAATGCGCCTGTGAGCAAAATCGTTGTTGTCATTGAGATTAAAACGGCAAGAATCGGCGAACTTACTTGCGACGCTATTGCAAGCACGCCTGCACCCACGCTTCCCACGCCTGCACCGACAAGCGGAAAGTAGCAAGTTGATTGAGATAGATGTTCGGGGTCGTATTTGACAAAGCGCGAGACGGGCAAGCGCGTTAGGAACATCACGGCGGAAAGAAAAATGTTCAACTCTCTCTTCATTCATTCAATCGCAGGGAGTTCCACAAAAAAGGTCGTTCCTTTTCCCTTGCCTTCGGATTCTGCCCAAATTTTGCCGTGATGTTTTTCCACTAAATTCTTCACAATGTAAAGCCCTAATCCTGTGGACGCCTCGTTGGCGGTTGGCTTTGATGAAAGTTTTTGGAACGGTTGATAGAGTTTTTTCAAGTCATCTTCGCTCATGCCGAGTCCTTCATCTTTTATCGTGATGTGCGCTACGCCCGACTTTGCATATTTGGCGTCGCTTTCGCGGCGCATCATACTTTTTTTAAGGTCTAACTTCTCTATCGTTACAGTTATATTTTTTCCACTCGGAGAATATTTGACCGCATTGCTAATCAGATTTTCAAATACTTCGTAAAGTTTATTCGGTTCTGCTTCTACCATGCACTTGTCTTTTTCTTGAAGGTGTATCGCGATATTTTTTTCTTTGGCTAAAACCTCTTGATTAGCCGCTACATAGTGAATGATTTGATTAAGATTCGTTGGCTCAAAATTTATCATGGTTTCCTTTTCACTATTCGCCGATTGAAGCAAATCTTGAACCAACAAGAGCATTCGCTTGACCGACCGATTGATAGCCTCTGAATATGATTTCACCGTTTCCGATGAACTTTCTAAATAAATTAGTTCTGAAAATCCGCCAATCACATTGAGCGGGTTTTTGAGGTCATGGACGGCAATCGCAAGCAGTTCGTTTTTAAGTTTATTTGCGTTTTGTAGTTTCGTATTAGCTTCGTTGAGCCTTTCAATCGTGATTTCGCGCTCGCGCTCTTGCATTTTGCGAAGGGTAATATCCTCGAATGTCCATAAACTTCCTCGATATTTTCCATGATGAAACAGCGGCATAAATGAAAACTCATATATTTTTCCGCTCACTTGCTTGACTTCTTTTTTTGCTATTGTCTTTCGCTCATAAAACGCTTGCTCGAAGAACTTTTGTGCTTTCTCACTCTCAACAGTTTTGTTGCGAACCAATACTCGCAGTCGGTCTGCACTTCTCGAGATAAAATCCTCTGGCTTACCTTCTATCTCAAACATATCAAGCAATCGTTGATTGACGAGATGTATTTTACGATGTTCATCTTCAATCAAAATACCTTCTGGCAGAACGGATAAAAGTGCTCTAATGCGGCTATATTGAAATTCTAAATCGGCTTTTTGAAGTTCTGTTTCAGAGATAATCGCCGCAAGCGTATCGTGCGCCTTGAAGAGCCGTTCATTGAGGGCTTTCAGTTCTTCCGATTCGGCTTTCATTTTCTCGGCTAAAAACGCCGCTTTGGAACGCAAGAAAAATTCGTTCTGCTTTTTCTCCGTTAGAATTTGGGTATAACGGCAATACTCTTTATGAAACTCGAGCGCGCTTTTGTAGTCTCCTTGGGCTTCCGCACAGCGGCTTAATGCTTCACAAGCATGAGCACTAGCATTGTAAGAAGAGTGATGTTCAGCACTTGACAGCATTTTTTCATACCACTCTCTTGCAAGCGACCAATTCTTTTTCTGCTCATAGATGAACGCGATTCCCTTGTAAATATCAAATATCGCGCTTTCGCTCTTGCTTTCTAATTGTAGCCTCAACGCCTCTTGATAGGCTTCTAAGGCTTCGTCAAACTGTTGTTTTTCGCAATAGACATTCCCGAGTCCTACGATGGCTCTAATTTGTTCACCAATCCACTGATATAAGCGGCTCAATTCAAGGGCGCGAGAGAAATCGGCTTTGGCTTCATCGAGCTGCTTGCTCGCTAAAAACATTAACCCTCGCCCATTGAGCATTTCAATCATTTGTGGGGAGTTTGGCTCGTTTAGAACCTCTATCGCTCTTGAAATCGTTTGTAGTGCGTTTTCATTTTGACGAGTGTCGTAGTAGAGCCCACTGATATTGTGTAAAATCGTCGCCGTTTTTTCGTTATCGTCGGTTTTCTCAAAGTATTCTTTTGCCTTTAACATTAACTCAATCGCATTTTCGTATTCGCCTATCGAGGCATATACGCACGCTTTGTTATTGAGTGCATTGAAATACTCTTTTTCCTTTCTAATCGCGTCGTAATTTTTAATCGCTTCATCGAGTTCTACAAGTGCCTCCTCGTGATTTCCCATTCTCCATTTTGTCAATCCTGAAATCTCGAGGTTCCTTGCTTGGAGCGCAATGAATTGCTCTTTCTCGATGAAATTCAGTAAGGTATCAAGGTCTTTTTTTGCGACGGCAAGTTTTTGCAAGGCAAGCGGATAATCGCAAAGAATCAGACTGCAATAGGCTTGATTGTTTAGCCCGCGAACACGCAAGGCAATATGTTGGGCTTTATCTTTTCGATTTTTAGGCGCGCTTGCGTTGTTGAGTTGAAGTAGTTTTTCGATTTCGTCGAATACTTCTTTCGGCGAAGCGGTCATTTTTTTCTCCGCTTCAGATAAGTGTTGTTGAATGTCTTCTATTACGATTTTTTGTTCTTGATAAGTGTTCATGACAGATTTTCAGAAACTACCTTACTTTTTTAGAAACGCCCGCTTCTTCAAATGATGCCATGTCGCACATAATTTTTGCGGCGGCCTCGATGAGGTGCATGGCTAATGCGGCACCTGTGCCTTCACCGAGACGCATGTTAAGGTTGAGTAACGGCTTTGCGCCAAGGCTGTCTAAGACACGCTTGTGAGCGTTTTCGTTTGATAAGTGTCCCCAAAAACAAATTGCTTGAACGTCGTTGTTCATCTGAATTGCCGCCAATGCCGCCGCCGTTGCAATAAATCCATCAACCACAACCGGGATTTTATGCTCTGCCGCTTCGAGCAACACCCCCACCATCGCAACGATTTCAAAGCCACCGACACATGAAAGCCAATGAATCACATCGGCATTGTCTACTCTGTGCTTTTCAATCGCTTCTGCCACAGCACGAATTTTTCGTTTCATCGTTTCGTCGCTTGCGCCTGTGCCACGCCCGACGGTTTCCTCTGCAGGCAACCCTAACAACGCTGAAACAATCGCCGACGCTGATGTCGTGTTACCAATCCCCATTTCACCAATGCCCAAGAGCGAAACGCCTGCAAACTTTGCCAATCGAACCTGCTCTCTTCCTGCTTCAACGGCTTTTGAAAATTCGGCAAAAGTCATAGCAGGCTCTTTGAGAAAATTGCGCGTGCCATAGCGAACTTTTCGGTTGAAAAATATCCGCGAATCAACCTCGCTTCCGAAGTCCATATCGACACCGACATCGGTTACACAGAGTTCAATTCCGCCGTGCACCGTCAGCACATTGATTGCCGCGCCGCCGCGCAAAAAATTTAAGACCATCTGCCCTGTTACTTCTTTCGGATAGGCACTCACACCTTCATCAGCAATGCCGTGCGAAGCGGCAAACACCAACATTCGTTTTTTCGTGATTGCAGGCGAAAGCGTGTTTTGAATCACGCATAACTGCACCGCAACTTCTTCCAATAAACCAAGTGAACCCAATGGTTTTGTTTTTTGATTGATTTTTTCTTGTGCAAGTTTTTGAATGTTCATTGCTATCTTTTTTTTTGCGAAGTTACACAACAGTTCGCATTTCAACTGTGTTCAAACAATCTTCATTTGCATGCATCGCTATTTTCTCATCGGCTTTCTTTTCCTTTCGATGTGTTCTTCAAACAAACCACAAATGCCTTGGACACACGGTGCTATCTTCTATCAAATTTTCCCTGAACGCTTCTACAACGGCAATCCAAACAACGACCCTTCACCCGATAAATCCACACCCACCGGCACGGCACACCGATGGACAAGCAACTGGTATGCACTCTCCGACAGCGAGAAACAACACTCGCCCGACTTTTGGCAAAACGTTTACCGTCGTCGATACGGCGGCGATTTAGAAGGCATTTTGAAAAAATTAGATTACCTCCAATCGCTCGGCATTACCGCGATTTATTTGAACCCAATTTTTGAAGCCCCTTCCTCGCACAAGTATGACGCAGCCCTGCTTCATCACGTTGATGTCAATTTCGGTAACAATCCCGAACAAGATTTGAAACTCATCGCCGAAGAAGATTTCAACGACCCGCGCACTTGGAAATGGACCAGTGCCGACTTGCTTTTTCTCAAACTCATTGAAGAAGCGCACCGACGCAATATCCGAATTGTGATTGACGGCGTGTTTAATCATGTGGGAACAAAATTTCTCCCGTTTCAAGATGTCGTTAAGCACCAACAACGCTCGCGCTATAAGGACTGGTTTGAGATTTTAAGTTTCGAGGATTCAACAGCGGGAACAACGTTCGACTACAAAGGTTGGTGGGGGCACAAGTCGCTCCCTGAACTCAAACGCGATTCGCTCAAAGGACTTGCCGACGCGCCCAAGCAATACATCTTTGAAATTACAAAACGATGGACTGCTCCAAACGGCGACCCCTCCAAAGGCGTCGACGGCTGGCGACTCGATGCCGCCGATGACCTTCCGCACACATTCTGGAAAGAATGGCGAACCTTCGTCAAATCTATTAATCCAAATACTTTTCTTGTTGGAGAAATCTGGAAGAACGCCAAAGAGTGGATGCAAGGCGATGAATTCGATGCCGTGATGAACTATCAATTCGCCGTCTTCACGCACCAACTTTTTGTTCAACATGTCTTGAAGCCTTCGGAGTTCAAACTTAAAATCGAGGAGCTTCTCGCTTCTTATCCTGATTCTGCCAATTACACCCTTCTCAACCTTTACGATTCGCATGATACGGAACGCTTACCCTCGCGCCTTATCAATCCCAATCGTCATTTTGACCAATACGCTGGACTGCGCGCCAACAAGGACTACCAACTCCGACCGCCCAACGCCGACGAATATCAACTTCAAAAACTCTTGATGCTCTTTCAATTTGCTTATATCGGCTCGCCGACGATTTACTACGGCACAGAAGCCGGCATGTGGGGCGCAGACGACCCCGACTGCCGCAAGCCAATGGTCTGGAAAGAATTTCAGTATGATGACGAAAACGCTGAACTCATCACAGGCAAATCTGAACCGTTCAAAGTTGCGTTCAACGAACAAGTGTATCGCGATTACAAAACGCTCATTGACTTACACCACCGCCACCCCGCGCTCAAATACGGCAAGTTCAATTTTCTTATTGCTGACGACGATAAACGCCTCATCGCCTTTGAACGCATCTACCAAAATGAAAAAATTATTCTCGTCTTGAATCTTTCCGCATCGGAACAAACCGCTGAACTTTCTTCGTCCAACAAACTCACTGACTTGCTCACACAGCGTTCTTTTGCGGTTCAGAATGGGAAAGTTCTTCTGACGCTCGCGCCGAGAAGTGGATTGCTATTGCGATAAGTTATTCGTGATAGTCAGGATAAGTTTTGCGCATTTCGTCTTGCTTTTGGCGATACTCGTTGAGCATTTGACGGCGAAACTTTGCCATTTCGTATCGCCGCTTTTCGGTCGTGGTTTTCGGCACAAACGGCGGAACAGGTTTTGGCTTGCCTTGTTCGTCAACCGCAACCATCGTGAAGTAACTCGTGTTCGTGTGCCGGACGGATTTGAGTTGCACGTTTTCGGCAATCACCTTAATTCCAACTTCCATTGACGTTCTGCCCGTATAGTTGATAGAGGCAAGAAAGGTAACAAGTTCTCCGATATGAATCGGCTCTTTGAACAGCACTTGGTCGACTGAGAGCGTAACGACACAACTCTCTGAATAGCGCGAGGCGCAAGTATATGCAACTTGGTCTATAGCAATGAATAGTGAGTAGTGAATAGTGAAGAATTGCTTTGTCGTTTCGCAGTTTCGTTCTTCGTTGCTCATTACTCGTTATTCATTACTCATGAGTTTGTCATTGCGAACAGCGTGAGGAATCCATCATAAGTTATTGTTGATGATTGGCGTAATCGCATTACTTTTGCACGGCTTTTTCAATTTAATTCACATTGATGCTTTCTAAACTTCGCGGCGCGGTTCAACTGCTTCGCCCCACGCATTGGATTAAAAACGTGATTCTCTTTATGCCGATGGTGTTCAGCGGTTTGTTTCTGAACGCTGAGGCGCAACGCCATTCGCAGTTCTTGCAGGCGCACTCACAGGCACGCTTACCGCAACGTTCATTCACATGATTGCATCATGAAGATAAACCTTTCGGGCTGGGGACGCTTTCCCACCGTTCAATCCAAACCGTTTTTTCTCAAAGATTCAACATCGCTCGCTCAAACGATTGCGCATAACTTTCGAGGCATTGCTTTCGGCATGGGCAGAAGTTATGGCGATAGTGCTTTGTCGGAAGAAGTGGTTCTCACTCACACATACAACCACTTTTTGGACTTCGATTCCGAGCGCGGACTTTTGCGTGTGCAAGCAGGCACAACGCTCAAAGAGATGCTCGAAGTGATTGTTCCCAAAGGTTGGTTTTTGCCTGTAACGCCGGGCACGCAGTTCGTTACATTTGGCGGCGCGATTGCCTGTGATATTCACGGCCAAAATCATCATAAAGAAGGCTCGTTTTGCGACCATGTGAATTGGTATCGCTTGATGCTTCCGAGTGGAGAAATCGTTACTTGTTCGCCAACCCAAAATCCTGAACTCTTTCACGCCACCAATGGCGGAATGGGGCTTACAGGAATTATTCTCGAAGGCGAACTTCGCTTGAAGCCGATTCAAAGTGCGTTCATCGACATGACGACCATCAAAGCACGAAATCTCGATGAAATTCTCGCGCTCTTCGACGAACATATCGGATTTACTTATTCCGTCGCGTGGATTGATACGCTGGCACGCGGAAAACATATCGGTCGCTCGGTTTTATTGCTTGGCGAACACAGTGCTGACGGCGGCTTATTGCTTCCTGAATCGAGCGAAAAATCTCTCCCAATAGAGTTTCCTGACTTCGTTCTGAACTCGACCAGCGTGGCTCTTTTTAACACACTTTATTACAACAAGAATTTTCACAAGCAATCACAAACGCGCGTGCCATATCGTCCGTATTTTTATCCGCTCGATGCAGTTCTTCATTGGAACAAGATGTATGGCAGGCGGGGCTTTACGCAGTATCAATTTGTGATTCCGAAATCGGAGCGCGCCACGTTAAGCAAAATCCTTGATGAAATTGCCAAAGCCAAACGTGCGTCATTTCTTGCGGTGCTCAAACTCTTTGGCAAGGAAAATGAAAATTGGCTATCGTTTCCGAAAGAGGGCTATACGCTTGCGCTCGACTTTCCAATTCGAGACGGCATTTTTGAGTTGCTTAAACGCTTGGATAAACTCGTGCTTGATGCAGGCGGTCGGCTTTACTTAACGAAGGACGCCACGATGAGCAAAGAAATGTTTCAGGCAGGTTATCCGAATTGGCAAAAGTTTGTTGAACTTCGTTGCGCGATTGGTGCAGATAAAGTCTTTTCATCGCTTCAATCGGAGCGGCTTGGTTTGTAAGGGTTGGGATTGCGAGGCTCTTTTCGGATTTCTTAACTTACGCTCATTCGTTAAACCTCGAACGCTAAACCTATCGTGATATGGAAACGAAACCAGAAACTCCGCTTCCCACCAGCCGCGACGAGCTCAAAGCCATTGTGCAAGAAGCCTTGCGTGAAGCGTTGCGCGAACTCAAATCGGACTTGAAACCACTCGTCAAAGAAGTCGTGCGCGAACTTTTGCAAGAGCCAAACGAAGCATCGGCGGAAGACGAAACGACGTATTTGCTCTCCCGTGCGAGAACGCGACAAGAACTGCTCGAAGCCGTTGCGCGTATTGAGAAAGGCGAAGGCATTTCTTTTTCTGCCAATGAGTTCGATGAACTCTGCGCCAAAATTGAACGCAAAGAACTTACGCTCGCCGATAAGCATCGTTTGAAGAAGGCAACCTCATGAGAAGCGTAAAGTTTGACGCCAAAGCCTTCGAGCAATTTCTCGAGTGGGCTGACCAAGATTTCAAGACATTCCTGAAAATTCGCGCCTTGATAAAAGAAGTTCAGCGAGAGCCGTTCAAAGGCGAAGGCAAACCCGAACCGCTTAAAAGCGAGTTGAAAGGATATTGGTCGCGCCGCATTACGAAGGAACATAGGCTCGTCTATAAAGCCTCTGACGACACAGTTACAATTATTCGCTGTTATGGTCATTATGATGAATGATGATTCAGCCTGTTTTTTAGAAAAGTTTTTTCCAACACCAAACCTGAACAACCATGGCGCATCCAATTCTGATTGACCGCGACGAGCTCAAAGCCATTGTGCAAGAAGCCCTGCGTTATCGCCGCTAATCGGCATCAAATTCAAACATTCGGCGATAGTTTTATGCCCCCAAACAATCTGTTACATGAAGAAACTTTAGACTGCAGTTGTGGTTCAAAGCGCATCTTGCGCTGCTTGAATCGCATTAAGTTCTGATTCTCGTGTCGTCCACTTTTTGCCCATCATTTTACCATCAAGTTTTCTTTGTGATGCTTTAAGAGTTCTTCAATCACGAGGCATGCAAGTTCAACATTGTTTTTCATGAGCTCTAAAAATTTTTCGCGCGGCACGAGCAAAATTTCTGTTGGCAACACGGATTTGACATCGCTGTTTAGTTTCTCATTCTCCAATAACTCAACGAGGTAAATCGGACTGGTTATCGGCGTCGGTTCAATTTCACCCGATAAGACGAACAAAGCGGCGCGCTGGGCTTCTCCTTTTCTGAGTATGATTTTTCCCTGCTCATAACGGCGCACGCGCCCCAGCGTGAAGAGCTTATTGCGAACAATTCGACCTGCCTTATCCAACATGCTTATTTAGAATTAGTCTAATCTAATGTTTATATCATTTTCTTCCAAACAAGTTTTGAAACAAAAAAGGCGAGTCTTGCTCGCCTTGAAAGTTTTCGTTGAAGGTCGATTACGGCAGAAGAATTCCGCAAGAGATGACGGAAGTCCACAGTCCGTTTTTGCCTTCGGCGGATTGCGTCACGTTGAACGTCTTAACCACCTTGCCGCTCATTTTGTAGATGTCTTCGCGTTCGTCCCAAGCGGTGTTCGGGTCGAACTCGACGCCGAGCGTGGTGGCAAGCATAGTGGCGGCGAGGTCTTCGGCATACTCACCTGCGACTTTTTCCGTTTCGCCGTAGGGGTGATGCTCGGAGAGATAGCCGTATTGCGTGCTTGTATCAGAAGGCAGTGCCACACCGATAGAGGCGGCAATTAAGCGGTTATGTTCATTCGTTGCGGCACGCGCCATCACGCAGAAGGTAATCTGACCGGGCTGAAGAAGTTTCAACCCTTCTTCAACGCTGATGCGCTTGCATCCTGTTGGAAAAATGCTTGATACCGTTACCAAGTTGCATTTTTCAATCTTTGCGTCTCGGAGCGCAAGTTCAAACGAGGAAAGATATTCTTTGTGCCGTCCGACACCTTTTGTGAAGAAAATTTTGGTAGGAACGAATGACAAGGCAGTCTCCGCTATGTTTTAATGGTTAAAAAATTGTGATGTTGTTTCAGAAAAGTGGTGCAATAATACGAAAAAATAAAATCACCGACCGATTATTTTCGCACGAGGCGGAAAAATTTTCGCTTGCCAACTTTGAGCACCTTCGCATCCGAATCAAGGTTCAAAACGAATTTTGCATCAGTCAGTTTTTCGTCGTTCATCGTTACGCCGCCTTGCTCAATAAGCCGTCTTGCTTCGCTTTTGGTGTTTGTTGCTTTGGCTTTGAGCAGTGCGTCAATCAAACCGATAGATGATTCTTCCACGATAATTTCCTCGATATCGTCAGGCACACCGCCTTGCGAAATTTTTTCCGATGCCTCCAATTCTTTCTGCGCCGCTTCTTCGCCGTGAAAAAACTTCACGATACTGAACGCTAATTTGCGCACAGCGTTGCGTGGATTTTCTTTAAGCAAGCATTGCAGTTCAGTCAGTTCTTCGTTGTTCAAGATTGCCGTGAGCCGAGCGTATTTCTCAACAAGTGCATCAGGCGTTTTGAGCGCGGCTTGGAACATCTCACGCGGCGAATGATTGAACCCAATGTAGTTATCGAGCGATTTAGACATCTTTTGAACACCATCTGTGCCTTCCAAGAGCGGAAGCGTAATGCAGATTTGTGGTTCATTGATACCATACTCGCGCTGAATATCGCGTGCAACCAGCAAGTTGAATTTTTGGTCTGTGCCGCCAAGCTCAACATCGTTTTTGAGTTCGACCGAATCCATCGCTTGCGCCAGCGGGTAAAGCAATTCGTGGACTGAAATTGGCTCACCTGATTTGTAACGCTTCTCAAAGTCGTCGCGCTCTAACATACGCGCCACCGTGTAGCGACTTGCCAATCGAATCACATCAGCAAACGACATTTTGCCGAGCCATTCTGAATTGTAACGAATGGTAGTTTTGGATTTATCGAGAATTTTGGAGGCTTGCTCGAAGTAGGTTTCGCCGTTTTTGCGCGTCTCTTCGAGCGAGAGTTGTGGGCGCGTTTTGTTCTTGCCGCTTGGGTCGCCAATCATTGCGGTGAAGTCGCCGATAATCAAAATGGCTTCGTGTCCTAAATCTTGGAAGTCGCGCAGTTTGCGAAGCACGACGGCGTGTCCGAGATGCAAGTCAGGTCTTGACGGGTCGGCACCGAGTTTTACTTTCAGCGGCGTGTTGGTTTTGAGGCTATGCTCGAGTTTTCGCGCAAGGTCTTCTTCAGAAATGATTTCAACCGTATTGCGCTTGATGAGGTCAAGTTGTTCGTTGAGCGACGGAAAGTTCATGTCAAAATTTTTTGAAGCGCAAATGTGTGAAATGCGATTGAATTTCGCAACGCTTTTTTGAACGTTGTGAGTTAAGTTGTTTGAAAAACGAGTTTGACCGATTCTACTTTTTGCTCAATGCGATTTGCCAACCACTTGATAAACGGCTCGCTATCGTTCAAGCATGGCACATAATGGACTTTGAACCCTGCGGCGGTTGCTTCTTCGACGCCTTCTAAATCGGCTTCGCTGTTGTCGGCAAAAAAACCGAATGGGAACATCACGATTTCGTCGATTCCTTCCGCCTTAAATTCTTCCAATGCTCTCTCGAGCGTTTCAGGCATCCACTCGCCGCCGAATTTGTGGTTCATTGCACCAAGTTTGATTGAGGCAAACAGGTTGCGTTCGTCGCGCTCAATGGCTGATTTCAATTTTGCGAAAAAGTCGAGCGTTTCTTGATAGCCGGTGTTGATTTTCGGAGTTTCGCCTTTACTGTCTTTAACGAGCGTGCCGTGTGCCGTTAGTGCCAATCCGATTTTGTTTGGCGGGCTTTTCGGCAGTCGTTCAAAAATGTGGTCGACGCAAATTTGCACGAGTTCGTCGTTGTTCCAGAGGTGCTTCATCACGCGCACTTTTTGAAATGCCATGTCTTGAAAGTCGTTGATGGCGATGTAGCACGCTATTCCGCACGCAAATTCTGACTCAATCGGAATCATTGGAACGGTGATAATCGCGTCGCACTCGCTTGATTCGTGCATGACGGTTTCAAAATACGGCGGCACGAAGTAGTAAGCCTCGCGCACGACGTAAGTTCTCTCGTTGGAATTTTGATTCAAAATCGTTTGCAATGCGTTGGCTTGGCGTCGCGTGATTTCGTTGAGTTTTGAACGATAGCCCAATTTTCCCCAATACGACTTGCGTTTCAGGCTTCGCATCGTGGCGATGAAGATTTGCAGGGGTTTCGGAAGATTGGCAATGCGCGAGGTGATGTAGCGCAGAATGCGAGAGGAATTCGGATACAACTTCTTGAAGGTGGCTTCTTCAACTTCACCGTAAGTAGCAAGAAGCACGGCAACTTTTTTTGGCATGATACTGCACAGTTAAATTGATGCCGATAAAAACGGCGTGCGTTGCTATTTCATTTCAAACCGTCGTTCATAAAAAAAGCGCAACCCTTGCGAATTGCGCTCTGATGATTCCTTTTGTGCGTTTGCTCATGCGGCTTTTTGCGCCAGCACTTTGGTCTTCACGAAGTAATCTGCGCCGAAGAGCACGGCGGTAAAAAACACATCACCGAGCACTTGATTGCGATAAAACGGAATTGCCGCAATGTAGCACGCGCTTAATCCTTCCACCGTGTAGCCATACCAGCCGCTAAGCCAAACGCCGAAGTTTGTTACAACGAAGAAAACCAGCGAGCCGATGAGCGTTCCGAGCGCAAGGCGCGGAATGCTGAACGAACTGCGTACCCAAAATCCAATCAGGCTAATCACAACAAATGCGCCATAGACATACCACATTCCGCTGTGAAAGCCGGCAGACGCCGACACGCCTGCACGATACATCACTTCAAAAATCGTATCCGAAAGGAGCATCGCACCAATCGGAATGAGCAGAGCCTGCTTTTTGTCTTTCATTTTGACCGCGCCGAACAAGGCAACGGCGGCAATGGCGGTAAAATTGGCGGGATGCGGAATCAATCGCGAGAGTGCCCCGATGAACACTAAAATTATTTCGGTCATGTTTAATGCGTTAAAAGGTTCGATTTTGGAACGCAAATTACGAAAGTTTGCGCTATTTAATTTCCTGCAATTTGTGTTCGGTAAGTCCGAGTTGAATGGCACAGCCGAGCACTTCGCCAGCGAGTTTGAACGGGTCTTTGGAGAGAATGTCTTTGTCGACGTTGGTGTAGCAAGTCAAGCCCGCATCTTTGCTGACAATAAAGCCGGTGAGTTTTTCTTTTTCTTCGGCAAAGAAGATGACTTCGCCGAGTTCTTCGCTGGTGATGAAATTGGTGCAGTGGTGCAGTTGATTGAGCCCGACCGGTGAGAAGACTTGAATCAAGTTGCCTTTGCGGCTCCCAATCATCAAGTCAATGTAAATTTCGAGCGTGATTTTTCTTCCGCTGATGTAGTCATTGACGACAAAACGGAACATGTTGCCTTCTTTTTTCGGCTCTTCGGTTGCGAGTGTTTTTGCGATTTTAGCGATGTCTTTTTTTGTAAATTGATAGCTCATGCGTGGTTGTTCAAGACGGGTTCAGAGTTTTGAAATTTTGATTGATTAGATTTTCAAAACGGCGAATCGGCAACGGAATTGAGCGCAACGATAATGCCTGCAATTGCCGCGCACATCGCACCTAAAATCGTAAAGTTTCTTGTGGTTGCAAAAGGTTCTTCTTTCAAAATGATTTTGGTAGTATCGCTTTGTGCGTTTCGTTTTTGGGACTCAGTCAGTCCTTGTTTGAGTGTTTGAGATGTTGCACCTTGCTTGAATTTCTCGCAGTCGGTGTTGAGTTTGTTGAAGGTTTTTCGCTCCGATTCGGTTAGGCTTGCTTTTGGAAGCGATTTGAGACGAAGAAACTCGGCATCGTTGCACGGGTTGCTTGATTGCGCCACCGCCGATTGATAAGCAACCAGCAATACAAAAAGCATGATTAAGTAACTTGGAACGCAGAAGCAAATTTTTCTTGACATTGACCTTTCACGGTTGATGGAAGGCAAAATATAAGGAATCGGGAAGTTTTTGATTGACGAAAGTTTTACTTTATGCTTCACACTCGAGTCATAAATAAACCATAATGCATAAATTCGTTTCGCTTTTTTCAAGAATACTGCATTTACTCCTACCGATTCGTCGCTATGATGCAAAGGATTTCCTTTCCAAAAGGATTCAATCGGGCGACATCAAAAAAATCCTGCTCATTCATTTACAGCAACTTGGCGACACGCTTGTTTTCACACCTGCTACGCGTGCGCTGCTTGAACAACATGGAAACTTACAAATTGATGTTTTGTGCAATAGTGTCAGTTACGAAGTTTACAA
>JBKBRB010000014.1:0-25560 GCA_046292465.1 Chloroherpetonaceae bacterium
GTTTCAGCCGCTTGGCTTCCCGAAACGTTTTTCCAATTTGAAGCAAAGTATCCAACATTTCGCTTATCTCAGTTTAATTTCCGTTCGTTCTTTTGTAAAGCGTTGCTGAATCGATAAACGCAACTCGGCAGGCAACCGTCTCGTTGTGGTTATGGGGCTTGCTGTGCATGACTTGAAAAGGGTTTTCAGTTATGGAAGAAACTGCAACGCAAAAAGCATAAACAATTTTTTTTTCAAATCCAAATGTTTGTGCTATGATTGCACATTCATCGCACTTATCCAATATGCTGAGCAATGCGCCTAAAACTTACCCTTATCCAAGAGCAACAAACAGAACTTTTACCGCTCAACTCTAACTATTACATCAGTTCGGCAATTTACCGCACATTAGAACGCTCCTCACCCGAATTCTCTGAATTGATGCACAACTACGGCTACTCTAATCCCGATGAACGCCGTAAGTTCAAACTCTTTACCTTCTCTAACCTCGATGTGCCTGAACGACGCATTGATGGCTCTCACTTGGTCTCCTTTTCAAAAAAAATTTCCTTCACACTCTCCTCACCGATGGACGACTTCCTGCAACACCTCGTTACGGGTCTTTTTTCCGATGGATATTTCTTCATCGGCAAAGCACGGTTTCGCAAAGGCGAAATTATTTCTCTCCCCGACCCTGAATTTTCCGAGACAATGGAATTTTCTATGCTCTCGCCGCTTGTGGCTTCAGTTATGCGCCCCGACCGCTCAAAAGAATATCTCAAATATCACGACATCCGACTTGCGCCCGTCTTGCTCCAAAATTTACTCGCTAAATATGAAGCCGTTCACCGCAAAGCGTTTGACGGCAATACCGATACCTTTCGCATCGAGTTCAGCACTCGATACATTGAGCAAAAGCAAGGCAAAATTGAAAAGCTAATTACGATTCGTGAAGGACGCGAAGGGGAAACGAAAATTAAAGCCATTCTCTGCCCTTTTACGGTTACCGCCCCTGTGGAACTAATGAAAATCGGCTACGACTGCGGCTTCGGCGAAAAAAACGCACAAGGCTTTGGAATGGTGAAGGTTTGAACAGTTTGGGAAAGAAGCAACTTGTCGGCGTGACTGGATTTGAACCAGCGACCCCTTCCACCCCAAGGAAGTGCGCTACCGGGCTGCGCTACACGCCGAAATTTTACAGACGAAATTTTTTAGGGCGCAAAGATAACAAAAATCATTCTTTTTCACACACCGATTTTTTTCAAAATCATATCAATCTGTCCCCAATAAGAACGCCCGAACAAATTCAAATGCACCAACAAAGGATAAAGATTCAACACACCGATACGCTCCCGCCAATGTCGCTCCAACGGAAAAACATCTTGATACGCTTCAAACAATCGCTCATCAAAACCGCCAAAGAGGTGCATAAACGCCAGTTCGGCTTCGCGATGTCCGTAATAAACGGCAGGGTCAATCACAGTTGGCAAGCCGCGTTCATCGACGAGAAAATTTCCGCTCCACAAGTCGCCGTGCAACAGTGCTGGGGCTTCGTTCGGAATCAGTGCGTCCAACTTTGGAAACAATTTCTCTATGCGTTTGGCTTCATCGTGCGAAAGCCGTCGTGTTTGCAAGGCAAGGCGAATCATTGGCAGTAGCCGTTCTTCTCGGAAGAAATCGTGCCATGTTTGATGCGCCCGATTGCGTTGTGGCAGTGCGCCGATAAAGTTATCGCGCTTGTAGCCAAAAGTCGATTGTGTGTGTTGGTGCAACGCGGCTAACGCTCTGCCGAATTGTTCCCAAAAGTCTGCACGTTTTGGTTTGGATTCTATGCACTCCAAAATCAAGTAGGCGTGCGATGTGGATTGATTCACTGAAATGACCTTCGGCACGCGCAAGGTGTTGGTTTCGGCAAGTGTTGTCAATCCGTCGGCTTCGGCTTGAAAGTTCTCGAGTTGGTCGTGGGCATTGTGTTTGATGAAGTAAGTGCCGATGCTCGTCTCGACGCGCTCCGCATGATGAATGCACCCGCCACCGAGTGCAATCCGCTTTTTCAGCACCACGCCTTTGCCCAGCGCAGATTCAAGTGCGTGCGCAATTTGAGCATCACTTATCATCAGTAGATAAACGGAATTAACTTTTTCGTTCGTGTGCGATACTCGCGAAATGCACTTCCGAAGCGTTGTTCCATCATTGCCTCTTCAACGCGAATATGATTGCCAAAGACGATAGCGCACGCCAGCCAAAATAAAATCAGCGCATAAAGGCTTTGCAGAAGCACCGCCATGCCTGAAAACAGCAAGCAATACGAGAGATAAACAGGATGACGAACCACGCCATAAATGCCCTTCGTGATGAGCTTGTGGTCGTCTTTGAGCACCAAGCGGTCGAAGAATTTGCCGAGCGTGCGCGTGGCGTGATGCACGAGCACAGTTGCCAAGAGGAGCAAGACGCCTGCAATTATCAACGAAACCGATTCAGGGAATAGCATCGTCAGCGATTTTTGTTTGGCAAAGTCGTAAATCGCGAGCGGGTGAATAAGCCAAAGCCCTGCGGTCGCCAATGCTGTGGATATGCCTAATTGCTTTTGCACCGATTTGCTTTCGGCTTTCTGTGAGACTTGTCCTGTGGCGATTGTGTTCCACACCGCGCCAAGCAAGAAGAGCGTATAGACGAGATAGAGCGCAATCATCTGCCACGAGAGCCAAACCTCCAAAAAGTAAGCCGGCAAGCCAAGTGCAATTACAATCAGGAGTGCGATTTGCCGAAGTTGCTTCAAGAAGCGCGAAAGCATCTTACTTCACCACCAAATTCACGAGTTTATTCGGCACCACAATTTGCTTGATGATTTCTTTTCCGTCAAGAAATTTTGCAACGGAATCCACTTCTTTGGCGCGTCGGATTAAATCGTCATTGCTCATGCCGACGGTTGCTTCAAATGTGCCGCGCAATTTGCCGCTTACCTGCACGACAATCGTTACCGTGTCGTCTTTCGTTAAGGCTTCGTCGTATTTTGGATAGGGCGCATCGGCGATAGAAGGCTTATTGCCAATGGCTTCCCAAAGTTCTTCGGCGATGTGTGGTGCGAAGGGCGAAAGCATCACCAGCAAGTTTTCAATCGCGATTTTGTTGTGGCAGTTTTCTTTGGTCAGCAGATTGACGAACTCCATCATGGCGGCAATGGCCGTGTTGAAGCGCAAGTTCTCGCAATCTTCCTCGACCTTTTTTATCGTCTTGTGCATTGCCTTTTGAATCTCGAGCGTCATGGGCTTGTCGTCAATGCCGATGTCGCCGTCGGTTTCAGGACTGCCATCGCGCGTGTTTGAATAAACCAATCGCCATACGCGACCCAAAAAGCGCACAATGCCCTCAATGCCTTTCGTGTTCCAAGGCTTGACTTGCTCGAGCGGACCAAGAAACATCACATAAAGCCGCGCCACATCGGCGCCGTAATTTTGCAGGAGCGAATCAACGCTCACCACATTGCCACGCGACTTGGACATCTTCTCGCCGTCTTCGCCTAAAATCATGCCTTGATTAAAGAGTTTTTTGAACGGCTCTTTGTGTGAAACCAGTCCGCAATCATAAAGCACTTTATGCCAAAATCGCGCATAGAGCAAATGCAAGACGGCGTGTTCGGCGCCGCCAATGTAAAGGTCAACTTCGCCCCAATACTTTTCTTTTTCAGGCGAGCAGAAAGCGTCGGGATTGCGTGCATCTTTGAAGCGCAAGTAATACCAACAACTGCCTGCCCATTGTGGCATGGTGTTGGTTTCGCGGCGGAATTTGCCGTATTCGTCTTCGCCATAAAGCCATTCCGAAATGTTCGCTAATGGCGATTCGCCTGTGCCTGAAGGCTCATACTTTTCAACGTCGGGAAGCGTGAGCGGCAAGTTAGTTTCGGGGCGCATGGTGCCGTCTTCGTAGTGCTTAATCGGAATGGGTTCGCCCCAGTAGCGTTGGCGCGAAAACACCCAGTCGCGCAGTTTGTAATTCACCTTGCGCTTGCCTATGCCTTTGGCTTCGAGGTAATCGCAAATTTTCTCGAAGGCGTCTTTGAAAGCAAGTCCGTTCAGACTCACTTCGCCGTTATCGCTATTGACACACGGCGCGTCTTTGGCAACAAAGACCTGCTCTTGAACGGAATGTGGCGATTGCAAGACTTCCACAATCGGCAGGTCGAACTTCTTTGCAAATTCCCAGTCGCGCTCGTCGTGTGCGGGCACGGCCATAATTGCGCCTGTGCCGTAACTCATAAGCACATAATCGGCAATCCAAATGGGAATCGGCTTTTGAGTGAGCGGGTTTATTGCATAGCCGCCGGTGAAGACGCCGGTTTTTTCTTTCTGCAATCCTGTTCGCTCCAAATCCGATTTTCTTTTGGCTTCGTCTTGATATTTAACCACAGCGGCGCGTTGTGCATCGGTTGTAATTTCCTCAACGAGCGGATGTTCGGGCGCAAGCACCATGTAGGTTGCGCCGAAAATCGTGTCGGGGCGTGTTGTAAAAACGCGAATACTTGACGACGATTCCGCCACTTGAAATTCAATTTCGCACCCGATTGATTTGCCAATCCAGTTGCGTTGCATTTCCTTGATGCTCTCGCTCCAATCGAGTTCGTCTAAATCGGCGAGCAGTCGTTCCGCGTATTCCGTGATTTTCAATACCCATTGGCGCAGGGGCTTTCGGATAACGGTAAAGCCTTTTTCAAGATACTCGTCGACCTCTTCGTTAGCGAGCACGACTTTCTGCTCTTCACACCAGTTGACGGGAATTTCCGCCACGTAGGCAAGTCCTCGTTCGTAGAGTTTGAGAAAAATCCATTGTGTCCATTTGACATAGTCATCGTCGGTTGTATTGATTTCGCGCGACCAGTCGTAAGCACCGCCCAAGCGTTGAAGCGAGGCTTTGAAGCTCTTGATGTTTTGTTCCGTTGTCAGGCGCGGGTGTGTGCCCGTTTTAATCGCGTATTGTTCGGCAGGCAGTCCGAAGGCGTCCCACCCCATTGGGTGCAAGACGCAAAAGCCTTTGTGGCGTTTGAAGCGTGCGACGATGTCGGTCGCAGTGTAGCCTTCTAAATGCCCAACATGCAATCCGCTTCCGCTTGGATACGGAAACATATCGAGCACGTAATACTTTGGCTTGTTTGGGTCTTCGTGAACTTCAAAGATTTTATGCTCTGCCCAGTAGCGTTGCCACTTTTTCTCGATGTCTGAAAAGGAGTATTTCATTGGATAAATTCGCGTTGAATGAGAACGCAAATATAACTTTCGGAGGGCAGTTTTTATGTAATGAAGAACGAGGCTATCATTCCGAGAGAAGCGTCAAGAAGTTAAGAGTTGATAGTGAAGCGTTAAGCATAAGCCAATGCGTTCCACTTTTACTTCCATTCTCAACTCGCTTGTATTCCCTCACAGTGTTCGGAATGACTGAGGCACGCGTTGCACAGCGTCAAGCGGAAGGTTCAACTCTTTGGCAATCACTTCATCAGACAAACCCAAGCGACGCAAGAGCTTAACGGCTTCAAGTTTGCCTTCCAACAATCCCTTGCGTTTGCCTTCCAACAAACCCTTGCGCTTACCTTCAAGTTTGCCTTCCTCAAAGACCTCTTTGTAAAATTGCGTCTCTTTTAAGAGTTCTTTTTGTATCCCTAACATGGCTCTGACCTCCTCTCGTGTTAATTTTGAAAATTTGTATGTGATTACCTGCTCTATCAAATCCAACTCTTTCAGACTTGCCTTCTTCATCATTTTGCGCACCATCTTCTTCGCAAGACGCTCTGACACAACTAACAATTTGAATAACCCCAACGACAAATCCTCTCCCTCTCTTAACTCGTCCAAATATACACGCTCAAAGCATTCAAGCCCAAGCAACAGTTCGTAGTTTCCTCTATCTTTCTGCTCCACGCTCCTCGTCGGATATATCACCACGCCTTTCCACTTCTTCGTCGGATATTGTTTCAAATACAAAAATACTTCCGCAAAAAAAACGCGCGTAAAAATGCTCGTCTGTCTGAAACTGTGCTTCAACAAAATAGGTCGGGTCTCCTTCGTTTTTGGGCACGAACACCCCATCAAGCCGAAACGCTGTTTCTTTGATTTCTACCGATTTGAAGTCGTAGCGCGCCGCATCGTTAGGATTTCTGCCGATGAGATTGAAAAAGCCCTGCGGCATCAGTTGAAACAATAAGTAGATAATTTTGTCCGTTCGCATGATTTAGCGCACAATGGCGAGTTTTCCCATTTTTTCGCTGACACCTTCAGCAGTGATGCGGTAGATGTAAATTCCACTTGCGACCTTCTCTCCGCTATTTGTGTCCAAGTTCCAGCGTGCGCCGCCCGTATCGCCTTCGTGCTGAATGGTTTTAATGGCTTTGCCGTTCAGCGTATAGATGTGAATCGTGGCTTTGCGCGTGAGATTAGCAAACATGATGAAGTCCACACCGCTTGCTTTGCTGTATGGATTGGGATAGGTAAAGACATCAGCAAGATTTTCCTTTGTGGACGCAAAGGAGACGACATTTCCGCTATTTGCCGTGTCAATCAACATGCCGTCGGTGCTACGAATCTCTCGAACAACTAAACTCACAGTAAAGCCAAGTGCGCCAATCGGTCTGCCTTCAAGGTCGAGCAGGAGTTTATTGTTCTGAACCGTCGCCGCTTTAACGCGCCCATCAGGCTTGACGGTAAAATTTTGCGGGGAAACAGAACTTGGGTCAATCGGTCGATTCATTGTAAGTGAGATGCGATAAGGGGAAATCACCGCTTTTTCCACAATGAAAAATGCGGCTTGCGATTCAGGCACAACCTCGAAGGTTGCCGTGTTGAAGTTTGTGTCGAGCCGTGCGTTGAAGATGTCGCGCAGTCCTGAAACGCGCACCACATAACGCCCTGTGTCCAATGGCACATATCGGAACGAGAGCACGGCTTCTTCTCCGCCCCTTGCAAACGCAACCGATTGCGCGATTTTCACTTCTCCATTTTTTTCTATCAGAAACATGCCCGCTTGAATCGGCGGCGACATCGGACGATTAAATCGCACTCTCAAACTTTGATTGGCAAAACTTGCTGAAAGCACGCGCGGCAAAGGCACCGCTCGCCCAATTAAATACGCACTTGTATCGCTTTCGCTTATGCCATCGCTTGCCGTTACGGCATAGACATAAAACAAATTCGGATTCACGCTGTTATCGATGAACTCCGTGTTGGTTGTTGTAGCAAAGAGCGACACATTAAACGGATACGTCGGAAATGCGGTCGTGGCTTGGCGATAGATTTTATACTGCGTCGCGCCTTGCACACTTCGCCACGAGAGCCGAATTTGATTTGTTCCCAAAGGCTCGCCCGCTACGCCCACAGGCGCAAGAATGCCTTGAAAATTTTGATACTCCCACGCATAACTGAATAGGTCGTCACAAAAGTAAATCTCGTTCAAGCCGTTGCCATCGGCGTCGCCAACCATGACTTCTTGCGCTTGCGCGAAAGGATAATTCCAAACAGGCACGAAAGTCTCTCTTGCCCCGTCCCACTTGAAGATGTAAAGGTTTGGATAGGCTACGATGATGAGTTCATCGACGCCGTCTTTATCCAAATCGCTTGTGGCAACGGCACTTTCAAAAAAGCGTTTGAATCGATAGTTGAAAAATGCCTGCTTCCAAATGCGCACGAGGCTATCTTGGTTGTTTGCTTGCCAACATTCATAGACCCAAATGGGCGTGGCGTAGTTGCGCAAGGAATCGAAGAGTTCTTCGCTGTGATAGCCAATGATGAGTTGTCGCTTACCGTTGTTGAGATAATTGCCGCTCGTAATGCCTTGGCTACCGCCGATAAATCCTGCCCCCGCTTGATATTGCCAATTCAAGTTGTAAGTGTTTCCGCTTCCTGAGTATTCATATCCGAAAAAGTTGGCGTCGTAATCGCCAACGATGATTTCACGTTTGCCGTCGCCGTCAAAGTCATCGACGATTGCGCGTGGTTGTTCGAAGAGCGGCGCCGTGTTTGGATTTTCACGACTGCGGAAAGGATTTGGCAGCGAGGCGATGGGTTGAAAAGCGTTGTTGTAGATGAGGTAGTTCGTATCGCGTCGCGCCAGCAGTTGGCGTTCTCCGTTGTTTTTGGTGTCGGCGAAGGTTGCGCCCCAGAGGTCGCCACGCGTGGTATCGGCAAATCTTATCGTCTCAAACGGCGAGCCTTGCGGCGTGGATTGCGAAAAGACAAGGGTTTTTCCGCCTGCACTGGTGAGCAGTTCCAAGCGTCCATCGCCATCAATATCAGCAACGCTTCGCGGGATTTGAATGAGCGGAAGCGTATCGAGCAAGATGAACTTCGCGCTATCGGCGTTGTATTCGTAACGGCGCAAATCGCCGAACTTTCTGCCTTCAAATGGTCGGCTTTCGTTCATCAAGACTTCTTTTCGTCCGTTGCGATTAAAATCTTGCATCGTTTTCAGGAAGTAGCCTTTTGGCAAGCGCAAATCGCGCCTCTCGCGCAAGTAGGTTTGACCGAAGGTCGGAATTTGGCTCACGAAACCGTTGAGACGAAAGGTGCTTGTGTCGCTTCTTGTTATGAATCCTGCAAGGTTTTTGGCTTGAACGAAAAAGTCGTAATCGGTTTCAGGTTGAAGGTCGTTTTCGCCAAGCAGTGCGGAATGGCGTTGGCGAATGCCATCGAAGCGAAACGGTGAAAAGGGTTGCGAAGAATTTCTTTGGCGATAAAACAATACAGCATCGCATTGGTCGTCGGTGCGAAACTCGACCAAGACGCCGTGTCGGTCATTGACGATTACATCGGTTGCGGAAAGCGACGCGATAACGGGCGGCGTTCTATCGATGACGACGCGGATTCGATTTTCAATCGTGCGTCCTGTGGTTTCGCGCACAGCAAGGCGAAGCGTGTAGTCGCCATTGGGCAAGAGCGAATCGGGTTGCACGATGTTCCATATTGCCAGCGTGTCGCGAATCATCGGGCGCGTTGAAGTTGCGAGCGTTATCCATTGATTTTGATTGCCAATGCCGCGCCGATAGTCGACAGTGAAGGATTGAAATCGTGGTGAGATAGCCGTTCCTGTTACCGCAATCGGCGATTGTGCGGTTCTGCCTTCGTCAGTTTGAGGCGAGAGAATTTTTGCAATTGGTGCGCCGTCGCTTTGCAGGGCTTGAAGCATGTTAAGTCGTCCGCTTCCGGTGAAGTGGTCCCAGCCTTCGAGCTCGATGTCGTCGGTGGTAGAAACCAAAATGCCGCGCACTTGTTCGGCGGTGAGGTTTGGTCGGAGCGAAAGAAGCAAGGCGGCAGTGCCTGCGGCGTGCGGTGCGGCGGCTGATGTTCCGCCGAAGCTTGATGTGTAAAAGCCACGATAAAACGGAAAGGTTGTGTTAATGCCAACGCCCGGCGCGCATAAATCCAAGCGAATGCCGAAGGTGGTAAAGGGCGTGCGCGTGTCGAATGGCGTGGTTGCGCCAACGGCGATGACTTCGTCGTAGCCTGCGGGATAGCGTTGTTGGTCGCCGCCGGCATTGCCCGAAGAAGCACACATCACCACGCCGCGCGAATAAGCATATTGAACTGCATCGCGCACCACAGGCGAAAGCACCACATCGCCGAAGCTCATGTTCAAAATGCGAATGTTGTTATCGGCGGCGTAAATGATCGCGGTTGCAATGTCTCTATCCGCCGCAAAATCGCTACCGAATCCGCCCCACGCGGTAAAGACGCGAAGCGCGACGAGTTTGCAATTTGGGGCAACGCCTGCAACGCCAATCGTGTTGTTGGTTGCCGCCGCCACAATGCCTGCACAAGCCGTGCCGTGTGAGTTGTCGTCGAAGGGGTCGGGGTCGGGAAATTGAAAATCTGATGCGCCGTTGAGATGGTCGACGTTGAAGGGTTGGTCGGTGAAGTCGTAGCCAATCACATCGTCGGCGTAGCCGTTGCTGTCTTGGTCGATGCCGTCGAAGTCGCCTGTAATGCCGTTGGGGTCAAGTTGAAAGGTGGTGGGATTGCGGCGCTCGCGAAAGTCCCACGGCTCGAACGTGCCGTTTTGGTTGCGGTCTTCGGCGGAGTTAATCCAAAGGTTCGGAATTAAATCGGGGTGCGTGTAGTCGATGCCTGTATCCATAATGCCGATGCGCACTTGGGGACTGCCTTTCGTTATTGCCCACGCTTGTATGGCTTTCACTCTTTCCAAGTTCCACTGTTCAGAGAAGGCGGAATCGTTTGGCACCGTCCAATCGTCCAAGTCGTAAAGGCGCACGGGTTCGGCGTAGTCAAGGTCGGGACTGTTTCGGAGTGCGGATAAAATTGAGGCGATTTCCGATTCTGAATAAGTTGAATCGAGCCGAAGCGCATAGACTTTTCCGACACGCGATTTTTCTTTTGCTTTCTCGAACAAGAGTTTTGACGTTTCATATCGCACCGATGTTGTGCCGATGCGAAGCGTTTTCGTGGTTGCTTGTGTCTGTGCGCCGCGACGCAGTTGTAAATCGAGCGTTGAGCGTTCTTTGAATTTGATGTTCAATTCGCGTTGAACGGTTCGCTCTGCATAAAACGGATTCGGATTGCGCGGCGCGTAAAGCGACGGATTCGCTTTGAATCGTGCGGCTTCAGGCTGTGCAAATGCAGATAGGCTGAACACAACAATGAGCAAACTTGCAAGCGTGGTAGCTTTCATTCTGTTGGATTGATTTGGAAGTTCGTGCAAGTTAGAGCGATTCACGCAGGTTTTCAAGGTATGAGGCGGGGCACATTTTTGAATCTAATGAGTAACGAGGAATGAGGAATGTTGAACAGAACACAAGCAATTCTTCACTGTTCATTATGCTGGATTCCTCACTCTGTTCGGAATGACAAACAACTGCACGCGGTCATTTCTGAACACAGCAAAGCGAAGTGAAGAATCCAACTCTAATGAGTAATGAGTAACGGGACAAGCAATTCTTCACTATTCATTATTCACTATTCACTATTCATTATGCTGGATTCCTCGCTTCGCTCACAAGCTCAAGCGATTACTTGAAGAATTGGTCGAGCGTATAGACCTTGCCGTTGACTTCGACCGAAAGTTCGTTGTTGTTCGGATTAACGAAGACTTGAATTTCGCGCACGGTCCATTGCACGCCGCGTCCGTCGTAGTTCATATTGTAGCGTTCTTCGTTGAGTTTGACGACGTCGTCGACGGGAATTGCAATATCTTCGTTGCTTGAAAGGATAACGATTTGAATTTGTCCGTCTCGCAACTTGCGCTTCATTTCTTCGGTGTTTGAAAGCCGTCCGTATCCTGCCGCCGAGGCGATGGTGAGTTTGAGTCGTCCCGACTCATCGCGACGCGCCTGCGTGATGAAATACTTATCCAACTTATGAACGGCATTTCCAGATTTTGTGATTGGCATTGCTCTAAAATGTTAAAGTTGAGTTTGTTCAAACTTCTCCTCGTTTGAAGTTACAACCATGCTCATAAAACAGAAAAGGCGATTCGTCTTGAACCGCCTTGTTTGCAACCGTTTTGGACGAGATGCCATTGGTGTCGCCAAAATGTTTATCCTTCCTCACGCTTGCGGAATTGATTCAAACAGCAGTCGCCGCGCTTCCATATCAGGCGCACGTTTAGAGAGATAAAGCATCTCTATGCCGACCACATGACCTTGCTCGTCGTAATTAACGATAATGCCTGGTGAAACTTCTTCCGAACGACTTGCGGGCAACTCCGTCAAGGTAAGGTATAATGCGTCGGCTTGTTGGTCTACTTTCAATTTCATGGAATTACCTCTTTTTACCAAAATCGTTTTGAATTGCCTTGTTTGTAACCGTTTCGGAAGTCCTCACTTCACGAGCACCATTTTCTTTGTCTGCATAAACTCACCGGCTTTGAGGCGATAAAAATACACGCCCGACGCGAATGACGACGCATTAAACGAGACCGAATAAACACCGACCTCTTGCCTGCGCTCCACCAGCGTTGCCACTTTTCTGCCGAGCACATCAAAAATTTCCAACTTCACATCGCTCACGCTTGGCACTTGATACGTGATAACTGTTGTTGGATTAAACGGATTCGGATAGTTCTGAAAGAGTTGATACGATGTTGGCTTTTGCCGTTGTGCCGTTTCTCTTGCGGAAAGCATTTGCCCTGTTTCAAGGCTGAATGTGGGCGAAACATACGGACCATCGACTGCCATTGAATCGGAGGCGAAGTTCGGATTGAAGCCCAAGTTGCCGAAGGGGTCGGCTTGCCCAGTGCGCGTGCCGGGAACAAGCACATTCGAGAAATACGCCGTGCTACTGACGACAAACGCAAAGCCACGAATCGTATTGCCTGTTCTGCCGCCCACGAGCGAGAGCGGAATTGAAAACTCCCACCCCTGACGCTCTGCGCCCGAATTATTAACCGAATAGGCAATCGTATTTTCAGGCACAGCACCGTTGATTGGCGGTCCGACCACGATGTTTGAACCATTGAGTTGTGCCGAGTTCGGAGCAGTTGCCATCACCGAGCCGCGCATCGAGATATTTTCTTCGTAGCGTGCCAGCGACATAAAGCCTCGATTGCTCACAGGCGAAAGCGAAAAGGCATAATCAGTCTCGAAGCGGGAGCGGTAGCGTGCTTGTGTAGAGTCGCCCGTGTTGATGAAGTGCGCCGCGTTGGGCACATTGCCTAAGTTTCGGTTTTCATCTCTGCCGTTGATGTTTCCGAAATCGAGCCACAGTCCAAGTCCGTCGCTGGTTAGCGGATTGAGTTTGCCTTCTACGCCGATGTAAAGGAGCGAATCGTCGCGCCCGAACCACAAGCGGCGAATGTCGATATTCGGTCCGAAGCCCAAACTGCTGTCGGGGTTTGTCGCCATTAAAATGTAGCCTGTTTCATTGAGGTTGCCGTCGAGGGTGAATTGCGGCACAACAGGCGGAATGCGCATCAAGAAACTTCGGCGCAGCGTGTCGTTGCTTCGGTCGCCGTCGCCTGCACCGGTGATGATAGCGGTTGCAAGGTATCGCGTGTTGTTATCGCCTTGAAACATATCAAACGTTCGAGTGAAAGTTTCACCGGCTTGAATCGTTCCGCTTGTGAGCGTATCGGCGTAAATGATGCTTTGCGGATTAGATTCGGGCGCAATCGTGAGGAAGCACTGCATGCCGGTTTGGCTCAACGAACTCAAATTTCGGAATTGCACGGTGGGCGTCCACTCGGTGGTGGTTAGCGTATCGGCGACGAAGATAGAATCGACGCGAAAGTCGGTTTGATACGGCGATTGAAAATAGGTCGGCACATAGACGGCGTAACTGTTGGCAGGAACGCGAATGCGCACTCTTGGACCTGTGCCTGCATTTGCAGGAAAAACAAAGGTCGAATCGCCATTTGCGCCGTTCCAGTTGCCTGCGTTGCCGGTAATGTCGCGTAGCCACTTATTGCCCCAGCCGTAGCAAGTAACCCACACATCAACGTTGAAATTGCTTTTGTTAATGCCGACCAGCACACCTGAACTATCGAGCGGCGCAGGATTGCCGTAACGACGAATCACCATCACGTTGCGTTCATCGGTGGCTTGATTGCCAGGCCAGAACGGCGCGTTTGAACCTTGATAATTTGTTGCCGCCGTGTTTGTTGGAATTTCTTGTGTGCCGCGCACCCATTTGCGCACAGCAAGCAGTTTGTTGATGTCGTCGCGCAAGCCATAAATGAAGTAATCTCGCCACCAAATACACGGATAGCCTTCGGTCGAGAGAATGTAGGCGTAAGCAAGGTGTTTGTTGATGACAAACGGATTATGGTCGGGAAGCGACGGCACGCCGAGATAGTTATTTCGGTCGAAGTCATGATTTTCTACGAAGGTAACGACTTGTGTTGGCGGCACGCCGTTGTTGAACAAGCCTCTGCCTTGAAGCGTGCGAATGTCGGCACTCGGATTTTGAAAGACGTCTTTCATTCCGAAATAAAGGTTGAAATCGAAGAGACTTGTGCGCGGGTTCGTGCCGTTTTCATTCACCCAATTCAGCCAACTGCGCAAACGGTTGATATCGCCATCGTAAAGTTCAGCGACGACAAACTTGTTAGGCGGCACATTTGGCGCAGTGCGTTCTGCGACGCCATCAACCCAGCGCTTGTAGTATTCGGGGTGAAAGCCTTTGACGAAATCAATTCGGAATCCATCTAACTGCAATCGATTTTTGAACCAGTTTCCCCAAACAATGAGGCTATCGCCCATCGGCAAGTTGTTGCCTTGATTGTCGTGCAGGGCGACATCTTGCGCGAAGTCGTTGGTGTAGAATTGATAAAAGCCAAACTGCGTCGCACTGCAATAGTTGCTCGTGTTGCCGGGATTGACGGCGGCGTTTGGATAAAAGTGTGTGTAGTTGGCGGTCAATCGTCCGCTTCCATTTGTCAATGGAAAAAATGTGAAGGTTGAATCACCTCTTGCGCCGCCGGGCGGACACGGAACAGGCAAAAAGGGATTTGGTTCTAAAATTCCGCCGCCTCGATGGTTGAAGACAATGTCGGCATAAACTTGAAAGTTCAAGCGTTTATACTCGGCAATCATTTCGGCAAGTTGCGAATAAGTGCCGTAGCGCGTTGCCGTGAATTGTCCAGTGCCTGAGGTTACGTTCCCGCCAGTGTTGTCGTAATCGCCCAAATCATAAAAATCATATGGCGAATAACCAACACCGTTTTGATTATCGCTTTTATAGACAGGCGGAAGCCATATCGCTGAAAAGCCTGCGCGTTTGAGCAAATCGGCTTTGGTGCGAAGCGTGTCATACCATACACCGCCGGGCGGTACGTCCCAATAAAATCCTTGAATCATAACGGGAGGCGCATTTTGCGCAAAACATTTCGTTGTGAAAAGCAGAGCCAGCAGCAAGGTGAAGTTTCGTAGATGCGGCATGTGGTAGTGTCGTTAGTTATTAATTGGTGATGACTGCGTCTCTCGAAAATAAGTTTCGGCACAGGATTTACAACACATCGAAAAACATTCGGGGAGAAATCATAAATTCCAAAAAGTGTTGTTCAAACCCTTGCCAGATGCTTAATCCGATCCAAATTATTCAGTGGCAGTTAGGGCAGTCGAAGCGCGTTGTGCCTGATAGTTTCAAGCTTCTTGCGACACGCCAGTGGCCCTGCGGCATGATGTTCGTCTATCAAGTCAGTTGCTACTTGAACGAGGGTGAAACAACCTTCGAGACCTTTTGGTGCGACTTTTTCGAGCAGAAATCTAATGCGTGGCTTCACATTGGCGGCTGTGCGATTGGCATGGACTTGCCTGTTAATTCAAGCGAGCGCGTTCAATTTTCACACGGCAGTGTGCGCGGTGCAGATGGCGTGGATAATGCCTTTATCTACGGACGCACGCTCTCGCCCGATATCGTTTCTGTTGAAGTTGTCTTTGACGGCTCAAAAACGATTGAAGATTGGACGCCCGACGAGGTTTTTGCGATTGCTCTTCCCGGTGCGACGTCCGTTACCGAACTGCGCCTGAAAAATTATCGCGGCGATGTGCTCGAGACCATTCCCATTTACATTCACGATTAGCCCTGCCACCCGTAGTCCCTTATCAATATCCTTGTGTTCAGAATACATCGCCGATTGCTCGATGCACTCGACAGCCTGCACGACCGCCTGCACCACACAAAGCTCAAAATCGTTTTGTTCGATTTGCTCGCCTTAGCCAAGTTGGACGGCGTCATTCAGCCGCGCGAACAAGATTTTCTTGAAATGGTTGCAATGCGCTGGGGCTTTCAGTTTAGCGAATCCGCCTACCCAAAAGCCGCTTAATTGCGCTCAAAACGGCGTGGAACTCCGATTCTTCCACGCCGTATTCTCTTCATCAAAACATGCTTTCTCCTACCTAATCTGAATTCGTCATTCGCTTTTTAGTTCTCGATTTTCTCGTATTTTGCCTTCAAAACAACCATAACATTATGCGCACACAACTTCTTTTTCTCTTGCTGTTTCCTTTGACTTCAACTTTTGCCCAATCTGCTACCGATTCAAGCACCTTTGAATACCGCACCATTCCGAACAACGCCTATAAGGTTGGAGAGCGTCTTAAATACAGCATTAAATATGGCGTAGTGAAAGCCGTCAACACAGAAATTGCCGTCGTTAAAGACACGGTTGTGCGCGGAAGGGAGTGCTACAAAATCGAATACAAAGCGCGAACCGTCCCGATGTTCGACAACTTCTATCGCGTCGACGACAGATACGAAACCTTTATTGACAAGCAAGGACAATTTCCGCACAGTTTCAAACAGCAAATCCGTGAAGGCAAATACGAGCGCGACGAATGGATGGAATTTTTTCACGAGCAAGGCATTGCCAAATCGCTTATCCACAATCAAGAGTTCAAGATGGTTCCTTACGCGCAGGATATTCTTTCCGCTTACTTTTACACACGCACACTGAACTTGCGCGCCATGAAAGATGGCTCAATTATTGAACTCAACAATGTAAGCGATAAGGAAGTCATTCCGCTAAAAATCAAAATCCGCAACCGCGATTTGCTCGAGACCGAACTCGGCGTTTTCCGCACCATCGTTATTGAGCCGATTGTGCAAGGCGTCGGCTTGTTCAAAAGCGATGGGCAAATTCTCATTTGGATGACGGACGACGAAAACAAAATCCCAATTCGCATTAAAATTAAAGTCATCGTTGGCTCGCTCTCTGCCGACATTGAATCTATGGAAGGCTTACGCAACCCGTTGAAATCAAAAATGAAAGAATAGTGTTTTTTCTTGTTGTGTTCATTCAACCTTAATCATCTTGACTATGCGCGTAAAACTTCTTGTTGGATTACTTATCGGGCTTCTCTGCTCTTCTTGCGGCTCTGAAACAGGACCTTCGGAAAAGGCTTCCGTTACTTTTCCCACTTCAACAACTTTCACGCTCCGATATGCCGATTTCATCGACACCACAGGCACAGGTCGCAACTACGATTCCATTGGCGTTGTTGAAGAGCGCATCGTCGGCACGCGCACTCTTTCAGGCAGAACCGCATTCCTTCATGAAAACCGACTTATCACTGCCGACACGACAACCGTCGACACCACGTTTCACGCCTACGACAACAACAACCAAGACCAATGGATTTTCCTTTCAAGCATTGAAGATTTCGTCGGCAATTTAGGCGGGTTCAACTTGCAAGGGTTTCCTTCGGGATGGTATCCATATCTGAAAACGACTGAAACCGTCGGACGCAATTACACCATCCTTCCTCCAACACAACTGACGCTCCAAATCGATACGCTGACAATTAACGCTACGATTCGCGCTGTTGGCAACGTGCGTGGCAAAGAAACCATTACCGTTCAAGGCAGAAGTTACAACACCATAAAAATTGTGCTCACCTTCACCCTTCAAGCACGACTTCTTGGCTTGACTTTGCCCGAAGCCGAAATTCAACAACAAGTCTGGTGCGGCGACAACATTGGCATTGTCAAGTTTGAAACCACATCGGCAACGATTGGATTGCCACCTTTCTTTTCGTTCACAACGCCGAACGCGAAGCAAGAGCTTATCAGCATTACAAACACTTCGGCTCCAGCAAATTGATTGAATTTGAGCGTAAGTGGGGGAAATGTTCTCGCGTTTCTGAATTAGTCGGCTTCGTAGACCAGCCCTTTGTAGAGGGCTTCGATTTCATCTTTGAATTTTTGCTCGACGACTTTGCGCTTGATTTTCAGCGTTGGCGTCATTTCGCCTTTATCAATCGAGAATTGCTCTGCAACGAGTAGGAAACGGCGGACTTTTTCGTGGCTGGCAAGGTCGCGCGAAATTTTGCGGAGCAAGTCGTCATAGAGTTTCTTTATCTCTTCCTTTTGCATCAATTCAAGATTGCTTTCATACTTAATGCCGTTTTGGTCGGCGAAGGTTTTCAGCGTATCGAAGTTTGGAACAATAATCGCCGAAAGGAACGGACGCTTTTCGCCAATGACGACAACTTGTTCGACCAGTGGACTTGAAGCGATAAGATTTTCAATCGGAAGCGGCGCGATGTTTTTTCCGCCCGAGTTAACGATGATGTGCTTTTTGCGGTCGGTGATTTTGAGGTAATTGTCTTCATCAATTTCGCCAATGTCGCCTGTATGAAACCAACCGTCCTCGTCAATGACTTCTTTTGTGGCTTGTTCGTCGCGCCAATAGCCTTTCATGACGTTTGGACCGCGCAAAAGGATTTCGCCATCGGGCGCGATTTTATGCTCGACGTTGTGAATTGGCGGTCCGACCGTACCATATTTGACAAGGTGTGCGCGATTGACGTGCGTAACGGGCGAGGTTTCCGTCAGACCAAATCCTTCCAAAATTGTGATGCCGAGGGCTTCAAAAAGTTCGCCCGTTTCTTTGGGCAAAGCCGCGCCGCCTGAAATGAAGTAGCGCAGTCTTCCGCCGAATCGCTCTTTGACTTTGGAGAGCACCAGCGAATCTGCCAGCGCGTATTGTGCGGCAAGAATCGGCGCGAATCGCTTTTCGCGTTTGGCTTTGGCGTGCGCGTAGCCGACATTCAACGCCCAATAAAACAGTTTCTTTTTCGCCGGAGGACTCGAATCCACGCTTTTGAACAATCCGCTCTTGATGCGCTCGAAGAGCCTTGGCACGGTTACAACGATAGTCGGGCGCACTTCAGCGAGGTTCATTGTAATCGTCTCAATGCTTTCAGCGTAGTTGATTGTTGCGCCGCACCCGAAAATGAGGTAATAGCCTGCGGTGCGCTCGTAGGTGTGGCAAAGTGGTAGGAAGGAAAGCGTGGCGTCGCGCTCGTCAATCGGCAACACTTTACACATCGATTCGTTGCACGACTTGATGTTTTCGCACAAGTTTCGGTGCGTGAGCATCACGCCTTTGGGATTTCCAGTTGTGCCACTCGTATAAACCAGCGTCGCAAGGTCGTGCTCTGAAAGTTCAAGATTGGCAAACGCATTTGGGTGTTCGTGATTGAACTTCTCGCCGATTTTCTTTGCCACCTCGAATTCGGTTACGCTGTCGTCAGGCGCATCTAATTCGTTGATAGAGATGACCGCTTTCACCGTTGGCACTTCGGCGCGAATTTTTCGGATTTTGTTGAGCTGCAACATCGTCGATGTAATCACCGCTCTACATTCCGAATTTTGAATAATGTAAGCGATTTGATTCGGCGGAAGCGACGGATAAAGCGGCACATTCACCGCACCAATCATCATCGTTGCCATATCTACAACCACCCACTGCGGACGGTTCTCGGAAAGAATCGCCACACGGTCACCTTTCTCAATGCCGATAGATTTCAAAAAACCTGCAAACGCCAATACTTCACGATGCAGTTCGTCATGCGTAATGCCTTGATACTTCCCATTGACCTTGCGTGAAAGCGCGAACTTATCGGTGCGCCCGTGATAGTGCGCAAAAACGGCATTAAACATCTCCGTCAGCGTCTTGAACGATTCATTGATGAGCGGCATAGTTGAACTGGTTAAGGTTAAAAGTTAGGCTTTTGCCGTCAGCCACGATGACCAGCGCATTTCTTTGGACATCGGACTTCCCTTCTCTGCAACTTCTTCAGCTTTCTCCATTAAAAATTCAGTCATTGTGGTGATAATCCAAGTGTAATTTTCATGACCGACGGAGTGATAATCGGCGTCGGGTGCTGGGTTCATAAAATCAATCGCGTATGGCACGCCGTCGCGCACGGCAAATTCGAGCGTGTTGAGGTCGTAGCCTAACGCCTCACAAAGCCTGATGCAGTAGTCTTCAAGCATGGCTTTCATGTTCTCTGACGGCGCAAACGACGCTTGATAACGCAAGTGATGCGGATTGCGCGGCTCATATGGCATAATATGAACCTTCTTTTTTCCGACACAGTAACAACGATAATACTCACTAAATTCAATCCCTTCTTGCATCACCATACAAATTGTGCCCGTCTGATTATACTTTTCAAAAAATTCGTTCGGGTTGTGAATTTTATAGACATGCTTCCAACCGCCACCGTCAAAGGGCTTTATCCAAAGCGGAAAGCCGACATACTCGAAGTAATCTTTCCAATCCATCGGATAAATCAAATTGCGCATGGATTCGGACGTCGTGTTTGGCGGATGTTGGTTTGACGGCAGGATAATCGTTTTCGGAACGGGTATTCCCATTTTCGTGGCGAGCGAGTAGTTGAAAAACTTATCGTCGGCACTCCACCAAAAGGGATTATTGACAATGTAAGCACCACCCAACGCCGCAAGTTTCAGATAGGCACGATAGTGCGGAATTTCGTGCGAGATTCGATCGAGAATCACGGTGTAAGGCGTCTCTTCCGCCATTTTCAGTCCACCGATTTTGATAAACTCGGCAATGATGTTTTTGCTCTTTTCTTGCGCCACACGATTGATGTTGGCAATAAGCCCTTCGGGAAAAGAGTTTTCCTGTCCGCGTAAAATGCCGATGCGGAGCGGCTCGGTTGTTTTTTTGGTCTTTGACATTTGTGAACGGTTGAAAAGTCGTAAAAGAGAATTTCTGTTGTTGTGTAATGTACTTTGGGAAAGTTAAGAAAAGGCTATTATTCGGCAACGACCTTGTTTGAGATTGATACCGCGCTCGCAAGACACTGCACTTGAAATGAGGCGTTTATCGTGGCGTCAGCGAATGAGTCCATCGCGCATTGCCTTGCCCATGCCCGCAGTGAATTCGGTTTTTACGTCGAAGTAGTCGGGGTATTCCACTTGAAAGCCGAGCACGTCAATCGTCGGTTTGATGCGGAGCATAAAGCGCGTGGGTTTATTGCCTTCACCTGCCAAATTGAGCGCGAAGTTTCCAATCGCTTCCGCACTTCGCCCTGACAAGGCTTTTTTCAAGTCGACTGAAATTTGCAACGGCAAGGTTGAAACGCCGCCATTGCCCGCTACACTTACTTTTTCAGCGACAATTCCGTCGAGCAGTTCAATATCATCAATGAACATGCGCCACTCCAAGCGATTGAGCGAGGCGTTTTCGGGGTTCGGATTTTTGACTTCCACATTTAGCGTAAGATTGAGTGGGAGTTGGGGTTGAGCCAACGCTACGGTGAATTTTGCTAAATCTGCGATGGCTAAATCGCGCGTCGACTTAATGCGCTGAACATTGATGCCTGCCAAGCGCGTGTTTTCAACGGTTGAAAGCCGAAACTCGCATCGCGCAAAATTTTTCGTCTCTTGAATTTGCTTTAAGACCGAACAGCCTTCGACGATGAGCATCAAAAGTGCCGAAATCCAAATAAAGTAATGGCGATTGTTCATGGCTTTTTGTTGATAGCGATTGGGAAAGGCTCTGTGCAGAAAGCGGGAATCGAACCCGCACGTCCATTGCTGGACACAGGATTTTAAGTCCTGTGCGTCTACCAGTTCCGCCATTTCTGCAATGGTTGAAAGCAGGGTCGCAAAGATAACACGTGCGATTCGAACTGCAAATTCGTTTATGCGCGCTGTGAAGAAAAAACGCGATAACGAAAATCTGCCACAAGTTGCGCCACTTCGGGAATATCAATCAAAAACGCATCGTGTCCGTTTAGCGTGTGCATCGTGGCGAGTTCCGCATTTGGAATCAATCGTGCGAGTTCTTCTTGCTCTTCGGGCAGGTAAAGGCAGTCGGAATCGGCTGAAATGACGAGCGTTGGCGCGTCAAGTTGAGCGAGCACGGTTTCGTAGTCGCCACGATTGCGTCCAACATCGTGCGTGTCCATCGCTTTTGTGAGCGTGATGTAGGTATTGGCGTCGAAGCGGTCGACGAGTTTTTGCCCTTGATAGCGAAGGTAACTTTCCACTTCGTAGAGGTCGTTGGTTTGCAGTCGTCGTGCAAAGCGTTCATCAAAGACCTGTTTGCTTCGGTAGGTTATCATTGCCATCATGCGGGCGGCGGTAAGTCCTTTCTTCGGCTGTTTGTCGAGGTCATAGTTTCCGTTTTGGAAATCGGCATCGGCGTAAATCGCATGCCGTTGGGCTTCGCTAATGCCAATGCACCACGCCGAATGCCGCCCCGACGCCGAAATCGTTACCACTGACTCCACCATATCAGGAAACATCAACGCCCATTCCAACGCTTGCATGCCGCCCAGCGAGCCGCCAATCACCATCTTAATTTTTTGAACGCCTAAAAAATCCATCAAGCGTTTTTGCGCATGAATCATATCACGAATCGTAATGAGCGGAAATGACGCACCGTAGTGCCGATTCGTTTCAGGATTGAGCGAGACGGGACCTGTTGAGCCGTAGCAACTGCCGAGCGCATTGGTTGAAATGATGAAATCGGTTTCTTCGTCGAAGGCACTTTTACGCCCGAACATTTCTTTCCACCACCTATCTGCGTCTGCTGAGCCAGTTAGTCCATGGCAGACCACAATGGCGTTATCGCCTGCTTCGTTGAGCCGTCCCCAAGTGCGATAGGCAATTTGCAGTTCAGGCAACGCGCCTCCAAGTTCAAGCGTGAGCGGCTCTTCGCTTTTGAAGATTTTGGTGTAGGGTGATGGATAGTCAGCAAAACTCATTCGTTTGGCGGTTGAATTTCTTCGAAGCGGCGCAACGCACGATTTTTTCGAACTTGCATGGCAGGAAACACGCGCCCGTTCATGGTGATGTAAATTCCGTTCGGCAAGCACTGCACGGCAGCAACTGCCGCGCCGATATTGAATGTGGCGTCTGTGTATTTTGAAATCGCTGGCTCTAACGCGCCGGTGAGCACAATCGTTTTTCCGACAATGCCTTGCAAGCGTTTGGCGGTTTCGGTCATGGTGTCGGTGCCGTGCGTAATCACAATTCGCTCGTGCGTGTCGACTTCAATGGCTTTTCGGATAAGTTCGCGGTCGTCGTCCGTCAGTTCTAAACTATCTTTTTTGAGAATCGGCACAACTTCGTAGTCAAACGACACATGCGCCTGCTCGAGCATTTCAATCACTTGCGGCGAGCCGACTTGATATTCGCTTTTGGCATCAAAGTAAATTTTATCAATCGTGCCGCCCGTTGTGAAAAATTTGATGAACATAAAAGTTTGGTAACATTTTATTGTTGCAACTGCTCTGCAAAAGTGCGTTCCGTTTTGAGCCAAAGGGCTGAGATGAATTGCGATTTCATTGCACAGACTTGAATCAAACGCTTATTGCACCGTGCGACGCGAAAATCCGTGTTTCACGAGGCGTTTGTGTCTTGGTTGTTTGATGATGATGGTGATTGTTCTTTTGGCACCTTGCGCCATGTTCGGGCTTCGACAACAAATTGCGCAATTTGCGACAGCCACATCAATTTTTCTTCGGGCGTGAATCGATGAAACTCGGTGTGTCCGTCGAAGTCCTCAGGTTTCAGCGTTGCCAAAATGCGGTCAAATTCCTCGCGGTCAAATTCTTCCTGCTTCATCTTCGCGTTCGATTTTTTTGATTAGAAAATTCACATCATGAATATCCTTCTCTCGCATCGGATTGACTTTGCGCTTCATCTCGTTTTTACTTTTGCTTAAATGGAAACGTAGGCTTATTCTGCTCTTTTTTTTCTTTCATAAATTGAGAAGACTTATCTATTTCTTCTTTATCATCGGAAATGCTTTCTTGAAAACGGTTTAACTCTGTCTGTAAATAGTCTCTAATCAATTCCCAATTTTTAACTTTTTTATTTTTTGATACCTCTTCATCAATCTTTTTTATTGCCTCCTCAAGTGCTTTTTTAGAATTTCCTTTTTGTTTGAAATCTATTACAGACTCAACATACATTTCCATTGCTTTATTTTCATTTCCTTTGATTAAATAGAATAATCCTAAATCTGCTTTAATGTCCCCATTTTTTTTCTCAATTTGAAGTGCTTTTTCATTTAGCTCAATCGCTTTTTCAATATCGCCTTTTTGATAACTCATCCAAGCAAGTTTTTGGTAACCAACTGCCTTTGGATTTCCTTCTTCAGAAATTTCTTGTTCGTTTCGTGTCTCACCAGAATATTTATCATCACTTTTCTCATAACGACCACTATGTTTGTTTGTTCTTTGAGTATTTGTAGGAGGTAATACTATTTTCCCTTCTAAATTTGGAATCATTGATGCCAAAACAATCAAAACTTCATTACTTACTATGATTGCTTCTGTAACCTTATCATCTGATATTTCCGTATCAGTTTCACTCTCTGCTTTTGAAACAATGCTCCTGATAATAGGTCCAATGGGAAAGCTTAAGTCGAGTGAAGTCAAAACGGCTTGGGTAGCCGCTTGATTTGCAAATTTTTCATACGACGAAAATTGCTCAATTTTACTCCTTATGACTTCACTCACTTTATCTGTTTTCGAGGACGAAATTTCATCACGAGATATTTTCTCGCTTATATGTTTTTTCTGAATCAAATTTCCCCTTGTTATCATAGCAGGAGTTCTTAATTCTACATCTAATTCAACAAACACATCTCCATTTTTGATATTTCTCTCATAGTTCAGTAACCATAATGAGTAATCCTCTCCAAACTCTATGTTCTCAAAGAGATTTGATCTATCAATAAACTCTAACACAGCCTGTTTGATATGGGAAATATTTTTCTTTTCTTGAAATGGCGTTTTCACGTCAATTTTTATTTTCTGAGAGAATGTGCTAACTGAGCAAAGAAGCAGTATTACCAAAAGGTATAATGATTTTTTTTGCGAATTTTCTTTTCGAATTTTCAAAAGATTTTGCATAGTTTTTATCCTTTCCTCGCTAAAAGAATTCTCGTGTGCCCCGAATAATCTTTTTTCAGCGCAATGTTTTTGAATCCGTGTTGCGCGGCAATGCTTTTCACTTTTTCGCCGCCATCGGCATGCAGTTCAAATGCGATAAGCGCGTTTGGTTGCAAGAGCGTTTGCGCATCGGCGCAGAGTTTTTCATAAAATTCAAACCCTGTTTGCGTAAAGAGTGCGCGTTCGGGTTCGTGCAAGAGTTCTTTTTGCACGCTTGCTTTTTCCGCTATCGGAATGTAAGGCGGATTGGAGACCAATGCGTCAAACGGTTCCGCAAAGCGTTGCGCAAAGTCAGGCGCGAGCGCGTCGGCTTCGACAAACGTAATTTGCTCAATCGTTTTCGTGATTTCAGCGTTCTCTTTGGCAAGGGCAAGCGCATCAGCAGAAATATCAACCGCCGTCAGGTGCGCCCCTTGTATGGATTTTGCAAGCGCAATCGCAATACAGCCGCTTCCTGTTCCGACCTCCAAAATTCGCTTCGGCAAATCGTTTTTAGAAAGTTCGTTAATGATTTCCTCGACCAAGAGTTCCGTTTCAGGGCGCGGAATCAGCGCGCGCTTATCCACTTTAAGCAGAATGCCGAAAAACTCCGTTTCACCTAACAAGTATTGAAGCGGCTCACCGCTGAGACGGCGACGCACCAACTCACGATACCGCTCGCGCTCTTTGGGCGAGACCGGACGGTCGAAGTTCAAATACAAATCGAACCGCTTCATGCCCAAAACATGCGCCAGCATCCACTCGGCGTTGAGCCGCGCTTCGTCAATACCTTTTTGCTTGAGAAAATCGGTGCTCGTTTTCAGAAGCGAAACAACATCCCAAAGTTTTTCTTCGGTCATAAACTTGAGTTATTCAAAAAATTCTTGGACGCGGCACTGAAAGCCTTTGAAGACTTCGCCGCCGTCAATCGTTTTATCGTGCGTATA
>JBKBRB010000014.1:26107-65608 GCA_046292465.1 Chloroherpetonaceae bacterium
CTATTCAAAAAATTCTTGGACGCGGCACTGAAAGCCTTTGAAGACTTCGCCGCCGTCAATCGTTTTATCGTGCGTATAAACTACCGCCTCAATCTTCCCTTCTCGCTTTTGATACGCCGTGATAGACTTCGTTTTCATATCTGCAACCCACACCAACTTCACGCCTGCATTCAGCCACATCAACATCTTTTCGTTTGTATCGCTCAAAGTCTCCGACGGCGATTGCACTTCCAGCACAAAGTCAGGCACGACTTTGCCGAAGCCTTTCTCTTGCTCTTTATCGCGCTCTTTGACAATGAACGCAAAGTCAGGCGCAAGCACTGTTGTCGGCGTCTGCTCCACTACAAAGCCGGTTTCCGCCGCAAAGCATGAGCCAAGACGATGCTGTTCAACGAACAGGGTAATTCTTGCGCCAATTTTCATCGCAACTTTTCCGTGATTTCGGCTGGCAGGCGACATTTCTACGGCTTTTCCTTTGATAAGCGTTACATTGCGTCCTTGTGCAATCAATTCCCACAAGTCGTCTTCGTTCAAAAGTCGTTCTTCGGTGGCTTCATTCGTTACGGCAGGTGTGGCTTGTGCAATGTTCATTTTTGCCAAGATTCTTTTAGATTGACGAAGCAAAGTTTAATCACTTTTCAAGCGAATTAAAAATATGGATTCATCGGCACGTATTCCAGCCATCATTATCACGGGCTTTCTTGGGAGCGGAAAAACCACGCTCATCAAGCATTTGCTTGAAACGAGTTTGAGTGGCAAGAAGGTCGCATTGATTGAAAACGAAGTTGGCGAAGTTTCCGTCGACTCGGTGATTTTGAAAACGCAGAGCGTTGAGATTTCAGAATTGACGGCAGGCTGTATGTGTTGCACGATTTCTGGCGACTTTCAAAATGCGGTTTCCGATATTCTCAAAGGCGTTTCGCCCGATGTGCTCTTGATTGAAACCACAGGCATTGCCAACCCGCTCTCGATTTTCATGATGCTTGCCAATGATAGACGCTTGATTTTAGAAGCCATCATCACCGTTGCGGACGCCGAAAATCTTTGGCTACATCTTCAAGAAAATCTTGTGGCGGAAATTCAACTGACGATTTGCGATATGGTGGTTTTGAACAAAATTGATGTTTGTTCCGAAGCGCAAATAAAAGCCGCTGAAAATTTAGTTCGGAAAATGAACGAGCGTGCGCCGATTTTCAAAGTCGTTCAAGGGAAAATTCCGCCCGAAGTGCTTTTCATTTCGTCGCCGAAAAATTTGCGTCAGGAGCACGAAACATTCATGGCAGAACTCAAACGCAAATACGACAAGGAAATTCACCAGCGATTGCATCAACTCGAACAACACCACGCTCACGAGCACGAACATCATCACGAACACGGTTCGGAAAGTTATCACTTGGACATCGACCAAATCGAGACCTTCGCTATTGAGTTGCCGCATGAATTTTCTCAATCGAAGTTCGAGGAGTTCCTTTCCGAATTGCCGCGCCAGTGCTATCGCGCCAAAGGCATTGTCAAGTTCGACGCCATGCCCACACCCGCGATTTTCAACTTCGCTTCTGGTCGCTACACGTTTGAGTTTGATACGCTGAAAGATGAAACGATTTCCCACAACACTTTGATTTTCATTGGCAAGCAGATTGGCAAACACAAATCGAGCATTGAAGCCCAACTCGCGCTCTGCCAACAACTCAACCACTGACCACACGGCTGTTTATGAAGTTCGTTTTGATTGTGCTTTCGCTCTTTTTACTCACGAGTTTTACGCCGTTGGAAGACTTACCACCGATTGCCTTTGTCGCACGCCATCCTGCACCCGATAGCATTATTTCAGGCATTGGACCGCACGGCAGAACGTTCAAAACCGGCGGTAAACTCTTTGTGCGCGAGCGTAGCGGACGACTTCGCCAACTTGCACCAACCTTTTACGACATCGCCGACCTCAGCGTCTCCTACGACGCTAAACGGCTCGTCTTTTCAGGACTTGTTCACCCCGATAGCAGTTGGCGCATTTATGAAATCGGCATTGATGGTAGAAACCTTCGCGCCATTACCAAAACCGACCGCACCATCGACCTTTCTCGCTTCGGCGACCTTGCTAAAACTTTTGAACGCTACGACGACTTCGACCCGTGCTACATGGATAGTGAAAAAATCGTCTTTGCTTCCACACGCTACCCCTCGCTGGCGCAACTTGGCAGCGTCAGAACCAGCAATCTTTTCGTCGTCAATACTGACGGCACAAACCTTCACCGAATCACAACCGAGCGTAACAGTGCCGAAGAACCCACGATGGATTTAAGCGAAGGACGCGTCGTGTTTTCTCGTTGGTGGCTCAACCTTGATTTGCCCAGCAATCAAACCAAAGACGGACTGACGCGCACACCCGCACAAGCCCTGACCGACGACATCGGCAACATTTGGCATGCCATTACCGCAAAGCCTGACGGCGACGAACTCAAACTCTACGCAGGCTTTGCACGCACGCGCGCAGGCTTACAAGCCTACAAACCGCGCCTCACGCACAACGGCGATATGCTCGCCATTTTCACCTCATCGCTCTCGATGCTTCATCGCTCTGATTCGGTCGTAATTCGTCGTTTCAAAAAAGGCGCAAGCGTCCCGATGCTTCTCTCACCTCTTGATGCTGTTTCGGTTGATGCGGTCGAAGTTTCGCCTAACAAGATTATTTACTCGCAACGTAAAGGCGGCACATTTGGACTTTACCTCACCGATTCGCTTGGCTCGTTCCATCGCAAAATTTTAGACTTGCCGAAAACGGACGAACTATGCGCCGTTGCACTTGTGCCGCGCCCTGTGCCTACACTCTTCAAAGACCAATTAGACCTTGCCAACGACCAACCGCCATTAGACGAGCCAACCGATTACGCCGACTTGCACGCCTTCCGATTTGATTGCTTCAACATTTTTATGAACGGCAAAGTCGATGAACCTATACCCGATGCGCCGAAAATTGTTCAAGGCGCAAAGGTTCGATTCTACATGAACATTCAACGCAAAAATGCTGACGGAAAAGACATCGCATTGCTTTTCAAAGAATTGCCTGTTGATGAAGACGGCGGAATCCGTGAGCCGACTGCTCCTGCCGAAGTGCCACTTTTTGAGCAACTTGTCGACTCGCGTGGCAATTTGCTTACCACATCGAGCGGAAAAATTGCTCATGTTTCAGGCTTGAACTCGGAGCGCAAAGGCGCAGGCACAAAGTGCGTCGGTTGCCACACTGGGCACTCGTTGATTGAAGTGCCGATGAACAATGCGCTCTCGCAGTGGTTTAATGCGGCGACCTCAGCACATGCTTCGGCAAGTTCAGAGTGGGAACAGAGCGGCGTTCGCTACCATGCGGCGCGCGCGATTGATAGACAAGTTGAACTCGGTTGCGATACTTCAATGTGGGTTTCCGCGCCAAGCAAAGACGCATGGCTGAATCTCAAATGGGATATTCCGATTGTTGCGCGCGAAGTTGTCCTTTATCCGATTTCGAAAAAAAGTGTAATCGAATCACATCGCACTGTAAAAAACGGAAGAATTGCATTATTTTCCGATTCCAAAAAAGTCAAAGAGGTTACTTTTGACCATCTGCAACTTCTTCGGCTTGAAGTTGGCGATATTCCAATTAACGAACTGACGGTGAGGCTGGAATCCGACTCGATTTCGCATTTCGGACTTGGCGAAATTGAAGTTATTGCCCGCCTACTGTATTAACATTTTCAATGCTAATCAAAACAAACAACAACGATGACCACTTTCTTACGCCTTTCTGTTCTGACGCTGTTTCTCTTCACCTCGCAAGCCCTTTTCGCACAATCACAAGGATTTTACGATGTTCATTCTTCTGATGGGAACACCGTTTGGGCAGTCGGCAACAGTGGAAGGGTTTTTCGTTCTGTTGATGGCGGCGCAACGTGGGCGCAATTTATTCTCGGTTCAAATACGCTTCGCACGGTGCAATCGCTCGGCGCAACGGTTTGGGTTGCAGGCGATAGCGGCAAAGCCTATCGCTCAACCACTTTCGGCGAAACTTGGGAAACCTTCTCGCTTGCAAGTGCAACCACACGCTTTACCTCCCTTCAATTCTTAGACAATCAAATCGGCTTTCTTGTTGGCTCAAACGGCACAATTCTCAAAACCACTGATGGCGGCACCACGTGGGATTCCAAAACGCCCGCCTTCGTCGACAACTTCAACGCTGTGAGTTTCCGCGATAATCAAGTCGGATTTGTGGTTGGAAAAAATGGCAAAGTTCAACGCACCACCAACGGCGGCGACACTTGGACGGAAATCCATAACCCTGCTTGGAACAACAAAGAAATTTTTTCCGTGAGCGTAAAAGGCAACCTCGTTTATATCGCAGGTGAAGACGGCTTGGCGTTCAAAAGCACAGACGCTGGCAACACTTGGACGGCTCTCAATTTCAAAACGGATTCACGCTCCAATGTTACAGGCGTTTTCATTCAAAGTCCTGATACCGTCTTCTTCATCGGCGGTGGCGGATTCATTCGTCGCACGACCGACCGAGACGCTTCCTACATCTGGGGCGAACATGAACTTTACGCACCACTTTCACACATCTTCATTTACAATCACCGAAAAGGCTGGGCAGTCAGCGATAAGAACAATGTCGTGCTTCGCACCACCGACGGCGGCTTAACATGGCAACTACCTACGGGCACAACCATCAACGCCACTTGGGTTCAAACGCGCACTGGTTCTTACATTGGCAATACGCTCGTGCATTCGCCATTTAACAAGCGTGTGATTTATGCCGCTGGCGGCGGAACGGTGATTCGTAGCAACGATTTAGGCGAAACTTGGACGCAAATCGCGACGATTCCCAACGCAACGAGCGTTCACTCGTTCTATGTCTCGCACTCCGATAGCAACACGTGGATAGCCGCCGTTGGTCGCAATCGTGTCGTGAAAACAACCAACGCAGGGCAAACTTGGACCACGACCATTACCGCTACCTACACCAACTACGGCATGCCGCTTGAAATGAGTCCCGACAATCCCGAAGTTGTTTATTACGCGCCTGAAGCACAAGGCAGTCCACAAAATGCCAATGCACGATTTTATCGCTCGCGCAACTTCGGCTCAACTTGGGACACGGTTTCCGTTACACAGTTCCGAAGCCCATGCGATGTGCAAATTGTGCGGGGCGATAGTTCCAACATCTTCTGGTGCGCCGACGGCATTACCGGCAGCGGACAATCCCGACTTTGGCGGTCGACTGACGAAGGTTTGACTTGGACAAACGTCTATACAGGCACCGGCAGCGAAATGCCAATGCTCGCCAATAGCCTCCTCAACCCTGCATTAGGCTTCGTTACGCAATGGTCCAGTGGCGGCGTTCAACGCTCAACTGATTATGGCAAAACTTGGACGACCATTTCCACTGTCGGCTCGGCTTGGGGCGTCGATATCGCCAAAGATGACCCCAATGTGATGGTTTTCGGCGTTTATGGTGGCGGACAAAGTTATCTTTCGTTCAATCGTGGCAGTAACTTCCGACAATCTGCCCTTTCAGGCGCAAATTCAGGCTTCCTCTTCATTGACCGCGCCACGCTCATTGCACAACAAACTTCGCGGCTTGCTAAACTCTCGGTTACTTACACCGTCCCCACTAGCAATGCACAAGTGCTCACGGTTACTTCTCCTGCAACAAATGCCATTCTGAATTTCGGCACATCTCACAACATCACTTGGACTGCCAGCAACATTCCGACCGTCAAAATTGAATTTCAACCTGCCGCCGACAGCGCATGGCAACTTGTCGCCGATAACATTCTCGGCTCGCTTGGCTCATTCAATTGGAGTGTGCCACCAATTCCGACCTCAAACGCGCGTGTGCGCGTAAGCGACAATAGCGACGGCAATCCCGTTTCCACCAGTGGCATCTTCACGATTCGCGTTGCCTTGCTCAATGTTGTGCGCGATTCGCTTTCGTTTGTTGTTTCTTCCGCACCCGTTTCTGATACGCTCCGCATTTTCAACAACGGCAACGGCACGCTTGTGATTTCGGATATTCAAAACTCGTTGCAGAACAACCTTTCAATTTCGCGTCGCACGCTCTCAATTCCGCCGCAATCGAGCGATACCGTTACGGTTACGGCACTGCCCTCTGTTGCAGGCGTTTATCGCGATACGATTCGAATTGTCAGCAATGCGCCAAACTCTCCCGAATTGATTCCTGTAAGCGTTCAAGTGCTTCTTTCTTCAGGCAAAGACCGCTTGCCGAATCAACCCAAGGCGTTTGCATTAGAACAGAATTATCCGAATCCGTTCAATCCTTCAACCGTGATTCGCTATCAAATTCCTACTGCAAGCGATGTCAAGCTTAGCGTTTATGATATGCTCGGCAGAGAAGTTGCTACGCTTGTCAATCAATGGCAAGCGGCAGGACAATACAGCGTTGTTTTCAATGCGCAATCGCTTTCCAGCGGCACATATTTTTATCGCCTCACTGCAGGCGAATTTACCAGCATCAAAAAAATGATGCTCGTTAAGTAATCAACACAAAAAAAAACTTGTAGCAGTATGCATCTTCATCGTTTCGTTTTGGCTATCGGCGCGATTATCTTTTTCGGATTTACTGCCGATAAATTCAAGCAACAGTTTGTTTTTGGAAATTCGCTCACAGGAAAAGTGGGTGCGACACAAAAGCCCGACCATTTTTACGACGGCTGTTTTTGCCACATGCCTGATGGCGTTCAGCAAGGACCGCACAATCAAGTTCAGGCTTGGATTTCAGGTCCTGACTCACTGCGCGTCGGCGAAACGGCGGTCTTCACGCTTTACGGCAGGAAAGATTCGCTTAGAGCGGGTGGATTCAACATTGCGGCTTTTCTCGGCACGCTCGATACGCTCAGCGCCGGCATGCGAATCGAAGATGGCGAACTCACACACACCTTTCCGAAAGTGGCACAAGGCGATACGCTGATGTGGCAGTTTCGCTACACCGCTCCCGCCAATGCAGGGCGCGACACGATTTACGCCAACTTCTGCGCCGTCGACACCAGTTACGACCCCAACGGCGACTATTGGAATTATGCCCCGAGTTTCGTTGTAACCGTTGTTCCGAACAGTTCTGCACCGACGCTCTCTGAAAAGCCAAGCGCGTTTAGCCTTGCTCAAAACTATCCGAATCCGTTCAATCCGACGACGCTTATTCAGTATCAACTCTCGCAACCCAGCACCGTGCGCCTCGAGCTCTTTGATGCAGTTGGGCGTAAGGTTGCCACATTGGTCAATGCGCGTCAAGCAACAGGGGTATATTCCTACACGCTCAATGCTTCTCAATTCAATTTGTCGAGCGGCGTTTATCTCTATCGCTTGCAAACCGATAATTTCGCTGAAACCAAAAAGATGCTCTTCTTGAAGTAACTTTCAATCCCACATTTTGGCGACATTCATCAGAAGGCGGAGCATTTCTCTTCGCCTTTTCTATTCGCGCACTTTTTCACAGTTTTGGAATTTCACAGCCTCAAAAAAAGTTTTCATTCCGTAATCAAACCTGACAGCAGCATGAACCCTATCGTTCGCGCTTTTCCAATCATTTTGTTTCTGCTTGCTCCTGCTTGGCTTTTCGCACAAGAGCCAAACACCAAAGCCTTCACCAAATACGACGAACAGGTTTTGAAAGGCATTGACTATGTCTATAATCTCGATTTCAACGAAGCCGATTCGGTTTTCTCCGACATCATTCGCAAAGACCCGAAATCGCCCGTTGGACACTTCTTCAAGGGCATGGTGCTGTGGTGGAAAATGATGCTCGACCTCGATGACACCCAATACGACGAGACTTTCAGCAACTACATGGAAAAAGTCATCGACCTTTGTGATGAAAAGTTGGAACTTAACGACCGCGATGTGGAAGCGATGTTTTTCAAAAGTGGTGCGCTCGGATTTCGCGGCAGGCTTCGCGCTAACCGCGGGCAGTGGCTTAAAGCCGCACTCGACGGCAAAGACGCCCTTCCTATCGTTTCACGCCTTCAAAAGGTTAGCAAAGACAATATCGACGTGCTTTTTGGACTTGGAATTTATGACTATTACGCCGAAGCCATTCCTGAACAATACCCTGCTGTTAGACCGCTTGCCCTCATGTTTCCAAAAGGTGATAAAAAACGCGGCATTGCACGACTCGATTCCTGTATGAAGTTCGGGCACTACGCTAAAACAGAAGCCATTTACTTCCTCGCACAGATTTACTATGTCTATGAAAAAGATTTCGCCAAAGCCGCCGAATTTTGCAAACAACTTCATCAACGCTATCCCGATAATCCCTTTTTCTACACTTATCTCGGACGCTGTTATGCCGCCAGCGGCTTTTGGAAAGAAGCCGAAGAGATTTTCACCGACGTTTGGAAAAAGTATCAAAACGGCGTCAAGCACTATAACGAACGCCATGTGCGCGAAGCGCATTACTACATCGGTCTTGCCATGATGAACCGCCGTGATTTGAAGGACGCCTTAGCACATTTCACCAATGCGGTGAATTTGAGCCTCAAAGTCGATAGCAAAGAGCCTTCCCCTTTCCGCGTCCTTTCCGAATTGCGCTTAGGCATGATTTACGACGCACAAGGCGATAGAGCCAAAGCTACAGCGCATTACAAAAACGTTCTGAACTTGAAAGAGCATCAAGAGTCTCATAAAAAAGCCAAAGCCTATCTAAAACACCCTTACAGCGGCTAACTCGGGGGTTCTTCCTTCTTCCCTTGATAGTGCCCGCACGGTTATCTAAATTGTCGATACAAAACATTGTCGATACAAGACGCCAAGTGCGGCTTCATTGTCGCCTCTGTCGTTCAAAATCCGAAATGCAATCAATCCATGATGCTCACTCGCCTTGCGCTTCTCTGTTTCTTCTTAATTCTGTTTGGCATCTCTAACTCTGTATTTGCACAAACGGCGGTCTATGAGTTTTTGCGTCTTGACCGAAGCGCGCGCGTTGCGGCACTCGGCGGGAATAGCGTCTCCATGAAGGGCGATGTGGTCGCGCTGTTTCAAAATCCCGCCACGATTTCAAGCGAGGTCGATAAATCCGCTTCATTTAGTTTTCAGAAAAATTTGATGGACATTAACGCAGGGTTCATCGCCTACGGACGCGAGTTCAAAGGTATTGGGGATTTCGGCGTTGGGCTTTCTTACATCAACTACGGCACTTTTACACGCGCCGACGCCGCAGGCAACACCGGGGGCGAATTTACGGCTGGCGACCTATGCCTTCAACTCGGCTACGGGCGCGAACTCGAGAAGTATTCCTTCGGCACCTTGCGCGGCGGCATTGGACTTAAATACATCTTCTCTAACATCGCCGAATTTTCATCGTCAGGCGTCGCCTTTGATGCAGGACTATTGCTCGATATTCCCGACGAAAAATTGCAAATCGGCATCTCGATTCTCAACCTTGGCACACAGATTTCCACTTACGACGGCTTCTCCGAACCCTTGCCACTTGACATTCGCATTGGCGCAACCACACAACTCGAAGGCTTGCCGCTCATTTTAAGCATTGGCTTTATCAACCTTGCCGATAAAACCGATAAAGTTACCGACAAACTCAAATTCTTCACCATCGGTGGCGAGTTCCTTTTAAGCGAGCAAGTGCGATTGCGCGCAGGCTACAACAACAAACTTCGTCAGGATTTGAGCGTCGGCAGTGCGCTTGGTCTTTCAGGCGTTTCAGGCGGACTTGGACTTGAATTGAAAAAGTTCAAGTTCGATTATGCCTTCTCCTCGCTTGGCGTGATTGGCATTCAACATCAACTTTCAGTTGCCACGATTTTGTGAGCCTTTCTCTCTCACGCACGGAAGGCTTCTTTCATTCGCGCCGCCGCTTTCTCCAATTCTGCCATAGACGACGCATATGAAAGGCGCAAAAATCCTTCTGCCCCAAACGCATCGCCGGGCACGGTCGCAACCCAATGCTTATCGAGCAAATACTCTGCAACATCAACCGACGAGTTCAGCGTTACGCCTTGAAATGTTTTTCCGAGTAAGCCTTCGACCGATGGAAAAAGGTAAAACGCGCCTTCGGGTAGGTTGAGCCGAATGCCTTTGATTGATGAAAGTTCGCGATAGAGAAAATCGCGCCGCTTTTTGAACTCCTCGCGCATGGTCTTAACGACCGTTTGCTCGCCCAAAAGTGCCGCCGCCGCCGCCTTTTGCGAAATGGAACTTGTGTGCGAACTCATTTGCGATTGCAACTTTGCGACAGCGTCAATAATCCATTTCGGCGCGGCAACATAGCCCACGCGCCAGCCTGTCATTGAATGCGACTTTGAGAGCGCGTTGCTCACAATCACTTTTTCTTTCATCGCTTCAATTCGCGCGGGCGAAAAATGCGCAACCTCGCCGTAGGTAAGTTGTTCATACATTTCATCGGAAATCACAAACACATCGCGGCGTTCAATCACGCGCATTAAGGCGCGAATTTCTGCTTCGGAATACATCACGCCGGTTGGGTTCGATGGTGAATTGAGAATCAGCATCTTCGTTTTCGGCGTGAGCGCGCTTTCAAGTTGTTCGGGCGTGAGTTTGAAGTTTTGCTCAAATGTGGTTGGAACAATGACGGGCGTGCCGTCCGCAATTTTGACCATTTCAGGAAAACTCACCCAATACGGCGCAGGAATGATGACCTCATCGCCTGAATCCACCAACGCAAGAATTGCATTCATAATGGCTTGTTTGCCGCCGACGCCGACACAAATTTCTTCGGGCGAAAAATTCAATGCGTTGTCGCGCTTCAACTTTTCCGCAATGGCTTTGCGCAGTTCAGGAATTCCGACCACGCTCGTGTATTTGGTGAATCCGCTTTGAATGGCTTTGATGGCGGCATCACAAGCGAAGTCAGGCGTTGGAAAATCAGGCTCGCCGGCGGAAAGGCTCACGATGTCTTTGCCTTCGGCTTTCATTTTGCTTGCACGCGCAGTGATTTGAAGCGTCTGCGATTCTTGAACGCGCCTTACACGGCTTGAAAGAAATTGTGAAACTGAAACTTTGGTTTCTGTCATTGAATGTTCTTGTTCGATTACGTTGCAATAAATGCACAAAGATACAGCAATTTGCGAGTTGAATTCTTGATTGCCGCTCAACAACTGCGCAAGCAGTTCTCCATGTTGAGTTTTTGCCGTAACTTTGGCGTGTGAGTTTGAGCATCAAGTGCCGTCAAAGAAACGATGTGCGATTGACTCTCGTTTTGGAATTATCACATCTTGAAAACCTTTATCGAAATTGAGCCTTGAACATCACGCTTTCAGAAAGTCTCTTTGAGAAGATTGGCGCTCTTGCCGATAGCATGAATCTGCCATGCTATGTTGTTGGCGGATTTGTTCGTGATAGGCTATTGGGAAAGCCGTGCAAAGATATTGATGTGATGGTCGTCGGCGAGCCGATTGAATTTGCCCACGCTGTCAAATCGCACCTGAACGGCTTTGGTTTTGCTGTTTTCGAGCGATTCCGCACGGCGCAGTTGCGTTTGCAGGATGAGACACAAGGCGAACTCAAACTTGAATTTGTCGGCGCACGCAAAGAATCTTACGACCCTAGTTCGCGCAAGCCGATTACACAAATCGGCACACTTGAAGATGACCTTTCGCGGCGCGATTTCACCATTAATGCGTTTGCGGTTTCACTCAATCGCGCAAACTACGGCGAGTTAATTGATTTGTTTGGCGGACTTGACGACTTGGAGAAAAAAATCTTGCGCACGCCGCTCGAGCCTGAATCGACTTTTTCAGATGACCCGCTTCGTATGCTTCGTGCAGCACGATTTGCTGCAAAACTCCGCTTTGTGCTTCATCCTTCGCTTCCGCCAGCGATGGAAAAGATGCGCGCGCGCCTGAAAATCGTTTCACAAGAGCGCATCACTGACGAACTGCTCAAACTCTTGATGACCGAGACGCCTTCGATTGGCTTTGAAATCCTATATCGCACGAAAATTCTCGACGAAATTTTCCCTGAATTGCCTGCTATGGCAGGCGTTGAGCAAGTCGACGGTATGGGGCATAAGGATACTTTTTTCCATACGCTCAAAGTTGTCGACAACATTTGCGCTATGACGGATAATGTTTGGCTACGGCTCTCCGCACTTTTGCATGATATTGGCAAGCCACGCACTAAGCGATTTCATCAAGGGCTTGGGTGGAGTTTTCATGGACACGATGCCGTTGGGGCGAACATGATTCCTAAAATTTTTCGTCGCATGAAATTGCCGATGGAGCACTTGCCTTTTGTGCAAAAAATGGTGCGTATGCACCTGCGTCCAATTCCGCTTTCGCGCGATGAAATCACCGATTCGGCAATTCGACGCTTGATGTTTGAAGCTGGTGAACATTTAGACGACTTGATGACGCTTTGCCGCGCTGATGTCACTAGCAAGAATCCAAAAAAGGTGCAGAAGATTTTGGCGAACTTTGCACGCGTCGAAGAGAAAGTCGCCGATGTATCTGAAAAAGACAAATGGGCGAAGTGGCGTCCGCCTGTCAACGGCAATGAAATTATGGCAATGTTTAACCTTCCTGAAGGGCGCATGGTCGGCATTTTGAAAAAAGCAATGGAGAATGCGATTTTAGACGGCGTTATCCCGCACGAGCGTGAAGCAGCAATTGAGTTTTTGAAAGCCAAGTTTTTAGAACTTGAATCGGAATCGGTATCCGAAAAAGCGCATAAAAAGGTCAATGAATCTGTGGCTTAATCACACGCAACTTTAAGCTCAGTCTTGCCGTTTAGCCCGGCGTTGCTTTTTCAGATTTACACTTATCACTATTCACTTAACCAATCACTTGCACATGCCTGCACACGAAATTGACTATCAAATTTTTGGCAGTGAAATGCAAATCGTTGAAGTCGAGTTAGACCCAAACGAAGCCGTTCGTGCCGAAGTCGGCACTATGATGTATATGGAAGAAGGTATTGAAATGCAAACTTCTACAGGTGGCGGCATCTTTTCAGGATTGAAGCGCATGCTTACGGGCGATTCTTTTTTCATTACGTCGTTTCTCAATCGCGGACAAGGCAAAAAGAAAGTTGCCTTTGCCGCGCCGTATCCGGGCAAAATCATTCCGCTGGATTTGAAGAAACTCGGTGGTGAGTTCATTTGTCAAAAAGATGGATTTCTCTGCGCCGCACAAGGCATTGAAATTGAAGTTGCCTTCACTAAAAAAATCGGCACAGGGCTGTTCGGCGGTGAAGGATTCATCTTACAACGACTCACGGGCGATGGATGGGCATTTATTCATTCAGGTGGCACGATTATTGAACGACACCTCGCTGCTGGCGAAACCTTGCGTGTCGACACCGGCTGTCTTGTCGCCATGGCACCGACTGTCGATTACGACATTCAATTCGTCGGCGGTTTCAAAAACGTCTTGTTCGGCGGTGAAGGATTGTTCTTTGCAAAATTAACCGGTCCTGGTCTCGTTTATCTGCAAAGCCTTCCCTTCTCGCGCTTAGCAGATAGAATCATGCGTGCTTCTTATGGCGGAAAAGAAGAAGGCGGTATCGGCATCGGCAGTATTTTCGGCGGCGATTAAGCCTTGTATCCTATTTCTTCTAATCAAAACCACATATCCTCATGCAAGACCTTGTCAAACTCCTGATGGAGAAAGCCAATATCTCGGAAGAGACCGCTAAAATGGCAATTCAAGTCGTAGCAAGTTTCACCAAAGAAAAACTTCCTGAACCTGTTGGCGGAATGGTGCAAACTTTCTTGCAAACCGGCGAAATGCCTGACTTTTCCAGCCTTGCAGGAAACTTAGGCGGTGCAGGCAAGCTGCTTGGCGGCTTAGGCTCAATGCTTGGCAAAAAGTAAGATTGAGATAGGATTCAAAATTCAGAGTAATAAAAAAGCCGCTTACAAGAGCGGCTTTTGAGTTTACTTCGCGCCAATCAGTTTTGCCATTGCTCTGCAAGTTCTTTGGTGATGAGCTTGCGCCCCCAGTGAAGCCATTCGCGCACGGCTTCGACCGAGTTTTCCACCACCAATGCAATGTCGCGATGCGAAAGCCCCGCAATGTCCGCGAGCAATACCGCCATCTTGAAATCGGTCGGTAAAGCAATTACGGCGCGCGCCACCTCAGTGTCAGCAATTTCAGCGGCTTCTTCTACCGAAATCACAGGTGCTTGACCAAACGCTTTCAGATAGTTTTCTCGGAACGCTTTATAAAGCGAAACTAACGAAGCATGCTTATCAATCGCGTTGTAAGTTTGACTAACGAGCATTCCCGCCGTTGCTTCGTTTCCCGTCATCCAATACGCTAAGTTGTAAACTTCATCAATCGCGTCCAGAGCGGGCGTCATGCTACGATGATTCATAGAGTTTCTCCTCATTGATTTGAGTTTGAATGATTGTTACTTATTTCACTGGTCAATATAGCACAGTCCTTTGCCAAAGTCAACGTGCCAAGTCATCTTTTTTTGAGGAGTTAGTTTAGAAATCGTCTAAACCGAAAAGGTCGCCTAAAACCGCAACCCTAATCCTTGAACCACTTGATTGCTTCAAGCGGATTACGAAAGACTTGCATTTTAATGCCTGCCAGTTCCAAAAAGCCTCCCAGCACTTTGCCGAAGCCATAGTGAAAAAAATTGCTCACCACCAGAGCCGTTTTGCCTGTGCATTTATCTTTGAGCGAAATCAGCACATCAGCAAAGGCACGCAGTTCCTCAAGCGACGGGTGGTAGTTGAGATGGCACAGGTCTACCAGCACATTGAAACCATTTTTGAAGCGCGTGTCGTTAGCAACGGTTAAGATACTTTCGATTCCCTTTTGAAAATCGCCTGTGCCCCTGACGCGCACTGAAACGAGCGATTCCGCCTCCAAAATGTCAAATTCAAATACCATTTTGTTACGCTTTTGAGATTTGCACAAGAACTCCGAACAAACTGCTTTGCATAGAACAAGAAATGACTTTGTGGTCGGGGAATGTATGGCGGAGAGGGCGGGATTCGAACCCGCGAGGGCTGTTACACCCTACCCGCTTTCCAGGCGAGCGCACTAGACCAACTATGCGACCTCTCCACAAAATTCTTGAAGGGTCGCAAAGATACAACTTCGTTTTAGTTCTGAAAACTTGTTTGTCATTTTTTTCAATTCAAGTCTGCTAAGTATGCCGCGCCTTCGAGAACAGCATATTCGTTGATTTCATCGAATTTGAGTTGCTCTGCAATTAAAGGTGCGTCTCCACCTGTGACCATCACCTTGATGCGTTTTTCGCCGTAATGCGTTTTCAAAAACGATTTGAATCGCGCAATTAAGCCTTCCGTTTGAGCCACTGCTCCCCAATATGCACCGCGTTCCAAGCACTCGTTTGTGCTTTCTCCAACAAGTTTTGTTTGTGATGAAAATCGCACTTCGGGCAGCTGCGCCGTGTGCGAGTGCAATGCCGATAGCGAGACGCCAAACCCGCTTAAAATTACGCCGCCAAGATAAACTTTTCTCGATGTAACAATCTCATATGTGATTGCTGTTCCAAAGTCAATTGCAATCGTAGCGGCTTTTGGAAAGCGCTTGACAGCATAAGCAACAAGTGCTAATCGGTCTGCGCCCAACGTGTGCGGCGTTTTGTAGCGATGCTCAAAAGGCAAGTTGAGTTCAGTCGAGACCGTTAAGACGCGCCTTTTGAACGTGCGTTCAAGCGTGTTGGCAATCAATCGCGCCACTTCTGGAACAACGGAGGAAAGAATAATTTTTTCAACCTGTAATGAGCGCGCTTTTAATTCCGAAACTAACGACGCCGCAAAGGCTTGGCGCGATTTAAGCGATTTGAATTGCTTCGTTTCTGTTTCCGTTCGGAACTGAATATCATCTCCTTGAAAGAAAGCCAGTTTGAGGCGTGTGTTTCCAACATCAAGGCTTAATGTTTGGCGCATCGGTAGATTCAGTAGCGAATGGTTTGAATCTCAGCTTGGGCGAGCACTTCTTCTCTTTGGTTAATCTCCACTTTCAGAAAGCCACGTTCGTCAATATCAAGGGCAATGCCTTCACGCTTTGAATCGCCTTGATAAAACGTGATGTGCTTTCCGAACATGTTACAGTATCGACGCCACATCTCGCGAATTGATTGTGTATCGCCGCTCTCGAGACGAGCATAATTTGCATCGAGATATTTCATCAGGCTGACAAAGAGCGTGTTCTGGTCGTAAGTGTTGCCTGTTTCAAGAAAAAGTGAAGTCGCATGTTCTGCCAAATCGTCGGGAAATTGTGCTTGATTAACATTCAGTCCGATTCCAACAACGACATAATCAACCGCGCCGGTTTGCGTCGATGTTTCGACCAACACACCTGCAACTTTTTTGCGTCGGATTAAAACGTCGTTAGGCCATTTAATTTCCGCCTGCTGTCCGACCACATCTTCAACGGCTTGTGCCACTGAAAGTGCAGCAAGAAGTGGCAAGTGAGTCAGACTTTCAAGCGGAACGGTCGGTCGTAAAATGACGCTTGCCGTGATGTTCTCTCCTTTTTGAGCAATCCATTTTTTCGCATTTCTGCCACGCCCCGTCGTCTGGAACTTGGCTAGAACAACCGTGCCACTTCGCGCACCATCTCGCGCAAAGCGATGCGCCACATTGTTAGTGGAATCAACCTCATCGTAGCAAAAAACGCTTTTTCCAATATACAGATTGCTTGCCAAGCAACGCACCAACTTTTCGACAGACATAACCCAATTGCTCTTCATTTTCACTTTTTTATCGCGTTGTTAAAATCTGTCAGAGTTTATTATCCATAGCCTTGTTTAAGGCATCTTTGAATACTTCAAATCGCGGTAAATTTTCTCGCACTGCAAACGAATCAACCTTGATAGAGTCAATGATAGCCACAACAAAGTAGGTTGGCGGTGGATTAAAGGTTATAGGCTCTTTGTAAAACTTTTTCACTTCCGAAAGCCGGAACGATTTCTGCTTGCCGTCTCGATAGTGATACGTTACTCGCTCGTTCGTCAGGGTGATTTTATCGCCTTCATGCCCGTGCTCTGCATAGTATTTTGTGTTGAGGTAATTTGGAATGCCAAGCGCCAGCATGGTCGCTACCATAATGATAAGCGTCTTGAACAAACAGCCCAAATCAATTCCATACTTAAAGTTGCCGTATCGGAAAAAAATTGCCCAAGCCGCACCCAACGCAAGCATGCCGCCCGTCCAAGTCAAGATGTAGTAGTTTTCTAATAAAAATTCGGATTGGGTAATAGGATAGGAAAATACTTCATTCATACTGCCAGTCGTTTTAGAATGTTCGTCTAGGAATTTAGTGCTTTCGTGGAAAATTCTTTCTGCGAAATTGTGAGTCTCTCGAAAAGAAAAAGCGCTCTCGCTTATTGAGAACGCTTTCTGAACTCCAAATTTCGGTCTTGACGTTATGCGCGCTTGTCGGCTTCTAATCGTTCTTTTTTCGCGAGCAGTTCCTCTCTGGTCTCTGGAAAATTTTCATCTTTATTGCAGGCATCTACAGGACAAACTGCCGCGCACTGCGACTCTTCGTGGAATCCTACACATTCCGTGCATTTATCGGGAACGATGTAATAGTAATCGTTCGAGAGCGGTGGGTGCTCTTGCCCAAAAAGTCTCCAATTCATTCCCGGCTCATAAATTGCCGTGTTCGGGCATTCTGGCTCGCACGCTCCGCAAGTAATGCATTCATCTGAGATTTTGAGTGCCATAGTTGTTTCTCCTTTTTAGTTACTTCAAAAAAATACGACTCAAACTGCGCAAAAATAGCGAAAGTTTTTCAAAATGCACGGCGCAAAATTCTTAACTTTGCGATTAACTTTTTCAAAGTTGTATGAACACATCGCACATCACTTTCAAACGCACACTCGTTACAACCGCTCTTCCCTACGCCAACGGACCGCTACATCTCGGTCACCTCACAGGCACATACATTCCAGCCGATATTTTCGTGCGCTATAAACGGCTTCGTGGCGAAGACATCATTCACATCGGCGGTAGCGACGAGCACGGCGTTCCCATCACCATTCAAGCCGATAAGGAGGGCGTCTCGCCGCAAGACATTGTCGACCGCTATCACGCCTTGCACAAAGCCGTGCTTGAAAAACTCAACATCGCCATCGATAACTTTTCGCGCACTTCTCTGCCAATTCATCACCAAACCACACAGGAATTTTTTCTCGACTTCGAGCGGCGCGGCATTCTCATCAAAAAAGTTGAGCAACAATTTTATGACGAAGCCAAACAACAATTCTTACCAGACCGCTACGTGATTGGCACTTGTCCCGTCTGCCAATTTCCCGAAGCCAATGGCGACCAGTGCGAAAACTGCGGCACATACCTTTCTGCCACCGAACTTATCAATCCGAAAAGCAAACTTTCAGGCAACACGCCTGTTCTCAAAGAAACGCTTCATTGGTATTTCCCGCTCGGCAAGTATCAAGACTTTTTAGAAACCTTGATTGAATCGCATGCGAACGATTGGCGACCGAATGTGCTCAACTACGCGCGCACGTGGCTCAAACAAGGCTTGGGCGAGCGCGCCATCACGCGCGATTTGAACTGGGGCGTGCCTGTGCCAATTCAAAGCGAGGACGCCAAAGGCAAAGTGATTTACGTTTGGTTCGATGCGGTGCTCGGCTACATTTCCTCCACGAAAGAATGGGCACAAAAACAAGGCGACCCTGAAAAGTGGCGCACTTATTGGCAACAGCCCGACACGCGCCTCATTCACTTCATCGGCAAAGACAATGTCGTTTTTCACGCTATTATGTTCCCCGCGATGCTTAAAGCTTGGAACGACGGCAATCCCAACGCGCAATACATCATCGTTGATAATCTTCCCGCATCGGAGTTCATCAACATTGAAGGCAAGAAGTTTTCAAAGTCGCGTGGCTACGCCATCTATGCGCATGAGTTCTTGGAGAAATTCCCCGCCGATACGCTTCGCTACATCATCGCCGCCAATTACCCCGAAAACCGCGACAGCGATTTCAGTTGGAAAGATTTTCAAAATCGCGTGAATGGCGAACTTGCCGATACGCTCGGAAACTTCGTTAAACGCGCGATTGACTTCACCAACTCAAAGTTCGACGGCGTTGTGCCTGCCGATTGCTCGATCGAGGACTGGAACAGCATCGGCATAGATTGGACACAAACATTTAGCGAGTTAGAAACCTTGTTTGAGGAAATCCATATCCGCGAAGCCTGTTTCAAAACGATGGAAGTCGCGCGCCTTGCGAATAAATTTCTCACCGACGCCGAGCCTTGGAAGACCTACAAAACCGACCGCGCACAATCCGCTAAAACCATTGCCATTTCGCTCAACCTTTGCCACACGCTTGCCACGATTTTCTCGCCGATTCTGCCCGAAGCAAGCGACAAAATTTTCAACATGCTCAACATAAACGAGCGCGCTTGGGAAAATGCCAAATTGCCAAAACTTCCCGCTGGGCATCGCCTTTCAGGCATCTCAGAAGTGCTCTTCAAAAAAATTGATGACAAGGAAATCGCGCCTGAACTTGAAAAAATTGAGAAACTCGTCGAAGAATTTGCACAGAAAGAACAGCAAAAAATCCAACAAGAATCTTTACAGAAATCTTCAATTCCTGACCTCAAACCTGTTATCACGATTGAAGACTTTGAGAAAATTGACTTGCGCGTTGCGACCGTTTTAGCAAGCGAGAAAGTGCCGCGTGCGGATAAACTTTTGAAACTCACTTTGAAACTTGGGAGCGAAGAGCGCGTGATTTTATCGGGCATTGCCGAGCACTACACCGCCGAAGAAATGATTGGCAAGCATGTGATTGTGGTGGCAAATCTCGCGCCGCGCAAAATGCGTGGAATTGAGTCGCAAGGCATGCTTTTAGCCGTTACGGATTCAAATGGAAAGGTTCATGTGATTGAAGCACAAGACGCCTCGCTCAACGGCATGCCTGTCAAGTAATGCCACAATCAGATACACGATAAGGTTTTCAGGATTCCAGTGATGGGAGCAAGAGAGGTTTAATTTCAGGGTATCGGAAATGCTTTTGGTTGAAGGTGAAGAGCGGGAGATTGCGATTTATCGCTGTTGCACCGATAATTGCATCGCCGAGTAAAATACCTGCTCTGCTTGAATGTCGGCGCACGAGTTCCAACGCCATTGTTAGGTCGTCGCCCATATTCGGCATTTGCTCAAACTTGAATTGCACAAACGATTCCAACTTTTTTTATCTCTTTCCTGCTTTTGCTTCCTTGAATTAACTCAATGTTGACCACTGTGCAAATAATTGGATTGTGTTTTTGTAATGCTTCAGAGAACTGCTCGCTTTTGAACGCACGTATCACGACATCGGTGTCAACAATTATCATTTGAAGTGCCCTCTCATTCTCTCCACATATTCAACTTCGCTCATTCCATTCAACATTCGTTCAACGATTTTCTTCACGTCGGCTTGAAGTTTTTTTTCTTGCTTCGGCGTCAGAGTGCTCTTCTTAGCGGGAATGATTTCAAAAACTTTATCTCCGTTCCTGACGAGAACTGTTTTCGGCTCTTTGAGTTCGAGCGATTTCTTGGTTCGCGTCGTTTTTTTTTTCTTTGGCAGTTTTCTTGACTTTCATCGTTTGGCTTCGTTTAAGTTACTCTATCATTTTAGCAATGGTTGATAAGAATCACAAACTTGCTTCGCCGCTCACGCTTGTATTCTTCGGCTACACTTCGTTACGCAAAACTTCAAGCGGCGAGTGCGAATGAACGCCACGACTGCCCTGCACGCCAATTACGACCGTGAGCGTAATCATCACGAGCATCATTACCACCATTGGCAAAAGGTTTGGCAGAAAGGTGAATTTGAAAACCGTATAGGCTAAAATCACACTTGCCGCCGCCGAGAGCATCACGCCTGAAAGCGAGGCAAGAAATCCAAGCAAGAGATATTCAACCGTCATGATGGAAACCACTTGCTTACGCACTGCGCCCAGCGTCCGTAGCAACACGCTTTCGCGCGTGCGTTGAAAACGGCTAATCAAGACCGAGCCAATCAATACCGCAACACCGGTCAGAATGCTGAAGAGTGCCATGAACTCAATCACGAGCGAGATTTTATCCAAAATTGAATCCACCGTCGAGAGAATTAAGCCCAAATCAATCGCAGAAACGTTCGGGAAGGCTTCGACCATCGCTTGTTGAATTTCGGCAGAGTGCTCGTCACTACTTGCGCGCGTCAGCACCGCATAAAATTGTGGTGCGTCTTCCAGCACGCCTGTCGGAAAGAGAATCGAGAACGACGGCTGTATGCGCCTGAAATCGACCTTGCGAATACTTCCAACAAAACATTTCACAAGCACGCCTTGCACATCGAAGGAAATTTCATCGTTCAAATCAACTTCTAATGCTTGCGCTAAAAATTCGTTGATAGAAATTTTAATGCTATCGTTCGGTGACTTTACAGGCTTGTTCATTTCGCCTTTGATGAGCGTTTCCGTTTCGTTCAGCGTATCTCGATACGAGACGCGATACTCCCAAAGCCACGCGCTTTTGACGGTGGAATCGCGCCGCGCTTCGGCAACGGTTTTTCCTTTCACTGCCGCAATGCGCATGGTAACAATCGGAATGGTTTGCATCACTGGCGCGTCAATCGCCGTGAGCAATTCTTCTACGCCTTTGCGTTGGTCGCTTTGAACATCGAAGAAAACAAGGTTCGGTTGATTTTCTTTTGAGGTAAGTTCAACTTGCTCAATCAGCATGGCTTGAAGCAGATACATCAAGGAAATCAGCATAGTGCCGAAACCAAGCGAGAGAATGAGAACGAGCGTTTGGTTGTTTGGTCGGTAAAGATTCGCCAAGCCTTGTCGCCACACATAGTTCCATCGCTTTGGAAAAAACTTTCGTGCGGCAACCATTGTGCCTTTTGCTACCAGCGCAAGAAGCCCAAGAGAAACGCCAAGCCCAAGCATGATGAACGCACCTTGTTTCAAGCGTTCAATGAACGAAAGTGCAGCATCGGTTTGAAGCGACGCAAAGAGCCATACAACCATTACAATCAATCCAAACACAATGTAGCGTAAGTAATCTTGTTGGACTTTTTCATCATCAACCGACGCACGAAGCACAAGCAGTGGCGAAACGTTGCGAACTGTAAGCAACGGCAAAAGTGCGAAAGCAATCGCCATCAGCAATCCAATCGATACGCCAACACCGATTGCCGAAAGTGATATAACAAACTCGACTTGAATTGGAAGGAAATCGCCGAGTAATCGTGGCAGAAACGCACTGACGAAAACCCCAATCATTGCGCCGAGGCTTACGCCAATCAGCCCCATTGCAAAGGTTTGAATCAAATAAATCGCAAACGCCTGCGCCGATGATGCGCCCATACAGCGAAGCGTAGCAACGGTTTGAAGTTTTTGCTTCACATACACATTCACCGCACTGGCTACGCCTACACTTCCCAACAGTAGCGCAATAAATCCAACAAGGTTGAGAAAGCGATAGAGATTTTCCAACGTCCTGCCCAACGACGCTTGTCGCTCTTCGGCAGTTGTTGCTGTTGCAGAAGTGAGATTGAGCAAGGGTTTGAGCGAGTCGACAACGGCTTTCGCACTTGTTCCGCTCGGTAGTTTGAAAAACGCTTTGTAAGTAACGCGGCTTCCCACTTGAATGAGTTTCGTTGAATCGACATACATTGGCGGGATATAGACCCTCGGACCAATCACTGATGCCACTGCCGCTTCGCCGGGCACTTCTTTCAAAATTCCGCTAACAAGAAAACTCACGTCGCCGATTTTGACGCTATCACCCTGTTGCACGCCGAATTGAATTGCAAGCGTGTTGTCGATAAGCGCGTTTCGTCCGTTGTTGAGCGTGTTGTAAGCCGACTTCGGTTCGGTTTCAATCGCGCCATAAAACGGGAAGTCGCCTGTAACGGCGCGAATTTGCGAGAGCCGCGTTTTGGATTGTTTCGGAAAATAGACCATTGAGCCGAATGAAATTTCACGTGCGATTTCTGCTCTTTCGGCAAGCGAATCGACAGCGCGTTCAAGTTCTTTTGAAAACGGCTGACGCGATTCAATCCCAAGGTCTGCGCCTAAAAGCGATTTGGCTTGTGTGCTGACGGCGCGCTCTAAACTTTCGCCAAGCGAATTGACGGCGACAAGTGCCGCTGTGCCGAGAATGATTGACGAAATGAAAAGAAACAGCCTTCGGCGATGTGTGCGGCTATCGCGCCATGCCATTATCCAAGTCCAACGATTAAACAAACTCGCTATCATTGTGCTGTTGTGGGATTGAAATTTGTTTCTTGCACTTCGTTCAGCGTATCGGAAACCACGATGCCATTTTTGAGGCGAATGATTCGTTCGGTTTTTCGCGCTAGGTCAAGATTGTGCGTAACGAGCACAAGGGTTGTTTTGGCTTCGCGATTGAGTTCAAAAAGAAGTGATTCGATTTTTTCGCTTGTCTCTCCGTCTAAATTGCCAGTGGGTTCATCGGCAAAGAGGATTTTTGGGCGGTTGATGAACGAGCGAGCAATCGCAACGCGCTGTTGTTCGCCGCCGCTGAGTTGGGTGGGATAGTGATGCACACGTTTTTCCAAACCGACGCGCGCAAGAAGTTCAATCCCGTCTTTTTCATTGACGCGCTCGCCGCGCAGTTCAAGTGGCACAAGCACGTTTTCAAGTGCGGTCAAGGTTGGAATAAGTTGAAAATTTTGGAAGACAAATCCGACGAATTGATTGCGAACTTTGGCGCGTTCATCTTCGGAGAGCGTATCAATCGTAATGCCGCAAAGCGTAACACTACCGCTAGTTTGCCTATCCAACCCTGCGCACAATCCGAGCAACGTTGTTTTTCCGCTTCCCGACGGACCGACAATCGCACACGAATCGCCTTCGCTCAAACTGAAACTCACTTGGCTAAGCACTGTGAGCGTTTGCTCGCCGCTGTGGTAAGTTTTGGTTAAATCTTGGACGGAAAGAATCGTTTGGCTCATGTGTTTGATAGTTCGTTGAGATATTTTTACAGAGCAATTTTGCATGAGGAACAGGCGGTTTTCCCCAATGGGCATTGACCGAGATAGGCGTTGAATAACTTTTTGTTAAGGCGTTATTGACTTTGTTATGATTCGTTAAATTTGCTTACGGAAATTCACTTCACATAAACCAAAAGATTCATAAAAGGTTGCATTTCCAAATGCGCATTGCGTTTTTAAGTCTTTTGTTTTTTTCTTTTGTGTTCCGCGTTCAAGACGAGAAAGTCATTTTGTTTTTAGGCGATAGCCTTTCAGCAGGGTTTGGGCTTGATATTGCGCAAGCGTTTCCGTCGCTCATTCAAGAAAAAATCCAACAAGAAAAGTTACCGTTTAAGGTTGTCAATGCAGGACTTTCAGGCGAGACGACGGCGGGCGGCTTACGGCGAATTGATTGGCTCTTGAAGCAAAAGGTTGATGTTTTGGTGATTGAACTCGGAGGTAATGACGGGCTTCGTGGCATTGCGCCATCGGAAACAGAAAAAAATTTGCAAGGCATTATTGACAAGATGCGCGAGAAAAATCCCAACGCAGAAATTGTCTTAGCAGGCATGCAGGCACCGCCGAACATGGGGAAAGATTACACGGAAAAGTTTCGCGCCATTTTTCCGGCTTTGGCAAAAAAGAACAACCTTGCGTTCATTCCTTTTCTGCTCGAGGGTGTTGCAGGCAATCCGCGTCTTAATTTGCCTGATGGCATTCATCCAACGGCGGAAGGGCATCAACTCGTTGCACAAACGGTCTGGGAAACGCTTAAACCTGTTTTATCTCGAACCATTCAAGCACAAGTCAAATGATTACTGCTGAAGAACTTCAATCTCGTTTATGTGGCACAAGCGACCTTGAACAAACCATTGATGACCTGAACGAATCTGTTTGGGAAATGAGTCGTAACGACCCCAAGCATGGCGTTACGCTTTGTCATTTGATTGAGAAATGGTCTCGTGATGCAGGCTACTTGAAAGGTCTTGCCAAAGCCTTGCGCAATCGGGCGCTTTGCTATCAACGATTGTCGAGTTATGAACTTGCACTGAAAGATTTGAACGAAGCCTCTCGCTTGTTTCGAGACTTGAACGACCTTTCTGGCGAAGCCAGCACGCTCAACACCAGCGGGCTAATTTTCACGGAACTTGGCGAATACGCCAAAGCCATGGAATGCTTTGAGCATGCTTTGCCGAAATATGAAACTCTCAATTACACGATTGGCATTGCTTCCACTACATCAAACATTGGGCATATTTCGGTCATTTTAGGCGAGCAAGAACTCGCACTTGATTACTTCAAAAAAAGCCTACTACTTTACCGCAGTATCAACGATAAGCGCGGACAAGCCGCTGTGCTTGTTAGCATCGGCAATGTTTATACGAGCCTGAATGCACCGACTGAAGCACTCAAATGCTTTCGCGAGAGTCTCATGCTCTACGAACAAACTAACGACCTGCAAGGCAAAGCCGTCGCTTTGCGAAACGTTGGTTTGATTTTTGCAACGCTTGGGGAAGAATCTGAAGCTCTTTCGCACTATGAACAAAGTTTGAACCTTATGCGCGAGGTCGGCGATAAGCGCGGCGAAGCGTCAGTGTTGCTTGCGCTCGCCAATCTGTATCTCAAAAGCGGAAATGTCGATCAACACTTTCCGCTCATCAAGTCTTATTTGGATAACGCGCTCCCAATTGCAGAATCTATCAAAGCCAAAACGCTCATCTATGAAGTTCATCGCAGTTACGCCGAAATGTATGAAATGATGCTTGATTACAAGAGCGCTCTTTTTCATCACAAACTCTTTTTGAGCGTCAAAGAAAGTTTGATGAGCGAAGAGGCTCGCAAGAAATTGCGCAATCAACAAATCACCAATGCCATTGAAAAGGCTGAAAAAGAAGCCGAACTTTATCGCCTGAAAAACCAAGAACTCTCCGAAGCCAATCGCGCCCTCAAAGAACTTAACGACCTCAAAACCGAACTTATGGGCTTTGCCGCGCACGACCTCAAAGCCCCGCTTCAATCGATTATGACCTTCGCCGAACTCATTCACGCTTCTTCGGACGATAAAGCATCGGTTGAAGAGTTTTCACAGAACATCTTCAAAGCGTCGGAGCGCATGTTCAACATGGTCAAAAGCCTTTTGCAGTCCACCGCCATTGAACTTGGGAAAATCGATCTCAATTTGCACATCACGAACATTTCAGGTCTTGTTCAAAAATCGGTTGCTCAAAATCTTCCAAAAGCCGTTAGCAAATCACAAAACCTTCACTCTGAGATTAACGAAAACCTTTTAGCCAATGTCGACTCTGAACGCTTGTTGGAAGTCTTAGACAATCTCATTTCCAACGCCATTAAATACACGCCGCTGGGGAAAAAGATTTTGGTCAAATGCGAAAAGAAATTTCCCCGACACCTTCAACATCAAGGCACAAGCGTTTTCATATCGGTGAGCGATGAAGGGCAAGGACTCAGCGAAGAGGATATGCAAAAACTTTTCGGACGATTTCAAAAACTTTCTTCTCAACCCACTGCGGGCGAACACTCGTCAGGACTTGGACTATACATTTCCAAAAAATATATCGAGATGATGGGCGGGAAAATTTGGGCAGAATCCGAAGGCAAAGATAAAGGTGCCACGTTCTTCATTGAGTTGCCTGCTGCTTAGGGCAAGTCGTTTGGCGAAAGCAAGAGTTGTAAGTCGCCACCCGTCAAAGTTGAACCGATGCGCACAATCGCAAGCGTGCATGGCTCAAAGTGAAATTGCGTGTGATGCTCGCCGCTAATCAAGGTTGAAATGAGTTTTGTCAAAGTCGGTTGATGCGCAACAATTCCTAACGTCTCTACCTCTTTATGTTTGTTCAACACTTCCAAGTAGGTTCGCACGCCGAAGTCTGTTGAGAGTTCCTCGACTGATTTTTTCTCGCACCCCAATTCTGACGCTAAAATTTCCGCCGTCTGAACCGCACGCATCAACGGACTATGCAAGAGCAGTTTTAATCGGTGATTTTTTGATTTCAAATACGCACCGACTTTTTGAGCATCTTGCCGTCCTTTTTCGGTCAATCGCCTTTCTTCATCACGGAACACGCCGTTTTTACCGATCTCTTCGGCTTCTCCATGCCGAAAAATGTAGAGTTTCATGCGTTAAATTGTTTAAGTGTTTTGTAAAGTTTTGCGAGCGGCAATCCAACCACGTTGTAGTAACAGCCGTCAATGCGCTCAATGAAACACGCGCCGATGTCGTCTTGAATGCCGTAAGCACCGGCTTTGTCAAACGGTTTTGCGACTTGAATGTAAGTGCGAATTTCATCAGCCGACATTGGCGCAAAGGTAACGGCGGTGCGCTCGACTTCGACAACGATTCTGTCTCCTTTTAAGAGTGCAAAGCCTGTGAAGACTTCGTGCGTTTTGCCTTGCAGTTTGGAGAGCATTTCAAAGGCATGGGCTTCATCGCTGGGTTTGTTGAGCACCTCGCCATTCAGCACCACAATCGTATCGGCAGACAAGATGATTTTACTCGCAGTTTCGGTAGGATAGCAGTCGAAGACGGCTTTGCCTTTGCGTATCGCAAGTTCGGTTACAATCTCTTTGGGAAGCAGAGACGGTTCAAAGTCTTCGCTTGTCTCCGCCGTCAAGATGCAAAACGGCACTTGAAGCAATTTCAGCAAGGCTTGACGGCGTGGCGATTTCGAGGCTAAAACAAGTTCGGTCATTTAGACAGCAGTTTGCGCTTCGGTTGCTTGTCGTTTCAAGCGGTGCGCGTGTTTTTTCTCGTAAGCAATCGTGATGTATTCTTCGAGGCTCATCATCTTATCAATGCCTAAGATGCGTTTCGGCTCGGTCATGTCGCACATCATCGTGTCGTAACTGAAATCGAGCAGATGCACAAGTCCCCAAATTTGTTCATTGAACGGTTTAATGATTTCAGCGAGCATACGTGTCGGCGCAAGCGGAATGTGCATCGGCAGCACAGGACGCCCTTCATACTTCAAGCGCACTTTCGACCACTGCGCAATTAAGCCATTGAAACTCATTGTTGTTCCGCCGCCGATTTCGAGGGTTTTGTTAAAGCACTCTTTGTTTCCCAACGACGCCACATACATTTTAGCGACGTCTTGCTCGGCGAGCATTTGCGTTGTGTTGTTGCCGTCGCCAAGAATCGGGAACATATCGATTTTCTCGACGATTGGCTCACCGCGATAGTAAAGTTCGTAGAAAAATCCGCACGGGCGGAAGATGGTGTAAGTTAAACCACTTTCGCGCAGTTTTTCTTCGGTCATAAGTTTTGCCCACACGAAACTATATCCAAGCGAATTTTTCGGGAACAAAGTTGAGGTAAAGATGAACTGTTTGACGCCTGCGGCTTTGGCGGCATGAATGACGTTCATTTGTCCGTAGTGCTCGGCGTTGCCGCGCGATTTTGCGGTTCTATCTTCGCCTGCGCTCACGCATGAGATAACATAATCCACGCCTTTGCATGCGTTGCGCAAACTTTCTTCGTCCATAATGTCGCCCGGTGCGATTTCAAACTCGGGCATGTCTTTGGTTTTGTGAATAGATTGCGGACGAACCAACCCACGCACATGAAAGCCTTTTGCTTTCAACAGCGGCACAAGTTGATGCCCCAATACGCCTGTTGTGCCGACGATTAAAACCTTTTCGTTCATTGCTATTACTCCTTGAAAATGTTCAGATTTTTTTGGAACACAGATTTCACGGGTTCAACGGGTCTTCACGGATTTTCCGCACATAAAAAAATCCGTGCCTTATCTGTCTCATCGGTTGCATCTGTGTTCGCTCTTCTTAAATTGGAACACGGATTTTACGGATTTAACGGGTCTTCACGGATTTTTTAGATGTTTCTTTCTGTCATTCGTGAATATCAATCGCCTAAATTCTGCTTTCTTGCCAAAATTCAATAGCATACCAATTTCTTTATCCGTAGCGCGCAAGTAATTGAGCAACTGCAATTCGTTCTCATATGCTAACATCTCATTGGCTTTCAACTCTACAATCACCAAGTCGCCCACGACTAAATCCGCATAGTAATCACCCACTTCAATGCCTTTGTAATATACCTTGACTTGCTTTTGAGCTTCTACATAAAGTCCTCTGCGCTTTAATTCTAAGTGCATGGCATTTTGATAAACCTTTTCTAAAAAGCCGTAGCCTAACTCGTTGTAGACATCATAATAGGCTTTGATGACCGCATCTGTTATTTCTTTGTGAAGCAGTTTTTCCATCGTCATCATGTTTTGCATTCGGAACACAGATACTACCGATTCAACTGGTTTTCACCGATTTTTCCCAAACAAAAAAATCTGTGCCTTATCCGCCTCAGCTCTTCTTTTGGAACACTGATTTTACGGGTTCAACAGGTCTTCACGGATTTTCCGCACATAAAAAAATCTGCGTCTCATCTGCTTCATCGGTTGCATCTGTGTTCGCTCTTCTTTTGGAACACTGATTTTACGGATTTAACGGGTCTTCACGGATTTTCCGCACATAAAAAAATCCGTGCCTTATCTGTCTCATCGGTTCTATCCGTGTTCTCTTCCCAACCTTGATTTCACGCGGTCATGGCTTTGCGCTTCAGAACGGTTTTCACTTTTTGGATAATCGCTTCACTTGTTAAGCCATATTTTTCCAAGAGTTGATTTGCTGTTCCCGACTCGCCGAATTTATCCATCACGGCGACCATCTCAATCGGCACGGGGAAACTTCGCGCACAGAGATTTGCAACCGCATCACCAAGTCCTGTATTGATTTGATGCTCTTCGGCAGTAACGATTGCGCCCGTTTCTTTTGCCGCCTTCAAAATGGCTTGCACATCTAACGGCTTAATCGTGTGCATATTGAGCACGCGCGCCGAAATGCCTTCTTCTTCCAATTTGTAAGCGGCTTGTAACGCACGCCATACCATCACACCGCAGGCGATAATGGTTGCATCGCTTCCTGAATTGAGTTCAATGGCTTTTCCAATTTCAAACGGAATGTCGTCAGTCGTGAAGTCAGGAACAGCGGGGCGACCGAAGCGCAAGTAAACTGCGCCGTGATGCTTGTAAATCGCTTTCACCGCGCGTTTCGTCTCGCTGAAATCGGCGGGCACAACGACCGTCATGTGTGGCAAGGAGCGCATCAATCCGATGTCTTCGAGAATTTGGTGCGTTGCGCCGTCTTCGCCGAGTGTTAAGCCTGCATGCGACGCACAAATTTTGACGTTCTTTTCCGAGTATGCGACGGATTGTCGAACTTGGTCGAAACTGCGTCCTGTGGCAAAGTTGGCAAATGTTCCGATAAATGGAATTTTGCCGGTGGTGGTCAAGCCGGCGGCGATGCTGGTCATGTTGGCTTCGGCAATACCGATGTTGAAAAAGCGGTCAGGATATTTTTCGGCAAATTTTTTCATGCCGACGGATTCGGTCAGGTCGGCGCAAAGTGCGACGACTTTTTCGTCGCTTCCGATTTCCAGCAAGGCTTCGCCGAACCCTGCGCGTGTGGCTTTTTCGCCCCGTGATTGAAGTTTAGTGCTCATTTTTATTGAACGGCTCTACAAAATTAATAATGAAAATCAAATATAAAGAGACCGAAGTCGTGCCGAAAAAAAGTTTCGGACAGAATTTTCTCACGGACGACAACATTCTGCGCAAAATCGTTGCCGAAGCACGCCTTTCGCCTGACGACCACGTCCTTGAAATTGGTCCCGGCTTCGGCGCGCTCACGAAGCACATCGCAACCCTTGTGCCGCGCTTTACGGCGGTTGAACTTGATAAGAACTTGGCGCAGTTTATTCGCACCGAATTTCCAAATGTGGATTTAATCGAGGGTGATGTTTTAGACCTCTCGTTTGAATCGCTCGCGAATGGAAAAAAGATGAAAATTTTAGGGAACATTCCTTACGCGATTACCTCGCCGATTCTCTTCAAACTGCTTGACGAACGCGCCCACATTTCAGAAGCCCTTCTGCTGATGCAAGAGGAAGTCGCCCGACGCCTTTCCGCAACGCCGCGCACGAAGGATTACGGCATTATGGCAGTTCAACTGCAAGCGTTTGCAAAGGTTGAGTATTGCTTCAAGGTTGGAAAACATGTTTTTAAGCCGCAACCGACGGTGAATAGTGCGGTGGTTCGTCTTTCGTTCCAACCCGCTTTTTCAGATGTCCCAAACGGTTTAGAGGCGTCGTTTCGCGCGCTGGTTCGGCGTGCATTTGCGATGCGGCGAAAAACTTTGGAAAATAATCTGAAACCTTACTACAACCTTTCAGGCATTGACTTCAATTTCAAGCGGCGGGCAGAAGAACTCTCGGTCGCGGAGTTTGTTTATCTTGCCGAGTTGCTTCATCATTTATGCTGATGCGAGTTCCGCTTGAAAGATTGAAAGCAGATTGCTGAATGCGCTTGCTTGGAAATGTGCGATACTTTTTTAACTTCAATCGATTAGGTTTGAACTCCGCTCAATCCTATCCGTTCCCGAGTGTTCAAACCCCGTTTTCTCCCATTGCTTTCAATCAAGGACATTCAGGCTTAAACCTTTGCCATAAAGGCTTAGCGTTAAGAGATGTGGCGAAAGTTTTAGCCACTTCCGTCATGCGTTTGGCGTATCTGTGATTCAGGACATGTTGGGAAGGCAAACGCGGATATTTGAGTTGTACGAGATTCGCATTTTGTATTGTATTTGACATAAGCGTAAGGTGCAAGATGAGAGGGATTGGCAATAATTCTTCAAAATTGATAAAAAATAGTGTTTTTATTAATAAAAGTTAGCAGTAACTCTAAAAACAACCGTAAAACAATTAAACCGATACCAAAATGGAATACAACAAAAATTTCTCACTCTATGAAGCATATGATTTCCTGCACTCTAAAGGACTTGGAAGAGAAAGCGATGAGATAAAAAACTCATCCGACAAATTTCTATCCTATTCAAGTACTTTGAAACGAGCCAAAATTATTGCTCTTGTTCGGGAAAAAAAATTACTTGACGAATTTTGCAAAACAGTTTGGCCTTCGGGACTTACTGACAAAGGGAAATCACGAATAAAGTTTTTTGAAGACCTTGTTTTTCGTTTCAACAGCGACCAAGAGGGCACAATATCGCAGGACGAAGAAGAGTATGATATTGCAAAAAGGGAAGAAACCGAATTTGCTTATGAAAATGATTTGCGAAATTACCTTGTGAAAAATTTAAGTATAATTGAAAATGGACTTAAACTTTATGAGGGAGATGGTGTCGATGGAGAAGAATTTTGTGTCCCTGGAACTTCAAGACGAATAGACATTTTGGCGGTTGACAAGAATAATAATTTTGTAGTCATAGAATTGAAAGTAAGTCGTGGTTATGAAAAAGTTGTTGGACAAACACTTTTTTATCAATCCAGTATTAAAACAATTTTCAAGCAAGACAAAGTGAGAGCAATCATAATAGCAAGAGAAATATCCCCCGAACTAAAAACTGCGACAGCATACTTGCCCGACTTTGAATTGTTTGAATATCAACTTTCATTGAGAGTAGATAAAATAAAATAACAATAGATTGTAAGACAAAGAAAGAAGAGTATGCTGCTAACAGCGGGTTTGTGCAAGCAGGGGTAACGTGCAAAATTGAATATTCGTGCTTCTATTCAAGTTTAGCGCAGTTTGACAGTTTTGTGCTCCGAAACCCGCCCCCGAACACAAATCTCGGAAATGTTATAGACAGTTAAGTCCGAAGCCATCAGTCTCATTTAAGGCGACATATTGCCCGCAATGTTTCTTCTTTTTGAGCGTAAGTCTGAATAATGAAAAAGCGTCTTTTACGAGACGCTTTTTTATCTTTCTACTGTGTGATATTTTACGCCGCGCTGGCTTCTAAAACAGGCTTTTGAACGGCGTCTTTATCGTAGTTGAGCACAGGCGCAAGCCACTTCTCTACTTCTTCAACGCTCATGCCTTTTCTTCGTGCATAGTCCTCGACTTGGTCGCGCTCTATTTTACCTGTTGTGAAATACTGCGCATTTTTATGGGCGATATAGTAGCCGCTCACCGATGCTGTTGGATACATTGCGCAACTTTCCGTGAGAAAAATTCCTGTTCGCGCCTCAACATTAAGCAATTCAAAGAGCGTGCGTTTTTCGGTGTGGTCAGGGCAGGCAGGATAGCCGGGCGCAGGGCGAATTCCTTGATAGGCTTCTTTGATAAGTTCTTCGTTTGAGAACGATTCATTTGGCGCATAGCCCCAAAATTCTTTTCGGACGCGCATGTGTAAATACTCGGCAAAGGCTTCAGCGAAGCGGTCGGCAAGGGCTTTGACCATAATCGCGTTATAGTCATCTTGCTCTTGTTCATATTTTTTGGCGAGTTCTTCCGCGCCGATGCCTGCCGTAACGGCAAACATTCCAAAATAGTCTTTCAAACCCGTTTCTTTTGGCGCAATAAAATCAGATAAACATTGATTGGGCAAGTTCTTCGCCTTTTCGCCTTGCTGACGGATAAAATGAACGGTTTTTAGAACCGTTGAGCGCGTTTCGTCAGTGTAAAGTTCGACATCATCACCGATACTATTTGCAGGGAAAATTCCAACGACGCCTTTTGCAAGCAATGCGTTTTCAGCGATGAGTTTATCGAGCATTTTATTCGCGTCGTGAAATAATTTTGTCGCTTCTTTGCCGACAATTTCGTCGCTCAAAATCGCGGGATATTTTCCTGCCAATTCCCATGCTTGGAAAAAGGGCGTCCAGTCGATATAGTCGCGCAGTTCCGCAATAGTTACTGACACATCAAATACTCCGAGCCGATTCGGTTTATAGACATCGGTTTCGCGCCACTCTATTTTAGTTTTGTTTTGTCGCGCAACTTCTATCGGGAGCGACTTTTTCTCTTGTTTGCGTCGGGCATGCTCTTCGCGGACGAGCTCGTACTCAATTCGCATTTTTTCCGCGAAGGCATTTTTCGTTTCAGGCGATACAAGGCTTTGCACCACAGGCACAGAGCGCGAGGCATCAAGCACATGCACAACCGTGCCTGAATAATTCGGCGCGATTTTTACCGCCGTATGCACGCGCGATGTTGTTGCGCCACCAATGAGAAGCGGAATCTTAAAGCCTTGTCGCTCCATTTCTTTTGCCACACCAACCATTTCATCGAGCGACGGCGTAATTAAACCCGATAATCCAATAATATCGACTTTTTCTTTTTTGGCGGTCTCTAAAATTTTATCTGTCGGAACCATCACACCTAAATCAATCACTTCAAAATTATTACATGCCAGTACAACTGACACGATATTTTTTCCAATATCATGCACATCACCTTTAACGGTTGCTAACAACACTTTTGCGCTCTTCTTTGCTTCGCCGGTTTCTGCTTGTAATAGTTTTTTTTCTTTTTCAATAAACGGAATGAGATAGGCGACAGATTTTTTCATCACGCGTGCCGACTTGACGACCTGCGGCAAAAACATTTTACCTGCACCAAATAAATCACCCACGACGTTCATTCCGTCCATCAACGGCTTTTCAATAACATCGAGCGGGCGCGGATATTTCTGGCGAGCTTCTTCGGTATCTTGGTCAATAAAATCTGTAATGCCGTTAATCAGGGCATATTTTAGACGCTCTTCGACGGGCAAGTTTCGCCATTCATCTTTTTTCTTCTCGGCTTTTTCTCCACCTTGATTTTTAATTTGCTCTGCAAATTCAATCAAGCGTTCGGTCGCATCAGGGCGACGGTTTAGAATCACATCTTCGACGCGCTCGCGCAGTTCAGGCTCAATTTCATCGTAAATCGCAAGTTGTCCTGCATTCACAATCCCCATATCTAATCCTGCTTTAATTGCATGATAGAGAAATACTGAATGCATCGCTTCACGAACTGGATTATTTCCTCTAAACGAAAAGGAGATATTAGAAATGCCGCCGCTGACTTTAGCATGAGGCAAATTTTCTTTAATCCACCGTGTTGCGTTAATAAAATCGACAGCATAGTTATTATGCTCTTCTATGCCTGTTGCAACCGTCAAGATATTGGGGTCAAAAATAATATCGTGTGGATTAAATCCGACCTCTTCGGTCAAGATGCGATAGGCACGCGCACAGATTTCTATACGCCGTTCAAACGTATCGGCTTGTCCCTTTTCGTCAAACGCCATTACGACTGTTGCCGCACCGTAGCGCTTAATTTTGCGCGCATATTCTTTGAACTTTTCTTCGCCTTCTTTGAGCGAAATAGAATTGACAATACACTTTCCTTGCAAACATTTTAATCCTGCTTCAATCACAGACCATTTAGATGAATCAATCATAATCGGAACGCGCGCAATATCGGGCTCAGCGGCAATCAAATTCAAAAATTTTACCATCGCCGCTTCGGAATCGAGCATGCCTTCATCCATATTGACATCGAGAATTTGCGCGCCGTTTTCTACTTGTTGGCGTGCAATCGCAAGGGCTTCGTCGAACTGACCATTCAGAATGAGTTTCGCAAATTTCGGCGAGCCAGTAACATTCGTGCGCTCACCGATATTGATAAAATTCGTTTCAGGACGAACCACTAACGGCTCTAATCCTGAAAGCATCATCGTTTTAATGATTTTATTTTTCTTACGTGGCTTATTTCGAGCGGCAACTTCGGCGAAAGCGGCAATATGTTCGGGCGTTGTGCCACAACAGCCACCAATGATATTGACGAAATTTTCTTTGATGTAGTCGTCTAACTGCTTCGCCATAAACTCGGGCGATTCATCATATTCGCCCATTTCGTTGGGCAAGCCTGCATTCGGGTAAAGGCTGGTGTAGCAATCTGAAACACGCGCTAATTCTTTGATGAACGGACGCATTTGCGCTGAACCAAGTGCGCAGTTTAATCCGACCGAGAGCAAATTCGGCGCATGCGAAATCGAAATCCAAAATGCTTCCGTCGTTTGTCCTGATAGCGTCCTTCCGCTTTGGTCGACAATCGTGCCTGAAATCATCAACGGCAAAGATTTGCCTGTTTGGTCGAAGTAATCTTGAATTGCTGCAATCGCCGCTTTGGTGTTGAGCGTATCGGTAATGGTCTCGATAAGAAGCAAATCCACTCCGCCGTCGACCAAGCCACGCACTTGCTCAAAGTAGGCATCGTAAAGTTGTTGATAAGTAACGGCACGAAAGCCGGGGTCGTTGACATCGGGCGACATCGAAGCAAGTTTTGTTGTCGGACCAATTGCACCTGCTACAAATCGCGGCTTATCGGGATTCTTTTTCGTGAATTCTTCCGCTACTTCTTTGGCAATCCTCGCCGATTGCACGTTCATTTCATAGACCAAATGCTCCATTCGATAATCGGCTTGCGAAATCGCATTTGCACTGAACGTGTTGGTTTCAAGAATATCTGCACCTGCCTCCAAGTATTGGCGATGAATGGCTTTGATAATGTCAGGCTGTGTGAGCGAGAGCAGTTCGTTATTGCCTTTTAAGCCATCTTTGGGCTTGTTGAAGGATTCTTTATCCAAATGTCCATGCGAACACGAACCGCCATGATGATGGTCGTGCTCGACACCTGTTCCGCTTTGTGCGTGGGCTTCATGTAGCATTTCATCGAGTTTGCGTTCGTTTGCTTCGGCAATCGGGTCGTGCGGCAGTTTCACATTAAAATCTTTGAATCGCTCCCCTCTGTAATCTTCTTCGGTGAGTTTGTAGCGTTGAATCATAGTTCCCATCGCGCCGTCGATGACGAGAATGCGCTCCTCGAGTAACTCTTGAATGCTCTTCATTATGGTTCAAGTATTTGAGTTGACTTCAAAACATCTTTCGAAAACAAAAAGCCTTCCCAACTGGAAAGGCTTGTGTCAAACTTTATCTTGCCGCTCAAACAACTTGCTGAAACACTTGATTTGACGCGGCTCTATGGACACTTACGGCTTTCCCGTTTGGATTTCCTTTCGGAAACCGCTTTGCGCCGTGTCCATAGATAATGGTGCGAAAAGCGTCGTGAATATACGACAATTTGTCAAACTTTCAATGCGGTTGCGTAACTTGATTTGATTTTTCAATTCACACTGTTTTGCACAAATGAAATTTACTTTGCCGATTCAAATCGGTCCGACCTACCGCGACGTGCTTCTTGCTCACGAGCGCATTAAGCCGTTCATCAAACATACGCCCGTGATGACTTCTGAAAGCCTAAACCGCATCACCAACGCCGACCTTTACTTTAAGTGCGAGAACCTCCAAAAAGTTGGCGCGTTCAAATTTCGTGGCGCGTGCAATGCGATTTTTTCTCTTTCCGACGACGCGGCGCGAAACGGCGTAGCAACGCACTCTTCAGGCAACCACGCGGCGGCACTTGCCCTTGCGGCACGACTGCGCGGCATTTCCGCCACTATCGTTATGCCGCAAAACGCCCCCAGTGTTAAAATCGAAGCCGTTAAAGGCTACGGCGGCAACATTGTGTTCTGCGAGCCAACCTTAGACGCTCGCGAATCCACCTTAAACGCGCTCATTAAAAACACAGGCGCAACCTTCATTCCGCCTTACAACTTCTGCCCTGTTATCGCGGGACAAGGCACGGCGGCACTTGAACTGCTCGACGACACACCCGCACTCGATTTGCTTCTCGCGCCCGTTGGCGGCGGCGGCTTGCTTTCAGGCACAGCGATTGCAACGCTCGGAAAAAGTCCAACAACAAAAGTCATTGGCGCAGAACCTGCTAACGCCGACGACGCCTTCTGCTCTTTTCACGCTCACACCCTTATTCCGCAAACCGCGCCAAACACGATTGCTGACGGTCTGCTCACGTCGCTCGGCAACATTACCTTTTCCATCATTCAGCGTTATGTCTCAAACATCTTTACCGCCAAAGAAGAAACCATCATTCGCGCCATGCGCCTTGTTTGGGAGCGCATGAAACTCGTAATTGAGCCTTCCGCCGCTGTGCCGCTTGCCGTCGTGCTTGAACATGCCGATTTTTTTTCGGGCAAACGCATTGGCATTATCTTTTCGGGCGGAAACGTAGATTTAAGCAAGCGTTTCTGGTAATCTTTTCAAAAAATCTTTTCAAAAAACAAAACTTTCCAACAAGATGTCTTACCAACACATTCTCGTCAATCAAGAGCCGGACACGAAAATTGCGGTCGTCGCGCTCAATCGTCCACACGCCCTCAACGCTTTGAACTTTGAACTGATGACGGAACTGACCAGTGCGTTCAGAGCCTTCGCCAAAGATGATTCCGTCAATGCCGTTGTGCTGACGGGCAACGAGAAAGCCTTTGCCGCCGGCGCCGACATCAAAGAAATGGCAACTGCCACGAGCGCAGAAATGCTCACCAAAGGCTATTTGGAAATGTGGGACGAATTGCAAGCGTTCAAAAAGCCTATCATCGCGGCGGTTTCGGGCTATTGCCTTGGCGGCGGCGCGGAACTCGTGATGGTTTGCGATATGGTCATCGCTTCTGAAACCGCGAAGTTTGGTCAGCCTGAAATTAACATCGGCGTGATTCCCGGCGCAGGTGGCACGCAACGCCTGACGCGCGCCGTTGGCAAAGTCAAGGCAATGGAACTCATTTTGACGGGACGCCAATTCACCGCCGAAGAAGCCTTATCGATGGGGCTGATTAACAAAATCGTGCCCGTTGCCTCTTACCTCGACGAGGCTAAAAAACTTGCCACTGAAATTGCCTCAAAGCCGCCGATTGCCGTACGCCTTGCCAAAGAAGCCGTGCTTCGCGCCGCCTCCACAAATCTGAACGACGACATCGAGTTTGAACGCCGCTTGTTCGCCCTGCTCTTCGCCACAGACGACATGCGCGAAGGCATGACCGCCTTTATCGAAAAACGCAAGCCTGTTTGGAAAGGTCATTGACGGTGCATCAACTAAAATAGGACACTTTCCTTTCAGTGCTCAACAGAGATGCGTGCAGGACATCATCATTTCTTAACAGAGAATATTTTTTTCCTTTGCAGCTATCATTGTATTTTTGAAAAGGTTGTATCATCTCTTGTATCATCTCTAATTTCCAATCATTACCCAACTATTTGTTCACTCGTTTAACCAAACATCTGAAAAGGGTTATATGCGACCATATTTACAATTCGTCTGCACTGTCTGCACTTTTTATGTTTTGCTCTTTCCATTCGTAGCATTCGCTCAAACCGGTCCGGGTGGTGTTGGGAATGCTTCTGGTTCAGGCGGACAGCCCGCAAACCGTCTCTGGCTACGCGCCGATGCAGGCACTTCTACCACCACGAACGGCGACCCCGTCGACACTTGGAACGACCAATCCGGCAACGGCAACAACGCCTCTGTCACAGGCACGAGCCGCCCAACCTTCATCACCAATGCCGTCAATAGCCGCCCAACCCTCCGCTTCGACGGCATTGACGATTATATGCAACTCTCTACTCACCTCACCAACTCCGTTGGCACTTTGATGATGGTCGGTCGCAAAACCGCCGTCGGCACTTGGTATCGCACGATGTTTACTTCCCAAAATTTCCTGATGCTCGGCAGATCCTCTTCAAACGATTTTTGGGGGGGCTTACAACGATGGCAATGACAGACTCTACACGCCCAACACTTCCATCGGCGTTAATAACACCGCCGCGTTTCG
>JBKBRB010000015.1:0-60597 GCA_046292465.1 Chloroherpetonaceae bacterium
GCTCAATCAAATCTAATTCAATCACGCTGGCTTTTTGTGCCAACTTTCGCGCTTGGACTTCGGCGCGCTTCTCTGAGGCAATCAGCAACTTGAAGAGTTCAACGGCGATAGCCTCCGAATCAGGCAACTCGTCCAAATATACGCGCTTGATACGGTTGAGTTCAAGTAAGTCAGAATATGCGTCAATCTGTTTCTGCTCAATGCTTCGCGAGGGATACATCACAACGGCTTGCCACTTTGCGGTCGGATACTGTTTAAGGTAAAGGAAAATTTCGGCGAAGAATCGGGCGTAGAATTGTTCGTCGGTCTGAAATTGTGCTTCAACGAAATAGGTAACATCGTCAGCAGAAGTTGGGATGAAGACACCGTCAATGCGAAAGGCTGTTTCTTTGAGTTCAACGGATTGGAACTGGTAGCGTGAAGCATCGTCGGGATTTCTGCCGATGAGCGAGAAAAAGCCTTGGGGTGCAAGTTGCAGGAGCAAATAAACAAGTTTATCGGTGTGCATGAAGCGAGTTAGGTAAATTGTAGGAAGTTACAGATGAAGTGAGTGCGAACAAAGTGAAGAATCCATCATATACTCGTTACTCATTAGAATTGGATTCTTCATTCGCTTCGCTCCATTCAGAATGACCAAGTCGTTCATCATTACTCACTACTCATTACCACTATTGCCTACCTCTGAAACTTACGCTATCTTCCATGCTTACTTGAAACCACAAATTTCAGACTATCGATTCCGAAAAATTCAGTCGATTAATAGATGAAGAAACAGATTTTAATGAACCAACAAGGCGACGAAATTCAAGTTGCGATTGTTGAAGACGGAAGACTTGCAGAATTGTTCATTGATAGACCAGACCGCTCGCGAACCGTTGGCGATATTTACTTAGGGCGTGTGCAAAAAGTCGTTGAAGGGTTGCAAGCCGCCTTTATTGACATTGGTCAGGAGCAAGATGGGTTTTTGCACTTTTCCGATGTGGGCACAACGGGCGAAGACTACCGCGCGCTTGTCGGCGATGACTTCGACGAAGACGATGAAGAAGATGATGACGAGGAGATTCAACCGGCACAGCAACCGCAAGCCAAAAACCGTCCGCAACAAAATGGACAAGGAGGCGCGGCAACCGCACAAGAGCGACGCGCTGACGCCCTACGCGAAAAGCGACAATCCTACACACAAATGATTGCGGGCAAACTCAAGCCCAACGATAGCATTTTAGTGCAGGTTATCAAAGAGCCGATTAGCACCAAAGGCTCACGGCTCACAAGCGATATTACGATTGCAGGGCGATTTATGGTGCTTCTGCCGTTTGGACAGGGCAGCATTGCTGTCTCAAAGCGCATTATGAATCGGCGTGAGCGTAAGCGGCTCAAAGGCATTGTGCGCTCGATGCTTCCGAACCGAAACTTTGGTGCGATTATCCGAACCGTTGCTGAAGAGCAAGATGAACAGTTGCTTCGAACTGACTTAGAAATTTTGCTCAATAAGTGGAAGCAAATTGAGGAAGCCGTTAAGTCGTCGCAACCGCCGAAACTCATTTTCAAAGAAGATAGCCTTGTTGCTTCTGCCTTGCGCGACTACATGAACGAAGATGTGAATGAAATTGTGACCAATTCGCCTAGCATTCACAGAGAAATAATAAGTTTTGTTCGTTGGGCGGCGCCTGAAATGGAAAAGAAAGTTCAACTTTACAAAGGTCGCTTGCCGCTCTTTGAAAGTTACGGCATTGCTAAGGATGTGGAGTCGATTTTCTCGCGTAAGGTGTGGTTGAAATCGGGCGGGTATTTGATTATTGAGCACACTGAAGCGATGGTTGTGATTGATGTCAATAGTGGACGCTTCGCTGCCAAGCGCGAACAGGAAGAAAATTCACTGCGCACCAATTTGGAAGCTGCCAAAGAAATTGCACGGCAACTACGCTTGCGCGACATTGGTGGCATTATCGTTGTTGATTTTATTGACTTGCTCGATGAGCGCAATGCGAAAAAAGTCTATGAGACCATCAAACAAGAATTTCGTCGCGACCGCGCTAAATCGAACATCTTGCCGATGTCAGATTTCGGCATTATGCAAATCACCCGCGAGCGTGTGCGTCCGAGTTTGATGCAGCGCATGGGCGACCAATGCCCGGCGTGCGGCGGCACAGGTATCGTTCAAGCGCGAAAGACGACCGTGCACCAAATTGAGCGATGGCTACGCAAATTCGCCCTCAACACCAAAGGCGGATTCCAAAAACTTGACCTCTACATCAGCCCGACCTTGATCGAGCCGCTCTACAAAGACCAGCAATTAAAGCCCGAATACAAGTGGTTTCTGCAACACCTTGTGTTTGTGAAAGTCAAACAAGATGAGAGTTTGCGGAGCGACGACTTCCGATTTGTTCTGCCTAAAACTGGCGTCGACATCACACAAGAATTTTCACTTTAAGAATCATGCACAGTATTGAGATTTTGAAATCTGAAATTGAACGGCTTTCGCAATTAGGCATCGATGCGCTTCGGCACGAGCGCGAAGTCCGCCCGTTCTTCGATGAATTTCTCAATCGGTTGAATCACGGCGAGTTTCGTTCTGCAGAAAAAGTAAATGGGAAGTGGGTCGTCAATCACTGGGTTAAGCAAGGGATTTTGCTGGGATTTCGTTTGGGAGAGATGCGGAAAGTGGAAGTCGGCAATGAGCCGAAACAACTCACGTTTATTGACAAAGACACCTTTCCGGTGCGGCATTATCAAGAGAGCGACCGAGTGCGCATTGTGCCGGGTGGCACGGCAATTCGAAGCGGGGCGTATCTTGCGCCGTCAGTGGTGGTGATGCCGCCTGCCTACGTGAATGTCGGCGCGTTTGTCGACGAGGGCACGATGATTGATTCGCATGCGCTGGTAGGTAGTTGTGCACAAGTCGGAAAGCGCGTCCATCTTTCGGCAGGGTCGCAATTAGGCGGCGTGCTCGAGCCTATTGGCGCAATGCCTGTGATTATTGAAGACGATGTGATGATTGGCGGAAATTGTGGCATCTACGAAGGCACAATTGTCGAAGAAAAAGCCGTTATTGGAACCGGTGTGATTTTGAACGGCTCAACGCCTGTTTATGACATCGTTAATCAAAAAATTTTACGAAAGACCGCCGAAGAGCCGCTTGTCATTCCGAAAGGTGCCGTTGTGGTAGCAGGGGCAAGAGCCATTAAAAATGCGTTCGCCGAGTCGCACGGGCTTTCCATTTACACACCGATAATCATCAAGTATCGAGACGAAAAGACGGACAAGGCAACTTCTTTGGAGGAGTTACTGAGATAAACAACATTACAAACAAAGGGGGGTAAGAAATGTGCCGATTAGGAATTTATCGTGGTAAGCCGATTACGCTCAAACGCTTCATCTTTGAGCCGCCACACAACTTTGTCGAGCAAGCTCGCTCACCACGCGAAATGATTATCACGCCTATCAATGTCGATGGCTATGGTTTGGCATGGTATAACCGCGACCTTCACCCCGAGCCTGCGGTCATGAAATCCGAAAAGCCGTTTTGGCACGACATTAACGCGGCAAGCATTTCTGGGAAAATTGTCTCGGATAACATTTTCATGCACATTCGCGCCGCCTCGCCCGGCTTGCCTGTCCACCAAGCCAACGCGCATCCGTTTCAATTCAAAGAGCAACTTTTCATGCACAATGGCATCGTAAGCGACTTCAAAAAGGGCTTCATGCGCTCGATTCGACAAATGATTTCCGATACCTTTTATCCGCACCTACAAGGCACAACCGATTCCGAACATATCTTCAATTTGTATCTCACCATTCGTGAAGAACAGCCTAAACTCACCATGCGCGAGGCGGTGCTTGAGCTCTTTGAGCGGCTGAACCATCTCGGGAAAAAACATGAGGCGGATTTAATCCTAAACTTCGGCTTTAACGACGGCATAACCACAATTGCAACTTGCTACACCAACATTGATAAATCTGCCACGCTTTACTACACCACTTCCAGTCCGTTCTTTCCTGATGCTATCGTTGTGGCTTCCGAGCCGCTCGATTATCGCGACCCAAGTTGGAAGAAGTTTCCAGTCAATCATTTGATAGAAATTAGCAGTGCAAGTCACTTTGAGTTTGCACCGATTCCAAATCCGTTCTTCAAAGAAGGTGCATTGCCAGCAGCGAAGCCTGTTACGCTGAAAATCTCAATGCCAACTGAAGCCGATTAAGCGATGCAAACTGAATCCATAAGCAAAGAGGTCGTCTATGGACGCAACGCCGTTGCAGAACTGCTGAACGCGAATCCCGACCGCATTTCAAAAATTTATTTCCAGTTCAACACGAGCGAAAAGCGGATACTTGAACTCTTCATCAAGGCGAAACAGCATCAAATTTCTATCGGCAAAGCCAGCAATCAGAAACTCGGCGACCTTGCCAAAACAAACAAGCACCAAGGCGTTGTCGCGCTTATCACCGATGTGAAGATGATGGAGCTCGACGACCTGCTTCAAGACGAATCGTTGAAACCGTTTTTCTTCGTTTTGCTCGATAACCTCGAAGACCCGCACAACTTGGGCGCAATCATTCGCACCGCCGAATGTGCAGGCGCAACCGCAATTTTACTTCCGAAAGACAACGCCATTCCGATTAACTCGACCGTTCATAAAACCTCTGCAGGTGCCGTCTCGCACGCACGGCTCTGCCGAATCGGCAATGTGGCACAGACGATTGAACGGCTCAAAAAGCAAGGCGTGTGGGTGGTTGGAACGGACATGAAAGCCAAGAAAACTTATACCGAGTTTGATTTCACGATGAACGTGTGCATCGTTATCGGTTCGGAAGGCAAAGGCATGAGAGACCTTGTGAAAAAAAGTTGTGATGAGTTGGTTTCAATTCCGATGCGCGGCAAAACGAGTTCGCTAAACGCAAGCGTTTCCGCCGCAATTATGCTTTATGAAGTGGTTCGGCAACGTCAACATTCAAGCAAGCCATGACTGAATTTGTGAGAAAACCGCTCCGCGCATTGTTTCGGGCGGCGACACGGTTTTATCCGCGTGAGCACGGCAAGTATTCAATCTTGATGAAAATATATTTCCCGTATCTTGCGCCTGTTCCGCCCTCAAAAGAAGTGGTCTTGCTCAATAGCGGAATCCGAATGGAATTAGAACTCAATGAGTATTTGCAATCGCAACTTTACCTCTTTGGAACCTTCGAGCCAGCGACGGTCAAGGTGCTAAAACAAATGGTGAAAGCAGGCGATACCGTGTTGGATATTGGCGCGAACGTTGGTTACATCGCATTAGAAATGGCAAAGTGTGTCGGCAGTTCGGGTAAAGTTTTTGCTTTCGAGCCCGATGAAAAGAACTTTAACTTGCTCAAACGCAATCTCGAGCTAAATCCCGATTGCAACATCGAGCCGATTGCATGCGCCGTCTCTGAAACCAATGCACCGATTCGGCTCTACAAATCAACGGTTGATTTTAACAACAGCGCACACTCGACCTTGCCGAGCGAAAAACATTCAACCGATTTTATCGAGATTCCGACGACGACGATTGACAACTTCGTTCAAGAGAACAAGATTCAAAAAATTGATGTCATTAAAATCGATATCGAAGGCGCGGAAATGAGCGCGTTCAAAGGTATGCGCCAAACGCTTTCTCGCTTTCGCCCGATTGTGCTTTCTGAACTTTGCGCCGAGCATCAATCCCGTGCAGGCTACACCACGCAAGCCGTCAAAGAGTGGATGGCGACGACCTTTCAGATGCAGGCGTTCAAAGTCGCTGAATCTGGAACGCTGCACAAGGTTTCTCTCGCGGAAGAACACCTCGCCGACAACATCGTTTTTATCCCAAACGAGCGCATTCCTGAATTTCAAGCACTCATAACCAAGAACGAACGATGATTGAAACCTCTAATGAGAAACTCAAATCTACCGTTCACGATTATTGGAACGCACAACCATGCGGCACACAATTCACAAGCGACCAACGCGGCACGAAAGAATTTTTCGAGTCCGTTGAAGCGCATCGCTACGCTATGCAACCTTACGCCGAATCCCTTTGTAAATTCAAGGCGTTTCGCGGAAAAGTCTTGCTCGAGATTGGTTGCGGATTGGGCACGGATTCGCTTCAGTTTGCTCGCAATGGGGCTATTGTTACCGGTGTAGATTTGACCGAAGAAAGCGTTGCCCTTGCACAAAAACGGTTTGACCTTTACGACATCAACGGCACATTCCGAACTGCTGACGCCGAAAACTTACCTTTCGCCGATAATTCGTTTGATGTGGTGTATTCCTTCGGTGTTTTGCACCACACGCCGAACACACAAAAAGCTATTGATGAAGTTTATCGTGTGCTTAAACCCGGTGGCGAAATCGTCATCATGCTTTATCACAAGCACTCGCTTCATGTGTGGTTGGGCGTGCCGCTCTATTTCCTGTATGGCTTAACGAAAGGCAAATTTTGGGGCTACGACGAATGGGTGCGCATTTACGACGGCAAACAAAATCCGCTCGGCAAAGCCTATTCTCGTGGCGAGTTAAGAAAGATGTTTTCAAAGTTCAATGAGGTGAATTTCAAAGTATGTGATAACATTCGTCCGCGATTTCCAAAGTGGCTGAACGCGCTCAATCAAGCCTTGTTTGCAAGTTGGGCGGGATTTTACATCATGATTTATGGCAAGAAGTAACTTGAACTTACTTCTCCTTGTAAGCGGAAACGGCGCGAAAATTCTGCAAGCAAATGGGCTTTCTCAAAGTGAAACCGATATTATCAAAATTGACGAAAAAGCATTCGCGTCACCAAAAAATGTCTTGCGCCTTGCTCGAGCCAAGCCATACCAAGCCCTTTACTTTGGGTGCGACCGTCTTTGGGCACACCGCTTCGGCTTCATTCAAAAAGCCTTTATCGCTCTGACCACAAGACGCGGAGGAATTATCGATGAAATCGGCACAAGGTCTTCATACAAGACCGCGCAGTTTCTTCTGGTGGAAACGCCGCTGTTTATTTGGGAAGTGCTGGTAAGCACGCTTGTTGTCGTTTGGTTCTACATTCAGATATTTCTCGATAAACGCGCCTTGTGCAATAGCCGCCGATGAAGGTGTTTTTTCTTAGAACGGAATACTTCGGAGCCACAACAGAAGGCGGTTCGCTTGCGGTTACGAAAGGCTTTACTGATGGATTGTTACAACTCGGTCATGAGGCACTTGTTGCGGCAAATCGCACGCTTCCTCTTTCTCAAAAGGTCAAGCAATACACAATCCCTTACCCTGAGATCTTTAAGAATTTGCCCGAAGTGCTGTTTTTTCCTTATAACCGAAAATCGTTTCGCGAAGCCAAAAAAATTATTGAGCGAGAACAGCCCCAATTTCTCTACCAACGCCACAGCATTTTCAATTATGCAGGGGCACTCCTGAAGCGCGAGACAGGGATTCCGTTTCTGTTGCAAGTTGAGGGGTCGGAAGTATGGGTGAAAAAAAATTGGGGAAAGGCATATTTCACCAAAGCGTTGGAATGGTCGGAAGAAATTCAACTTGAGCAAGCCGATGCGATTGTGGTCGTTTCGTCCGCGTTGAAGTCGCAACTGATTGAACTTGGTGTGCGTGCCGAAAAAATCACAGTGATTCCAAATGGCGTCGATGCGGCGCGATATTCCCCTGATGTTTCCGGTGAAGCCGTTCGCAAGAAATTAGGATTGGAAGAAAAATTCGTGATTGGCTATGCAGGTACATTCGGGCATTGGCATGGCATTACCGTGCTGGCAAATGCGGTGAAAGAAGTAGTTAGAAAAATTCCAAACGCGCATGTGCTCCTGATTGGTGACGGCGTTCTGCGCGGCGAAGTCGAGGATATTTTAGACAGAGACAGCGTTCGACAAAAAGCAACCATCACAGGAATGATGCCGAGTGATGTAGTGCCCGAATACCTTGCCGCCTGTGATGTGCTCGTGATTTCCGCAATCAACAATCCCGATGTGCCATTCTTCCAAAGCCCAATCAAACTGTTTGAGTATATGGCAATGCAAAAGCCGGTTGTTGCCTCGTGCGTCGGTCAAATTCAAGAAGTAATTCAAGACGGCATCAATGGATTGCTCGTGCCCGAAAACAATCCGTCGGAACTTGCTGAAGCACTTTGCCGACTTGCAAAAGATGAACCGCTTCGCGAAAGCCTTGCAAAAGCGGCTCGGCGCGACGCAGTTGAAAAATACTCATGGCAAGAAAATGCACGCGCTGTTTTGAAGGTCTATGAAACCGTCGTGGCACAACTTCACCAAAGGGGCTGATGAAACAGTGGCTTCAATCGCTTCGTGAGTCATATCTCGTTAAGCAAACGCTCTTGCTTTACGGCTCGCAATTACTGATGACAGGCTTCGGCGTGCTGGCTTACATTCTAATGACGCGCCAAATGACCAAAGAAGCGTTCGGCGACCGAGAAGTCATCATGAAACTTGCCGTGTTTGCAAGCGGATTTTTTGAATTTGGAATCCTAACCGCCGGCGCAAGGCTTCTGGCAATTCAACCAAACAAGACACGCGAGCGAGAACTCTTTTCCCTGATGATGGCATGCTCATTAGTGCTTCTTGTTTTGTTTGCTCTCTTCTTGTTCGTTGCGAGTTTTTTTGTTGACTCACTCTTTCAAACCAGCCAACCGATTGGCGGAACGCTTGCTCTCTTTGCGCTACCGCTCTCATTTCTGATTTTCAAAATCTACTTCCAACTGCTTTATCAAGGCACAAACGAGATGCTCAAACTCTCGTTCTACAACGCCGCAGTGCAAACGCTATTTCTCGCGCTCTTGGTCGGGCTTTGGTGGCAGAGCAACCTCACGACATTTTCCACGATTGCAGTGTATTCATGTTCATCGTGCGTAGTTGCGCTGTTTTTGATTGCAAAAGGCAAACCAAGCCTGACGGCACTAAATACATTCAAAGATGAATTATGGAAAGAAATCAAACAGTATGGGGCAAAGTTTTATGTTGGACGCACGCTCGCCGTTTTGACACAAAATTTGGATTCTATGCTCCTTGCTTCACTCTTCACGAGCGTCAATGTCGGCGTTTATGCTGTGATGGTTTTCTTCGTTTCGCCGATGCAGATGTTCTCCGATGCATACTTGGCGGTTCGGTTCAAAAAACTTTCTTCGTTGGAAGTGATTCCCGCATCGCTTATCAAAGCCAATGCTTTCGTACTCCTTGCGATTAGCGCGATGTATCTTGTAGTAGGGCAAGGGATTTTTGAATGGGTTTTTCCAAAGTATCAAGAGCATACGTTTCTTCTCTATCCACTTCTTTTAGCGACGCTTCTCAACGGGCTTTCAAAGCCCTACAATTATTTTTTCGCCGCAAAGGGCATGGGCGATGTGCTCTTGCGCGTGGCACTTGTGTTCGCGACTTCAAATCTCGTAATGAACTTTGTGCTCATTCCAAACTACGCCGAAATGGGCGCGGCGATTGCCATGCTGATTTCAATGATTGTGCTGTGGGTACTTCAATTTTTTCTTTATCGCGCAAAAAGCAAAGAAGCAACCTCAAAGTGAGATTGCTTCTCAAAAAAAGTCGAACAAGTGATGTTACAGAATGGCTTTAATAGCGTTGCGCACAAGAGCCATGCCGTCTTCTGCTTCGGCAAGCGAGAGCGTGAGCGGTGGGCGGAATCGGACAGTTCGTTCGCCACAGCCGAGCATCACCACGCCTTGCTTCATCACTTCGGAAATGAACTTGTTGCGAGTGGCTTTATCGGGCAAATCGAAGGCACACATCAAGCCTCTGCCGCGCGGATTAGAAACCGTGCCCTTGAACTCCTCGACAAGCAACTGAATTTTTGTGAGTAAAAACGCGCCAATGTTTTTGGCATTTGTCAGTAACTTATCTTGTTCGATAATCTCAATATATTTTTTCGAGCGAAGCATATCAACCAAATTGCCGCCCCAAGTCGAGTTGATTCGGCTTGGCACGTGGAAGACGTTGTCTTCAATTTCGTCGATGCGTGTTGTCGACATAAAGCCGCAGACTTGCGTTTTTTTGCCGAAAGCAATCATATCGGGCAAACAAAGTTCATCGCCGACGCAACGACCGAGCGATTTGCAGGTCGTATCGCCAACCGCACACGGGTTGCCGTTGTTCAGGACTTGTTCTGCCGCCCACATTGTGCCTGTCAGCCCCAAGCCTGTTTGCACTTCATCAAAAATCAGCATCGCGTCATTTTCAAGCGAAAGCAGGCGCAAGGCTTTGAGAAATTCCGGGCGGAAGTGATTGTCGCCGCCTTCCCCTTGAATTGGCTCAATCAAAATTGCCGCAATATCATCTTTGTTTTCGTAGAAGGCTTGCTTGATTTCAGCGATGGCTTGGGCTTCAAGTTTTTCAACTTCGGCAAGGTGTTGCTCGTTGAGCGGGAAGGTAATTTTTGGGTTCGTAATTCGAGGCCAATTAAATTTTGGAAAGAGGTCGGTTTTTGCCGGGTCGGTATTGGTCATAGAAAGCGTGTAGCCGCTTCGTCCGTGAAAGGCTTGTTTGAAGTGAATGACTTGATGACCTTTCTCGGTTGTGTAGCCTTTCTTGAAATTTTTCTTGACCTTCCAATCGAAGGCGGCTTTGATAGCATTTTCAACGGCGAGCGCGCCGCCTGCAATCCAAAAGGTGTATTTCATCCCTTTCGGCATGGCAAGTTGGCGAAAGGTCTCGACGAACTCTGCCATTTCAACGGAATAAATGTCGGAGTTGGAAGGATTCACAATCGCCGCATAAAGCAATTTGTCGAGAAAGGCTTTATCGTTCCAAATTGCAGGGTGATTTGCTCCGACAGGGGCAGAGGCAACGAATGTGAAAAAGTCTAATAATTTACGCTTGGAAACGGCATCGTAAAGATATGCGCCACTACTCTTGCGAAGGTCTAAAATCATATCCAACCCATCAACCATCATAGATTTGGAAAGGATTTGATGCACAAGTTCAGGGGCGATGTCTTTCGTGTAAAGTGTTGGTGAAGTCATCTGTCAAGTTCTGTTTAGCGTTGGCAAATGTTAAGACTGTTTTGAAGGAAACGCATGAACTGCGTGAGATTTGCAGTTGTATGCCAGTCGTTATTGGCTTAGCAAGTTAGAGATGTTTTCGCGCTTCACAAAGAAAAATCGTCATTTCAATTTGGAAAATGGAAACAGCGTTTGAACAGCCGTATTGGCGCGTCTATTCGCGCATTGCGGGCGTCGACGAAGTTGGACGCGGATGTTTGGCGGGTGCAGTCGTTGCCGCCGCAGTGGTGTTTGAGCGTGGCTACAAGCCGAAAGGCATTTTACAAAAGGTCAATGACTCCAAACAACTTGTGCCTGCCTTGCGCGAAGAACTCGCTGATGCGATTAAAGAAGCGGCACAATGTTACGCGATTGCCGAAGTCTCACCAAGCGAAATTGATAAACTCAACATCTTCAACGCCACAATGCAAGCCATGAATCGAGCGGTAGAATCGCTTTCGCCTCTGCCCGATTTTCTTTTCATCGATGGCAACCACTTCAAGCCGGTGCTGCCGATTGCTTTTGAAACCGTCGTTAAAGGCGATTCAAAAGTGTTCTCAATCGCCGCCGCCTCAATTTTGGCGAAGGACTACCGCGATAAGTTAATGAAGTTGTTGGACGCCGACTATCCGCAATACGGCTTCGCTAATCATGTCGGCTACGCCACGCGCGAACACATCGATGCCATCAAGCGATACGGACGATGCGCGATTCATCGCCAAAGTTTCAAACTCAAAGCCCTTTCAGAAGAAGGATAGCCACCGTCGGGAATTATTTTTAGGCGTTCGAACATTTTTTAATTACATTTTTTGTTCGCGCGCCACGCATGTTGCGGCGAAACACATTAACAAAATCAACAAAGGAAAGAACAATATGAAATCACAAGGAAACCTGTTTCTGCTCCTGTTTTTATTTCTGCCGCAATTGTTCTTAACGCAAATGGCGTCGGCGCAAAGCGTGTTACAAGAATCTATCGGTGAAATTGAGCACGTCGAGTTTGTGCGCTTCATTGACGAAAATGGAAATTCCTCGTGTCGCCAATTCACGCGCTCTGCGCAAGAAGCAAAAGCCCTTGAAGAAGCGAAAGCAAAAGTCGGAATGATTGTCTTGCAAAACACCATCGGAAGACGCACAGAAGGACAAGGGCTTGACATTATTTTGCGCGGCACGCCACAACTCTTGCAGTTTCCTGATGCGGTTGCCGCCTTCGAAGCCGCCGCCGAGCGATTAGAAAATTTCCTTGCCAATCCGATTACGGTAGTGATTGATGTCGACTACGGTCCAACACGGTTCGGCTCGCCTTGGGGTCCGGGCGTGTTAGGTTCAACGAGTTCGGCGGTGATATCGCTTTCAGGCTACACGGTGCGTCGCTTTGCTGATTCGCTCATTGCGCGTGCGCCGGGCTACGCGCCGATTTACAATGCCATTCCGCAACCTGTTCCGAACACCGCAGGCGCGGCAAACCCATTGCCCTCTGGCACAACGCCCAACCTTCAAGCCCTCGGCATTTTGAACGCTAACGGAAATCAACTAAGCACCGTGCCCAGCATTGGATTTAATTCCAATTTCCCATTCGACCTTGACCCAAGCAACGGTATTTCGCCCGGACAAACCGACTTCGATGCCGTTGCCGTTCACGAAATCGGTCATGCGTTAGGATTCGTCTCGGTCATTGGAGCAAACACGAACTTCATGCGCACGTGGGATTTCTTTCGATTCCGTCCCGGTGTGGTAACCGATTTGCAAACATTCAACACAGCGCAACGTGTCAACACGCCCGGACCAAGTCCAAACGGTGGCGACCAAGTTTTTTGGGACGGCACGCGCGAATGGGAAGTCTCCACCGCACGCGGCGACCGCACCGGCGGCGACGGTCAGCAAGCCTCGCACTGGCGCGACGACGCACAGCGCACCAACGTGCCGCTTCCCGAACGTAAAATCGGCATCATGGACCCGAACCTCGCCTCAGGTGTACGCGACACGCTCAAATTCGCCGACTGGAAAGCCCTTGGCATTATGGGCTGGCAAGTAACCAAAGTCGAAGAAGTCAAAAACGTGCGAGTAACAAGCGACTTCCAAACGCCAACGTCCGTTCAACTGCAATGGACAAATCCTGCCATCACTGTTGGCGGTGGCACAATTAGCAACCTTGAAATTTTGCTCTTCCGCAACAATCAACTTATTACAGCATTCTCAAATGCGCAACCAAATCAAACCATCACATTTAGCGATACAGGGTTGACGCAGTATTCGACTGTGAATTACATCATCTATGCACACAACCCCGATTTAGAAGATTCAGGCTTCCCTGTTGCAAGAACGGTTACGGTCGGCGGCTCGCCCCGACCAGCCGCAGCACCAGCGATAGATGCACGAAGCAATGAAAGCACCGTTGTAGTGCGCCTCACTGCGCCAACCCTTCACGACGACGGCACCACGCTCCACAATTTGAGCAGACTGCGTCTTTACCGTCTGACCCCACAGCCACAAAACTTGATTGTAGAACTGAATCTTTCAACAACGGATACAGGGAGAAGTTTTACATTCACCGATACACCGCCTCGTCGCCCAGTTCCAAACTACAGCTACATTGCACAGTTTATTGGCGATGCACCACAAAATGTGAATGCCGTAGGTGAGCCGCGCTCTACGCCCGTTGTTCGTGGCGGCATCATTCGAAATGCGAACTACACCGAAACCTTTGAAACAAGTCGCCAAAGCGTCGTGGAAGATTTTGCGTGGGATAGCACGAATACGTTAGCCTATCAAAGCACTTGGTCGTTTGGCGCGCTGAACTACGGCGCAAACCTCGATGCCTCCGCCTACATTCCGCAAACGCGACTGCTCAACGGCGGAGCGTTGCGCTTCTGGACGATTTGCCGTTCAGGCGCAGATGATTCAGGCGTGGTGGAAATTTCAAGGAATCGCGGTGCAACATGGTCGCCTGTCTTAACCCTTTCGCGCAACACGCACCCCGAATGGACGGCGGGGCAAAATGTGTGGTTTGAAAAAATTATTCCGCTTTCCGCCTTCAATACCGACACGATTGTAACACGCTTCCGACTGCTAAGCGGCGCAACCGGAGGCGGATTCGGCTGGCTTATCGACGATATTTCGCTCACACAAGGCACGCTCTCGACCAATGCAGAGCCGAATAAGCCCTATCAATTTGCGTTGGAACAAAACTATCCGAACCCGTTCAATCCAACAACCACGATTCAATACGAACTTGCCACGCCAAGCGAAGTGAAGTTGCGCGTCTTTGATGTTTTGGGGCGCGAAGTCGCAACCCTTGTGAATGCACGTCAAAACGCAGGACGATACCGCGCCGAGTTCAACGCAACCGCACTTTCAAGCGGCGTTTATTTCTACCGATTAGAAACGCAAGACTTTACGCAAACGAGAAAAATGTTTTTGGTGAAGTAAATTTAGCGGGGCGACTCCGAAATCGGCATAAAACACAAACGGACGCTGTCAGAGCGTCCGTTTTGCTTTTCGCTTGATGTTGGCTTATCGCGCAAAGAAGGGCTTGTCGTAAAGTTCAAGCCGCTTTTCAGGCGTGAAGCGGAAGTCGAGTATATCACCTTCGGGGCGAACCTCGATGAGCGCGCCAGAAGGGCACGCATCAGCATCAAAACAAAGTTGGCAAGAAATGCAGGCTTTTTGGTCGATATAGTATCGGAACCCGCCTTCTTGCACGTCGCCGTAAAGTTTCACGCCAATGGCGTTAACTTTGGGCGGACATTGGTCTAAACAGAATCCGCATGCGATGCACAAGTTCTCGATAATATCGTACTTGTTCTTCGCACGCTTTTTCACGGCTGCTGCCATAGCAGTGTCCTCCGTTGTGGTTAGTGGTTGTAGAAAACTATTTTCATGATGAATATAAGGGCTTTTCAATACGTTCCGAAATTCTCTCGGGGCGGGCGAAGTCGCTATGGACGATTAAATCAGGTTTCAAATTCACAATGAACATTCTTCAACAAGAGCCAATTGCCGCGATTGCAACCGCCGTGGGCGAAAGTGCTATTTCAATCGTGCGTATGAGTGGCAAGGGCGTGCTGGAAATTGCCGATAAAGTCTTCCGAAAGGCAGGCGATAAATCATTCTCGTTTCAAAGAGCCGACTCTCACACGGCGCATTACGGACGAATTATTAACGCCAACGGCGAAATGGTCGATGAAGTCATGGCAATCGTTTATAAGTCGCCGCGCTCTTTCACGATGGAAGATTCGGTCGAGTTTAATTGTCATGGTGGCGTCATCGTAACGCAAACCGTTCTTGAAACCTTGCTCGAGGCGGGTTGCCGATTGGCAGAAGCAGGCGAATTTACGCGCCGCGCCTTTCTCAACGGACGAATAGACCTTATTCAAGCCGAAGCCATTGGCGAAATGATTCACGCCAAAACCAACGCCGCTTATCGCTCTGCGCTCTCTCACCTCAAAGGCGACCTTTCGAGAAAACTATCAACCCTGCGCGAAGACCTGCTCAATGCCTGCTCAATGCTCGAGCTCGAGCTCGACTTCGGCGAAGAAGATGTCGAGTTTCAAAGCCGCGACGACCTGAAAGCCAAAATGCGCGAACTAAAAAAAACGCTGACGGAACTTGCCGATTCGTTCAAATTCGGAAAACTCGTGCAAGAAGGCGTGCGAACCGCCATCGTTGGCAGACCAAACGCGGGCAAATCCACTTTGCTGAACGCACTGCTCGGAAAAGAACGCGCCATTGTGAGCGACATTGCCGGCACCACGCGCGACTACATCGAGGAAAGTTTCGTCATCGACGGCGTCTTGTTCAAACTCATCGATACGGCTGGGCTTCGCACAACGGGCGACCAAATCGAGAGCGAAGGCATTCGGCGTAGTTACGAAAAAATCGAAGAAGCCGACCTGATTCTCTATCTTCTCGACGCCTCAAAGCCTGTAGACCCTAATGAAATCAAGGAGATTCAGGTGCTCAAAGAAAAACAGTCGGAGGCGAAATTCTTGCTCGTGCTCAATAAGTGCGATAGAAAACCCGAAGCGGAAGTAACGATAAGAGATGCCGAAGCGGTGAAAATTTCAGCACTGACGCGCGAGGGAATTTCAGAGTTGAAAACAGCAATGAAGTCGCTTGCTGTCGGTGCAGAAAAACTTTCCGAAGGGAGCATCATGCTCACCAACCTTCGCCACTACGAGGCGATTCGCAACGCGCTTCAAAGTTTAGCAGAAGCCGAGGCGCAAGTGGCGCACCATGCGCCGACCGAACTTGTGGCGTCCGATTTGCGCAACGCGCTACATCATATCGGAACGATTACTGGAAAAGTCTCGACCGACGATATTCTCAACAACATTTTTGCCAAGTTTTGTATTGGGAAATGATGTGGCTGAAATACCCACAAAGAAGGTATTGACCTGAATTAAATCGTAAATTGCAATTCAGCACCCCAAAAAACTCAAACCAAAGCGAACACCATGCAAAGTGAAAATTCTCTTGAACTGATGACCATCGCCGAAGTGCTACTTGAAAAATGCGAAAGCCTTGCCTCAAAAGTGCGCGATGAAACCGCAACCGAAGCCGATAAACACAACCTTGCGTTCGCGCGCGAGGTGATTGCTTTGGCTAAAAATCGTGTGCATGTTTTGCAAAATGAAGAAGCGCGAAAGGAAGGTAAAGACATCTGGGTCGAGCGCACATCGGAGTCGCATAATCCGCACATTCGCTTGCACGGCGGCGTGCTCGAAGATGACCCGCCAAAATCCTAAATCCGATTAAACCTTCTTGAGTCTGAACTGTCTAACACAGTGTAAGGTGCGAAAACAGTGCTAATTGAGACGCCTCACGAATGCGCAAATGAACTCTGAAAAAACCGATGGCGAACTCATTGCGGAATTCAAGAGCGGCACGGCAGCACAAAAAGAAAAAGCCTTTGCCGAACTCTTGCGCCGACACCGCGAGCCGATTTACTGGGTTTGCAGGCGTCTGCTCAACACGCATGACGACGCCGACGATGTAACGCAAACCGTGTTCCTTAAAATTTTTCGCGCGTTGCCAAACTTTCAGGAAGAAGCGCAGTTCTCGACTTGGGCATATAAAATTGCCACGAACGAAAGTTTGAACTTCTTGCGCGCAAAAGCCGTGCGACACACCGAATCGCTCGACGCGCTCGAAGCCGATAGTGCTATCATGAAAGGCGATAGCAAAAGACCTGATGAAGAATTAGAGCGCGCCGAAGAGCGGCAAGCCATCGAGGCGGCAATCGCTTCGCTTCCTGAAAAGCAGCGCGCCGTGTTTGTGATGCGCTACTATGACGAACTCACATTTGAGGAAATTGCCAACATCGTCGGCGGAAGCGTTGGCGGGCTGAAAGCCAACTACTTTCACGCCTTCAAAAAAGTAAGTGAGTATTTGAAACGAGCCTTGAAAAACGAACCATGACCTACGACGACTATCGATACGAACTGCCAGATTTCATCTTGGGCAAATCGTCGCCCAGCGTGGCAAAGGAGATTGAGCGGCTGATTGAATCTGATGCGGCGTTTCGCGCTGAGTATCTCGAGATGAAATCGCTCATCGAGGAAACGACGCCTGCGCTCAATCGTGCCTTTGAGGCACCAAGCCAAGCGTATTTTGAAACGCTCTCTGAACGAGTGCTGGCGCGCGTCGCACCGAAAAAAACAACATGGTGGGAAGTCTTGAAATCGGATTTAGCGTCGCTCGTTGAAGTGCCGCGTTGGCAGTGGGCGGGCGGCGTGGTCGGGGTTGCCCTTGCGCTCGTGCTTATCATCTTTGTAGCAGAATTGGACGACAGTATGCGTCAGAACAAACTTGCAAAAAGCAACACGCAAATCGAGGAGCAGACGGTAACGCTCATCGCAACGAGTCATTTCGCAATGGGCATAACGCCTGAAACGATTGTTTCGCAAGTTGAGGTGCATGAAGCAGAAGAAGTATTGAGCATGTTGGAAAGCAGAGTTCCAACAAGAAAACAAACTTACAAAGTGCTTACGGAAGATGAAGTTGAATCGCTTTTCAAATCACTGTAAGCATGGGAGGAGAGAAACATGAAACCGCTGAATGTCATTTTAATCGTGATTGTAACGGTTTGTGCCGAGACCTTGTTGGCGCAAAATCGTCCGGTGGAGCGCGACGGAGGATTTCAAGACCGACGTCCGCAACGCGTCGAGCAATTGGGACAGCGCATGTCGCGTGAGCAACTTGCCAAGCGCATCAAGCAGCTGCAAATGTGGAAACTCACCGAGCGGTTGAACCTGTCGGAGGAGCAGTCGATGAAGTTCTTTCCGCGATACAATCGCTATCAAGACGAACTCACAGACGCCGTTCAAAATCTTCAAAAGCGACTTTCGCGCCTGCAAGAACTGCATCAATCCAATGCAAGCGAAAAAGACCTCGATGGAGAAATCAAATCTGTGATTGCAGAGCGGAAAAATGTCAACGATGTGTTGCCGAAATACCTTGATGAGTTTCGGCAAGTGTTATCGGCGCGACAAGTGGCGGACTTGATTCTCTTTGAGCGTGATTTTCTGCGCGATATTACTGAGGCACTCGATCGTGCTCGTGAGCGAGAAGGCAATCGTCCTTGAAAAGGTGATGCAAATTACTCGGCATTACAGAGTTTATTAATTGCGTTTTTCTGAGCAAAAAGCACTAAAATATCGCCCTTTTTAACCACCATATCTGGCGTTGGAATCCCCAAAATTTTTTCAACGGTTTTCGAGCGTAAGCCGAATGTGCGAGCCTCTCGCTCAATGCGTTTAATGGTGATGAGATTAACCCCAAATCGTTCACGAAGCTCCAACTCGCCGACCGTTTTCCCAACGAAATGGTCAGGAACATTAACTTCCACAATCGAGTAGTCTGAAGAAAGCTCGAGTGAATCAATCACGCCACGATAGAGCAAACTATCCGCTAAACGTTCTGCTGCTTCAACCGCAGGGGAGATGACTTCCTCAATGCCTAAGTGCCGAAGGATACGCTCGTGCGTGATGGTAGTGGCACGGGCGATGATACGCTTGACGCCGAGATTTTGGAGCGCAGCAACCGTAAGCAAAGCTGCTTCAAAATCGTCTCCGATTCCAACAATAACAACGTCAAAATCAGTAATGCCCTGTGCTGTCAAGGCTGCTTCTTCGGTGGAGTCCAATCGAACCGTGAAGGTAACTTTATCTTTGACGGCATCTAAGTTGTTCATATCGCTGTCAATCGCCATCACTTCTACGCCGCGACGCGCTAAGGTCTTGCATAAATGTGCGCCAAAATTGCCTACGCCGATAACTGCTATTTTCTTGGTCATAGAAAGTGAGCTAAGTTCAATCGTCGGGATAAAGAAAAATTAAAACAACATTTGGAAATACGGAACTGGAACTCTATTTTTGCAGTCCTTTTTATGATTCCGCAACAATATAGTTGGCAAAATTAGTCGGCAAATGTGTTGCGGTGGTTTTAGTTCCGAAAACCTACGGAGATAAACTTTGTGAAGCCTATTTTCGGGTAGGTTTGGGAGAACCAAAATCAGCCATAATCATCAAATATCTGAAACAAAATGGAGAACAAGCTCTACGAGACGACAGTCGTAATTGACGGCAACTTAGATGATGACGCCGTGCAAGCCATGATTGAAAAAGTCAAATCCATACTAACTTCTCTTGGAGGCAGCATCAAGAACATTCTTGAGCCTGGTCGCAAGAAACTCGCCTACAAAATCGGCAAATCAACCATCGGATATTACGCGCACATTGAGTTCACTGCACCCCCTACGGCGATTGCTGAATTAGAGCGTCAATATCGCCTTAATGAACAAATCATTCGTTACCTGACCATCGTTTTAGATAAGCGGTTGCTTGAGATTCGAGAGCGCGTCGCTAAATACGGCACGGCGCAGGCATTGCCATCGGCGCAATCGGAATCTGAAAAAGCATAAGCGCGATATGCGACAATGCAACTGAGTGTAACCTCGGAATTTGCTTTTTCTTCTGATACCATAGATAGCTTGAAAACCTTTTATTCTTGGAGGATATGATATGGCAGATTTAAAGATGCCAGAAATTAACAGCGTGGTCATTGCAGGTAACCTGACAAAAGACCCGATCTTCAGACAAACCACGACGGGAACGCCAGTGGTGAACTTCACAATCGCGTGCAATCGCCGATTCCGCGACAGCAACAACGAGTGGCAGGAAGATGTCTGCTACGTCGGAATTGTGGCGTGGAACAAGTTGGCAGAATCGTGTCGCGACAACTTGCACAAGAGCAGTGCCGTTCTGGTCGATGGCGAACTCCAAAGCCGCACGTGGAAACTGCAAGACGGCACAACACGCACCGTTGTTGAAATCAAAGCTCGCCGAATTCAGTTTCTCAACAAGCGTCGACGCAATGACGACGATGTCAGCGTGGTGGAAGAAGTCAACGACGATGCTAACGTCAACAGCAAAGATTTGTATGAGTATAAGTATCTAGCGGCGGACGGAGAAGTCTCGAGCAACGGACAGTAATTTCATCAACGCTAACATGGGCGGGTAATGCCCGCCCTTGCTCATACCAATACTTCCAATCAGTTTGTCGAAATAATGGCAGAACAACGTAACACCAACTCGAAGGGAAAGCAATCCTCGCGCGCGCAACAAGCAAAAAAGCAGCGCAAAGTGCCGAAAAATCAAATCGCGTTCTTTGATTATCGAGATGACCGTAAATTGCGCCGATTTATCAACGAACAAGGAAAAATTATTCCACGCCGCATCACTGGGCTTTCTGCAAAAGAGCAAAACCTGCTCACAAAGTCTATCAAATGGGCGCGGCACTTAGCAATTATTCCATTTGTTTCCGAAGAAATTCGCTAACTAACTTAATGGACTTTGCACCATGAAAATCATTTTGAAAAAAGAGGTCGAAAAACTCGGCGAAATCGGAGACATTCTTACCGTTAAAGACGGATACGCCCGAAATTACTTAATTCCAAAAGGACTTGCCGTTCGTGCTACCGATAGCATGCTCAAAGCCATTGAAACTGAAAAGAAGCAAAAAGCCTTCAAAATCGAGCGTGAGCGCAAAGCAGCACGAGAACTGGCAGAATCGCTTGAACGACTTCTGCTGAATGTGAAAGTAAAAGCAGGAGAAGAAGGTCGACTCTACGGCACAGTAACCACGCAAATGATTGCCGATGGCTTGAAAGCAAAAGGCTTTGAAGTCGACCGCAAGCAAATCACGATTGACCCGCCGATTAAACAAGTTGGCAAACATGAGGTTACGATAAAACTGTATTCCGATGTGGTTGCGAAATTGAATCTCGAAGTCGAAGCTGAAGCAGCTGAGTAAGAAAAACTTCGCATTCAGAGTTATAGGCGAAAGACAAGCACTCGCCGAAAATCTTCACCAATCATATCTTTCCGAAGTGAAAGTGCAGGGTCAGGCTCTCCTGATGATTGATGAACTAACCAAAAGTAGCCACCAAGTCGAGCGGTCTTTAAAATTGAAACGATGAAGGCGGCTTGAAAGCCATGCCTTCCCTTAGCGCTACGGCGAACTTCCTCTGCTAGTTCGTAAGGCTTTCGGCGCGCAGGGATTGACGCAAGGTCAATCGCTACATATCACCATTCACAACCGATTTGGAACTGATTGCCCTCGCAGGCACGGTTTAGAAAGGAACGACAGAATGTCTGATACACAACTCTTGACAGAGCAAATTTCACTGACTTTGCCCGATGGCTCCGTGCGTCAATACCCAAAAGGCACGACTGGAAACGACGTGGCAAAATCTATCGGAAATCGGCTTTTCGAGGATGCGCTCGGCATTAAAGTCAATGGCAAATTGCGAGATTTGAACTTGCCAATTGAAGAAGATGCTACGATTGAAATTATCACCTTCGATTCTGATGAAGGGCGCAATCTCTATTGGCACAGTTCAAGCCACTTGATGGCACAAGCCATCGAAGAACTTTTTCCCGGAACAAAGTTCGGCGCAGGTCCAGCAACCGAAAACGGCTTTTATTACGACATCTCGTCCGAGCATCGATTCACCGAAGAAGATTTGCGCAAAATCGAAGCGCGAATGATGGAAATTGCCAAACGCGATTTGCCTATCGTGCGCGAAGAATTAAGCCACGACGAAGCCGTTGAATACTTCAAAACCAAACGCCACGACCCCTATAAAGTCGAGATTCTGCAAAGCATCAACGAGCCTGTGGTTTCCATTTATCACCAAGGCGAGTTCACAGACCTGTGCACCGGTCCGCATTTGCCACGAACATCGAAACTCAAAGCAGTGCGTTTGACCAACATCTCCGCGTCGTATTGGCGAGGCGACTCGAGCCGTGAACAAATGCAACGCATTTACGGCATTTCGTTCCCGTCAGAAAAATTGCTCAAGCAACACTTTGCGCAACTCGAAGAAGCCCGCAAACGCGACCACCGAAAAATCGGACAAGAGTTAGAACTCTTTCTAATTTCGCCGAAAGTCGGAAGCGGCTTGCCGATTTGGCTTCCCAAAGGCGCAACGCTAAGGCAAGAGCTCGAGAACTTTTTGAAAGACGAACAGTTCAAGCGCGGCTACCAAGCCGTTTATACGCCGCATATCGGTAGCCTTGAACTCTACAAAACGTCAGGGCATTATCCGTATTACAAAGATTCGCAGTTCCCACCGGTTACTTTCACCGACGAGACAGGCAAAGAAGAACAATACCTTTTGAAGCCGATGAACTGCCCGCATCATCATCAAATTTATGATGCAAAGCCGCGCAGTTATCGCGATTTGCCCATTCGCTTGGCGGAGTTTGGCACGGTCTATCGCTATGAGCAATCAGGCGAACTGAATGGATTGACGCGCGCACGCGGATTCACACAAGACGATTCGCACATTTATTGCAGGCAAGACCAACTGCAAGAGGAACTTTGCAATGTCATTGAACTGACGCAACTGGTTTTCTCGACGCTTGGCTTCAAAGATGTGCAAACGCGCCTCTCGTTCCGCGATAAAGCGAACAAAACCAAATACGGCGGGACTGACGAACTCTGGGAACAAGCCGAAAACGATGTGCGCACCGCCGCTGAAAAGATGAACCTCAACTACTTCATCGGCATTGGTGAAGCAAGTTTTTACGGACCGAAAATCGACTTCATCGTCAAAGATGCGATTGGGCGCAAATGGCAACTTGGCACGGTGCAGGTCGATTACGTGATGGCAGAACGCTTCAACCTTACCTACACAGGAAGTGATAACAAAGCGCATCGCCCTGTGATTATTCATCGCGCGCCGTTTGGCTCAATGGAGCGATTCATCGGCGTGCTCATTGAAAACTGTGCAGGCAATTTTCCGCTGTGGCTCTCGCCGGTGCAAGTGTCCGTGTTGCCGATTGTCGATGCCGTCAATGACTATGCCGCAGAAGTGGTGGCGAAGTTAAAAGGCGAAAGAATTCGTGCCGAACTCGATGAACGCAACGAGAAAATTGGCAAGAAAATCCGTGATGCGGAGTTGAAGAAAATTCCGTATATGTTTGTCATTGGCGAAAAAGAACGCGAGGCGAAAAGTGTCGCCGTGCGCAAGCACAAAGAAGGCGACAAAGGCGTAAAGCCGCTCGATGAAGTGATAGCGATGCTCAAAGAAGAAATTGCGTTGAAAAAGTGAGGCGATGAAATGACGCAGGTATTGGCAAAAAAGATGACGCGAGAAGCCTACTTAGAGTTTGAGCGCAGTTCCGAACAGCGATATGAATTTGTCAATGGTGAACTCGTAGAAGTGGAAGTGGCGAAACGGATTCATGAGTTATTGGTCGCAACCATAACCGCAATTTTATTTCCAAAACTTCGTGGAACAGAGTGGAATGTGTATGCCAGCAACTTGAAAATCGCGATAGATGCGCTTGGCAATTATCGCTTTGCCGATGTCTCTGTTATTCGTGGTGAAGCATCGTTTGTTGAGGACGATATTACCAACGATGCAACAGTTCTATTTGAAATTTTGTCCGAGTCGACGGCAAATGTAGACAGAGGCGAAAAGTTTGCAGAGTATCAAACACTGCCGTCGCTCGAGGAATATGTCTTGGTCTCAACGGAAAAAGTGCAAGTGGAAGTTTATCATCGAAACAATCGGACGGAGTGGACATATCAAGTTTTGCAAAACAAATCTGACAAATTGCAACTTCGTGGGATAGGAGTTGAGATGACATTAGCCGAGATTTATGAACGAACAAACATGTAAGGAGAAAACCGGTAATGCAAGTTTTAGCAAAGAAGATGACGCGAGAAGCTTATTTAGAGTTTGAGCGCAGTTCCGAACAGCGATATGAATTTGTCAATGGCGAGTTAGTCAAGCGCGATATGCCAAAAATCATTCACGAAATTATCGTTGGAAATTTGATTGTTGTGCTCAGCATAGCTCTCAAAGGTAAGCCTTATCGCGCCTTACCGAGCGGTGTGAAAATCGATATTGACACAGTTGGAAATTTGCGATATGCTGATGTCTCGGTTGTGCCGATGGAGAATTTGGATTTTGAAAGCGATGTTCTGAACAACGTGGTATGTTTGTTTGAAGTCTCGTCAAAATCTACGATGAATGTGGACAGAGGCGAAAAGTTTGCAGAGTATCAAACACTGCCGTCGCTCGAGGAATATGTCTTGGTCTCAACGGAAAAAGTGCAAGTGGAAGACTTTGGCCGCAAAACAAAGCGCGAGTGGGACTATGTCATCTTGGACGACAAGGCCGCGAAATTAGAATTGAAATCTATCGGCGTTGAACTCTTGCTGGCTGACATCTACGAGGGAACAAAATTGGTGTGAACGCAATCGCATTGGAAACAAACCCAAAATCGAATCAACCAAGAAGCAATTAGCATGAGAGACATGAGAGACACTCGCGATAAGAATCGCAATGCCAAGGCACATCGCACGAATGATGAAATTCGCATTCCCGAAGTGCGGGTTATTTTCCCCGAAGGCGACCAGCAAGTCATGAAAACCGTCGACGCCTTGCGCGAAGCGCGAAGGTTAGGACTCGATTTGATTGAAATTCAGCCCAATGCGCAACCGCCCGTTTGCAAAATTGCCGACTACGGCAAGTTCCTTTACGAGATCGAGAAAAAGGAAAAAGAAGCCAAGAAAAAAACGAAAACGTCCTCGCTCAAAGAAATTCGATTTCACCCGAATACCGACAAGCACGACTTCGATTTCAAAGCCAATCATGCCGAAGAATTTTTACGTAAAGGCGATAAAGTTCGTGCCACCGTCGTATTTCTCGGACGCGCCATTGTCTACAAAGAAAAAGGCTATGAACTTCTCAAACGCTTGACGGAGCGACTCTCAATAGTTGGCAGGGAAGAATCGCCGCCGAAATTAGAAGGCAAAAACCTCTATGTTTTCTACGTGCCCGACAGAGCGAAAATCGAAGCCTTAGAGAAAAAAGAAGCGCAAGAGCGCGCTCAAGAAGAAGCGGCGCTGAAAGCCGAAGCCGAAGAACGCAAGAAAAAGCAACAACAAGCAACCGATAAACGCAACGCAACCGCATAAGAGCAGACCAAACAGGCTTAATCAAATTTTAAACCAATTCAACTCGAAGGATAACGACTATGCCAAAGATGAAATCCGTAAGTTCTGCCAAAAAGCGCTTCAAAGTAACCGCAACGGGAAAAATCAAGCGCAAAAAAAGCGGAATGAGACACAACCTCGGACACAAGAGCGCAAAACGCAAGCGTAACCTGCAACACGATACGCTTGTTGCCTCAACACACAAAGCGACTGTTAAGCAAATGTTGCTGGCTTAATTCTAATCAAAGGTATATTCAACCACTAAAAATTTTTTAGGAGATTCAAACTATGCCACGCGCTAAAAACGCCGTTGCGTCACGCGCACGACGCAAAAAAGTTTTGAAAAGAGCCAAAGGATTCTGGGGCGCAAGAGGAAATGTTATCACGATTGCTAAACACGCAGTCGATAAAGCCGCTCAGTATGAATATCGCGACCGACGCGTCAAAAAGCGCAACTTCCGCGCCTTGTGGATTACACGCATTAACGCAGCCGCGCGTCTCAACGGCACGACCTACTCCAAACTGATTGCAGCAATGGAAACAAAGAACATTGAAATCAATCGCAAGTCGCTCGCTGAACTCGCCGTAAAAAATCCCGAAGCCTTCACTGCGGTTGTCAAAGCCGCATTGGCTTAAACTCATGCGCGATGAAAGATTCAATCTGTAGGCGAAGCAAGCAGCAAAATGCTTCGCCTGATTTCGTCAGAGAAAACAATGATACAAGAGTCCATCGCCCAACTCAAAGCGGAAATTGAATCTGCCCAGATTTCTGACGCTTCATCACTCGAAGCCTATCGGCTCAAATACCTTGTGCGAAAGGGAATGATCGCTGCGCTCTTCGAGCAGATGAAATCAATACCGCGTGAGGAAAAGCCACACATTGGAAAATTGCTCAATGAACTCAAACAACTTGCCGAAACAAAATTTGAGCAAGCCAAAAGCCAATTCGCAGAACAGAGCGACAACACACCAACGCTTGACCTCACACTCCCAGGACGAAAGCCGTTTCTGGGCTCTGAACACCCCGTTCAAAAAGTCTTGGGCGACATGAAGCGCATTTTCTTCGGAATGGGCTTCAGCGAAGCAACCGGACCTGAAATCGAGCTCGACGACTACAACTTCACGAAACTCAATTTTCCTGACGACCACCCCGCACGCGACATGCAAGATACATTCTTCATTCGCAAAAGCAGCGGCAGAGATGTTGTCCTACGAACTCACACCTCGCCCGTGCAAATTCGTGCCATGCTCGCGCAAAAGCCACCACTTCGGCTCATTATGCCCGGCAAGGTTTATCGCAACGAAGCCGTCAGCGCAAGAAGTTTGTGCGTGTTTCATCAACTCGAGGGCTTATATGTCGACAAAGGCGTCAGTTTTGCCGACCTAAAAGGCACAATTTATTCCTTCGCCAAGCAAATGTTCGGAAGCGATGTGAACTTACGATTCCGACCGAGTTTCTTTCCCTTCACCGAGCCATCAGCGGAAGTCGACATCACCTGCTACCTCTGCGGCGGAAAAGGGTGTCGCGTATGTAAGCACACAGGTTGGCTCGAGATTTTGGGGTGCGGAATGGTTCACCCAAACGTGCTGCGAAACTGCGACATTAATCCTGACGAATATTCGGGCTACGCATGGGGCATGGGCATTGAACGCACCACACTGCTCCGCTACGGCATTACCGATATTCGCTACCTTTTAGAAAACGACGTGCGAATGCTTGAACAGTTTGAGTAAAAACTTTTTGCCGGAATCAATACGATGATTTAAGTTTTCAACAATTGGAGTAAAAAGTAATTCAGGCTATGATAAAGACCCGATTCAAAATCGACAGACCTCTTTACACAAAAAAAGTTACTCCTGAAGAGTTCTTAAAATTGAATGAGGTAGACAAAGAGAATATCGAGTCGGTAGAGTTTTTAAAGCCAAAGTTGGGTCAGCAAGGCTTCGGAGAAATAATTATCAGATATAAAATACCATTACCGCCGCATAATGTCACAGGAGCGAGAATCAAGCGACAAACCATCTCTGCAACCTGAAGTCGCTGAAAAATTTTTAGACATAACCAAAAAGCAACTTGAAGTTCAAATAAAGCAAGTTGAATTACAAGATAAGGCTGATACGCGAAATTATGAGTATGCAAAAGAACTGCTAAAAACGCAACTTGAAGACAGAAAAGACGACCGTCTCCACGAACAGAAAAAGATTGTTTATCAGAGTAGCAAAAGGTCAGAAATCTAAAGAATCCCAAAAAGATACCTCTCCATAAATGACCTTACACGAGTTCATCGCGCATCTGCTTCGCCAAGTTCCCGACTTGCAGGCCTTTGTGGGAAAAGACTACGACACATTTTACGACGAAACCGAGCGCACCTTACATGTCGTTTTCGATAAAACTCGCGACGCCGACCACAGTTACGACCTCGAGCCGCTTGAGTTCATAGACGGCGATGTGATGATTCACACCGCACAAAACGACATTGTTGGATTTTCAATTTTAGAAACAGACATCGGTAAAAGCGCAGACCCGTTACCCTAACGCCATGCTACTCGACCTCTCACGTATCAAAGCAGTCGCAAAAGAAAAAGAACGCGAGAACCATGCCTTCGCCAAATTTCTCCGACAAATTCCATCATCAACGCTCGACCCGCTTGTCGCTTCGCTCAACGACGAGATTGAGCCCAAAATCGACTGCAAAATGTGTGCAAACTGTTGCAAGAACTTTTACGCCGCCGCCTTCGAGCATGAACTCCCCGCACTCGCACAAGCAAAAGGCATGACGATAGACGACTTCAAAGCGCAATTCGTTCAGCCATACAAAGAAGCCTATTACTTCAACACAAAACCCTGCCCGATGCTTCGAGAAAATTTGTGCAGTGCCTACGAAGTGCGCCCGCTCTGTTGCCGAACCTTCCCGAACCTCAAAGGCGAACATTTCAAGTATCGGTTTCAATCGGTGATGGAAAAGTATGCGACTTGTCCAATCGCGTTTAATGTGGTCGAGGCGTTGAAGGTGAGATTATCTTTTCAAGAAAAATTTGCACATTCGAGCGTCAATTAAACTTTTTTTCAAAAAATGAAACAACTCATTGGGCTATTGTTCATCGCGTTTATTGGTTTGTTCGTTTATTTCACCTTCGTCAAAAAAGAAGACATGACCGCTGAGCGCGTCAAGGAAGAAGCAAGCAAAGCCGTAGAAAAAATCAAAGACCTTGCCTCGCGCAAAGAAGAACTCCTAAAATCCGCCGAAGAGGAATACAAAAGCGTCGAGCGGCAACTCGAAGAAATGAAAAAGCGCGCGATGGAGCGAAAAGAGCAAGCCGAAGAACTCAAAAAGAAAATGGAAGAACTTAACGCCAAGCGCGAAGAATTAGAGAAGAAAGCCGAAGAGCTAAAGAACGCAAGCGAAGAAAAATTTAACACGCTCAAAAGAGAATTCGACGAAGCCTTGAAGCAACTGCAAGAGTTGGAGCAGGAGTTGAAAAAGTAAGGCCTGTGTGAAAGCCTGCGCATGTGTGTGCCGTGTAGGTCGCTTGTTAGCGTTCTTGTTGGAGTATCACAATTCCTGTAATGGCGAGTGCGCCGCCCATGATGAGCGTCAGCGAAAAAGGCTCGCCGAAAAATAAGATGCTCACGCTTGCCGCAATCGCGGGTTGCGCGTTCATAAATACTGAAATTTGCGACGGAGTAAGTTTTGAGAGCGCGAAACTAATCAATCCATAAGCAACGACTGAGCTAAGCAATGTAACCCAAAACACGCCAAACCACGCTCCTGCTGAAATCACTGACCACTCAAACGAGAGCGTTGGCAGAAAGCCAATCGGAAAGAACATCAGCGCGCCGAGCATCATCATCAACGCTGTGCCTTGAATGGCATCATACTTCACCAAAATTTTTTTGCCAAATGCTAAGTAACTCGCCCAGCACCACACTGCCCCAAGCGTGATGAAGTTTCCAAGCCATGCGTTTTCTGCAAAGTCCAATGTTTTGCCACTTCCGAAAAGTGCCGTTAAGCCGCCCGATATAGCAATCGCAATCGCGAAAAGTTTGCGCTTCGTGAGCGTTTCCGATTTGCTCACCATCACCGAAATGAGCAACACCCAAAGCGGCGTCATGGCATAAAGCACCGCGCTACTTGCAGGCGTGGTGAATTTCAAGCCAAACAGAAAAAGAAATTGCCCCGATGTGATTCCGACAAAGGCGAGCGCGAAAAGTTTGAGCCATTCCGAGAGAGTCGGACGATTGCCATTGAATCCGCCGCGCGAAAAAAAGAGCACGCCAAAAATCAACGCCGAGCCCGTGAGGCGGAGAAAGGCTAAAACGAGCGGATTAAACTCGACAGAGGCAACGCGCGCAAAAGAAAAACTCGTGCCCGCAATGAAGGTCTGCGCCATCATCGCCCAATGTGCAGGCGTGATGCGAAAAGTCGATTCAATCTGCATCAGCCGTAGACTCTGCCTTTCCACACGATTTTGCGGTCGAAGAGCAATGTAATCGGAACGAAGATGATGAGCACGTATTGATAGAGCTCGAAGAAGATGAAGTTCGGAGCAAGGCGCATCATACGCAAGCGAATCAGAGGCGTGAGCAAAAAGAGCGCGTCAGCACCAAATTTGACGGCAAGCATTGTCAAGGCGGTTTTTATCGGAAACATCACAAACGAGAGAGCGGAAAGAAGATGAGTGCAGAAACCAACAAGAAGCGTAATCCAACTTTTCCAATCTGCCGACGTGCCGCCCAAAATCCATCGCTTTTGTTGCTTGTAAAGTTCGGCGACGGTTTGCACCGGCTCGGTGATGTTTTGCGTTTCGCGTAGCGCGGGATAGGCAATTTTCCATTTCGTCTTTTTAATCGCTTGAAAGAGCGCGAAGTCTTCGGTTACACTGAATCGGACTTTGGCATAGCCCCCGACCTCTAAATACGTGCGTTTGCGAAAACTGAAATTGTTACCAATGCCGCCAATCGGATAGCCAATCGCGGCAACCGCCGAGCCTGTTGAGAGCAAGTAAGTCCAATTCAACTCCTGCACTTTTTCAAAGAGACGCGAACTGCGTGGCGTCGTAATGCCGCATACAAGACCTGTTTCGTCCGTGAAGTAGTTGATGGTTTCTTTTGCCCAAGTGGGTTGAACGGCGCAGTCAGCATCGGTCATCAGCACAAACTCGCCTTTTGAAATCAACACGGCTTGATGAATCGCATTGCCTTTGCCTTTAATGTCGGAGGCTTGGACGGCATAGTAGCGCACGAAAGGAAATCGGCGCGCGTAGTCTTGAATAATTTCTGCTGTGCGGTCGGTGCTGTGGTCGTCGGCGATAATGATGTCGAGTTTCTCTTTGGGATAATCAAGTTGAATCAGCGATTCCAAACAGCGTGCGATGTTGCTTTCTTCATTGCGTGCGGCGACAACGACGCTCACCATCGGCAATTCGTGCCAAGTTTTCGTCGGGAATCGTCGCTGAATGCCGACTACCAAAACGAGGGTTTCAATCGCGTAAATGCAAATCATTCCGAGCGCAAGAACCTGCAGAACAGTGATAATCGGTTCAAGGATAAGCATATCACAAAAGGTTAAATGAAAAACGCCTTGAAAGTTCACCAAGCGCAATCGGCAAGACGGCGCGCAGTTTTTTGATGGACTTCTCATTATCGTGCATCACCACAATATCGCCGGCGATTGCCGAGCGTAGTAGGTTCAGAACCATTTTGTCGGAAACGCTTGCGTCAAAATCCGCCGTAAGAAGCGACCACATAATTGGTTGAATGTTTAATTCGGACAAGATTCGGAGCGAAGCAAAGTTAAACCTTCCAAATGGAAAACGAAACAATGATGGATGCGCCACTTCGGGCGGATTCAGCATGGCAATAAGTTGCGCTGTTTGTATGACTTCGTCACGGAAGAACGGCGATTGCAAATTTCGCGTGTGCGAATAAGAGTGATTGCCAATGCGATGCCCCTGCTGAACAATCGCTTCGGCGTAATCAGGATAGCGTTCAATCTGTTTGCCAATCAGGAAAAATGTGGCTTTGGCGTTGTGCTGTGCCAAAAGGTCGAGCAGTTCGAGCGTATAAGGCGAGGGTGAATCATCGAAGGTAAGGTAGAGCGCGTCGTCCGCTTTTCGCCACAGACATTGCGGGAAGAGCGCGTCAATAAATTTTGGAACACGCTTTGGGTAAAACATGCCTCGTTGCATTTAGGATTTTCCGAGTTGTTTCATTAGCCATCGAATATCACTTTGGTCTTTATCGCGTATGACTGCAAAAATACTCAACGTGTGCGGTGCTTAAACACGCGAGAAAATCTCTGATGTCTTGATTCAATCGAGTCATCGGGCTGTTCGGAGTCGGGCATAAATGCCCATGTGTTACAGGTCAGTTGCCACATCATGCCAAGTGCAATTTCGGGCGGCAGTGGTACATCGTGTTCGGAGTCGAGTGTTTGATTGACTTTTCGGACAACCGTTATTTTCGATTCACGCCTTTCCATTCGTAGCCCTTTCCAAGTTTGAGCAGTTCTGCCAAAAGCGGCGTGAGCGCAACATAAAAAATCTGCAACAACTCCGCCACAAAAAAGACACGCCGTAAGTCTGTTCGTCTGAACGGCTTGGTCATCTGCCAAACCGCGAAGCAATCCACGCCGAGTTTGATGAGAAACGAAGCAAAGGCAATTCGCCATAAATCTCCAAACCACGCCCACACCGGCGCAAGGAAGAGCGCAAGGTTGAAGGCATAAATCAACGCAAGCGCAAGAAGAAACAGCCATGAAACATCGCCGTAAGCCGTGCCTTTCGACGCCCAACGGATTCGCTGTTTGAGAAAATTGCGAATCGTTGCAACCGGTAATGTTTTCACGGTCGTTCGTTCCGATGCCAAGAAATCAACTCGATAACCGGCTCGGAAGATGTTGCGCATAACGGCTTCGTCGTCGCCCGATGCAAGTTTGATTTTGCCGAAACCGCCTGTCTCAAAAAACAACTTGCGGCGATAAGCGATATTTGCACCGTTGCAAATGGCAGGTTTTCCAAGTTTAATGAGCGCGCCGCCAATCGCAACAAGCGAGAGAAAATCGAGCGATTGAGATTTTGCAAAGAGATTTTTTTCGCCGTGATAAAGAACGGGCATCGAGAGAAACCCAAGCGATGAATCCGAAAAGGCTTTGCTAATGTCTTCAATCCAAGTGGGCGGCACGAGGCAATCGGCGTCGGTGCATGCAATTACATCACCTTTGGCGATGGCAATGCCTTTGGCGAGCGACGGTTTTTTCCCGATAGGCGTTTCGTTGCGAATTAAAGTCAAACAGCCAATCCTTTGTGCAAGTGCAAGTTGCGCGGTTTCATCTTCGGAGGCGTCGTCAATCAGGATAATTTCAAGCGGAGCACATGTTTGCAAGGAAAGGCTTTGTAAGCAAGTGGCGATAAACTGCGCTTCGTTGCGAGCCGCAATCACAACGGAAACCGTCGGCAGCGACATGCTGACGGTTGGAGTTTGTGCGGAGTCGAGTTTCCAAAATCCGAATAAAATCCAAGCAACAAAACTCACATACACGAAGAGCGAGAAGAGAAAAAGAAAGAAGAAAACGCTCACGGCGTTGAAAAGCGAAGTTTGGGAATAACGGCAAGTCCAATCAGGGCGGGCACAAGCAAGTTCATTGTAAAAATCAGGAGCGAGGCGGCAATGCCTGCTTCCGCCGAATAGCCAAGTGCAGAAATAAAATACGCCGCCGTCGCTTCGCGCAAGCCTAAATCGCCAATGAAAAATGGCACAAGCGCTTTGGCAATCCAGACCGACGAGACCGCCACAAACGCCTGTTCAAACGGCATCGGCATACTTTCCAAACACGCATTGATGAGCAAGCAAAATTGAACGGTGGAAACCATGTGCCGCAAAAAGCCATAAAGCAAGGCTTTGCACCACTCTTCCGATGTATAATCCAACAAGAAATTTAACGTTTCAGGAAACGGGAAGCGCGATTTTGAAACCCAAACCAAACCTACTAACGAAAGCAGTGCGAAAAGGAAAAGCCAAAGAAAAACCAAAGCGAGATTTTGGTGATGTGTAAGGTGGAAAAAGTAAGCGAGTGACGCTAAGCCAAAAAGCAAAGTAAAAACGCCGAGAATTTGTCCGTTGATGAAAACGAGCGTGAGTAAGCGCGCGCGAGGCACTTCGGCGTGAAAGAACATTTGCGCGGCGTATTTGCCAATGTGAAGCGGCGTGGTAATTGCGCCTGCTGTGCCAATTAGCACCGATTGAAGGGCGTCAAACAAACTCGTCTGTGAATCTTGTCGGCTAATCAAGACCTTCCATTTGAGCGATTCCAACAAAAAACTCACAGGCACAAGCGCGATGGCAGTCCACGCAAGGCGATAGTCAATCTTCACAAAGGCTTGAAGAACGGCATCGAGATTCACTTTTGAAAAAAGCACGCCCAAGAGCACCAGCGAGAGCAAAATTTTCAGTGGCAAGAAGTAGCGTTTCATCTTATTTGGCGAGCATCATTTTGGATTGCCAAAAGGCAAATATACCAAATGCGCAATGTAGTGTAATAACATGTCAATACTTTTAAGATTTGTTGTATCTTCGCACTTTTCAAAATCGCTTTCTTAATATGCTTGAAGCACGCAACCTTTCACTGACAATTGGCACGAAAGAACTCTTGATTGACGCATCGTTTCGGATTGGTGATGACGAAAAAGTGGGGCTTGTTGGCTTAAACGGCACAGGCAAGTCTACCCTGCTCAAATTTATTGCTGGTCAAATGCCGTCTCAGACGCTTCACTATACTGGTCAACTCTTGAAATCATCTTCGACCACGATTGGCTACCTACCACAAGAAATTTCCTTCGATGGTGACCATGAGAAAACGGCTCTGCAATATGCGATGCAAGCCAACGAGCGGCTCTTCAAACTTTCGCAAGATATTGAGCGGATGGAAAAAGAACTTGCGCTGCCGATTGACCACGAAAGCGACGCTTACCATGCGCTCATTGAGAAATTTACCGATGCCACACACGAGTTCGAGCGTCTCGGTGGCTATCGCATGCAAGCTGACGCCGAAAAAGTTTTGTCAGGATTGGGCTTTTCGCGAGAAGACTTTCACAAGAAGGTCAAGGAATTTTCAGGCGGTTGGCAAATGCGCCTCTTAATTACGAAGTTACTACTGCAAAACAACACACTGCTCTTGCTCGATGAACCAACAAATCACCTCGACATCGATTCGCTGCAATGGCTGGAAAACTACTTGCTTTCTTACAACGGTGCTTACATCATTATTTCGCACGACCGCTACTTTCTCGATAAACTCACAAAGAAGACGCTTGAAATCAGTTTCAAACGCATTACAGAATACAAGGGCAATTACTCTTTCTACGAACAACAAAAGGCGGAGCGATACGAGATTTTAATGGCGGAATATGAAAACAAGCTCAAGCAAATTGCGCACTTGCAGAAATTCGTCGACCGCTTCAAAGCCAAAGCCACAAAAGCGTCGCAGGCGCAAAGTCGCATGAAGATGATTGAAAAACTTCAACAAGGCTTAGAAGCTCCTGAAGAAGATTTATCTCAAATCGCATTTTCATTTCCCAAAGCCGCTCCCTCTGGCAAAATGGTGCTTTCGCTTGAAGGGGTGAGCAAAACTTACACGCTGCCTGACCACTCGAGAAAAGTTGTGTTAAACAACATTGATTTGGAAATCATGCGAGGCGAGCGAATCGCTATTGTTGGCTCAAATGGCGCAGGAAAATCAACGCTCTGCAAAATCATTTCAAACGAAATTGACTTTGAAGGAAAACGCATAGTTGGGCACAATGTTAGCCTTGCCTTCTTCGGACAGCATCAAACGGAAATGCTCAACCAGCAGCATACAATTTTGGAAGAGATGATGTCGGTTGCGCCTGATTCAGAGGCACGCATGAAAGTGCGAGACATTTTGGGGTGCTTCCTCTTTTCGGGCGACGCCGTCAATAAGAAAATCGGTGTGCTTTCAGGTGGCGAAAAGTCGCGCGTAGCGTTGGCGAAAATGCTCCTAACAGCGTCAAACTTTCTCATTCTCGACGAGCCGACGAACCACTTAGACATGCGCTCAAAAGAAATGCTCATCGAGGCGTTGGATAATTACGATGGCACGCTCATCGTCGTCTCGCACGATAGGCATTTCCTGAATAGTTTGGTGGAAAAAGTCGTGTTGGTCCAAAATGGCAAACTGCGCACATTCCTTGATGGCTATGCTGATTTCGTCAAGCGAATGGAAACCGAAACGCAAGCCGAATGGGAACGTCAGAAAGAACTTCAAAAAACGCAATCCAAACCTGCAAAACCAACTGCCACAACGCCCAAATCCAATCCAAACAAAAAGCATCTTGAAAAACTCGAGAAACAAATTGAAAAGTTAGAGTCTGAAAAACAATCACTTGAATCTGAAATGGCATCGCCGGACTTTTTCAAGCAATCAGATTCAAGAGAAAAGACGGCGCGTTACAGCCGCCTGCAAGCCGATTTAGAAATGCTTTATGCCGAGTGGGAAGCGGTAGCAGGATAAAAAACGAGATGAGAAACGAAAGTAAGCGCACTTAAAGCACATTGCGGCAAGTTTGCGTATCTTTACCGCTCTAAATTTTCAAACTCACTCGCATGCAACAGTTGGTTCAAAATTCGCGCTCGGGCACGATTAAAGTTAAATCTGTTCCCGCTCCGACCTTGAAAAGCGGAATGGTTGTGGTGCGTAACCTTTACAGCCTGATTAGTGCTGGCACGGAGCGCACGAAAGTTGACTTCGCTAAAAAATCACTGCTTGAAAAAGCACGCGCTCGTCCTGACCTTGTCAAACTCGTTTTGAAGCAAGTCAAAGAACAAGGCTTGCTGGAAACCGTCGAGCGCGCGCTCAATAAGCTCGATAGCGACGCGGCAATGGGCTATTCCTCTGCAGGCGTTGTGCTCGAAGTGGCAAGCGACGTGGCGGATATTCGCGTCGGCGACTTGGTCGCGTGTGCAGGTGCAGGCTATGCGTCGCATGCAGAAATCATCGTTGTTCCGAAAAACCTTGTTGCTAAACTCCCCGCAGGCGTTTCGCCCAAAGATGCAGCATACACCACACTCGGCGCGATTGCCATGCAAGGCTTGCGCCAAGCCGCACCGACACTCGGCGAAACCGTGCTCGTAACCGGCTTGGGATTGGTTGGACTTTTAACCGTTCAACTGCTGAAAGCCAATGGCTGTCGCGTGGTCGGCATTGATGTTAATCCTGCCTCAATTCAACTTGCCAAAGAACTCGGATGCGACCTTGCCCTCGCACGCTCCGAAGAAACTATCAAAGAGCAAATTCTCGCATTCACAAACGGCTACGGCGTTGATGCCGTCATTATTACGGCATCGACATCGTCCAACGAACCTGTTGAATTTGCCGCCGACGTCTTGCGCGATAGGGGCAGAGTGGTGATGGTCGGCGTTACAGGCATGAACCTTCCGCGCACGCCTTACTACATGAAGGAATTAGAGTTCAAACTCTCGCGCTCTTACGGCGCAGGACGCTACGACGCCAACTACGAAGAAAAGGGGATTGATTATCCGATTGGCTATGTGCGCTGGACGGAGAATCGCAACATGCAAACCTTTCTGCACCTGCTCGCCGAAAAGAAGCTCAACCTCGAGAAACTCACTACGCATGTTTTCCCGATTGCACAAGGCGAAGAAGCCTATAAACTCATCAGCGGTGAGCGCAAAGAGCGATACATCGGCATTTTGCTCGATTACGGCGACTTTCAACTCGGCTCAAATCTCCAACAAGAAGTTTCAAAGAACGGTCGCACACGTGCAAAGCAAACATCATCGGAAATTCGCATCGGCTTTATCGGCGCAGGTAGTTTCGCACAAGGCTTTTTGATTCCCGCGCTGAAATCGCACCATGTTGCGCTCGAGGGCGTCTGCACCGCAAGCGGCTTGACGGCGGAAAATGTCAAATCCAAATTCGGCTTCCGCTATGCCACAGCGAGCGTTGACGATATTTTGAACGACGAGCATATCAACACTGTTTTTATTGCCACGCGACACAACCTTCACGCCGACCTTGTTGTCAAGTGCCTTAATGCGGGCAAGCACGTTTTCGTTGAAAAGCCTTTGGCAACAACAGAAGAGGATTTACAGCGCGTTATCGAGGCGTTTGAAAAATCCGATAAGCAACTCTTGACCGGCTTCAATCGACGGTTCAGCGAGCCTGTTCAAACCTTGAAGCGTTACTTCGGCAGTTTGAAATCACCGATTTCCGTTCATTACCGCGTCAATGCAGGGTTTCTGCCCAAAGACCATTGGACTCAAGATTTGGTTGAAGGCGGCGGCAGATTGATTGGTGAAGGATGTCACTTTATTGACACGATTCAATACCTTACAGGTTCAGAGCCGGTGCGTGTCTTTGCTGAACTCGTGCCGTCGGAAGTGCGCGAAAATTGGAACATCACGATTCGCTTTGAAAACGGAAGCGTCGGCGTGATTCAATATCTTTGCAACGGCGATAAACTTTACCCCAAAGAGCGCATCGAGATTTTTGGAGGCAATCGCATTGGCATTATGGAAAACTTCAAAGAAGTGATACTTTCCGAGCAAGGTGCGAAGCGCGTGCGTGAGTTCGGCGGGGGCAAAGGACACAAAGAAGAAATCGCTGCGTTTCTTGAATCGATTAAAACAGGAGCACCGGCGATTGACTTTCGTAGCCAAGTGCTCACGACGCTGGCAACCTTCCGCCTCAATCAAAGCATTGACAGCGGGTTGCCAGAATTGATTTAGCAGACTTGATTGAGCGTTTTGACGAATCTAACTCATCATCACACCATTGCAAATGCCTTCTGAACGATATAAGCTCTTTGTAGTAGATGATGATGCGACGTTCTGTCTTTTGCTCGAGAGAATTCTTTCACGCGATTACGACGTCCATACCTTCACCAATCCGATGGAAGCCGTCGAGCATATTGCAAAGGAAAAGCCCGACCTGATTTTAAGCGATTACACCATGCCCGATATGAACGGACTTGAACTCACGCGGCTTATCAAAGAGCGTTATCCGCAGTTGCCGATTATTGTTCTGACCGGCTACGGAAGCGTTGAATCAGCGGTGGAAGTCTTGAAGGCAGGCGCGTTTGATTATATGGAAAAATCCATTTCAGGCGGCGCGTCGTCGGCAAACTTCACCGTGCTTCGCACGCGCATTAGCAATGCGATTGAGCAAGCACGCACGAAACTCGTCTCCGAGCAATACAAGCAAGAGAACGAAAAATTAAAACGCAAGTTCAAGCAGTTTCGCTCGACTGAGCTTTTCGGCACCAGCGAAGCCATCGAGCGCATTCGGCGAATGATTGAGCAAATTGCTCGCACAGATTCTACAGTTTTAATTTTGGGCGAAACAGGCACCGGGAAAAATGTTTCAGCGGAAATGATTCATCGGCTCTCCGCGCGTGCGGGCAAAGGCGAGTTCGTTGAAATCAACTGCGCCGCGCTCCCTGAAAACTTGCTTGAAGCCGAACTTTTCGGCTACGAAAAAGGCGCGTTCACCGATGCCAAAGAAATGAAAAAAGGCTTGTTTGAAATTGCCAACAACGGCACGATTTTCCTTGATGAAATTGATTCCACCTCGCCATTAGTGCAGTCCAAATTGCTCACGGTTTTGGAGACGCGCAGTTTCAGGCGCATTGGCGGAAGCCAACCGATTTCCGTCAATGTTCGACTCATCTGCGCCACCAATGCCTCACTGACGGAAAAGGTCCAACAAGGCAAGTTTCGACAAGATTTATTTTTCAGAATCAATGTCGTCTCGCTGACGATGCCGCCACTTCGCACGCTGGGCAACGATATTATTCTGCTTGCAGAGATGTTCATCAAACAGTTTTCGGAGGAAATGGGAAAACATGTCTTAGGGCTTTCCGACGATGCCAAACACATCTTGCTTTCAAACCCATGGCACGGCAACGTGCGCGAACTTCGCAATGTGATGGAGCGCGCGGTCGTCTTCACGGAAAACAATCACTTTGTAACCGCTAAGGAACTGGCTCTGTTGGAAGAGCATGCCGACAGTGCACGGCTTGCAACGCCCATGTCTGATACGCTACCTGTAACTGCTGAAAAAATGTTTTCTCTGCCGATGGGCAAATCACTCGAGGAGGTTAAACTTGCCTACATCAAAGCCGTTCTAAACGACTGCAAATATCATTACACAGAAGCCGCTAAAATTCTCGATATTACGCCCAAAGCCTTATGGGAAATTCGCAAACGATATAACATCGTGGGAGACGATACAGCATCTTCACCGAAAGAACTTCAACCGAAAGGATTCTAATCCGATGTCGAAAACAATTAACATTTTTTTTCTTGCTGATGTTGTCGGACAGCCCGGCGTGGAAATTGTTACGCGCATGCTCAAAGGATACATTCAGAAATATGATATTCATTTTGCGATATGCAATGGTGAGAACGCTTACAACGGCAAGGGCATGAGCCTTGAAATTATGCACCAACTTCGCACGGCGGGCATTGATGTGATTTCAGGGGGGAATCATATTTGGGACAATTTCAAGTTTCACGAAGTTCTGCGGAACGAAACGAACGTCTTACGCCCTGCCAACTACCCAAAGGGCACTTACGGCACAGGTTTTGGCACTTACAATCTTCCGAATGGGCTTGGGAAAATCGGCGTGCTCAACCTTCAAGGTCGGACATTTATGTGCACTATTGATTGTCCATTTCGCACGGCGGACTGGGTGTTGGAAAAAATGAAGGGCGTCAAATACATCATCGTCGACATGCACGCGGAAGCCACTGCTGAAAAAGCTGCATTAGCGTGGTATCTTGACGGACGCGTTTCGGCAGTGATGGGCTCACACTCGCATGTGCCGAGCGGCGACGAGCGTATTCTTCCAAAAGGAACAGGCTTCTGCACCGATGTGGGTATGACCGGTCCTTACGACTCCGTGATTGGCATGGTTACCAAGTCGGCGATTGACCGCTTCATCTACCAAACGCCACACAAATACGAATGCGCAAAAAACGACGTGCACCTGTGCGCAATGGTCATTAAACTTGACCCTGAAACAGGCAAGTGTGTGCATTTAGAACGCGTGATTTTTCCTGAGTTTGTTAAATCGACTCTCGGACGCTCGCCTGAAACGAAAGCAGAGTCCGTCTCTTAGGCTACGCTGCCGGCGATGCAGTGACGGAACGATGTGCCTCAATGAGTTGCACGAGAGCCTCTTTTGCCTTGCCGGTTTCAATCACTTCTTTGGCTTTCTCAAATCCTTCTTGCATGGTCTCGGCTTTTCCGCCAACATAAATTGCCATGCCGCTGGCATAAACGGCGGCGTCGCGTTTGGCTTCATCGGCGCGATTCTCAACAATGTCCCACACAATTTTAACGCTTTCTTGCAAACTGCCGCCTTGCAATTCTTCTAAACGTCGGCGTTTGAATCCGAAATCTTCTGGGTGAAGGGTATAGCTTGTTACGGACGCATTTTTCAATTCGGAGACATATGTCGCGCCGCAAATGTTTGGTTCATCGAGCGAAATGCCCTCTTTGGTTGCACCATTGACGACAAGGCAATGCTCTGCGCCGCGCTGACGCAAAACTTGAGCAAACATGCCTGTGAGTTCTTTGTCGTAGACACCGACGAGTTGGCGCGTAATGAGCGCGGGATTTGCAAGCGGTCCAACCATATTAAAAATCGTGCGAATGCCTAACTCGCGTCGTGCTTTCGCCACCGACTTCATGGCTTTGTGATAATTTGGTGCGTAAAGAAACGCATAGCTGGTTTTGTCAAAAATGGCTTTCGTTTGTTCAGGATTCAAATTGATGTTGATGCCTAATGCCTCGAGCACATCAGCACTGCCGCATTGACTTGAAATGGAACGATTGCCGTGTTTGGCGATTTTCACGCCCGCTGCGTTGGCAATGATGGAAGCAACCGTCGAGATGTTGAACGTGCCGCTGGCGTCGCCGCCTGTGCCACATGTATCAATGGCTTCGGGGTGCAAGTCGATTTTCTCTACTCGCCTCAACAAGGCATTAACGGCACCATAAATTTCTTCAATCGTTTCTCCCTTTTGTCGAAGCAAGACGAGAATTGCTGCAATAACCGCGTCAGAGGCTTTGCCATCCATGACCTCGCTGACCATAGTTTCCATTTGCGTGCTTGTCAGATTCATTCCATTGATGAGGGCTACGACGGCTTCTTTCGGAGTCATTTACTGTAATTGTTTGAGTTGTGAAAATACTTCATCACACTCATCGCTTGTGTTGTAGAAGTGAGGTGAAAATCGCAAATAATTTTCTCTCAACGAAATTTCTATGCCACGCGCCGTAAGCGTTTTGAACACTTCTTCCGCGTTGTTCAGATTTTTAACCGAGATAATTCCCGACCGATTCGCACGCGTGGGGTTGCACAGCAATTCAAATCCGCCGTTAGTTAAGTTGTTGGAGAAGTATTCCGAGAGCGATAAAATTTTTTCGCTAATGGCATCAATTCCGATTTCTTCAAAGAGTTCAAAGGCGGCGTTCATGCCAACAAGTCCTATCCAGTTGTAAGTGCCAAGTTCGTAGCGTGAAGCATCTTGTTTGAGTGGCTTATGGTAATAGGAAAAATCCCACGCCTCTTCAACGCTGAGCCAACCAACGAAAACAGGGTTGAGCCGCGCCAAAAGGTCATCGCTGAAATACGCCACGCCTGTGCCCATTGGCGACATGCCCCACTTGTGCGCCCCTGCCGCCAAAAAATCGACCTTCGTGCAATCAATCGGCATTGCGCCTAAGGCTTGAATCGCATCTATCGAGAGCAAGCAATTTTTTCGCCGACACACTTCTGAAAGTTCATCAAGGTTCAAACGAAAGCCCGAAAGAAACTGCACATAACTTAGCGACACAAGGCGCGTTTTCGGCGTAATGCGTTTTTCAATTTCATCGATGCGAATTTCGCCGTCATGGTCTTTCAAAAAGTCAACTTCAACGCCTTGCTTTCGGAGCACAAGAAACGGCTGGATGTTTGACGGGAACTCGCGTTCATAAAGGAGCACGCGCTCGCCGTGCTTCCAATCAAGCCCTTGCGCGAGCAGGTTCAAGCCGTAACTCGTATTGGGAACAAAGGCAAGGTTTCGCACATTGGCATGTAGCATTCGCGCAAGTCGCGCACGCAAGGCGTTGAGCGTCGGCATCAAGGTCGTAAAGTAATTTTCCACATCGGTCTCGCTTCGCTCTTTGAGAAAGGCTTCGATAGCAGAAACCACGCGGCGCGATAAGGGCGAGACAGCCGCGTGATTGAAATAAATGCCTCGTTCTGCACTTGGAAAAAGTGCGCGTGCAGACTCTGTATCTAATCGCGCTTCCGTCATTTTTTAGGTTTCTTGTTGGAATGATTCTCGTGGATAAATGCGCTCGTAACTAACCGCGCTCGGCTTTGAGCGCATCAGCGGTTTGACTTTCGCCCAAGTCGATTTGAACAGGTCGCTTTTGCGATAGGTCTCCAAATGCTCGATCGAATCCCAAAAACTATATGTCGTGAAAGAATGCGCATCGTCAATTTCGCGATAGAGCTCCAAGCCACGACAGCCTTCAAAAGAACGAATGTGATGGTTCATTTCCTCAAAAATTTCAAGGAAACGCTCGCTGGTTTCAGGCGAGAAGTGCATTCGAACAAGGCGAATAATCATCGTCCAACAAGTTATTATGGCACTACGGCAAGTTTGGCTTTAAGAGGCTTTCGTGGCAATTTTTCATCGCGCATCGCGGCATGATAGACGAAGCTTGCCACGATAATCGCGTTATGCTTCATGTCTTCCTCGACAAATCGCTCGTAAGTGTCCATGTTGGAGTGGTGCGTCCAAGTGCCGTATTCCATTGGGTCTTGAATGAATTGAAAGCCGGGCAAGCCGATGGCGTCGAACGAAAGGTGGTCAGTTCCGCCCGTGTTGGAGAGCGAGACGGTTGTGGCGTTCCACTCTTTGAACGGCTCGAGCCACGCACGGAAAATAGAACGGCACGCTGCGTTTTGTTGAAGGTAGATGCCGCGAATATGCCCACCGCCGTTATCGATGTTGAAGTAGGCAGAGAATTTTTCGTAGTCTCGCGTTACACGGAGCGTGTCGTCGCCCTTGCCTTCGTCGCTAACGGCAAGGTAATCGGGCGTGTTGCCAAAGTGCTTTTTGACGTAGGCGGCTGAGCCGAGCAAGCCTTGTTCTTCGCCCGACCACAGTCCGATGCGAATGGTTCGTCGTGGCTGAACACCGATGGCTTTTAAGAGACGCACGGCTTCCATCACGATGGCGCTGCCTGCGCCGTTGTCGGTCGCGCCTGTTCCGCTGTGCCATGAATCCAGATGCGCGCCGAGCATAACGATTTCATCTTTCAAATCCGTGCCTTCAATTTCGGCGATGGTATTGAAGCATTCGGTTGCGTCGTAGGTCTCAACTTCCATATCCAACTCCAATTCTACCTTGATGTTTTTTTGGAGCAAGCGATAGAGCCGTCCGTAGTGTTCGGGGTTGAGCGAAATTTGTGTGAGCACCGTGCCTTCTTTAGTTCGATAGGGACGCGGGCGGTCGCGCCAATTCTGACTTGGTGCAACCGGCATTGACGCATTTGAGAGCGCAATTGAACCTGCTGTGCCACGATAGGTCAAATCCAACACGGCGAGTGGCTTTTCATCGAAGAGAAATTGCATGCGAAGGTAATTGAGCTGTTGTCGCTTCAAGGCTTCGGGCGAAAGTTGAAACCGCTCTTTGGACGGCGCGGCGACGGTAGCATTGGCAAGCCCCAAAAGCGATTCGGCATCGTGCCGCTTGGCAATCGGCTTATCGTTGAACTTTGGCGGTTCATAGTCGGAAATCATCACAAACTTGCCACGCAATTTGCCTTTGTATTTTTTGAAATCGTCTTCGTCTTTAACATCGAGAAAAATCACTTCGCCCTTGCCGCGCTTGCCTTCCGACCACGCTTTCGGAAACGACATCACGGGAAAAGTTGTGAAGGGCGTTCTTGCGGTCAGGGCATATCGCTTCAGTTCCCAGCCTTTGCCGAAAGGCGACCACGCCTCGAGTCGAGCGTTTTTCAGCCCCCATTTTTCAAACTGCGATTTCGTCCATTCATTAGCGCGAAGAAGTTGCTTTGAGCCTGTGAGCCTTGGTCCGTAGACATCGGTGAGCATGCTGGCAATTTCCATGACCTGCGAGCGGTTTAAGCCTTCGTCTTTGAGTTTAGCAATGACGGCGGTGTCGACGGGCTCTTGCGCCAAAACGCTCTGAAGCGAAAAGAGAAGCAGAACGATGAAGATGCGTTTCATTGAATTGTCTTTGTTGGTTTGTTAATGTTCAGGTTGAGTTTTTCGCACGAAGACACTCAATATCCGATTTCCATCGAGTTTCTCAATCTCGAATTCTAAATCGGCATATCGCACACGCTGTTTTTCGTCAGGAATTTCGCCTGTGAAATGCATGATGAACCCGCCAAGTGTGTCATAACTTTGCTCGTCTTCTGTTTGAAACTGCGCGATGGGCTTGCCCAAAATTTCACTGGCTTCTTCAAGCGAAATGCTGGCATCGAACCAAACCGAGCCATCGTTGAAGGTTTTGTGAAGCGGCGCTTCTGTTTTGGCGGCAGGTGAAAGTTCGCCGACGATTTCTTCAATGACATCTTCGAGTGTTACAATTCCTGCTGTTCCGCCATATTCATCAACCACGACGGCAAGGTGCATGCGGGTTTTTTGAAACTCGCGTAACACATCGTCCAAGTGCTGCGTTTCGGGCACGAAAATCGGCTGACGCGCAATTTTAAGCCATTGCTCTTTATCGAACTTTTTGCGCGTGTTCATATACTTGACCAAATCTTTGACGTAAATCACGCCCAAAATGTGGTCGAGGTTTTCTTCGTAAAGCGGCAAGCGCGACCGCTTCGTTTTGACAATCAACTCGATAACCTCTTGAATGGAAGTTTCTACATCAATGGCAATAATGTCGGTGCGCGGCGTCATGACTTTGCGCACGGGCTTTTCGCGAAAGCCAAGCACGCTATCAATCAAGCGTTTTTCGGTTTGTTCTAAATTCGCTCGCTCAATGCCGAGTTCAGCAATGGCTTGAATTTCCTCGTCGGAAAATTCCTGTTTGCCTCGCACTTTGAGTTTCAATTCAATCACCAGCGACTCCAAAAACTTCGAGCCTTGAATCGCCGCTTCGGTGAAAGGATAAAAGAGAATTTGAAAAAAACTCACGACGCGCACTGCACGCACCGCAACCGATTCAGGGTGCTTTGCCGCAAAGGTTTTGGGCGCAATCTCTCCAAAAATTAAAATGATAAACGCCGTCGCAACCACCACGAGCGCAAACGGCAAAGCACTTCCTTCAAGGTGCAACGCTTTTTCTTCAATCCATCTTTGAGTAAACGAGACCGCCGTTATGACGAGCGCGGCATTTGCGAGCGTATTGCCAATCAGCATCGTCGCCAAAAGCCGTTTCGGAGTTGCAAGCAACGATTGAATCTTTGCAAACACAGCGTCGCTTGGTGCGCGCTCATTGATGATGGTATTTTTTAGCGAAAAAAACGCAGCCTCGCTGGCGGAAAAAAATGCGGAAAATCCAAGTAAAATCGGAAGGGCAATAACCAGCGGTGCGTAACTCAAAAGAAACTCTGATAAGTCTATATCCATCAATTCTCGTGAATGTCGTTCTGCTCCATGAGACAAAGCCAACCTGCAATCGGCGTGAAGTTAATCAACACTTCCATGAAAAATCGACGAAACTTTTAACAAATAAATGTTGTAACACGGATTGATTCAATTCAAATTTAACCATTCAAACATAATGCTCATTCTACACATGAGGAAATCACTTGCTTCTCTTTTAGTTGCACTTTTTCTTTCTGTGGCAGGCACAAGTGCATTTGCGCAAGGCATTTGGACGATTGACGGCTCGCACTCCGATGTCTCGTTTAATGTCTCACACTTGGTTGTTTCAGAAGTGACAGGAAAGTTCAAGAAGTTCGACGGTGAACTCAAAGCCAAGAACGACGACTTCACCGACGCTGAAATTGCATTCACAATTGACGCCGCTAGCATCAACACCGAAGATGAAAAACGCGATGGACATTTGCGCAGTGCGGATTTCTTTGACGTCGCCAAATATCCAACGATAACATTCAAAAGCAAGTCGTTCAAGAAAGTTGACGGCAGTAAGTATAAACTCGTCGGCGACCTCACGATGCACGGCGTAACGAAAACCGTTGAGCTCGACGTCGTTTTCAAAGGCACAGCAAAGAGTCCGTGGGGGCAAACTGTTGGCGCGTTCAAACTCTCAGGCGCAGTTGACCGAAAAGATTTCGGGCTAACATGGAACAAGACGCTTGACAATGGCGGCTTGCTCGTTGGCGAAATCGTCAATATCAGCGCCAACATTGAAATTATCAAGAAATCGTAAGAGTTTTAACCTCATCATCGTAACTTCATCACCTATAAACGCAAAATGTTCTTTACCAACATGACCAACACACAGCAACTTTTCCGGGATATTCAACACTGGTTTTCAAAAGGAAATTCGGTTTATGAAGTTCAAGGCAAGGTAAATCAAAAGTATCGATTGATTATCCCGCTTTCGCTTTTAGAGCGTCTTTCCGAAGTTCAGGAAACTGTCTAACGCCCACCTCTCTTGCCTTTTGGCGCGACATTTTGTTGAATTATTTTCCCGTATCTTTCGCCAAATATCTATCAACAAAATGGTCGCGCCGTTTCCTCAACCTTAAAAACGGCGGCCGATGAATAACGGTGTTATGAAACTTGAAGATGAAATCAAGCAGACGAAGCCGTTTCAAGATGAGTTCCACAAGGTGGAAGTAAATCTCATCTACACTTATCATTGGCTTCAATCACATGCTCAAGAGCGGCTAAACGGTACTGACATTACGCTTCAACAATACAACATTTTGCGTATTTTGCGCGGACAGTATCCGAACCCTGCAACCATTGTGCTTCTCAAAGAGCGGATGCTCGACCGCGAGTGCGACGCCTCGCGCCTTGTCGACCGATTGGTGCAGAAAGCCCTCGTCTCGCGGACTATATGCTCCCACGACCGACGCAAGGTCAATGTGCTCATCACGCAAAAGGGATTGGCGTTACTGAAGCTGATTGACCAACGTGAAAATTTTCTCAAACAACACGCAACTTTAAGCGAAGCCGAAGCCAAAACCTTGAACGCGCTGCTCGATAAACTGCGAGGATAGTCTCTCTCGAAAGTTTGTCTCTCGAAAGTTAGCCACTTAATAGGTTGGCTTTTCAGCAGGCGGAATGTAGTGGAAGAAATCGCGATAAAATCGTTCTGTGTAAGATGCGAGCAGTTCCGCCACGCGCTCACGCTGTTCGGATTTCACGATGATGCCTGCATGATAGGGCTTGTGCATTTTCCAATACACTTCAGGGTCGTTGTAGCCCGATAAATCTGGCCATTCTTGCTTTGCTAATGACACCATCAACCCTGCGTAGTTGCGCTTGACTTCGGGGACTTTGTATTTTGTGCCTTGTGCTTCAAGTTTTGCCCACTCTGCCCAAAGATTCATTCCTGTTGCCGCCTCGACAAGTTCAACAATGTTTGCGCCGCCCACCCGCGCAGACGTTTCAAGAAAATAAAACTTCCCATCTTGCCCTTTGATAAACTCTGTGTGTGAGACGCCAATGTTATGCCCCATCGATTTCATGACTTGTTCGTTAAGCGCGAGCAAGGCTTGTTCATCAGGCGAGCCGTATTCCATCGTGCGCGTCGTGAAGACTGCGCCTTGATGCGCCACGTCCATCGGTGGCTTGCCATATTCGCTAGCAATCGCGAAAATCACTTTCCGATTTTGAATGATAGAATCGACGTGATAGACATTGCCCGGAACATATTGCTCCATCAAGTAGAACGACTGTTTATCGCCGAGTTTATCTAAGGCGTGCCAAAACTCATCTTCGCTATGCACTTTGATAATGCCTGCGGCGGAAGCAGCAGAGCGTGGCTTGATAAGATGTGGAAACGGCACGCGCGCAAGGTAATCTTTGATATCGCTGTAATTCAAGATGTGGACGAACTCTGGAACAGGAAGACCGTCCTCTTTGGCTTTGATGCGCATAGCGAGTTTATCGCGGAAGTATCGAGCCGTCGTATCCCCCATGCCGCCGATGCGCAAGTGTTCACGAAGAGCCGCTGCAACTTCCACATCGTAGTCGTCAAGTGCGACGATTTTATCAATCTTCACCGTTCGCGCTAAGTAACTGACGCCGAAAATCACATCTTGGCGATTCCACTCCTTGTTGTTGTCAGGAATGTAGTAAATCTCGTCGATGAAGTCGCGAGGCCAATCGGCATGTTCAAGGCTTTTAGAGGTGAGTAGAATCACGCGGCAACCTTGTCGCTTGGCTTCACGCAGGAACTCTTGTCCTTTTTCGTAACTGGCAAGGCATAGAAAGGTCAGGGATTTAGACTTCGGCATAATGGTTTGATATTGTTTTGTTGATAGCGATGGTTGGAGAAAGATTCAATTTTTGCGCTTCATTTGCAAATTCAAAAAAGCCGTGCGCGCTGTGTGGGGGTAACAGCGCGAAGCACGGTTGTGGTTTTAATTCGAGTTCGACAGCGGATAAAAAACAAACAAGAGAAAGCAAGTGGGCGAGAGCGCCAGTAACTCGCCTGACAACTTGCCATCGCAAAGAACTTTGTGGGAGTGCTATTTTTTGAAGGGGAATCTTAAAAGTCGTTTTTCGTCAGTCTGTTACACAGGGGGTATGGGAGGACTGGGACTGACTGATTGTTGTAGTGCAAATATCGGATATTTCAAGGGGGGTGAGTTATTCCGATTGTTACATTTTTATGACACTATTGTTACTTTTTTACGCTTTTAGAGGCAAATTCAGACGGCGACACGCCAAACCGCTCTTTGAATCGCTTTGAGAAGTAACTGTAATTTGTGCCAAACCCGACCGTAATACATACTTCGGCAACGCTCATTTTGCCTTGTTGTAACAGTTCCGCCGCTTTTCCTAAACGAATAGACGAGATAAATTCTAAGGGCGAGAGCCCGACAAGAGATTTCAATTTGCGAAAGAGTTGGACACGAGAGAGATAGACATCATATGCGAGGCGGTCGACGGCGTAGGTTTCATCAGATAAGTGTTTTTCAACCATCGTGCGCACTTTGGTTATGAACGGGTCTTCTTTGGGCACTGCTGGTTGGGTCGCATTAGTCGGCACTTGGGTGAGTTGGCGAAAGAAGGCTTCGCGCAGGGCTTTGCGTTGCAAGAGCAGGTTGCGTACTCGCGCTGAAATTTCCTTGATGTTGAAGGGCTTGTGAATGTAGTCATCAGCACCGACCTCAAGCCCTTGCAACTTATCGTCGAGTTCGTTTTTGGCGGTAAGCAGAATAATGGGAATATGACTTGTCGCGTTGCGCGTCTTGAAAACTTTGCAGAGCGTATAACCGTCCATTCCATTCATAACGACGTCGCTGATAATCAGGTCAGGAATGCTTTCTTCCGCAATTCGCAAGGCTTCTTCAGCACTCACGGCTTCACGCACTTCAATCTGCCCTGATTCAAAATGTTGCTTGAGCAATTGGCGGACGGCATCGTCGTCTTCCACGATTAAGATGACTTCTTTGTCGCTCTCCGACTTTTCTTCTTCTGTGAGTTTATCGATACTCGCGTTATCAAGCAATGCGGTGTGAAGTTCTGTCGCCTGTGTGAGTAGCGTTTGGAGTTGCTCGCGGTGCGCCATTTCTACCTTACTGGTGTGAGAAAAAGCGTGATGTAAGGTTTTTAGTCCCTCCTGCAAGCAAGCGATTTTATTGGCAAGTTCAACAAGGTTCAGGTTCGCGCTCATAAACCCTTCGTTGTCTCTTTTCGATTAAATGGGTTGCACTGCCAAATTAAGCGTTGAGCGTTTAGATGCCTTAACACTGATTATCGGACAGAGATCATCTTAAATTTTGACACTGATTTAGATTTCAGCCCATAAAAGTATAGTCCGTGCTTCAACCCCAATTCAGCGCAATCAAAAGAATAAAATCCGCGCGATTTTCGTTCATTAAACACGGTTAGAATTTCCTTCCCGTAAATGTCGTAGAGCTTCATTGTGGCATGTTCTACTTCGTCATGCGGCGTGAAGTTGAATTTGATGGCAGTCTTATTCTGCAAATGTGGTGGTTTGGGCTGATGTGCCATGTCAGGTAGTTCATAAATGATTTGGTGCTTGTTGAGTCCAAAAAAGTAATATAGCATTTCAGGCAATCTGCCACGCCAATTTCCCCAAGAGTGGCTTTCGTTGGTTTCACGGTAGTAGAGCGCGTAGTTGTTCTCAATGAAAAGGTCGCGCATTTCGCGCGTTTTCTGAAGCGAATCGTAAATAACGCCAGATGAGAGATAGATTTTAAGCGGCAAATGCTTCGCCTTACGATACATCGCAAACAGTTCAGGCTTGTTCCAAAACGATGGCGATTGAATCGCAAGCAAGTGAAAGTAATTTGAAAATGCCACACCGAAATAGCCCGCACATAAGCCGCCCATTGACGTTCCCAAAATGACGCGCGCCTTCGGACTGGGATTGGTTTTGTAAGTTGAATCAATCGTCGGAATCAATTCTTCGGTGATGAACTTGCCAAATGTTTCGTTCATCGGATATTCTTTCAATCGGCGATTATCGCTTTTGTTTCGCGGATTGCGCGGGTCAATAAAAACGCACATCACAGGTGCGATTTTTTTATCGTGAATTAAATTATCAAGTGTGATGCGCAGTGCGCCTTGTTCGTCGTCCAAGTATTCGTAGCCGTCGGTGGCGTAGATGACAGGCAGTTTTTGTTGTCGTCGATAAGCGTGCGGGAGATAGACGACGTAATCGACCTCATAGTTCAAGTATTGACTTTGGATGGTGAAGTGATGCAGTGAGCCTTTGTGGACATCGTCGCGCGGCAAAGTTTCCGATGGAAATTCGTAATCGGGCATTCTCAGTTCAGAGCTTTTGCCGAATCCGCTTTTGCAAGTGTGCGGGTTTATGGGGTCAAGCATCCAGTTTCCATCGACGACGATTTTGTAGTCAATGCGTGCATTGCGCGGCAGTTCGCGCTCCAAAATCCATATATCCGATTTTCCAACGCGCTCACCTTGGGAATTGATAGAGCGTGCATTTCCCCACGCATTGAAATCGCCCTGCCATTGCACTTGCTTTGCTTCTCCTTTGTAGAGAAACGCAACGCGCGGACCGAGTTTGAACGGCACTTGTTCGGTCTTGCACAAGGCAACCCAAAGTGCGTCGCACAAGCCTGTGCGTAACTCGCTTTCGCGCAACGATGAAATTGAAAACAGGGATTCACGAAAATCGAAGTATGAATGAAAGGGCATTCAACGATTGAATTTGGTTTTTGAATTGAAGCGCAAAATTTAATAACGATTTTGCCAAAACGATGCGGTAAAGGGTTTCGGCTTTCTTTTTCCTTTTGCGCGGCGTATCTTTCTTGACATTGTTTCAAACACCTTTTCATTTATGAGCGAACAAAAATCTTACGGACTTCTCAAAGGTAAAAAAGGCATTGTTTTCGGACCGCTTGACGAAAGTTCAATCGGGTGGAGCATTGCGCTTGCCGCACATCGCGAAGGCGCAGAACTTGCCATTTCTAACATCGCCATTGCGCAGCGCGTCGGCAAAGTCAATCAGCTTTGCGAGATGCTTTCTGCACCCTTCATTCAAGCCGACGCCAGCAATTACGACGACCTTTTCAAAGGCTTTGGCGAACTCAAAGAGAAATTTGGAAAGATTGACTTCATCGTTCACTCCATTGGCATGTCGCAGAACATTCGCAAAGAAAAGCCTTACGACGATTTGAACTATGAATGGTATCAAAAAACGCTTGATGTATCGGGCTTGTCGCTTCATAAAATCATCACGGCGGCGTTGAAGCAAGACATTTTGAACGATTACGCCAGCATTGTCGCCCTGACCTACATCGCCGCACAGCGCGCCTATTCTGGCTACACCGATATGGCAGACGCCAAAGCCCTGCTTGAATCCATCGTGCGCGGCTATGGACAAACATTAGGCAAAAAGGGAATCCGAATTAACACCGTTTCGCAAAGCCCAACCTACACGCGCGCCGGGAGCGGCATTGAAAATTTCGATTTGATGTATGAACACGCACATTTGCTTGCGCCGCTCGGCAATGCTACGGCGGAAGAATGTGGCGATTACGTGGTTACCTTGCTTTCCGACCTAACCCGAAAAGTAACGATGCAAAACCTCTATCACGATGGCGGCTACAGCTCAATGGGCTTCTCACTCCCGATTCTGCGCATGATGCACGAAGCCCTTCAAGATGACGCATTGGTTGCGAGGTCAGGCTTGGAGGAGATTTTACCACCCCACCTTCGCGGAGGAAAGTGGAAAATGAAAAAGGAGGCTTAAATGCATCATATTCGCTCCTTTTCACCTTCGCCTTTGAAGATAATCGATATTGGCGCGCGCGCTGGCATCAACCCACGTTGGTTAAGGCTAATTCCTCACTTTCCAATACAAGTCATTGGCTTTGAGCCTGACGAAGAAGAATGTGCAGCTCTCAACGCAAAAGGCGAAACTTTTGTCAAATATCTTCCTTTTGCTGTCGGCAAAACCGTTGAAACAAGAACGTTTCACCTCTTAAAATCTGCACCGAGCAGTTCGCTTTTTCGTCCAAACTCCACATTCGTCAATCGCTTTGTCTCTGCACCTAACTATGCTATCGTGCGCGAAATCAATGTTCAAACCAACACCTTAGATGCGATTCTCAAACAGGTCGACATCAATGATATTGACTACATCAAAATTGATACGGAAGGGTGCGAACACGATATTCTCACTGGCGCACAGGAAACCTTAAAGCAAGTGTTTGCTATCGAAGTAGAAATTTGGTTCAATCCTGTCTTCACGAATGCACCATTCTTTCGCGACATTGACGCATTTCTCTCTGAACAAGGCTTTGTGCTCTTCGATTTAGCCAAGAGCAACTACTTTAAGCGCAGCATCGGCTCCACGCTCGGTGGTCCAAAAGGACAACTTGTTGCAGGAGACGCCATCTACTTTCGCGACATTCCATCGCTTCCGCCTACAAGTTTATTCTATGATAAAGCTAAACTCACACGCGCTATTGTAATTGCAATGCAGTATTGCTACTTTGACTTCGCACTTGAAATTGCCGATAAAGCCCGACAACACAGCAAACTTTCTGACGAAGATTTCAATACTATTGCCAGTGTCATTAAACAACAAGGCGCACGGTTCAGAATCGATTTCAGAGGCAAACACACAACAGAAAAGTTTGTTAAGCGCATCGGACGATTTTTGACCAAATTTGAGTGGGATTATCTTGGCAATTGGTAAGTATTTTCCAATAACCAAAAAAATGAACGCAGTATGCCAACACTCGTAACTGAAACAACACAGTATGAACGCCTCACCCCACCTACGCGCGGCGAAAAAATCACCATGTCCGATGGAAAACTCCAAGTGCCTGACAATCCCATCATTCCCTTCATCGAGGGCGACGGCACAGGCGTCGATATCTGGCCTGCTGCTCAACTTGTCTTCGATGCCGCAGTCAAAAAAGCCTACGGCGGAAAACGCGAAATCGTCTGGTTTGAAGTCTATGCAGGCGAAAAAGCCAACAAAGTCTACGAACAAGAAATCTGGCTACCTGACGACACGCTCAAAGCTATTCGTGAATATCGCATTGGCATTAAAGGTCCGCTGACAACGCCCGTCGGTGGCGGTTTCCGTAGCATCAATGTGGCGCTCCGTCAAATGATGGATTTGTATGCGTGCGTGCGCCCCGTGCAGTATTTCACTGGTGTGCCTTCGCCTGTCAAGCACCCTGAACTTGTTGACATGGTTATCTTCCGCGAAAATACAGAGGACATCTATGCTGGTATTGAATACAAAGCTGGCACGCCCGAAGTCAAAAAGGTGATTGAGTTCTTGCAGAAGGAAATGAAGGTGAACAAAATTCGTTTCCCTGAAACCTCTGCCATTGGCGTCAAGCCCGTTTCAGAAGAAGGCTCAAAGCGGCTAATTCGCGCCGCCATTCGATACGCGATTGCCAACAACCGTAAGTCCGTAACGCTCGTGCACAAAGGCAACATCATGAAATATACCGAAGGCGGATTTCGTGAATGGGGCTACGAACTTGCTAAACAAGAATTTGGTGCAGTCGAACTCGATGGCGGACCGTGGTGCAAACTGCCAAATGGCATTGTCATTAAAGACGTAATTGCTGATGCGTTCTTACAACAAATTCTCACGCGCCCTGCTGAATACGATGTGATTGCAACGCTCAACCTCAATGGCGATTACATTTCCGATGCACTTGCCGCGCAAGTCGGTGGCATTGGCATTGCGCCCGGCGCAAACATCAACTATGAAACCGGCTACGCCGTCTTTGAAGCCACACATGGCACTGCGCCGAAATATGCAGGACAAGACAAAGTCAACCCTGGCTCGGTGATTCTTTCAGGCGAAATGATGCTGCGCTATCTGGGGTGGACCGAAGCCGCTGACCTTATCATCAAAGGCTTGAACGGTGCCATCGGACAAAAGACCGTAACCTACGACTTTGCTCGCTTGATGGAAGGCGCGAAAGAAGTCAAGTGCTCAGAATTTGCAAAGGAAGTTGTTAAACATTTGTGATAGTTGGTGCGGGGCATTGTCATATCATTGTTATATCGGCAATGCCCTTTTACCTTTTGCTTAACTTTATGCTCACACGCTTGATACGCTGATGAATATCCCCGAAAAATATCTTCGCCACATTTGGAAAAACCTCTACCTCAATCTTGCGTCGCTTCAAACTGTTGATAGAAAGCCGATTGCCGTAATTTCGGTTGGCACGCTCAACACAAACGAAGGGGCGGATTTTCAGAACGCAAAAATTCTCTTGAACGGAAAGGAACACATCGGCGATGTGGAGATTCACACTCGCACATCGGATTGGAAACGACATCGCCACAGCGATAATCCGCAATATGAGCGCGTGATTTTGCATGTCGTTTTTGAGCACGATGTTCACTTGCCCGACGCGCCGCCTGTTTTGGAACTCTCAAAGCATTTGAACGGTGATTTACATAAAGTCATTGCGCAGTGCATTCGCGACGAATCTGCGCTTGTTCATCGCACAGCACTTCACTGCGCGCCGCTTCTCTCAAAGGTTGATGACGCGCTGAAATTCAACTGGGTAGAAACGCTGAGCAAAGAGCGATTTTTGAGAAAAGTCCAACACTTAAACTCACTTTCCACAAATCCTGACGAGCAAATTTATCACGGACTATCGCGCGCACTTGGCTACAGCCAAAACACCGAACCGATGGAACGGCTTGCCGCACTCGTTCCTTTTGAACGACTGAAAAGCCTTGCGGGACTTTCGTTCACAGAGCGACGCAAAAAACTTGAAGCCATTTTCTTTTCGCTTTCAGGCTTGTTGCCCGAAGAACTTGACGAGCCTTATTGCAACGAACTACGCACGGTATTTCAAGCAACGGAGTTTGCTTCGCTTTCGAAACTTGACAAGAGTGCGTGGGTATTTTTTCGGCTTCGTCCTGCGAATTTTCCGACGCTCCGCCTTGCCGCATTGGCAGAAATTCTTTCCAAAAATCTCGAGCGTGGCTTTCTCGATTCAGCGTGCGAGATTGTGGAGATGAGCCTCTCTGCAAAACGCAAACTTGCCTTGCTCGAGAGCCTTTTCCTTGCTGATGCCGACGGCTATTGGCAGTCTCACTACCGTTTTGGCGTCGAGACAAAAGTGCCTGTAAAATCTCTTGTTGGAAAAACACGTGCGTCGGAAATTGTTTTGAACACGCTTCTGCCCGTGCTTTATGGTGATTACACAAAACGCAACGATGCGTCGCGACAAAGCCAAGTGCTTGAACTCTACGCGGCTTATCCCAAAGGCTTAACGAATGACCTCTCTAACTCGGTGATGAACGACCTTTTCGCTGATGCTTATCAAGTGAAATCGGCGATGATTGAACAAGGACTGATTGAACTGCGCAAGTCGTATTGCGAAATGTTTCGCTGTTTGGAGTGCGCGATTGGCAAAGCAATTTTTGCGAGCGGTCAATGAATTTCTTGACGTTGTAATCGTAGTTGCTCTGTTGTAGATTCTCTAAACTTCTGTCAACAATTTCTTCCAAATGGAACACATGAAAAAGTTATTCTTGCCGTCGCTTCTTGTGTTGACGATGGTTTTCGGCGGGTTCGGCTTTATTGTGAAGAATGAAAACTTCTTCGAGATTACGCGCAACATCGACCTGCTTGGGAAAGTGTATCGCGAAATTTCTTCGAACTATGTCGACCAGATTGATGTCGCGCAATTCATGCGTGCAGGGATTGATGGCATGCTTTCCACCTTAGACCCATACACCGTGTTTATGGACGAAGAGGAGTCGGACGATATTGAGCAAATTACGACGGGCAAATATGCGGGCATTGGCGTTTCGCTTGGCACTGATGCCGATGGCAGGGTGATGATTATGAGCGTAACAGAAGGCTACGCGGCAGACAAGGCAGGCATGCGCATTGGCGATGTGATTGTGGAAGTCGACGGCAAGAATGTTAGAGGCAAAACGCTTTCGGAAATTCGCTCAATGGTGCGTGGCGATTCCGATACAGAACTGCGCCTTAAAGTCGAGCGCGAAGGCGAGCGCAATCCATTGGAGTTCGTGCTGATTCGCCGTGAAATTATCATCAAAAATGTGGCTTATTCGGGATTTGTAAGTGATGGTATTGGATATATCAAGTTGGAGCGATTCAGCATCAATGCGGCGGAAGAAGTAACTTCTGCCTTGCGTGCCTTGCAAGATTCTTCAAAGATGAACGGACGTAAACTGCGCGGCATGATTTTAGACTTGCGCGATAATCCGGGCGGATTGCTCGATGCTGCTGTGAGCATTGCGGGAAAGTTCGTTCCACAAGGAAGCACGATTGTAACAACGAAGGGGCGCGACACCACAAAAGTTCGCGCATATACTTCGCCAGTTGCACCACTGATGCTCGATGTTCCCCTTGCGGTCATCATCAACAATGGCAGTGCGTCGGCGTCGGAAATTGTGGCGGGGGCGATTCAAGACTTGGATAGGGGCGTCATTATCGGCACGCGCTCGTTTGGTAAGGGCTTGGTTCAAACAATTTCACGCTTGCCTTACAACACATCGCTTAAAATTACAACGGCGAAATACTACACGCCCAGCGGCAGATTAATTCAAGAAGTCGACTACTTCCAACGCAACAAAAAAGAGGGCAAGCGCAAAGTCTTTACCGTTGAGCACGACACGATTCACAAGCCTTTCAGAACCAAAGGTGGTAGAATCGTTTATGACGGCGGCGGCATTACGCCCGATGTCAAAGTCGAGGACCGCGAATATACTGCGCTTGAAACCGCGCTCTATCGCAAGTCGGCTTTTCTCAAATTCGCCAATCAATACCGTGCCAAGCACCCCTCGCTTCCGGCAAACTTTCAAGCCGACGATGCTCTGCTCGCCGAGTTCAAAGCCTTTCTCGACGCCGATAAATTCACCTACGAATCCGATGCCGAAAAAGAACTTCAAGACCTTAGCGAAATTGCCGCAAAGAATACTTACAGCGACGCGCTTCAAAAGCAACTTGCCGACCTCAAGCGCGTGATGGCAGAAGAAAAAGAGCGCGACTTTTACCGCCAGAGAGAACACCTGCTCTCCATTTTGGAACGCGAAATTATCACGCGATACAAGGGCGAAGAAGCAGGGTTGGTCGCATCGTTTGATTCTGATAAGCAACTGCGCGAAGCCATCTCGGTGCTTAGCGACTCCACGCGCTATGCAATGTTGTTAGCCTCTGACCACGAAATTGGCGGCGCAGTTACGCCGAAAAAATCGGCACGCCCGACACGTAAAAAATCACGATAAACCATGTTCATCACGCTTCTAATTGTAACCTTCGCCGTCGCTTTTGGCGTCGCGTTTATCATTGATTCCCTTTTTAAGCAGTCGCTCGACCGCATCATGAAACGAATCATCACCGACGAAATTTACACGGCTTGGACGCGCTATGTTCGCTTCGCGCTCTACGTGGTAGGAATTTCAAACGGCGTGCGAATGTGGGATTTGGAGCGATACATTTCTCCCCAAATCACAAGAAATGATGGACAGCAAATTCTTGAACTCACCACTGAACGATGGATTCTGGAAGTTTATCGCACCATCATTGAAACCTTGCAAGGCATTGCATGGATGCTGTTGCTCTTCTTCATCTTCGGGCTGATTGCTTTCGTGATTGTGCGCATTTCAGAATCACGCGCGAAAAAGAGCGACGCTTAACTTTGAGCAGGTGAACCTTCTACTTCTTCCAACACGCCGTTTTTCAAACGCAAGATGCGTGCAGGCACTTGCTTGACGATGTTGTAGTCGTGCGTTACCACCACCACTGAAATTCCTTTCAAACTGATTTTTTTGAGAAGCAACATAATGTCGAGCGAGACATCGGGGTCTAAATTGCCTGTGGGTTCATCAGCCAAGAGCACAAACGGCTCACGCACTAAGGCACGCGCAATCGCAACGCGCTGCTGCTCCCCACCTGAAAGATTGCGCGGATACTCGTTCCGCTTTTGCGATAAGCCCACTTCTGAAAGTGCCGCGCTCACTTTCTTCGGAATGTCTTTACTGCGCACATCGGTTACTTCCAAGACAAACGCCACATTTTCATACACCGTCCTATCTTCAAACAGCCTGAACTCCTGAAACACAATGCCCAAGTTGCGCCGCAAATACGGAATCTCTTTGCGCTTGATGGTGCTTGAACGATATTCGCCGACTCTCACCTCGCCTTCATCAGGAAAGAGTTCCATGTAAAGCAATTTGAGAAATGAACTCTTGCCCGCGCCGCTTGCTCCGATAAGGTAGAGCAGTTCGCCGCGTTTTATCTCGAGGCTTTGCTTTTCAAGCACGACTTTATTGCCGCGATAGAGCGTTACTTGGTCAAAAGCAATCATACATTCAGGCTTTAACACAAAAGGCGAGTTGTTGCTCGCCCTTGTTTCGTTTTCTCCAACAACTATGCTCACTTTTTGCTGAGCAATTCCGCCAACTTGGCTTTATCTTCGTCGCTCATTTTGCTGATTTTCTCTGCAAGTTCTTTATCGCTCGAGGGCTTATCATTTGAGGCATTCTTGATTTCCTCTTCCAATCCTTGCTGTGCGCGCTTGAACTCGTTAATGCCTTTGCCCAAGCCACGCGCCAATTCAGGCAGTTTCTTCGCGCCAAAGAGTAGCAAAATGATGATAAAAATGATGATGAGTTCCTGAAATCCTAATCCGAACATACTTCAAAAGCGTTTAAGTTGAAGACGAATTTACCAAAACCTTACTTCACAAACAGCATCTTTTTTGTGCTCATAAACGTTCCCGCTGTAAGCCGATAAAGATAAACGCCCGACGCCAGCGAGAGCGACGAGGCTTGAAGCCGATACCGATAACTGCCTGCTTCTTGACGCGCATCAACAAGCGAGGCAACCTTTCGCCCCAACACATCAAAGAGTTCTAACTTGACTGCGCTTGGTTCAGGCAACTGATACTCAATAACCGTCGTGGGATTGAACGGGTTCGGATAATTTTGCAAGAGTTGATACGAAAGGATTTTCTCAATAGCCGTCGCGGTTGCGGAAAGGTCATAGTCGTGAATTGTGCCATTGAAATCGACACTGCGAAGCCGATAGGTGTAAGTGCGACCGACCTCGACAGCGTCATCTACAAATTGATATTGCGATTCGGAAAGCGTGGTGCCGTTGCCGCGCAAGCGTGTTTCGGTTTGATAACTTGCAAGTTCTTCGCCGTTGCGTAGCAGAATGAAACCGAGATTATCTTGCTCGGTTGCCGTGCGCCACACCAGTTCAATGCCGCGCGTTGTGGCTCTTGCCGTGAACGCGATGAGTGAAACAGGAAGCGGCGAATCGTCGTCGCCTGAAAAAACTGCCCACTCACCTGCAAGCACTGTGAGTCCGCCAATCTGAACCCTTTTGATGGTTGATGCATTATCGCGTGTGAGCGAGGCGTTTGTGCGATACGATTCCCAAACTGAACCTGTCCACCGTGCAGGAAAGGATTTT
>JBKBRB010000016.1:0-59931 GCA_046292465.1 Chloroherpetonaceae bacterium
GTGCTGTGGACTGCATTATCCGCCACGAAGGAAGCGCGGAAAACATCACGCTCTATCGCTGTCCCGGCTCGTTTGAGTTGCCGATGGTGGTGAAGAAAGTTGCCTCGAGCAAGCAGTTTGATGCAGTTGTTGCAATTGGCGTTTTGATTCGCGGTGCAACCTCACACTTCGACCACATCGCCGCCGAAGCCACAAAGGGCGTTGCACAAGCCGCGCTTGATTCAGGCGTGCCAGTTGCTTACGGCGTGCTCACCACCGACACGATTGAACAAGCCATCGAGCGCGCCGGCACCAAAGCTGGCAACAAAGGCTGGGAAGCCGCAACCGCCGCCATTGAAATGGCAAACCTTTACAAATCGATGTAAGAAACTGTATTCAAAAACCAACCTGAACCCACATGCTTAAAAGCCTTGTTTTGCTTGCCCTCTCGGCACTCGCGCTCTCCGTTCATGCGCAAGAGCGCACGCTCTTCAAAAACGTCTACATCTTTGATGGCAAATCAACGGCAGTTACAAAGCCAATGAATGTTTTGATTGAAAACGGCATCATTGTGCGCATTAGTGCATCGCCGATTCAAGCCGGCGACAGTGTTACGGTCATTGACGGCGAAGGAAGAACCTTAATGCCCGGATTGATTGACGTTCATGTTCATCTCGTTTTCGGCGCGCTCAGTATGGCGGAAATGATGTCGCCTGATGTAAGCGAGCAAGCCATCATCGCAAAGGCGGCAGTTCAATGCCAAAAGATGCTTTTGCGCGGATTCACAGCGGTGCGCGATGTTGGCGGTCCGATTTTCCCGCTGAAAGCGGCGATTGACCAAGGAAAAATCGTCGGTCCGAGAGTGTGGCCTGCTGGCGCAACCATCAGCCAAACCGCAGGGCACGGCGACTACCGAACACCTGACGAACGCTCCCGACGCTTTTTCGGTAAGCCGTCAAAAGCCGAACTCTACGGCGCAACCTTCATCGCCGATGGACGCGACGAAGTTTTAACCGCTGTCAGAGAAAACCTCCGATTCGGTGCGGCGTTCATCAAATTGATGGCGGGCGGCGGAACTTCATCTGCATACGACCCCGTCGATGTTACGCAATACACATTAGACGAAATGAAAGCCGCCGTCGAAGCCGCCGAAGATTGGGGAACTTACATCACGGTTCATGCCTATACGCCCCGCGCTGTCAATAGAGCCATCGACGCCGGCGTCAAGTGCATTGAGCATGGGCAACTGCTTGACGAGGCAACCCTCAAACGAATGGCGAAAGAAAATATTTGGCTTAGTCTGCAAAATCTCGTTGAAGATACCCCCGACATGAACCCATTGCGACGCCAAAAACGAAAGCCCATACTTGAAGGTCAGCGGCGCGTTTGGGCATTAGCAAAAAAACACAAAGTCAAACTCGCTTGGGGAACGGATTTTCTCTTCGAGCCCGAACTCAACGAGGGACAAAATCAATACATTCTCAAACTGCAAGAGTGGTTTTCGCCCGCCGAAATTTTGAAAATGGTTACGCACGACAATGCGCAGTTGCTTGCGCTCTCGGGCAATCGCAGTCCGTATCAAGGTAAATTGGGCGTAATAGAAGAAGGTGCGCTCGCAGATGTTTTGCTTGTCAACGGCAATCCGCTTCAAGACTTATCCCTGATTGCAAACCCCGCTGAAAACTTTTTGGTGATTATGAAGGGCGGAAAGATTTACAAGAATTTGTTCGCCCGATAAATTCAATCTTGAATCACACGGTCGATAACTTCGCCGCGCCCCACTCGAAGCCATCAGGCTCACAAATGGCGACTTGCACGCTTTTGAGTTTAATGGTTGGATTTCGCGGAAGGAATTGGCGTTTTAAGATGCTCTCAAAGTTTCGGAAAAAATACGCACCGAGCGTTTCACAAGTCGGCGTGGCTTTGGCTGACGCATCGAGCAGAGGATTTTCGTTGAGATATGTTTGCGAGAGCGACGCAATCACGGTTTCAAAGGCGGTGCGCACTTCGGGAAGATTGATAATCATGCCGTCGCGCGGCTCACCCACAAGCACAACTTCCATTCGCCACAAATGCACATGCGGCACTTCGCGCACCGAAAGCGAATGAGAAGCATGAAACTCAAACTTTAAGAGCAGTTCTGTTGTCATGTAAGTTTTGAGAAATTATATCGCCGACCTTTCCACGCCGCGCCGCCGCCAAAATAAATCCATCGCATTGAGTTCAACGCAATCGCAATAAACATCACAATCGAGAGAATGTGCAAGAGTGAATAAGCAATGTTCAAACGAAATTTAATCGCAATCAAACTGCGCATCAACACGGCTAAAAACATCTGCACCAAAGGAAGCCAAAAAAACTCGAGCGAAATTTCACCGAAAAGCACGGCGAAGAGCACAAAGAAAATCGGCATTACAAACCACAGAAACATAATCCCGCAAATCGCAATCATCGCAACGGCATTGTAGCCTAATCCCGCAAAAAGATTTTTTGAAAACCCGCTGAACGCTTCGTGAAGTCCGTGATACATTCGGCACTGAACCGCATCAACACCATTGAAGACCATCACCTTTCCGCCTGCGCGTTTCGTGGCTTTCACGAACCATACATCTTCAACAATGTTCGATTTCACCGCTTGGTGTCCGCCAATGCGCTCATACATCGCACGTCGAAACAGAATGAACTGTCCATTCGCAAATGAAAATGCTTCAAGTTTGCTTTGCCAAATCATGCGCATTGGAAGAAGGCACATAATCAAAAAATGCACGAGCGGCACGATAACATTTTCCCAAAATGAACCGAGCTTTTGATACGGCACGAGCGAGAGCATATCGGCATGGGTCTCTTCCATTGAGCGCACGGCGCGGCAAAGCGCGTCAGGGGAGTGAACTGTATCAGCGTCGGTGAAGAGGAGCAATTCGCCTTGCGCGTGTTCGGACAGTTGAAAGCACGCCCAGCATTTGCCGACCCAGCCTTTTGGCAAATCTTTTCCCGAAAGCACGCGAAGCGTCGCAAATTCCGATTGAAGTCGCAAAAGGATTTCGCCCGTTTCGTCGGTGCTGTGGTCGTTCAAGACGATGACTTCAAAGTTTGGATACGATTGCGTGCAAAGCGAACGCACACAGGCTTCAATCGAGCGCGCTTCATTTCGAGCCGGAACTAAAATAGACACAAACGGAAACACGCTTGGCTCACCGTTCAAAAGCCGCTTCACATCGACCAAGTTCAAAGAGAGAATCCCAAACAGCACGAACAGGCAAGCCGTAATGAAAAATTGGTAGAGAAGAATTGGCGATGCGAGTAGTTCTTGAAGGCTCATGATTGAAGTTTCAATGAAGGAACTTCCCTTAAAGTCCGAAACTGACGCCTGCAAAGAAGTTTGAAAATCCACCGCCGCCAATTTGGACAAGAATGGAAATGTTGTTTTGAACAGCGTAGCGTCCGCCGAATTGAAAGCCTAAATCGCTTCCGCCGCCGCCTGACAAAGCGGCGACAAAGTTCAAGCCGGCATATAAATCCCATCGAGGCGCATTGAGGTCGAAGTGGTAATTGCCTTGTGCGCCAATGCCGAGCACATTATCGCCTTTTGTAAGATACAAGCCGCCCAGCACACCAACGCCGAATCGCCCAATGCCAACCTTATCGCCAACGCCGATTTCCCACATGCCGCCGATAAGCGTCGTCCCTGAACTGCCGCCAATGCCAACACTTGCAAGTTGTTCGCCGTTTGAAATAAATTGCGCCGAAAGAGTAGAGGAGAAAAGTGCGAAGACAAAGAGCAGGAAAAATTTTTTCATGATGAGGTGAAATATTGAAATTGAAAAAGGAAGAATAAAGTTAAAAATTAAAGTAGTTTGCAACAAGCCCAGCAGTTCAAGTTGCAGTTCTAATTTTCATTCCCAAAGCAAAGCAATGCACCATTTTGATTTTCTTGGCGAACTTTCTCTGATTGTTGCGGCGGCAATCGTTGTGATTTTGATTTTTCAAAAAGTCAAACTGCCGTCGGTAATCGGATTGATTTTCACGGGCATTTTGCTTGGACAGTCCGTTTTTGGAATTATCAAAGATTTAACGCTGATTGAAATTCTCGCTGAACTTGGCGTGGTGCTACTCCTTTTCACGATTGGGTTAGAGTTTTCGGTTGATGAATTAAAACGCCTGAAAGAAATCGTGCTGATTGGCGGCACGGCGCAAGTCGTGATGACCATCGGCGTCGCGTCGCTGATTTTGCTGTTCCTGTTTCCAATTTTCGGCATTGTGCTCTCGTGGCGCGAAAGCGTGTTTCTCGGAATTGTGATTGCGGCAAGTAGCACCGCAATTTGTTTGAAACTTTTGGCGGATAGAGATGAACTTTCGCTTCCGCACGGCAGAATTGCGCTGGGGATTTTGATTTTGCAAGATGTAGCGATTGTGCCAATGGTGATTGCGGTTACGTTCTTGAATCCTGAAGCCGACGGCTCGCTTGCGAAAATTGCACGCGATTTAGGCTTGCTCGTGCTTTTTTCCGCCGCTATTATTGTTGGATTTCAACTTGCCATGCCGCGCTTAGTGCGCATTCTCTCGGAAATTCATGCCAAAGAAGCCCTTGCACTCGGCGCGATTTTGCTTTGCTTTGGCTCGGCATACTTGACTTCGCTTGCAGGACTTTCGCTGGCACTCGGCGGATTTATTGCAGGCATTATTATCGCAAGCACTGATGAAAGCCACAAAATTGCCCACAGCGTTGAGCCTCTCCGCGACGCGCTCACAAGCCTCTTTTTCGTTTCCGTTGGATTGCTCCTGAACCTCAACTGGGCATCTTTGCCGATTTACCTGCTCATCGCGATTGGTGTAATTCTCTTGAAGTTCGTCATTGTGGCAGTGATTAGTTCGCTCTTGGGCTACTCAATGCGCGAAAGTTTAATGGCAGGATTGACGCTGGCGCAAATCGGAGAGTTCTCGTTCGTGTTGGCAAACACAGGCAAGCAAAGCAATGTCATCGGCGACTCGATGTTCCAAGCCGTGTTGGCGACGATTGTAGTAACAATGATTATCACGCCGCTGATTATTTCGCTTGCGCCGCGAATGGTTGATCGGCTTGCGCCTGCGCTCGAGTTTATTCCGCTGACCAATCGCTTCTTCCAATTTTCATTCCTTGTGCCGAAAAACAATGTGCGCGCAAAGCACGAAGAAAGTTCGGCAACGAAGCCGCACGTCATCATTATCGGATACGGCACGAATGGGCGCAACATCGCCGCCGTGCTCAAAGCCACGAACATTTCTTACGCCATTTTAGAAAACGACCGAAAAGTCGTGGAAGCGGCGGCAAAAGCCGGGGAAAATATCGTGCTTGGGGATTGCACCGAAAAAAATAAGCTCTTGCGAGTTGGGGCTGAAAAAGCCGAAGCCGTTGTAATTGGCATTTCCGACCGAGATGCCGTAGCACGATGTATTCGCGCTATTCGAGAAATCAACAACGAGGCATTCGTGATTGTCAGAACGCGCAATGTGCAAGAAGTTCCCGCACTTTACGACGCGGGCGCAAGCACCGTGGTTACCGAAAAATTGGAAACCTCAATTCAAATTTTCTCCCTCTTACTTCAGCAATTCAAAATCGATAGCGAACTAATTCAGCAACAGCAAGAACTCATTCGCCGTGAGTGCTACAACATCTTCCCAAAACTGCCTACCGCCCCAAAAGAGCCTGCGGAAGTTCAAGAGCCGAAATCGCAAGCGTAGCCTAAACGGCTTCCTGCACAAACTTGACGTTGGCGTAAATCGATTGAAGTGAAAGCGTAATGCCAAGATGCTTGAGGCGGATTTTTGCGGATAAGCCTCGAGCTTCGGTCAAAAGCCATTTTTGTTCGGATAGTTTAGCGTAATACTCCACGAAGGGGCGGTCTTGGCAAATGAGCAAATACTCGTTGAACGAGGGCAGGGCGCGATAGAAGAGAAATTTTTTGCTACGGTCATAAACTTCGGTTGACTCCGAGAGCACTTCAACAATGAGCGAGGGATTGTCGATAATGGCGTCAGTTTCTTTGAGGAAGTTCGGCTCGCCGCACAGTGCACAAGCATCGGCGTAGGTGTAAAGGTCAAACGGTTTGATGAAGATTTTCATTTCGCTGTTGAAAGCGCGACATCCTTTGCGAGACAGACGATTGCTTAGTGCTGTGAAAATATTTCCCGTAATCGTAACATGATTGGGCGAGCCGCCTGCCATGGCGAAGAGTTCGCCTTTGTAGAACTCGTGCTTTTCGTGCGATTCGCGCTCGAGCTCGAGATACTCTTCCACCGTGTAGAGCCGTTTGGTTTCCACAGCACTCATGCTTCCTCCGTTTTGAACGAATCAATCAAAATTTTCAGGATTTTTTGTGCGGCGATGGAAATCACCGTTCCCGGTCCGAAGATAGCGGCAACGCCTTTGCTGTAAAGAAACTCGTAATCTTGATGCGGAATCACGCCGCCTGCAATCACCAAAATGTCTTCGCGTCCGAGTGCCGCAAGTTCTTCAATGAGTTGCGGAATGAGCGTTTTGTGTCCTGCCGCTAAACTTGATGCGCCGACGATATGCACATCATTTTCAACGGCTTGCTTGGCGACTTCCTTCGGCGTTTGGAAGAGCGAGCCGACATCGACATCGAAGCCTAAATCCGCAAAACTTGTAGCGATAACTTTTGCGCCGCGGTCGTGCCCGTCTTGTCCCATTTTCGCGATGAGAATGCGCGGACGCCGTCCTTCGAGTTCGGCAAATTCGTCTGCCATTTGTTTTGCTTTAAGGAAGTTTTCGTCTTGTGAAATTTCCGCTGAATAAACGCCCGAAATCGTTTTGATGCGTGCTTGATAGCGACCGAAGACTTTTTCCATCGCGTAAGAAATTTCGCCCAAAGTAGCACGCACGCGCGCGGCTTGGCAGGCAAGTTCAAGTAAGTTGCCTTGTTTGGTTTCGGCGGCGTGTGTGATGGCGTTCAGTGCGGCTTCGACGGCGACGGAATCGCGCTCGGCTTTGATTTTTTTCAAACGTGCAATTTGCGCTTCGCGCACCGCAGTGTTGTCGACTTCCAAAATTTCAATTGGAACTTCCTTATCGAGCCGATATTGATTGACGCCAACGATGATTTCTTTTCCCGAATCGATGCGCGCTTGTTTGCGAGCGGCGGCTTCTTCGATGCGCAACTTCGGCAAGCCGGCTTCAATGGCTTTTGCCATGCCACCAAGCGATTCAACTTCCTGAATGAGTTTCCATGCTTTTTGAGCGAGTTCGTGTGTGAGCCGCTCAACATAAAACGAGCCGCCCCACGGGTCGACCGTTCGGCAAATGTCGGTTTCATCTTGCAGAAGCAACTGCGTGTTGCGTGCAATGCGCGCCGAAAAATCCGTCGGCAGTGCAATGGCTTCATCGAGCGAATTGGTATGAAGCGACTGCGTGTGTCCGAGTGCCGCCGCCATGGCTTCAATGCAAGTGCGAATTACATTGTTGAATGGGTCTTGCTCCGTCAGGCTATATCCGCTGGTTTGGCAATGTGTGCGAAGCGCAAGCGATTTTGGATTTTTCGGATGAAATTGATTAACAATTTTTGACCACAAAAGCCTGCCTGCGCGCATTTTCGCGATTTCCATGAAGTAATTCATGCCGATTGCCCAAAAGAACGAAAGGCGCGGCGCAAAGTCGTCGATGTCTAATCCGCTATTCACGCCTGTGCGGAGGTATTCCAAGCCGTCGGCGAGCGTGTAAGCCAGTTCCAAATCGGCGGTTGCGCCGGCTTCTTGCATGTGGTAGCCCGAAATGCTGATGGAATTAAACTTCGGCATTTCTTTGGCAGTGTATTTGAAGATGTCAGCAATGATGCGCATTGAGGGTTCGGGCGGATAGATGTAAGTGTTGCGCACCATGAACTCTTTGAGAATATCGTTTTGAATCGTCCCTGAAAGGTCGGCGTGCTTGACGCCTTGCTCTTCGGCGGCAACAATGTAGAACGCCATTACGGGAATCACCGCGCCGTTCATAGTCATCGAGACCGACATTTTGTCGAGCGGAATTTGGTCGAAGAGAATTTTCATATCCTCGACGGTATCAATTGCAACGCCGGCTTTGCCGACATCGCCGAAAACGCGCTCGTTATCGCTATCGTAGCCTCGGTGTGTGGCTAAATCAAACGCAACGGAAAGTCCCATTTGTCCTGCGGCAAGGTTGCGCCGATAAAAAGCATTTGAGGCTTCCGCTGTCGAGAAGCCTGCATATTGACGAATCGTCCAAGGACGCATCACATACATCGTCGAATACGGTCCGCGCAAATACGGCGGCAAGCCCGCAACATAGTGGAGATGTTCAAGCCCTTCTAAATCGTTTGCAGAGTAATGCGATTTAACGGCAATGCCTTCGGGCGTAAGCCACACAGCATCTGATTCTCGCTCGCTTACATGAGGCTTCGTAAGAATGTGTTTTGAAAAGTCGGGTCGCATCGTCGGTCAGAGGTTTAGATTGAAAAAACTACTCGCTTTTGAGCCGTTCCAACTCAACGGATTCAGTCGCACGGAACGGAACAAGAATTTCAATTTCAGCATCGCTAACAGGCGGTGCAGGTTCAAGCGAAAATTCAATTTTATCTTTCATCGTCTCTTTCGCATTTGGCGATTTCGTTACGCCGATAAAGTTCAATTTCTTTTCTGCAAGGAGTTGCTCTCTGGCTTGGCGCACTCGGCGAATTTCGGACTGAACAAAGCCTGAACGCAACGCGCGAAGCATACCGCCTTGCGCTTCAACCTGCTGAAAGAGTTTCCACGCTTCATGAGCGATGGATTCCGTCAGCGATTCCAAAAAATAAGAGCCTTTTGAGGCATCGAGAACTTTATCGAGGTGCGATTCATCGCGCAAAATCAAACTCGTGTTGCGCGAAAGGTGCGCTGAAAATTCGTTGGGGTTAGCATAAAGTTCGTCGAAGCGCGCAACGGTGATGGAGTCGGCGCCGCCAGTTGCTGCCGCCATGGCTTCGACCGTGCCACGCAGAAGGTTGTTGTGAGCGTCATAAATCGTTTTGTTCCACTTTGCGCTTGAAGCGTGAATCGTCGGCGTTGCTGTTGCGCCGTAAGCCGTGGCAAGTTGGTCAAAGAGCCATCGCGCCGCGCGAAATTTGGCAATTTCGAGAAAATAGCTTGTGCTGACTGCAAACGAAATTTCAAGATGGCTGAGAACATCGTTTGCCGTAAAACCTTGTTCGGTGAGCGCGTCCAGATATTCCACACTTGAAGCAAGGGCAAAAGCCAATTCTTGCACGAGCGAACTGCCTGCGTTGTGATACACATCAGCGCGAATCGTTAGAACCTTGAAGTGCGGAAACGCCTGCGCCGTGCGAATCAAGGTTTTTGCAGTCTCAAATGCGTAGGTGTTCCATTTGCCTTTCGTTGCAAAGGTTGCAACTGCATCAAGATTGAGCGAGCCGTGAACGAACTTGGCGTCGAGCATACGCGCACGAACTTCATTCAAAAAAAGTGTGAGCACTTGTTCGGGGTTTGCGCAACTATAAAAATGCACAGGAGCCGCTTCAAGCCAAATGCCGTTGAGCAAGGCGCGCATTTCGGCATCGCTTTTTGGTTCAGCAAAAAACGCTAACGCCATCGCGCCACGATTGAGCACATCGAGCGCACGCGCATTTGCCTGTGAAATGTCTTGTTCGAAAACTTCTTCGCGAATCAGCCACTCGCCTGTTGGCTTGAAAGGAATTGCAAACGGCGTAACATCTTCGTCGGTATAAATCGGCTGAACATCAATGCCCTCGAGCGTATGCCAAACGAGCGTCTCGTCAAACGATTTGCCTTTAAGGTCGCGAGTAATTTCGGCGAGCCAATCGCTTTTTTTGAGCGGTGGAAATTCGGAGAAGAGTTTTGTGGACATCGTTACAACAGGAAAAGGTTCTGCAAAATGCTTCGTGCGAAACTTACAGATTTTTCCGATTATCTTTGCCAACTAAACGGCTGAAAAATGTTGATAGAAGCAGGTTTCACATGTGCGGTTTGCGGTGAATGGAACGAAACAACCGTCGACACCGAAGGCGGCTTGCACCAAACTTACACCGAAGATTGTTTCGTCTGCTGCCACCCGAATACGCTCTACATCACGATTGATGAAGAAACCGAGACGGCGTATATTGACGCAAGATTTGAAGAATAGTTTGACTATCAAAAAATGCTCACACAGTTCGACAACATCACAATAGACAGCGAGATTTGTAATGGAAAACCAACAATTCGCGGCACGCGCATCACTGTTCAAACGGTTATGGAGTTTTTAAGTGCAGGCGAAAGCATCGATGAAATTTTGCACCAATATCCCTCGCTCACTCGTGAGGATATTTCAGCGTGTTTGAGATTCACGGCAGAGTTGATGAAAAACGCCTTTGTAATTCAACATGGATAAAGCGAATCGCTTTCTAATCGATGTGAACCTGCCCTACTACTTTTCTATTTGGAACAACCCTGAGTTTTTGCATCTACGAGATATTGGTGAAAATTGGAAAGATGAGCAGGTATGGAACTATGCAAAAACAGAGAATCTAACAATTGTCACGAAAGATGCTGACTTTTCAAACCGAATTATGGTTTCGACGCCGCCGCCAAAGGTAATACATATCCGATTTGGCAACTTGAAGATGAAAAATTTTCATGAGCGTATTTCAAAGGTGTGGCAAGAAGTAGTCAACTTGAACAGGACTCACAAGCTTGTTAAATCTTTCTTGATAGAATTGAAGCAATTGGATAAATGTCCTTTCCTGAATTTCTCTTTCGCGCCGACGGCGGATTTATTCGCGTTCCAGTTTGGGGGCACATTCCGCTCGACCGTGCGCTCAAACGAACCATCTCTCACCCCACATTCCTGCGTCTGAAAGGCATTAAGCAACTCTCGTTTGCGCACTATGTTTTTCCCGGCGCAACGCATACGCGCTTCGAGCACAGCATCGGCGTTTATCACCTCACGAAATTGATTTTACAACGGCTTTTAACCAATCCGCTCACCAAGTCGCTTCAAAGCAAATCGTTTTCGTTTGATGAAGAGAGTTGCAAACTCATTTTAGCCTCAAGCCTCTTGCACGACATTGGGCACTACCCGCACGCGCACCTCGTTGAAAACATCGCCATTACAAGCAAAAACGAAATCGTCTTCAAAGACCATCAAGACCTGACAAACGAAAGGCTATTCGAGACCCGCGAAGGCTTCGGAAGTTTAGCCGAAATTTTAGAGCAAGAATGGAAATTAGACCCGACAGAAGTTGCAACAATGGTTACAGGAAAGAAAAAAATGACCTTCTCGAAACTCATTAGCGGCACGCTCGACCCCGACAAAATGGATTACCTGATGCGCGACGCGCATCACTGCTCTGTGCCTTATGGCAACATCGATATCGAGCGTTTGATTGAATCTTTTGTGCCTGATTCCAAGCGAAAGCGATTTGCCATTACGAGCAAAGGCATTGCGCCGTTTGAAAGTTTGATGTTTGCCAAATATGCGATGATGCGCAATGTCTATTGGCACCACACGGTTCGCACGCTTTCTGCCATGCTCAAACGCTTTATTCAAGATGCCTTAGACGAAGCGCAACTTTCCAGAAGCGACGTGCAAGCCGTGTTTTATCACAACACTGACGAGCGAATTTTGGACGACCTGCTCGATGCACTTCCAAAGCCGCTTTTTGCCTCGGCGGAGTTGCTCCTTGCGATTTTGGAGCGTCGCCCCTACAAGCGCGCCCTTAGTTTGCCCGCAGATGCAAACGAATCATGGCAGGTTGAACTCGCTACCAACGCTCAACGCCGAAAAGAAAAAGAACTCGCGCTCTGCCACTACCTCAATCGCAAATTCCGATTAAATCTCAAAGGCTATGAAGTCGTTATCGATGCGCCGCCTGCAAAGTCAATTTTCGATTATGAAGATTTTGCAGAGTTGCAACTCTATCGCGAAAAGCGAAAAACGTTTGTGCCATTTGGCGAGAGCGGCGAGTCGGCATTTACAAGCAATTTTATTGCGGAATTTGAGCGCGCCACCAAAAAGTTTCGCGTTACTGCCAAAGAAGGCGTAAGCGAAAAATTAGGACGCTCAGAAAAAGAAGTGGTAGACATCTTGCGCGATTAAAATCAAGAACCCAATGAACGAGCAAGAAATACCAACCGAAATGATACAGCATGCTTTGAAATGCGTTCAAGAATCAAACTTTGGCGAGGATAAAGCAGGGGAGGCTCGTTTGCTTCACAACATCGGCACGCTTTACTCCGAAAGCAAAAAGATGAACGAGGCGTATCAAATGCTCATCAAAGCCCTCTTTAAGCGACAAGAAATCGGCGATAAATACGGCGAAGCGCACACCGCGCTTATGCTGGGCTTTTGGCATCTACATACTAAGCGGCAAAACAATCCTGAAATCGTTAAAGCCCGATGAACACTTGGCAAGGCGAAGGCACTTGGTCAGATGCAACCGAATCGTGCGCCGTTCAACTCATCATCAACCCTTATGGCGTCTCGGTGCTTAAAAACGGCAAGGAGTTTTTCTTCACGAAAGATGAATTTCGCGTCGTCGAAGCAAGCGAAATCGGCTATGTGAAATTGGAAGTCGAGCGCGCTTCGCTCAAAGCCTTTATCACCATTGAAAGCCTTGAAGCATGGCAAACGATTCGAGCCGATAAGTTCGATAAAAATCGTAAGCCGTTGCTTTCCGTTTCGTCGTGGATTATTGTTGGGCTTGTCGGCGCGGTGCTCGTCGTGATTCTCTTCTTCACAGTCGGTGCTGATGCACTTTCAGGTGCGATTGCAAAACTCATTCCTGTTGAAACGGAAGCCGAATTCGGCAATGCTGTTTTCCAACAAGTAACTTCACAAGCAAAAATTAACAAAGATTCTGCCTGTGTCGCTGTCTTGAAAAAAAGCGCGATTATCGTCGAGTCGTTTTCCAACGGTAGACCTTACAAGTTTCAGATTGTGATTGTTGAAGATTCCATCAAGAATGCGTTTGCCTTGCCGGGCGGCTACATCGTCGTCTATCGCGGGATTTTAGATTTGATGGAACATCAAGATGAATTTTTCGGATTGCTCGGACACGAGAGCGGACATGTGTATTTGCAGCACGGCTTCAAGCGGATTATTCGCAGTTCGCTGGTTGCGCTCACTTTTGCGATGCTCTTTGGCGACGCAGGCGGATTGACGGCAATTTTGCTCGATAACAGCCGCGCCTTGCTCAACCTTGCCTACGACCGAGGCGAAGAAACCGCCGCCGATAACTTCGGCTTCAATGCCCTTGCCAGTGCAGGCGCATCAACTTACGGAATGATTTCGCTGTTTGAAAAACTCAATGAGTCGCACGGCGAAGCGAAACTTCCTGCATTTCTTTCAACACACCCCGACACAAAAGAGCGCATTCAAGCACTCAAAAAGAAATCGCCTAAGAAGGCAAGCAAAAAATTTCTTTCCGAAGAAGAGTGGCAGTGCTTAAAAGCCCGCAAAAAAGCGGCTTAAATTTTCCCAATGCGACGTGCTGTGGCGTAGGTGCGCTTGTAATACTTCTCGCTTAAACTGCTGACAATCACGCCGAGTTTGGTGGAAGCGTGAACGAAATTCCCATCGCCAACATAAATGCCCACGTGCGAAATTCGATTCCGCCGAATTTTGAAAAATACCAAATCACCAAACTGCAAATTCGCTTTGCTAACTGCCACACCAACCTTTGCTTGTGCCGCCGACGAGCGCGGCAGTTTAATGTCGAGCGCATCGAGAAACACACGGCTCACAAAGCCTGAGCAATCCATGCCTGCAACGCCTGTGCCACCGTAGCGATAGCGCACGCCCAAGTATTTATCCATTTCGTTTTCTAACCGCTCGCGCGCATTTGGAGGAAGTTGTTTCGGTGGCGGAAGTAAATCTACAACCACATCGTCGTCGGGTTCTCGTTCGGCGTCGGATTCAAGGGCTTTGATGTCGTCTTTGGACATTGGCGTCGGTGCAAAGCGAATCGACGTCGTCGTCGAGGTGCATGCATGCGTGAAAACAACAAGCGCAAGAAGTGTTAGTGCAAACAGTGCCGAACGGAAATCGGTCATGGCGTTAAGTCGTGATTGGAAGTTCGTGATAAAGGTTATGTTTATACATTGTAGAGTCGCGACAAATTCGCTCTAAATTTTTGACGGCAGTTTTCAAGTGTTCGTAGGGAAACGCAAGCAGGACTTCATCTTCCTTAATGTTCATTCCCGTGTTTCCGCCTAAATCGCCAAGCGTGAAAGTTGGCTTGCCTGTGTGCATCACATAGCTCGAGACCATTTCGCACGTTGAAGTGCCTGCAATGCCATGCACAATTTCGCCGCTATCGAAGCCATAAGCGCGAAGAATGTGCTGACCTTGAAATGGCTTGCAAACGATGAACACTAAATCGGGAAGAAAATCGGGCGTGAGTGCCTCGAGCGGAGAGATAACCTGCGCTTCAAATTCGCCATCTTCAAAAGGCAGTGTAGATGCCATCGCTTTTTTGAGTCCGTCGAGCGTGCCGTAGACGAGTTTTTCGCCAATCATAAACTTTGCGGCTTGCTCGACAGGCATAGTTGAGCCGAAGCCTGCGGCAATCGCGCCGCCGCCACAAATGTGGTCTTTCTTGACGGTGTAAAATGGACCTGCGCCGCTGAACGCATCGCCCCACATGGCGCAGAGCATCGATTTGGCAACGCCGTTCGCGCGCTCGCCGAATTTCTTAATTCCTGCGGGAATCTCGCGCATGTGTTTGATGAATTTAATGCCAATCGGCTTGCGCGTTAAGCCTTCAATGCGCACGAGCGCGTCGGAAAGTTCTTTCGGTGTGTTCATTTTTATGGCTGTTTAAGGTTTGAATAAGTGAAAAAAAGAAAGAGCACATGATAGCCATTGAATTGACGAATGTGTTGAGGTTTCCGTAAATTGCAAACTGGTGCCAAATTAGTAAACATAAGCGAAACTCACGAAGTCCGCCATGCTCCAACTGCAAGCAATTTACCGACGGCTTGAAGAATTTTCGGAAAAGGTTGTAACCGAACAAAAAAATCTAACGCAACTCAAAAGCGTTTTGGAAGAATTGTTCGATGAAAATTCCGACTTCGTGAAAGCGTGGCGTAAGTTTCCTGAATCGTTGGAGAGCACGATTGCGCCGCGCCTGATTGAATCGCCCTCGCTTCGCAAGACGTGCCCAAAGCGCGAAGCCATTTTCACCATTTGCTCCGCCGATGGCTCGCAAATTTATCCCGACCGCTTGCTTAACTTTTGCTTGCTCAATTTCAGTCAAGTTTGTTTTCACATCGGCACCGACGAGCCGCCGCTTCTGACGACATACTCCAAACTCTACGACGCAGACGAATTTTTCAGAGCGTATTTCAAAGACTCGAAGCCAAAAGAAAGCGAAGACAAAGGAAGTGAAACGAGCAAAGAGCGTATTGCCATTGACCAAGTCAATGCGCTTCGGCAAACGAAAGAACTTTCGGCACTGCTACATGTAGCAAAGAGCAAGCGCGTGCAAGGTCGCCCGATTCTTGCAGTTGCCGATGGCACATTGATTTGCTGGACGCTCAAAAATGCCGAAGCCTTGCGCAAAGAGTTTATCGAGAAGTTAGCACAGTTTCGCCAAGAGGAAATTCCTGTGTTGGCTTACAAAAGTTTTCCTGAAACCCGTAGCGTTGCCAAAGCCCTCGAGCACTTAGCGGCAGAGAAGTTAGAGCAAGCGAACATTCACTCCGAAATGCTCGCGGACTTAGAGATTTTTCAAGCCTTTCTTCAAAAAGGCGAACGCTCCGCTGTGTTTCAGAGCCGTTCCGACATTGTCGAGAAGCATTATCCCAATCCCGATAAGGTATATTTTTTCTATCTTCACACAGGTAAAGAAATTGCGCGCATTGAATTTCCTGCATGGTGCTACGAGAAAGGGCGAGTAGATTTTATGCATGCCGTGATGATGGACGATTTAGAGAAAGGCAAAGGCTATCCGATGACGCTCACCGAAGCACACGAACATGCCGTTGTGAAAAAAAGCGAAGAAGCGCAATTCTTTGAACTCTTAGAGAAACTTTGCATCAAAAAAGGCGTGCTCATTTCCGATGCGGCAAAAGTCGCCTCGAAACGCACGGCAACCATCTAAAATCATTCATGCATCACTGCACTTGTTCATTTCAATCATCGCTGTCGCTTCGCACGATGTGGGTCGTGCTAATAGGTTGCATCGCCACGATGAGTGCGTGCATTTCGTTAGAAGAAGAAGTCGAGGAAGTTTCCCCTCTTTCGGCACTTAAAGCCGATTCAGCGATAGTCGAGAATACTTTCAGTATGATTTATTTTGCGCCCAAAGGAATCAAGGATATTGCGCCGGTTGCCGTTTATACGACGAACTTTTGGACGCCAACCTTTTTTGAGATGTCCACTCCAAACATCAAATCTGTGCCGATGACGAAGTTCAACGACACGATTTGGGTTGCCGATGTGCAAGTGCCACGCAACGCACAAGTGTTATCCTACACCGTTCTTGGCGTGCCTGATGAAGATTCCCTTGCGACGAAGAACTTTCCGATTTTAGACAGCCGCACCAAACGCCCGATTAAAGCCACGATGTATCGCATTGCGCAAGCCTTGATTCGTTCAAATGCGCCGACCGACTCCATTCTGAAAACCTTACGCGCCGAAATCGAACGCTACCCCGATACCTACGACGCCTACATTCTTTATTGGTCGATTTACTACAACGAAAAAGGACGCACCGAAGAAGCCCTCGCCGAAATTGAATCGCAAATGGCAGAACTGCGCCGCCAACGACGCAACAACGCAGACCTTCTACAAGCCATCGCGCTCACTTACATTTACGGCATTGGCGATAAAGCAAAAGCCAATCGAGTCTTGCAAGATTCGCCCGACTCCTACCTGCACCCCTTGAACCTTTACAACCGATTCACCACCGAAATCGATATCGATAAACGCGAACTTGCCCTCAGCGTGATGGCGGATAAATACCCAACGCACCCGCTCACGCCGAAAATGTATCGCGAATTGCTTTACTATTACATCGCCAATCAAAAAGTCTATGCCGACCGCGCCGCCATTTTCGCCGAAAAAATTTGGCGACGCAATTTGAATAACCTGCGTCAAAACGGCGTCATGACGGTTGCTGTGCGTTACCTCTTCGAGTATTACAGCAAAATCGACCTCTCGCGCACCATGCCTTATGTGAAGGAACTTTTGCGGCTCGATTACGACCGACAAGTCTATGACGCGCATACCATTTTGCTCTTCGCGGAACGCTTCGCCGAGTCGCAAGAATACAGCGGATTGGCGATTGAATTGGCGGCAAAAGCCATGCAGGTTTTGGAGTCAAAAGAAAAGCAAGCGTTCTTGAACCCGAATGCCGAGCGCGAATTTGTTACATCAGCCATTGAAAATGGTGATGTGAAAAACGACCTTATCGGACGAGCATATTACTGCATTGGCAAGGCGTATCGGCGCGTGAATGAAACAAGCAATGCGATTTCGAATCTCAAACAAGCGGCGAATTTGTGCCTTTCGCGCCGCGCCGAAATTTATTACGAACTCTCTAACGCAATGATGACGATTGATAAATCCGACGCACAAGAATACGCCACGCTTGCCCTTGCCTTCAACGCTACACCTGAACGGCGCGAATGGTTCGTCAAGAACTTCAAACCGCGCTTGCGTCCGAAAGAAACGCTTCAAGAGAGAATCGAGAAATTCCGAAGCGAGAGACCTGAACGCGCGCCAAATGCGACGCTCTCGCTGCTTAATGAAAGCAAGGCTGAAATCAAATCGCAAAGCGAAAAAGTTTATGTGCTCTATTTCTGGTCGCCGGCTTCTACATTAAGCAAGTTGCTTTTTCCTGACTTGCAACTCTTGCATGCCAAGTATCGTGCGCGCGGCGTTGAACTTTACGCGATTGATACCGATAGCGCATTGGCAACTGTGAAAGCCTCGCCGTCAGAGTTTGCATACAGTTTTCCATTTGCGGCGGCAAACCCTGCCATATTTTCAGATTATCGCGTTGCCTATTTGCCTTCTGCAATCGTCATTAAAGATGGCGTGATTGTGGCGCGACATTCGGGCTACGAGCGCGATTTCGTCTCGCGCTTAGAAGCCGATGTGCAACAGTTTTTCGTAATGGGAGAAATGATTCCAAAGAAAAAATCTCGAAGATGAAAAGCGCGACTTTGAAAAGCGAACCGATTGGCGAAGTAATTGCCTCAAACACAACAGCGTTTTCAGCTGTAGTCCGAAGCAAGTTCAGTGAGGTTTTGCCTGTGAAATTTGGCGAACTTGTGAAAACCCAAACAAGCACCATGAAAATTTTCGGCATTGTCTCGTTCATTGAGCACGCGCCAACCGAGCCGAACCGCAAAGTCGCGCCGCACGGCAAGCCCAAAGATGAACTCAAACGCGAAATGCCGCAGGTCTTTGAACTGTTGCAGACTGAATTTCGCGCGCTCGTCGTGGGCTACGAAACATCGCGCGGCGTTGTGCCCTCAATGCCGCCCGTGCCGCCCGACTTGCACGACTTTACCTACTTGGCAACGGACGAAGAGCAACAAAATTTCTTTGCAAAAACGCCGACCTTCTTGCGCACCGTCCTAAACTGCCGCGACGCCTCGCCTGACGAACTGCTCGTCGCTTTTCTGCGCAATCACCTCGCGCACATCTCTCGCCCCATGCTTATCTCCATTGGCAAAGAACTTTCCTACCTCTTGGGCGACGACCACCGACGGTTGGAAGCCATTTTGAGCCGTGTGTGCGATTAGCGTTGCAAAAGTTGCCCCCTTTACTCACTGCTATTCCTCGTTACTCGTTAAAGAGTCTTTTTTCTTGCTGGCTAATGTGCTTTGTTGTCTCTTAGGTGAAAGCGTCCTTGCTGGAAACGGCGGGACACTTTTTTATTTCGTTGTATCAGGCTTAATGCGATACAGCACTGCGGGCGGATTCATGAGCGTCATGATTGGCTCTAATTCAGGTGGTGCTTCTTTGATATTGAACAGAAACCGAAATTGCGGACGAAGATTCGCCTCGAAGTAACTGTAAAAGAGATACGACGCGCCAAGTTTTCGCGCTTCGGCAATCAGTTCGTCGTAGGTTTCCACCATTGGGAATCCGCCCATATTCAGGTTCAAGTAGTAGGCAATATGTGGCTTGCGCGTGATGACGATTTCGTTGTAATGCGTTTTCGGATTGCGTCCTGTAATCTCAAAAAATTTCTCACGAAGTGCGAGCATTTCTTGCGGACCAGAGTCGATATTTTTGCGGTGAAATTGCACACTTTGAAACAGCACGATAGCGAGCACGATTGGAAGTGCGTAATGCACAAGTTTCGGCACAGCATCCCACTTGAAGAAAAGCACTGCAAGAACGGCGTAAGGCGCGATTAAATTGAGCGAAAAGCGTGCGCCGTAAAAAGTCAGCAAGAGCACCCCGAAGTGCATCACGGCAAAAATGAAATATGCCAGTTGAACACGCGTAAGGGTGCGTTGAACACTTACCGCAACAATGCCACCCATCACAAACACACCCAAGAACCATGATAAGAGTTCGCCCATGTCGCCAATGAAGTGAGAAGGAATGTTCGCAAGCGTATTGGTGAAGAACTTGACAGGGTCGGTAAGAATGACATCGGCGAGCGAGTTAAACGATTGCGATTTGCCATACCAAAACGAGTCCCAATTCGTCTCGCGTCCGAACAAATCTTTGGCAATGTTGAGATAATTCAAACTGTAAAAAAATTTGCCTTTCTCCTGCAAGGTGTAAAAGCCATAAGGCGCGTAGAGGGCAAAGACAATTCCAACAAACGTGAGCACGGATAGCATTTGCGCTTTGAGCGGTTGCTTTGATGGATTCAGCACAAAGAGAGAGAGCAGAAATCCTGCAATTAGAAAAAACGAATTTTGCCGTGTGAGCAACGCCACGCCCGATGCTACACTTGCAACAATGAGCCAACGAAATCCCTCGCCGTTCAGCACGTTCAGAAACGCATAAATCGCAAGCGTTGCGACAAGGTTGAAGAACATATCGGTGCCTGCCGAGTAACTGTATTGAATGAAAACGCTGTTTGTGGCAAGTATCAACAGCACAAAAAGAGCTTCAACTTTGCCGAAGAATTTCAGCACGAGTTGGTGCGTGAGGAAAAGCGTCGCGCCCGCACAAAGGATTCCGAAGATGACGCCAGCGGCGAAGAAGTCTTGAACGATGAACGCTACAATCGATAGGACAAGTGGATACATTGGACCGCGAAAGCCGTCAATCGGAAATGCGCCGCCTTCACCTTTGAGGATTGATTGAATTGTGCGCGCGTCGGGGGCATAGCTCCAAAAGAAATCTGTCTCGACGCCGTAATCGCCGACACGGTGATAAAAGTGTGCGGCTATCAGCAATATCACGGTGTAAACTGCCGATAGGGCTAATGCCACGCGCCAATCGCCTGCTCGCTCAACCAGCCATTCAGAGGCAAGAAACGAATGGTTTTGTTGCTTTTGAGCCGTCTTGTTGGATTTTTTTTGTGCTTTTGTTGTTGTCGCCACAAGAAGTGATGAATTGAGTGTGAATCGCAAAGTTAAGAAAAAACCTTTTCTGACAGATTTCGCGAATCCTTCGTAAAAACACTATTTTGCGTCTGCTTTGATGAAACCAAACCACGATTCATTATGCAAAAGTTAAATCTCAATCTCTCTGAATCGCTTACCCAAGAGCAAAAAGTTGAGGCGTATTTCGATGCGGTGAATCACAAGCTTGTTGTTGCGCTTGCTGTTAATCCAAAATTTTTTGAGGAGCTTAAGGCGCAAGTTGGTGAATTGGTCAAGTCCAATCCTGATGCACTCTTTGCTGATAATGCCGATGCGCTCACTTTTGACGGTATTCAACTCTTCATCAAAGACATGCGCGACGATTTCAAAATCATCAATTCGGAAGAAGAGTTCAAGATTGTTGTCAAGGAAGAGCGTTAAGCGATTCGTCTAATGACGGGAGCGCGAAAGGCAAAAGCGCGTGCAGTTTATGGGAGTTCAAACTCACATCTTTTGGGCGCGGCACAGGCGAAGGCACGTTATCTGACGAGACGGATTCAATCAACGCTTGATTGAGTTTCCATCGCATTGCAATTTTTCTTCCCAATGCTTCGCGTGAAAGCCGCTCTGTGCCGCCAGCGTGAAAAAGCCCTGTTACTGCTGAAAGCGAGCCAATCGCAAATTCTTCAACGATTCTTGCAAGCACATCGGCGAAAATCGGCGTGCGAAATTCATCGACAAAAAGCCTAACCGTTTTCCCTGCTTCAAGGTCTCTTACCAAGCGTTCATTAACGCTGCGCGTCCCTCGTGGCGAACTGCCCAGCAAGAGCGGACTTCGAAGAATGACGTGATTTCCAACAAGATTTTTTACATGCAGTTCGGCTTCGCATTTAGTTTCAGCGTAGTAACTCATTGGGTTTGGCGCGTCGTGCTCATCGTAATTGCCTTTTGTGCCATCGAAGACCAAATCCGTAGAGATAAAGATGAAGCGAGCATTGAACACCTCGGCGAGGGTTGCAAGATTTTTCGTTGCGTCAGTGTTTAAGGCTTTGGCTTCCTTACGATTCCATTCGCAAAATGCGGTTTCCGTGTGCGCCGCTGTGTGAATGATAATGTTCGGTTGTAAAATCGAAACAATGTTCCACACTGCTGTTTCATCAGTCAAATCTAACGGAAATGATTCCTTTCCGTGCGAGAAAGTTTGAGGAATCACGAAAGAAGCATCGTGATGGGTAGCGAAGAGTTGCACGGTTGGATTGCAGGCGAATCGTGCGAAGCAATTTGCGCCGAGTAAGCCACTTGCGCCTGTAAGCAGGAGTTTCATGCGCGAAGACGTTCAAGCAAGGCGTGTGCCGCACGAATCCCTGAAACTGCCGCGCCCTCGACGCGCGGCGCAACAAAGCCATCGCCTACAAACACCATCGGCGCAGGCGAATCCACCATGACGAATGGCTTATCTAAAACCGACTTTGCAAAGCCATATCGCCATCGGTGAACTTGTGAGTGCTTAATTGGGGCTTTCATCCAATCTTTGAGATGCGCGCACATGGTTTCAACAATTATCGAGTCAGTTGTCTGCCAATGCTCGGCACTGAACATCGGTCCTGCGTGAATCGTCAAGGTTGGCAGTGGTGAAATACCTTTGCGCAAGTTATCGCTTACCCACGCAATCGGTTCACCTTGAAACCATATTCCAGAAGCAGGCAAAATCGGGTCAGTGCTATCAAAGAGCAAAAGCGTAGCGATGCATGGGTGGTAGTCAATCGAGGTCAGTTCTGTTTCAACATCGCTCGGAAGCGGCACGCTGGACTTTTTGAGCAGTTCGAGCGATTGCGGCACGGGCGGCGAAAGGATAAGCGCATCGGCGGTAAAGGTTTTGCCTTTGTCGGTTTCAATCGTCCATTGCTTTTCAAAAGAAAGTTTGTCGACGCGTTCCGAGAAGAAGACGCGAAGCGAATCAGCAAGATACTTCGTTGAGGCGTTCATGCCGGTTGCGCCGATGTAGCGCGTTTCACTGCTTAAATCAGGCTCGCCGTTTTGGCGAATGAGTTTCCCGTCGAGCGGTTTGATAATCCCCAGCGCAAGCCATCGCTCAACATACTTGGCAAAGTCGCTATCGCTAACGGTGAAGTATTGCGCGCCATGGTCGAAGTAAGCGCAGGTATTGTCAAGGTCTATGCGTCGGGTTGACATTCTGCCGCCTGCACCGCGCCCTTTATCGAGAACGGTTACTTCAACGCCATGTTCTTTCAGCACGGTTGCGGCTAATAAGCCCGATATGCCCGCACCCACCACCAGCACGGACTTTGGCAAACGTTCAGACGCCATGCTTGTTGAACTGCTTTAAGTTGTAAGCCATCATCTATTTGTTTGTTTGTCAAGTTGTTGGACTTTGTTCAGTACGCGAATCGGATTGGAAAAAATCCACGCCTTTTGATTGAGGTAGCACTCCACGCGATAAACGCCTGCTTGGTTGGTTTGTGCATTAAGTTGATTGCCTATTTGTTCAGCAATGCACTTGCCGTTGTGCATCAGGCGAATCGTGCAGGCTTTTGGCGCAATTACATGAAAGTGAATTGTCTCGTTAGAAAAGACGCTGTCGCCCATTTCAATCGTTGTGTTGCCTTGTGTTGCCCAAAATCGGAAGCCTTTGGCAGAGCCGAGATAGGAGTTTGAGATGAACGAATGTCCTTCGCGAAGAGCCGCATAAATTTTCGTGCGTTCTGATTCAATCGGCTGTGAAACATCAATCGGCGACTCGAGAAGCACGTGCATGTGAATCGAGCGAAAGCACACTTTGTATGGAAAAATTTTGAGCGTCAGTCCAAGCAAGTTGATTTTATGCGCGTGTGCATCGACGCCGCCTGTGGCAACCACTTTGCGCTCGATATTGACTTTATCCCAAAGTTCGAGCGTTTCGCGCGGCGGTGCAGTAACCGAGGCAAGCGGATGAAAGGCTCGACGAAATCGATTTTCAGGCTTTAAGCCTTCCATCCATTCCGACATTTGATTCCAAATTTCAATGCCGTCGAAACTGGCGCGCCACTCCGTCCAAGGAAACGGCGGATATTTCTCGAAGGCGTCGCGCTGTTCGTGTGGGTGCGCAATCACACCGAAACCGCCGACTTCGCGCACGGCTTCAACATATTCCGACGCAAGTTTGCGCTTATGCACCGTTTTTGAGACGCCCAGCGCGAGATAGTGATTTTGGTCGTAAAGGTCGTTGGCTTCGTAGGAAATGAGGCACAGCGTTGGATGTCCGCTTGCGTTGAAGTAATAGCCTTCGTAGCCATCGGCGCGCGATTTGAGCGTGTTGTGGTCGGTGATGATGGCAAAGTCGAGCTCGAGTTCGGTTGCGGCTTGCATGATTTCTTCAATCGTGCCGCTTCCATCTGAGTAGACTGAATGAATATGAACCACGCCTTCGTATTCGTGTGCTCGCATTGTGTTTTGTTTTGTCGTCATGCTTTTTGAAGATACAGCAAAAGCCGATAGAATCAATACGGTGTGAGCGAAAGCAGGAGAATTGCCAGCACAATACCGAGCAGGTCGGCAGCAAGGTCTTTGAGGCTGAAGATGTTGTTGGGGTTAAGGTCGTCGATGACTTCTTTGGCGAAGCCAATCAGCAACGCGGAACCAACGGCACTCGTGCTCGAGGCGGCGCGGTCAAATTTCAAGAGTTCCTTTGAGCCGATTTTTCCAAGCACCACAAGCAAAAACGACGCACTAAAATGCTTGACCTTGTCAGAAGCAAACCACTTATCCGTTTCATAAAGTCGCTCTTTTGAAATGTGGTCATAGCTCATGGCGGTATGGCGCGAAGCAGAAATTGGCAGAAGCGACTTGCGATATTGGGCATGGAGCGTCTCTGCATTTAACCCAAGTCCAACAAGTGCGCTTATGAGCATAAACAGAGAGATGAGTTTCATTTGCATCACAGGGTTTGAATTTCTTCTATCCACGCGCGAAGCGTTTGAACATGAGGGGAGTTTTCGCGGACCAATGCTTTGAAAAAACGCCAAACATCTTCGTCGTGGTCAACCATATTGCTTTTGAATTTTCTTCTTAATTCTGTGCTTGTCAGGTTGTAATCTGCAAGACGAATTTCTGCTTGTGCGGCGGCATTGATAGACCATTGTTCAAGAGCCTTTGGTCGAAGCACAATGAGAAAGTGATGATTGTTTTCAGGGTGCGATTTGCACTGCAAGTACGGAAGCGTATAGCCATCACGTTCGACAAACGATTGCAAGAATGGCGATTGTGTTTTCGTGGTAAGCTTGTCTTCATCAATCACTGCCACCACTTTCACATTCCGATACTGGCGTTGCATGGCTTCTGCAATTTTGAACTTACCTTTTTGATTGATGATGTCTCTATCTGAAAACCCCAGCGCAAGCATGAACAATCTATCTGCCCATCCTTCTACTAAAATTCGCATCGTCAAGTCGCTTCAACGTCTTTTTTCATCGCGCGACGGAGATTGAAAAAAATATCAATGCCATAATCAGCGATTTCTCCATAGTCTTCTTCAGGAAATTGATGCACAACGGTTTGATATTGTTCATAATCTGCAATAAACACAGCAACTTCTTCCTTCGGCGTCTCTTCAATAATTGTGTTGAAAAGATACGGGCTATGCGTGGCGATGAAGAATTGATTGGACTTTGCTTCGGCAATCGTCTTTGCAAGTTCGGTGATGTAAGGTGGAAACGAGTGCGTTTCAGGCTCTTCAAAAATCAAGATGCGTTCAGAGTTGCTGTTGATAGCGGCTAAGTAAAACACCATGCGCTGAAGCGTATCTGCCACGAGTGAGTATGGCAATTGGAAGACGCGATGCCCGACTTTCTTCTGCGTGAGAATTGTGTCGTTTTCTTGATTGAGCACCAGCGAGAGTCCATATTGGCTGAAAATTTCAGCGACTTTCTCAAATAAAGTGGGGTTTGTTTCCAAGACGTTAAAAAGGTTTTGCCCAAACGGCACTTGAAGTGACTTACTGCTTTTGTCGCTTCGCGAGGGGTCAAATTTCCGAAACGCATACTTCTTACAACCAAATCCCGTTTTAGAAGGCAAATCTTGACTGACGAGGATTAAGCCCCTGTCATCTCGCAAATCGTTTTGAATAGGTTCAAAAGGGCGAAAGTCTGCAGTCGGTGGAGTCTCTAAATCAAATGTGAGGTGATACTCTAACGAGTTGTCGCCTGCGGCAGAGAGAGTTGCCGTGTAACAAACGCCAGATTGAACGTTCAGTTCCACACTAACTTTCTGACGAATATCGCTATCGTAAAACAAGTGACGCAGTTTTTCGAGTCGAACAAAATCGTTCAGCCAACTTTTAGACAAGTCCGAAAACAACGACAGCGCTTCTAAAATGTTCGATTTGCCTGTGTTGGGTTTGCCTACGAACAAGTTGACGCGCTTCGGTTTCAACTTCAGTGCTTTGATAGATTTGAAGTTCTGAATCGTAAGTTCGTGAATCATCGAATCTGACATGGCTCGAGCGGTTTAAGTTTGTTGAAGATAATCCGATTTGTGCGATTTCGTCGCTATCTTCCTGTAACTTCTCACAACAGACACTATGAACGACGAACGTCAAGACTCCTACCTTCAAGGTTTAACAGACGAACAGCGCGAGGCGGTAACGTATCTCAACGGCGGACTGCTTGTGCTTGCGCCTGTTGGCACGGGCAAAACCGAGACCATGGCGCGGCGCGCGGCACATGCGATTGCGCAAGGCATTGCTGCTGAAAAAATGCTCTGCCTTTCCTTCACGAATCGTGCGGCGGGCGAAATGAAATCGCGTATTCAAAAACTGCTCGGCGGATTCGGCTTGGCTGACCATGTGCGTCACCTCACCGTTTGCACGTTTCATAGCCTTTGCGCGCGCATTTTGCGATGCGAAGCAAACGATGCCGGCATTTCGCCGGATTTTTCTATCTACGACGAAGAAGACTCCATCGGAATTATCTCAAACTTACGCGCCCAATTCAACCTCAAAGTCGAGCCCAAATCTGCGCGCAAGCTCGACCGTGCCCTTCACAACTTTATTGCGCAAGCCAAAATCGAGCCGTATCAAACCAAATCGCCTGAACCACTGAAAAAAATTTTTTATCGCTATCTCAACACCTCGGCTATCAAGGAACATCAGATAGATTTACGGCAGAATTTTTTCTTGTCGGAAATTCTCGACGGCTATAATGCGACGCTTCGCGAAAGCAACGCGCTCGACTTCAGCGATTTGCAAACGAAGGTGATTGACCTCTTCAAAGAGAATTCCGAAGTGCTTGAACGCTGGCAATCGGCTTACCAATGGATTCAAGTCGATGAAGTTCAAGACACTGCCGTTCCCGAATACTGGATTCTGTCTTTACTCGCAGGCACGCATAAAAATCTTGCATTTTTCGGCGACACGCATCAAACCATTTTCGAGTGGCGCGACTCACGACCAGATGTAATTCTCCAACGATTTCTGCACGACTTTGCGCCCGTCAAAGAAGTGAAACTTCAAACGCATCATCGCTCAACGCCTAATTTGCTGGAAGCAGCGCTTTCGCTCTGTGATGACAAAATTGCAAATCTGCTTTGCGATCTTTCCGAACACGAAATCCGGCGGCGCGGTGAAAAAGTCAAGGTGCATAAGGCGCAGTCGCTCGCTGATGAAGCCTTTTGGATTGCAGGCGAAATTCGCCGCCTGCACGAGCAAGAGCAACTACCGTATCACGACATTGCAATTATCACACGGCGGCACGACCTCAACGAAAAAATCGCCGGTCACTTGCGCTTCTGCGGCGTGCCGATTTACCTCGTCGAAGATTCCAAGTTTTTTCAGCGCGCTGAAATCAAAGATGCGCTTGCGTATCTGCGCTTGTTAGTTAATCCGTTGGACATACAAGCCTTTCGCCGTGCGGTGCTCGCTGTGCCAAGTGAACTTTCTTCATCATTAGTTGATGAAATTTCCGCAACGATACGCGACAGCGGACTGCGCCTCTACGATTTTCTCAATCCACTTGCTCGAAATGGCGATGTGTTTAAGCCGTTGCTCGAAGCGTTTGAGCGCGACGCTTTAATTGCCATTGATACTGAATCAACAGGCTTAAATCCGTATCAAGACGAGGTGATTGAAGTGGCGGCGGTCAAGTTCGGGCGGTCGGGCAAAGTGGCGGAATTTCATCGATATATCAAACCGACGAAACCTGTCGGCGATTCTAAGCGGGTTCACGGCATTTCCGATGCTGACTTGCAGGAGCACGGACGCGACGCGAAAATCGTCTTCGGGGCATTTTTAGATTTTATCGATGGTGCTGTTCTCGTTGGGCACAATGTTCATTTCGATGTGGAGTTGCTGAAAGAAAACTTGCGCCGCTATGAACTCGACTTATTTGACTTTACTGCATTTGATACGCTTGACCTTTCGCGCCGCTACACGGCACTTCGCGATTACAAACTGCTCACCCTTTGCCAGCACTATGGCATTTCGCTTCCGACGCATCGCGCAATGGACGACGCGATTGCCGTTGCTGAACTCGTGAAGATTCTGATTCCAAAATTAACGGCAGGCGCTGCGCTTCGGGAACAACACCTTTTCGAGTATGGCGTGTATTTCAAATCCTTTGCCGCTTGCTTTGAGCAGTGGCGCAAAAAATTGGACGATGCGCGCCCACAAGTCATTTTAGAGCATGTGCTTGAAGACAGTGGGTTGCGGGAGTATTGGCACAAACAAAAAGACGGCAATGAACGTGTTGCGCATTTGAAAGACCTTTCTCAACGCTTTTCCCCTTCGGAACTTGACCGCAAAGAGAATCCGAAAGAATCTTTGCGCTTCTTACTTGAACAGTCTGCGATGGGATTCGGGGGCTTGAAAATCGATGAGGAAAAAGTGCCGATTATCACGGCGCATCAAGCCAAAGGATTGGAGTTTGCGGCGGTCTTTGTTGCAGGCGTAACCGACAGCGAGTTTCCGCATTGGCTTATCAAAGATGAAAAGGGAATTGAACAAGAACGAAAACTTTTGTATGTTGCGATGACGAGAGCAAAAAAGTATCTCTACATTTCCTTCTTCACACGAAACGAGAAAGATGTCAAACAAAAGATGTCTCGTTTTATACAGCAAATTCCATCTAAACTTTTGGCATGAGTTTAGATTACACTCACCTGCGACCAGCACAGTGACAGGCGGCTGATAGAAGTTTTTATCAACTTAATGTGTGTGCTTATTCATAATCTCTTCTTGGTATGACTCAATTCATCAATATCGATTACGTATTGTATCTTGCCGTTTTTTTTCTGCTTATCGCGCTTCTAGCTTCATTGAGGCAGATTTGGTCGATTGCTTGGAAGAGCACGATTGGCAGAATGACACGGTTGGTGATTCGCCCGGTCGACGAAAACGCTTCGAGCAAAGGAAAGTATCAGGTTGAGCTTCAGTATGAGTTCGAGGTTGATGGAAAAATACAGACAGGCTCGTCGTATTTCATCGGCAAGAAAACGCACCTTATCAATAGTGAAGAAGAAGCAAAGCGGTTCGCGGCTGATTATGCGCCTGATTCGCGCATCGTAGTTTATTACAATCCTATGCTTTATACGGATTGTGCTCTCAAACGAAGCGTGTCGCTAAGCAAAGCCTCTTGGGTGTTTTTGGCGTTGAGCGTGTGTGGGTTTTATGGCTACTACATTCTGTGGCAAAGAGATAACAGTCCAGAAGCAGTCAAAATATATCGCGCAACTGTTAATTACTCGATTGAAGTTGCCAGTCGCAAGCCTGAGCGAGCCTACCAAATTGACCAATCTTGGCGCACGCTCCAAACCATTCCGAGAGAATTGGAGAAATTTCCGAACCTTGAAGTGCTCAATTTGAGCAACAACTCCATTTCTGAAATTCCCAAGGGGTTCAAATTTCCTGAATCTTTGGTGCGGCTCAACTTGTCGCAAAACAAGTTTACACGAATTCCGTCTGGCTTGGAAAAGCACCCGAACCTGTATCAACTTGACCTGTCAAACAATCAAATTGAAACCGATAGCGGTGCTGTTCTTCCGACTTCATTGCGAATTTTGGATTTGAGCAATAACAAACTCAAAACCTTGAGCGAATACTTGGCGCGCAACCCGCATTTAGAAACGCTCTATGTTCGCAACAATCAAATTGAATTTTTGCCCGACCGTCTTTATTACGACTCTTACTACGATAAAGCGCCGCCTGCTCTCAAAGTGCTTGACCTTCGTGGCAACCCGATTCCCCCCAAAGAACACAAACGTATCCTTTCTCAAATGCCACAGGTGCTCGTTGTCATGGATGAGCTCTCTGAAGAGCATGAGCCAGTTCAACCACAACAAAAAGCGCAGAAAAAGCCGAAGAGAAGAATTATACCTAAGCGTTGGGGCTTATAAGTTGCCGCATTTTCTGCTCAACGGTTAAAGCGTGTCTGCGACATAGACTTACCTTGTTTTTCAAAGGTTTTTTCCTTACTATTGGCGTCCGTTTCTCAAAACGACACGCTTTTCGAGACTTCACGCATAGATTCTAAACCTGACAATCAACTAAACCTGAAATCCTAAAACGCTAACGGGAGGAATAAACCTACATGAAATCCTTGTTCTCTTTTCTTCGCGCAGGAGCCGTGGTTACAACCGCTACACTCCTTCCTTTTGTTTTGAGTGCCTGTGGCAGTGCGCGAGACCCGCTCGTTGCTGAACTCAAACAGGGCGACTGGCGGGAAACAGTTTCGCTCAGCGAATTTGAGCAACGATACACCGAAAATAACCGCACGATTGAATCGGCAAAACAAGATTCCTTGCCACAATACAAAGAGTTTTTGGACCGCTACATTGATTTTCGTTTGAAAGTAAAAGACGCTCGCGACTTAGGATTGGATAAATCCCCCGAAGTGCAAAACGAATTGGAACAATATCGTCAGTCTATGGCGCCGGCATACCTCACCGAAAAAGCCGTGATGGAAGAAGCCATTCGCACGCTGTACAACCGTCGCCAAGAAGAAATCAACGCCTCTCACTTGCTCATTCGCTTAGCGAACAACAAGCCCGAAGATACCCTTGCCGCCTACAAGAAAATCATGGACATTAAAAATGAAATTCTCTCCAAGAAAATTTCGTTTGATTCCGCCGCCGTTAAATACTCCGAAGACCCCAGCGCGCAACAAAATCGTGGGAATTTGAACTACTTCACCGCAGGCATGATGGTGCATCAATTTGAAGATGCGTGCTACGAGGCAAAGAAAGGCGAGTTGGTTGGACCGGTGCGCACCCGTTTCGGCTATCATTTGATTGAAGTAAAAGACCGACGACCGAGAGAGCAAATTTACATCTCGCACATCATGGCAGCCTGCACGCCTGAATCTTCACCCGACGACACGCTCAGAGCCTACAACAAAATTCTGGACGCTCAAACCCAACTGATGAACGGCACTCCGTTTGCAGAAGTCGCACGCAATATTTCTGACGACCGACAAAGCGGCATAAATGGCGGCGATTTAGGACCGATTGGCAAAGGACAAATTCCTGCTCCTGAATTTGAAGCAGCGGCATTTGCGTTGAAAAAGAAAGGCGACATCTCGCCAATTGTGCGCACTCGCTTTGGTTATCACCTCATTCAACTCACGCACAAAGGCTACAAGCCGCTCGATGAAGAACGCGAAATGCTCAAATCGCTTCTCAAGCGCAACCCTGAAAAAATGAACGCTGAAGATGAAAAACTTATCGCGCGCTTGAAGAAAGATTACCTCTACACTGAAACCCTATCCAACGCGCTCGTGTTGGCTACGAAGGCAGATAGCGGTATGAACTTCACACAATTAGATAGCCTCAACCTTTCAGCAAACGAAAGAACCGCTGTGGTCTTTGCATTTGCCAATCAAAAATACACGCTCGACAGTTTGATAGGCTACATCAAGGCAAACAACATCGGTGTGCCGATTACCAAAGAAAGTGTAACCGACCAAGTCAAAGCCTACGCCAAGCAAGCCTTGAAGAACTACGAAATTTCACAATTAGAATCGCGCTCGCCTGAATTTGCGCGCTTGATGAACGATTACCGCGACGGCATTTTACTTTTCAGCATTTCAGAGAAGAAGGTCTGGTTGCCTGCCCAGCCAAACGATACGGTTGCAAAGCCTTATTATGACGCTCATCGTGAGCGGTATCAATTCGGCGACCGCGTTGCAATCTCTCAAATCGTGGTAAGCAATAAAGACCTCGCTGATAAACTTTACGCGGAACTCACACAAGGCAAGCGCACGCTTGATGTGGTTACAGCCCAAGATGTGAAGAAACAAACAGCAGCTTTGAAAAAGCAACTGGCACGGCTCAAGCGCAAAGACAAAAACTATGAAAACGACCGCCGTGACCTTCAAGCCAAACTTGCTGCTCTCAAAGTCGACGACCAAGTGCGCACCTTTGAAGCGCTCTCACAACGCTATGGACAACGCTTCGCCGAAGAAGATACATTGAAAATAGGCTTCGTTGGCATATTCCAGAAAGGCGAGAACAAATCGGCTGATGTGGTCTTCAATCAACCCAAAGGCTTTATCAACCCACCGACACAAATCGACGGCGCGTTTGTCATCATTCGTGTTGATAATAAAGAAGCCCCGCGTCCTAAAACCTTCGAAGAAGCGCGTCCTGAAGTCTATTCGCAGTATCAAGAAGAAACGTCCAAGCGATTAGAATCGCAATGGCTCTCGTCGCTTCGTTCAAAAACAGAAATCAAGGTAGATGAAGAAACGCTTTCGAAGGCGTTCCGATTTGTTGAGTCGAAGACGAACATGCCTGAAAACATAAATCCAACAGCCACGCTTGACATTAAATAAGTGCGCATCGCCCTTGGCTTTCGTTGCTCGATGTTTTTTACAGATGTGTTCCACAGCGGTAAGCACAACGCAATGTTTTTGGCTTGCCGCCTTGTGTTTTTTTACGGGTTGTGCTCAATCCGAGACGACCGAAAAGGAAACTCCACTTCTCAAAATTGGCAGCAGTGTGCTCTTTCCGAGCGAACTTGCGCGCCATATTCGGCAGAGCGTATCGAGCGATAGTGCAACCCAAGCCGCTTTGTTCCTTGAAGATTGGCGAAAAACGATATCGCTTTACGAACAAGCACTCCAAGATGGCGAACAGCATGACGAAGAAACACAGCGTATCGTTGAAAAGTCCCGCCAACGCATCATCGCTGAGCGATTTGTTGAGCGTAAACTCCGAGAAGCCTTGAAGCGTGGGCAATTTCGTGTCGACTCTGCCGAAGTTAAGACTTACTACGAGCAGATGAGTTCCAAATTAGTCTTTCGTGAAGCAATGTTCAAACTGCTGCGCATCTACACCAGCAACGCCGACACAGCACTTCGTTTCCGCCAAGCTCTTGTTGCTAGGATTAGCATGGATTCCCTTTTCAAACTCATAATGTTGCGTGCTCCTGAAACCGTTGCGCTCAATCAAGTTGCCTTTGAAAGTGCGATGCAACTTAAAACACTGCCTCAACTTCATTTAGAATCTGAAAACCTCTATGCGGTTCTTGAGCGCATGAAACCCAACGATGTCTCGCCTGTCATGAAACTTTCTGACTCGCTCTTTGTAGTCATGCGTCTGGAAGAAAGCGTCGCTCAAAAGCAACCGAAAACATTCGCGCAAGCCTTTCCTGAAATTTTAGAACGTTTGCGCATGATGAAGCAAAAACGCTTTGTCGATAGTTTAGCTTCACGATTGAAAAACTCACTGTGATATGATACAACGCATTGTGTTTCTCGCGCTCTTGCTTTGCTCAATGCCGATGAAGGCACAGATGATCGACGGCGTCGTGGCTGTTGTTGGCGACGAGATTATCCTGAAATCTGAAATCGATGAGCAGTTGAAATTTATTGCTTATCAAAATCGCATTCCGCCTGACGATGAACGCTTGCCCATGATGTGGCGGCAGATTTTGGAGGAAGCGATTAACCTTAAAGTGCTTTTCACGAAGGCGAAGATCGACAGCATTTCCGTCTCGAATGAAGAAATTGATGCCCAAGTGGAACGGCGTATGGAGTTTATCCGACAGCGAATGGGAAGCGACGAGGCGATTAGCGAATACTTCGGCAAATCTATTTCGCAACTACGCGCCGACATGCGTGAAGAAATCCGCGCAGGGTTGATGGTCGAGCAGTTGCGTCGTAAAAAATTCAGCGGGCTTTCCATTTCCAACGAAGACGTGCAAAAATTTTATGAAGCCTATAAAGATTCTCTTCCTGAAATCCCTGCTGAATTTGAAGCGGCTTTCATCGCTATTCGTCCAAAGGTAGATTCTGCTGCCAAGAAAGTAGCATTTGAAAAAATCCTTGAAATCCAGCGCAAGCTCAAAGAAGGGGCTGATTTTGCAGAACTTGCCAAAGCCTACTCTGAAGATGGCTCAGCACCAAATGGCGGCGATTTAGGCTTTGCAAAGCGAGGCGAATTCGTCAAGCCCTTTGAAGAAGCGGCTTTCTCATTGAGAGAGGGACAAATTTCTAAAATCGTGGAAACCATTTTCGGCTATCACATCATTCAATTGCTTGAACGGCGTGGCGAATCGGTTCATACACGGCACATTCTCATCAAATTTGATAGAAGCAATTTGAACGCTGATGACGCGATTGCAAAACTTAATGCGATTCGTCAGCGTGTTCAAATGGGAAAATCAAGTTTTGGATTAGAAGCGCGGCTATACTCGGAAGACGAAGAATCGGCTCAGCGAGGGGGCGATATTATCTCACCACAAACAGGGTCGAACCGAATCGCATTTGATGAAATTAAAGGCGACCCTGATCTTGTGCGCCTACTGCAATCTATGAATGTCGGAGAAATTTCCGAACCACAACGCTATCAAATTTCAGGCGGCGAATTTGCCTACCGCATTGTCTGGCTTAAATATCGCGCCGATGCACATCAGATGAACTTGAAGCAAGATTACGCACGCATTCGCAATCTTGCCTTGCAAAAGCGACAAAATGAAATCTATCAAGAGTGGATTGCCGACCTGCGTAAGCAGGTTTATTGGCGAATTACCCTGTAAAGTTACACAGCGACTCTCTCAGGCGCCTTGAAATCTACGCAGAGCCATTGCCCTTCAAAGTAAGCTTCGTCAGATTTCATGCCGGCAAGAAATACAGGCAGCGTAATGGTCTTTTGATTATCGCCAATGCGGATTGTCATGTCATCGCCTTGCTGTTGGAGTGCGATGCTCATGTTCACATCGTGCAAGAACGGCAGTTTGACGCGCATTTGAAAGTGTCCTTCGGGGACTTTTTTAATTTCGATTGGATTTTCTTTGAAGAAAACATCGAGCGGATTTTGCTGACCATACACTTCATCTGCCATTAAGCGGAGCATGTCCAGCCCTACCACTTCACTTGAAAAATACGGCACTTTTGAGATAGGAATCGGTGCAAAAGCATGATGAATTTCATCAATGTATTTGTGTTGAACTTTCTTCCACTCGTTGAGGTAGCCTGAATCTTTATCTTCAGCAAGCACACGGTTAATAACGATGCGGTCGACTGTAATGCCGTAGAGGTTGAGATAAGTGAGCGCGCGCATCGATTCTTTGATGACCATTTTTTCGGGGTTCATCACGAGGCGCACGGTGGTTTTAGTGTTGTCGCCGAGCAGGTCAATAATGCCTTCAGTTGCGGTGAAAAGATTATCGATTGCATTAAAAACTTCGGGCGAGGCGACCATTTTTTCAGTTTTGTTCGAGATTTTGGAGAGGGGGCGAATAATCGGTTTGACCGCGTATTTTTCCACATTTCGCAGCATTTTCATAACCCAGCCGAATGTTTCAGGTAAGGAGAGCAAGCGCAAGGTTTCGCCTGTCGGTGCGCAGTCGACCACAAGCAAATCGTATTTCCCTGACTCATTATACTGCTTGATGTAGGAGAGCGAGAAGAGTTCTTCCATGCCAGGCAGAATGCCGATTTCTTCGGCATAGACGCCTTCGACGCCTTTGTTACGCATGAGTTCAGCGAAGTGAGCACGCACAACTTCCCAGTTGTTGTTCAAGTCGCTGAATACACTGACCTCTTGGGCATCTAAATTCGGCACGACGTTGACAGGTGACGGCGCGAGTTCCCTATCCAACGAATCACCTAAACTGTGCGCAGGGTCTGTGGACATGATGAGCGTGCGGTAGCCCAATTCTGCGGCGCGTAGGGCGGTAGATGCGGCGACAGATGTCTTTCCAACGCCACCTTTGCCTGTAAAAACGAGGATTCTCATTTTTCCAATGTATTTAGAAAGTAATAATGATGCACTTTGGAACTGTTGCCTTGACGGCTTTTTCAATTTACAAAGAAATGATGATGAATTCTCACAGGCGTGTTGTGGTTTTTACGGTCGCATTCGCGGCTTCGGTTTTGTTCGTGATTTTCCCTCGCCTGAATTTCGCGGACCGCCCACTGCATTTTGCCCTACCGTTTTTCGCATAGGTCGTTGTTGCCGCATGGTTTTAATGCAGTGCGGCAATGCTGCAAGCACAGACTCCAACGCAATGCGCGCGTTCTCTGGGTTTCCCGGAAGATTAAACACGAGCGTTTGATTTCTAATGCCACTCACGCCACGCGAGAGAATCATGTTCGGATGTTTTTCACGATTGGCAAGGCGAATGACCTCAGAAATACCGACAACTTCGCGTTGAATCACATTGCGCGTTGCCTCAGGCGTTACATCGCGTATTGAGCAACCCGTGCCGCCTGTGGTTACCACAATGTCAACACGCTCCGTTTCTACACATCGAACAATCTCGTTGGAAATCGCAAAAATTTCATCGGGAACAATTTTCGTCGTAACCACATCGTATTGCTCAGGAGGAAAAGTCGCTGCAACTTTTGGTCCAGATTCATCTTTGTAAATGCCCTGATAGGCTCTGTCACTTACAGTAATAACCGCAACGCGAATCAAACGCTTCTCTTGTGTTGGATTTGTTTGAGGAGCGACCACATTGGTTACTTGAGCACTCACAGTGACGATTGGTTTTATTTACTACGTTTCAAGAGATGACTATTTCTCAACACAAACTGCTTCAAATATACAAACTCTAATTATCACTTTGCGACGAGAATTTATCGCAAATCAATTGACGATAAAATATCATCGCGCAAAGCCATTCACTTTGTTGAAATCCCAAAAAGCGAGCACACCTTTTCTTTTGTCTCTTCAATCCATCAGCGTTCTAAAGCCGTTCCGCTTTTGCGTATGACTTGCGCATTCATTTCTAAGTCGCATCGAGAACAGTCGGCAAAGTAGCAAGTTTGTTTTGCTCAAACAGCGAAGATAAATGCACAGATAATTTCACAGGCACATCTGCGCGTGCTGAGCTAGGTTAATCTATGATGCTTTTGATGGCGATTATCATTTCATAATACCTACATACTTCTGCAAGAAGTTAGTAAATAAGCTTGTTAATTTCATACTCAAAGATGCCCTCTGCGCCTGCACGTTTCAAATCAGGAATGAGCCGACGCACTTGCTTTTCCTCGATGATAATTTCCACAGCCACCCATTCTTCTGCTGAAAGTGGGGAGACGGTTGGGTTACGAAGTGCAGGTAGTTTCGGCGCAAGGGCATTTAGGTCGATGCGTTTAATGTTGAACTTCAATCCGACTTTACCCATCGCGTTAATTGCACCTTGTAGAAGCATTGCGATGTTCTCGATTTTTTCTCGCTTCCACTTATCGTTCCACGCATGTGCGTTCGCAATAAACTTGGTATTTGATTCTAAAATCGTTTCAACGATTCGAAGTTTATTGGCACGTAGCGAGTTTCCCGTTTCTGTAACTTCTACAATCGCGTCGGCAAGTTCAGGCGGTTTAACTTCGGTTGCGCCCCAACTGTATTCCACATTGGCACTCACACCATGCTGTTTTAAATATGCCTTTGTGATGTTGACCACTTCGGTGGCAATTCGTTTGCCTTGTAAATCTTTGGGCGACTTGATGTCAGAATTTTCAGGCACAGCAAGCACCCAACGCACTGGACGCATGGAGGCTTTGGAATAAACAAGGTCAGCAACTTCAATCACGTTTGCACCTGTTTCAATAATCCAATCTTTGCCCGTTAAGCCACAGTCAAACGCGCCTTGCTCAACATAGCGCGCCATCTCTTGCGCTCGAATCAAAATGGCGGAAATTTCGTCGTCATCAATCGATGGAAAATAGGAGCGTTCACGCACGATAAAGTGAAAGCCCGCCTTTGCGAACAAATCGAGCGTTGCTTCTTGTAAAGAACCTTTTGGGAGACCGAGTTTGAGCAGTTGTGTCATTGCGATTAGAACAAATTGATTTAAGTGTTGATGAACAAGAAAGATAACTCGCGCGCTGAACCTGTAAAAACGAAAGGTGTCCTGCAATTGAGAATTAAGAGTTGAAAGTTGAAGCTATTGCTCACATTCTACTCTCTTCAAGCGAGAACACGGATTGGGCAGATTAAACAGGTCGCCACCGATTCGTTTCAATTAGTGTTCCAATCTTTCACTATTTCTTGTTTCTCGAGCGCGTCGTAGTAGCGTCGGATAAGTCGCTCGTAATCATCAGCGAAGCCTTGCGATTTCATTCGATTCAGTCCGTCTTGAATCGGGTTGCGCGTTTGCTCGTTTGAGAGTTCGGACGGAGAAGATTTGAAGATATTTTTGCCTGATTTGGCTTCGCGCTTTTCTTCTTGCTCGCGTTTTTGCAGGGCTTTGGTGGATTCGAGCATGCGCGAGAGAATTTGCTGTTGGCGTTTTTTGAGTTCAGGCGAAAGGTCTTGCCGCTCTAATTGTTCGGCGGCTTTTTCCATTTCTTCGGCAAGTTTCTCGAGATTGCCGAGCAGGTCAGATTTTTCACCTTTGGCTTTTTGTTCGGCTTGTTTTTTAGCAAGTTGTTGGAGTTGTTGTTGAATCATGCGTTGCTGTGCGGCAAGTTGCGCAAGTCGTTTCGCGCGTTCTTCAGGGGATTGCCCTTCTCTGCCTTCGCCAAAAAGCAATTCGGTTTCTCGATTAACATTGCCTTGCTGCTCAGAAAGTCCTTCCATTTCTTCGCCGCCATCGCCACCTTCGCCTGGCTGGGGCTGACCTTGTTGCCCCATCATTTGCGCCATCGCATTTGCGGCTTGATTGCCAAATTCGTTGAGCAGTGCCATCGCGTTGTTCATGCGCTGTGCTGAAAGTTGTGAGTTTCGCTGGTCGAGTTGCTCAATTGCGGCGTCCATTTCCGCTTCTGCTTTTTGAAGTTGCGACAGCATCGATTGGCGCAGTTCCGACGACTTCCTGCCGATTTGTGAAACTTCTTGTTGGAGCTGTTGAAGCAGTTCTTTGACGTCGTTTTGCTCTGTCATTTTTTCGCGCAAGACGTCTGCGTTTTGGGCAAACTGCTTTTGCCGTAAATCTTCCATCAAGGCTTCTTGCTGTTGCGAAAGCGAGAGGGCAGATTGCGTCGCATTTTGAAGGGCTTGCAAAATTTCTTGCTTCTTCTGACGCTTCATTTCTTGACGCATTTCAGAGAGTTGCTGTTTTTGCGACTGCATTTTCTCTTTCGCTTGTTGCTGCTTAGCGGCGGCTTGTTGCGGGTTCGATTGAGAAAGTTCTTTTGCAGCGTCTTGTAAATCTTTCTGCAAGTTCTCTTCGCTTCGCTGTTCTTTAAGCTTAGACAGTTCTTGCATCGGCAGTTGCTCGGCTTTCGGATTTTTTTCCATCTGCTCGGCAAGTTTTTTCAACTGTTCATCGAGTTTCTGCTCTTCTTTGGCGAGGGCTTCTTGCTGTTTTTTCAGTTCGTCGAGTTTCTTTTTGTTTTCAGGGTTAGTTTGTTTGGTTTCTTGTTGGAGAGATTCTTGCTTTTGCATCATGTCGTCAAGCCGTTTAATGGCTTCGTCCATTTGGCGTTCTATTTGCATGCGCTCGAGCAATTCTTTGGCGCGTTCTAATTTTTTTTGGAACTCTTGTTCGTTGAACTCCAAGTTTTTGAGCGCGTCGCGAAGTTGCTGTTCATTGAGTTGCTTCAAGGCTTCTTCCATCTTGCGCTGTGCTTCTTGCAGTTCGGGCGATTTGAGTTCTTCGATGAGTTGTCGGATTTCCTCGTATTTCTGCAAGGTTTCTTCGGAGACGAGGGAGCGGTCTTGCATTTTTTCAAGCAGTTGCGACATCGATTGCTCGACCGACTCGAGTTGCGCTTGAAGTTGCTTTTGCTTTTCGGTTGCGAGCTCGATTGCCTTTCGGTCTTGCCAATCGGAGCGCGGTTTTTGGCGCAGTTCGTTTTGGATTCGCTCTAATTCTTCTTGAATGGATTTGGTCTCATCGAGTTTTTTGTCGAGTTCGTTCAAAATTTCTTTTTCTTCTTTTTGCACATCGGCGAAGAGTTCGTCGAGCGTGGGCAGGCGGAGTTTGTAGAGGTCGGTGCGTGCTGGCTTGAAGCCCGAGACGGCGTCGTTATCGCGCACTTCGGCGTAAAACTCGATTTCGTCGCCTGCGGAGATGTTTTGCTCGAGCAAGTTCCATTCGTAGAAAATGCCGCGTTCCATGCCGCCTTCGCCCGTTTGAACGGCATCGTTCATGGCAACTTCAATTCGTCGGAAGGCGTCTTCGAGTTGTTTGAAGTTCGATTTTGCAACGCGGTAATGCAGTCCGAGCGAGGAAAAGCCGAAGTCATCACGAATGAGCATGGCAAGTGGCAAGCGCAAATTTTCAGGCAGGTCAACTTGCTTTTGTGCAGGCTGAACAAAGCGAATTTGCGGTGGCTCATCGAGCATGACGCGCACGCGGTATTCCGCACCTTTATCCGACGCAATCCCCGCCGTGTCAAACATCTCAAAGCGATAAATGAAATCCTCTTTAAGTAACAACTCAAAAAATGCGGAATCGTTTTGAACGCGCATTTCAAGCGCGAGCGTATCGTTTGCAATCAACGTGGCACGGCGAATCGGCTTGGAGGCTTTCATTGCAATCGAGAGGCGCGAGCCTTTGAGCGCGCTGGCATCGCCGAAATTGGCTTCTAACACTTGGGCAGAGAGTCGGCTATATCGCGGCGGCTCTATGGAGACTTGAAAACTCTGAACGCGCGGACGGTCAATAATCGTGAGCACATGCTTCTGCGATTGAATTGGCTTCGAGAGTTCTCTGAACTCGGCAAAGTAGGTCAGTGGCTTTTCAGGCGCGCGCAGTTTGTAAGCGAATGTGCCCAAACTATCGCGAAACATTTTTGCTTCTTGAAGTTCAAATCCGTTTTCGTCGAGAAACTTCACCGATAAGCGTCGCACATCAAATATCTTGCTGGAGTCGGTCGGAACAACGGCAAATTTCAACTCTGCGTCTTTGCCTTTGGTAATCGCAATATCTTTTGAGAGCGAAACAATTTGGAACGGGGGCGGCGGCGTGAAATCTTCTTGGAATGCAATCACACGATTCAATCCATCGCCGATTGGCGAAAGCCATAAAAGCAAGAGGCATATCGATGCACCAGTGGGCGCGGCAATCAACCACTTCTGTGAATCCTCAAACGATATGGCTTGGTTGAAATCGAGCGGTGCAGCACTTGTGGCAATGCGTTCTAATTCCTTCTGTGCAAACGGATTTTCAGGCGACTCTCGAAAGACTTGCATCGCGTTAAGAAGCCTATCGCGCAGTTCAGGAAACACCTCGCCTAATGCTTTGGCAACTTCATCAGGATTGAATCGATGACGAATGAGCGGCAAGAGAAGAAACCAGACGCTGCACCCAAACATGCTTATCACCATGAAGAGCATTAGTGCGAATCGCCACGCGCTCGAGAGGCGAAATGCCCACTCAATGCTTGATGCCACCAACACCGCGCCACAGAGGAGTAGCACCGCTTTACACGCACCAATCAGTGCCGTTTTCAGTTGCGCTTTTTGATGAACACGGCGCAGTCGTTCAAGTAATTGCTCGTATTGTGGATGGGTCATGGCTTTAATTCCTCTCTATTTCATCGAGCAGGCTTAGTTGCTGTTCTTTTTGTTCAGGGAGCACCGTCAAGTAATTTGAAATGAACAGTTCTCGTTCTCTTTGATTGGAATTGTTGGTCACGTTTCGCATTCCATACATCAAGTCCCAAGTGAAAATGTTTGCAAACGAAAAAAGTTCTCGAGTGTATGGACTGTCGTCATATGTTAAGAGCCAACGATGTTTGCACTTCTTCATGGTTTCAGCAAAGCGCACGTGGTCGAAGCGTTTATGCAGATTCCCGTTCTTGCCGTAGAGTGCGGATTTCGTTGCAGAGTAATAAGGTGGGTCAAGAAAGAGAAACACGTTTTCGCCGTCCTGCTCAACAACTTGCTGAAAGTCGCTGTTGGTGATGCGCGTTCCCTTGATGACGTTTCCGAAGGGCTTTAATCGTTTGATGCTACTTTCGGTAAATCTTCCTCGAAACGCTTGTTCGCTGTAGCCACCGCTCTCACTTGTTCCCGAAAATGTGATGCGATTGATGATGAAAAAGGCAGCAGCGGTTTCAAGGTCGCTGAATGTTGAGAGATTACGGGTGAGAAATGTGTGCATCTCTTTTCCGTCCTGAAATGACTCTCGCCACTCATAAATTTTTTTCACAACAGCGTCAACATTGCGTTCACACATCTGCCAGAACTTAAAGAGCGGAAAATGTAAGTCGTTTACCCAAAATTTTTTGTTTGGAAATTTCTGTTTGAGGTAAAGAAACAAAGAACCCCCGCCCAAAAACGGTTCGCGATATTCATCAAATCGAGGCACTAATGTTGCAATCAACTTTATGGCTCGACTTTTTCCTCCTGGATATCGTAGCGGACTTTTAATCATCTGGCTTGCTGAATGAATACCGTGAAGTTATTGCTTCTCGCTTCTGAAAAGAGCGTTGCTATCAAATACCTTTGCTTCTGATTGAAGCGGTTCCTTGTCAGGAACATTTCAACCTCTTTGGCTGACGATTTTGAGCTGATTTTACCTTTCAATTTCTTGGAGGTTAAATTCAGAATCGGCTTACATCTCACGCTTTTCCCATTCACTTTTGTATCCGATAAGTTGCAGTACAAAATCATTTTGAGTAATCCATCTTTGATGTCGCTTTTGCTTGGAAATAAGGCAGTTGCACTGTGCTTGCTTTCTATCAATAAGAGCGTCTCAGCAAGCCTGACTTCGTCAACCGTAAGGAAATACTGCCCACCCAAGTAGTTTGTGATGGTCATCTTTGCTTTTGTGAATGTTGCTACGTGCTCTTTTGGTTGAACCGTTCTGAACTCTCTTACTTGTGCTTTCTCGGCTTTTTGGCGAGAAAACGCCATAAACAACGAAATATCTTTACTGACTTTGCTTTGAAACTTTTCAAGTCCATCAAAATTGTGAAGTTTTACGCCAGTTGCTTTTTCAATTTTAGTATATGCTGTTTTCACTTTTTCCAAGATGTCACTCAAGTTCTCCTTTAGTTCTTTCAAGTTCCAATGCAACGCCGAGCTGTGGTATTGTTCTATTTCCTTGATTTTCGCCGCTACATAGCGTTCATCAAACTGTTGATTGGTGATTTTATTGCCTTTTCTTTCGGCTCTAATGTAATAGGCAAAAATCACAAACATATTGAGCAAGCTCATTAACGAAACTGTGTCCCATTGTATAAAATCTCTATCGCCTGCTGCGCCTTCATCTTTAACGACTGGAATGACCGTTACTTTTTTTGAAAAACTTAATGTGTTATAGACTCTTTCATATGGGTATGAGCGGGTGCGTTTCGGTGAAACCCATTTGGAGACAGCAACGACATACTTTCCATTGTCAAGGAGGCATGATGCGGGCACGGTGTTAATATCAAACTTCATTTCTTCTACTCTTTGCAACTCTTCTGCAAAATGAATTTGATACTTTATGCCTGTGATTACGCCTGTAATATCCATTCGTCAAAAAGCAACGTTGATGGTGTTCTCGTCACGGCTGGGTGGTGTAGGATTGCTTTTACTTTTCCAATAGAAAGAGATATTCACAATGCTTATCGGTCGTGTTGCCCCATTCGTTTGTCCAGCGCATGCCGCTCATGACGTGTGGCTTGTATCCAATCTCCATAGCTTTGAGCAACTTACCGGACGAGGTGAGAATCTCAAAGAGTTCCTGTTTCGTTGCTCTTCCGCCCGAACTGTATGAAAGCAAGATGTATTTTGCTTGTGTTTCTTCCACCAACTTTTTAATCGCCTGAATCGCAATAAATTTTCCTGATTTGTCCCTTCGGAACTCTTCGAACACAGAAGCCGCAACATCATCTCTTGTATCTTCACGGCGATTGACTTTGCCAAATACTTTTGGTTTATCATTCTTTATGACACTCGTCCAAATATGGTAGTATGAGGCATAGCGAACACGACTCGGGGGCATTTTGTCGTTGTTTGATCCATATGGCGGGTCAAAGTAAGCAAGGTCAACTTCGCAATTGCTCACGACTTCGAAAATATCGCGCTTCAATACTTCATTTTGCCCTTCACTGATGAAAAGCATCGGGACTTTGAGACATAAGTCTTGATAAGAACGCTCCGACCAATCGGAAAGGTAAGAAGCATAGTGCCCCAGCGTGTTATCAACGGCATCGAGTGCTAAAATTAAACTTGTGAGTGCAACGGCTCTTTCAATTTCGTTTAAGTTCAAGCGGTCAATTTCATCACGAATGGCATCGCACTTTCTTGTGTTCTTGCGCTGAAACGGCTTCTTTGTGTCTTTACCTGGCTCGCCGCCATAGTGTTCCGTAAACCACCCGTCATAACCTTTCAATGAATTGAGATGTTCAATGAGCGACTTGTAACGCTCTCTCGGGTAACGATTCAAGAGATAACATTTGCCAAATACTTCTGACCAATCTGCAATGTCGTTAGCAATCACATTAAACCCCAATTTTGCAAACGCTTGACTGACGCGCGTTGTGCCGCTAAAGCCATCTAAAACTGTTCGGATATTCAAATCCGAAATCATGTCTAAAATGTGCGGAATCAATTTCAATTTTGACCCTGCATATTTTATGCCCTCCGTATCAGGCACAATCCACTTAGGACGACTGAATAAATCCTCTTGAATCAGTTTCATTGTTTTTTCAACCGTTCTATATCTTCTTGTAGCACATTCACAGCGTCTCTATGCCCCTGTTCTGAAGCATTGAGCGCAAGCTCAAAAAGCCTTACAAGTGTGCGATTTTCCGAGTAATCAATCCACCCATTCGTCAGCGACTCAAAGTAATTCGCTGCTTTTTTTGTATGTGTCCATAATCCGCGTTGAAGAGCATTTGCAGTCTTACCACCGTAGCGCACTTCGCAGATATACCCATCATTTTCATCTAAAAAAACATACACAGGATGTTTCCTTCCGCGTCCTTTTTCTGCTATTCCAATCACCATGCGTTTTGTTTCCAATAAGCCTCATTGTGAAAATGTTCGTGAGTGTTGTTGCAATAAGGTTTGGTTGTTTGCGAACCAGTAGTTTGAATCGCTGTTGAAATTCTTTGTAAGGTGTTGTTCCTCATGTTTTCATCCTTAAAATGCTGCAAAGGCGGGGTAGTTATATCGCAAGGTGTTTTCAATTTGTCCGCGTTCGGCTTTAAGCCGTGCAAGTGAAGCAACCATGGCGGCGTTGTCGGTTGAGTAAATTGGCTTTGGAATGTGAAGTGCAAGTCCTTTTTCGGCACAGGCGCGCTCGAACTTTCGGCGCAGTTCGGAATTGGCACTCACGCCGCCCGCCACGCTGATGGTCTTCATGCCGTATTTCTGCGCAGCTTGCATGGTCTTTGACACCAAGACCGATGTAATGGCTTCTTGAATCGAGGCGCAAATGTCGGCAAGATGCGTTTGAATAAAGTTGTCAGTTTGGGTTGAAAGATAGGTTTGAACAGATGTTTTCAATCCTGAAAAACTGAAATCAAAATTTTCGTCGTAGCCTTTGGTGAGGGCTTGCGGGAATTTGTGAAAATTTGGGTCGCCTTGTTTGGCAAGTTTGTCGATGGCAGGTCCGGCGGGGTAAGGCAATCCGAGCATTTTGCCGGTTTTGTCGAAGGCTTCGCCGGCGGCGTCGTCGATGGTGCGTCCAATGATGCGGTACGATAAATCGTCTTGAACGAGTGCAAGCAAAGTGTGTCCGCCCGACACTGTGAGCGAGAGGAATGGAAACTGTGGAGACGGCTCTTCAATGAAGGTTGAGAAGATGTGCGCTTCAATGTGATTGATGGGTACAAACGGCTTTTGAAGGGCAAAGGCAAAGGCTTCGGCGAAGTTGAGTCCAACCAGCACTGCGCCGATAAGTCCCGGTCCCGCAGTTGCGGCAACAATATCGAGGTCGGATTTTTTTATATTCGCCTCTTCCAATGCGCGTTGCGCCACCGAAACGATGAGCCGCTCGTGCTCACGTGAGGCAATTTCAGGCACGACACCGCCAAACTCGCGATGCGCAAGGTGCGACGAAATGATGTTGGACGCAACCGTGTTGCCTTTAAACACCGCAGCAGATGTATCGTCGCAACTGGATTCAATACCGAGCACATTCATTTTAATTTTAGTTTAATATGTCGTCAGACAATCAAAATAAGAAAGGCGCACAGCCTGTTCCGAAGTTTTCTCGAGTTCTTTTGTTCTTATTAGGCATGAACCTTGCTATTCTTTTTGCGCCGCGTATCGGGATTATTCACGATGTTGTGAAAGTCGATACATTTCTTTCGCTTCTGTTGACTATTGGCGGAATTGCCTTGCTGATTTGGGCGTTCAGCACGATGTATTATGTTCCCGGTCGAGAAGATAAAAAACCATGAGTCGCTTTGCGACAACTCAATGTGCCAACCATCATTTTAACCATCATCAATGATCGATACATTCAACATCGAAGAACTCAATGCGCGCATTCGCGCTGAATCTGCTTTCGTTGAAAAAATTCGCGCTGAAGTTGCAAAAGTTGTGGTCGGTCAGCCATATGTTGTCGATCGGCTTTTGATTGGACTGCTGACCAACGGACACATCTTGCTTGAAGGCGTGCCTGGACTGGCAAAAACGCTCACGGTCAGTTCGCTTGCCAAAGCTCTCAATCTTAAATTCCAACGCATTCAGTTTACGCCCGACCTTCTGCCCGCCGACCTTTTAGGAACGATGATTTACAACCAAAAGACGATGGAATTTACCACGAAGAAAGGTCCGATTTTCGCCAACATCATTCTTGCTGATGAAATCAACCGCTCGCCCGCTAAAGTGCAATCCGCTTTGCTCGAGGCGATGGCAGAAAAACAAGTAACGATTGGCGACCAAACCTACAAGCTCGATAATCCCTTTTTGGTTTTAGCCACGCAAAACCCCGTCGAGCAAGAAGGCACTTATCCCTTGCCCGAAGCGCAAGTCGACCGTTTTATGATGAAACTCAAAGTCGGCTATCCTTCGCCCGAAGAGGAGTTGGAGATTATGCGCCGACAAGCCCGAACCGAGAAGAGCGACCCGATTCAGCCGTGCGTTACGCTCGAGGAAATTTTGCGCGCACGCCGAGTCGTCAATGATGTCTACATAGACCCGAAAGTCGAGAAGTATATCGTCGATATCGTCTTTGCTACTCGCGAGCCGCTCAACTATGGCTTGAACGAATTGCGAAACCTGATTGCATATGGTGCATCGCCTCGTGCCACCATCAATCTCAACCTTGCCGCACGTGCGAATGCCTTTCTCAACCGACGCGGCTACACCACGCCCGAAGACGTCAAAACCATCGCTTACGACGTGCTCCGACATCGCATCATTCCGACCTACGAAGCCGAAGCCGAAAACATCACGCCCGAAGATATTGTGCGCAAAGTCTTGAATGCGGTCAACGTGCCTTAATGTGTTCCTTTGTAAGGTATCTTAACTCGCCTTTACCTTGAACATATGTCGAAGCCAGACCTCAAAGAAATTTTCAAGAAAATCCGCCAATTAGAAATTCGCACGCGCGGTGTGGTCAATAACATTTTCGGCGGCGAGTATCACTCGGCGTTCAAGGGCAAGGGCATGGAGTTTGCCGAAGTGCGCGAGTATCAATACGGCGACGATGTGCGCGCCATCGATTGGAATGTAACCTCACGCAAAGACGATGTGTTTATCAAAGTCTTTGAAGAAGAGCGCGAACAAACCTTGATGATTCTCTTCGACGGTTCAGGTTCAGGCTTTTTTGGAACGCATAAACAGTTTAAGCGTGATTACGCCGCTGAAATTTGCGCCACACTGGCTTTCAGTGCGATAAAGAACAACGACAAGGTTGGACTGATTATTTTCACTGATGAAGTTGAACTTTTCATTCCGCCGCGCAAAGGCAGAACGCACGTGCTGCGCATCTTGCGAGAAATTTTCTACTTCGAGCCCAAAAGCAAAGGCACGCGCATCGCCAACGCCGTTGAGTTTGCCTCTCGCATTCTCAAACGCAAAGCGATTGTTTTTCTCGTGAGCGACTTGATGGATTCCGACTATGAAAAGCCTCTACGCATGATGAATCAGCGGCATGATTTCGTCGTTATTCAAATCACCGATAAATCCGAATTCGAGTTGCCTGCCGTAGGCTTGTTGGAACTGGAAGACGCGGAAACAGGCGAGCATTTTATCGCCGATACTTTCGACGAGCAATTCCGCTTCAACTATGCCAAGCGCATGGAAGAACTTCAACAGCGACGCAAAACAGCACTTCAAAAACTGCAAATCGACATGGTGAGCGTCTCGACCGATGAATCCTACATTCGTCCGCTCGCTAACTTTTTCAAACAACGCGAACTTCGTCGATAACCCTTGAACGCATGAATCCATTAGCACTCATTTTTCTTATTGCTTGTTCATTACTTCTCACCCCTGTTGCAACCGTAGCGCAAGAACCAAAAGCATCGGTTGAAATCACGCCCGACACCTGCCTCATCGGCGACAATGTGTTTTACTTGCTTTCCATCACGCACCACGAAACGCAGATTGTTTTGCTACCTTCCGATACCGATGAAGTCGCCTTCTATCCGTTTGAAATTCGCTCCCGAAAAAAACTCTTCGAAGAAGAACGCGACGGCTTGACCACCGAACGATGGCAATACACGCTAACGGTTTTTGATACAGGCGCGCAAATTATTCCGCCGCTCGACTTGCGCTATGTTCAGATTGGCAAATCCGACACCACAGAAACCGTTTTGAAATTGGACTCCAAAATGATTTATGTGCGCTCCGTGCTCGATACCACTGTCAAAGACATTGCCGACATTAAGCCACTTCAAACGCTTCCAGTGCCCGCGTGGGTTTATGTTGTGAGTGCGATTGCTCTGTTGCTTACGCTCGGCGGTAGCTATTGGCTCTTCAAAGCGTGGCAGAAACGCCGAAAAGCCGAAAAGCCAAAACCTGTTGTGCCTGAAAAACCGCCGTATCAAATCGCACACGAAAAACTTGCCGCCCTCGACGCCTATCCGCTCGACTCGCAAGGTGATTTCAAAAAGTTTTATAGCGACCTTTCCGACATTTTGCGCGAATTTATCGAGCGTTATTATGGCGTGCCTGCTTTGGAGCAAATCACATCTGAAATTCTCTATTCGCTTCGCACGAAATTGAGTTCAGAGCAGATTGAACGCTATCGACAAGTGTTTGAACGCGCCGACCTTGTCAAGTTCGCCAAGTTTTATCCGAGTAAAATCGAAGCGCGAGAAAGTTTAAGCCTTTCGAAGGCGATTATCGAGGACGCCATGCCAAAACTTGAACCATCAGCAACAGCGTCTAAACTCTAACTTCTTAAACTCAACACAGTTGTGTTTGAACTTTTTTCAAAATCGAATTTCACTTTTCAAGATAAAGCCTTCTTGTGGCTCTTGCTGTTGATTCCGCTTTTGGTTGCGCACTACCTTTGGCGCGAAAAGCATGGGAAGCGCGCCGCATTTACCTTTTCCAATATTCGGCAAGCTGTCAAAGCGCGTCAAGGCTGGCTGAAAGAGTTTCGCCATCTGGTTTTTGCGTTCAGAATGATTGCGCTTGTGCTTCTGATTTTGGCACTTGCGCGTCCTGTTCTGGAAAACCAAAAGCAGATTGTTTATTCCGAAGGGATTGACATTATTTTAGCGATGGACTTATCGGGTTCTATGCTGGCTGAAGATTTCGAACCAAAAAATCGAATGGAAGCGGCAAAAGAAGTGGCGCAAGATTTCGTGCGCAAGCGCATCAGCGATAGAATCGGATTGGTGGTGTTTGCAGGAAAAAGTTTTACGCAGTGTCCCCTCACGCTCGACTATCCGCTTCTTCTTTCTATGATTAGTTCGCTTCGTGCAGGGTCGTTGCAAGAAGACGGAACGGCGATTGGCATGGCGATTGCAACTTCGGTTAATCGCTTGCGCACCTCGACAGCGAAAAGCCGTGTGATTGTGCTTCTCACCGATGGACAAAACAACGCAGGCGAAATTGAACCCGTTACCGCGGCGGAACTTGCAGCGGCTCTTGGCATTAAAATTTACACCGTTGGTGCAGGCACACAAGGCTACGCAAATTATCCTATCGTCGACCCGATTTTCGGCAAGCGTTACATTCGCCAAAAGGTCGATGTCGACGACGCCACGCTTCAACGCATTGCTGATTTAACCGGCGGCAAATACTTCCGCGCTACCGACTTTGAAAGCCTCAAAACCATTTACAACGAAATTGACTTACTCGAGAAAACGAAAATCGAGACCGAAACCTACACCGAATACAAAGAAGAGTTTTTAGTCTTTCTCCTGCCCGCGTTGCTCTTGCTTGGCTTGGAGTGGATTTTGGCAAACACACGATTTAGAAAAGTTCCTTAACACGATGCTGAACATTTTTAAGAAGAAACGCTTGCCCATTTGGTCGTTCCAAAAAGAAGGCACGATTTGGCTTTCGCAGTTTTTAGCGAACGGAAACCTCATTATCGAACACCGTACCGGCGAACGTCGTGCAGTCTTAAAAGAACGCAAGGTGAAATTTCTTTCGCTCGATGCAAACACAGGAAAGCCACTTTGGGATAATTTCGTGCTCACTGACGAACAGGGAAATGAATTTGGCGAAGGCTGGTGGGTTGGGTTGGAACTCGTTCATAAAAACTTATTCTACTTGCACGGCTATGTTGCGCCACGCATTCCGGAGCATCGTGGCTTGTGGGCACTTGACGGCGATTCTGCACGGCTTGTGTGGAAAGACGAGTCGGTTAGTTTTGTTGCCCGTGTGGACGATGAACTGCTCGTTTATCGTCCCGCAGATACCGAAAGTTTTGCCGAACGCCAATACCTTATCCTCAACGCTTTGACAGGCGAGAAATTGCGCGATGTTTCCACCGCAGAAGCCGATGCGTTTCGCGATAAATCTCAAGATTTTGCCTCCGTGCAAGGCGTTACACTGCCGACACGGCACAACAATTTCTCCCCCGATTTTGAACGCATGAAGTCGCTTGCTGAAAAAAGCACGTCCGCAAAAAATGTGATTGCTGGATACGACTGCATTGAACTCGGCGCCACTACCCTTCTCGGCTATCACGAACAGACCGATAAAATCGTTTTGACGCAAAACGGCTCGCCTGTCAAAGCCCTTACCTACACCCTCTTCGTGCTGGAAGATGACAACATCGTTTATCGTGATACACTTGGCAACGCCATGAGCGGCTTACTGACCGATGGCTTCTTCGTGCGTGGCAATCGACTGTATTACACCAAAAATCAAGACACGCTTGTTGCCCTCGAACTGTCAGTATAAGCAAACGCACTTGTATGCTCTCGAATTGCAACACCAAAAAATCTGCATCTCATCTGTCAAATCCGCTCAATGTGTGTGCTTTCACGCTTAAATTCAACATCACGCATTCAAATACTCGCGCAAATACTTTCCTGTCAAAGAGTGTTTGTTTTTAGCAACCTCTTCAGGCGTGCCAACTGCAACAACTTCTCCGCCGCGCTCGCCGGCTTCTGGTCCTAAATCAATAATCCAATCTGCCTGCTTGATGACATCGAGATTGTGCTCAATAACCACAAGCGTATTGCCGTTTTCAATTAGCCGATTAAAGCACTTGATCAGTTTTTGAATGTCGTCGAAGTGCAGTCCGGTTGTGGGTTCGTCAAAAATGAAGAGCGAATTTTGCGTGTCGTTGCTTGAAATGTGATAAGCGAGTTTGAGCCGCTGTGCTTCGCCACCTGAAAGCGTGCTTCCCGATTGTCCGAGTTGCAAATAGCCAAGCCCGACTTCGGTAAGCACTTTCATTTTTTTCGTGATGTTTTTTTGGTCTTTGAAAAACTCTAAGGCTTCGTCGATGGTCATTTCAAGCACATCGGCGATGGATTTGCCGTTGTAGGTGACTTCAAGCGTTGCGGGTTTATAGCGTCTGCCGTTGCAATCTTCGCACGGCATTTGAATATCGGCAAGGAACTGCATCTCGACGGTGATAACGCCTTCGCCCGCGCAAGTTTCGCACCGTCCGCCCGGAATGTTGAATGAAAAGTAACCTGCGTCCCAGCCTTTGAGTTTGGCGACTTGGGTTTGTGCAAAGAGCGCGCGAATGTCGTCAAAAATTTTGAGATAGGTTGCAGGGTTGCTTCGGCTTGTTCTGCCGATGGGCGATTGATCGACGAGTTCAACCTTCTCAATTTTCTCAATGCCTTTCAACGCGCGATGCGTGCCGACCTTTTCTGACGTGCCAACCTTCTGCTTCAAAATGCCGAGATAAAGAATATCATTAACAAGCGTCGACTTGCCACTTCCACTCACGCCCGTTACGCACGTGAGCACGCCGAGCGGAAATTTTACATCGATGTTTTTGAGGTTGTTTTCCAACGCGCCAATGACTTCAATCGCGTTGTTGAGATTGACCTTGCGCCGCTTTTGCGGAAGCGGAATAGCGTTTAGGTTGCGCAAGTATTTTCCCGTGAGCGAAGTTGGGTGAGTTAGAATTTCTGTTGGAGAGCCTTGAAAAATAATCTCGCCGCCGTTTTTGCCTGCGCCCAATCCCATGTCGATAATCACATCGGCGGCTTCCATGATTTCGCGGTCGTGCTCAACAACGATGACCGTGTTTCCGATGTCGCGCAGTTTTTTGAGAATTTGAATCAGCCTTGCCGAATCGCGTTGATGCAAGCCGATAGAGGGTTCATCTAAAATGTAAATCGAGCCCATCAGCGAAGAGCCAAGCGAGGTTGCAAGGTTGATGCGTTGCGACTCACCACCTGAAAGCGTGGTTGCGTTTCGGTCGAGCGTGAGGTAATCGAGCCCGACTTCGACAAGGTATCCGAGCCGTTTTTCCAATTCTGCCAAAATGGTTGAAGCCACATCGCGGTCGAAGCGTGAAATTTCCATGGTCTTGAAAAATTCGTTTGCCTCACCAATCGTCATTTGCACGATGTCGTGAATGGTCTTGCCTGCCACTTTCACATTCATTGCGGCTTTTTTCAGGCGCGAGCCATTGCATTCAGGGCAAACGCTGTAGCCGCGATACTTCGCGAGCAAAATTCGATAGTGCATTTTGTATTGCCCTTCGCGCTCGACTTCTTTGAAGAAACCTGTAATGCCAATGAAGCCATCTTTTGGAACGCCGTCCCACAAGAGTTTGCGTGCAGATGCGGGCAGTTTGCCATAAGGCACATCAAGCGGAATGTTATGCTTTGGGGCAATGCGAATTAAATCGCGCAAGTGTTTGGAATGCTTATCGCTGTTCCAGCAAACAATCGCGCCGTCTCTGATGGAAAGTGCGCGATTCGGCACAACGGCATTTTCATCGATGCCCGTTACGCGCCCAAATCCTTGACAGACAGGACACGCACCTGCAGGCGAATTGAAGGCAAACATCTGCGGCGATGGCTCTTCATACTCCACGCCGTTCAGTTCAAACTTATCGCTGAATTGAAATTCTCGTCCGCCCAAAACGCGCACAATGGCGTAGCCATTTGACTCTGCGAATGCCACTTCTGCCGCTTCGGAAATGCGTTGCATCGTTTCGTCGTCGTGCCGAAGTGCCACTCGATCGACAAGCACCATTAGTTTCGCTTGTTCTTTTTTGGAAAGTGCCGAGAGTTTTTTTTCAGTATCAGGCTCGTTCAAATCCCAGAGCGTTTCGCCATGTGCAATGCGGAAAAATCCTTTTTGTTTGAGCGTTTGCAGTTCTTCTTTGAGCGTGCGCTCTTTGGATTTTTCATCGGTGTGGCGCGGCATGGGAAAGCCAATGTAAAGTTTTGAGCCTTCGTCGAGCAAACGCACTTGATAGACCACATCTTCGGGCGAGTGTTTCAAGACCATTTCGCCGGTGTCGGGCGAGTAAGTTTTTCCGATGCGCGCAAAGAGCAATCGGAGGTAGTCGTAAATCTCCGTAACGGTGCCAACGGTCGAGCGCGGATTCTTGGAGATGGTTTTTTGTTCAATCGCAATCGCAGGCGCAATGCCCGAAACATAGTCCACATCAGGCTTTGGCAGACGCTCTAAAAATTGGCGAATGTAAGCAGACATAGATTCCACATACCGCCGATGCCCTTCAGCGTAGAGCGTATCGAAGGCAAGGCTCGATTTGCCCGAGCCTGAAACGCCTGTAATTACCACGAGTTTGCGACGCGGAATAAAGACATCAAGGTTTTTGAGGTTGTGCGTTTTCGCGCCTTTAATGAAAATGCCGTTGGCGGTTTGCGGTGCGGTCGCGGACATATCGTGTTGCTCAAAAAATTAGGATTAAACCAACAAGATACGCCAAAAACGATAAACCTTTTGTTATTTCCATTGCCACGAAGAACTCAAAAGGCAACTCAAAGAAACCACTTGTTTCTGCAATTGTATGATTTTCCCTCACGCCTTAATTCAAAATTTCGTAACTTCGGACCCTATTTTTTTTCAGCCATGAAAATCGGAGCGATTGAGATACATAAACCCATTGTGCTTGCGCCGATGGAAGATGTGACTGACCCGTCGTTTCGCCGACTGTGCAAGCGATTCGGGGCAGACATCGTTTATACCGAGTTTATCAGTTCGGAAGGCTTGCGACGTGGTGCGGCGCGTTCATGTCGCAAACTCAAAATCTTCGACGATGAGCGACCGGTCGCGATTCAGATTTTCGGCAACGAGGTCGAGGCAATGGTCGAGGCGGCGTTAATTGCCGAAGCGGCGAATCCCGATTTTATTGACATCAACTATGGCTGTCCTGCAAAGAAAGTCGCAGGGCGCGGCGCAGGCTCTGGCTTGCTCTGCAATCCAACCTTGATGGAAGACATCACCGCGGCAGTCGTCAAAGCCGTTAAACTTCCCGTTACTGCCAAAACGCGCATCGGTTGGGACGAAAGCCACATCACCATTCTTGACACGGTCAAACGCCTTGAAGGTGCAGGCATTCAAGCCCTCACCATTCACGGACGCACGCGCTCGCAAATGTTCAAAGGCACGGCAGATTGGACTTGGATTAAACGCGCCAAAGAAATTGCAACCATTCCTATCATTGGCAATGGCGACATTTGGACGGCAAAAGACGCGGTCAAACATTTTCAAATCACGAACGTCGATGGCGCGATGATTGGACGCGGCGCAATCGGCAACCCGTTCATCTTCCGCGAAGCCAAAGCCTTGATGCAAGGCGTTGAACTGCCGCCGCCCACCTTTCACGAGAAAATTCACGTCGCCATTGAGCACCTGAAAATGTCGATTGAGTGGAAAGGCGAAAAATACGGCGTCCTCGAAATGCGACGCCATTACGCTTCATACCTCAAAGGCATGCCGAACGTGAGCAAAGTGCGCGACTTCTTAGTTCGCGAAGAACAGTGGCAAAACATCATTGACCGCTTGCTTGAATACGAACACGAGTGCGAGCGGCACTTCGCAGCGGGCACTTTCGAGAAATTTGCCGAAACGCTCAATGACCACTCCAAGCGGTTGGTGCTTGAACCTGCTATCACGGAAAGTTAAACGGCACACCGTTCTTTGTGTCATTTCGAGTATCTTTGATGACGGTTCGCCCAAAAAATGAGGTTTGAAATTTGAGGCGCGAAACGGTAAATTCTGCACATTTTATTTCAACAAAGGGCTTAACGAAGGAAATGGAGACGCTTACGAAATCGAACGTCATTCGCATAAAAAACGCACTTACCAGCAAGAAACAAACGCCCGACTCGCCTTCCGAAGATGCACAAGCGCAATCTTTGCTCAAAGCAAGCGGACCGATTCCACAACACATTGCCATCATCATGGACGGCAACGGACGCTGGGCGGCGCGACGTGGCGAAATGCGCGTCTCTGGACATAACGCTGGCGTGAAATCTGTGCGCGATACCGTTGAAGCCTGTGCTCAACTCGGCGTTGGTTACCTGACGCTCTATGCGTTCTCGACAGAGAATTGGAAACGCCCGAAAAATGAAGTCTCGGCACTCATGCATCTCTTGATTCAAGCCCTTCGCAAAGAGACGAAAACGCTTCACGAAAACGACATTAAGCTCAACGCGATTGGCAACATCTTCGCCCTTCCGCCCAACGTGCGCGAAGAACTCGAGGAGAGCATGGAACTCACACGCCACAACAAACGCATGACGCTTTCACTCGCGCTTTCTTACAGCGGACGATGGGAAATCATGCAAGCCACTAAACGCATCGCCGAAGAAGTGAAAGCCGGACGATTAGACCCAGAACAGATTACAGACGACGTCTTCGAGCGATACCTCGTTACCTACGGCATGCCCCACCCCGATTTGCTCATTCGCACCAGCGGCGAATTTCGCATTAGCAATTTCCTTCTGTGGCAACTGGCTTACACCGAAATTCACATCACTGATTGCTATTGGCCCGACTTCCGACGCGATAAACTCTATGACGCGATTCGCGACTTTCAACGCCGTGAACGCCGTTTTGGCATGACGAGCGAACAACTTGCCATGCTTACCAACCCACTCCATCAAACGCATCAGCCGTGAAATTGGAAGACACTTTGGACTCAACCTTTCACTTTGCATCAATCTTGAACCGCATGACGCCGCGCCGCCTGTTCTGCCTCTTGTGCGCTTTTTTCATCGTCTCCACTTCGACGCTTTTTGCCCAAGATACGCCCGACAGCGACGACGACACCAAAATTCAACTCGATTTCTCCGAACCTGCCAAATACAAAGTGCTTGGTATTTCCGTTGTCGGCAATTCCAGCATTTCAGAAAAAGACATTCTCGCTCGATTCCCAATTCAAGTCGGTCAAGAAATTACTATTCCCAGTAGCGAACTTGCCGACGCGATGAAACGGCTTTGGAAACAAAAACTTTTCAGCGACATTCGTGTCGAGATTGACCGCAAAACCTTCGAAGGAGTCTTCCTTTCAATCAAGGTCAAAGAATACCCCGTGCTCACGCAAATCGTGTTTGAAGGAAATAATGAATATGACGAGGAAGACCTGCTCAAAAAAGTTGAACTCACACGCGGCGCGACCATCACCGACCAAATGATTTACCTTGCTCGCCAGCGGCTTCTGAAATTCTACGAAGAAGAAGGCTACCTGCTTTGCGAAATTGATTACGAACTACGCGAAACCAAAAAAGGACGCGCCACGCTCTTTTTCAGAATCAAAGAAAATGACCGCGTTATCATTGAGCGCATTAACTTCGTTGGCAACAAAGCCTTCGACAAAGGCGAACTGCTCGGCACGCTCGAAGAAACCAAACAACTCAACTTCTGGCGACGCATTTTTTCCAAACCCACGCTCGACCGAAAGAAATACGAAGACGACAAAGGCAAACTTGTTACCTTTTATCGCGAGAACGGCTACCGCGATGCTTACTTCATTCGCGATTCCATCTACTACACCCCCGATAAACGCGGACTGCACCTGACAATTTTCCTCTACGAAGGTCCGAAATACGTCTTGCGCAATGTGCAATGGGAAGGCAACACGCTTTATTCCAAAGCCGAGTTAGATGCAGTTTTTGGCTACAAAAAAGGCGATGTCTATAACGAGAAAAAAATCATGGAACGCCTGACCTATTCCGCTGAAGGCGGCGATGTTGGCTCGCTTTATCAAGACCGTGGCTACCTAACTTTTCGCGCCGATAAAGAAGAAACCATTGTCGAAGGCGACTCAGTCGACCTCAAAATTTTCATCACCGAAGGCAAACAGTTTCGCATTCGCAATGTCGGAATTGCAGGCAACACGAAAACGAAAGACCGCGTGATTCGCCGCGAACTCTACACTGTTCCCGGCGACCTTTACAGCCGTGAAAACATCATTCGCTCAATCCGACAAATCGCGCAACTCAATTACTTCGACCAAGAAAAAATTACGCCCGATATTCAGCCCCGAAGCGAAGAAGAAGTCGACATCACTTACAACGTCAGCGAAAAATCTACCGATACCTTCAACGCCTCCGCAGGATACAGCGGCGCGATTGGCTTTACGGGTGCGCTCGGCTTAACCTTCAACAACTTCTCCATTCAAGATGTCACCAAACGCGAAGCCTATACGCCCCTTCCACACGGCGACGGACAACGGCTCGACTTCCAATGGCAATTCGGACGATTCAACTTTCAAACGCTCTCACTTTCCTTCACCGAACCATGGGCATTCGGCACACCGACTTCGCTCGGATTCAGCATTTTTGACACGCGCCAAAACTTCGGACAAGAACTCCAACAAACCGGCATCTCGGTTTCCGTGGGTCGACGCTTAACCTTTCCCGACGATTACTTCCGAATTGATTATACCTTCCGCTTTCAGCGCAACCGTGTGGGCGGCTCAACCGCAGGCGCGTTTCGGCAAGGCTTGTTTTTCGTAACAGCTGACGAATACAGCATTATTCAAACCATCTCACGCAACAGTACTGACAATCCCATCTATCCCCGACGTGGTAGCGATTTTTCTTTTGCCACACAACTCTCTGGCGGTCCGCTCCCAGGAACGGTCGACTTTCTCAAACTTACCTTTCGTGCAGGATGGTTTTCTCAACTCGTGGGCGACTTGGTGCTGACCACCAACGCCGACTTCGGCTCGCTCGAACGCATCGGCAATCAAAACAGCAACATTCCCGCCATTAACTTTTTCTACATGGGCGGTAGCGGCATTTCGTTTCTTCCAACTGTTCCCTTGCGTGGCTACCCCGACCAAGGGCTTGGCGTCTTCGACCCAAACCTGCGCATCTTTACAGGAAACTTCTACACGAAATTTCAAACCGAATTGCGCTATCCGATTAGCCTCAATCCACAAGCAACGGTCTACGCGCTTCTCTTCGCTGAAGCAGGGAACATTTACGCCAATGCAGGTCGCGCGAACTTTGCCGACCTCAAACGTGCGGCAGGCGTTGGCGTGCGCGTCTTTTTGCCAATCGTCGGACTTATCGGTCTCGATTACGGCTACGGCTTCGACCCCGTGCCGTCTAATCCCGGTCGCCCAAATCAAGGGTGGAACTTTATTTTCACCTTCGGACAATTTGCGCGATAATTGCATAGTCATCTCTTAACGCTTCAACAACGCATGAAACGAATTTTAAGCGGAATGCGCCCGACAGGCAAATTGCACTTAGGGCACTATGTCGGCGCACTTGAAAATTGGGTCGCCTTGCAAGAGAGCGGCGAATACGAAACCTATTTCCTCATCGCCGATTATCACTCTCTCACCACAAACTTGGATTCAAGCCACACCTACCAAAACTCGGTCGAGATGGCAATCGATTGGCTGGCGGCAGGCATCAACCCTGAAAAGAGTCCGATTTTTCGCCAATCGCAAGTTAAAGCGCACACCGAACTCTTTTTGATTTTTTCGCTCCTCATTACCACTTCGCGCCTCGAGCGCAATCCTTCACTCAAAGAGCAAGTGCGCGATTTGGAATTAGACACGATTTCTTATGCACATCTCGGTTATCCCGTTTTGCAGGCGGCGGATATTTTGCTCTACAAAGGCTCGGTTGTGCCCGTCGGCGAAGACCAACTGCCGCACATTGAAATCACGCGCGAAATTGCACGCCGATTCAATCAAGCCTATCCGAAACCCAACGGCGAGGCGGTATTTCCTGAACCCGAAGGAAAAATCACCAAGTTTGCGCGGTTGGTCGGTTTAGATGGCAAGGCGAAAATGTCGAAATCGCTTGGCAACACGATTCTGCTTTCTGACCCGTTCAGCGAGGTGATGAAGAAAGTGCGCACGGCTGTTACTGATACGGCAAAAGTTCGCAAGCACGACCCAGGCAACCCTGATGTGTGCACGGTTTTTGCTTATCACAAACGCTTCACCCGCGCCGAAGAGGTCAAGCAAATCGATGCCGATTGTCGAAGCGGCGCGCTCGGCTGTGTCGATTGCAAAACGCGATGCGCGACAAGCATTTCAGAATTTCTCGCGCCTATCTTGGAGCGACGCGCACAGTTGGAACAAAAGCCCGACGACGTGAAAGCCATTCTGCTCGAGGGCGAAGCACGCGCCAAACAAGTCGCCGAACAAACCATGTCGGAAGTGCACGAAGCCATGAGACTTGGATAAATTTTTTATCTTCCCGAAAAGAACTATCAACAAAACCACTGCCCATGCTCGAGAGCGATTTTCGTCAAACCTTCAATGCCACATTCAAGACCGAAACGTACGAA
>JBKBRB010000017.1:0-52616 GCA_046292465.1 Chloroherpetonaceae bacterium
GCGCGACGACGTTGCTCAAAAAGGAAGTGGCAGGCAACCCGAAAGGCGAAAAGCGTGTCGCGCAAATTGAAACCGCCTCTCACCGTGCGGCAACCATCGTCAAACAAATGCTGGGCTTTGCACGAAAAGGCAAGATAAACGTTCAAACAATCGACCTTCGGGAGTGTATCAAAAATGTGTTGAACATCGTTGAGCCAACGCTTGACAAGCGCATTGTCGTGAAAACAGATTTTCAGGTCGATGATGCAACGGCTTTCATAGAAGGTGATGCAGGACAGTTGGAACAGGTCATTTTGAACCTTGTGGTCAATGCCCGCGACGCCTTGTTAGAAACAACTCCGGCGATTGATAGCCCAAAAATTTCGTTTATACTCACTTCGGAGCCGCTTCCGAAAAATCTCGCCGCTGAATCGTCCTTGCCAAGCGAGATGAAGATGCTTCATCTTGCGGTGTGCGACAACGGCATAGGCATTCCGAAAGCCATTCAAGCCAAAATTTTTGAGCCGTTTTTCACCACGAAAGAAGTCGGCAAAGGCACAGGGCTTGGTCTTTCAATGGTCTATGGCATTGTGAAAAATCATCAAGGATTTATTTCGGTTGAGAGCACGGTTGGCGAAGGGACAACCTTTCATCTGTATTTTCCGATAAGCAAGAAACGAAACATTCAAATCCACGTCGAAGAGAATCCTAACGTGATTGGCGCAGTGAAAGGCACGATTTTAGTGATTGATGATGAGCCATTTATTCGCGAGTTTCTCACCGAGATACTTGAAGAAAACGGCTATCTGGTTTATGCCGAAAGCAACGGTAAAGACGGTTTTTCATTTTTTGAAGCCCATCGAGATGAGATTGATTTAGTCGTTACCGATAGAAGTATGCCCGAATTAGATGGCGAGCGGCTATTGATGCAACTTAAATCGATTCGCCCGAGTCTGCCTGTGATTTTAATTACAGGAAATATAGAAAATAACCTCACGGATAAGATTGAACAAATCGGCGCGCATAAAGTTTTGAGAAAGCCATTTGACTCTGAAGAGCTTCTTTCTACCATCTCACATGCACTAAGAGCCAGTTAGTTGGGCAAAAAGTGTGCGAACAAATGTGTGATAACAAGTATATTTCTTGCTGTCAAGTTCAAAAAACATTTATGCGCACACTTTTTCTTGCAGTTCTCATCGTCTGTTTTGTTTGTAGGGATTCCATACTATCTGCGCAAGAGCGTCGAGTGGGCGAAGATTTCGGCGGGATTGCGTTCAAGGTTGCGCCGCCGGTTGGCGTTTTTGGCGAAGCGTTCAATATCGGTTGGGGCATTTCAGCCATGAACGAATATGTGCTGTTCAAAAATTGGAGCATTTCTTTCGATATCACATACCTACGTTGGGGCGCGAAGCCAAACGATTTGATTGAAAGATTCACAATGATTGCCTTCACTGCCGCGCCGAAATTTTACGTTTGGAACGACATTTACATCGCGCTGGAAATGGGCGGATTTTACGGCACGACCGAAGCCACACGCGGACCGCGCTTCGAGGAGCGATACCAATTCGGCGTCGTGCCCATAGTTGGCTATCATCGAGGGGCATGGGATTTCGCTGTTGAATATGCGCTCGTGCGCAATCGAAATTGGGTGAATCTGCGCGCCGGGTTCTATCTCTTCGATTTTCAGTTGAATTGATTCTTAACCTTTTCAATGAAACATCAACCTTCTCCAATCAACGTGGCAAAGGATTACGACGCCAAACGCCACGCCGTTAATCGTGCTCTTTCCAAACTCTTTCGTGCAAAGCCTGACGAACTTTACGAGCCGGCGCGATACATTCTCGAAGGCAAAGGCAAACGCTTTCGTCCAATGTTGGTGCTCTTCGGCGCGGAATCCATTTCAGGCAGTTCCAAAAATGCCATGCCACTTGCGCTCGCCGTTGAAGTGCTACACAACTTCACGCTCATTCACGACGACATCATGGACAAAGCCGACCTCCGACACGGCAGACCGACCGTCCACAAAAAATGGGACATCGACACGGCTATTCTCACCGGCGATGTCATGCACGCCACCGCCTTTGAACTCGTGCTTCAAACCAAATCCAAAAACCTTCAACGGATTCTCTCGCTCTTCGCCGAAAGCGTGATTCGTATTTGTGATGGACAAGCCTACGACAAAGCCTTTGAATTGCGCAAAGATGTTTCGCTCGACGACTACCTGATGATGATTTCTTACAAAACAGGACGGCTCATTTCAGCCTCGCTCGAGCTGGGGGGGCTTGCCGCCGACGCTTCACCTGAACAAGCCAAACGGCTACGCCAAATCGGCGAACTAATTGGACGCGCTTTCCAAATTCAAGACGATTTGCTCGACATCATGGCGGGCGAAAAATCGGGCAAACGGCTCGGCGGCGACCTCATCGAAGGCAAAAAAACCTTTCTCTTGCTCAAAGCCCTCGAACTCACCAAGGGCAAAGACCACGCTCTGCTCAAATCTATCATCAAAAACAAAGGCATTGACCCCTCGCGCGTCATGGAAGTCAAAGCCATTTACGAGCGATGCGGCGTGATTGAAGAAACCCAAGCCACAATCAAACGCGACTTCGAGAAAGCCAAATCGCACGCTCTCAAACTGCCGCACCAACGCGGACGCGAGCAACTCATTGCCTTTGCTGAACTCGTGATGAACCGCGAATTTTAAGATAACCTACATGCAAGATAAGGTCAGATTGGGCTCTCGCTTGGTGTGTCGCCTTTTTCCGTCAGCATTTTGATTGTTGCCACGGCATATCGCTTCCTGAACTCATCTCTGCAAGCTGTTTTATTTGCTGGCGTGCGATATTGTGTTGCTCGTAATAAAACCTTCAATCCCAAATTTGTGTTTTAGCATTCAACTTAACAACATCATCAATGAACTTACATCTTCTTCCGTTTTGGTCTCGGCTTCGTTGGTATCACGGGATTTTGTTCTACATCGGTGTCAATTTGCTTTCAGGCGGGCGATTAGCCACGCGCGCCTATTTGGACTCTGTCGGGCGCCCACCGTTCATGCCGCCTGATTGGGCATTTGCACCGATTTGGATTGTGCTTCAAATTCTCATGGTTGTGGCAGGATTTCATTTGCTTCAACAGATGAAAGCATCTCAACAGCAAGGCAAACTGCTTTGGTGCTACATCGGACTGTGGTCGTTTTTCTCAATGTTCAGTTGGTTTTACTTCGGCTTGCACAGTCCGATTTTAGGCTTTCTGACCACCTTTGGCATGTTTCTCACCAACGCGCTCAACCTTTGGTTTGGCTATCAAGAATCCGATAAACGCTATGCACTGTTGCTCACGCCGCTTATGATATGGCTAACGCTGGCAACTGCTGTTTCAGGGTGGCAACTCGTCTACACGCCCGATGAATTTTTCGCCACTGCTCCACTTTTGCGATAACATCTATGCCAAAACGCACCTACACCACCGACCTCCGCGACTGGGACGACGCACAAGACCTTCATCTTATCGTTAAAGATAAACGCGCCTCGAAACGCGCTACCGACGAAAAAGCACGCCGCCGCAATCGCCGTTACGAAAAACGTCTTTTGAACGCGCAACTGAAAAACACTAAATTGCGCGACGAATCAGACCAATCATAACTTATGAAAACCATTCTCGTTACCGGCGGTGCTGGCTTTATCGGAAGTAACTTCGTGCGCTACATGCTGCACACCCACTCCTACCGCATCATCAACCTTGACAAACTCACTTACGCTGGCAATTTGGAAAACCTTGCCGACGTAGAATCACACCCCAACTACACTTTCGTCAAAGGCGATATTTGCGACCGCTTGCTTATCGATAAACTCTTTCAAGATGAGCATATCGATAGTGTCGTTAATTTTGCGGCGGAATCGCATGTGGATAGAAGCATTCTCGGCGCGCGCGTCTTCGTTGAAACCAATGTGCTCGGCACGCAAACCCTTTTAGATGCCGCAAAAACGCACGGCGTTGAGAAGTTCTTGCAAGTTTCCACTGATGAAGTTTATGGCACGCTCGGCGAAACAGGTTACTTCACCGAAGAAACGCCGCTCGCACCGAACTCGCCCTATTCCGCCAGCAAGGCAGGTGCCGATTTGCTCGTGCGCGCTTATCACGAAACGTTCAAGATGCCCACGCTCATTACGCGATGCTCCAACAACTACGGTCCGTATCAGTTTCCTGAAAAACTTATTCCGCTCATGATTGCCAACGCGCTGAACGATAAACCGCTCCCCGTTTATGGCGACGGCTTAAACGTGCGCGATTGGCTTTACGTCGAAGACCATTGCCGCGCGATTGACACCGTGCTTCACAAAGGCAAATTCGGTGAAGTCTATAACATCGGCGGACACAACGAAAAGCGAAACATCGACATCGTTAAACTCATCTTGCAAAAACTTGGCAAGCCCGAAAGCCTTATCACCTTCGTCAAAGACCGCCCCGGACACGACCGCCGCTACGCCATCGACGCCAGCAAAATCGAGCGCGAACTTGGTTGGCGACCGCAAGAAACCTTCGAGACCGGCATCGAGAAAACAATTCAATGGTATTTGGAGCATCGCAAGTGGTGGGAGCGCATCATCAGCGGCGAGTATCAAAAGTATTACGAACTGCAATACGAAAAACGCTAACCGAGTGCGTGGCAAAGCGTGGCGATGTATTTCTCGACGAAGTTCTCCATTTGTTTGCGCCGATACTGCATAATGAATCGCGGGTGCTCAATCGGCACAATGCTTTGAAAAAAATGGTGCGCGTCGTTCAGCCGTGAAAAGACCTCGTAAAGTTTGCCTGTGCCAAGACAAATCGCCGTGTTTCGTTTTGCGCCGAACTGAATTTGTGCCGAAATACAGCGCACAATAAACGGTTCGCTTGCCTTCATCAAGGCTTCATCGTCGTAGAAGTTATAGTTCTTGCCGAGCCTTGTAAATCCAAGCGGGGAAAGGCTATTGATGTAAAATGCTCCGTAAAATTTTTTCGCACCGCCCCACGCTTCCACGACGCGATAAACAAACTCTGACGAAAGTTCGCGCTTGCCTGAAATATCGTGCGGAATTTCAAGATAGTGCGTGAGCGCAAAAGGGTCGGTGAAGGGAATGCCTGTCAAGCCGCCACCAAAGCGTCCGGGATTGATGCCCCACAAAAACACGCGCGGGTTGTTATCGGCGTAAAATTTTTGAAAAAATGCCTTGACAATGTTGAGTGTTGCTACGTCTCGATATGGGTTCATCACTTCAATCGCTTTTGGCAAGCGAGCATCGAGGCGAAGTGATTGAAAAAACGGAATGGCTTTATCGGCGAAGGTGCTCATGAGGCTTTTTGTGTTGCGGCAAAGCGAACAATGTTGCGTGCAATTTTTCGGACAATTTCGTCGGGAACGCCGTCGTAGTGTTTGGATTTGAGGCGCAGGTCAATTTGGTCGTTGATGTAATCGACGGCAACGAGTTTATCGTCGCGCGTGAGCACGATTTCCGTTGAAAAAAAGTGCAGTTTCGCCACTTGTGCGATGCGTGTCATCATGGACTTAATTTCGTCGAAGCGCACACGCGGTTTATCTTTTTCCGAGAAGAGGCGATAAATTCGCGTTGTATCGTCCCACCAGACGATTTCAACTTCCCCAAAATTCCAATACACTCTAAACCAGCACCGCCAGCCGTAAAGGTATTTCGGATAGACGCACTCTTGCGCGAGATAAGAATCCCAATAGCAAATACTGCGCCCGTCGTGGACATGATGATGAGAGGTTACATTTTTAATCACGCCTTCGCCGCCGCCGCCATGCGCTGGTTTCAAGACGAACGGCAGTGGTAGTTTGAAGACTTCTTTCATCAAGGCTTCATCAATCCAGCGCATTTTTTCCATTGAAGGAAGCATGACGGTAAAGGGCACATTAACGCCGACCTTCATGAGCGCATAGTGCATCTCGCTTTTGTTGAGCGTGCGTAGCGACTCTGCGTAAGGGTTGATGACGGCGACTTGGTTGGCGATTGCCCATTCTTGAACAGGCGCGAAACTTTCGTTGGTGTCAATGGCGCGGTCGAGCAAGGTTGAAAAGCGAATTTTGCCCGATTGAAGCGCACGAATGAAGTCTTCAATGTCGTAAGTCGTGATATGTTCAAAGCATAGATTTGCTTTCTCCGCTTCCTGTTGAAGATAACGGATAAACTCTCTATCGAACTCCCACTCCCACAGGGCGATAAGATCTATGGTTTTCGTCATTCGTTGAAGAAAATTGAACTACAAAAATACGACTTCGCATTTGACAAGCGTATCGCTTCGCACGCGCTCTTGCATGTAAAAGCCTTTGTGCATGGCTGTGTAGTGAATTTAACGAGAAGTGATTAACTTCGGTTTTTATCGGAACGCAAATACGCATTCAACTTTCAACATCCTCTTCACATGGCAAAAGAGAAAACTGCAACCAAAGAGAAAGACCCACTTTCCAACATCAATCCTGAAAAGAAAAAGCAACTTGACCTTGCGGTCGAGTCACTTGAAAAGCAGTTCGGCAAAGGCACGATTATGAAACTCGGCGACGATGCCGCAATGCAAGTGCAAGCGGTCTCGACGGGTTCTATTACGCTCGATTTTGCCTTAGGCGTGGGCGGGCTTCCAAAGGGAAGAATCATTGAGATTTACGGTCCTGAATCGTCCGGGAAAACGACCATTGCGCTTCACACGATTGCCGAAACGCAGAAAGAAGGCGGAGTTGCCGCATTTGTCGATGCTGAACACGCCTTTGACCCTGTTTATGCACGCAAAATTGGCGTTGATACCAAGTCGCTCCTTTTCTCACAACCCGAATCAGGCGAGCAGGCGCTGACAATTGTCGATACGCTGGTGCGTAGCAATGCGGTCGATATCGTCGTCGTTGACTCCGTTGCTGCGCTTGTGCCGCAAGCCGAGTTAGAGGGCGAAATGGGCGAAGCTACGGTTGGCTTGCAGGCGCGCCTTATGTCGCAAGCCCTTCGCAAACTGACAGGTGTGATTTCAAAATCCAGTTGCCTTGTGATTTTCATCAACCAACTGCGCGATAAAATCGGCGTGATGTATGGCAGTCCTGAAACCACAACGGGCGGCAAAGCCTTGAAATTTTATGCCTCGGTTCGGCTCGATATTCGGCGCATTGGGCAAATCAAAGAAGGAACGGAGATTATCGGCAACCGCACCAAAGTTAAAGTCGTCAAGAATAAAGTTGCACCGCCGTTCAAAGAAGTCGAGTTCGACATCATCTATGGCGAAGGCATTTCAAAACTTGGCGAACTCATCGACCTTGCCGTCGAGTTTGGTATTATCAAAAAGTCGGGCGCGTGGTTCAGTTACGAAGGCGAGAAAATTGGTCAAGGTCGCGAAAATGTCAAAGCAACTTTGAAAGAAAACAAGGAACTCTATGAGAAAATTTACGCTCAAACTCGCGAAATGATGGTGCAAAACGGAGCAGATAAATTCATTGGCTCACCCGAAGCCGAAGACGATGGTGCGCCCGAAGAGTAACAGACATCATCAACGCTGACTTTGCTTCATAGCGCGCGACCCAAACGCGCGTTTTCGTTTCCAACGGCTCAATGCTAACGGGCGAAATCCCTTGGAAAGTAACTTTTATTTCCGTGCAAAAGTGCTATATTTGCGGCTCTTTTTTCGAGCATGCGCATCATCTTTAAGAGAGAACTTTGAAAACAATGAGGCACGAGCAGGAAGGCAAACGCATCGCGCACATCAAAATTTCTAGCTTAAAAAACGGCGTTCATCGCTACGAATTTGAGTGCGTATCGAGCGACTTTGCCGATGATATGATTGATTCAGAGCGGTTTGCCGCGCCTATTTCCATTTCGGCAACGCTCACCAAAGCCGCGACGGAACTTGTTGTCGAACTTTCAGTTACGACCGTTATCTCACTTCAATGCGACCGCTGTCTTGCACCAATAACCAAAACGATTTCGGGCGACTACCGCATTTTGTTTCTTCAATCCGCCAATGCTATGCCAGACCTCGATGATGATGTGCGATGGCTCTCAAAACATGAAACGCATATCGACCTAACGACCGATGTCCGCGAAACCTTGCTTCTTGCTGTGCCGATGAAAAATGTCTGCGAAGCGCCGAGTTGTATTGCCAATGACGCGCCGATTACACGGAAGTTTTCCCAAGCGCATGACGCCGGTTTTCGAAGCGATTGGCAACAACAACTTGCCGAGATAAGCAAAAAATTCAAAAACTAACTTCTATTCACTTTTCAACTTTTTGAGACCATGCCGAATCCGAAACGCAAAATGTCGAGATCGCGCCGCGATAAACGCCGCGCTCAGTTCAACGCCCGCACCAAAGTGCCTGCTATGATTGTCTGTCCAAATTGCGGCACGACGACCTTGATGCACCGCGCTTGCCACAACTGCGGCTACTATCGTGGCAGAATTGTCGCTAAAAAAGCGCAAAAAACGGCTGAATAATCCGTCGTCTGTTGCTACTCTTTCAATCCGTTCGATGTCAAACCAATCGCCTCAATGAAAATTGTCGTTGATGCTATGGGCGGGGATTTTCCGCTTCAGAATCCGATTGCCGGTGCGTTGATGGCTCTTCAGCAATCGCGTCGACGTCTTGAAATTATTTTGACAGGCAACTCTGCTCAAATTCACTCCGAACTTCAAAAGCACAATGTGTCAGGCTTGCCAATCGAGATTGTTGATGCGCCTGATGTGATTGAAATGCACGAACCGCCTGCTGCTGCGGTCAAATCCAAGCCGAATTCGTCGATGATGCTTGGACTTCGGCTCTGCAAAGAAGGCAAAGCCGACGCGTTTGTTAGTGCAGGAAGCACAGGTGCGCAGATGGCTGGTTCACTTTTTACGCTGGGGCGCGTGCCTGGCGTTCAACGCCCAACGATTGGGGCTTATTTCCCGTCTCCGAAAGGCGTTACGATGGTCTTTGATGTCGGCGCCAGCATTGATTGTAAGCCCGAACACTATGTTCAGTTTGCCGAAATGGGCTCTATTTACCTCAAATACACCAAGGGGATTGCGTCGCCGAAAGTCGGCTTGCTGAACATCGGCGAAGAAGACACCAAAGGCACGGAAATCGTCAAGGAAGCCCATCAAGCCTTGCGCGAGGCTCATCAAAAAGGCAAAATCAATTTTATCGGAAATGTCGAGGGGCGCGATATTCTCAAAGGCGATGCCGAAGTGATTGTTTGCGACGGCTTCGTGGGAAATTGCCTCCTGAAATTCGGTGAAAGCATTCCCGCATTTCTCAAAGCACAGGCGAAACTTTACGCCGAAAAAAGTTTGCTCAATAAGTTACTCATTAGCATCGCACTCCATCCGCTGAAAACGATGCTCAAAGGCATGGATTATGAACGCTACGGTGGCGTGCCCTTGCTGGGTATCAATGGCGTCTCGATTATTTGCCACGGCAAATCCACGTCGACGGCAATTATGAATGCGATTTTTCGCGCCGAAGAAATGGTCGAGCGCGAAGTCAATGCCCACATTGCAGAAGTCCTAAAATCTGCGTAAATTCCAGAACGAACTTCTTTCAACTTGCGAATGAAAGCGGCAATCACAGCCACAGCCAAATACCTTCCACCTGAACGGTTTACGAACTTTGACTTCGTCAATCTTGACACCAACGACGAGTGGATTCGTACTCGGACAGGCATTGTTGAGCGGCGCTTTCTTAAAGACCCTACCAAAGCCACAGCCTACATGTGTTCGGAGGTCGCTCGCCAAATTCTGGACAAACGCGGCATTTCAGCAAAAGAAATTGACTGCATTATCGTGGGAACGATTACGCCCGACATGTTCTTTCCCTCAACAGCATGTTTGGTTCAGGATTCAATCGGCGCTAAAAACGCTTGGGGCTTTGACCTTTCTGCTGCATGTTCAGGGTTTTTGTATGCGCTTGTTACAGGCGCACAGTTCATTGAATCGGGGGCGCACAAAAAAGTGTTGGTGCTTGGTGGCGACAAAATGTCCGCCATCACGGATATGCAAGACCGAAACACGGCAATTCTTTTCGGCGACGGCGCAGGCGGCGTGCTCCTTGAACCCGCAAAAGAGGGATATGGCTTACTCGATTATCGACTTTATAGCGACGGCACAAGCGGAAAAGACCATCTTTACATGAAAGCCGGCGGAAGTCTGATGCCTGCTTCGCACGAAACCGTTGAAAAACGCTTGCACTACATCTACCAAGATGGCAGAACCGTCTTCAAATCTGCTGTTGTTGGCATGGCGGAAGTTGCAGCGGAAATCATGACGCGCAACAATCTCACCGCCAACGATGTTGTCTATCTTGTGCCGCACCAAGCCAATTTGCGCATCATTAGTGCGACTGCCGAGCGCATGGGTATCGGAATGGAAAAAGTCGCCGTCAATATCGATAAATATGGCAATACGACCGCCGGCACTGTGCCAATCTGCTTGGCTGAACTCGATGAGGAAGGGAAATTAAACGATGGCGACAATATCGTGATTGCAACTTACGGCGCAGGTTACACTTGGGGCGGCGCGCTCGTCAAGTGGCAGAAGCGCTCTTGATAAAATTTGATTGAAATCTTCATCATTGTAGTAGAGCCTCCCACACACACATTTTCTTGTTCTTTTGATGACCGAAGGAAACCGAGCGATGAACAGGACACTCAACGATGACCAGAAACCGCGTTAAGTAAAGTGATAACACGTCTTTTCTCGTGAAGTCACGACTACATTTTACTTAACAGAGTTTCGCAGCAGTGAGAGCCGAAGAATTTTAATTCATCAAACAATTAAAATTACGCAAACTCATGAAAGCACTTGTTTTTCCTGGGCAAGGCTCACAGTATCGTGGCATGGCAAAAGACCTTTACGAGCAATTTGCCGAAACGCGCGAGCTTGCCGACGCTGCCAATGCTATTCTCGGCTACAACTTGACCGAGATTATGTTTGAAGGCGATGACGAAACGCTTAAACAAACGCGCTTTACGCAACCTGCCATTTTCCTGCACAGCGTGCTCGCCTCGAAATGCATTGACCGAGCCGACGTCATGATGACTGCCGGACATAGCCTCGGCGAATACACCGCTGTATACTTCGCAGGCGCGATGAGTTTCGAAGATGCACTTTACATTGTGCAAAAGCGCGGCGAGTTGATGCAAAAAGCAAGCGAAGAAATCTCTGGCACAATGGCAGCAATCATTGGCTTGCCTGATGAACGCTTGGAACTTGTTTTAGCCGGAGCCCGTCCTTACGGCATTATTCAAGCGGCGAACTACAACTCACCCGGACAAATTGTGCTATCAGGTGCAGTGCCTGCCGTCAAACAGGCTGTCTCGCTTGCTAAAACATACGGAGCGAAAATCGCCAAAGAACTTACAGTTTCAGGCGCGTTTCACTCGCCGCTCATGAAACCTGCCGAAGAGGAACTCGCCAAAGCCTTGAACGATATTACGATTCAAAACGCAGAAATCCCGATTTGCATGAATGTCAATGCAGAACCTACACGCGACGCCGAAGCTATTCGTGAAAACCTTCTTCTCCAACTCACTCGCCCTGTGCTTTGGACACAATCTGTCCAAACAATGATTCAATGCGGCATTCGTGAGTTCGTCGAAGTCGGTCCGCAAAGAGTGCTTCAAGGCTTAATTAAACGCATTGACCCAAGCGTTATGACTTCGGGCGTGGAGAAAGCCGAAGATGTGCTGAAAATTCAAACCGAAGTTAGACTTTAATGCAACTTTCACTTATCGGAAAAACTGCATTGGTTACAGGCGCGTCGCGAGGCATCGGACGCGCCATTGCTAAACGCCTTGCCGAAGCGGGCGCAAACATTGCTTTCACCTACAAAGCGTCGGAAGAAAAAGCACAAGCATTGCAACAAGAACTCACCTCGCTCGGCGTGAAAGCCCTTGCTCTCAAAGCCGACGCTGTAAATTTTTCGGAAGCGCAAACCGTTGTTGATAAAACACTTTCAGAGTTTGGGAGCATCCATATCCTCGTCAACAATGCAGGTATTACGCGCGATACACTTTTAATGCGCATGAGCGAAGCGCAGTGGGACGAAGTGATTGCCAATAATCTCAAAAGTGCGTTCAATTACACCAAAGCTGTAACCCGCCATATGATGCAACAGCGCGAAGGACGCATCATTAACATTACCTCAATCATTGGGCTTGTAGGGAACGCAGGTCAAGCCAACTACGCTGCCTCAAAAGCAGGATTGATTGGTTTTACCAAAGCCATCGCCAAAGAACTGGCGTCTCGCAACATTCTTGCTAATGCCGTAGCACCCGGTTGGATTGAAACAGAAATGACCCATGCGCTTGCTGATGACCTTAAAAAGCAAATGGAAGCCTCGATTCCGCTTAAACGCTCAGGCACTGCCGAAGAAGTCGCTAACGCCGTTTTATTCTTAGCAAGTCCACTTGCAAGTTATATCACGGGCGAATGCCTTCGAGTGGATGGTGGCATGGCAATGTAGTGCAAAGTTTCTCAACGGATTTTGCGTATATTCACAAAACTCTTATCCATAAGTTTTTTCTTAACAGCACTTACTTAAAATAAACTTCATACCTAAACAACTTTTGGAGGAAACAATGACCGTCGACGAAGTGAGAGCAAAAGTCTACGACATTATCGTCAGCAAAATGGGGGTCGCCAAAGACCAAATCAAAGACGAATCAAAATTCACCGACGATTTGGGCGCAGATTCACTGGATACCGTCGAACTCGTGATGGAATTTGAAAACCAATTTCAAATTCAAATTCCTGATGAAGATGCTGAAAAAATTTCTACCGTGCGCAATGCGGTTGATTACATCGTGGAGAAGAAAAAGTAACTTTTAGTTTCGGAATGACATTTACAAGCCCAATTTTGACGTGATTTTACGGACAAAGTTGGGTTTTACATTTTTTGAACCCTCTCTAAAACAAGCATCAGGCAACAAAGCCGTTAAACCGTTATGCGAGAAAAAAAGAGAATTGTGATTAGCGGCATGGGTGCCGTAACGCCAATTGGTATTGGAATCGAGTCTTATTGGAACGGTCTGTCAAAAGGCGAAAGTGGCGCAGCCTCAATTACGCTCTTCGATACCACAGGCTATGAAACCAGATTTGCCTGCGAAGTCAAACACTTTGATGCCATGCAGTTTATGGACAAAAAGGCGGCGATGCGCATGGACCGATTCTGCCAGTTTGGCGTGGTTGCAGGCGAAATGGCACTTAAAGATTCCAAGATTACGAAAGAGAATACAGACTTGCGCCGCGTCGGGGTCGTGTTCGGCTCTGGCATTGGTGGAATGAGCACCTACGATACGCAGTTTCGAAACCTGATTGAGAAAAGCCCCGACCGAATTAGTCCGTTCTTTATTCCAATGATGATTGCTAACATGGCAGCAGGCTTTCTCTCCATTCGCAACGGACTACAAGGGGCGAACTACTCTACGGTTTCGGCTTGCGCCACCTCGCTTCATGCTATTATCGATGCGTATATGATTTTGCAACTTGGCTATGCTGACGCGATGATTTGTGGAGGCTCTGAAGCTTCGATTACGCCAATGGGCATTGCCGGCTTCAACGCGATGAAAGCCATGTCGACGCGTAACGATTCCCCCCAAACGGCTTCACGACCTTACGACAGAGACCGCGACGGCTTTGTGATGGGCGAAGGTGCCGGCGCATTCGTCCTCGAAACGCTTGAACATGCCGAAAAACGCGGCGCAAATATCTACGCTGAACTTGCAGGCGTGGGCATGAGTGCCGATGCCTATCACATAAGCGCACCACACCCTGAAGGCGACGCCGTCATTGCCGCCATGCGAATGGCAATGGACGATGCAGGCATTTCTCCCTACGATATTCAATACATTAATGCGCATGGCACATCGACGCCGCTTGGCGACCTTGCCGAACTCAACGCCATCAAGAAATGCTTCGGCGACGCTATTAAACTCATCAACATCAGCGCGACCAAATCTATGACTGGGCATCTGCTCGGTGCAGCCGGCATTATTGAATCAATCGCTTGTGTGCTCGCCATTCAGCATCAAACCGTGCCGCCTACCATTAACATCGAAAACCTTGACCCCCAAGTTGATGTCAACGTAACGCCTAACAAGGCAGTTCAACGTGAGATTATATATGCGCTCAACAACGGATTTGGTTTTGGCGGACACAATGCAACTGTTATTTTTAAGAAAATTTGAAACTGTGTGCGACGAGAACTGACCGTCGCACGTTTTTTCAACATGTCCCGTGATAAGATGATGACACAACTGCTATGATTGAATTTCTCAACAACTTTTTGTTTCGCCTCCAACAGCCGCTTAAACCGGCTGAACAGCGGCTTACCTCGCCACTTCTTTCCCCTTCTGTCAAGCAAACTCTTGAACACATTATCGCCACGCCGATTCGCAACGAAGTGCTTTTTGCAACTGCCCTCACGCACCGCTCGGCGATTGATTTTTTAGACAAAGATAACTTCGTTTCAAATGAGCGATTGGAATTCTTAGGCGACGCTGTTTTAGATTTAGTTATCGCTGAATACCTCTACAAACTCTACCCCGATTTCAACGAAGGTGCCCTTACCAAACTTCGCTCTCAACTTGTTAATGCTAAAATTTTAGCCCATTATGCAAAACAGCTCGACTTAGGCAAAGTGCTCATCGTGAGCGAATCCGCAGAGCAGAACGGCGTAAGGGAAAGCGAAACGGCACTTGCCGATGCTTTTGAAGCCCTAATCGGTGCAGTCTATCTTGACAGCGGCTACGACAAAGCGCGCGCCTTCTTGGAAAACACGATGCTTCAACATACAAACTTCGGCGCCTTGATTGACTCCGACCAAAATTTCAAAAGTGCGCTCCTCGAATACGCACAAGGCGAACGACTCGCACTCCCATACTACTTTGTCATTTCTGAAGAAGGACCTCCACACAAGAAGGTCTTTACTGTCGGCGTTCGCATAGGCGACGAAGTGCTCGGCGAAGGCACCGGCAAGAACAAGAAATCTGCTGAACAACTTGCCGCCAAAGAAGCCTTCACTAAACTCATCGCACGCAAAAATCCTCGTGCCGAAAACGTCCATCAACCTGCTGAACCCAAGTCCGCAGAAGGCAACGTCTCTTTCTAAATTAACCGTATCACATTCCTTTTCATTCTTAACTTTAACGCTCGAACGAAGAGGCGAGCCGAAGCCCGCCCTGTTTTTAACCACCACACGATGCTCACTTCACCAGCATCATCTTGCGCGTCTCTACCTTTCCATCTGCCTGCAACTTGTAGAAGTAAGTTCCGCTTGCCAAGCCTGTCGCGTTGAAATTGACCTGATGCACTCCCGCACCTTTTCGTTCATTGACGAGCGTCGAGACCTTTCTGCCCAGCGCATCATAAACCTCTAACTTCACGAAACTTGCCGTCGGAAGTTGGTAAGAAATCGTCGTGGTTGGGTTGAACGGATTCGGATAGTTCTGTGCCAATTTGAATGCACTCGGCTTTGGCATTTCCTTCGGTGCAGAGACGAGCGAGTTGACAGTGCCGCTATAAACGCCATTGCCGTGCGTTGCCACCACAACCAGCCCATCTGATTCGCGCGTGGCAATCGCATTCACAATGCCACTGCCAATCGTGTTCGGTGCTTGGCGTTGCCACACCGTCGACATGCCGTTCAAGGTTGAGGTTACATACAACCCCGTGCTTGTGCCCACGAGAAACACCTTTCCGCCCGGCACATTGCGAATTGCCGCCCAACGGCACGAAGGTCCGTTTCCAGTGCCGTCAGGATTTTGCTCCAAGTTGCCTGCTACTGCCGTCCAACTCGAACCACCGTTTGTGGTGTAGTAAAGGCTAATGATGTTGTAGTTTGAAAAGACCACCATTGCATTATCCGCATTTGTCGGATCGACCGCAATGCAACTGACATAACCAAGCGGCATTGATGAACCCCTGATGTTGAAGAAAGATGGCGATGCCGTATTGGCATTGTCCGCACGAAAAACCCCACCGTCTGCTGTGCCGAAATAGACGCGATTAGCAGGCGTTGTTGAAACTGACACCGCCGTAATCGTGCTACCTGCATTGATGTTGAAGTTCGTCCAACCGCTCGTTGCAGGATCTATGGAAAGTGATGGAATGCCGGTCAGGTTGTTGTTTCGCCAAAGCGTAGTGCCACCTGCTAAATACATAATGTTTGAGTTATTGGGGTCTAAGGCAAAAGGATTGATGAAGAGGTATCCTGAGCCACCTTGCGGGTCGACGCGCGTCCAGTTTGAAAGGTTGTAACTGCCGTCAGCATTGAGCGTGAGTCGGTAAATCAATCCGTTTTGTGCGGAGATGTAATACGGATTTCCCGCCGATGCAATCGCGCAGAACGCACCATCACCGCCGAAGATCTTTTGCCACGCTGCCGTGCCAGAGGTGGAGACGCTGCGATACGTGCCGTTATCCTGTTTTCCACCGATGATGTTCAAGTCGCCGCTCACATTACGAATTGCAACGGTGTAGAACTGCGTTGTCAGGTAGCCGTTGTTGAGTGAGGTCCAAGAAACGGTTGAGTTGCCAATGTCTGTCGTTCGGCTCACGCCGCCGTCGTGTCCGCTCAAGAGCCAATTGCTTCGCGCGGCATTGCGATAAAAGGCAAGCGCATGTTGGTCGGGGTGATGATTGAGATACAACCCGTTAGCTGTAGTCGTGTCGTATCCGCCAATCCAAGTAGTATTGCTCGAAGTTGAAAAGCCGTCGGTCGAGCGATATAAATTTGTGCCGCCAATGATGACGAAGTTTGGATTATCAGGCTTGACTTTTACGACCAAATTGTAGGAAAATTGAGGATAGAAGCCACTTGGCAAATTCGACGAGCGATTCTGCCAACTGTTTGTTGAAGCATCATACCGCCACAGGCTTGTCCATGAGTTTTCATCAGGGTTATACATTCCGCTACCTGGCGTTTCGCCTAAAAAATACACGATGTTTTCATTTGAAGGCGCAATACCAATGACAATTCTTTCATATGTTGCGGGAAAGCTCGTCGGCGTGATGTTGGTCCAATTCACGCCATCAGTTGAGCGGAAAATGCCTTTCGTGCTGGAACTGTTGTCGCTGACGGTTGCATACACGACGCCTGTTGATGTAACCGCCACGTCAGTGGCAATGGCTTGATTCGGACTGCCAAGCCCATTAAGCACAGTATTCCATGAGTTACCGCCGTTGGTCGAGCGAAGCACCGCGCCGTAGCATGCGGCATAGACTTCATCTTGCGTCGTGTTGGAAGGGTCAATCGCAATGTTGTAAATGAAGTCTGTAACAACATCAAAGGTTTGTGGCGTGCCTGAAACGGTTGAGGCAAGTTGCGTCCAAGAAAGTCCGCCGTTTGTGGATTTGAAGATGCCGTCGCCCTTGAACATTGCTCCACCGCTGCTGGCACTATTACCGATATACTCGCCTGTGCCGTAATACCAAATGTTGGTTTTGCCGGGGCGTGTGTCTTGTGCAATGCACGTTACGCTTTGAAGTTGTGAGGCGTTGGTTGTGCGTGTCCAACTTGTGCCGCCGTTCGTGCTTCGCCACATGCCACCTGAAACGCCACCTGCTAAAATCGTCTGCTCGTTTGGGTCAGAACTGTCAAGCGCAAGGGCGCGCGTTCTTCCGCCAACATTCCATGGTCCGCGATGCGTCCAAGTAAATGATTCCAACGACGATTCATCAACCACAGGTAAGGTTTCGGCGTATTCCAATTCAAGGCGGCGAATGTCGCGCGGAATTTGCTTCGTTACAGGGTCAACGAGTTTTCGGACTTCATATTCGGTGCGCGCACGCGGATTTTCTTTCGTCCCAATCAGTGCCTTCACAGAAGGTGGCTTAATCGAGTGTTTGCTTGTGAGCGAGGTTGTTGGAGAAAGCAGTTTCAGAGCAACAAGCGTAGCAGAGAGGAGAAAAAGGACAGTCCAAAGGAGATTTCGGTCACGGTTCATACTTCAAAAGAGGTTTTAAGTTAACAATTACTTGACTTCATAACTCATCACAACGAACGACGCGGCACTGTCGCCAAGTCGCTGTTGCAATTCCACGTCGGCTTGAAAGGTATCACCTTGCTTTAAGCCCTTGTATCGGGCGTCAAGGTTCGGGAAAAGTTCTTTGGTGGTCGGGGCAAGGGTAAAGGCGAAGGTCATCTCGACTTCGCGCCCTTCGGTAAGCGGGTTCGTAAAGCCAGAGCCGTATCCTAAAATTTTGTTGATTTTCACTTTGGCTTTACAGGGGGCTTTGGCGCACGGACTTTGCGGGTCGGGGAAGCGCGCGCTATCAATCAATGAAATTGTGCCTACAATGCGGCAATGATTTGGCGGAATTTGCTGCGGCAGTTTAGCGAAGGGACGCGCGTCTTGCTTCTGAACATCTTGCTTCGTCGTGCCACATGCGCAGATAAAGAAAACGAAAAGTAATGGCAAGAACTTCATAGCTGGTCGCTTTTTGCGAGAATTGTCTCTCTTGGTTACAAAATCAAGATAATATCTTTTGTTGTGACGCTCGTCACAATTCTTGGCGACGATGAAGTTGCTCTTGCTTTGCTTTTTAATTACACGGCACTCAAAATGCGCTCACATACTCAATGCGCACCGAGCGGCTAACCGCAGGAATGTTCTTGAAGTTGTCGTTGATGTTCGTGAGATTGAGTTCAATCATCAAGCCTACGCCGAGCGAGACGCGCACGCCGACATCTAAAAATCCATTTCCATCGCCGAGTGCTTGCGGCTTGTTATCGTTCAAGCCGAAGTCATATTGCGCATAAATGCTCACCTCTCTGCCGATTGTTTTTTCAGCACCGATATAAAAATTCGGACTGCCATCGTCTTTGCGCTCGAGGCTGTAATTAAATCCGCCTGTAAGGGCGAGAAATCCGAGAAACTCGAAATTCTTCGTAGCGGCAACAAAGAAGCCGGGCGATTTACGCTCGTAGCGGTCAATGCCTTCAATGAAATTTCCGCGTCCTTGTGATTCAAAGCCAATCGCGACGGCGGGCATTTGTAAATCTTCGTCAATCAAACGATAGCGCGCCATTACGCCGGGCAAGGGATTCCAGTTTGGACTGCCTGAGCCAATCAAATTTCCTGCGCCGTAAGAAATGCCAAACGTAAAGCGTTCCGCCAGCCCGACGGAGACGGTCGACATTGCGCCGCCACCTGCAAAGAACCAGCCTTCAACCGAATATGCACCACGACGTAGCATGCCTGCTGTTGGCAGGTTGTAAAGATAGCGTGGCTCGATGGTGGCTTTCGTGCCTGATGTGGCTTCTTCGGAAGATTGTGCAAGGGCGGATTGAACGACAAAAAGAACGGCAAAAGAGATTAGCGTGCGTTTGAAAGCGGTCATATCGAAGTTGGAAAGTTGAATTAAAGTTTGACGAACTCTTGCGAATATGAATCGTCGTCGTAAATGGTGATGGAATTGATTTTGGACTTCGCGCTTCTTACCGAGCCTGAGTTCATAAATTCCATGCCGTCAATCATGTAGGTTTCGGCTTTGTGGTAGTGTCCGTGCAAAGCAAGCCTGACATTGAGTTTTTTCATGGTTTTCAGGAACGATTCGCGCTCGATAAGTTCCATTGACCAAATGAACGCGGCGTCGGCGGCATTTTTCGGCTCAAAAATTTGATAGGCATGATGAAAAACTGCAATGGCAAAGCGACCGCTAACCACGTCCATCACTTCTTTTTGCATCACAGCCTGCCGCTGTTCGGCGTGAATGTATCCACGCGAGCCGACAGGATTGCGCCGCACCGACCATTCAAGAACGCTCGAAAACGAGAGAATCGCAACACCATTTCTGCCACCATTGAGCACTTTCACGAACGGAAAATACATTGTGATTTCAGGCTCGTCGGTGATGGTTTCGCGGAAAATATCGCAGAATTCGTGCAGTCTTTTCGTGAAGTTGAACCCTGTGGATTGGAGCGCGCGTGCCGCCGTTGCGCCTACCCCGTTGCTTGAAAATTCATACTTGCCGAAAATATCGTGATTGCCCGGAATAATCGTAACGCGCTCCCAGTTCAAAACGCCGTTGCGTTCGAGAACATCGCGTAGCAAATAAAGGTCGTCGTAGTTCGCCACATCAACAATATCGCCTGTCATGACCAAGTGGTCGTAGCCTTTGCTGAAGAGACGCTGAATCAAAATTTCAATGTCAGAAATGCAGTTTGGATTGCGTTGAGAATCCAAGTGTATGTCAGAAATGTGGGCAATTTTCATCTTTCAAAGGGTGATGTTCATTCGGCGATAAATTTCAGCAATGATGGTGGCGTCATCTTTTGCGAATCGACCTTTGTCGTTGAGTTTGGCAAGAAAAAACGGCGCGAAGGCAAGGTAGCGTCCAACGCCGAAAGCACGCGCCGCGCGCTTGAAACTATCGCTCGATGCCGATTTGTAGGCTTCTGTTGCGCCGTCTTTTGAGATAACTTCTTCGCCAAAATCTTCGCGCGTCAAACGCTTTCCACCTTCGTGTATTGTAAGCGAACATTTCACAACCACTGATTTTTCAGATACGGGAATTACTTCTTTGCGCGTTTCCCAATCGGCACTGAACTCTGCACAAACCGTGTCAAGGCGTCGCTCAATCGTCGGCACATCAACATAAAGAAACACCGACGCACTTTCTCCATCTTTCATTTTTTGACCGATGCGAATTGCGACTTCTTCAATCGCAAATGGCTTTGCAAGTGCCTCGAGAAACTCTTTCGTCATGGGTTTTGAAATCTCGTGATTATTTCGTTTTTAGCAAGCCACTCTTTTTAACACTTAACACGAATTTGTTTATTGCTAGCGTCGTCTGCAAAGTTAATCATAACCGTTCATTTGAGAATGAATCAAATCACACGCGCACTTTTTTTTCTTTTCACCTTCTTCTTAATCCCGTCAATTCTGATTGCTCAACCGCGCGCCGAGACGCCGATTCGCGGAACGGTTCTTCAATACGATGGCAAGCCTGTTAAAATGGGCAACGTGATTCTGACTGAATTCAGCGGCGACTACGAAAGTCCCATCGCAAATTTTTCCGTCGGAATAGACGGCAAGTATGAATTCCCCTTGAAAGGTGGCGGCTACTACAAAGTCTGGTTTGCCGCACCCAATCACCAAATTTTCGGCGTGCCACTTATCTTGGACAGTTTGCGCGACGCAGGCGCGCCCGTATCGCTCACGGTTCAACTTGCACCTTACGACTACAAAGCCACCTTCGACAGCGTCTTCATCATCGGCGATTGGAACAAGTTCAACTTTGAAACTGCCTCTCCAATGTTCAAACAGCCCAACGGCACATTCATTTACAACCTCAACGCTGAACGCGCCGCCTATCAACTTCTCGGCATTACCACACGCAAGAAAAGCGTCAACGGCACGATGAGCGAAGACTTCATTTACGACAACGCCGGCGATTACTATTCCATCGTAACCAAAAAAGGAAATGCGCCACTCGTGATTGAGTTCAATCCCGCCTTGCTTCCGAGAACAACCGACAAAACCTTGCCCAAAGCCACCTTCAACGCTCGTTATGCCTACCTACAAGAACTCTCTCGCCTGACCACGCGCTTTGAAACGCATCTCTTGAACGCACAAGATGGCTTGGAAAAATGGACGAAGAACGGCGGATTTGCTTCCATCTACATTCACAACTACGGCGATTTTCCAAACGACTTGCTCAAAGCCATTCGCAACGAAACACTGCCTGAGCCAGTGCGTCAAGTTTTAGCGACGATGCTTCTTGCGCTTCCGTATTACTCGCCAAGCAACACGGGCGAAATCATCAGCACGGTCGAGCGGCTCTTGGCAATCAAATATCCGATGTGGTCGCTGTTTCCAGATGCGGTGCTCAATTACGCCAAACTCAAAGGCAAAGAGCGCGAGTTGGTGCTCCGAAAATTTGCCGCACAATCGCCCGACCGTGGACTCCAACTGCAATGCGTCGCTGAACTCGCCTTGCTCGCAAAGGCAAGCGGCGACACGGCGAAAATCAACGAGGTCTATCGCGGCGCGCTCAAAACGCTCGGCGATATGAAAGAAGGCGTGCTACTTTTGCAAGAACTCAATCCCAACAAGCCTGTGCTTGAAGGCAAACCGCTTCCACCGATTGAACTCAAAACACTCGAAGGCAAAAAAATCACGAACAAAACACTGCGCGGCAAATATGTGCTTCTCGACTTTTGGATGTCGTGGTATGCACCCACGCTTGCAGAACGCTCATTCCTTGCTGACGCATATACTCGCTTCAAAAACAAAAACTTCGAGATTGTGAGCATTTCGTTTGACGATAAACCTGCCGATGCCAAAGCCTTTCTCGATAAACACCCCGATTTCAAATGGACACAATGCTTCGCCGAAAAACGCTACGAAAGCGACCTTGCTCGACGCCTCGATATTCAATCTGTGCCATTTCCAATTTTGATTGCGCCCGATGGCAAAGTGCTCGCACTCGGCGTGAGTTTACGGCAGTATCAACTTGCAGAAACGCTCTCCAAATTTTTGAAATGACCGCCGACCGCCTGAAAGCACAACTTGCCGACACCTATTCGCTTGCGGAAGCCACCTACAAAATTGCAGGCTTTTCGCTCCGAATTACCAGCGTTGCCGATAGTTACGCCCTTCTCGATCGCATCTCGCCTGAAGAGTTTGTCAAAGACGAGCAAATGCCGTATTGGGCAGAAATCTGGCCTTCGTCGTTTGTCTTGTCAAATTATCTTGTTGGAGAAATTGGCGTTGAAGGAACGCGATGTCTTGAACTCGGCGCAGGCGTTGGCGTGGTTGGAATTGCCCTGCGAAAAGCCGGTGCAAGCGTGATGGTTACAGACTACGCCTCCGAAGCCTTGGACTTTATCAAACTCAATGCGCTTCAAAATGGCATTGCGATAGATGAGAACTTCAATGTTATGCAACTTGATTGGCGCGATATTCGTCTTGCCGAGCAGTTCGACCTTATCTGTGCCGCCGATGTGCTTTACGAGCGGCGCAATCTGCTTCCGATTTTGCTTGCGATTGATAAACTCTTGAAGCCTAACGGCACAGCGTATATCGCCGACCCGCGTCGTCAAATTGCATTAGGCTTCGTTTCGCTTGCTGAAGAAAATCAGTTCAGCGTTCATATCGCTTCGCGCCCGATTGAGTTCGGCAACAAGACGCTATCCGTAGATATTTACGCTATCAAAAAATCTCCTTTGGCATAACGCTCCATTCATTGCGGCTTTGTGTTACATAGTTTTGAAGTTCTTCAGCCACATCAAGCGGAAGTTTGCCCGCATACTTTTCTGAAAGTTTTTGCTCTGATTGAACGCTTTTTTTAAGCACCTTGATGATGTTCAAGTCTTCCAAGTCTTCCAAAAGTTTATATGCTTTTTTGTTATTGATTTGAACGAGCACGGTTTCCATCGTCAATGTTGTGAAAGGTTGCTTAAACTTTTTGCCAGTAACATCACTCTCAAATTCGTGATTCAATTCTCAGCATTCCATCACGCAGCTTGAACGGCACTGGGCTTGGGCATGCTTGTCGGATAAAGAATACAACTGACTTCGTGCGTCGGATTGCCTTCAATGCCTGCCAATTTCGGCACGGTCGTTTTACAACTCTCTTGCACTTTCGGGCAGCGCGGGTGGAAGTAACAGCCGGTTGGCACTTTGGCGGGCGACGGAATATCGCCGGTGAGAATGATGCGCTGTTTTTTCTTTTTCGGGTCAGGTTCAGGCGCGGCGGAAAGCAAGGCTTCGGTGTAGGGGTGTTTTGGGTTTTCGTAAAGGTCTTTGTAATCGGCGATTTCCACAATTTTTCCCAAATACATCACGGCGACACGGTCAGAAATATGCTCGACCACTGAAAGGCTATGCGAGATGAAAAGGTAAGTCAAGCCAAACTCTTTTTGCAAATCCATGAGGAGGTTTATAATCTGCGATTGAATCGAAACGTCGAGCGCGGAAACAGGCTCATCGCAGACGATGAACTTCGGCTTGACCGCCAAGGCGCGTGCAATGCCAATGCGCTGACGCTGACCGCCGGAGAACTCGTGCGGATAACGGTTGTAATACTGCTTACGCAATCCAACAATTTCCAACAGGTCGCCGACTTGCTTTTGTGCTTCGTCGCCTTTGGCGATTTCGTGCACTTCGAGCACTTCGCGAAGCATCTGCCCGATGGTCAAGCGCGGATTGAGCGAACTAAACGGGTCTTGAAAAATAATCTGCATATCCTTGCGCAACTTGCGTAGTTCATCTTTGGGCATCTTCGTTACGTCTTTTCCATCAAACACTACGCTTCCGCCTGTGGGCTCAATGAGGCGCAGGATTGAGCGTCCGGTCGTGGTTTTGCCGCATCCTGATTCGCCGACAAGTCCGAGCGTTTCGCCTTTCTTAATCGTGAAGGAAACATCGTCAACGGCTTTGACATAAGCGACGATTTTCGAGAAAAACCCTTTGCGAATCGGAAACCATGTTTGCAAATTTTTGACGACGAGCAAGTCGGGCGCGTTGCGCAAATCTTTTGCCATTTTGGAAACCCGTTTGAAGTGTGATTAGAGACTTTGCGGAGAGTTTAGGAGTTTTTACGCAAAGAACAAAATAAGACTGCGCTCACGCTCGTAACATGGTGCGCATTTTTGGACAACTAAAAAAAGTGTTTGAGCGTCTTCAAATCGTGGGTTATCTTTTCATTTTGTCTTGCAAAAGCCTGAACTTCCTCGAGTTTCAATAACCTTAACTTCTTTGCAATAATGAGACGCTCTCTTTTCACCTTACTGTTGTTTGGTTTCGCACTTCCGCTTCTCGCGCAAGATTCCATCAATGTTTTCTTCCGCTACAAGGCAACCTCAGGCGCGTTACGCGCTTTTCTTCCCGGCGCATTTTACGGCACAGGCAATCCAAACAACTGGGGACCGAATGTGAACGGACAAATTGCTCCTAACGCTATTTCCCTCATGACATTTGATTCCACCAATGGTTATTACTTCAAAATCATGCGTTTGCGTGTGGACGGCGGCGATGCCACATTAGGCGGTCAGCCTGCTTATCAATACAAAATGCACGAGCATTACAACGCCTCAGGCACACAATGGCAATGGTTTACAGACCCCTTGAACCCTCACTCAATTCCGCCATTTAACAACTCGGTTGTGCGTGTTACACACCCAATGATTTTTCAAATCGAGCCGAACAACATTGGCGGACGCTTGGTTACTTCGGCAGCTGTGCCTGTAACGGCAACCGTTGCTGCCAAAGATGATGACCCGATTAACCCTGCACAATCACAAGTCTTTTTGAACGATACGCTCGTTACCACCTTTGGCACGTTTTACGATGCAACGCGTCAAGTGCTGAAAATTCCGTCGCTCGTTGCCCTTGGGGCTAACATTCGCAGCGGATTTAATAAACTCAAAATTGTTGCCGTTACGCAAAGCGGAGCCACACGCGCCGACTCGACGACCTTTCAGAAACTCCAAACGCCGCCCATCGTCAACGAGCCTGTTCCTGTGGGTTTGAAAGATGGGATTAACTACAACAGCTCGACCTCGGTTACGCTCGTGTTGCTCGCGCCTTATAAGCAATTCGTGTATGTGATTGGCGACTTTAACAACTGGGAATTGCGCCCTGAATACTTCATGAAGCGTGATTCCATCAAAGCCGATAGCGTGCGTTGGTGGCTCACCATTAACGGTTTGAACCCCGGTCAAGAATATGCGTTCCAATACCTCGTCGATGGCGAACTGCGCCTTGCCGACCCCTACACCGAAAAAGTTTTAGACCCCTTCGACGACGTGTTCATTCCGCCGAATACTTATCCGAACTTGAAGCCATATCCAACAGGGCAAACCAGTTTTCAAGTCTCTATCATCAAAACGAATGAACCGCCATATCAATGGGCGGTTACAAACTTTCAGCGACCTGATAAGCGCGACCTTGTCATTTACGAACTGCACATTCGCGACTACTTCGCCAATCCCAATCGCAATTTTCAAACGCTTATCGATACGCTCGAGTATTTCAAGCGACTTGGTGTGAATGCGCTCGAGTTGATGCCGATTAACGAATTCGAGGGCAATTCAAGTTGGGGCTACAATCCATCGTTTTACTTCGCGCCCGATAAATACTACGGCACCAAGTTTAACCTTAAACGTCTCATTGACTCGTGCCACGCCAAAGGCATTGCGGTTATTTTGGACATGGTGCTCAATCACTCGTTTGGACAGTCGCCGATGGTGCGCCAATATGCGTCAGGCGATTACGGTCCGCCAACGGCTGAAAACTTGTGGTTCAATGTTATTCCTCGACATCCGTTCAACGTCGGTTACGACATGAATCACGAGAGCAAATACACGAAAGCGTTCGTCAAGCGCGTCGTTGACTTTTGGCTCACGGAGTATAAAGTCGACGGATTCCGCTTCGATTTGTCCAAAGGCTTCACGCAAGTTTTTTCGGGAAACAACATCGCGCTATGGAATCAATACGACCCGACGCGCATTGCAATTTGGAAGCGAATTTATGACGATATGCAAGCCACATCGCCCGGCTCTTATTGCATTTTAGAGCACCTTTCCGATAACCCCGAAGAAACCGAACTTGCTAACTATGGCTTAATGCTCTGGGGCAAAATGGTTTCTAACTACAACGAAGCCACGATGGGCTATCACAACAACAACATCTCTGATTTGAGTTGGGGCTATTTTGCTAACCGCGGCTGGTCGCAAAATGGATTGGTTACGATTATCGAAGACCACGACGAAGAGCGATTGATGTATAAGAATTTGATGTTCGGAAATTCGTCAGGCACTTACAACATTCGCGACACCGCCACAGCACTCGACCGCATGAAAGCCGCGGGCGCCTTCTTCTTCACGATTCCGGGTGCGAAAATGTTTTGGCAGTTCGGCGAACTTGGCTATCACATTAGCATTGATTTCAACGGACGCACCGGCGAAAAGCCCGTCGGTTGGAACATCTTCAACTCGAACCCCAACCTTCGCGTTGCTCGCGAAAAGCTCATGAAAACTTGGGCGGCGATGGCAAAGATGAAAACGGAAAACATCGCCTTCCGCGAAGGCACGCTCACGATGGATGTGGCAGGCGCGGTTAAACGTATGAATCTCTCGCATCCAACCTTGAACGTAACGGTTATCGGCAACTTCGATGTAATCCAACGCAGTGTCAATCCAAACTTCCAAAGCACCGGCACTTGGTATGATTTCTTCGAGGGCGATAGCATCACGGTAACGAACACGAGCGCACCGATTTCGCTTCGTCCAGGCGGATTCAAAATCTACACCTCGCGCCGACTGCCACCACCTGAACCCGGATTGCTTGATGCCCCTGAACGCTCAAATACCTCACGACCGCAAACCTTTGAACTTGCGCAAAACTTTCCGAATCCGTTCAATCCCACAACGGTCATTCAATACGCGCTGGCTAAAAGTAGCACCGTGCGGTTGAAAGTTTTTGATATACTTGGACGCGAAGTCGCTACGCTTGTCGATGAACGCAAACCCGCAGGGAACTACACGGTGCGCTTCAATGGCGCAAACCTTGCGAGCGGTGTTTATTTCTATCGCCTTGAAACCGAAACCTTCACAGCCACAAAGAAAATGATGCTGATTAAGTAGGCGCCGAGTTTGTGCTGAACTTGTATGGAAAGAGGGGTGGGCATTATGCTCGCCCTTTTTTCTAAGACTCGCACACAAATGTTTGAAATTTGTTAGAGTATTGTATATTTGTGCCTTTGTTTAGGAATTCGGGGTGAGGTAGCTCAGCTGGTTAGAGCACAGGATTCATAACCCTGAGGTCGAGGGTTCGATTCCCTCCTTCACCACAGATGAAGGAAGAAACACCTTGCCGCATTGCTTCGTGCTTGCGGCTTTTTTATTTTTGAAAAATGAAAGGAGAAGCAAGGTTGTTCCGCGTTACTGTTCTTGCTGTGTCGCTTACCTTTCTTTGTTTGCAAGTGCTTGCACAACCTTCATCTCACTTTTTTCGCGTCGATGTTGATACGCTCAGATTACCTCAAAAACGCTATGCCATCGCGCCCTACAAAATTCCTAATCGTAAAACGCTTGGTCTTGCACTTTCAGGTGGTGGCTCGCGCGGCATTGCGCACATTGGCGTGCTCAAAGCACTTGAAGATAAAGGTGTGCCGATTGACTACATTGTTGGAACAAGCATGGGCGCGATTATCGGCGGCTTATACAGTGTCGGCTATTCGCCTGCTTACTTGGAAAGGCTTGTCAGACATCTTTCTTGGGACGAATTGACATCGTTGCAAGAAAGCACTCGACGCCAAAACCTTTTTCTCGAGCAGAAGCGCGTACGCGACAGAGCTTCTCTGACCCTCCAATTTGACGGTTTCAACCTTATCATTCCCAAATCGCTGAGTGCGGCGCAAGAACTAACCCGAACCCTTGATAAACTAGTCCTTTCAGCACCCTATCACCACGAAAAAAGTTTTGATGACCTGCCAGTTTCATTTCGCGTGGTTGCCACTGATTTAGTTAGCGGCAGACGCGAAGTGTTAAGCAAAGGGTCGCTCTCGGCATCAATTCATGCCAGTGCCGCTGTGCCGCTGCTGTTTCTGCCTGTGGACATTGAGGGAAAGCAGTTGGTCGACGGCGGTCTCGTCTCTAACATTGCTGTCGATGTGCTCAATCAGCAATCGCCCGACATCAGCGTTGCGGTCAATACGCTTGGCGTACTCTATCAGCAAAAAAGCGATGTAGACCTGCCTTGGAAAATCGCCGACCAAATTGTTGGCATCATGATGCAAGAGCAAAATCAGCAGCAGCTCCGAAAAGCCCAAGTCGTCATTAAGCCTAACATTGGCAACCGCGAATCGACCGACTTTAGAAACCTTTCTCCACTTATCACGGCTGGCTACCATGCCGGGCTTGAAATCGCGGATAGTTTGCTCCATCTCATCGATTTAGCACAACCTAACGACATTGATATTTCAGAATATGAAAAAGAATTTCTTTCGCCTTCTCCGCTACCAGAGTCTGTTCTGACAATGCTTCAGAGCGGAACGAAGGTTAAAGCCACACTCAAAGAGGTCCTGAACTCCGATTTCTTCCTTGATGCCTTTGCCGAAGTCGACACACTTCAAAAGAAGGTTCGTTATCACTTTAAGCCCGTGCCAAGTTTTTCAGTCGTAAAAGTCTCGAGCAAAAATGCGGAGGGTTCTGTCCGCTTCATAAAGTCTGTCACAACGTCTCAACCCATGACAAACCGTGCAGGAAGCGCGATAATCGAGCAACTTATGCTAGAACTTAAAACGACCTTCCCGCTACTTCACCTCGAGTCGTGTCAGGTCAATTCCGACACACTGTTCATCACGGTTGACGAAGGCAGGCTTTCAGAAATTCGCTATGAACTTTCGCGCGGTTGGACACGCTACCATGTTATTGACAAAGAGGTTGAGTTCGATACCCTTTCGCCTTTGACCCTTGCGAATGTTGAGCGCACCGTTAGCGGACTCTACAACACGGGTATTTTCAACCGCGTCTCAATTTGGACAGATCGCACCATTGACTCTAACAACAGCGCTAAAAATACGCTCACAATTAAAATGCACGAGAAATTCAGCGAACAACTGCGTATCGGACTCAGAGTCGATGATATTTATGCTGCACAATTGCTTCTCGATTTTCGCAACGAAAATTTTTTAGGCACAGCGACAGAGCTTGGCGGGTGGCTCACTGTTGGTGAGCGCATTTCCTCTACACAAGTGGAGTATCATGCACATCGATTGTGGGATACGTATTTTACCTTTTTCACAAGAGCATTTTATCAGTACCGCAAAATTTTTGCAACGAATATCCGCTTTTCAAGCCCTGTGCTTTCTGCTTCACGAAATGAATTTGCAGAGTATGGACAGCAACACTACGGCGTAACGGCAGCACTGGGGCAACAAATTTATCGCGACGGCAATATCTTCTTTGAATGGACACATCAAAACGCTATGCTTTTCGATAATGACGGCGTCGCGCCCAACCAACGCTTGTCGCTCACATCGCTTAAAACACGCTTTACGATTGACACACGCGACAATCCATTCTCTCCCTCAAAAGGCAATTACACCGAAATTTATCTCGATCTTTATCCTGAATTTTTAGGCAATAAAGTTCCATTTTCAAAGTTTTTGCTCTCTCATCAAGAAACGCAACGCTTCGGCGAACATGTTCGTGGAAGATGGCGACTCAGTCTTGGTTTTGCAGACAACCTTACGCCGTTCAGCGAGCAATTTAGTTTGGGTGGACTTGGCGCAAGTTTTAGTATTCCGTTTCATGGATTTCGCTTCGACGATTTTAGAGGCAAGCAAGTCATTGTAGCAGGATACGATATAGAGTTCACTTTGCCATTTCGATTAGTTGTACCAACCACGGCTAGTTTGCACTATAACTTGGGAAACATTTGGACACAATCGAGCCGTATTGCGCTGCGAGAGTTCACGCATGGCGTTGGCACAGAACTGATTTTGAAAACCCCGCTGGGTCCAGCGCGATTGGCAATTGCAAAAGCCTTTCGATTAGGATTGCCTACTGAATCTTCTCCGATTAAATTCGCTCCGACCGTCTATTACTTTGTTTTTGGCTACGAACTGTAGCATGTTATCTTGCACGCACTTGAATAATCCAACCTTGCTCGGTCATGAACGTCCGTTTCATTTCTATTACAAAACCTGAGATTACAATTAACGGCACGCCGCTTTCTCCTGAAGGATTAATCGCCTATTGCGCGCGTGTGTCAAGTCCAAACCAAGAAAACCCCAACTACACGAAACTTCTTCAGTTCTGCATTCGCCAAGGGCATTGGAGCGTTTTTGAAATGGTAGATATGACACTCGAAATTACGACCACACGCGCTATTGCGTCGCAGATTCTTCGGCATCGAAGTTTCTCGTTTCAGGAGTTCAGCCAACGCTACGCCAAAGCATCTGCCTTTGAAATTTACGAGGCACGCCGGCAAGACCATAAAAACCGCCAAAACTCACTTAACGACCTCGACGAAGCCACCAAACAATGGTTCAGAGACGCGCAAAACGAAGTTTGGGCGCACAGTTTCACACTCTATGAAAAAGCCTTAGAGAAAGGCATTGCCAAAGAATCAGCTCGTATGCTCTTACCGCTCAACACCGTTACACGCATGTATATGAAGGGCTCGGTGCGCAGTTGGATCCACTACTTTCAAGTCCGATGCGACGATGCAACCCAAAAAGAACATCGCGATATTGCACTTGCTGCTCGAGACATTTTTATCCAGCATTTTCCAACAATCGCTGAAGCCTTATCTTGGGCTTCGCTTGTCCCTGCCCAAAACGGAACATTTGAATTGCTTAAATAACTTGATGCCATGACACATTCAAGCGACACAACGAAAATCCTTATTGTTGATGATGATGAATCCTCGCTCAAAGCCACAGAATATCAACTTATCGGAAAAGGGTTTCGTCCTCGAACTGCTACCAGCGTTGATATGGCAGAGCATCTTGTTGCCGAAGAGAAGCCAGAAATTATCATCTGCGATTGGTCAATGCCTGACCGCGACGGTCTCGATTTCGTCAAATCGCTTCGCGCAAATCCAAACACCGCTTCTCTCTACTTCATCATGCTCACTGGCCGAGGCAGCACAGAAGACAAAATCACGGCACTTACTCAAGGCGTCGACGACTATCTCGAGAAGCCCGTCAAAATTACCGAACTTCAAGCGCGCATTCTCGTTGCCAAACGTATCATTAAACTCCAACGGCAACTCGTGCATCATCAAAAAATGCAAACCTACGCTGAAATGGCCGCAGCCGTGAGCCACGAAATCAATAACCCACTTACTAGCTTGCTCGGCTATCTCGAACTTGTCAAGAAAAAAATTCAGCGCGATAACCTTGTGGAAACTAACGTCGACCAAATTTTGCAGATGATTGACCGCAGCTACGAACAGGGCAAACGCATCGGTGAAATCGTCAAAAAACTCACGAGCATTAAAGACTATCGCGTTAAAACTTACAACGACGGTATTCAAATGGTGGACATCGACGCCAACCCTTCTACCACATCAGAGTCCTGACAACCTGGTATGGCTTATCTCGAACTGCTTCGCCCGTCCAACATTGTCATTCTTTTTTTTGGCACATTGCTTGGCGCATTTGTCGCCGTAGGTCACGTGGCGTTTTCCCAAATCGACACCTACCTTGCCGGCTTGGCAACCATTCTCATCGGCGGTGCAGGCAATGTGATTAACGATTATTTCGACGTTGAAATTGACCGTATTAACAAGCCTCAACGCCCACTTGTGCGAGGCGCGCTTTCACGCACCCATGCCTTCCGATATTGGCTGATTCTAAACCTCATCGCGCTTGTCATTTCCCTCTTGCTCACGCCCCTTAATCTCCTCATGGCGCTTTTCACTATTCCAATGCTCTACATTTACAGCCGATACTTCAAGCGCATGCTCTTCATAGGCAATTTCGTGATTTCCATCTTGGTGAGTTTGGGCTTTCTCTACGGCGCTGCCTCGACCGGCACGGTGCAGCATGTCTTTTATCCAACCATTTTTTCATTTCTCTTGAACTTAGGACGCGAAATGCTCAAAGATTTGGAAGATGTTGAGGGCGACAAAGCCTTAGGCGCAACAACGATTCCCATTCGTTTCGGTGCAACTACAACACTCATACTTGTAACGCTTATCTTCGCGCTAATGATAAGCACAACCGTCGTGCCTTATTGGACGCGCGAGTATGGCGCCGTTTACTTTCTCGTTGTGATGCTCGGCACCAATCTTCCGCTTCTTTATGTGATGATAAACGCCTGGCGCCAGCCAACCAAAGAAAATTTATACCGACAAAACACCTTGCTCAAAGTGGTGATGGGGCTTGGAATTGTTGCTGTGGCTTTGGGAAAAGTATAACAAACAGCCGCTTCAAGAGCGGCTGAATGAAATGTTCGGATAAAATGTTCAATTATGCTGTCTGTTCAACTTCTTTGCCTCTTTTGAAAATCGGAACAGCAGCGCACGCTTCGCCATACATTACCTTTTGTGCATGCTGGACCAAATAGCCTGTAACTACCATATACGCCCAAGTCGGAATCGGCGTTGAACCACACCCTTTGATGATAACCTTTTTCCCGTCATACTGCGACCAATCGTGCGCTTCCAACTTTTCACGGAAGACCGATTCCTTCAAAATCCCGTTCCACAAAAAGTCTTGGATGTCAAATTCCATCAATGCTTTGTTTTCCATAGCCCGAGTTAATTTTGGTTTGGGTTAAGTTCAAGTGCTATCATTGACGGCTCTTTGGTACGGAACATATCAGTGAAATAGGCTTGCACGATTTGGCGTGGGAAATCCAAGCACAGCCCTAAGAACAGCGCCGCCCCGCTTAATACTGAAAGAATTTCCATTGTCAAGTATGCGATTTGAAAAGTTTGTAGTGATAGTCTCCCAATTTTTCTATGCAAATCATATCTCCCGCTTTCAAACCTGATTCCACAACCCATTTGCCCGTGCCATGCATCGATTTTGACTTTTTGCGAAAACAAAACTTACCTTTCTCAATATCGGTCTCAAACGACCAGCCTAAATCAGTTTCAATGAGCAGTTTCTTACCTTCGCTCTGTTCAGTCTCAATTGCGTCGGGAGGAAAAAAGTCTAACATGTCAAAGAGATTGATTTGTTTTTCGCAAAACCAAACGTCTTCTTGCGACTTCACTGGAATTTTTTTGATGTCTCCCATTTGTAGCTTGGCGCAGTGATGCTTTAGCGTTAGAATGTTTCACTTATAGCTTCCCGTGTGTTCAATTTTTGAAGATACACACTACCTATACAGAAAACGATTCGCCACAGCCGCATGTGCGCGCCGCATTCGGGTTGACGAAATGAAATCCCTTGCCGTTTAAGCCGTCTGAAAAATCTAACTGTGTGCCAGCAAGGTAGAGAAACGACTTCATGTCGACGAAGAGTTTGATGCCTTTGTCTTCAAACACTTGGTCGCCTTTTTTTTCTTCGTTATCGAAGTCGAGTCCATAAGAAAGTCCCGAACAGCCGCCGCCTTTCACGCTGATGCGCAGACCGTAGTCAGGTCCGAGATTTTGCTGTGCTTTCAGGCGCTCAACTTGCGCACGTGCTTTTTCGGATATTGTAATCATAGGCTTTCAGTGATAAAATTTTTTGTTGTAGGAAGCGCGAAACCCCATTTCAGTTCGCCGAAAAGGGGGTTCGGCACTTTCATCGGTCGTTTAAGCGTTTGCTAATGCCTCTTGGGCTTTTTCACGCTTTGCTGCTTGCTTCTTTTTGAAATCTTCAATTGCAGCTTTGATAGCGTCTTCAGCTAAAACAGAGCAGTGAATTTTGACGGGTGGCAAGTTTAATTCTTGCACCAACTCCGTATTCTTAATTTTTTCTGCTTCCTCAATCGTTTTGCCTTTGAGCATCTCTGTGGCAAGCGAAGACGACGCAATAGCTGAGCCACAGCCAAATGTTTTGAACTTTGCGTCCTCAATTACACCTGTTTCTTCATTGACGCGAATTTGCAATTTCATCACGTCGCCGCACTCAGGTGCACCGACGAGCCCTGTGCCCACTGATTCGTCTTTGGGATCGAGCGAACCAACATTACGAGGGTTATTATAGTGGTCAATGACCTTTTGTGAGTAAGCCATGTGAGTAAAGTGTTTAAGTTGTTAGTTGCAGTAAAGCATTTGTGTTAGTGATGATTCCACTGAACCGTTTTCAAATCAATACCGGCTTTTGCCATTTCGTAAAGTGGCGACATCTCGCGCAGACGATTAACGGCTTCAACCGTGATTTGAATGGCGTAATCGACTTCTTCTTCAGTGTTGAAGCGTCCTAATCCGTAGCGAATCGAGGAGTGTGCCAGCTCGTCGCCCACGCCCAACGCTTTGAGCACGTGCGACGGCTCAAGCGACGCACTTGTGCAAGCCGAGCCAGAAGAGACCGCCAAGCCCTTTAATCCCATCAGTAATCCTTCGCCTTCCACATATGCATAACTGATGTTGAGATTTCCGGGCAAGCGACTTTCCATAGAGCCGTTAATGTAACAATCCTCGAGTTGAGACATAATTCCGTCTTTGAGTTTATTACGCAAATAGGTCAAGCGTTTCATTTCGCTTGGCATTTCCTCAATCGCGATTTCTAGTGCCTTACCTAAGCCAACGATGCCAGGCACATTGAGCGTGCCGCTGCGCATGCCACGCTCTTGCCCGCCACCATCAATCACACCTGTAAGTTTAACACGCGGATTCTTACGGCGAACATACAGCGCGCCAACGCCTTTCGGACCGTAAATTTTATGACCTGAAATAGCCATCACATCGATTTTCATTGCGTTCACATCGACAGGCACTTTGCCAACGGCTTGAACTGCATCGGTGAAGAAAAGCACGCCATGTTTTCGGCAAATTTCACCGATTTCTGTCATCGGTTGAATCACACCGATTTCGTTGTTCGCCATCATAATCGCAACCATGATGGTTTTATCGGTAATAGCGGCTTCGAGTTGTTCCAAATCGACAATGCCGTCTCGTTTCGGTGCAAGATATGTTACGGTGGCTTTGCCTTCGCGCTCTAAGCGTCGACAAGTATCCAACACGGCTTTGTGTTCTGTGAGCATGGTAACGATATGATTACCTTTTTCGGCATACATGTCGACCGCGCCTTTGAGTGCAATGTTGTCTGATTCCGTTGCGCCGCTGGTGAAAATAATTTCTTTTGCATCTGCGCCGATTGCCCTTGCAACCTGTTCGCGTGCTTTCTCGACAGCTTCCTCTGCTTCCCAGCCATATGCATGGTTGCGGGACGCTGCGTTTCCAAATTTCTCAGTGAAATACGGCATCATCGCCTCCAAAACGCGCGGATCCATCGGCGTGGTGGCGTTGTTATCCATGTAAATCGGTCTACTCAAATCCAAAGACGTTTTGTCGAGAGCCATTGTCAGTTCTGTTTAAGGTTGTAAAATTACATCAAGGTTTATTTCACAGAATTTCCGCAACGGTCGCTTCGCTAAAAATTTCACGGAAGCGCGTCTGTATTTCAGTCAGGGGCTTTTTGATGCCACACCCTGAAAATGCTGCACATCCATTCGGATTGTCGGCACAATCAATCAGTTGAATTGGCTCGTCAATAGCGTCTGCAATTTCGGTGAAAGAAATTTGCGAGGCAGGCTTGTTGAGCCGATACCCACCTTTGACACCTTGAACAGATGATACGATTTCTGCTTTTGTGAGTTGTTGTAAAATTTTCGCAACCAACTCATATGAAATACCAGATTTGTCCGCGATTTCTTTCGCAGTTGCAATATCGCCGTTCCGCGTTTGAGCGATGTAGCGAATTGCCAGCAACCCGTATTCAAATTTTTTGGTTAGCTTTAACATTTTCTTTTAATCCAAATAAGACCGTTTTAGTCCGAATTTCAACCAACAAAAAAACCGATTTAGACGACTTTGAACGAAGGAACACGAAATTTGTTCTTTTAATTCCGACTACTTTTGTCGGAATTAAGATACAAAATATTTCAGGGTTTGTCAAGAACTTTTTGTGCGTTATGTAAATTTTGATGTTGAGCGGTTGAGTATTATATTTGCCATGCTGTCAGTTTAGGTTATACGCTAAAAAGTGGGACGCGCTTCCCACTTTTTTTGTTCTTGAAATTTTTGTTCTTGAAAAGAACGCAATCAAGTTTTTTGGGGAGTTGACATCGTCTCGTTTTGAACAGTTAAAGGCGTGGATTACACGCTCAATGTTGGAACATAACAGGGAAGAGGGCTATTCGGGCGAAACGGAACTCTTTCTTGTTGAAATTCTCTTCCGAAATGTGAACGGAACCGATTATCTCGAAGTTTATGTGGATACTGATAGCGGGGTTACGATTGATGCATGTGCTCGGTTTAGCCAGAAGTTATCCGAAGAAGCAGATACGCAACCAGAGATTCAAGACCTTTTGCCGAATCGGTTTCGCCTCGATGTGTCTTCGCCTGGTCTCTCGCGACCGTTGAAGTTGGAGCGGCAGTATCGCAAAAACGTTGGACGGCTATTGCGTGTGAAGTATAAGGATTCAAATGATGTTTATCATGTGGTCAAAGGTCGCTTGGTTTACTTTTCCGAGAATGTGCCGAATGAATTGACCTTGCAGTGTGTAACGAACAGAAAAGCTAAAAAAGCAGAAGCAGAACACTTGACACTATCTTTGTCGCAAATCGTGGAAGCCACTGTCGAGGTAGAATTTTAATTGAGATAATTGACTTAACCGACAGGTTTAGCATGCTATCGGTAAATTTTAGCGAAACCTTTTAGCGAACAATTAGAGCAATGGCAAAACGTAAAAATTCAGAACCCACACAGGAAGATCGCAAGCATCAATTGATTGAAGCCTTTGCGGCGATTGAGAAGTCAGACCAAATGCGTGACAAGAAGACAGATGCTTCTCTGCTCAAGTCGGATATGGTTGATTTGCTGAAAGACATGATCATAAAGCAGTTGCGAAAAGAATATGACCCAGAAGTCAATGCGCGCGTCATTATCAATCCTGATAGGGGCGATTTCGAGGTCTACATCAACAAAACGATTGTTGAAGAGGTCGATATTCCGACAATTGAAATCGACATAAAAACCGTTCGCGAAATTGATGACTCATTGGAAGTGGGGGACATATATGAAGAAGGTCCAATTCCGCTCGAGTCCATTCTTTCGCGCAAGTCTATTCAAATCATCAAGCAAGCTGTTCAGAAGAAGCGCCGCGATTCCGACAAGCAGTCGCTTTACGAAGAGTGTTTAAGTCGTGTAGGCGAAGTTGTTAGTGCCGAGCTTTATCAAGTGCGCAGTAAAGAGACCATCTTCACCTACAATACGAGCAAAGACCAAAAAATTGAGCTCATACTGCCACACTCGGAAAAGATGCAAAAGGATAATCCGCGCAAAAATCCCAGAATGAAACTGTATATCAAGCGCGTAGAGCGCGAAAAAGTGAAGGTCAAACTGGAAGATGGAACAGAGATTGAAAAAGAACGCGAAGACGGACCAATGCGAGTGATTGTTTCAAGAACAGATGATAACTTCTTGCGCAAATTGTTTGAACAAGAGGTTACAGAGATTGCCGAAGGATTTGTGATTATCAAGGGGATTGCGCGCGTTCCAGGGGAGCGAGCTAAGGTGGCGGTTGAGTCGACCAGCAATCGCATTGACCCAGTTGGCGCATGTGTCGGGCACAAAGGCAAGCGTATTCAAAGCATCGTCAAGGAGCTCAACAATGAAAATATCGATGTTGTCTCGTATAGCGATGAGCCGCAAATTTATATTGTTCGTGCCCTGCAGCCGGCTAAAATAGACCCGATGTCTGTTTCAGTAGACTTCAAAAACAAGCGTGCTGTCGTGCGGCTTAAACCCGACCAAATCAAGTATGCTATTGGTAGAAACGGCAATAACATTCACCTTGCCGAAAAACTGACAGGATACGAAATTGAAATTTATCGCGAACTCGATAAAACTCATGACCCGAACGACATCGATATTATTTCGTTCCGCGAGGAATTCGGAGACGATATGATTTATCAACTGCTCGATAAAGGGTTGGATACTGCGAAAAAAATTATTGACGCTGGCGTTGATGCGGTCGAAAATGCACTCGTAACGGCAACGATTCGCACTGATCTCTTCGATAGCAATAACAAAGAGAAGAGGTCGTCAAAGCCTTTTGTGAAGGCGATGACCGAAGATGAGCGCAAACATTGGCGAAAAATCGCGGAAAACATCTACAAGACCGTTCTGGCAGAGTATCACGCTGAAGCTGATCACGAAGAAATGCACAACGAAAATGAAGCTGAGCCAGAAGCATCACCAAATGCTCAAAACTAAACAAGCACAACAACGCGTTATTCTGTGTAAATTCATTTAGCAAAAAGTCTGTTGTAACCCATATCGCGACAGAAGGAAACAGGAAAGATGTCGGAAGAAAGAAAATACAAAGTTGCAGATATTGCAGAAGAACTACAGGTTGCCGCAACCGCAGTCGTCGATTTTCTCAAGAGCGAAGGCGTCAAGGTCGCCACTCCATCGTCAAAAGTCTCTGAAGAGGTGCGCGACCTTATTTACCGCAAGTATAGCAGTGAAAGAGAGAAAAGTGAGTCGTTGCGTCAAAAAAGAGCTGTTGAGGAAAAGAAGCGCAAGGCTGTAAGCAGTGTATCATTCAAATCAAGCACTAGCACCAAAATTTCTCCGAAACCGCGCCCTACTGCTATTGTTGAGCCGACCGAAGTGCCAAAGCCAGTCTCGACGCAACCTGCCGAACAGTCGGCGCCGATTGAAATGCCACAAATCGCCTCGATTGAGCACGCCGAGTCGGCAAACACGCCATCAGTGAGCACCGACGCACATGCGGTCGAGCCTGCTGAAGCCACCTTGACCTCTCTTACGCCAGAACCACAGCCCCCAACAGAGCCGATTGTCGAGACCTCGTCCCAAGACTCTGTTGCATTACCCCAAGATGTTGCTGTTCAAGATGAAGTTGCTATTCAAGAACCAAGCCCTGCTTCGGAGATTGTCTCTTCTGAAGCGACAGAACTAACCGACGCAGAAGCAAATGAAGAAAAGCCTGCTTCTGAAAGTATCGCAGTGCCAGAAGCATCAGCGGAACAAATCACAGAACTGCAACAGCAAATTCGTCAAGAGCAAGCAGACATTGGCTCACGCTATGGCTCACCTGAAAATAAAGGTGGCTTGAAAATTCTGGGCGAAATTGATTTGGTCAAAAAGAAGCGTAAGCGTAAGAAAAGTTTTGGTCAGCAAGCCAAAGACATGACGGCTAAGGCAGAGTCGGCTATCGCACTTGCTGCTGAAACCAAAGCACCGCAAGCCAAAACACAAAATGCGTCGCCAAAGCATCCCGCCTCCAAAACCGACACATCTGCATCGCTTTCAACTGAGCCACCGCTGCCTCAAAAGCGAACGATGCGCGAAGAGCAGTTAGCGAAAATCGCCGAAGAAAAAGCGGCTAAAAAGAAACGGAAATTCGACATTGATGAGAAAATACTGGAGCGCAACATTCGCCAAACCATTAGTAACATGGACGATGTAGGCGAAGCGCATACGCGCTCAAAATTCCGCAAACTTCGCAAGCGCGAACGCGAAGAGCGTGAAGAATTAGCCTCGCAACAGCGTGCTGCCGAAAGCCGAATCATCAAACTCACAGAATATACTTCCACACACGAATTTGCTGACCTCATCGGAGTTGCACCAAAAGATGTTATTGCCAAGTGCTTCAAGATGGGCAAATTTATCACCATCAATCAACGCTTGGATAGAGAAACGCTTGAACTTTTGGCATTAGAGTTTGAGAAAGAAATTCAATTCATATCGGAGCATGAAGTAACAGATACCCTGCACGAAGAAGAACATGTTCCTGAAGATATTCGCACTCGCCCGCCGGTGGTTACAATTATGGGGCATGTCGACCATGGCAAAACATCGCTTCTCGACTACATTCGCCGAAGCAACGTCGTTGCCGGAGAAGCGGGCGGCATCACACAACACATCGGCGCATATGAGGTAACGCTTGAAAATGGACAGCAGATTACCTTTCTTGATACCCCTGGACACGAAGCCTTCACGGCTATGCGCGCACGCGGCGCGGAAGTAACCGACATTGTTATTCTTGTTGTTGCTGCTGATGACAGCGTCATGCCGCAAACTATTGAAGCAATCAACCATGCCAAAGCAGCAAATGTGCCGATTGTGGTTGCCATTAATAAAATCGATAAGCCCGAAGCCAATCCTGATAAAATTCGAGCGCAACTTGCCGAAAACGGTGTTACAGTTGAAGAGTGGGGTGGCGAAGTGCAATGCCAAGAAATTTCTGCAAAGAAAGGTATTGGCGTCAGAGAACTTCTCGATAAAGTGCTTGCGCAAGCAGAACTCATGAATTTGACAGCGAACTTCCACCCGGAAAAACTGCCCAAGGGCGTTGTGATTGAATCCGAACTTGATAAAGGCAAAGGCATTGTGGCGACGGTGCTAGTTCAAGATGGATTGTTGAAAGTCGGTGAGCCGTTTGTCTGCGGCGTTTCTGCTGGTCGGGTCAGAGCTATGTTCGATGAGCGCGGTCGCCGATTGGAGGTAGCGCACCCTTCCCAACCCGTTCGAGTTCTCGGATTTGAAATGCAACCCGAAGCCGGCGACATTTTTGCCGTTACACCCAGCGACCGTGAAGCACGTGAAATTGCACAACGCCGACAACTCATTCGCCGTGAGCAAGAATTCAGACACCGCAGTCGTGTGCGACTCAACGACATTGCCAAGCAAGCACAAGAGAGCGGCGTCAAAGAATTGCGCATTATCATTAAGGCTGATGTTGTCGGTTCTATTGAGGCGCTTTCAGACGGTTTAATGAAAATCCAAACCGAGGAAGTCAAGGTTGAAATTATCCATCGCGGGGTTGGACAAATCACCGAGAGCGATGTGCTCCTTGCCGCTGCTTCTGACGCGATTATCATCGGCTTCCGTGTGCGCCCAAATCTCAATGCCAAGAAACTCGCAGAGCGCGAACAAATCGATATTCGTTTCTACACGGTCATCTATCACGCACTCGAAGAAATCAAAGATGCACTCGAGGGCATGCTTTCGCCAGAATTCGTCGAAGAAATTACCGCAACGGTTGAAATCCGCGAAGTCTTCCGCATTTCAAAAGTCGGAAACATTGCAGGTTGTAAAGTTCTCGACGGAAAAATTCGCCGTGACTCAAAAGTGCGCTTGCTCCGCGACGGCATTCAAGTCTTTGAAGGCAATCTGGCTTCGCTTAAACGCTTCAAAGAGGATGTTAAAGAAGTTGACGCCGGATACGAGTGCGGGCTGAGCCTGCAAGGCTACGACGACATCAAGGTCGGTGACTTAATCGAAGCCTTCGAGATGGTCGAGACGAAACGCAAATTGGTCACCGAACAAAACTAACGCTAACTGCGAACCGCTAAACAAGTATGTCCATACGAACGGAGCGCGTTGCTGAACTCATACAGCGCGAATTGGGAAATATCTTTCAGAAAGAACTGCCACGCAATGGCACACTGACAACCATCGTCGCCGTTAAAATCACGCCTGACCTCAGCATTGCACGCATCTACCTTTCCGTTTTAGGCGCAAAGGAACTTGCCCAATCTATGCTGGGACACATCAAAAAAGAATCGAAGTTCTTTCGCAAAGAGTTGGCAAGCAGAATCCGCAATCAATTTCGGCAAATTCCCGAACTCGAATTTTATCTTGACGACGTTGCGGAAAAAGCCGCGCGCATCGAGGAACTCTTGAAAATCGCTAATGCGCAACCTAAACGCACGGACAGCGCAACGCACTCATGCTTGAACTCAACGACCTCTGGTTGATTGACAAACCATTAGACTGGACCTCGTTTGATGTCGTCGCCAAAGTGCGCAACGCTTATTCAAAGCAACTTGGCAAGAAGTGCAAAGTCGGACACGCCGGCACCTTAGACCCGAAAGCCACAGGGCTTCTGCTCGTTGCAGTAGGCAAAAAGACAAAAGAAATTTCTTCGCTCGAAGTGCTCGAGAAAGAATACACGGGCGAAATCAAATTAGGGGCGACAACGAAAAGCTACGACACCGAAACCGAAGAAGAAAACTTGTGCGACATCTCGCATTTGAACAGAGAAACATTGGAACAAACAGCCAAGTCATTTCTCGGCAAACACATGCAATCGCCGCCGATGTATTCAGCCACGTGGCATCAAGGCAAACGGCTTTATGAACTTGCGCGACGCGGCAAAGAAGTTGAACGCACGCCAAAGCCGATAGAAATTTTTGAATTCGACTTAACGCAGGTTCAACTCCCGATTGTCGCGTTTCGGATTGTGGTTTCAAAAGGCGCGTATATTCGCACGATTGCGCACGACTTCGGCGCAAAGTTAGGCGTCGGCGGTTACCTTCGCACCTTGCGAAGAACACGCGTCGGCAGTTACAACATCGAAGACGCATTCAGCATAGCGGCATGCGTAGAACTTATCAGAACTCGGAAGTTTGAGATATGACAGAGCGATACCTTTTTCGTGACGGTGTTCTTTCACAATTTGATACCGATAACCCAAAACCGTTTGAGCGGAAAGCCTCTGCGGTTACGATTGGCACTTACGACGGCGTGCACCTGGGACATCGCGCAATTATTTCAACGCTTGTCTCTGACGCCAAAGCACGTGGCTTGCGCAGTGTGGTGATTACCTTTGAACCGCATCCGCGCCTCGTGCTCGGCAAAACCAACGGCGCGCCGATTTTTCTGCTCTCGACGCTTGACGAAAAGTTGAACATTCTCGAATCGCTCGGCATCGACTGCATCATTGTCATTCATTTCACGAAAGCGTTTTCAGAAACACCCGCCGAAGCATTTGTCGAGAATGTGCTCGTAAAGCAAATCGGACTAGCGGAAATTGTTGTTGGCTACGACCACATGTTCGGCAGAAATCGCGGCGGCTCGTTTGAAACGCTTGCCATGCTTGCAGAGCGACATCACTTCATCGTTAAGCAAATCCCCGAACAGAAAGTCGGCACGCATCATCTTTCAAGCACGGCGATTCGCCGCTTTTTGGAAGCAGGCGAAATTGAACACGCTAATAAACTGCTCGGCGCACCATATCAACTCTCGGCTGTCGTGATTGAAGGTGATAAACGCGGACGCACGATTGGCTTTCCGACCGCAAACCTTCTGCCGCCTAACGCGAAATTGATTCCGAAACACGGCGTCTATGCGGTGGAAGTCAGCATCGGCGAAAAAACATATCGCGCGATGATGAACATCGGCACGCGCCCAACCATTCAAGCCCAATCAGGCGTTTCGCTCGAAGTTCACTTGCTCGATTTCAATGGCGATTTATACGGCAAATCGCTTACAGTTCGATTTCTCGCTCGCTTGCGGGACGAACAACAATTTTCAAGTTTAGACGCGCTCAAAGCGCAATTAGAACGCGATAAACACGCGGTTCAACGCCTTTTGTCGGAGTTCACTGTCGCCTAAAACACAAGTAACGCAATCCATCTTCAAACAACTTTTCAAACATAATTTCAACTGCAAATGCCTGTAACGAAAGAACAAAAGTTAGAACTCATCAAAAAATTTGGCTCAAACGAAGCCGATACTGGAAAGCCCGAAGTGCAAATCGCACTTTTGACCGCACGAATTAACCACTTGACAGAACACTTGAAAACGCACAAGAAAGACAACCACACGCGCTACGGCTTGCTCAAACTCGTCGGTAAACGCAAACGTCTGCTCAACTACTTGAACAAAACGGACGTAACGCGTTATCGCCAAGTCATTGCCGACCTCGATATTCGCAAGTAATCCAAACGCATTCACGATTTGAAAAGCCTCGACGACATCGAGGCTTTTTGTATCTTCACGCCCGTTTTTAATTCATTTAATCACAAGTTATGTCGCTCCGAGCCGGAATTTTAGGACTTCCGAATGTGGGGAAGTCGACGCTTTTTAACGCCATCACCGCCCAACAAGTTGACGCACAGAATTATCCCTTTTGCACCATTGAGCCGAATGTCGGAACAGTCCCCGTGCCCGACCCACGCTTGAAAGTATTAGCAAAAATTGTCAAGACAAACACGATTGTGCCTGCCGTGCTGGAAATCGTGGACATTGCTGGCTTGGTGCGCGGTGCTTCCAAAGGTGAAGGACTTGGCAACAAATTTCTCTCGCACATTCGAGAAGTCGACGCATTGATTCACGTGGTTCGATGTTTTGACGATTCGAACATCGTTCATGTCGATGGCTCCGTCAATCCGCAACGCGATATTGAAACCATTGAAACCGAACTGATGCTTGCCGATTTGGAATCCATCGAGAAGCGATTGCCAAAACTCGAAAAAGACGCCAAGAAAGATGCCAAACTTGAACCGCAAGTCAACTTGATGCGCAAAGTGCACGCGCTTTTGAGCGACGGCAAGCCTGCCCGACTTGCCGCCGAGACCGACGACGAAAAAGCCTTGCTCAAATCGCTCTTCTTGCTCACCTCAAAGCCGGTGCTCTACGCTGCCAATGTCAATGAATCTGATGTGCTCACAGGCAACGCCTATACAAAGCAGGTCGAAGAAATTGCCGCCAAAGAAGGCGCGAAAGTGATTGTCGTGTGTGCAAAAATTGAATCGGAAATCGCACTTCTCTCGGAAGAAGAAAAGCCCGAATTTTTAGCCTCGCTCGGATTGGAAATGTCAGGCTTGGATAAAATCATTCGCGCCGCTTACGACTTGCTCGGACTGCAAACCTACTTCACCGCAGGCGAAAAAGAAGTGCATGCATGGACGATTCGCAAAGGCGCAAAAGCCCCCGAAGCCGCAGGTGCCATTCACTCCGATTTTGAAAAAGGATTCATTCGCGCCGAAGTGATGAAGTATGAAGACTTGGTGAAATTCGGTTCGGAGCAAAAAGTCAAAGAAGCCGGCAAACTCGCTATCGAGGGCAAAGAGTATGTCGTTCAAGACGGCGATGTGATGCTTTTCCGCTTCAATGTTTAGAAGAGCAATCCCATTCCGAAAATAAGTCTTAAATCGGCGGGCTGATTTTCACGAAAGCCCCAAACGAGCGCGCCACGAAACAAGCCTAACACGCCGCCAAGCCCAAACCCGGTTTCGTAATACTGTTGCGGGATTCCGTTTTGCCAAACGCGCGCCGCACCGCCTTTAACGAAGAGTTGCAAGGTGTGCTCCGCCGCCCAATTAAAGCCAATCGCTTCAAACGGGACAGATTGAAAATTGTGTTCCGCATTGAGCGTTACGATGTATTCGCCGATAAATTCTTTTCGGTTTAATCCTAAAAACGCGCCTTGTTCGGCGAAATATGCAACAGGCGACTCCGTGCTGAAAAAGCGTTGCGGAACTTTATCTGCCCCCAAAAACGCGCCGGCTTCGGCATATAGAAGCAAGTGCGGCGCAAGCAATCGGTCGCCAAAAAACGTGTTCTTCTTGAACGCGCTCACCGCCCAAATGCGCGTGAACTCAAAATCGCTGCCGAGTGGCGACGACGAATGCTCGATTTCGCCCTTCACCCAAATCGGCGAAAGCAATCCGACAAGCGGAAAGCGCGTGCCGTATTCCATTGATAACACAAGGCTTCGCGTGTTGCCGTCACGAATCGCAGGATTCAAACGAAAGCGCGCATTGCGACTGAACAAACTGTAATTCGTCGCGTTCATCATCGTGCGTTCCGTTTGGCTTCGATAGCCCAACGAAATAAACAAGTTCGATTTCGGCTGATGCACGAAGGCGAATTTCCAACCTTGTGCTTGAAAGTAGTTGTGATAGTCTTCTTTGTAGACGAGCGAAGAATAGGCGTTTGAAATGTCCCACGGCGTAAGCCATTCAGGCGTGAACGATGTGTTTTTGTAGAGGTCGAGCGAAAAGCCGACAATGCGTTTTTCATCGAGCCATTGTGTTGCGCCTGCTGACCACAAGACTTCTTCGCGCTCGAAGCCATAGCCGAGACTGCCGCGCACTTCGGTGCGCTTTGTGAGCGAGTCGAGCTCGAGTTGCGCCCCGAGAAACCAACCTTCAACGCGATTGAAGCGAAGCATCGGCACATTGAACCAATTAAATCCATTGCCGCCGCTGGTGCTGACCAAGCCCGACATCGCGCCTTTGGGTTTGAATTGGTCTTGAATGGATTTCGTGCTATCGAGCGTTTGGTAGGCGCGCGTTTCTTCCGCCGTGAGTGCAACGAAATCGCGTTGTTGCCAAAAGAGCGAATCGAACTGTTCGGCGGTCGGCGTTTTCTGAACGAGTTTTTGATTGAAGAGCGAATCAGGCACGCCTGTGTTGATTTTGTAGTCGCGAATGGCACTCGTGGTGATGAACGAAATTCGCGGAAGTTCGAGCAGTCCGCCGCCGATAGAAACCGTCAATCCGCCTTCAATGATTTGATTTGCAGGAAGCCAATAGCCACGCCCAAGCGAATCGGTGAAATACTCTTGCGCTTGCTTGTAACGAAAAACCGCATCGTTGATATACGGCAGGCGAAAGCCCGCTGTTGGCTCAACATCGACGCCAATCAGCGCGTAAGTATTGCTCGCAATCCGAATCTCGCCCTTGAAGAGCGGCACAAACTTCGATTGCGGCAAAAGGCGTAAGGTGTAAAACTCTACATCGTCCGCTTTCTTGATGTCGACGAGTTCATACTTGTAGTAGTCGAGCGCGTCGTCAGCAATCGGGCTAACGACTTTGTTGCCTGAAATGCGAATGCGCTCTTCGGAGAAATCGAGCAAGAATCGCAATCCTGCCGAAACCGCGTTGCCTGAGCCGCGCAAATCCGACTTCACATTTTCCGTGATGCGCTCTTGAATAATGACCTCGCGCAAGGTGTCGCCCCTGCGCCAATAGCCGTTAGCGAAGACTTCGGCAATCGCAACGATGGTTGTGTCTGACTTCAAGAGTTGTTTGCGATAGGCTTCGACTTGATAGGTTTGAAGCGTGCGCCGCTGTGTACGCTTGTAGCGAATCGCGCGACGCACAATCGTTGTGGCTAAATCTTCATTCGCACTCACCACAATTTCTGACGCGGTTACTTCGCCTTGTTTTAAGCGAATGTTTTTTTCAATCGGGAGAGCGACTGAAATTTCTTCGCGATAAGTGTCGTAGCCGACGAAGCGAACCTCGATCGTATATCGCCCTGCGGGAACGCTGACGCGGAACACGCCGTCAACATTCGTTCTCGCGCCTTTGATGATGGTCTCACCTTGTTTGAGTTGAACGGTCGCGCCGATGAGGGCTTCGCTGGTTTTAGCGTCCGTAATTTTACCTGAAACTGTTTGCGAGCGTATCGGCGAAGCGTTGAGCAAGAGCGCAAAGAAAAAGACCGTAAGCAGAATCAATCGCAACATAAAAGACGGGTTGATGAAGTTGAAGCGAACTAACACAGTCATTCTGAACGAAGTGAAGAATCCACAAAAAATTCCTCTTTCTGCTCAGCGAAACACCGTTACACTACTCGGGCACGGCGTCAAACGCCACATCGAGAATGGGAAATTTCTTCCAGTCTTTATCATCAAAGTGCCACCATTCGCTGGGGTTTGGAATGAAGCCTTCGGCTTTCATCGCGTTGTGCAATGTGGCGCGATTGGCTAAGATGTGCTTGGGAAGTTTGTCGTAAGTGCTTCGAGCGGCTCTGACAAATTCGTCGTATTGTGTTGGCATTTCGAGTTCGTTGCCGAGCGAGTCGACAAGCGTAACATCAACTGCCGCGCCACGATTGTGCTTCGAGCCTTTACGTGGGTCAGCAACAAAAGTTGGATTCGGCACAATGTTCCAAAGTTCCCACTGTGCGGAAAGCGGGCGATAGGCATCGAAGATTTTCAAGCCTAATCCGTCTTTTTCCAATCGCGCTTGAACACGCGCCAAGCGTTCAGCAACGGGCTTTTGAAGCAAGCATCGCGCTGAAGGATAAACGGCTTTCTTCATGAAGTTGTTGGTCGTTGCGTATCGAATGTCAATCACAATGCGCGGGTGAATTTTCTGAACATCGACTAATTGATGCTGAACGAGTTGAGGTTTGGTTTGAGCCGATGTTGAGGCAATCGTTACGAGAAGCATCATGAGCAAAAGCGAGAGTTTCATACGCCGCGTGTTTCGGGAGTCCAGATGTATTTGTGCAGTTGCAGTTGAAATCGCACACGAAGACGGTCCGATAAAATCCATTCGGCAAGGTCTTGTGGTGCAAGTTCGCCGAAGACGACCGACATGAGCACGGTGCATTTCTTGGTTAAATCATACTCCGCGATAACCGTTTTTGCCCAATCGTAATCTAAGCGAGAGCCGATAACGAATTTGACTTCGTCGTTTGCTGTGAGCAGTTCAAGGTTGCGATAGTCGTTGTGTTTGAGCATGCCTGACGAAGGCGTTTTCATATCAATGATTTTACGCACGCGCGCGTCGACTCGGTCGGTCAAGATGTTGCCTGAAGTTTCAAGCATCACCTCGTAGCCTAAATCACACAGGCGCGTCATGAGTTCATACACAGGTTCTTGAAGCAACGGCTCGCCGCCCGTGATTTCCACCAAGTTGCAGTTGTAGCTGCGCACTTCGTCGATAATGCTTTCGATGGTGCGTTCTTTGCCTTCGTAGAAAGCGTATTCGGTGTCGCAATAAGTGCATCGCAAGTTGCACTCGGTCAGGCGCACGAACACACACGGCAAGCCCATGCGCGACGATTCGCCTTGAATGGAGTAAAAAATTTCGTTGATGGTGAGCATGGTTGAAGCAAATTTGTGAAAAGATACAACAAAGCCTGCGATGTGATAAATTCACTGAAACCGCGAAAACTTTGAGCCATTTATTTCTACCGCCCATGCCGATATTTTTTGCAGATGAAATCGCTCTGCTTTCAAACCCATACTTCTTTGAACAAAAGACGCGCGCCACAGAAAAACTCAAATATGTAATGGAGCAAACTCGCGAAGCCTTGCTCGCGGAAATTCGTCCGCAAGAGTTGCTCGCGCCGAGCACAACCGATTTTATCAAAGGACAAATTGCCAAAGGCGAAAACTACGAAGGCTACCCCTACGTGATGCTCGATTTCCCAAAGCAGTTCAGCAAAGAAAGCATCTTTACTTTTCGCACGCTCTTTTGGTATGGACATTCGCTTATCTTCTCAATCATTCTTGCAGGCGAACATCTCGAACACTATCGCACAAACTTTGAACGGCACTACGATTCGTTCTGCAATGCGACCCTCTATTTTGGCATTGATGATGTGTGGGATTGGCGCGAGCATGCCGCTCTCTTGCTCACCAAAGAAAACAAAGCCGACCTTCTGCGTCGCGACCAACCGTTCATCAAATTGATGAAACGCTTCTCCCCTGCGATTCTTTCCGATGAACAAAGGGTGCTAAGCGAAGCCAAGAAATTTTATCAAACCGTTAAACCTGTGATTCAAAAATGATTTCAGAAGTTCAAGTCGAGAATCGCATTTCGCGACTGTGCCAATCAGAGAACAAAATGTTGGTCGCTTATTTAATGCCCGAGTTCCCCGTTCCGAATGCGACGCTTCCCGCGCTCTTTGCGTTGGAACAATCAGGCGTGAATGTGATTGAACTTGGCATGCCGCACAGCGACCCGCTCGCCGACGGCAGAACCATTCAAGAAGCGGCGCAAATTGCAATTAAAAATGGCGCAACGCTGAAGAAAGTCCTTTCGCTCGTAAAAGAAGCACGCGCCAAAGGATTAAACACCGCGCTCATCTTGATGGGCTACATCAATCCGATTTTGAGATACGGCATGACGGCGTTTTTAGACGATGCCAAATCGGCAGGCGTCGATGGCTTCATCATTCCCGACTTGCCGCCCGAAGAAGCCGAGGCGTTCCGAGGCGAAGCTCTGACGCGCCATCTCTCTATGACCTTTCTCATCTCGCCTGTTTCATCGCCCGAGCGCATTGCAGAGATTGATAAACGCTCAACGGATTTTTCATATTGCCTTGCTGTGAATGCCACCACAGGCACGGCGAAACTTTCCAACAAGAATACTTACAGCGAACTTGAAGCCTATCTCGAGCGCGTGCGTGCGAATGTCTCAAAAAAATTTGTGGTGGGATTCGGCATCAAAGAGCGCGAACAAGTTGTGTGGATTTTGGAGCGCGCCGATGGTGCAGTTATCGGGTCGGCGTATTTGAACGCGATTGCGTCGGCACAAACGCCCGATGAAGTCGCGCAGAAGACTCGAGACTTTTGGTCGCGGTTGCGCATGTAAAACAAAGTCCATATTTTCTCAAAGTTGTTCATCATACAACGAAAAAAACTATGGCAAAATCGCTTCGCGCCCTAACGCTTTCCTGCTGCATGCTATGGCTATTTCATCACGCTTCATTTGCTCAGTTCAGCGGTATTACGGGAACGGGCGACGGCATCAATTATCAATACTACGGCACAATCACAACGGCACTCAACGAGATTCGTCCCTTCGGCATTTACGCCACGAGCATTGATGTGTATATCGACTTTTGGCAATTAGGTTTTACATCAGGCGTTGATTTAACAAGCGCAACACTTTACTACAAAGTCAACGCTCCAACATTTGGAACAGCAAACGACGCGAGTTGGACGCAAGTAACAGGCACAATCAGTGCCGTTCCTTCGAGCGACAACGACCGTGCGACCTTCACGCTGACAGGCATTTCACCGAACACCGACATTATGTTTTACATTCGCGCTCAAACCAATACGGGCGGAACGCGCGACGGTTATGCCTATCCAGGACAAGCCTCATGGTCGACGACTGCACCAAGTTCACAAGCAGAGACCTATAAAATTCGCTTCAATCAAGCGTCTGCTTACAACACCCTTCGCATCGATGGTCAGCCGCACGATTGGCAAGCCACATCACAAGTTGCACCTCGAAGCACTGCGTCAGCGACACGCACGCTCGACATTATGTGGGACGCGACCTACATTTACTTTCTTATCAACGATGGATTTTCTGCATCAGCAGGAGACCGCATTCACTTCGGGTTCGACCGCAATCCGAGTTTGGGCGGAAACGCCAACGGCACAACCACAAACTTCAGCGGCGCGTCGTTCCCCGAAAACTATCGCCCCGACATCATCTTTCGCGCCAGAGGCACAGGCTTAGGAACTTGGACAAACGACCGCGCTACTGCCGACGGCTCAAATGGTTGGACTTACACCGGCGACATCGGCAATTCCGCAACCAGCGATATGTGGAGTGTTTCAGGCTCAAACATATCGCTTTTAGAAGTGCGCATTGCAAGAAGTGCAATCGGCTCATTTGATTCGCTCGGTATTTTTGTTTGGCTCTCGAACAGTAGCGATAACCTCTACGACGCCTTTCCACATGGCAACCCCTCAAACAATGGCTTAATGCCCATTCAAATTGGCTTGCCAAACCTCGACGACGGCACAACTCCGAGCACCGACCGCTACTTCGACGGTCAATACAGTCACACCTCTGACTTTGACATCTTCGGCATTACGACATATCGTGATTTGCGCATTAGCTCTCCTACTGGCGTGGTGATTGGCATTTCTAACTCGCTTTCAGGTCTAACCATAACGCGCAACTTGCGAGTCGACGCTAACGCAACATTGCGTCCAAGAGCCGTTCAAACCATTACGATGACAAGTGCACAAGGCAACATCATCAACAATGGCTTTATTAACGCTTCGCCTGCGTTTGCAAACGATTTGAACTTCACGATTGACGGCACAATTACGCTTTCAGGTTCAAGCCCTGTCGATGTTTTCAACCTAACGGTCAATGCAGGCGATACGCTAAAAGTAACTGGCACAAACTTGCGCTCGGGCAACACCGGCACCGTTACCGTCAATGGCACGATTGAATTTGGCGAAACAAACTTCATAGAGCCATGGGGCGGAACCGCAAAATTCGCGCTCAACAGCGGCGCAACGCTTATCACGGCGAATGAGCGCGGCGTCAATGGCGATAACTCTTCATCATTCAACGGCACGATTCGCGTTAATGGCACGGTAACTTACAACAACAACGCAACCTATATTTTTTCGCGCGATGGCGACCAAACCGTTGGATTTACTTCACAAGGCTCACTGCCAGCGATTTCACAAGCCAACCGAATCGCAACGCTCACGCGCCCCACAACGCGCGACGTAACGCTTGAAAATGACTT
>JBKBRB010000018.1:0-49551 GCA_046292465.1 Chloroherpetonaceae bacterium
GTGCTCGGCGACTTTGTAAGCCAAAAGGCTTGTGTTTTCGGCGAAATGCTCTTTCAAGTCGTGGCTCGAGTTGATGTCGCGCACCAACTCTTTGAAGAGCGAAATTGCCAGCATGGCTTGATTGGTGCGGTCAAACGGGGAAAGCAAGCGCATGAGCGTTTTCTTTCGATTCACCGCACGACGAATCCGATAAAGCAAATAGACCAACCTTAAACTCACGCCTTGCACGGCTTGATTTTCTTGCACTTGTTCTAAGCAATCCATGGTTTTGCCAATCGCGTTCATGGCGCGTTCATATTGAGCGCGAAGCATGTCGTCGGTTACTTCATCAGACTTCATCAATCGTTTTTGATACATCTCGACATAGTTTCCGACTTCCGTGTCCATCTCGAGGAACGGCGAGGCGTGGTGTTCAATAGGAGGAATCCGCTTCATGAGGTCAGGCTCTAAACCCATTGCACTAATGCGATGCGAGAGAACGAGTATGGATTGCATGACGGAGAGTTCAAACACATCGACAGCGGTCGGCACGCCATCGCGGATGAGCAGTTGCCAGAGTTCGAGCCAAAGCGAATTTGGAATGGCTTTCACCCAAAAGTGGTCGGTGCGTTCAGAAAAGCAGGCGTCAACAAAATCAGCAAGTTCTGTCGGGTTGTAGAGCGGTGGCAGAATTTTTTCACCAAGTCGTCCTAAAACCTCTGCAAAAAAACTTGGACGAACATTCACGCCTTCTTCGGTGAAGAGCCGAACATGATTGCGCGTCTCAATTTGAAAACTTAGATATGCCTTAAACTTAGCCAGCGTTTCGGGCGACTTTCTCAAAATTTGAATCAGGTCTGAAAGTCGTCTTGCGGCGTCGTCGCTTGTTTCTTCTTTATTGGGGCGAAGGCGCGCAATCAATTCAATGAGCCACTTTCCGTCGTCGTAGTGTGGCGCAGGCGGAACGGTGTTGATGAAATCCTCAAACAGGAGATTTTTAATAGGTTTGGCTTTGATGTATGAGAGCATGTGTTTTGTTTTGGTTCAGATGTTCTTTTTCAGAAGTCGTGCGAACTCTGAAAATTTACAGAAGTTTAACTGCACAGGCTTTTAGGTTATGCAGGTTGTAAGTAACTTTTAGCCTCAATCATTCCATTATCGCCAATGAAAAATATCGTTCTATCGTTTTTCCTCCTTGTTCATGCGTCTCTTCTTTTGGCGCAAGCCGAACTGTTGCAGTCAGGCCCGATGCTCGGCTATAGCGACATGAAAGAAACACTTTTGTGGGTTCAAACCAAATCGCAAGCGAAAGTGAAGTTTGAATACTGGGAAAAAGGCAAGCCTGAACAGAAATTCACAACCGAAGAACTTTACACAAACAAACAGACAGCATTTACCGCTAAAGCCATTGCCGATAAAGTTGAGCCCGGTCGCCGCTACGAATACGCGCTCTACATTAACGGACAGAAAGTTGAGCGTCCTTATCCGTTAGAATTTCAGACGCAACCACTTTGGCAATGGCGCACCGACCCGCCCGAATTCACGATTGCAGTTGGCTCTTGTGCTTATATCAACGAAGAACAATACGACCGTCCCGGACGCAGCTACGGAAGTAATTACGACATCTTCAAATCGATTTATTCCAAAAAGCCCGATGTGATGCTCTGGCTCGGCGATAACATTTACCTACGCGAACCCGATTGGAACACGCGCGAAGGCATTTTTCATCGTTATACCCATGCGCGCTCCCTTCCCGAACTGCAACCGCTTCTCGCTTCAACGCATCACTATGCCATCTGGGACGACCACGACTATGGTCCAAACGACCACGACCGCAGTTTTTGGAACAAAGAAACCACGCTCGAAGCCTTCAAACTCTTTTGGGGAAATCCTGCTTACGGCGTCGCTGGCTTGAACGGCATTACAGGACAAGCCCAATGGGGCGATGTGGAAATTTTTTTATTGGATAACCGATACAATCGCACGCCTAACGCGCGCAAAACCCAAACGCGCACCATTCTTGGCGAAGCCCAATTTCAATGGCTGATTGACGCGCTCGTTACCAGCAAAGCCACCTTCAAACTGATTGCGATTGGCGGACAAGTGCTGAACAGCGTCGCCAAATATGAAACCTACGAGAATATTGCCCCCGAAGAAAAAGCCCGCCTCATTCAAGCCATCACCGATGAAGGCATTCAAGGCGTCATTTTTATAGACGGCGACCGACACCACACCGAACTTTCCAAACTCGAGCGCAAGGGCACTTATCCGCTTTACGACCTTACGGTCTCGCCGCTCACTTCGGGCGTGAGTGTGAATGCCGCAAAAGAAGAGAACGCGCATCGCGTCCCTGAAACGATTGTTACCGAGCACAACTTCGGCATCTTGAAGTTTTCGGGCAAGCAAAACGAGCGCGTTTTGACCATCACGATTTACAACAAAGATGGAAATCCGCTCTGGACGCGAGAACTTAAGGCAAGCGACCTACGATAACGATGCTCTCTTGAAATCACAACCGCCTAATCGACGCCCTTCCTCGCCATCCTTTGGCAATGGAAATTTCTTATGTGAAGAAATTTAGCCATTGTTTATTGCCTTTATCCAAGAAATGTGAAATTTTCTGAAAGTAGACGATGGATATGCGTCTCTTACTTGCTTTTTTCGTTGCTTTTTCTCGTTTTCTCCCTACATAAAAAGCGGCACAACTTTTGAGGTTATAGTTTCTGACTGTTTAACACATAACCAGAGATTTTCAATGTCTATTTCAGGGTATTTCACCGACTTTTCATTTCCAGAAGTATTACGCTTTATCCACACTTCTCGCAAAACAGGATACTTGCAAACCCGTCCAATAGATCATGGACAGGTGCACATGTCTTACCATTTCTGGTTTCGCAATGGGGAAATTGTCGCAGTGCAACATCAAGGCGTTTCTCTGCAAACATTGCTGACTCATGTCTGCCAGCAAACACCTCAAACCATCAAAGCAGAGTTTGAGAAAGCACGCGCCGCACTTTCGCATCCGATTGGCACGATATTGAAGCAACAAGGGATTGTTTTGCCCGAAGAGTTGCAGATGGTCTTCAATCGTCAAGTGTTGCAGCCCGTTGTTTATCACTTCACAGTGGATAATGCGTGGTTCAAATTTGAAGTCAACACCGCATTGCCGCTTGAAGAGATGACAGGGTTAAGTCTTTCGCCGATTCAAGCTGCACTGAACGGGTTGCGCCGCTTGAAAAATTGGGACTCGCTCAAATCTAAACTGCCCGAGCCTACTTCTTGCTTACGCCGCACCAGCAAAACTTTCTTGAGTTACCAACTCAACCGTGAAGAGGCTTACGCTTGGAACCTTGCCAACGAAGACCTCTCTCTGCTTCAAATGGCAACGAAGTTAGAGATGCCCGTGGAGGAGATGCAAAAATTGGCATTTCGCTTGATTGTTACAGGATTGGTTGAGGAATGCCCCGACACGCGCGCCACAACTTCGGTTGATGAGACTGTTCTGTTGAGTGATGAAGTAGAATCAGCACCGCTACAAAAATCCTTTATCAGCAGCTTGGTGGGCTTTCTGAAAAAGCGCGCATAGCCTTTTTACTGTCGATATTTTTTCTAACACTAAACTACCATTAACTATGAAGCGATTTGAATGGACACCTGCACTCAGCACGGGCGTAGCCTTTATCGACTTGCAGCACAAAGAACTCATTCGTGCCATTAACGATTTGGGCGAAGATTTACAAGCAGGACAAGGCGGTGCTGCTATCAAGAAAACCGTCTCGTTTCTCAAATACTACGCTGAATGGCACTTCGGTCAAGAAGAAGATTGTGCCGCAAAGCATGTCTGTCCCATCGCCGAGACCAACAAGCAAGCCCACGCAAAGTTTATGCAGATGCTTGATAAACTAAGCGACGACCTGCGCCAAAGTGCCGACCCTGAAAGCGTCGCCAAAGAAGCACATGCCTTGCTGAGCGATTGGTTCGAAGGACACATTATGAAAATTGACAAGCAGATTGGCGAACATGTTACAAAATGTGCCGCCGTATCTTAAACTAACTAAAACCAACAGGTGGAGACTAAGTCAATCAACGATTCAGCACAGTCATCAAAAAGTGTTCAGCAATTTTTTGCGGATAACATTTTTCAACCCTTTAACACTTTTAACTATGAAGCGATTTGAATGGACTCCTGAACTGAGCACAGGAGTAAATGCCATTGATGTGCAGCATAAAGAGCTCATGCACGCCATCAACGACTTGGGCGAAAACTTGGAACTCGGAAACGGTATCGCTGCAATCAAGAAAACCGTCTCGTTCCTCAAATACTACTCTGACTGGCAGTTCAATCAAGAACAAGATTGTGCCGCAAAGTCTATCTGCCCCATCGTTGAGAACAACAAACAAGCCCGCGCACAGTTTATCCAAATGCTCGATAAACTCAGTCAAGACTTGCGCGAAAGCGATAATCCTGAAAGCATTGCCAAAGAAGCGCATAACAACCTGAGCAAGTGGTTTGAAGAGCACGTTGTGAAAAATTGGCAAATATGTCGCGAAATGCACAGCCGTATTCAGCAAGGTAATTTCAGTAATCTAAACTAAAAGGAGATAACTATGCCTATCAACTATTCATCACTGCAAACATCGTTGCAGGAGTTCGTAACCTCAGTGAGCAATGTGCAAGGTTCAGCCCTTATTTCGCCTGACGGGTTAGCCATTGCCTCATCACTGCCACCTGGTATGGAAGAAGAGCGCGTGGCGGCAATGTCGGCAGCAATGTTAGCACTGGGCGAACGCATCGGACGCGAACTGGCACGCGGACAAATTGAACGCATTTTAGTCGAAGGCGAAAGAGGCTATGCCATTGTCAGCAGTTGCACTGATGAAGCCGTGCTGATTGTGCTGACGGACGACAAAGCCAAACTCGGTGTCATTAACCTTGAAATCAAACAACTCATTGCGCGCTTGCAACCGTCGCTAACGCTCGTCAAAAGCAGTGTGGCATGAGCGTAGCATATGTAAGGCATGTAAAGGAGCGTATTTATGAGTCAGGCGAAGAAACAGATTATGCGCGTGGTGGTAACCGGTCCCGTCGGTTCAGGGAAGACAACCTTTATCAACACCATCAGTGAGATTGAGACGGTTGGCACTGACCGACGGGCAACCGATGAAACGGCAAGTTTGAAAGCATCCACAACAGTTGCTATGGATTTTGGGCGAGTGAATTTCGGACCAGAGATGTCGCTTCACCTTTATGGGACGCCGGGACAAGAGCGGTTCAATTTTATGTGGGATATTTTGTTGCGCAATGCACATGGGGTAGTGGTGTTAGTGCCTGCCCATCGTCCGAAAGATTTCTACGGGGTGTCGCGAATTATGCGCTATGCCAAGCAGAAGTCGCCTGATGCGCCGATGCTAATTGCAGCGACACACAGCGATATGGAAGAAGCGTGGTCTGTGGAGGACATCTTGCCCGCGTTGGGCATTGACCCTGAAACAAGCCAGATACCGGCACTCTCCATCAATGCGACGGCGATAAAAGATGTCGCGCAAACGCTAATTGCGTTGGCGGAGCAATATGCGGTAAGAGTCCCTTCAACAAGTGGTTGAAACATGGCATTTCATCATGAGGACTGAGTAAAAGGTATACCTCTTGCGCAGTCCTCCGTCCTGATTTTGCGTCGCACTTTGCATTGGCAACATATCACCTGTGAAAGAATTCACGACTTGCATGCTATTCGTCTCAATGAAATGAATTCAGCGCGAATTTCATTGCCTCGCCCGCAAAGCGCAGCATGCCTGTTGGAAAAATTCCAAGTAGAAAAACGAGCAACGCAATCAAAACAAGGGTAGGATTGAGCGCAACACCATCGAATTGATTTTCTTCTTGCGGCTCGCGCATAAACATAAAAATCACAACGCGCAGATAGTAGTAAGCAGAAACTGCACTGGCAAGCACACCAACTACCGCCAGCCATGAAAAGCCAGTTTCAACAGCGGCGGCAAAAAGTTTATACTTTCCGATAAATCCCCCAAATGGCGGAATGCCGGTCAGCGAGAGCATAAAGAGTGCCATCACGCCCGCAAGAAGCGGCTTCTCTTTGAACAATCCTGCATAGTCTGAGGCACTTGTCAGTTCACGATGTCGCTCAAGAAGCGCAATCACGCCGAACGCGCCGATATTCATGAGCGAATAGACAAGCGCGTAGTAAAGCACCGCGCTATAGCCCGCATCACTTCCAGCCACAATTCCCACGAGCATGTAACCGGCATGTGCAATGGAGGAAAACGCTAACATTCGCTTCAAATTATCTTGTGAAAGTGCGGCGATATTTCCCACCACCATTGTCAACACCGCAATGGTTGAGAGCGCGAAAGTCCAATTTGAGTTATTCTCTGTTTGCGAAGAAACGTTGAGCACAACAGTAATCAGTGCTGTGAATGCTGCTGCTTTGGAGGCGGTCGACATCAGTGCTGTTGACGGCGTTGGCGCGCCTTCATACACATCAGGCGTCCATTGGTGAAATGGCACTGCTGAAATTTTGAACAAAAATCCAACCATCATCAGCGACAGCCCAATCCAGAAGAGCGAGGTTGCGCCGTTTTCTTGCAAGTAGATTCCGATTTTGAACAAGGTCATCTCGCCCGTTGCACCGTAGATGAGCGAAATGCCGTAGAGAAAAAATCCTGACGAGAACGCGCCGAGCAGAAAGTATTTCATTGCCGCTTCGTTGGCGCGAAGGTCTTTGCGCATAATGCCCGCCAGCACATAAAGCGCAATCGACATAATTTCCAGCCCGATAAACAGCACCACCATGTGTGCCGCACTTGCCATGAGCATCATGCCTAGCGTCGCAATAAAGACGATGAGGTAATACTCGCCGAAGTGAATGTTCTCTTTGGCGAGGTAACTCTGTGAGAGCGTAATCACCAGCAATCCTGAAAGCGCGAAGACGAAATTTGCAAATTGTGAATAAGGCGAGAGCCGCAACATTTCCCCGAACGCATAGCCTTGTTCATTTGCAAACAGCATCATCGTGATTAAAACCAAAAAGCCGATGCTCGTCAGCGAAAAGGTCAGTTGTGCACGCTTTGCGGTTGCTTCAACCACGATGAGTAAAATCGTCCAAAGTGTGGCGAAGGTGATGGGAAGCGCGAGCAATAAATCGTGAAGTGCCATAATGGTGAAAAATTTGGAGTAATACTACTTAATGGAGAGCGATGAGTTTTGTTGAACTTTTTCAATCACGCTCGCGGTGCTCTTTTCAGAGAGTTTGAGAAACGGATTCGGCGCAATGCCAATCCAGACAATCAAAATCACGAATACGACCGCAACCGTGCTTTCGCGAAGGTTCAAATCCGAGAGGCGTCGGTTCTCGTCGCTCGTTAATCCTCCCAAGAAAATTTTTTGAAACATCGGAAGCATATACACTACGGCAAGAATCACCCCGATTGCGCCCAACACCGCAAATGTTCCGTTCTGCAAAATTGGCGACTTGAACGCGCCGACGAGAATCAAAAACTCGCCTACAAATCCATTCAGCCCCGGAAGCCCAACCGATGAAAGCATCGCAATCGTGAAAAACATCGCGCCAAGCGGCATCACTTTTTTCAACCCGCCGTAATCTGCAAGCTTGTCTGTTTTTCGGCGTTCATACAAAAATCCAACCAGCATCAAGAGCAAACCTGTTGAAAGCCCGTGATTGACCATTTGCAGAATTGCGCCTTGCATTGCCTCTTCGGTGAAAGCGAAAATGCCGAGCGTTAGAAATCCTAAATGGCTGATAGACGAATATGCCAAGACCAACCGCATTTCCTTTTGAGCCAATGCAATCGATGCACCGTAAATGATAGAGACAATCGAAAGCACGACAATCAACGTCGAAAAGTAGGCAGAAGCCTGCGGAAATAACCCCACATTGAAGCGAATGAGCGCGTAGGTCGCCATTTTGAGCAAAATGCCTGTAACAATGGCGGAAATCGGCGACTCTGCATAAACTTCGGGAAGCCATGTGTGAAGTGGGAAAAGCGGCGCTTTGGCAAGAAAACTAATCGCAAAGAGCCAAAACAAAATGGTTTGAACCGAGAACGGCAAATCGAGCAATAACAACTTTTGATAATCCGTTGTGAAGACGCCGCCGTTGAGGTCAGCCCCGCGAATGCCAATGTAGATAACCCCAATCAGCATGATGAGCGACGCGGTGAGCATGTAGATGAAAAATTTCGTTGCCGCAAAGGCGCGATTTGCTCCGCCCCAAATGCCGATGAGAAAATACATCGGAATGAGCATCGCTTCCCAAAACATGTAGTAGAGAAAAAGGTCAAGTGCGGCGAAAATACCGAGAATGCATGTCTCAAGCGTGAGCAAAAAAAAGAGATGTTCGCACACATTTTTCTGAACGCTTGTCCAAGTGCCCAGCATCACCATCGGAAACATCAGCGCGCTGAACGCAAAGAGCAAGACCGAAATGCCATCAAGTCCAACAACATATTTCACATCAACATCTTCGCCGAGCCATGCTTCAAGGGCAACATGCTTGAACTGAACGCCTTGCGACGGGTCAAACTTGAGCAGAAGAAACACCGCCATCACAAACACCAAAAGCGACACCGCAAAGGCGTAACTTTTCGCAATTCCTTCTTTTTCACGGTTGAACAGTAGAAGCGGGATACCAAATAGGAATGGAAAAAAAATTGTGAGACTAAGAAGAGAACTACCCATTTTGGAGACTGTATTTGCCTTAGAAGTAAGCCGGCACAAAGGTAAGAAAAATTGGGGTTATGTGAAACAGCGTTTGCGACACACCGCAGACTTGTTTTCAACATAAGCCCCTTCGCTCACTTCATCGAGCGCGGAAGCCAATACAAGAGCACACGATTTTTTCGGCTGAAATACTTCTTTGCCACACGCCGAACCTCATCGAGCGTAATGGCTTCGACACGCGCAAACTCGTGGTTGATTTCATTGGCATTTTTGAAAAACGTATGAAAGTAGGCGAGCGAATCGGCGATTCCGAAGTTGTGTGAAAATCGTCGTGTCAGGTTCATTTCCGCTGTATTCTTTGCTTTTTCCAATTCACATTCCAAGATGTTGCCTTCGGCGATTTTTTGAAGTTCTTCGTCGAAGCGTTTCTCAAGTTCAGCAAGTGGAGTATTAGATTGCGCAATAAGGCTGATGTGAAACAATCCGTCGTGCTCATTTGCCGATGCGTGGGTTGAAACCGATTGTGCCATCTTTTTTTCGTGAACAAATGTTCGGTAAAGGCGTGAGCTGCGCCCGTCGCTTAAAATCGTGCTGATCACATCGAGCACGTCGGCATCGCTTGATGTGGCGTTGCAAATGCGATAGGCGATGAAAATTGCAGGCAGTTCGATGTTGTCGTAAAAAGTCTCGCGTATTTCTGTGGTGAGTGGTTCGTCTTCATTTTTCGGTCTTGGTACTTCACCGCCGCGCGCAATTTCAGCAAAGTATGTTTCAATTTTCTCTCGTGCTTTGTTTGGAGCCACATCGCCTGCCACAACGAGCGTCGCATTGTTCGGTGCGTAGAAAGTTTTGAAGAAGCGTTGTGCGTCTTCGAGCAACGCAGCTTGCAAGTGTGCCATTGAGCCAATCGGAATCCATCGATAAGGGTGGCGAATGTAAGCGCGTTTATGTAGTTCTTCAGACACTCTGCCGTAGGGCGCGTTGTCGTAGCGTTGTCGTCGTTCTTCCATCACAACCAGTCGTTGATTCTCAAAATTTTCTTCATTGACATTCAGGCTCATCATGCGGTCCGATTCAAGCCACAGGGCTAACTCGAGTTGATTGGAAGGAAGGGTTTCGTAGTAATTTGTGCGGTCGAAATTGGTTGAGCCATTAAGCGTGCCGCCTGCCTCTTGAATGTAATTGAAATGTTCAGCCTTGCCCACATGCTTTGAGCCCTGAAACATCAAATGCTCAAAAAGATGCGCAAAGCCTGTGCGATTCGGCTCTTCGTTTTTTGAACCCACATGATACCACACATCTACGGTTACAATCGGCACTGCATGATTTTCATGAACAATGCAGTGCAGTCCATTCTCCAATTCAAACTCGGTAAATTCAATTGGTTTCATTTTAGATTTGTAGGTTAATACATCACAACTTATGTATTCTAATTGAAATTTCATTTAGCAGATTATTTTTCGCTCAACTTTTCTAACAGTTTTGTGCGTTTCGGCTTGTCTTCATAATGAAAAAAATCCATCTCTCGCCGCTATGGACAGCGGTTGTGACTGACGGCTTGATGCTCAATCTTGCTTTCCTGCTCTATGTTAAGTTTCGTCAGGCGATTCCGCTCGTTCAATTTACTGACCATGTGCCGATGTTTGTTCTGCCGATGTTGGTTTTGATGCTTTTTTGGTATGGGATATTTTGGTTGTTTGGACTCTATGATGTTGAGCAGTTCGTTTCGCGATACAAGCAAGTCTCGCTTGTTTTTCAAGCGGCAACGACGGGTGCAATTCTGCTTGCGGTTGTCATTTATATTGACGATTACCTCTATGAACAATCGTCAGGTGTTGAAGTAACGGCGCGAGCGCGATTTGGGATTTTCTTCTATTGGGCAATTTTGATTGGAAGCGTCTCGTTTGCGCGCGTGCTTCATGCAACGGTGATTCGCAAACGCATCATGCGCGGCATTGGTCGCAAAAATGCGCTCATTGTCGGAACAGGCAAGCGTGCCCAAGAACTCGCCGCCGATATTGAAGCACACCCCGCACTCGGCTTGAACGTGATTGGCTTCGTCAAAGAACATCAAAATGGACAAGAAACGGCTGTTCAAGAAATCGTTGGAACCGTTGATGACATTCCGTCTCTGATTCAAGCGCGGCGCGTCTCAACGGTTATAATTGCGGCGGAAGTCAATCGGCACGAAGAACTTTTGCACATCATCGGGCTTTGCGAAGGCAAAGGCGTGAGTTTGAAAACACTTCCTGATATGTATGAAATTGTTTCTGGCGCAGCGCAAACCACGCAGATTTACGGCCTGCCACTTGTTAGTTTAGACCCGAAATTGCTTACGCCGATTGAAGCCAACTTAAAACGCATTTTTGATATTGTCGTCTCGGCGTTGGTTTTATTCATTGGGTTGCCTCTTTGGCTCCTCATCGCTATAATTGTTTGGATTGATACCAAAGCCTTTCCGATTTACTCGCAAACCCGTGTTGGGTTGCACGGCAAGCCGTTTACGCTCTACAAGTTCCGCTCCATGCGCCCCGATGCTGAAGCGTCAGGACCGAAGCTCACCCAAAAACAAGATGACCGCATCACACCACTTGGCAGAGTGCTTCGCAAGTATCGCATTGATGAATTTCCGCAGTTTTTCAATGTGTTGATTGGCGATATGTCCATCGTTGGTCCACGTCCTGAACGCCCTTATTTTATCGAACAAATAACTAAACAAGCACCGCACTACACGCGCCTGCATCGTGTTAAGCCTGGCATCACAAGTTGGGGACAAGTCAAATACGGCTACGCTGCCAATGTCGATGAAATGGTCGACCGCCTCAAATACGACCTTTTCTACATTGAGAACATGAGTTTCGGCATGGACATCAAAATTATTCTTGCCACAATTTATGTGGTGATTACAGGCAGGGGGCAATAACATTTTTCAATCACAGTTTCAGAAATTAGATTGCTACTCATTTTCTCAAAAACTAAATCAACTTTCACATGCACGTAGAATACCACAAGTGGTATAGCCACCGTCTCCATCGCGATATGGAGCTGATGATTTTCGGACACGCCGGCGCACCGACCATTGTTTTTCCGACTTCTTACGCTCGTTTCTACGAGTGGAAAGACTTCAAGATGATTGACACCATTAGCGATAAAATTGACGCAGGGTACCTTCAACTTTACTGTGTTGACGGCATCTGGTCAGAAACGTGGTATAACTACGGCATTCATCCCAACGCGCGAATGCAACGCCATAATGCATGGGAGCAGTATATGATTCACGAAGTTTATCCGCTCATTCGACACAAAAACCCAAATCCCTTCACCATTTTAACGGGCACAAGTTTCGGCGCGTTTATCGCTGCGCTTTTTGCGCTCAAACACCCATGGCATGCCAATAAACTCGTCGCCATGTCAGGCGGATACAGCACAAAAGGATTTTTAGATGGCTACTACGACAACGACGTTTATTTCAACTCGCCGCTCGACTTCATTCCCAACTTGCACGACCATTACATCCTCGAGCGAATGCGTGTAATTGATATTAAACTCATCACCAGCACTTGGGATATTCCGACTTGCCGTGAAACGACGAAAGAACTCTCTACCAAACTTTGGGACAAAGGCGTTTGGAATCAATGCGATGTGTGGAACGACGCCCAACACGACTGGCCCGATTGGCGCAGAATGATTCGCGTTTATCTCTAACTTTTTGCTGATAAACACTTGTCGCACCGACCATTGTCAGAACGCCGTAAGGGAATCATCGTTTGCACATGGGAAGGCATTTTCGCTAATCCATATCTCATCATCACCGACACTCCTTACCTTACGGCGTTTGCTGTTATTCTTGCCGCTTCAAATCCTCTGATTGCCTTCATCGGCGGCATTCCGTTTTTGGTTCGAGTTTTTCAACTCTTGGGCGCGTATCTCGTCGAGCATTACGGCAATCGCAAACGTTTTTCAGTTCTGACCGCTATCGGCGCACGGCTCACTTGGCTACTGGTTGTGCTTGCTGGAATAATTTGGCACAGCGACACGGGCGCGATTCTGCTCGTCTTTACAGGCGTTACGCTGGTTGCTAAAATTTTTGAAACGATGCTCGGCATGGGCTGGATGTCATGGGTAACCGACCTCATTCCAAATCGCTTGCGCGGCAAGTATTTCGGCTTTCGGCTCTCTATTATGGCGGTTATGAATGTAGTAACGACCTACGCTATTGGCTATATGCTCGATCTCTTTAAATCATTCGGCAATGAAGCCGACGGCTATCTCGTGATGCTCGTCATTGCCTCTGTGTGCGGATTCATTACGATTATTCTGTTTCAGAAGCAATATGAGCCGCCATTTCACCCCGCGCCCGACCGCAATTTCCAACGCGATGTTTGGCTTCCCTTGAACGACGCGCATTTTCGCCCGGTCATTATTTTCAATTTGCTTTGGGCGATTGCGCAAGGCGTAGCATTAGTCTTTTTCACAGTGCAGATGATTAGCGTTTTGCAGATGTCTTTCACACAAATTGCGCTCTTCAACATTATTGTAACGCTCGGGCGCGTTAGCCTTAATCCGTTTTGGGGAAACTTCACACAGCGTTTCGGCTCGAGCGCCACACTCAAAATTTGCGGCGTCTTGATTACGCTCAATCCGCTCCTTTGGCTTTTGGCTACCCCAGATAACTTGCTTCCCATTTGGCTTGATGCGCTCAACAGCGCTGTGGCTTGGACCGGCTTCGACCTTGCCTCTATGAACATTCAGTTCACCGATAGCAAGCCGAAAGGACGCGCGTATTACTTCGCATGGGTTGGCATTTCAAGCGGCATCGGATTTTTCATTTCAGGATTGATTGGCGGACAACTTGCGGATTTTTTTCAGCACATTTCTCTGCAAACGCCCGCAACGCTCATCACAGGAAATCATTGGATTTTTCTCATTTCGTTTGTGCTTCGGATTGTGAGCCTTGTCGTGTTTTGGAAATTGCGTCCTGACAAGCCGATTCTCAAATCGCTTGGACTCACGGTCAGTTGAACGTGAGTCAGCATAAAATGCAAAAGGCGACTCGTTACGAATCGCCTTTTGCTCTTGTTGCAATACGCTTACTTGTCGTCGACCACTTCGAAGTCGGCATTTTTCACTTCGCCTTCTTTTGTTCGCTTCGAGGCGCCGTCGCTTGCGCTCGCTGAGCCACCTTGTTGCTGATAAAGCCGCGTTGAGACTTCTTGCCAAACTTTGGAGAGTTCTTCCATTGCAGGCTTAATGGTTGCCACCGAGCCGCTCTTGTATGCATCGCGCAGTTTGTCAAGTGCCTCGTTGATTTTTCGGCTATCGTCAGCAGACAGTTTATCGCCCAAATCTTTAAGTTGACGTTCGGTCGAGAAAATGAGCGCATCTGCGGCGTTTTTGATGTCGACTTCTTCTTTGCGTCGACGGTCTTCTTCGGCATGCGCTTTGGCATCTTCGCGCATTTTTTGGATTTCCGCATCAGAGAGTTTGCCGCTGGCTTCAATGCGAATTTTTTGCTCTTTGCCTGTGGCTTTGTCTTTTGCGGAAACGCTTAAAATGCCGTTAGCGTCGATATCGAAAGTAACCTCGATTTGCGGAACGCCGCGTGGTGCTGGCGGAATGCCGTCAAGATTGAACCGACCAAGCGTTTTGTTATCGACCGCCATCGGACGCTCGCCTTGCAAGACGTGAATCTCAACAGACGGCTGGTTGTCGGAAGCTGTCGAGAAAATTTCCGTTTTGCGTGTCGGAATCGTCGTGTTGGCTTCAATGAGTTTCGTCATCACGCCGCCGAGCGTTTCAATACCGAGCGACAGCGGTGTAACATCAAGCAAGAGCACATCGGTGATGTCGCCTTTGAGCACACCACCTTGAATTGCTGCACCTACGGCTACCACTTCATCAGGGTTGACGCTCTTGTTCGGCTCTTTTCCGAAGAATTGTCTGACCATATCTTGCACTTTCGGAATGCGTGTAGAGCCGCCCACAAGCACGACTTCATCAATGTCGCTCACTTCCAACTTGGCATTTTTCATCGCACGTCGGCACGGCTCGAGCATGCGGTCGAAGAGGTCAGCGCAAAGGGCTTCGAACTTCGCGCGTGTAATATTGATGACAAGGTGCTTCGGTCCGTCTTGCGTTGCCGTGATGAACGGAAGGTTCACTTCGGTATCGGTGCGTGAAGAAAGCTCGATTTTTGCTTTTTCCGCCGCTTCTTTCAAGCGCTGCAGTGCCATTGGGTCTTTGCGCAGGTCGATACCTTCTTGCTTCTTGAATTCATCAGCGAGATAGTCAATGAGGCGTTGGTCGAAGTCGTCGCCACCAAGGTGCGTGTCGCCGTCAGTTGAGCGGACTTCGAAGACGCCATCGCCGAGTTCCAAAATTGAGATGTCGAACGTGCCGCCGCCCAAGTCAAAAACAGCCACCTTTTCGTTTGCTTTCTTCTTATCCAATCCATATGCAAGTGCCGCCGCGGTCGGCTCGTTCAAAATGCGTTTGACTTCCAAGCCTGCAATTTTGCCCGCGTCTTTCGTAGCTTGGCGTTGTGCATCATTGAAGTAAGCCGGAACGGTAATCACCGCCTCGGTTACTTTTTCACCGAGGAAATCTTCCGCTGTTTGTTTCATCTTTTGCAAAATGAACGCGGAAATTTCTTGCGGCGTGTACTCCTTGCCAGCAATCCGAACTTTGACGCTGTTACCCGAAGCAATCACTTCATATGGCACCATTTTCATCTCTTCGGTTACTTCCGAAAAACTTCGCCCCATGAAGCGCTTGATGGAATAGATTGTGTTTTTCGGATTTGTAATTGCTTGACGCTTTGCTGGCTGACCAACGACGCGCTCGCCTGTTTTGGTGAAACCCACAATTGATGGCGTTGTGCGCGAACCTTCCGAGTTGGCAATCACAACAGGCTCATTGCCTTGCATCACTGCAACGCATGAGTTCGTTGTGCCTAAATCAATTCCAATAATTTTACCCATTGTTCTAATACAGTTTAGTGTGAATAAAAATTTTTACTCCTGAAACTCTGCAAATTGTTTGGAGATTCCAAAACTTCCGCATCGTTGTCCTGAATCCTTTGATAAATTGGTGAGTGAACTTGTCGGAGCTGTGAGAGCCAAAACCGTGCGGCCATACCAAATGGAATAAATAAAAAAGACGCTCTCGCAGAAAAATGAACAAAACTGCGAAAGCGCCATTGAAAAAGGAGAATAACTATGAACTGCACCTGTAAATGCTTTCGCTGTTTGTTTTGTTCCCAACTGCACCATGCTTTGCCAATTTTTCTTTTTAAGTTCAGAATTGTTTCAGGTTATTTTTCGTGATGACACCATATTTTCCCCACCAAAAGAACTCGCTACCCCATCAATTCCAACAAAGGAAGCCCGAGCCAGATGCCCGAGCTTCTCTTTTGCTTCTGCCCAAAACTACTTGCCATTACTTCAAGGCAATTTCTTTGACGTTCTTCACCGGCTCAACTTTGGGAAGTGTCAGGCGAAGCACGCCATCTTCATACTTGGCTTCGATGTTATCCTTATCAATGTTTTCGCCCAGCGTGAACGCACGCGAGAAGCTGCCATAGACGCGTTCAACACGATGATAGTTCTTTTTCTTTTCTTCGTTTTCTTGTTTGCGTTCGCCACGAATCGTCAACACATTATCTTCAATGCTCACTTTCACATCTTCCTTCTTCATGCCTGCAAGTTCGGCTTCAATGTAGATGTTCTTTTCATCTTCAGCGATATCGACGCGCATCGCATTTGGATTAAACGCGCTGTTGAACACAGGCATTGTATCACGGAATACATCATCAAACACGCGGTCGATTACGGCAAACGGGTTTTGATTGAATTTGACTAACATCGTTTGTTCCCTCCTCTTTCGTTTGATTTGGAAAAGTAACTTTTGAAATCATTTTCATCCATCTGTTAAGCAAGTCCCATGCCAATGTTTGTTTGTGCCTTCATTCAGAAACTTATTCCGACGCGCGTCAGGTTGAACCGTAAGAATCTCTTGATTATGTCAGTAGACTCTGAAAAATTGTCATTTCAAGATTGAGTATATTAAACCTCTTCGTTTTTATTGCGTTAAACAAGGAAGATTTGTTCTCGAGAGGATTTTTGTTCTCGGATGCCCATTTTCAAGGGGAAACTTGATGATGCTTTGAACGAGTTTTTCCGAATTTTATCTCAACTTAAAGTTAAGCGAGGCGATATGATGCGGTTTCAACGTTTCTGTTCGGTCTTCCTGCTGGCAACTTCGCTCTTGACCGTTTCAATGCTGACTGCCAGCTGTTACACACAGTTTGCCACAACGAACTCGATTGAGCGCATTTCCTCTCCGAGTGAAGTTGATGTAGAAGAACTTGTCGAGAACGGCAGCAATGTTACGATTAACAATAATTATTACGACCCTTACTATGCCTATTACATACGGCCAGCCATTTATGGCTTCAGCAGCGTGTGGAGTTGGTATGACCCATTTTGGGGGTATCCGCTTTGGTATACGCCTGTGATTGTGCCAATTGGTGTGGGTTGGGGCTGGAGCCGCTGGCGATGGAACCCATATTTCCTGTATTGGGGCAGTGGCGGTGTTGCTTCTACCGAGCGCATCGGAACACGCCGAATAGGAATCGGTCGCACGCGTGACAATAGCATAACAAACACCTTGTTTCCGACAAGTTCATCGCCACGTGCTGGTTCTTCAAGCGACGGGGGCGTTGTGCCCTCTAATTCACGCCGACAGCGCGAAAGCACAACCAGCCCTCCCCCTGCCGATGCGAGCCGCCGTAGCAGCAGCGCCAGAGCCGTCGAGCGCAAATCAGATGGGAAATTGAAAGAACAACGCGGTAGTTACTCTGTTCCATCGCGTCGGCAATCGAGCGGCGAGCAACGTTTGCCATCATATTCTACACCCATACCACGCAGTTCATCACCTGCTTCGGCACCGTCTCGTAGCGGGAGCAGTTCTTCATCAAATTCGTCTTCAGGCTCGTTAGGTCGGCGACAACGATAACTTATCAAGACTATGAAACACGCCTTCATTCTTGGACTTGCTTTTTTCTGGGCAGGCTGCGGATTCACGAAAATGACTCACCCTGAGGTTGAAGTCTTAGACCCTGACTCGAAAAAGTTCTTAATGGAGCAGGTTTCTGTTCTCTCCAAGTGTGGCAGTTGCCATGAAAATTTGACCGATAAATACACCGTCTACAGCAAAGTTGTTAAAAACAAAACCAGTTTGGATAAACTCAATTTAGTTCGTTCCGATGCGTTCAACGGCGCGGAAATGCGCGGCTATGATAATTACGCTGAAAGCGATTTAGGATTTTATTACTTCTATCCTTGGTGGTATGACAATTATGTTGTCAGTTCAAGGCTCTACAACAGCACGCCGATTGCCAGTGACGAAGAGATTAGCCATGAGCGTCGCCGTCGTCAGAGTTATCGCCGCGGTTCAGGACGCTTGCGCCTTTCTTCCCCAACAACGCCGACCTCTACTGTCGCCGCACCCGCATCGTCTGTTGCACCGAGCATGCCAGCAACTTCCTCTGCAAATCCCAATCGCACAACAAACTCAAACAACGATGATGGCAATAGCCGACGACGGACAACCGAAAGCAGTCCAACAACTGAACCAACGCGCCGACAAGGCGAAAATCAAACAACGCCAGCGCCACCTGAAAAGCGCGACAGCGGACGAAACCGATAACTCAATCGGTCTATGCATGACGATTCAAAACTCTTGCAATCCCATCAACTCCTGAAATGAAACACATTCGCTTTTTTTTGTTTGTATTACTCTGCTCTTTTTCCCTCAACGCATTTGCGCAAAACGAACTCGACGCCATTCGCTTCAGCCAGCAAGGGCTCGGCATAGGTGCACGCGCGCTCGGCATGGGGGGGGCTTACACTGGCATCGCCAACGACTACAGCGCAATTTTCTATAACCCTGCTGGACTTGGTCAAATCAAACGCATGGAATTCAATCTCGGATTTGATTTTTACCAATTCAAGAGTAGCGCTTCTTACTTAAACACCACGCAAAACGCAATTAACAGTCGCACTGCCATTCAATCGCTTGGGTTCGTTATGCCATTTCCAACCTATCAAGGCAGTTTTGTTTTGGCGTTTGGCTACAACCGTCAAGCTAACTTTACCGCCGCACAAAACATCAACGTCTTTAACCCGTCTCAAAGCATTTTAGATGGACTTGCGGCGAACTCAAGTCCGCGCTTTGATAACAACAACAATATCATTTTGAGCGACCTTGCCTCATATGCTTGGGAGCAGTTTCTGCTCAACGATTCAGCGGGGCTATATGTCAATCCAATACGCGGCAATGTGTTGCAAAACTCGGAGCTTTTGGAAGATGGCGGCAAGAATATGTTCTCGATTGCTACCGCCATAGAGGTCGCGCCGTCTTTATTTGTTGGCGGCACGCTCAACATTGTGAGCGGCAACTATTCCTACATTCGCACTTACCGCGAGAGCGACACTCAAAATCGCTACGAAAAATTTCAATCGTTGACCCTTGAAGAAACGATTGAAACCGACATTACGGGCTGGAACCTCAAAGCTTCTTTGATGTATGTGCTTGACGACCATTTTCGTTTGGGCTTATCCGTTGAAACGCCGACGTCCTTAACCTTCAACGAACTTTCCTCGCAAACGCTCTCGTCGCGCTTCAAAGTTGCCCCTGCACCTAATCAGCCGCTTTCTTTTTCGGATAAATTGTCATCAAACAATTTTGAGTATCGACTTCGAACACCGTTTGTTTTTTCAGGCGGCGTGAGTTTAGATGAGCCGAACTTTACACTTTCTGCACAAGCCACCTTCACCGATTGGACACAACTTCAATACCGTGCCGATAGTGAAAGTTTTGCTGACCTCAACCGCATTTTCAAAACCGATTTTCAACAAACCATTGACTACGCTGTTGGCGCAGAACTTCGCTCCGTCTTTTTGCCGATACGCGCACGTGCCGGATACAACTACCAAATGTCGCCGCTTAAATTTCGCGACACTGCACGAACACAACGCACAACAACCGAAGACGCACGACAGACCCTTACCTTCGGTGCAGGGATTCTGCTTCGTAAAACACTCAACATCGACATAGCCTACATTCGCACCACACAGAGCATTTTTGGCTCTCTTTACACTGGTTCGGCGCAAGTTGGCGAAAGGCTCACCATCAATAGCATTATGCTAACGACCAGTTTTCGCTTTTGATACTTTTTTAGCCCCACAGTTTCCTCAATTGATTTCTAATCCCTAATTGCTAACATCATCAGCATCAAAACGGCTTTATCGTCTGTATTCATCTCACAATTTGGCTTGTGCTGACAAGTCTTGCGTCTATATTCATAGTGCAAAAGTAGCCCGAAGATGCTGTAAAAGGGGTGCAATAGTCTTTATGGCTGCACGACAATTCTTTCAAGAATCTTTCTTAAAACGAAAGGAGTTTTTAGTCCATGCCACACAAAAGTCAAGTAAAGTGGTTCGACGGCAAAAAGGGCTATGGGTTCATTCTTAATCCAGGGGGCGGCGAAGACATTTTTGTCCACTACTCTGCGATTGCGTCGGAGCGGAAGTATAAAATGCTCGATCAAGGCGCTCCCGTAGAGTTTGAGCTTGTTACCACCAGCAAAGGGTTACAAGCGCAAAATGTCAAGCAGCTGACACCGCTACGCGATGAATCCTCGCGTTCTTCGCTATCGACATAGCGTTATGAACCCATGCCGTTTGCCCGCAGGGGCTTTTGCAAGTTCAACTTGTGAGCAAGAGGTCGCCCAACCCGCGACCTTTTTGTTCTCGAAATTCAGTTTGTAGCCACACGATTTTCTTTGCGGTTGTATCTTCACCCCGTTCATCTGATTCATTGGTTTCATTTTGACATCAATTCATGACGCTCAAATCGCTTCTTTCACACAGCATTGAAGCCTATACCGCCGTGCGCACCGACAACCGCCCTGCCGACGCCGTTCTCTCCGATTATCTTCGCGCTCGAAAATATCTCGGCTCGCACGACCGAAAATTCATCAGCGAAGCCGTCTATGGCACACTCCGCTACGACCTTGCAGTTGAAACCTTCATCACCAGCACGCTTCCTCAAAACTCCAACAAGATAACTTACGCGCTCACGATTTTTCTTTTTCTCTCGCAACAGCATCAAAACAACGAACTTCTTTCTCCAACAAGCGAACTCACTTCACTCTCCGAAGCAACCCTTTTGGAACTTCGCTCACAGTTTTTTTTGCGACGCCAAACTCCCGTCGACCTTTCTGAACAGTTTTCATTTCCTTATTGGGTTACAGAAAAATTGCGCGCCGACTTTTCAGACGAAGACCTTGCGCACCTTTACGCCGCGCTCAACACCGAAGCCCCGCTTACCTTGCGCACCAATACTTTGCTCACTTCGCGCGACGCCTTAAAACAAAGGCTCGCTAGTGAAAACATCGCCACCACGTTCGGCAATCTTTCGCCCGACGCGCTCATCTGCGACCGACGCCGCCCCATCTTTCAATCCCAAACTTTCAAGCAAGGACTGTGCGAAATTCAAGACGAAGGCAGTCAACTTATTTCATTGCTTCTCAATCCAAAACCCAAAACCATTACGCTCGATGCGTGCGCTGGCGGCGGTGGCAAAACGCTTCACCTTGCAACCTTGATGCAAAACAAAGGCAAAGTGTATGCCTACGAAAAGTTTCCAAAACGCTTCGGCAACATTCGCGACCGCTTGAAACGCTCTTCGCTTCAAAACGTCGAACTTCTCGACAGCGCGGAAAAACTTCAACGCTTCCGAGAAAAGTTCGGCGGTAAGGTCGATCACATTCTTCTCGATGCACCTTGCACCGGTAGCGGCACGCTCCGACGCAACCCCGATTTGAAACGACGGCTCACACCTGAATCGCTCGAGCATCTGACAAAAGTGCAATCGGAAATTTTAGACACTTACGCGCCACTGCTCAAAGTTGGCGGAAGGCTTGTTTATGCAACTTGTTCGATTTTTCGCGATGAAAATGAGGCACAAGTGGAGGCGTTTCTTTCGCGGCATAAAAATTTTTCGCTTCTGCCTGTTTCAGAAGTTGTGAAGGAAATTCGTATAGAGGCTGATTTGACAAGGCTTCGCGAGCGATTACAAAACGAAACTTATCTTAAACTCTTTCCGCACTGCGATAGCACCGACGGCTTTTTCGCCGCCGTTCTTACGCGCCTTTCGTAAAACTTTTCTCTCTTTCAAAGTTCACCATTTCTTTGATAAGGTAACTTTCGCTTTGGAGATAACTCTTCGTAATCATTTCGCCGAGCAATCCGCCTAAGAAAAACTGCACGCCGAGAATAATCAGCAACACCCCGAGCATCAAGAGCGGACGATTGCTCACACTTTCTTGATAAACATACTTGCCGTAAGTGAGCACCGCCGCAATCACGAAGCCCAACAGAAAGCACACAATGCCAAGCATGCCGAAAAGGTGCATTGGACGTTTCATATACTTCGTAATGAACATCACCGTGAGCAAATCCAAGAAGCCATTGAAGAAGCGGCTCAATCCGAATTTGGACGTGCCGTATTTGCGGGCGCGATGTCGAACTTCCAGTTCCGAGACACGAAAGCCGTTCCACTTTGCCAAAACAGGAATGTATCGATGCATTTCGCCATAAACTTGCACGGCTTTAACGACCTCGTGCCGATAGGCTTTCAAGCCACAGTTGAAGTCGTGAATATGCACGCCGCTGAGCACGCCTGTAACGAAGTTGAAGAGTTTGGACGGAAGCGTTTTTGTAATCGGGTCGTAGCGTTTCTTTTTCCAACCGCTGACGAGGTCGTAGCCTTCTTCGAGCTTGCGAATGAGCGGCTCAATTTCGTAGGGATTATCTTGCAAATCCGCGTCCATCGTAATCACATACTTGCCTTGTGCGGCATGGAAGCCTGCGTCGAGCCCTGCCGATTTGCCGTAGTTGCGTCGAAATGAAATGAGTTTCACTTCTTTGTGTTTTTCAATAAGCGATTTGATGACTGCATCAGAACCATCGGTTGAGCCATCGTTGATGAAGAGAATTTCAAATGTCGGTTGATGTCCGAAAAGCGTGTGCAGATTGCTTGTTTGAATCGCGTCGTAAATTTGTTCAGTGAGTTCTGGTAGCGATTCGGCTTCGTTGTAAAGCGGAATGACGAGCGAAATATCGACAGGAAATTCAGGCGAAGTTGCGTTCACAGATGCGTGATGATAGGTTGATGGCGTTAAGGTTAATCGGTTTTGCTTTCAATAACGGCTTGAATATCGGGCGGAACGTTTGAAAGAAAATCGTATCCCGTCAGGTGCTCGAGTTCGTCAACGGTCGTTAGATACTTTCGCCAACCTGACTTCTTAAATTCTTTGCTTTGCGCATTTGGCATGTTGACGGCAATGACGCGCGTGTCTTTGGTGATGTTTTTCAAGCCTTGCCCGCGCTCCAAGACGACGACAATTTTCCAAGTTGATTTCGGAATGGCAACGCGCCCTTTGCCTTTGCCGTTCAGGTATTCAGGATTTTTGTCGTAGATGCCGCCCGCAATGATATAAAGTTCATGATTTTTCTTTTTGCACAGCACTTCGCAGAAGGTCTCGAGCGAGAGCCAAGGTCCAGCGTTAAGGTCGTGCGTTTGTGGCAAGATGTTGGTCATGAGAAATGTGGCGTCGTTGTCTTCTCTCGTGCGTGTGCGTTCTTCGGAGCGAACCATGTGTCCTCGGTCGTAGCCGCTTCCGGTGTAGTCGTCATGTGTGATGCGCTGAAATCCTTCGGGCAGGCTCATGTCGGTGATAAATTGCCCTTGTCTGCGCTCCACTGTTCCGAACCAACTTTCGTTCAAGTTCCATGATACCCAATTTGCGCCGCCACGGGCGTTGTTGTAAGAGAGCACGTATTGTGGTTTTTCCATCAAGTAGTCGTCGCTATCGTCGCCATCTTTGGGAATGCCGAGCGGGGCATGCAACTCGAAGTAAGATTTTGCCGATGATGCTGGCGATTGCGGTTTTGAGGTTGTCGCTGTCGGCTGTCGTTCTTGTTTAGGCTTATCGGTTTGTTTGGTTTCAACGGGTGCGGGCGTTTCGTCTTTCTTGCTTTGGGATTGAATTAAAAGATAAACGCCGACGATAACGACAAGAATAAGTAAATTTCGGACTGTTTTGTTCTGGAACAAACTAACCTCCGTTCTGTTTATGAATTTGAAAACACGGTTCAAACACGAATGACAAAGTCGCGCATTATTTCCTTGATTGCTCTCTTCGTGCTTATTCTGCTTCTGTTTTTACCCAAGATGTTCAGTGCTAAAAAAACAGCGACGGCTTCAGGCTCTGCGCCTGCGTTGCTTTCTGTTGATGCAATTGTCGTAAAGCCGCGCACTCTTGCCAATAAGATTTACACCACAGGCACACTGATTGCAAACGAAGAAGTGGACTTGCGTAGCGAAATTACGGGCAAAGTTAGCAAAATCTTTTTTCAAGAAGGGGCAAATGTCCAGCGCAACCAACTGCTTTTGAAAATTATCGACGATGAACTGCAGGCTCAAAAACGGCGCACAGAGTCGCAGCTGCGCCTTGCCGAACTGCGCGAAGCCCGACAGCGACAATTGCTTGCCGAAAAAGCCGCCAGCCAAGAAGAATACGACATCGCGCTCAACGAACTCAACACGCTTAAAGCGCAACTCGAGGTTTTAAACGCGCAACTCGACCGCACTGAAATTCGCGCTCCATTTAGCGGCAAAGTCGGCTTGCGCTATGTCAGCGAAGGCAGTTATGTTTCGCCTTCAACGCGCATTACCACGCTCCAAAGTTCAACGCCGATTAAACTCGACTTTTCAATTCCTGAAAAATATGCCGCACAAGTTCGCGTCAATGACAAAGTTTTCTTTCGCGTTCAAAGCCTCTCGACCGTCTTTGAAGCCAAAGTTTATGCGATTGAGCCGCGCATTGACCTTAACACGCGCACGATTCAACTTCGCGCCATTCACCCCAACAAAAATGGCGAACTCATTGCAGGCTCGTTTGCCGATGTTGAACTCGTTTTGCAAGAAATTCGAGATGCCTTGATGATTCCGTCCGAAGCCCTTGTGCCCGACCTCAAAGGTCAAAAAGTTTTCACGATTCGCGGCGGCAAGGTTGCTGAACAACCCGTCGAGATTGGACTTCGCACCGAAAAAGAAGTGCAAATCGTTCGCGGACTGAATCCGAGCGACACCGTCCTAACGACAGGCTTATTGCAAGTGCGGAGCGGCATGATGGTTTCTTTGAACATTCGTGAGTAACGAGTTTTGACTATCGTTTTGTAACTTCAGCCAATTTGTAGTAAAAAATGGACGTATCGCTTTACATCTTTTCAATCGCTGTTCCGCTTGCCTACACCAGCGCAACGCTTTTATATGGGGCTGACTTTTTTTGGCGGCTAAGTTGGGCAACGGCTGTCAAGCGTCCGCTTCTCTTCCTCACGGCGATTCTTCACCTTGTTTATTTGCACTTGCTTATCGCGCAAAACGGCTATCCACCGATTGCCTCCGTTTTTCAACTCATGACCACGATAGCCTTCACACTGCTGATTACATATTTATTCATTGAACTTTCAACAGGCGTCATTGAAACAGGCTTTTTTGTGCTTTCGGTTGCACTGCTCTTTCAGGTGGTTTCATCATGGTTTATTGAAGATGTCGGCGCGGTGAATGAAAATCTGAAAAATCCAATTCTTTCGCTTCACATCATCTCTGCATTGCTTGGTTATAGCGCGATTGCGATTGCGGGCATTTATAGCCTGCTTTATCTCTTGCTCCTCAAACAAATTCAGGCGAATCGATACGGATTGCTCTTTGAACGATTGCCTAATCTTGAACTCTTTGAAAAAATGAGCTACAACGCCGTGATGTTCGGCTTCTTTTTTCTGACCGTCGCTTTTATTGCAGGCGCGATTTGGATTCCGAAAACCACGATTTCACTTGTCGATTTCAAACTTATCGGCACGATTTTGGTTTGGGCGATTTACGGCATTGGGCTTTTATTCCGTGAGCGGCTCGCACTTCAAGGCAAGCGCATGGCGGTGATGCTCATTTCAGGATTTCTTTTTGCGTTTCTTTCCATGACGGTGCTGAACTTTTTTTCGGCGCGATTTCATTCATAACGAGAGAACACAGATTGAGCGGATTGAACGAACACGGATTAAAATCGATGCAAACCTGTTTTATTCGGTGAGATTCTTCATGTTACTGATGACTGTGCTTTCCGTCAATCAAGTTCCGATTCGGCTTACAGATGAACGTTGGGTGTGATATGAAAGAGTTAAAAATTCTATCGAGCGTCGACAATGCAAATTGGGATTATGATGCTGAAGCCGATACGCTTTACATCAGCATTGGCGAACCGCAAGCAGGCGTGGGATTTGATGCAGGCAACGGCATCATCTTGCGCTACAAAGAAGACACGAAAGAATTGATTGGCTTGACAATTTTAGGAATCAAAGCGCGTGCGTCTCAACAATTTTGCGACTGATTTCGGCGCGATTTCATTCATAACGAGAGAACACTTGTTGCTGTGTTCCGATTCAACGAAACGATTATGCGTAGTAGTAACCCTTCACACAGCGAAGCGACGCAACTTATTGCTGTTGGCATTACACACAAAACGGCGTCGCTCGATATTCGCGAACGCTTTGCGTTTAACGACCACGAAGCCAAAGCCTTGCTCCATGAACTTTGCGACGGCTTAGTTTCAGAGGCGATGTTGCTCTCGACCTGCAATCGGACTGAACTTTACGCCGTGCCGAAACTGCCCGAAGTAACAGCGGAGTATTTGATTGATTTTCTCATTTCGCGCCGCGCGATGTCGCAACAAGTCAAGCGAGAGCATTTCTTTCGCACTTTCGCATGTGGGGCGGTTAAGCATTTTTTCACCGTTGCCTCCGCCGCCGACTCCATGATTTTAGGCGAAGCGCAAATTCTCGGTCAAGTGAAAGATGCTTATCGACTCGCGTCAGAAATTGGTGCGACGAAAACCATTCTCAATCGTTTGGCGCACGATGCCTTCAGTGTTGCCAAACGCGTGAAAACCGAAACAAAATTTTTCGAGGGCGCAATTTCTGTGAGTTACGCCGCGGTCGAACTTGCCAAGAAAATTTTTTCTGACCTCTCCGAGAAAAATGTCTTGCTCATCGGTGCAGGCGAAACCGCCGAACTTGCCGCCAAACATTTGATTGAGAAAAAAGCCCATCGCATTTCTATCACCAATCGCACGCTTGCCAAAGCCGAAGCCCTCGCCAGCGAACTCGGCACCAGCAACATTCTCACCTTTGATTACTTCAAAGAACGCTTGCATGAGTTCGACATCGTCATTTCCGCTGTCGGCACGATTGGCGAACTGCTTTCCGTTTCCGACATCGAGCGCGCCATGCAAAAACGCAAACGCTCGACCATGCTTCTCATCGACCTTGGCGTGCCACGCAACATCGACAAAAAAGCATCTTCGCTTTACAACGTCTTCCTCAAAGACATCGACGACTTGCAGTTTATCGTTCAAAAAAATCTCGACGCGCGCAAAGCCGAACTGCCGAAAGTCGACGCCATTATCATTCAAGGGATTATGGAATTTGAACAGTGGCTGGGCAGTTTACAAGTCGCGCCGACCATTCGCTTGTTGCAAGAAAAATTTCACGCCATTAAATCGCAGGAACTTGCGCGCCTGAAAAACAAAGTCAGCGACGCTGAATACAAACTGCTCGAGCAACTTGCGGACCGTCTCATTGGCAAACTTTTGCACTTCCCGATTAAAGGGCTGAAATCGCCTGTGCCAAGCGAAGAGAGCCTCGAAGGCAAAATCGCCTTGCTTCGCCAACTCTTCGAGCTTGATGATTCAACGGTGATGAAATGAACTTTGATTACAAAAAACACTATACCCTCGACGCTGAACAGTTCGACTACTTTGAAGACCGCCCGCCCGTTGTGGCGCACAGCGAGCGCAGGCTTTCGGAGTGGATTCTGTCCCTTGTGCCGCGCACGGCAAAGTCGGTGCTTGATGTGGGTTGCGGAAGAGCGTGGGTTGCCGCCTCGCTTTGTCCCAAAGGCTTTGAAGTTTGCTCAATGGATATTTCACCCGTCAATGTTGAAAAAGCCTTATCGCGCTATCCTTATCCTAACCACAAAGGTGCTGTTGGCGACGCCTTCAATTTGCCCTTTGACGATGAATCGTTTGATTGTGTGATTGCCTCCGAAGTCGTTGAACACGTCCCCGACCCTGAAGCCTTTGTCCGCTCGCTCTTTCGCGTTGTTAAAAAAGGCGGCGCGTTGATTCTCTCGACGCCCTACAAAGAAAAACTTCGCTACGAACTGTGTATTCACTGCCATCAACTTACGCCCGCGAACGCCCACCTGCACTCGTTTGATGAACATCGCCTTACGACGCTCTATCAAGGCGATGACTTACACCGCGTCCAATGGCACACGTTCAACAACAAACTGTTGCTCTTTCTGCGCACCTACATCGTGCTTCAATTCTTTCCGTTTTGGCTTTGGAAACTCGTTGATAAAACCGCAACTCTCATTTTCAATAAGCCCGTCAACATCGTTGTGAAATACTTCAAGCGCACTTAACAGATATGCGCGTAAGAACTTTTTGCGTCTTTGCCAATACCTGCATCGGTTCAGCCATTCCAAAGCAGTGCTTCACACACATTCCCAAGAAGAACTTATGACATTCATCAGAGGCTTTATTCTTACCATTCATCTTTGATTCACAGGGGCAATGACCTAGCTTGTGCGATTTATGGCTACACCCACGCCGAATTTCGATTGCTCTCGATGTAGACACTCGCCAAAGTTGTTCAGTGTAGCAATTGACTTAGAAGCACTTGGCGCGCTTCGTATTCTACGCAAGCCAATTCAAGTAGAAGACCTTTTTTCACTACTCGATGAAGCATTTCAAGTTTAGGCTTCAAAAAATTGCTTCATTTTTTCAAAGGCGGGTTTCTTTGCCATCAGCGATTGGATTAAGTCGAGCATGATGCTTGCGCCTTGTGCAAAGTAAATCGGACGCGACGAAATGATGTTCGTGTAATAAACGGCGGGAATGCCGAGTTCTTTCACATAACTATCGAGCGAGGTTGTGCCGACAACCAAGTCGGGTTTATGTTTCAAGATGGCGCGGCGGTCTTCTTCGAGATATTTGCGATAGCGCAGCTCTGTGCCGAGCATTGTGAGCAAACGGTGGTCGTTCTCTCCAAGTTCAGTATGCGCAATGGAGGTTGAGGCATATGGCACATTGATACCTGCTTCCAAAAGCAGACGCACCAATGGAAATTCGTTGCCTTCATAGCCTGCGACAATCACCGTGCCCTTCATTTTCTTTGAATCAATCACCGCTTTGATTTTTGCTTTCTCTTCTTGCGCGACTTGCTCGACTTTTTCTTCATCAAGCCCTAAGGCTTCGCCGATGTCTTTAATCCACTTGTAAGTCGCATTCACACCAACTGGATTGCTACTGACTACCCTCACGCCACGCGCACGAAAAAACGCTTCAACGCGCTCATAGAACGGATGAAGCACAACAGCGACGCCCACGTTGCCTGCATCTTTATAGTCATCTAATTCTTGCGACGGAAGGGTCAGCACTGATTCGACGCCCATGCGCTCCAAGACTTGTCCAATCATCATGGCATCGAGCGGGAAAATTTCGCCGATAATCGCAACCGACTTTTTGCGCTCGCCTGCTTGTGTTTGCGCAAAGCGTTTGAGCAAGGCTTCAATGGCAATGTCTTTGGCTTCGGGGTGCGATTTGATGAGGTATGCGGGAATGCGCACGAGCACTACTTCGGCGTTTCCCACTTTTTTCGGCAAGAGTTCTTCGGCAATGCCTGCCGTTTCGGCGACGCATAAACTTACGACAGGAATAAGCCGAATGGATTTATCCTTTGCAATTTCTTCGAGCGTGTTGCGAATGTCGGTAATCATCGTGCCGCTTGAAAGTTGTTGCGACATCAGTTCAGGCGAGACGATGGACTTTTTGGCGGCATAAAAATGCGTTACGAACGTTAAGCCATACATACAGCCTTTGTCGGTCGCCATGCACACTTGCGCGCCGTCGATGCGCGTAATGACGCGCAATCCGCCGAAGGCGGGGCACATGGTTTGCGGGTGAAGATTGACTTCGGTTTCGCTTTCGCTTTTGGTTTGTTCGTGAAGGATATTGAAGAGGTTCTTAAAATCGCTTTGCGGTTCAGTTGGGTTTGGCGTTGGTGTCGTGTTCATTTTTTACTCCGTTTTAGGTTCTGCTTGTATAATGCAAAAAGTTTAGCGGAGCGACAAATGCGGCTGTCAGTTAAGCCGATTAGGCAAACACTCCGCCCTTCTGCACAAGGTTCGGTTCTTCACTTCGCTCAGCAGATTTGCTTTCTACGGCTCACTTTTCACTTCTCGCTTTTCAATGCTCACTGGATTCTTCTTGTGGTTCGAGATGAGCGAGTAATTGTTGTTCCGATTTCGTTTTCTCAACGAAACTCTCAGAATTTGTCGTATTTTTAAGCTGTCTCCCGTGTTGTTCATAACATTTTAGGAGGAGTAAAAAATGAAAGTCGTTCCTGCCGAAGAAGCTGTAAAGTCCATCCAATCTCATAGTCGGATTTTTGTTCATACTGCTGCTGCCACGCCAATCGTTTTGCTTGAAGCTTTGGCAAAGCGTGCTGATGAACTTGACAACCTTGAATTTATTCACTTGCACACTGAAGGACGTGCGCCGCAGGTTGAAGCCTCGCTTGCAGGCAAGTGGCGCGATAGTTCGCTCTTCATTGGTGCAAATGTTCGCAAAGCCGTGCAAGAAGGTCGAGCCGATTACATTCCGATTTTTTTATCAGAGACACCGCTCTTGTTTCGGAGAGGGATTTTGCCGCTTGACGTTGCGCTTGTTCAAGTCTCGCCGCCCGATAAGCACGGCTATTGCACGCTTGGGGTTTCAGTTGATTGTTCGCTTGCCGCAGTTGAAACTGCCAAACTTGTCATTGCACAAGTCAATCCACAAATGCCACGCTCGCACGGAGACAGTTTGATTCACAAAAGTAAAATTCATTACGGCGTTGAAGTTGATATGCCGATTTTCGAAATCGCGCCTGAACCGCTCGATGAAACTGCTCTCGCAATTGGAAAATATATCGCTGGCATTATTGAAGACGGCGCAACGCTTCAAATGGGGATTGGCACGATTCCCAACGCGGTTTTGACTTCACTCACCGAGCACAAGCGATTGGGCATTCATACTGAAATGTTTTCCGACGGTGTGATTCCGCTTGTTGAAAGCGGCGTCATCACAGGTGAAGAAAAGCGAATTCACCCGCATAAAATCGTGGCAACCTTTGCAATGGGCACGCGCAAACTCTACGACTTCATTGACGATAATCCCGAAGTTGCCATGCTCGATGTGCAGTATGTCAATGATACCGCCGTCATTCGGCGCAATCCGAAAGTAACGGCGATTAACAGCGCGGTTGAAATTGATATTACAGGACAAATCTGCGCCGATTCTATCGGCACGAGAATGTATTCAGGCGTGGGCGGACAAATGGACTTTGTGCGCGGCGCGTCGCTTTCAGAAGGCGGGAAAGCCATTTTTGCCTTGCCCTCAACGACTTCCAAAGGCGAGTCGCGCATTGTGCCACTCTTGAAGCCGGGTGCAGGCGTGGTTACCACGCGTGCGCACGTGCATTACATTGTTACTGAATACGGCGTTGTGAATCTTTACGGAAAAAGTTTGCGCGAGCGTGCGGAATTGCTTGCCTCGATAGCTCACCCCAACCACCGTGAAATGCTCTTGAAGGCGGCGCATGAACGCTTCGGCTCTAAACAGTTTGCCGTAACATAAAAACTTTCGGAGACCATTTAGGTAGATTTGAATCCTTCACAACAGCATGCAAGGGCAGGCTCGAGACCTGCCCACTTTTTTCGATTGGCTTGGCATCACATCACACGGTTTCGTCTTCTCTCGTTGAAGCGTTCAAAGGCAAGCTCGATGAGGCGCGCAACCAGTTCAGGATAGGATAATCCCATCGCCAAAAACATTTTCGGATACATGCTAATCGAAGTGAAGCCGGGAATTGTATTGATTTCGTTGATGAAGAGTTTATTCGTCTCTCTTTCCAAGAAGAAATCCACGCGCGCCATGCCTTCACCATTTACGGCTTTGAACGCCGTTACGGCTTGCTTTTGGACTTCATTACTGATACGCTTTGGCAACTGGGCAGGAATGAAGAGTTTAGAATCGCTTTTAATGTATTTGGCTTCGTAGTCATAAAATTCATTGCACGGCACGATTTCACCGACGACGGAGGCTTGAACTTCTTTATTTCCTAATACACCTACTTCCAACTCTCGCACATTCAATCCTTGTTCAATTAAAATTTTTCGGTCGTAAAGCGCGGCAAGTTTGAGCGCCGCTTCAAGCTGCGCGCGAGTTTTGGCTTTTGAAATTCCGACCGACGAGCCTAAGTTGGCAGGCTTGACGAACATCGGATATGAAAGCGCCTTTTCACATCGTTTTACAACCATGTTCATGTTTGATTCTAACTCCTCACGAAATCCAACAACATAACTCACCACATTTAATCCCGCCTCTTTGAACGTTGCTTTTGCGGCGGCTTTATCCATTGTGAGTGCAGAAGCCAAAACGCCGTTTCCGACGTAGGGCACATTCATCATTTCAAGCAAGCCTTGCACTGTGCCGTCTTCACCGAATGTGCCGTGCAGAACCGGAAAGGCAACGTCGATGTTGGAGAAGTCGAACTTGAACTTGCCTTTGAGTTTTGCCACACGTGCCTTTTCTTTTTCGAGCGCGTCAGGATTTTTTATCAACGCTTCGTAGTTTTTTTCCAATACCGAGCGCGAGGCGGGTTCATTAAGCCAGTTGCCTTCGCGTGTGATGTAGATGGGAAGCAGATTGAATTGTTTAGAATCGATGGCGTTGGCAACAGAGCGTGCAGAAATGATTGAGATTTCATGCTCGCCGCTTCGCCCGCCGAACAGTAGAGCCAGTGTTTTTTTCATTGAATAGCGAAAAAGTAATGTGCAAGTGATGTGCAACATTAGCGAGAAAGCGTGAGTTGCGCAAGTTTTTTCAAATGTTTGATTTAAATTGTTATCTTCGTTTCATCTTTAACCGATTCAAGAATTCAAGAATTCAAGAAAGGAAGTAAGTAGTATGCCTTCGATTGAAAATCCCAAAACCGCTGCCAAACTCCCCTACACCGCCACATTTCAAAACGCAATTCAACGGATTTTCTCTTACCACTGGCGCACGGGCATGTGGGCGTGGATTCTTCACCGTGTCAGTGGCATTGGCATGGTGATTTATCTGACGATTCATGTCTTTGGACTTCGTGCTCTGTATGACCCTGTGAAGTTCGATGCCTTGATGTCGACCTATCGCAGTCCGCTTTTCAAGATTGGCGAATTTGCCTTGCTGGCGATTGTAACTTATCACTCCATCAACGGCTTCCGAATTGTAATGGTGGATTTCCTTGGTTGGTCGCCAAAGCAAAAGAAAATGTTTTATGCAACGCTCGTGCTTTCGGCGTTAATTATCTTGCTTGGCGGTTACCCGATTATCGCACCGTATTTTATCACACCGTTCATTAAGTAATTTCAAACAAGGGAGTATCAACATGTCTGATAGAAGTGCAAAGAGAAGTGGAGCGTTCGGCTGGTTTATGCAGCGCATTTCGGGCATTGTTTTGCTTGCGACGCTGATTGGTCATTTTTGGGTTCAACACATGCCGACCGATTATTTGGCTGACGAAAACGAATACCTTGCTATTCGAGAAGCCTACGCGGCTAAAAATCCCGAATACCGCAAAGCCGTCGAAGAGGGCTTAATTTCCGACCCGAAGTTCGGCGAGCATATCATCACTTATGAAAAGGTCACACAGCGCCTTTCCAATCCGCTATGGAAAGTCTTCGATATGCTGTTTTTGATTTTCGGCTTGTATCACGGATTTAACGGCATGCTGAACATCATTGATGATTACGCTAAGAACAAAGGCGTCAAACTGACGCTTGTTGCGCTCTGTTGGGTGCTTGCGATTTCGCTTTTCGTTATTGGCACACAAACGGTTTTAACGGCCGGACCTTACAATCCGCCGAGTTTCAGTTTAAGCCATCTGCTGCCTTGATGAATTTATCGTCAGTCGGAAGCATTTCAGATTGTTCAAACTTTTTCAATTCAACTTAAAACAGTAGTAGCGTATTATGTCTGTTATCAATCATGATGTTGTTATTGTCGGTGCAGGATTAGCCGGGTTGCGCGCTGCCGTTGAAGTCGCCGAGTATTGCGATGTTGCGGTTATTTCAAAATTGCACCCGCTACGCTCGCACAGCGGTGCGGCACAAGGTGGCATTTGCGCGGCATTAGGAAATGAAGAAGAAGATTATCCACTTTGGCATGCGTTTGACACCGTTAAAGGCGCAGACTATTTAGGCGACCAAGATGCTATTGAAGTGATGTGCAACGATGCGCCTCGCGCGATTATTGAAATGGAACACTTCGGCGTGCCGTTCTCACGCACCAAAGATGGTAAAATCGCGCAACGCCCATTTGGTGGGCACACGCGCAACTTCGGCGAAGCCCCTGTGCGCCGCGCATGCTACGCTGCCGATAGAACAGGACATGTGTGTTTGCATACGCTTTACGAGCAGTGCATTAAGCGCAAAGTTCGATTCTATAGCGAGTATCAAGTGCTGGATATTTGCGAAACAGACGGCGTTGTTTGCGGCGTGGTTACCTACAACATTCGCACAGGCGAGATTAACGTTTTCAATTCCAAAGCGGTCATGTTTGCCACAGGCGGATTCGGACGTGCTTACAAAACAACTTCTAACGCTCATGCCAACACTGGTGATGGGCTCGGCATTGCGATGCGACATGGCATTCCGCTTGAAGATATGGAGTTTGTGCAGTTTCACCCGACAGGTTTGTATCGATTAGGGATTCTCGTAACCGAAGGCGCGCGAGGCGAAGGTGGCGTGTTGCGCAATGCTGCTGGCGAGCGCTTCATGGAACGCTATGCTCCGACCGTCAAAGACCTTGCTCCGCGCGATATGATCTCCCGATGCATGTATCAAGAAGTGCGCGAAGGGCGTGGCGTTGGCGCTGCAAAAGACTACATCAACCTCGACCTAACGCACCTTTCGCTCAAACAAATCGAAACCAAACTTCCTGAAATTTCAACCTTCGCGAAAATTTATCTTGGCGTCGACCCATCTAAGCATCCGATTCCAGTTCAGCCCACGTGTCACTATGCAATGGGCGGTATTCCAACGAATGTTGATGGACGCGTGGTTATTGATGAAAAGAACACCGTTAAGGTTGGCTTCTGGGCGGCAGGCGAATGTGCATGCGTCTCGGTTCACGGTGCAAATCGGCTCGGCACAAATTCTCTGCTCGACCTGATTGTTTTCGGACGAAGAGCAGGCAAAGACATTGTGCAGTTTGTCCGCGAAACCAAAGGCAAAATGCCTGTTCAAAAAGACGCTGATAAAAAAGTGCGCGAGAAAATCAACAACATTCTTTCCCGCACCAAAGGTGAGTCTGTCGGAAAAATTCGCGCCGATTTGCAACAGATGATGATGGATAAGGTCTCCGTCTTCCGCACCGAAGAACTGCTGGCGAGTGCATGCCGCGAGATTAAAGTGCTTCGTGAACGCGCTAAAAACGCAGTTGTTCAAGATAAAGGCAAAGAGTTCAACACCGATTTGCTCGATGCGATTGAACTTGAATTTATGATTGATTACTCACAAACGATTATCGAGGGCGCATATCACCGCAAAGAATCGCGCGGCGCACACGCTCATGAAGATTATCCAAAACGCGATGACGTGAACTTCATGAAGCACACACTTTGCCTCGTTGACGAGGGCGGACACAGTGAAATCAAATATAAACCCGTCAACATGGCGCTTGCTGAACGCGATTGGGAATACCGTGACAAGTTTATTCCCAAAGAGCGTAAATACTGATGCACACAAGGAGCGGACATGTGTTCCGCTCCCTTCTCTGTTCTCGAAAAAATTCTTGAAATGGAATGATTGTCATTACAGGTGGCGCAGGCTTTATTGGCAGCGCAATGCTTTGGAAACTCAATCAAGTCGGCATTACCAACGTCCTTATTGTCGACGAACTCGGCACAACAGAAAAATGGAAAAACCTTGTCGGATTGCGCTTTGCCGACTACATTCACAAAACCCTCTTTCTTCAAAAACTCCTTGACGAAAAATTCCCGCGCCTTGAAGCCATTATTCATCTCGGTGCAAACAGTTCAACTACGGAACGCGATGTCGAGAGTCTAATGGATAATAACTACGCCTACACCAAAGACCTTGCTATCTACTCTGTTCAGCGCGGCATTCGATTTATTTATGCCTCCAGTGCTGCCACATATGGCAACGGCGAACACGGTTACAAAGATGATGACTTTACAATGCTCAAACTCCGTCCGCTCAATGCCTACGGCTATTCCAAACATCTCTTCGACCTCTGGGCGCTTCAGCACCACCTTCTCGATAAAATCGTCGGGCTTAAATTCTTCAATGTGTTCGGTCCGAACGAATACCACAAAGGCGATATGGCAAGCGTGGTCTATAAAGCCTTCAATCAAATTTTACAGTCAGGCTCTGTCAAACTCTTCAAGTCTCACAAAGCAGGATTCAACGACGGCGAGCAATTGCGCGATTTTGTTTATGTCAAAGATTGCGTGGAAGTGATGTATTGGCTTTTGAATCATCACGAGGTTCATGGCATTTTCAATCTCGGCACAGGCAAAGCGCGAAGTTTCAAAGATTTGGTTACTGCCACTTTCAATGCAATGCAAAAGCCGGTCAACATTGAGTATATTCCCATGCCAGAACATCTGCGAGATAAGTATCAATACTTTACCGAAGCCGACATGACGAAACTTGCTTCTGTCGGCTGCCCGATTGAGTTTCGCTCGCTTGAAGAGAGCGTTTTTGATTATGTTCAATCGCACTTGCTTAAAGTGCCGCAAGAGTTACAATCGACGATTGAACTTCGTGCTTTAACGACTTAACTTTTTGTTGATGCAAACCCTCGTTTTGTCGGTTGTCGGAAAAGATTTAGATGATGCCCTTTCGTTTAATCGCTTGAAAGCCGATGTAAAAAAACTGTCGGCACGCTGTCGCCTCCTCATTCTTCACGATGCGCGCATTCAGTATGAACGACAAACCCGCCAGCCCTTTCCTGATAAGCCTTCTCAAGCTGACCTTGAACGCTATGCCGATTTGCTCGTTCAACTCGGGAAAGTATTCACCTCGAAACTGTCCGAAGACCTTATCCCTGCTCTGCAGATGAACGCGCACCACTTAGGCTTAATTCAAACCGAACAATCGGCTGACGACACATTGGGCAGAATTGTGGCGGTCAAAACAGACGTTCTACAAAAGCAGTTGGCACAAAACACGGTTCTCGTTCTTAGCCCTGTAACTAAAACCAAATCAGGATTGTTGAGTTTTATTCCGGCTGATATGATTGCGTCACGGCTTGCGTCTGAACTTTGTGCCGATTTGCTCTTTTTCATTGACGAAACGCCAACGCCTTCAGGCAAAGCCGAACGAGAAAAGTTTGCACAAGAAAGTTTAGCCCACGGCGCACAGCGTGCGTTTATTTGCACGCTTTCAGGACTTGAAGCCGTTGCGCTTCGTGGTGAGTCACATTCGTCTGAAATTCTTCTATCAACAACCACTTAACCCATACGCAACTTGGAACAAGAAAGAAAATTTTCGCTCAAAGGTGCAGAGCCGATGCTGATTTTCGGAGCACAAGATTCATATCTCAAGCGCATTGAATCGGAATTCAGCGAGGTTAGTATCATTGCTCGCGGCAACGAAGTTACGTTGCGCGGCGAAGCAGAAGAAGTCAGGCGCGTTGAACGGATTTTTTTCGAGTTGCTCACCTTAGTCAATCGCAACGGAGAGCTGCATGTGCGCGATGTCGATGCCGTTATTCGCCTCTCGACGCTGGGTGAAGGACGCTCAATTCAAGCAAAAGACAGCAAAGAATTGATTGAAGGCGAAGGCGATGTGATTGTTGTAACTCGAACCGATGCTGTGCGCGCCAAAACGCCAGGACAGAAGCGCATGGTTTATGAATCTAAACGCAACGATATCGTTTTTGCGATTGGTCCTGCCGGCACTGGCAAAACTTACACTGCTGTGGCGATTGCCGTCGCCGCACTCAAAGCCAAACAAGTTCAACGCTTAGTGCTTGCGCGCCCTGCCGTTGAAGCAGGCGAAAGTTTAGGATTCTTGCCCGGCGACTTACAGCAAAAAATTGACCCGTATTTGCGTCCGCTTTACGACGCACTCTCCGATATGCTCACGCCTGAAAAACTCAAAGAGTATATGGAAAAAAAAGTCATCGAAGTTGTGCCCCTTGCTTACATGCGCGGACGCACGCTCAACAATGCGTTTATTATTCTCGACGAAGCACAAAATGCGACCAGCATGCAAATGAAAATGTGCCTCACTCGTCTCGGCGTGCATTCCAAAGCCATTATCACTGGCGACACCACCCAAATCGATTTGCCCAAAAAATCCGAATCCGGCTTGTCCGAAGCCCCTTCACTTCTGGGCGGCATTCAAGGCATCTCTTTCGTTTATCTCGACAAATCCGACGTCGTGCGACACCGCTTAGTGCGCGATATTATTGACGCCTACGAAAAACGCACGAGCGAACCGCGCACCGAAGAGCGTCGTCAACAAGAACGCCGAGAAGACGACCGTCTCAAAAGCCTTGCTACAAAACTTGGCTCGTCGCTTTAACTTCTATGCGTATCTAATCCACTTGAAAATTTCGGCGAGCGTCGGCTTCTTGCCATACATCAGCACGCCAACCCGATATACCTTCGCTGACAAGAGCATAATCGCGTAAAATGTGCCTATCATCAGCGCGATTGATAACAGCACTTGCCAAAACGGCACATCGGTTATGGTCAGCCGCCCCATCATTAAAATGGGCGAGAAGAATGGAACCAACGAAAGCACAACCGATGCTACCGAATCAGGCTTTGAAATCACATAGTTCATCACGACAATCGGAATAATGATGAGAAAGGTTATCGGCGTGGTGAGCGGTTGTGCATCTTGCGCATTCTCGAACGCCGAGCCGACCGCAGCATAAAGCGTAGCGTAAATCAAATAGCCTAAAATGAAATACAGGACAAAATACACGAGCAAGTGCGGCGCAATCTCAAACTGAAATTTTGGATTGTATTGAAGCGACGCTACCGAAAGCACCAATGCAACCATCGCCCAAATCATATATTGCGTGAACGCCACAAGTCCAATCCCAACCACTTTACCCACCATCAATTCAAACGGCTTGACCGAGGCAATCAACACTTCCATCACCTTGCTCGATTTTTCTTCCATTACCGAACTCATCACCGAAATTCCATATGTGAGCAGTGTGCCGTAAATGAGCATCACCATCACGTAGGCAAGAAGGAACTCCGAAAATGCGCCCTTATCGCCTTGTGCACCACCCGAAATTTTTTGCATTTTTAGTTCAATCGGCTTTTCAAGTAATGCAATTTCATCGTCCGAAAAACCCTTATTTTTCAAGGCGAGGCGACTTACGGCTTTTTGAAGCGTGCTTTCAATTTTCCGATTGACGTTGAAATCGACGATGTTTTTTGCAGTATAAACCGCTTCCAACTTTCCACTCTCTTCTTTGAGCAAAAGGTATCCAGAAATTTTTCCGCTCTCAATGCCTTTGAGCGTTGCCTCGCGCTCCGATTCTTTCTGCCAATCTACCCAAATCATCGAAAGCGTTTTTTGCTTCTCGAATGCATCTTCAATCGCCGATTGATACTTGCCCGTCGCATCGTAAATGGCAATCACCATTTTAGAATCGCGAGAAAGGAACTCCGTTAAAATTGGAACCAAAACAAAACTTGCCATCAAGAGCGGTATCAAAATCGTGGAGATGATGAAGCCCTTGCTTCTAATTCGTTCTAAGTATTCTTTCCGAATAATAATAGCCTTTTTGCTCATCGTTAATTGGTTTAGGTTGGAAATAAGTGCGTTTTCGTTTGATTCAGAAAAATTTTCTCTTCGCTTAAAACTAACGTCTTGGCTTGTCATTCTGAACAGATTGAGAAATCCCAAGTGAGTTGGAAGTTAAGAGTTGAAAACGCGTGCTTCATGCTTAACGCTCCAGTATCAACTCTTAACTCCTTACTGCTTCTTTCAGAATGCTTCTCGCGCCTCGCTTCTCAATGCTTTTTGGGTTCTTCTCTGTGCTCAAAATGCGGCCTACCTTTTATCGCAACGGTTCTTGAATGGCAAGGTAAAGGCGCGAGGCGAGCGCAGGGTTCAATCGCTTCAAGGCGAAGTAATGCTTTGAGGCAAGAAAGGATTCTTTCAGCCGCACATAAATCATGCCTGCATGAAAATGCGCGTCAGCATTGTTTTCATCTAACTGCAAGATGGTTTTGTAACACATCAGCGCGTCGCGCCAACGCTCGAGCCGTTCATAGACTCTGCCCAGCGATGTATGCGCATCGATGAAATCCGGCTTCAACTTGATAGCACTCTCGAGCGTCTGTGCGGCGGCTTCAAAGTAGCCTTGTTCGGCATAAGCAATGGCAAGAGCGTTGTAGGCTTCGGCGTAGTCAGGCTTCAGGCGGACGACTTCGCGATAGGCGTAGCTGGCGTTTCGCGCATCGCCGATTCCCAAATAGGCAATGCCCATCGTCATGTAGGCGTCGGCAAAATCGCTCTTGTAGGTCGTTGCACTTTTGAAGGCATTGAGAATGGCGTCGTAGCGGCGAAGTTTGGGCGGCTTCTCGAAGAGCGAGTGCGACTCCATCGCGTCTAAGCGTTGATAGAGCGGCTTTGCGAGCAGTTTCGTTTCAATCGAGCGTTCAAATTGCAACAGCGCGACGCCAAGCCCATAGTGCGCATATGCCAATTCTGTTTGCGGCGGCGTAGCAAGGTCGTTGCCGTAGCGAATCGCTGTTTCAAAGGCTTCAATGGCTTTTTCAAGCATCGAGAGATTGAGAAAACAGTTGCCAAGCCCGACGAACAGCCCGACCATTTCAGGCGAATCGCTTCGCGTGTGCTTAATGGCTTCTTTGAAGGCAGGAATCGCGTCATCAAATTTTTTCTCGCGCGTGTAAATCATCGCCATGTTACGATGCGCGGCGGCGTAGTCAGGTTTAAGTTCAACGGTCTTTTTGAACCACTCCATCGCATTGGGAAAGTCTTTGAGATAAAGGTAAGCATTGGCGATGTTGAAGCACAGTTGCGCATCTTTTTTGCGAACTCGCTGAACGGCTTTGAGGTATCGAATCTCCGCTTTCGCTTGTGTTTGCAAGGCTTCAATGCGTTTAGATAAATCGAACGCAAGCGGACTTCGCAAGGCATACAGTTTTTTGATGGCTTCTTCAACTTCTTCCCACTCGCCGAATATCAAATACGCCAATCCAACATTTTCAATCACCTCTGCCGAATCAGGGTTGGTTCTTAAAATCGCGTTGAGCAACGAGAGCGAGGTTTCCAGCGCATTGCGCGCTTCTTGCGACTTGCCAAGTTTGAGCGAAACCGACGCAAGTTTCATTTGCGCTTCCACATTCTTCGGCGCAAGTTCAACAGCACGCAAGAAAAATGGCTCGGCATCACTGTATTGAAAGGCTTCCGAGAAAGCGACGCCCAAAAGAAAATTCGCCTCAAACTCATTCGGCGCGAGTCGTTGTGCTTCTTGTGCAAACTCAATCGCACGGGCTTGCCTCCCTTTTTGCAATTCCAATTTTGCCGATTCAAGCAACGCTTTGACGCGAAGCGAATCGTTCATTGAACCAGCTTGTGCAGTTGCACTCAGCACGAGCCATATTGTGCATAGCACAAGCGCGATATATTTTGAGAGGCGCATAAAAAACTGTAAATCATAGCGGTTTGAAAAACCGAAAATAAAACTTCAATCCTAAATGCAACATCAATTATGAAGCGGCTGTTTTATTTGCTTTGTCTGCTTTTCCTCGCGCAAAGTGCATCTGCGCAATTTTCATCGTATCATGCGTTTCGGGATTCGCTCAATCGCATCGTTGCCATTCCTGACGGAAATACGCGCAACCTTGTGCTCACCGATTTTCTCAACGGACTTCAACAAGCGAACAACATTCCATTTGCCATTGGCGATAGCGTCGCCTTTCTTTATCGTGGCGCGGCGCAAAGCGTGCGCTGGAACGGCGACTTCAACAGTTGGGGAAGCGCAAGCAACATTCAAACCAACGGCGTGCGGCTTGGCAACACCGACCTTTGGATTTTAGAGCAAACCTTTCCGAGCGACGCACGGCTCGACTACAAAATCGTGCTCAACGGCAACACTTGGATTTTAGACCCGCGTAATCCCTTCCAACAAATGAGCGGCTTCGGACCTAATTCCGAACTGCGCATGCCCGATTATGTTTTCCCGCCCGAAGTCATTCGTCGCCCCAATGTGCCGCAAGGCGCGTTTTCACCAAATCAACTCATCAACAGCGCGCATTTGGGTTATGCCGTTCAGTATCGCGTCTATACGCCCGCCGGCTACGATTCGCTCTCGAACTTGCCCGTTGTGTATGTAACCGACGGACACGAATACGCCAACGACCAAATGGGCAGTATGCTCATTGTGCTGGATAATTTGATTTACGACGGTGCGATTCCGCCCATTATGGCAGTCTTTCTCGACCCGCGCAATCCAAGCAATTTGAGTCAGAATCGCCGAATGCAAGAGTTGCCTATCAATCCGAATTATTTGCGCTTTGTGAAAGAGGAACTTGTGCCGCGCATTGATTCGATGTATCGCACCAATCCGCTGGCGAGTGCGCGTGCAATTCTGGGCACATCGCTGGGCGGCATCAATTCGGCTTATTTCGGCATCGCCGCGCCTGAAACCTTCGGACTGATTGCGATTCAATCGCCCGCCTTCTGGTATCGACCGCAAATTCTGACGATGTATCAAGACTCCGCTCGCAAACCGATTCGCATTTCCATGACCACTGGCAATATCTTCGATGGACAAAACGAAGCCCGACAAATGCGCGACATTCTGCGCTCGAAAGCCTATCAACTTTACTATCGCGAAGTCCCACAAGGTCATTCGTGGGGGCAGTGGCGAGGCTTACTCGACGAGGCGTTGATTTACTTCTTCGGCATTAAATCTTCCGCTCCAAAACCGCAAGGCGCAAAACCGAGTTCATCAAAACTTTTAGGCAACTATCCCAATCCATTTAATCCAACCACCACCATCACCTATCAACTTTCCAGCCCAAGCGATGTGCGACTCGAGCTCTTCGATGTGCTCGGTAGAAAAATCGCGACGCTTGTTGATGCACGACAGCCTTCAGGCGTTCATGCTTTCACCTTGAATAGTTCGCAATTTTCGCTTGCCTCTGGTGTATATTTCTATCACCTTCGCACACAAAACTTTTCACAAACCAGAAAAATGCTTTTGACGAAATAATCTTTTGATGAAATAACCACGCTCACAATGGCACGAAAGAAAACATTATCCGCGCAGAATCAACTTCTGCTACATTCTTCTAACATTATTGATGACGTCTCTCGCCTACATGTCTTTTTTGATGATGCCGCGCTCGGAATATGCGTCGTCAGTAGAGAAAATCGCTTGCTTTCATGGAACAGCGCGCTGCAAGAGATGCTGGGCTATACAGCGGCGGAACTTTCCACACTTGCAACGCAAGACCTTACCCACCCCGACGATTACGCCCGCGAAGCAGACACTTACCGCAAGCATATCCTTGATGAACAGGGCAATAGTTATCGCATTGAGAAACGCTTGAAGCGTAAAGATGGCACTTACTTTTGGGCAAGCATTACCAACTCTCTGATTCGCAATGCTGATGGGGTTATCGAGTGTGGGATTGGTATTGTTGAAGACATAAGCGCACGCAAAGAAGCGGAGGCACATCTTTCAGAGAGCGAAGCACGGTTTCGCAAACTCTTTGAACAAGCTCCGATTGGCATCGCGATTGTCGAATATGGTGGAAAATTTCTCGAGGTTAATCCCGCAGTATGCAATTTTTTAGGCTACTCTCGCGATGAACTGCTCACCATGTCCGTCGCCGATATTTCTCACCCCGAGGATATGAAACGCAATCTACAGGCTCACGACGATTTGTTAGAAGGAAAAACGGACTATGTGATACTCAATAAACGCTATACTGCCAAAGACGGTCGCATGCTTATCGGCGAATTGCACTTGCGATTGCTTAGCAAAGAGCAAGGTCAATTACCGCGCTTTATCGGTCAGGTGATTGATATTACCGATTACGAAAAAGCCAAGCGTGCATTGATAGAAAGCGAACGCCGTTTCCGATTGCTCATTCAGAATGCGTCCGATGTTACGGCGATTGCAAATCGAGAAGGCATCATTACCTATGTCAGTCCATCGGTAGAACCGCTTACTGGCGATTCGCCTGAATCGCTCGTTGGAAAAAGCATGTTTGAACGCGTCCACCCTGACGATATGGAGCGCGCACGTTCAGTATTTGAAACCGTCTTGAAAGGGACCTCTTCAATTCGCTTCGAGTGCCGATATCAACACAAGAGCGGTGCGTGGAAATTCTTTGAATCTACCGTTACAAACCAATTAGATGAGCCGACGATTCAAGGCATTGTTCTGAATGTGCGCGACATTACCGAGCGCAAACAAGTTGAGCAACAACTTCTTCAAGCTCAAAAGATGGAAGCGATTGCCACGCTTGCGGGCGGCGTTGCGCATGACTTCAATAACATTATGGGGTCTATTCTTGTCGCTACGCAGCTAGTCAAACAAAAGCCAGAACATGAGCGCACACGCGAGCGGCTCGAGATGATTGAACGTGCCGTTAAGCGCGGCAAGGGGGTCGTTGACCAACTTCTCTATTTTGCGCGCGATAAAAAGCCTGAAGCTAAACGCCTTGATTGCGCCGAAATTGTTCATCAAGTCATTGAAATGCTTGCGCATTCGTTCCCCAAAGACATTCAAATCATCAACCGAATCCAAGAACGTGCGATGATTTTCGGCGATGCCAATCAAATTTATCAAGCGTTTCTCAACCTTGCCATCAACGCCCGCGACGCTATGCCAAACGGCGGCACGCTCACCTTTGAATCCGAAACTTGCTACGACAACACAACCAACAAACCGCTCGTTGCCATTCATATCACCGACACCGGAACCGGCATACCTGATGAAGTCTATCCACGCATCTTCGAGCCGTTCTTCACCACAAAGGAAACAGGCAAAGGCACAGGACTTGGCTTGTCGGTTGTGCATAGCGTTATGAAATCCCACAACGGACGCATTGAGGTGAAAAGCAAGGTCGGCGAAGGCACGCGCTTTTCGCTTTACTTTCCACGCATCGAATAAAAAAGCGACTCACACTCGAGTCGCTCTGTTTCAAGGTGGAGCGGGCGACGGGGCTCGAACCCGCGACATCAACTTTGGGAAAGTTGCACTCTACCAGCTGAGTTACGCCCGCAGTTTTCCAAATTTAATCATATTACTCTTAATAACGATATACCCACGCCGATACGCGAACAGACGCTTTACGCTTTCAAACTGCCAAACAAATCGTAGGCTTCGGCGTCGGTTACTTCCGCTTTGTAAAACGCGCCAACTTTTAGCGAGCGCACATCAAAACCTTTTTCCGCTGATTGAATTACAAATTCATTATCGACTTCGGGCGCATCAAATTCGGTGCGACCAATCGCCACGCCGCTTTCAATTCTATCAACCAAGATGCGCAGTTCTTTTCCAACAAGCGCGAGATTTTTTTCGAGCGAAATTTTTTCTTGCACTTTCATGACTTCTGCCACACGACGCCTTTTTTCTGCCAGCGGCACACTGTCCTCGAGCGCAAAGGCAACGGTGTTTTCTTCGTGCGAATACGAAAAACAGCCTAATCGGTCGAACTTCACCTCTTGAATGAACTCCAGCACATCTTGGAAGGCGTCTTCGGTTTCGGTCGGATAGCCGAGAATGAGCGTGGTGCGCAACCGAATGTTTGGCACTTCGTCGCGAATGTGTTGAATCAAGTCCAACAGGGCGTTGCGTGTCATGCCGCGCCGCATGGATTTCAGCACTTCGGTGTTGGTGTGTTGAATGGGCATATCGAGATACTTGCAGATATTTTCGCGCTCGCGCATGACGGGCAGAATATCGGTCGGGAATTTGGCAGGATAGGCATAAAGCAAGCGAATCCACTCGAAGCCAATGTCGGAAAGGCGTTTGAGGAGGTCGGCGAGGGTGCGTTTGCCGTAAAGGTCTAATCCGTAGTAGGTGAGGTCTTGGGCGATGAGCACTAATTCTTTGACGCCTTGTTGGCGCAAGGCGGTGGCTTCGCGCAGGAGGTCTTCGATGGGCTTGCTTTTGTGTCCGCCGCGCATCAATGGAATGGCGCAAAAGGAGCAAGGATTATCGCACCCTTCGGAGATTTTCATGTAGGCAAAATGTGAGGGCGTCGAGAGGGCGCGTTCGCCGAGCAGGTCAGTTTTGTAGTCGCCGCCGAGTTCGCGCAAAATGTTGGTGAGCACGGCTGTATCTAACCCAATCGTGCCGAAGTAGGCATCAACTTCGGGAATTTCCTTCTCAAGGTCGGGCTTATATCGCTCCGACAAGCACCCCATCACGACGAGTTTTTCAAGTTTGCCTTTCTTGCGCAACTTCGCTCCGCTTAAAATCGCGTTGATGGATTCTTGCTTGGCTTCTTCGATAAAGCCGCACGTGTTGATGACGAGCATATCGGCTTTTTTGGCATCATCGACGAGCAGAAAATCGTTGGCTTTGGCTTGGGCGAGCAACAGTTCCGAGTCGACGGTGTTTTTGGAACAGCCGAGCGTGAGGACGTGCAATTTCGGTAGTTTCGTTTTCATGAATGCGAGTTGAAGTTCAAAGGCGACAAAGATACGAAAATCGTTTTGAGCGAAAACTGCTCCTTACATTGCCGTGAGGCTAAATGATGACACGAATTTTCATTTCCCGAATTGACCATTCAAGTTCTATCTACCTGCCTCAGCGACTCTCCTTGCGCATATTGACCACGCCCGCATCGTATTCCTCACGGCTCAGCACGGTGTCGTAGAGCCCAACCTGCGTTTCAGCATGGCGATTGATACCCACATAGACCAAACTCGGGTCTTCATACCGCTTGAATTTATAGACCGCATCGTTCATGAGCGCACTGTTAAAGACGCCTACACTGACAAGGAGTTCAAAATCTTCCACCGTTAGCCCCGTCACGCGCTTGAAGAGTTCAGGTTCAAGTTTTGTAATCACATCTCGGAGTGTGCGCTCGCGGTAGTCGGTCAGATACATCAAGACCGGAATGCGCGTTGCCAGCTTGATGAGTTTTTCTTGAATTTCTTTGCGCAGATTCTTTTGCTCTTTCTCTGTCTCCTTTATCTCTTCCTTTTCTTTCTCTGTTAGCTCGCGCTCGCTGGCTTCACGCTTGGCTTTATTGACCACTTCCGATTTGTTGATAATCGTCTCAATTTCTTGGTTGAGGTTGCGGAAGGCTTCGATGTTCATTAGGGCTTGCATGGCTTGAGCATTGCTCATGAGCCGCCGCAAGGTATCGTTATCGACATTAACAAGTAAGGCACTTTCCCAACGGCGTGCTAAGAGCGTTGCGCTCGTGCCGCTCATTGCCATCTCCAAGACCCCCGCCGCATCAATCTGGCGCATCGAGCTGCCATCGTAAGCCAGCACCGGCAGGAAGCGCACGAATTCTTCGACTTTTTTCTCTGGGTCGCTTTCATTCAAGTTCAAACGGCAACTGTAATCGGCAATCTGACGCAAGGCACGGTCAGGCGCAAAATCAAACACATAACACTCTGGTTTGAGAATGACTTCCTCGTTCGGCGAACGCCCATCAGGATTTTTGAGCGTCCATGGACTCTGCACACGAAACGCCGCTTGAAAGTAAGTTTCTGGACTGGATGTGTTGCGCAACATGAAAATGCCTGTCCATGCACGCACGGTCACGCCCGTCATGAGTTTGCCGCACGTGAGCGTAATGGTCTTTGTCTTGAGCGGATTGCCCATCGCTTCCAACACTGGCGGCAACGCCGCAACACCAATTCCCGCTCGCGTACCAGCCGCCACAATCACTTTGTAGTCGTGATAAAACTTGTTGTGCGGCTTTTGTAGCAAGTTATTCATGGCATGGCAGGCGGCAACGCTCGGCAAAAACCATACCGTATGCGTTAGAGCCTCGAGCAAACGCACATCAGAAAACGGCAATGGCGGTCGCTGACTTCTCCCTAATTTGAGTTCATCTAAATTGCTCGGTAAGTGCGCCCCACGAATTAAATCGAGCCATTTTTGCACCTCGTTTTCATATCGGAAACGCGCCTGCTTGCCTGTGCCTTCCGCCGCAAAAAAGACATTCAAATCAAACTCGTTAAACTCGCCTTGCAGTGCCACTTGCCGAATCTCCTCCGGCAGTTGATACACCATCAGCACCATGCGCGGCAAAGCCGCATACGGATTCGGTCCCTTGGTCTCGTCCCATTCTTCCTTAGCGCGCTGCTCGTCCGAGTAAGTCCAGTTGTAAATCTGCTCTTCGATGAACTCACCGCTGGAAATGGCGCGAAACGGCGTGCCCGATAAATAGAGATAGTGGTCGGAAGTAATCGGCAAAATGTCCTCGTTGAAATAATCAAGACCCTCGCCTTCATCGGCTTGCTGTTCGCGCTTGTCTTCGGCTGCAAACAGGTCTTTGGCTTTCTCACGCCACGCACCGTAATGATACTCATCAAAAATCACGCAGTCCCAGTGTAGGGCATGCACCCATTCGTTTTTGGCTTTGATGCCGCCCATGTCATTGCGCCCAAGGTAATCCTGAAATGAACCGAAGCAGATGATGGGCTTGCTCTTATCGGCTTGCTCATAGGTTAGGTCGCCGCCGGGCTTGATAAATTGCCAGCCCACAAAATCCACATGCGTGCGCAAATCCTCCTCCCACGCGCTTTGCACGGCAGGCTTGAAGGTCAGCACCAGCACCCTTTTCCAACCCATGCGCTTTGCCAGTTGATACGCCGCAAACGTCTTGCCAAAACGCATCTTGCAGTTCCAAAGAACATGCGGCGGCTTGCCGTTTTCAGACTTGAAACTCTGAAAGTATGCCATCGTTTTCGCAATCGCTGCCTCTTGCTCCGGACGCAAGCCAAAATTCTGACTGCGCTGCTCTTCCAAAAGTTGCCCAGCACGCACCGCCTGAATCGCCGCCCTGACCTGCTCTACGGTGCAACGAAACCACTCGCCCCCCTCCTGCTCAATGCCACTGTTGCGAAGCATCCGATGCACATCGCGGTCGGTAAAGGTCCTGCCATCGTTGCAAATCGCCTCCTCCTCAAGCACTATCCGATAAGGCAACGCACCGGGACGCTGTACAGGATATTGCTCGGCAACTCGCTCCTGCACACTTCTCGTCGTATAGCCCACTTTGAGCAACCCCGCATACTGCGGATGCGTATCCTCGTAAGCGTATATCTTGGGCGTAACCTTCGGTCGCTGTGGAAAAAACTCACGCATCGTCAAACTCCCCGTCGTTTTCCTCTGCATTGCGCTCCACAGTTGTGCCATCGTCATCAGCAGGCATCGGACGCACCATCTTTTCAATAAAACCAATCTCTTCAGCAGTCAAACCGTATTTTGCATAAAGCTCTTCATCCGTCCACGGCTTGCTGAAGTCTTGCATGGGGACGAAATGGTAAACCTTTTGGGTAGCGTGCTGTGTCGACTTATTCAACATGACCAAAAACCTAAAGAAATGAGTCTTAATATAACTAATCACATTTTTTGAGATGCTTTCATC
>JBKBRB010000019.1:0-43891 GCA_046292465.1 Chloroherpetonaceae bacterium
TAAGAGTTGACTTTTACCACCTACCCACTTTATGAACGGTCGTGCCTTTGTCATATTACGATTCTCCGTTTGAGCGAGCAATTTGACTAAACACCTCACGGCTACGAAGCGGCGGCAAATCTTCAATGTGATAACGAAAATAAGCGTCAAGAATCGTGGAAAGTTCGCCGATAAACTTTGGCGGGAGCGCGAGCGATTCAAGGTCGCGTGGCGTTGTGGTAGCAATTTGTTCAATTAAGCGATAAGCCTCTACGGAAATCAGCCGTCCCGAAACGCCTTGTGCAATGGCTTCCTCGCGAATAGCAATGCCTCCCAAATCAGGCACGAGCAAAAGGTCTTGATGGGCGTGGGTTTCAAGCGTGCTTAAAATTGGCTTGCCCGAAACGACGCACTCCTTGAAACTCGGCGTGAATCCCAAATGCGAAATGAGTTTGATTTGGAAGTAAAAGACAAGGTTAAGCGCGTTGGCTTTGAATTGATTAAGAAGGTTAAGCGTCTCTAAAAGCAGGTTAAAAATTTTGAGATTCGGCTCGTCGTCTTCGGTGCAGAGTCGCACGAGTTCAAGGATTTGGTGCATCGCGCTTAATTTCTCGAGCGACCCTGTGAGCGTGAAGAAGGAAGTTTTCAGCGAAGCGTCGGAAATGTTTTGAATATCGCGCGTTGATTTTTTGTAAAGCACCATCGAGATGTGAGAGCCGACTTCGAAGGCGGAGGCAAACTTGCTTTGCGTGCTCCGTGCGCCTTTGGCAATGGCAGAAATGCGCCCGAAATCTTTGGTGTAAAGCGTCAGAATTTTGGATTGGTCGCGGTAATCAATCGAGCGGAGCACAATGGCGTCAGTTTTGGTAATCATGAGTGTGTAAAGTGTTTGAGTGCGCGAAATTGCTCAATCGCATCGTTCAAGTGGCGGTTTAGGAGCATTGGCTCGCCCATAGGATTGGCGATAAACTCTTTGAGCGCGAGCATTGTGGCACGGCGACAAATGAACTCAATATCGGCACCGGAGCATCCGTCGGTTTCGCGCGCCAGCGCGCTGAAATCGAGCGGTTCGCAAGACTTATGGCGCAAGTGAATTTTGAAAATGGCTTCGCGTGCGGCTTCGGAAGGCATCGGAATTTCAAGCGTAATTTCAAAGCGTCCGCTACGCAAGAGTGCTTCGTCAATCATATCAATTCGATTCGTGGCGGCAAGCACCACAACGCCGTTGAGTTCTTCAATGCCGTCCATTTCTGCAAGGAACTGCGCCACGACGCGCTCACTGACGCCCGATTCGCCCGACTTGCGTCGCGGTGCAATCGCATCAATTTCATCAAAGAAAATCAGCGACGGTGCGGCTTGTTTAGCGACTTTGAAAATTTGCCGAATGGCTTTTTCCGATTCGCCAATGTAGCGCGAGAGCAGTTCTGCACCTTTGACCGAAATAAAATTCACGCCGGTCTCCGACGCCGCCGCTTTGGCGAGCATCGTTTTCCCTGTGCCCGGCGCGCCATAAAGCAAAATGCCTTTCGCGCCTCTTGCGCCGAGTTTTGCAAACGCCTCTTTGTAGCGGAGTGGAAACTCAATGGCTTCGATAAGTTCCTGCTTGACGGCATCTAAACCGCCGACATCGTCCCAACGCACATTCGGCACTTCAACAAAGACCTCGCGAATTGCCGACGGCTCAACTTCGCGCAAGGCTTCACGGAAATTATCCATCGTAACCTCGAGCGCGAGCAATTTTTCAAACGGAATTTCGGACTGCTCGAAATCAAGGCTCGGAAGAATCTGACGAATCGCGCTCATGGCGGCTTCGCGGCACAAGGCTTCTAAATCTGCGCCAACAAAGCCGTGCGTAATTTCAGAGAGTTTCTCGAGCGAGACATCAGCACTAAGCGGCATGCCGCGCGTGTGAATGCTCAAAATTTCCAAGCGTCCGCGTTGGTCAGGAATGGGAAGTGTGATTTCGCGGTCGAAGCGACCGGGGCGGCGCAAGGCAGGATCGAGCGCATTTGGAATGTTGGTTGCGCCAATGACGATAATTTGCCCGCGCGATGCCAAGCCGTCCATCAGCGTCAGGAGTTGCGCCACGACGCGCTTTTCGACTTGCTTTTCACTGCCCATGTCTTCGCGTTTGGCGGCAATGGCGTCAATTTCATCGATGAAGATAATCGCAGGCGATTTGCGCGCGGCTTCTTCAAAAAGTGAGCGCAAGCGGCTTTCGGATTCGCCGTAAAGTTTGCCCATAATTTCGGGCGCGGAAATGCTCGTAAAATAAGCGTCGGTTTCGTTGGCAACAGCGCGCGCAATCAGCGTTTTGCCTGAACCGGGCGGACCGTAAAGCAAGACGCCTTTCGGCGCACGAATCCCCAATCGCTCAAAAAGTTCGGGATATTTCAGCGGCAGTTCAATCATTTCGCGAATGCGCTGAATTTGAGTGCCAAGTCCGCCAATGTCTTCATAAGCAACGCCGAGCGGACGCTCTTTTGAAAATTCTTGTTCGAGTTTGATTTGCGTGGAAGATGTAATCACAACCGCGCCTTCGGGAACGCTTGCCAACACTTTGAACTCCGACGGCTTCATGCCGAAAAAGACCGTGCGAAGTCTATCGCCTGTCATCACAGGCGTGCCGTCGAGCAGAGAAGCAAGGTATTTGGAATCGCGCTCGGTTTTTAAGGTGCCGGAAATCGGCTGTAAAACGACCTTCGTGGCAGGCTGTCCAACAATTTTGCTAACAGAAATTTTTTCATCAAGTCCGACGCCTGCATTTTCGCGAATAATGCTGTCCAACTGAACGATAGATTTGCCGCGCTCTTCGGCGTAGCACGGCATGGCTTTGGCGACGGTTTTGCGTTTGCCTTCCAAGAGCAAAATATCGCCGCCTTGTGCGTCGATGCGGCGCATATCTTCGGGGTCTAAGCGCACAATGGCGCGTCCAACATCTTTGGCTAATCCTTCTTTGACTTTGAGTGAAAGCGTCATCTTCGTGTTAAAATTTATGAATGAAACAGCGATAAAACTTTTTCCGACTGTGCCTCCCAATTCAAAACCTCGCGTGCGGCGCGGCACTGCTCGCGGTAAAATGAAAGTTCATCACAAACATGCAAAATGGCTTGAACGATTTTGTTTGTCTCTAATGCGGTTGCAACGCCAACACGATAACGCTCAATGATTGGCGTCATGGCAGGCAAGTTGCTTACAATCGGCGGCGTTTCGCAAAGCACATATTCAAAGAGTTTATTCGGCAAAGCAAGTTCATAACTTTTTGAAATCGGCTCAATGAGCGCAAGCCCAATATCTGCCGACGCTGTGTATTGCAAAAGCGTGTGATAAGGAACAGCCCCAAGCGCAAAGGCACGCTTTGAAAGATTTCGCCGCACGATTTCTTCGCGAGTTTGGTTCAGCAAAACGCCATCGCCAAGCATCACGAGTGCGAAGCGTTCGGGCAATTTGGCAAGTGCATCAAGCATCTTGAAAATGCCGCGTCCTTCTCCCATCATGCCTTGATAAAGCAAAACAACAGCATCAGAAGAGAGTTGAAGCGAGTCGCGAATGAAGTTACTGCGTTCAACTCTGAAGCGGCGCGGAAAGTTGTAAATCGTTTTCGGAAGCGCAATGCCGTAGCGCGATTTGAGAATTTGGGAATCAAGGTCGCCTGTGGTGAAGACGGTCGCATCGGAAATGAAAAGTTCTTCGAGAAGCGACCAAACCGTTTGCTTTGCTTTTTTGCCTGAAAGTGCGCCAATGGCAAAGTAAAGTTCGCGCGAGTCATAAAACAGCCGTGCGCGATTGAGCCTTGCCAGCATTGAGGCAATCGGCAATGAAAAAACATCTTCGGCGCAATAAAACTCGGCTTGAATCGAAAAGGCTTTCGGCAAAAGCGCACGGTAAAAGGCAAGAAACTTGCGCGCGCCACGAAGGTTTGAATCAATTTTGAGCGAAAAAACCGTGCAATGTTCAAACTCGAAGACTTCGTTGCTTGTCGCCACTTGCAGAAGCGCAAGGCGCGCGCATAAAGGCGAGAGCGTGTGAATTAAGTTTTGCAGACGCGCATCAAAGCGAATATCTCCAAAGAAAATGAAGCAACCGTCGTAGGTCATTCGGTCGGGTGAAGCGTTCCGTTAAAGAGAAGCGCGAAGAGAATCACGCCCAGCACAATGCGATAAACGATGAAAAGGTAAGTCGAATTTTTTTTGAGATAACTGAGAAGAAAGGCAATCGAGTAGTAGCCAACAATGCCTGAAACAGCGGTCGCAATGGCAAGCGTCAAAATGCTGTCGGTTGTAGCGAAAAGGGCTTCGCGTGCTTTGACGAGTTGATAGACGCCGGCGGCGAAAATCGACGGAAGCGAGAGCAAAAATGAAAATCGTGCCGCCGTTTCGCGCGTCATGCCAAGAAACAATCCGCCCGTGATAGTAACGCCTGCACGCGATGCGCCCGGAATGAGTGCCATGCATTGCGCTAAGCCCACGACAATGGCTTCAAACCAAGAAAGGTCGGTGAGTTCCTTCTGCTTTTCGCCTTTCTCAATGCGCGACTTAACTAAAAACTCGGCAAACATGAGCACAAGCGCAAGCGCGATAAGCGTTGCCGCAATCACATAAAGCGAGCGGAAGGTGGTCTCGATGTAGGTTTTCAGAAGCAAGCCCGATACAACAATCGGAATGGTGCCAATGATCATCATATAGCCCATACGCGAATCAAAACTTTCAAACGGCGTGCCACGAAGCGTGTTTTGAACGGTTGCCGTCGCAATGCGGAGAATATCCCCATAAAAGTAATAGAGCACAGCAACGAGCGTCCCAATTTGAATGACGGCGGTAAATGCCGCGCCTGGGTCGCTCCACCCAAAAAGTGCAGGCACAATGCGCAAATGCGCCGTGCTACTAATCGGAAGAAATTCGGTTAAGCCTTGAACAATGCCAAGCACGATGGCTTCGAGAATGGACATGTGGTTGTGCGTTAGGTTGAAAAGTTGCGATGTGGTTTGTTTGAAAAAAGCGTGCGAAGTTACGAAAGCGGTGGGCTAAAAAAATGAACGGACGCAAAAGCCTAGTGCCAATGCATCCGTTCTACCAAGCGACCAACTAAGAAAGAACAGAGAAGAAAAAACATACTAAGGGTTTGCAAAAGGTTTACGTGCGGTTCAAATCGAACATTTTCGGTTTGGAGCACGAGCAAGCAGAAAAGTCTTTTGCAAGCGGGTCGATGCAAGATGCTGGTTATTCACAAAGCACGAATAAAGGTAGGTGAGGCAAGAGAGGAGTGCAAGCGAGTCGTATAGGTTTTTTATAGGGTATGAGATAGGGGGGATTTTCGGGGCTTCGATGAAAGATTTACTTTGGTTTGTTTTCTCCAACAAGTTCAATTAACACGCGGTTTGCGGTTTTCGGGTCAATGAAACTGACGAGTTTTTCTTCTGCGCCTAATCGTGGCTCGTTGAGAATGCCGAAGCCGCGTGCGGCAATGTCTTTGACTTCTTGGTGAATATCGGTGGTTTCTAATGCAAGGTGATGTAAGCCTTCGCCGCGCTTTTCAATGAATTTAGCCACCGTGCTTTCAGGCGAGGTGGCTTCGAGAAACTCGATTTTCGTGTCGCCAATGTGAAGAAATGCGACGCGAACTTTCTGTGCGGGCACATCTTCAATGGTTACCTTTGCTACGCCGTCGGCAATCAAGGTTTTGAAGAGCGCGAGCGAGTCATCAAGGCTTTTGACAGCGATGGCGACATGGTCAATGCGTTTCAACATAGTTTGTCAAGGTAAAGGATTCAGGTTGCGAAAGTTATGCGTTCATCATTTTGAAGAACTCTTTGTTGGATTTTGTGCCTTCCAGTTTTTCTAAAATAAACTCCATGCTTTCAATCGGATTTTTGTCTGCCATATACTTTCTCAAAAGCCACATTCTTGAAAGTTCTTCTTGCGAGACAAGCAATTCTTCTTTGCGCGTGCCGGATTTGAGAATATCGATAGAAGGGAAGATGCGGCGTTCTGCGAGTCGACGGTCAAGCACAAGTTCCATATTGCCCGTGCCTTTGAACTCTTCGAAAATCACATCGTCCATGCGCGAGCCGGTGTCGACGAGTGCAGTGGCGATGATGGTCAGCGAGCCGCCTTCCTCGACGTTGCGCGCCGCGCCGAAGAAGCGTTTCGGCTTGTGAAGAGCGTTCGAGTCGATCCCCCCAGAAAGGATTTTTCCAGAGTGCGGAATAACCGTGTTGTGTGCGCGAGCAAGCCGCGTAATAGAATCTAAAAGAATAACAACATCGCGTTTGACTTCCACCAATCGTTTAGCTTTTTCAAGCACCATATCGGCGACTTGCACGTGGCGTTCAGGCTCTTCGTCAAAGGTTGAAGAAATGACTTCTGCCTGAACGTTGCGCTCCATGTCGGTAACTTCTTCGGGACGTTCATCAATGAGCAAGACAATCAGATACACTTCGGGGTGGTTCTTAGCAATCGCATTCGCGATTTTTTGAAGCAGAATCGTTTTGCCTGTTTTAGGTTGAGCGACAATTAAGCCGCGCTGTCCTTTGCCAATGGGCGCGAAGATGTCTAAAACGCGCGTGGAGTATTCGCCAGGCGTAGTTTCGAGTTTCAAGCGTTCTTGCGGATAAAGCGGGGTAAGGTTGTCAAACGGAACACGGTCTTTGAGTTCTTCGGGCGTAACGCCGTTGATGGTTTCGATTTTCAGAAGCGCGAAGAAACGTTCTCCTTCTTTTGGCGCGCGCACTTGCCCTGAAACCGTATCGCCTGTCTTCAAATTGAACCGCTTGATTTGCGAGGGTGAAACATAAATATCGTCGGGCGACGAAAGGTAATTGTAGTTTGCCGAGCGCAAAAAGCCGTATCCTTCTTGAATCGTTTGAAGCACGCCGCTATTGACAATCACGCCGGGCGAACTTCCCTCTGGTGCAGATTCAATTTTTTGAGCCTGCGTTTCAATGATTTTGTAAATGAGCTCATCTTTGCGAAGTCCGCTGGTGTGAATGCCCATTTCCTTGGCAATCGCCGCAAGTTCAATGACCTTCTTCTTCTGCAAAATGTTGATGTCCAATTTTTGACCGTTGCTCGTTGGGGTTACAAGTGCGTTCGCGTTTCCGTTTCCATTTCCATTTGGCATTGCTGTAATGATTAGTGTTGGTGAGGTTTAAATTGAAAAGTAGATACTTACCAGATGAGTGCTTTCGATTAGCACTGATGTATTGAAAAAATGGTTATCAACTAAAACAGGTTTTTGGAGCAACTCTTGAAAGGAGTAAATCTTTTTAAGGCTTAATGTTCAAATGTTCATTTTTTACAGAGATGACACGTCAATGCTTCACTGTTCAGCATCTCTATTCTCGCACGCCTTGAAAAGGTATCGCGAGGTGATTTTAATCAAACATGTGAGAACGAACAACGAATTGATGTTCAATAAGTGCGAGCCTGCACTGAGAGTTCGATTGCGAAGTCAAACTTGAAGCATTGCAAATATAAAAACTCTTATCATTCAAACAACGTTTTTTAGAACAGAAAATTTGCATTTCCCTCGAAACCCTCCACAACAAACTGCCTCCAAACAAACCATGTAAACGAAATGCAAACCTTTGCTTCCGATTTTGGCTCGGTTGAAGTCAAACTCAAAACAAAAGTCGCGCAATGAGTCAGCGAGATACATTTCTCTTACGCTTGATTCAAACCGATGAAAACACTTCAAGCGAAAAAACGGCGGAGTGGTCAAAGAAGGGACAAACGCTGAAAATTTTTTTGCGGTCGGTTTCAACGGGCGAAGAAAAAGAGTTCGAGAGCCTCGATGCGCTCAATGAGTTTCTTCAACTGTTTTTACAACTCAAACTAAATCGATAGCCATGAAGCGACTTACAACACTCTGCTCGGTAATCTTTTTCATCACGCTTGGCGCATTTGCCAACGACTCTTTTTCGGGGACGCAACGCGCCCTGCTTTACCTTGCATGGTCAGGATTAAGACCGATGACCGAACTTGAATTCGAGAAGGCATGCCGCGGCGTCGAGAAAGGCGTTCCCGGTGAGTTCGCTTGGGGCAATGCGTCTGCCGTTGCCGCAACGTCTATCAGTGGTAACGAAGACGGAACGGAAACCATTACCAACGCGCAAGCCAATGTCAATTACAACAACGTAACACTGACTAACGGCGACGGCGGAACGGGCGCGCTTCGTGTCGGAATTTTCGCCCGTAGCGGCACAGGACGCACCCAAGCAGGTGCCTCTTACTACGGCATCATGGATTTGAGCGGCAACATCGAGGAAACCGTCGTAACCGTCGGAAACCAACAAGGACGCGCCTTCACAGGCGTTCACGGCAGTGGCAATCTGAACCCCAGCGGCGGATTGCTCGGCAACGAAGTATCGGATTGGGCTAGTTTGGCGAACAATTCCGGCTTAACTGTTAGAGGCGGAAATTGGAGCGATACCTTTCTCAGAATCAGAGTCTCCGACCGATTCGCACCAGGAACAAACAATAAAAGCAATTTAAGAGGCGTTAGGACTGCACCATAAGCCAAAACATTCAACGCTAACAACAAGGAGCAATCTATGAAAAAACAGATTTTGCTGACAAGCATAATTCTGCTCGCTTCGCAATGGCTTATCGCTCAAAAATTTCAGGGCGGCAGTTATGACGGAAGCGGGAGTGTGTCGTCGGGAGTGATAACTTTGGTAGGCAGTCCAACAAGTTACACTTACACGAATCCACGCTTTTTCGGCGGCAGTTACGATGGGTTTAGTTCGATTGCGTCTGACACGCTTACATTGGACGGCGCAAACGCGGCATTTGTCTATTCTAATCCTCGTTTTTTCGGCGGTAGTTTCAGCGGTGCATCGACCGTTCGGGGCGATAGCATCTTCACGCTCGATGTAGAAGAGAAGACCCCAAGTGTGAGAATTCCGAAAGACTACGCGCTGGAGCAGAACTATCCAAATCCGTTTAATCCAACGACTATTATTCAGTATGACTTGCCATCTGCAAGCGCGGTGCGATTGGAAATTTTTGATATGCTCAGAAGGAAAGTCGCAACGCTCATCAATACAACGCAAGGCGCAGGAACGCATGCTTATACGCTCCGTGCGTCAGACTTCGCGCTTTCATCGGGCATTTATTTTTATCGCTTGCAAGCAGGGGAGTATGTCCAGACGCGAAAAATGGTGCTTGTGAAGTGAAAAAAGTTCCCCCATTTTTCAATACCAGTGAAGAAACACGACCAGAGAGAAGTCGTTATGGACGAAAATTTAATTAAAAACGACTTAAAAATGATAAGAAATCACTGAAAAAGCGAAAAAATCGTTTCGTGATTCGGAAAAATCGTGCGAGATTGTAGCGTTTTTTGAATCAACAAAGATTCAAAAGTGTAGTAAGCAGTAACCTATCCGGAGTAGTAGTATGAATTATCCTTTTCCTGTCCCAGACCCGATTCCACTTCCCGCACCTGTTTGGCTCTTCAAGATATTAAATGTCGTAACGCTCGGACTTCATTTTGTCGCGTTAGAAATTTTAATTGGAGGATTGCTCATTGTTGCAATCCTTAATTATTTCGGCACGAAGTCGGGGGCGTCGTTAGAGGTGAATCGTGCCGCCAGTTTGATGGCGCGGCGTTTGCCGATTGTCGTGACGTATGTCATCAATTTGGGCGTGCCGCCGCTTCTTTTTACACAAGTGCTTTATGGGCAAGCCCTTTACACGAGTAGCGTTTTGATTGGGTTGTGGTGGATTTCTGTTATTGCAATATTAACCCTTGCTTATTGGTTACTCTACAAGGTCGCCGAACGAACGGAAGAGAACCAAAATGCGTGGCATCTTGCGATTGGCTCGTGGCTTTTGATTGGACTCATTGCGCGAATTTATGCCACAAACTTCACGCTCATGCTTCGCCCCGAAGATTGGCAGTCGCTCTATGAAAATTCCGCACTGGGAACAATGCTCCCGATGAGCGACCCAACCACAACGCCGCGCTGGGTGATGATGCTCACCGGTGGGTTCGCGGTGGCAGGGGTGTGGATGATATGGCTTTCCACAACCTCGAGAGCCAGCGAAGCCGTCGGAGCATATTTGAATAAGTTAGGTGGAAAAATTGCTGCAGTTTTCTTCCTGCTTCAACTTGGTGCGGCGTATTGGGTATTTCTCGCACAGCCTGATGTCGTCAAAGAGTCGCTCACCTCACAATCGCTTTATCTTGTTACAGGCTACGGCTGGATGGTGTTAACGCTGGCATTGGTGGCACTTTCGGCTGTGGCGATTGTTCGTAAGCCTTCGCTTCTCTTATCGTGGGGCGGAGCAGTGGCGGTCTTGCTTTCAATGCTGACGATGGTACTGTATCGTGACGGCATTCGCGACATGACCTTGCTCGTGAAAGGTTTTGATGTTTGGGATAGAAATGTCGTTACAAATTGGTCGGTCGTAGCCATTTTCCTTGTGCTGTTTGTAGTAGGTCTTGGCGTGATTGGTTGGCTCTTATCGGTTGTGATGCGCTCCAAAGAAGAAGGGGAAATCAAACTTAATCCATCGTTTGCAACTGAATCAACAAAGAAGGAGATGACAAAATGAACGCGAATAAAACGCTTACGCACACAAACGGAGCAGATACTGACGCAGGCGACTTGATGTCGCGACGCACTTTTGCAAAAGTCTTATTCGGCGGCGTCGGCTTATGCTACGCAGGTGCAATCGGCTATCCGATTTATCGTTATCTCGCTTCGCCGATTGAGCGTGGAATGGAAGCGACAAAGGTTTCCGAAGTGTCGTTGCCCGACGCGGCAAAGTTAGAATTGGGAACGGCAATGATGTTCAAGTTTGGCTCGAAGCCCGCACTGCTCATTCATCATAAAGATGATACTTGGTCGGCGATGGAAGCCGTTTGCACGCACCTTGCTTGCACGGTTCAGTATCAAGCTGAAGAAAACCGAATTTATTGCGCCTGCCATGGCGGCGTCTATGACATTAAAACCGGCGCGGCGGTTTCAGGTCCGCCCCCAAAAGGGCTGAAAGCCTTTAATGTCAAGGTTCAAGATGGAACGGTAACCGTTTCAAAGGTCTAATCAATATCTAACTTAATTTTGTTGAAGTCGTATGGCAAAGTTAATCGCATCGCTTTACGGGTGGGTGGATTCGCGTTTGGGATTAGAAGAGATGCTCAAATTTGCGAAGAAGAAAACCGTGCCCGTTCACAAGCACTCGTTTTGGTATTATTGGGGCGGAATTTCGCTCTTCTTCTTCATCGTTCAAGCTCTGACAGGCGTCTTGCTCCTCGTCTATTATCGTCCCGGACCCGACGCATATGAATCTGTCCGACAAATCACCTACGAAATTCATTTCGGGTGGCTGATTCGCTCGGCGCACTCGTGGTCGGCGAATTTGATGGTGGCATCGGTCTTTATTCACATGTTCTCGGTCTACTTTATGAAAGCCTATCGTGCTCCGCGCGAGTTTGGCTGGTGGAGTGGCATGCTCTTGCTCATTATCACGCTCTTATTTGGGTTCAGTGGATACCTGCTCCCGATGGATGAACTTGCTTATTTCGCGACAAAAGTCGGGCTTGAAATTCCAAACGCGCTGCCGATTATCGGTGAGCCAATGACCAACCTCTTTCGTGGCGGATTGGAAGTCGGCGAGCTGACGGTTCAACGCTTCTTCGCGCTTCATGTGGTTGTTATGCCTGCACTTTTCTTGCCGATTCTCGTCTTTCACCTTTGGCTCGTTCAAAAGCATGGCAATGCCACAATTCCAAGCGAAGCCGAAAAGCCAAAGAGTGAGCAAAAATCGATTCCCTTTTTCCCAAACTTCTTGATGAACGACCTCGCCATGTGGCTCATCGCTCTGAACGTGATGGCTCTTTTTGCCTCCTTGTTCCCTTGGGATTTGGGAGAAGCTGCTGACCCGCTCAAACCTGCTCCAACCGGCATTCACCCCGAATGGTATTTCATGAGTGCGTTCCAAGTACTGAAAATCATGGGCAATGTGTTCCCCGGAGCATTGGGCGAGGGATTAGGTATCACAATTTTTACGCTCGGGTTGGTTTTATGGACGCTCATTCCGCTTTATGACGGCAAGCACGAAAAAGGCAGACGTGCGCGCAATGCCACCTATTTTGGACTCTTAGCACTTGCAATTTTGGTGATTACAACAATTTGGGGCTATATGGTGCTCTAACATCTTAAAAATAAAAGACTTAAAAAGGAGTAGTAAAATGAATTATCCAGTTTGGGACGTGCCCATTATCGGAAGCGGTTGGGTTATCGGCATTATCGCAATTTTTCATACACTCATTTCACAGTTCGCTGTCGGCGGCGGACTCTACCTCGCGCTTGCAGAGCGTAAAGCCCTTAAAGATGGTCGCGAAGATTGGTTTCCGATGCTCCGAAAGCACTCCAAATTCTTTTTGATTGTAACGGGGGTGTTCGGTGCAGTTTCAGGCGTCGGAATTTGGTTCGCGATTGGATTAGCAAACCCTGAATCTACCAGCACCCTGATTCATAACTTCGTCTTCGGCTGGGCGATGGAATGGGTCTTCTTCATCATTGAACTGACTGCCGCGGCTGTTTATTACTACACTTGGGGCAAAATTCCGAACAAACTGCACAATCAAGTCGGTTGGCTCTATGCTATCGCATCGTTCTTCACACTGGTGATTATCAACGGCATTCTGACCTTCATGCTCACGCCCGGCGACGCTTGGATTGAAGTCGCAGGCACAGGAGCAGAAGCCAGCCGTTTCTGGCAGGCGTTCTTCAACCCGACTTACTTCCCGAGCCTCTTCTTGCGGATTCTTGTATGCATCTCGCTTGCAGGCATTTGGGCGTTGCTTTCTTACAGCCAAATGAACGAACAGCCACAGACCAAAGCCGAGATGATTACATGGAGCTCGAAGTGGCTTATTCCGTCTTTTGTTTTAATGCCATTTTTCTTTGCGTGGTATTTAGCCAGTGTTCCTGAAGTGAATCGCCAACTGCTTCAATTCGGCATTGCAACAATTGGAAGCGGAGCATTTACACAAGTGACTCGGATTGCACTCTTAGTGGTGATGACAACTGCCACGATTGTCGGCGTGGTTTATTTCTTCGTGCGTCGTGCTCCCGAAGATTTTTCCTTTGGGCATGGCGTTGCGGTTCTGCTTTTAGCGGCGGTTGCAACAGCGTCCTCTGAATATGCGCGTGAAACCTTGCGTAAGCCCTATTCCATCGCGCGCCACATGTATTCCAATGGCATTCGCCAAGCCAGCGTCGCGCAACTCAATCAAGAGGGGTATCTAACCAAATCGCATTGGACGCGCCGTGTGGAGGGAGACGCACAAACACCCGAAGTCATTTTAGCCAAAGGCGAAGCCATGTTTCGCGGACAATGCCTTGCCTGCCACACCGAAACAGGCTACCGTGCGATGAAAAAGTATCTCAATGGACGGAGCAATGAATCCATCGCTAACTTGATGAAAACCCTGCATGAGTATAAATCGGATTCACCATACAAAGCCTATATGCCACAGTTGGCAGGTAAAGACGATGAAATCGCGGCACTCGCTGATTATCTTGACTACCGTGTGAACGGAAACACCAGTCGCATTGCTCAAATGATGAAAGCAAGAGATGAATCGCAAAAAGTTGTTGAAGCGCGTTGAAAAAGGACATTGAAAAAGGATAGGGTAACTCACACATTAACATCGGGCGACTGAATTAAAAGGTCGCCCTTTGTATTTTATTCAATTAAAATGCTTTCATAAACTTTACGTCCTTACGCCAATAGTGGAAAAGCAGTTGCCCGACTAATCCTGCTTGTGCTTCTCCCAAAATACGACGCGCGGCGTCCGATAAGCGGCGATATTCCTTTGAAGTAAGAGAAGCAGTGTGCGTAGAAAGTCCAAACCACGCCGCTAAATACTGCCGAACATGTGTATCAATCGGAAACGCCGTCCGATGACCTAATCCAAACAGACAAACACAATCCGCAATTTTTTCGCCGATGCCTGAATAGCGGAGCAGGGTTTCGCGTGCTGTTTCAAAATCGCAGTGAGGAGCAGAGAGTTGAGCAAGGTTCAAATCACCTTGTGTCACAGCCATAGAAATTGCGCGAATGTTGTGCGCACGATGCGAGTTGTTGTTCGTGCACCGTGTTAAATTGTCAATGGAAGCATTAGCAAGTTGTTCGGGCGTTGGAAATTTATATTCTGTTATTGCAATAAAATCACCAAAATATTTAGACAATAAAAAGACCTGACGACGAATAAGCGCAATCCCAACACCTTGTGCACACATGAATGAAATGAGCGTCTCAAAAGGCTCTTGACGGAGCAGGCGCAACCCTAAATAAGCAGATGCTCCTTGATAAAGATGCGGATATGTTTGACTGAACGAAGCGGGGAACAGCATGCTTACATCATCTTCAAGCCCCAAGTAATGCCATACAAAATCGCGAAGTGATTTGCCATTGATACATTCCGCTGTGGCGGCAATGAGTAGCCGGTGAGGTTGAAGAGCCGTGAGTCTCAAAATTTCGCCATAAACAACTGCTTGAAAGGCATCTTCGCCGAGTTTCTGCCAACGAAAGGCTTGACCGCAAAACAAGGTTGCTTCCAAATTGAGCGGCACATCATAAAGAAGTTCAGACTGAAAGGGCAGTTCAAACATTGTGATTTGCAAGAATTTCCCTAAACTTACGCAATCTTTGTTCAACAAATCACGATTCAATGACGCTATCTTTCCTGCTTTTATTTCTTCATTTCTGCCCGTCTTGCGAATTGCAGTGGGGATTTTGGGCGCACCGACAAATTCATCGCCAAGCCGCTTATCTCATGCCCGCACCCGTTGCAGAGTTCTTCCGCGCAAACGTCCAAGAATTGATAGACCACGCCACTGATGCCGACAACCGACGACGCTCCGACTCAACCGAAGCTCCTCAACACTACATCGATTTAGACCGCTACGGCTCATACCCATTTGACGAACTACCTCGCAACTATGACGACGCACTCAAAAAATTCGGCTACGAGCGTTTGAAAGAAAATGGACTCGTGCCTTGGCGGATTGCCGCGTTTGCCGATAGCCTCACGATTGCATTTCGGGAGCAGAATCGTGAAAAAATCATCTATTTCGCTTCAAATTTAGGGCACTATGTCGCCGATGCTAATGTGCCATTTCATGCCACTGAAAACTACGACGGACAACTTACAGGGCAAAAGGGCATACACGCTCGCTGGGAATCCATTTATCCTCAAAAGTTCATGCTCCCAAGAGAGCATACTTACCTTCGAAATGGGAGCATTTTTATCATTGACGACCCTACACAAGAAGCCTTCAAATGGTCGTTGGAAAGTTTCCTTTTGAGCCAGCAAGTCTTGGAAATTGATAAGCAAATTCAAGCCGAACTTTCCCAAGAAAACCTATATGAGATACCTTCCGAAAATTCCTCTAAATCACAAAGAGAGTTTTCGCAAATGTATTATGAAAAACTCAAAGAAAAATTAAATCAGATGGTTGAAAATCGCTTTGAGTTAAGCGTAGTGCGTGTGGCTTCAATTTGGTATTATTCTTGGTTAAGAGCAGATAAACAAAATTTATCTAACTTATTAAATAAATAGATCTTAACTTTATTTAATGCACAAAATTATTAAGCAAATAAGGCTTAAAGCAAAAGCCAAAAAGGCAACAATTATTTTTCCTGAATCAAGCGACGAACGGACAATAAAAGCCGTTGATGAGATTGTTCAGGAAGATTTATTGAAGCCAATTTTAATTGGCAATCCTGAACAAATTCAGAGGCAATTTGACGTGCTTGGTTTAACTTTTCCGAGCACCAAAGTGCGCATTATTGACCATCTACGCTCTGAAAGACTATCGGACTATGTAAGCGAGTATTACAATTTGCGGAAAGCCAAGGGAGCAAGTTATGACGTTGCAAAGAAAACAATGGAAAATCCGCTTTTTTTTGCCGCCATGATGGTGCGCCGAGGCGAAGCCGATGGGTGTGTGGCAGGAGCAGTATCTTCAACAGCCGACGTGCTCCGTGCCGGAATTCAGATTATTGGGGTAGAGAAGTCGCAAACCCAATTAGTTTCCAGTTACTTTTTAATGGCGTTTCCTGAAAATCATCTAACTGCTCCCGATAAAGTTTTCACATTTGCCGACTGTGGTGTCGTGCCGTATCCTACAGCCGAAGAACTTGCTGACATTGCTATCACCAGCGCAGAATCGCACCGTGCTTTGACGGAAGAAGAGCCGATTATCGCGATGCTTTCATTTTCAACCAAAGGAAGCGCGAAGCACGAATCGGTTGAAAAAGTGATTCGTGCAACTGAACTTGCGCGTGCCAAGCGTCCAGACCTCAAGATTGACGGCGAATTGCAATTTGATGCCGCATTTGTGCCAAGCGTGGGCGAGCGAAAAGCGAAGGGAAGTCAGGTGGCAGGAAGAGCAAATGTCTACATTTTCCCAAATTTAGATGCAGGGAATATCGCTTACAAAATCACGGAGCGGCTTGGCGGAGCAACCGCACTCGGTCCAATCATTCAAGGACTTGCAAAGCCGATGAACGACCTTTCGCGCGGCGCAAAACCGAGCGATATTGTCGATGTGGCATGCATCTGTGCGCTCCGAAAAGCCTAATTAAAAAAAGTTCCGAAAATTAAGTTGAGCGAAATCCCTTGAAACAAGTTGCGAAAACGATTCGGGAGCAGTTCAACACTACTGACGAAGGTATCTACTTGATAACGAACCGATAGTCCTTGTAGCGAAAATGGGTTTGAGCCAAAGTATGCTCCCGCGCCAATAAATCCGTTAAAACCTAATTTCATGTATCCGCCACCAAAAAATCCGTTTTGATAGTCATATACATAGCCCAAAGTTGGTCCGATACCTGCTTCCACAAAGGGGCGAAATGCGCTGTTTATTTCTTCCCGAAAAAGACGGCGTTGTGCTCCGATGGTTATCGGCATCATAAATAGACTGTTTTTCTTTAATTCGCCCGTCTCGCTATCAGTTACAATACTCCGTCCAAAGAAGTCAAATCGCTCAATTTCTTTTGGGTCGTTTGCCGAAGTCATTGAAAGCGAGGCAAATGCAATCCAGTCAGGATTTAGTAGCCGGATGAAACTACCTGAAACGACGAAACTGGTCGTGGTCAGTCCAAATGAGCCAGCCGCACCATTTGCATTCTTGAAGCGTTCGGTATAAATATCCACATCTTCGTCGTCATCTTCGTCATCAAGGTTTTGTGCAAATGCGGTTATCGGAAGCAGTATTATGAACAGATAAACAACGCATTTCAGCCAAAGTCGCCAAACAGATACGCTCATAGTGATTCATTTTAGGTTATTTTACTTGTTGTATAAGGTAAATTATGTAAAGTAAAGACTATTCCTTTGGAATCCACTTATTCCCGAATGTTTCTTCGTAGCAAAACTCTGAAACTGGTTTGCGCTGAGTGCTTGACCAGTCAATCGTTGGTCGCTTCGCGTTCGGGTCAATATAGCCAAAACGGAACAATGCAATGAGTTCATAATTTTCAGGCGGCTGAACCATATCGATGCATTCTTGCCAATATGCTCCGCCTGCTTCCATCGGGAGCGAAATAAACTGCACGCCAATTCCAAGAGCGGTTGCCGAAAGCCAGATATTTTCAATCGCCATACCGAGTGCCAAAAGTGAATACATTCCCGAGTGTTCATCTTTCTTGTATTCGTCTTTGGTAAGGAGCACGCCCAAAATGAGCGGCGAGCGCGAAACTAACTTCTTTGAATCTATTGCAAGAAGATACGGCACTCTCAATTTATTCATCATTTCGCCCCCTTTTTCAGAGAAAAGATACTTGATAAACGGCTTTAAGACGGCAGGCATATTGTCGATGTATATCCCGTCGCCTGATTTGTCGGTTTCCTCCTTACTAAATCGGAAGTATTTCAGGTAACGTTTCCAAAAGTCTCCTTTCGCCATCACTTCGCGCATGGCGCGACCTGCAATTTTGCCCAGATGCTCCCGACGCGCTTTATCGCGAATCAAGACAAATCGCCAAGGCTGAGAGTTAAAGTGGCTCGGAGCATAACTTGCCGATTGCAACAAAATTTTGATATGCTCATCGGACAAGGGCTTATCCAAAAAGTAGCCGTTCGTCGTGCGCCGTGATTTAATTGCTTCAAAGAGTTCCATAATGCAATAAGGTCAAATAGATAAAAATGGTTGTGTAAATCAAGTTGCATAAAATTGCATACTGCCAGTGACTTGCTTTCTTGCCCGAAAAGCGTGTCATAGCTAATAGCACTACGAACAATAAAATGAGCAGTGCTACACCTAAAAAATTTCCAGTATAAAATTCAAAAATTATTGAAATAAAAAGAGATAGCATCACAAAAAAGTAAATTAGATGATGCAAAAACTTAAATCTTTTATGATGAAAGAGATTGAATTTTACAGCGATTCCATAAACAAAATTTATCCAAAAAAGGCTATAAGCGAGCGTAAGCATGGTCTTTCAGAGTAAGTGCTTTCTCCTCTACCCGAATTCTTACAAATAGCATAATCGCGTTAAGAATTGTGTAGATAAGTGAAGTTATGTATAATTCAAACACGAGCGGAACGACGGCGATTTCCGTGCCAACAATCCAATAGTTTGGGTGTTTGATAAAGCGATAAAGTCCGCTTTTCACAAGCGGAGCATTTGGCACAACGATGATGCGCGTGTTCCAAAATTTACCGAGCGTTGTAATGACGCTATAACGTCCGACTTGCGCAATCGCAATTACGCCAAGCCAAATCTGCCACAAGGGACTGAGCGAGGTGTGCCTGATGTAATGCTCCCCTATCATCGCAAGAAACCAAGTGATGTGCAGTAAAACCATATATTTGTAATGCTCCGCCCCGACTTCATAGCCGCCTTGCGATTTCAGCCAAACTTCATTTCGCTTCGAGATGAAGAGTTCCGCGATGCGTTGCACGGCTAAAATGAAAATCATAACCCATAGTGCAATCATGTGTGCTCCCATTCAAGAAGAAGAAGTTCAGCAGAAAACCCTGGACCGAGTGCCGCTAAAAGTCCTAATGCGTTTTCGCGACTATCTTTGAGATTTTCCATAAATCGCTCCAAGATAAATAGCACGGTTGTCGCCGACATGTTGCCGTATTCGCTTAAAATTTGATAGGCAATACAAAGGTGCTCGTCGTTCAATCCAAATGCTAATTTATAGGCTTCTAAAACCTTTGCGCCGCCGGGATGCGTGATAAAATGCTTGATAGTTTGAATATCTATGTTGTTTTTTTTCAAAAAGTTAAAAACTTCTGTTTTCAAGAAAGATTGGACAATTTCAGGCACATTTTGAGAGAGAACGACATTGAAACCTTGTGCATTAAATCGCCACCCCATTACATCAAGCGAATTAGGCATGGTTGCGGTTTGCGAGCCGATAATTTTCGGCAAGGTTTTACTCTGAGAGGTTTTCGCGGATTTTCCTTGCACGAGCACAGCGGCGGCACCGTCGGCAAAGAGTGCTGATGAAACCAATGCGGCTTTGGACATATCGCTACGCACGAAGGTCAATCCGCACAGTTCCACAACCACAATCAAGATGGTGGCATTGGTATCGGCTTCGGCGATTGTTCTTGCCCAAGAGAGCGATGATGCTCCGCCGGCGCACCCAAGCCCCCACAGCGGCAGTCGGCGCACGGTTTTACGAAACGGCAGTTTGTCAATAAGTCGTGCATCTATGGTTGGCGTTGCCAATCCCGTGGTTGAAACAAACATGAGGTAATCAACTTCGGAAATTGAAACCTGCGCCTTTTGCAAACAAACCTCTATTGCCTGCTCCGAGAGTTTAAGCGCGTTTTCCAAATACAAGTTATTCTTTTCTTCAAACGATTTCGCCGAAGAAAACCACTCTACGGGCACACAAAAGTGGCGTTTTTTAATCAAGGTATTTTCAAAAATGCTGATAAGACGGTCTAAATTTCCTTTGTAAGTTTCGCCGTAAAGATTCGTTGCAAAGTCTTTTGCATCGTCTTGTGTTGCAACAAAAGGCGGAACGGCGGTTCCGATTGAAATAATGTATGCCATTGACTTTTTATGCTGATGAGGACAATAACGCTAAACAATCATAATGAATTTATTTCTTTTCTCCCGAGCCTTTTTTTTATATTGGAAAAACACAACTGATTCAACATCAAATTTCAGCACCAAATCTGAATAACTAAACAAATTAAGTATCAAGAAATGGCAAAATTTGAAGTCGTTATGCCCAAAATGGGCGAAAGTATTATGGAAGGCACGATTTTGAAGTGGCTCAAAAAGGTCGGCGACCCAGTGGCAAAAGATGAAAACATATTGAGCATTGCAACGGATAAGGTAGATGCCGAAGTGCCTTCAAACGTCGCGGGAGTTTTATCTGAAATTTTATTCAACGAAGGCGATGTGGTGCCGGTCGGCAAAGCGATTGCAATCATTGAAACGGATATAGACGTGAGTTCCACACCGCCATCCTCACCTTCTGCGCCGAGTGAGACCAAAGTAGAAACCGTGAGTGCCGCATCTGCGCCGACAACGGTATCGGAAAAGAACGGCACGCCCACTGCTGTTGAAGTTATTCAAAGTGCTGCCGAATCGAGACGATTCTACACGCCTGTGGTATTGAATATCGCTCGTGAAGAAGGCATTTCAATGGAGGAACTTGCCAAAGTCAAAGGCACGGGAATGGACGGGCGTGTAACCAAAGCCGACTTGCTCAATTACATTCAAAATCGTGCGAAAGGTGCCGCCGTTTCCACCACGACCGTTGCGCCAACCGGAAAAATTGAAAGCGCGCCGCCTGCACCTAAACCCGCTCCGACGCACCACCCCGTCATCTATGACGCCGCTCGTTCTGAAGTGGTGCAAATGGATAACATGCGCAAACTCATCGCCGAGCACATGGTTCGCTCTAAGCAAACATCGGCGCATGTAACCTCCGTCTCCGAAGCCGATGTAACGGGATTGGTTAATCTTGTGAAGAAAAAGAAAAACACTTTCGAAGCCACAAACGGCGTGAAGCTTACCTATACGCCTTTCTTCGTTGAGGCGACAATCAAAGCCTTGAAGCAATTTCCAATGCTCAATGCGTCGGTTGATGGCGATAAAATCATCATTAAAAAGTATATCAATTTCGGTGTTGCAGTTGCACTTGGCGAACGCGGCGAAGGCGGCTTGATTGTGCCCGTCATTAAAAATGCCGATGAAATGAACCTGGTTGGACTTGCTCGCGCGATTCAAGACTTAGCCTCGCGCGCACGCACGAAGAAATTACTTCCCGACGACATTCAAGGCGGCACATTCACACTAACCAACTATGGCACAAGCGGTAATCTTTTTGGTGCGCCTATCATCAATCAGCCGCAAGTAGCAATTTTGGGCACGGGCGCGATTGTAAAACGCCCTGTTGTTAAAACGCTGGACGACGGTTCTGATGTGATTACCATTCGCTCTATGACTTACCTGTCGCTTTCCTACGACCACCGCATTATCGATGGCGCGCTCGCAGGATTTTTCTTGCAAACGCTTTGTAAAACGCTTGAATCCTATAACGAAAACACTCCTCTGTAAAACTTTAACCGCGTTGAAACAATGGGAATTTGGGGCGATGGGCTTTTTGAAAACGACGCCGCTTCAGCCGCAAAGGCAATCTTCGAAGTAGCACTTGCCGACGGCGCAAGCGTTGCGCAAGCCACGAAACAAGTGTTAGATGAACTCAAAGCAATGGCGGAAGACGAAGGCGTGTTCTCCGTCATCGTGCTTGCGCTCGCTGCACTGCAACTAGAATCCAAACAACTTCAACCTGATATTAAAGCGCAAGCGTTGGAAATTATCACGGTAGGCAAAGGTCTGAAACATTGGGAAGAATTAGGAAGCGTGAACTTGGAACAGCGCAAATCCACTTTGGAGAAGTTCAAGCAGATGCTTCAAAACGCCTAACCGTTCTGACGGATTTACAGAAAAGGGGACGCACGGTTGTCCCCTATTTTGTTTATTTTGAAATTTGCTTGGCATTTCCATCGTTTCTCTCTAAAATTGCAAAAAGTTTTTAGTAAGTCAAATAAGATGATTAAAGTAGATTCCTTAACAGTTATAGACTCCCCTGCGCCACGCCTGCCCCGTCCTGATTGGCTTAGAGTTAAACTTCCGACAGGCGAAGGCTATTCGCGCTTGAAGTCGCTTGTTGATACTTACAAGTTGCACACCGTTTGCGAAGAGGCGCGCTGTCCGAACATCGGTGAATGTTGGGCATCAGGCACGGCAACAATCATGATTTTGGGCGACACGTGCACGCGCTCATGTGGCTTCTGTGCTGTAAAAACAGGACGTCCAACCGAACTCGATTTAGCCGAGCCCAAGCGTGTTGGCGAGATGGTTAAACTCATGAATCTCCGCCATACTGTCATCACCAGTGTCAACCGCGACGAACTCAACGACGGTGGCGCGAGCATTTGGGCTGAAACGATTCGCGAAATTCGAAGGCAGCACCCTACCACCAAAATTGAAGTCTTGATTCCTGATTTTCAAGGCGACACTGACGCAATGGACACTGTTTTTCGGGAGCACCCTGATATTATGAATCACAATACCGAAACTGTGCCACGCCTTTATCGCCTCGTGCGCCCGCAGGCGAAGTATCAACGCACGCTCGATTTGCTCCGCCGCGCAAAGGAGCACTTTAATCTCGTTACAAAGTCCGGCGTGATGGTCGGCTTGGGCGAAACGCCCGAAGAAGTCATTGAAGTGATGAAGGACTTACGCGCTGTCCATTGTGATATTATGAGCATCGGACAATATCTGCAACCTACGAAAGCCCATTTGCCGATTGCGCGTTATGTGCCACTTGAAGAATTTGAGATGTATCGCCGTGTTGGGTTGGAAATGGGATTTCGCAATGTGGAGTCAGGACCGTTGGTGCGAAGTTCGTATCACGCCGAAGAGCAAGCCAAGTAACATTTCTTAAATCATTAAAAATGAAGATTTTAAGTACTTTACTTTCCTTGCTTTTTGCGCTCTTCCCTCTTTATTCACAAGAATACGATTCAACAGGATTTAATCCCAAGACTTTGCTTTACAAAGGCGAAGAGCGGTTTCTTGCTAATGTTAAGCAGCTGACTTTTGAAGGCGAGAATGCCGAAGCTTATCTCTCGTTTGATGAAACGCAAATTATTTTTCAATCGCGTCAAGGCAACGGCGATTGCGACCAAATTTATGTAATGAACCTTGACGGTTCTGGAAAACGCTTAGTGAGCACGGGCAAAGGGCGCACCACGTGCTCCTACTTTTTGCCTGATGGGAAAACGATTCTTTATGCTTCCACACATTTGGCGGATACAGCTTGTCCTCCGCCCCCCAGCATGGCAAAAGGCTATACATGGGCACTCTATCAAGGCTATGATATTTTCTTAGCGAATGCTGACGGGAGCAACTTGCGTCGCATAACCTTTACGCAAGGCTATGATGCTGAAGCAACTGTGTCACCTACGGGCGATAAAGTGGTCTTTACTTCCGTGCGCGACGGCGATTTAGAACTTTACGAAATGAACTTAGATGGAAGCAATCAAAAGCGGCTAACGCACCACTTAGGCTACGATGGCGGAGCATTTTATTCGTGGGACGGCAAAAAAATCGTCTTCCGTGCCTCCTCACCTGATTCTATCGAAGCCGAATCTTACAAAGCCCTTCTTAAAGAAGGACTCGTGCGCCCAAATAGAATGGAACTCTTTGTCATGAATGCTGACGGGAGCAACCGCAAACAACTGACTTTCAACGGCAAGGCAAACTTTGCACCGTTCTTTTACCCTGATAATCGCACGATTGCATTTTCTACAAATGTCGCCGATACACAACGCGGGCGAAATTTTGATATTCATTTGATTGATTCTGAAAATCCTGAAAAGTTAGTTCGCGTTACGTTTTGCCCTGAATTTGACGGATTCCCTGTATTTACAAGAGACGGTAAGAAAATTATTTTTTCTTCTAATCGTAACAGCAAACGCTATGGCGATACGAACGTGTTTATCGCTGATTGGATTTACAAACCTTAACTCTAATTAAAAACTATCGCATTAACGATTAAACCTTCATCGCTATGGGAACAGGAATCTATGTGGTGCTCTATTGGGCAGTTGGCGTATTCTGCGCCATTCTCTTTTTGGGGGAGGAACTTTTCCCTCAAAAAAAACGGGAAAGAGATTGGAAGCGCATTTTATTGGTCTTCACTTCTCTGCTTCTCGTGATTTTTAATGCGTTTATCTACAAGAACTCTACTGAAACGCTGGGACGACCGCTGGATTATGTCTCTATGCTTGTTTTCGGTTTAGGCAATGGAATTTGCGAGACGTTTATTTTTATTGCGTGCTTTAAGCTTGGTGAGTTTTGGATGGCGAAATATACTGATAAAAAGCCGTTTTTATTTTTAGGAGGACTTTTAATTTTTATGGCTTTTAGTGGCTTTATACATGGTATATTTTGGATTAACGAATTTCCGCCGCACCTCACTTCCAACCCTGAAAAAATGCTCTATAAAGCCTTCTTTATGCCTCTTCAGTTTGCCTTAGCGATTAGTTGGGCGTTGATTTACTTTCTATATCGCGATATTTGGACTGTTGCATTTTTGCATATCATTGTAGATATGTCAGTTATTTACTCTATCCACTATTCATTATTTTCTCGAAACGTTATCACTGCTGGACTATGAAAAAGTTTGAAGGAAAAGTATTAGTTGTTGGTGCAACGGGGCGAACGGGGTTATGGGTGGTTCGCCGTCTGCAACATTACGGTATTGAAACACGTGCATTTGCCCGCAAAGCCGATAAACTTGCCGAGTTTAGAAACCTTGAAGTTTCACTTGGCAAAATTCAAAATGCATCTGCAATTCGCAGTGCGGTGTCAGGGTGTCAGGCGATTATTTGTACTATTGGCGCAAGCGAACTGATTGGCGAGTCATCTCCCGTTCAAGTGGACGGCGACGGCATTATTCGCCTTGTGGATATTGCGCGAGAACATGAGGTCAAGAAGTTCATCTTGGTGAGTTCTATCGCCGTTACAAAGCCTTTTCACCCACTTAACTTATTTGGCGGCGTGCTCTCCCAGAAACTTCGCTCAGAAAATCACCTGCGGAGCATCTATGGGAAAGACGGTTTTACCTACACGGTTATTCGCCCAGGTGGCTTAAAAGATGGCGAGCCATTTAAGCACCAACTTCAAACAGGCAAAGGCGATACGATTTCTGGCGTCATTGATAGAGCCGACGTTGCAGAATTAGCAGTGCTCTCTCTTTGGGTGAAGCGCGTTGAAAATGAAACTTTTGAAGTCATTCGCACTTCGCCTGCTGAGCAAAAGTCGCTGGAACTTTATCTTGAAAAGATTTAGTAAGTAATTAAGTAATATGCTTTAAAAAACGATATTTTAATGACTTATAAAAAAATATCTGTTGAAGATTTACTTGAATGGTTCTCAAAAAATAAGCGCGACTTACCTTGGCGAAAGACCAAAAACCCTTATCACATTTGGATTTCAGAGGTGATGCTCCAGCAAACGCAAGTGGCAACTGTTGTTCCATACTATCATCGTTTTTTGGAGAAATTTCCGACTATCAAAGCGTTAGCAGAAGCACCAACCGATGAATTGATGAAGTGTTGGGAAGGGCTGGGCTACTATGCGCGGGTTTGCAATTTGCAACATGCGGCGCAAACACTAATGCGGGAGCACGGTGGCAAACTACCGAAAACACGAGAAGCCTTGCAATCGCTTAAAGGTTTCGGAGCATATACATCAGCAAGTGTTGCCAGCATTGCCTTTGGTGAAGATTGCGCCGCGATTGACGGCAACGTGCTCCGCGTGTTTGCGAGGCTTTATGCTATTGCTGAAGACGTTCGCCTGCCTGCTACAAAATCCAGAATTGAGCAATTAGCAATGCTTAATCTCCCAAAAGGTCGAGCGGGCGAATTTAACGAGGCTGTGATGGAACTCGGTGCTACCCTTTGCACACCTAAAAATCCACAATGCTCCGCATGTCCTCTCAATCAAGACTGTGCCGCCTTCCAGCAGGATGCGGTTTTATCTTATCCATTTAAGTCAGCAAAGCCGAAAATTCCGCACAAAGAAATCGCGATTGGAATTGTTCAGCGCGAGGACAAAGTGTTAATTGCACGGCGTCCGCCTGACGGATTGCTTGGAAACCTTTGGGAATTTCCCGGTGGAAAAAAAGAAGCGAATGAAACGCTTGTGCAATGTTGTAAGCGCGAGGTTGAAGAAGAGACAGGATTGCAAGTTCAGGTTGGTGAGCGCATTGCCGTTGTCAAGCATACTTACACGCACTTCAAAATCACGCTTCATGCGTTTTTATGTGCCTATCAAAGTGGTGAAGCGCACCCCAAGAGTAGTCAAGAAATTCGCTGGGTTGCGCTCCATGAGCTTAGCCAATTTGCATTTCCCAAGGCTAATAAATCGGTAATTGAAGCCCTGTTTCGCAGAAATGAATCATCAGTCGGGACGCTGTTTGAGCCGATAGTTTGAGTGAGAATCTAATGTCCTAAATAAATCGATTGGTCCGGAATTAGGACTGTAACGTCGCCATAGAGTTTAGATTGACAGCCTAATCGCGAGGAGAGCGTAAGTCCAACAGCTTCGTCCAACTGCTCTTCTTCTTCGTCGGTCATCTCAGTTAAATTCTCCATGCCTTCCTTGACAATTACATGGCAGGTTGAGCAAGCGCATACGCCGCCACAGTTGTGCTGCAGGTGAATGGCGTTTTCCATACATGCATGAAGAATTGATGTGCCTTCATCGACTTCTAGTACAACGCATTTATCAGGCTGGTTATAGAAAAGCAAAGTAAGTTTATGACGTCGGGTTTGGGTAGAATCGGTTGGGGTATTTGTGGCATTTGTTTGAGTTGTCATTGTTCTTTGAGATTGATTGAACTGAATTTAGAACAACGAACAATTACATGCTTTTTGAACGTTTTTCATGTGCGCATAACGCTTATAGGCGAGGTTTGTTTCGGAAACGCAGTTCCATTTCGCGCACTTTGAGTTGAAGTTCTTCTATGGGAAGTTGTAAGTAATAGTTGACAAGGTCGCGAATCATCAGGAGTCGCGAAGAACTGTCGGTAATGAGTCCTTGCTGGCGTTTTTGTTCTAGTATTTGATACAGGTTAGGGTTTTGGAGTTCCTCAAGAGTAAGCACATAAAGTTCATTACCCTTTTGAGCACCGTCGCGAATGGCTAATTTTTCAGGCGCAATTTGCGAAGGCGACGCGGGGGCAGGAGTTGTAGATGGAGATAAGCTTGCTGCTGAAGCGGCATGTAATGCATCGGATTCACCTTTGGCTTTCATCATGCGATTGGTGGTCTCGCGCAATCGCTGTGAAAGAATTTTAATGAAGTTGAGAAGGATTTTAATGGATTCTGTCGGGCGGCTCTGTAACATCCGATCGAAGTTATACTTTGGCATAACCAGCAGTTCGGAGTATTCTTTCACGACTGCTGATGCCGAGCGTTTTTGCTGTTCAAAGAGAGACATTTCGCCAAGCAGTGCACCTGGTCCGAGCGTTGTAAACACTTCGTCTTCGCCAGCAGCATTCTTTTTTGAGAGTTCGACCTTGCCTGACAAAATCACATACATGATTTGACCCACAATCAAATTTTCGCGAAACAGCACATAGTTCGGCTCAAAGCCTTTCACGAAGGCATACTTGGTGATTTGCTCATACTCTTCTTGCGAGATTCCTTCAAAAATAGGAAAGGTAGTTGGATCAATTTTTTGCATCGTGGATTTTTCACCTCAAATAGTTTTTTGTAGTGCTAAATATAAAAGTTCGCTTGTGAAAAACAATTTAATGGTGATGCAAGTGCACGTGATGATGAGGCTCGCCTCTCTTTTCAGTCAAAGACTTTTGATGGTGACCAATATGCTTTTGGACATGTCCGTTTTCGAGCTGAATGGTTACATGGTCAATGTTAAAGCGCTCTTTAAGTAACTTATTGATGCTGAGAATTAAGTCTTGACTGCAGTCATACTTATCAACAACGATATGACAACTGAGTGCATTGACGCCCGACGTAATTGCCCATATGTGAAGGTCATGCAAGTCGACGACGTGCTCATGCGCCCGAAGTTCTTTTTCAATGCACACAATATCTAAGTCTCGCGGCACACTCTCCAAAAGTACATCAACTGATTCGGTTACCACGTTCCAGCCGCCACGTATAATCAACATAGCAATGAATATGCTGATAATCGAATCGAAGGCTTGCCACCCCGTCAAAGCAATCAATCCTGCTGCTATCAAAACACCGACTGACCCCATCAAATCCGAAACCACATGCAAGTATGCGGCTTTGACGTTGACACTACTTTCTTTTGCACGATGCAGCAGAGAAGCACTCATCACATTTGCCAGTAAACCAATCACACCGAAAAGCATCATGTCGTCAGTATGAACTTCTCTCGGCGAGCCGAAGCGCGCAATGGCTTCGTAACAAATGAAAATCGCAATCAAGCACAGAATGATTCCGTTGAGCAGGGCGGCGAGAATTTCAATTCGGTAAAATCCGTAGGTGCGATTTTTCGTAGCAGGCTTTGCCGCAAGAAATACAGCAAGTGAACTCACAAGTAGCGCGAGCAAATCAGTGAACATGTGCCCTGCATCGGCAATAAGCGCAAGGCTTCCGCTAATCAACCCCCCAACAAGTTCAACTAAAAAGATAACGCCTGTAATTAAGGTTGAAAGAAATAAACCCTTCGAGGCTGTCGAACTTTTCTCGAGTTTCTCTTGATAGATATGATGGTTGTGTTCCATTCGTCAGTAAAAGTTATGCTGTTTGGAAATTACAAAATCCGCAGCACACTTATTCACGATTTAGAGAGAGTTTTTCAGAAAGTTCCGCCGCCCGTTTGGCTGGGTAAAGGCTTGCCAAAATGGTAATGAGAAGCGCCAAAAACGCTGTCCACACAAAGTCCCACAGTTCAATACTCACCGGATAGGCTTTAACGATAAAGGCGTTTCCATAAGGCAATTTTATCAATCCATACTGCGCTTGAAGAAACGCAATGATGAAACCTAATGTAAGTCCGCAAGCAACACCAATCGCACCAATGAGCGCACCCTCAATGAGAAAAATGAGTTGAACATCCTTGGCGGTCAATCCAATGCAGCGCAGGAAATATAAATCACGACGCTTCTCAATCGCCGTCATGGTTAGTGAGCCGATGAGCGAGAGCGACGCGACAAGAATAATGAGCATCAAGGCAGCGAAACTTCCCCACTTCTCCATTTTCATCACGCGAAAAAGGTCACTGAATTTGTCTTCAAGACGCAGAAGTTGAAGCGTATTTTCCAATCCATTTTCCTTGACCCATGTTTGCACAGCAGTCAGCAGCACCTCGTCAGATATAGGCTTTCCGAAGATGTCTTTTTTCGGACGAATATCAATTCCTGTTACTTCGTTTTCGGCGTAATCAAAAACACGCCTGCCTGCGTTCAGCGTCGCCAAGACATACACGTCATCATAGACGCGGTGCGTGCGAAAAAAATTTTCAACGCGCAGGATGGGCACAGCAGGCTGCTTTTTCGTAAGCGGATTTTGTATCGCTTCTAATCCTTCATCAATCATCTTCGCGCTGATGATAGCAATTTCGTTTTGATACATTGCACCAAGCCGATTGGCCACACCTCCTCCGACCGCAAGGTCTTCATCACTAAATCGTCGCCGCACGTCCATGTAGCCCGCAAGCTGCTTGATGGCACTTTGTTCAATGGCTTTCATGACCACCACACTACTTTTCTCTTTCGCCGCAATCAGCACTTTGCCTTCAATAAACCGCTCTGCCGATGCTACTTCAGGCAGGCTTCGCAACGCATTCAGCATTGATTCCGAAACCTCAATCGTCTGTCCCTCTTTGGCAATGAGTTGCACATTGCTATCAATCGTGAGAAATAGACCGCTGACAATGCCACGAAATCCGTTTAGCACCGAGAGTACCACACAAATCACCGTAACACCAATCACGATGCCTGCAATGCTGATGCCTGTAATGATGTTGATGCTTTTTATTGTGTTCTTTGCGAATATGAATCTTTTTGAAATTTTTATTGCAATAACAGAATTTTTCATCGTCGTATTGCTTGAATCGGATTTAATTTCGCCGCAACACCTGACGGAACCAACGACGCAAGCCAACAGACAAGCAAGGTAAAAACCGAAATCATCACATAATTCACCGGCTTGATTGCAATTGCCACATTGCTAATGAAGTAGGTCTCTTCGGACAGCGAAATCAAGTGAAGCGACTTCTCTGCTACCGAGAGCAACAGTGCCAATCCGTTTCCTATCGCCATTCCAATCAACGCCATCAAAAGCGATTGCGAGATAAAAATCGTTTTAATCTGCTTGCCACTTGCGCCAAACGACATCACTACGCCGATTTCTCTGCCCTTCTCCAACACGATGATGAGCAAGGTTGAAATCACATTAAACGCCGCCACAATTGTAACGCTGACAAGCAAAAGCGGAATGATATTTTCTTGAAAGCGAAGCCACACAAAAATGTTTTGATAAATCTGAAAAATGGTGCGCGCATACATCGGAAACCCTACAGTGGCGTCTAACTCTTTGGCAGTTTCTCCGAGAAGGTCAATATCTTGAACGACAAATTCGTAGCCGCTTATCATTTCAGGCATATCTAAAAAAACTTGCGCCGATGAAAGCGTCGTGAATGCCACGGCGTCGTCAAAGCCTTGTGATAGCCCTGTTTCATAAATGCCGACAACTTTTGCCGTTTCAATGCGCATCGATTTGAGCAGATTTTTAGCGTTCATTTCGGTATGCATGTTCTCTTGCGCAAGCGATTTGGTGGTTGCAATCACGAGTAGTTCGTCGCCGACTTTGAGCGCGAGTTTTTGTGCTAACTTTTTGCCCAAAAGCAGTGGCAAGGTCGCCTGTGAGGAATCGCCAAAATATGCTCCCGAAATAATTTTATTGCGAATGAAAGAGTTATCGGTCTGCGGCACAACTGCTTTGAGCAGCGCAGGTTCAAGCAGCGATGCTCCGTTTGCGGATTTTAGAATCACATCTTTTTGTAGAAATGGGGAAAGCGATAGGATGTTCTGGATTTTTGAAGTTTTTATTGCAATAACGGAATCATATTTCACAACGCCACCACCGATTTTGACCAAGTGAATGTGCGAGCCAAAGCCGATAATTTTGTTTCTAATTTCGTCGCTGAACCCTTGAACAATCGAGAGCGTGAGAATCAAAGCCGCTGTTCCGAGAGCAATTCCGCCGGTGGCAATTGTGCTAATGAAGGTTGGTTTGTGCTCCTTTTCTCTTTGCGGAAATAGGAACCGCCTTGCTATCGTGAGCTCAAATTTCAAATTTTAAGTAATTTTATTTCAAGATGTTAACACTTTTACCATCGTGATTACAATAACTTAGATTGGCGCGGATTCGACACGATTACGCCCTTTTTCTTTGGCTTTGTAGAGCGCTTTATCGGCGGCGTTGATGAGCGTTTCGGCGTCAGTGCAATCTTCGGGGTAAGTGGCAACGCCTAAACTTGCGGTGAAGTTTCCGCCAGGCTGTTTTTCTTGATTAACGAACACGGCTTCTTCAATTGCTTTGCGAATGCGCTCTGCAAACACAATTGCTTCATCTTTTCCAGTTTTTGGGAGCAAGATGGCAAATTCTTCGCCGCCGAAACGTGCCGGCTTATCGGTTTCACGGCAGATGCTTTTCATCAATTTTGCCATTTTGATTAAGGCTTCATCGCCCAAGACATGTCCGTTTGTGTCGTTGTAATGTTTGAATTTATCAGCGTCAATCATTATCAGCGAGACCGATTCGCCGAAACGTTTTGCACGCGCAATTTCCGATTGCAGTTCAGACTTGAAGTGGCGAAAGTTGAAGAGTTTTGTTTTTTCATCGGTAATGATGAGCCGTTCAAGTTCGTTTGTTTTATCTTCAATTTGCTGACCGAAGTTGCGTAACGCGCGTGCCAGTCGCGAGATTTCATCGTTGCTTTTGCGTTTTTCAATAAACTCTTCCGACCCTTTTACAACCGCGCTCATGTCTTTGAAATCGTTTTCGCTCACGCTCTTGATAATTCTAGTGAGCTTTTCAATCGGCGAGGCAGTTGTGCTGTAAATGACAAACCCGACGATAAGCAAAATCGGCAAGAAAATCGCCGCAAGCACCAAACTGACTTCGCGAAGTTCATTGACTTGCTCGCGCACACTCACAGAAGCCTTGCGTAAGTTGTTTTGTTTTGATTCGTTCAGACGATTGGTTTCATTAAAAACTTTTACCAACAGTTCGTTATACTCTTTTGTCAGTTTAGAAGATTTTTCATCAATCGTGCCTTTGGATTGCGCAATGACTTCGGCTTTTCGGAAGTATTCCTCCTGCATAGATTGAATGCGTTGCACCGTATTTGTCAGTTCGATATTTCCCTCGGCAACTTGCAAGAGTTCGGTGATATTGCGCTCTAAGGTGCGCTTTGCCTCTTGTGCATCTTTGAGCCAGTTGGGATTTCCCGAAGCGACATACTTCCACAAGTTGCTATCGTAGCGAATCAAACTTTTGTTCATTTCACTGGTATTAACATATTCATTGACGCGCTCGCCAACATATATCTTAAAATCTTTATCGAAGGTATTTAATTGCATGAGCGAAAAAATCGGAAAGATAGCCGCCACAATCACTGCGACCGTGAGTAGCAATATGATTTTGCTTCGAAACGCCATTGTGCGAAAAGTTGGGTTAATCTTGTTTGAAATTGATGACCCAAACAGGCGGCTCAAACGGCACAGAGCCATTTCGCTGAAACACTTTCTGCCCTTCTTTTGAAAGAAACGCGGCAAATCCCAGCGGTAACTTATCGGACTTTAAGTAAAGATAATAAACGGTATTGACTAGTGGGTATCGGTGCTTATAGACATGCTCTTGCATCGGCAAGTAGTAAGTGGAATCGCCTTCAGGCGCGAGCGCCAAAACTTTGTAGGCGGAAGTATCGCGCACATTTGGATTCAGCCCGTCTCGAACATGTGCCATGCCCGTGTATCCGAGTGCGCCCTCAAATTTTAAGACCATTTCTTTCATTTGTGTTGCTGTGGTGCATGGATAAGCGTCGCTTGGGAAATCGTCTTGACGCAGTAGCGAATCTTTGAGAAAGTCGCGCTGTCCATCGTTTCGGCTCATGACGAAGAGTTGAATGGGTTGATTTTTTCCGCCGACCTGCTCCCAATTTTTTATGCGCCCCGAAAGAATCTCGCGCAGTTGCTCCGTTTTCAGTTTGCGAACAGGATTTTTTGGATTCACGATGAAGCACATGGCATCGTAGGCGATGGGCTTGTGCACGTAACTTAAATCGGCTTCGTTTATGGCAGCGAGTTCATCAGCATTCAGTGTTCGCGACATGACAATAAAGCGCGTTTCTTTATTAACAAATCGCTCGATTGCTTTGCGCGTCAAATCGGGCTCGTTGGTTAACTCCGCACCTTTCCAGATGCGCATAAACTCTTTGATTTGAAGATCTAAGAGCGGTGCAATGCTTTCATCGCAAACGATGTTTAACTTTCCTGCGGTTGTGGTTTCTTCTTTTCCGGGCGTGCAGTGCATTGCAATAACAGACACTAAACCCACTACTATCAACCACCTTTTGCTTGCTAATTGGCAATAGCGCATCGTTAGTTTTCCGTGAGTTGAATTTGCACGCGCGTCGGCACTAACCCCATTGCATTGAGCACAAACTGTCCGTCCGTTTCTTTTTGACTGGCATGCATATAGGCTGAAAAAATTGGCGGAAAGTTTCCTAAGTTTGTGCGGAAAAACGAGTAAATATCCACGATAAGGGGATACTTTGACTGTGCCACGTATGCTTGGTATGGGAGCACGGCTTTCGCGCCCTGCTCGTTGGCGCGAATGGCAAGCACTTTGAACTTGGTTGTATCAGGCTCTTTGGGATTGAGGAATGGCTTTGCGCTCGTCATGCTCACGAAGCCGATTGCCGACGAATCCTTTGAAATTATCTCCAACAGTTGTGCTTCGGTTACGGTGGCTTCGGCTTTATCGGAAAGTTTAATGCCAAGCGTGTCTTCGAGGAAATCGCGCCGCCCGTCTTGCTCATGCGGGAGCAGAACCCGAATGTTCATCGGCTTTCCGCCAACGGCTCCCCAGTTTGTAATTTGCCCAGAGAAAATTTCCCCCACTTGCGAGAGCCTCAACTCATCAATCATGTTTTTTGGATGAACTACCACGCAAATGGCATCACGACCAAAGCGACTCACTTGCGCGGATTTCTTTTGCGCTTCGGCAAGTTCTTCTGGCTTTAAGCCGCCGATAATCACAGCGAAGCGCACCTCTTCGTTAAGCACAGCGGCAACGGCTTTGCGCGATTTTTCAGGGAATATCTCAATCATGGCTTCCGCCCTACCGCTCAAAAAGTTTTGCTTCATCTGCTTGGCAACTTGATGAACGGCAGGGTCAACGAGTGCGCGAATGTAGCCTTTATTCGCCGACTCTTCTCTGTTCGTCCACTCAAAAAGGCGGTCAATGGCTTTGCGATATTCGTAATCGCCTGACATCGCAATCAGCGCGTTGTAATCTTCCATCGTCAAATCGCCTTTGACAATCAGTGCTTTCTGCGTAGCATCATAGCGCACTTTGTCTAACTTCCCTGAGAACGATACACCTTCGGGCAAGGATTCTAATTTTGCCGATGTTTCCGGTTTGCATCCTGCTAAATACAGCACAACAATGAGTGCGCCCAAAACAAGTTGTTTTTTCATCGATATGGTTTTTAAGGGTTAGCGAAAGTGATGCTCCGCTTCCTTTCACATCAAAAAAAGATGATTCAGTTTTTGAACATGGCAATGTCTCCGGGCTTACGAAGCATTTTGTTGACTTCCATGATGTGAAGTTCTTCGTCGTGAATCATTTGGCGTGCGTATTCTTCCAAGACGACCGATTTATCTTTGACGAGTTCTAAAAGTTCGCGATATGCATTCAAGCCTTCTTTTTCGTGCTCGAGCGATTCGAGCAAAATTGCGCCGATGTCGTGATTGTGTGTTTCAAGCAAGTGCCCGATTGAAAGCGACGGATGTTCGCCGAGCCCTGTAATGAGCTCGCCGGCTTGCTGTGCATGCGCCAGCGATTCCGAGGCTTGTGCGCGAAGCCAATGGACAATCGGAATGCGATTATATCCAAAAATCATGAGTGAGTAGTGGGTATATCGCACCACGCCTGCAAGTTCGGTTTCAAGAATTTTATTTAAAATTTTTGCGGCGGCGGCTATTTCGTTTTCTGAAAGTGTTGTGGCAACCATTAGATTGTTGAGTTTAGTGTTAGAACTGCTTGAAATTAAAAGTTGTAATACGGTTTCATCATCAAATATACAATAACGCCTGTAACTGCGACATAAAGCCAAAGCGGGAGCGTCCACCGTGCAATTTTTTTATGCTTCTCGAACTCGCCGCGCCACGAGCGTGCAATCGTAAAAAGCGCGAAAGGCATAATGATTGCCGCCAAAACCACGTGCGTAATTAAGACGAAGAAATATACATAACGAATCGCCCCTTCTCCACCGAACTTGCTCACAGGGGCTTGCGAGTGATAAATCACATATGAGACGAGAAAAATCGACGACAAGATAAAGGCACTTACCATCACCGTTTTGTGCGCCTGAAATTTGCGTTGCTTGATGAAGAAAAATCCGATTGATAACAGCACAGCCGTCGAGCCGTTCAAAAAAGCGTGAAAGGTTGGCAAGATTGATACCTTGACGCCGCCTCCAAACGAAAGGGCTTGCGGAAAAAAGAGCATAAACGCAACAAGGCTCACCACCACGATTGAAATTGCATACACCAAGAGCGTGAGCGATTTTTCATTGACTTGTTTCAAATCTAATGTTGGCATTGTCGTGAAGCGTTGATTAAGTTGCAAGTTAATTTTTGTGTGCGACTGTTTTGACTTCAGGAAAGTCATTTGCTAACTGGCGCAGTGTCAATTTTATTGAGCTAATCAAATGCACGTCGTTGTAGTCAAAGTAAGCGCGGATTGCGCCGTTGGCGTCAATGACGACGAACTTGGTGGCATGTCCGCCCGGCAGTTTTTCCGCCGCCATGAGAAATCCTTTTTCGCAGAGGTCTACAATCGTTGCAATATCAGGGTGTCGGAGAAATTTCCACCGTGAATCTGTTACGCCGTGCATTTTTGCGTAACGCTGTAAGACTTCTTCTGTGTCGTAGCTCGGGTCGACCGTAATTGAAATAAACTGCACATTCGGCGCGTTTTTATAGAGTTCATACAGTTCAGCCGTGCGACGCGACATCACGGGACACGCCGACGGACAGCGTGTAAAAATGAACTCCGCAATCGTCAATTTTCCCTTTAAATCTGCTTTCGTAAATCGATTCCCAAATTGGTCGGTCAACTCGAACTCGGGCAATGTTTGAAGCGGCTCGTGTAACTTCGCCTCTGGCGCATTTGCCAGTTGAATCACCGACATTGACATTACAATCAAACCAATGACGATGATTGCGGCAGTTATGATTGCTCTATTCATGGTTAGTTCGTCAGTTCAAGAGATGATGGTTGAGATGCGGTTTGTTTCTGTAATCGCATTGCGCGTTTTTCAGCCAACTTCAAGCCGATAAACCACGCCACAATAAACCCCACGAGCAAACTTGACATCCATTGATGAAAGACTTGAACCGCTTGCGGAATGCCTAATTTCACCAACAAGACGCCCACACCAATTTGAGCCACGGCAATCGCCATAGAAAACTTCACCACATCGGAAAGCAAGGGCGAAAAATGATTTTCTTTAAGTTGTTTGCGTCCAATCCAGACGATTGCTATCGTTAGTAGCGTGCCATAAACGCTGTGCGCAATTCCAATGCTTCTTGCTTGTTCCAACCAGTCAAATTCGTTGAGCAATGGGTATTCGCGTGAGAGCCACTCGAGCGTTTCGCGAACTTGTGTGCCTAATACAATTTGAAGCATCACGGCTATCCACAGTCCAAACACAATTCGGCTTTGATTGCTTTTGTTAAGGGTATCGGGTTCTGGGTTACGCAACTCTCGCGCTTGAATTGCTACGTTAATCAAAATGCTGACAATCACGAGTGCCATAACCAAGTGAAGGGTAACGATGAACGGGTGCAGATCGCTTGAAACGACGATTTTTCCAAGCCAGCCTTGAAATGCGACCAAGACAAGCGCGGCGAGCGATGGCACAAGGATTCTCACTCGCTTTGAAAAATTTTTCACGGCAAGTCCTGCAAGAATGAGAATGAAAAATCCGACAACGACGCCCACCAAGCGATTCAGGTATTCAATCCAAGTGAGAATCGGGTTGAAGGTGAGTGGGTCGTATTGCGATGGAAGTTGGTCGGCACTTGTTGGCGGAATCCACAAGCCGTAGCATCGAGGCCAATCGGGGCATCCAAGCCCTGCGCCGCTTACGCGCACTAATCCGCCGATGAAGATGAGGAAATAAACGGCGAAGACGGTCGCGGTCGCCCATTTTTGAAAGGTTGTTACTGCTTTTTCGGGCATTTTTACTTCTCTTTACTGCTTAAAACTTACTGCTTTCAACAACCTGCAAAGATACGCTAAATTCGGATACCATCTCAATGAAAATCGCACTTTCGTGATGAAAATGATTGAATGACAATGATTGAGGGTATCGCTCTCAAAACGGCAAGGGCGAGTTTTCACCCGCCCCTCTACTATCAACGCTTACGGATTGGCAATGTCGTTGTAAATGATAAAGACCATCAACGCCAGAAGCGCATACATTCCTGCTTGTTGCACTGCCATTTTGATTTTCAGCGGAAGTTCTTTGCCGATAATGCCTTCGAGCGAAATCAACACAAACTGTCCGCCGTCCAAAGCCGGAATCGGAAGAATGTTGATGAACGCAAGCGAGATGGAAAGCACGGCTAAAAAGAGCATGAAACTGCCTGCGCCTTGTTCGGCACTTTGCCCTGCAAGTTTGGCGATTTTGACTGGTCCGCCCAAATTTTTGCGGAGGTCTTCTTCGCCTGTGATGAGTTTGCCGAAGCCTTTAATGGTCATGACGGTCATCTTTGCGGTTTGCGCCAATCCTGCGCCGATGGATTCAAAGAAGCCGAGCGAAGCATATTCACGGCTCATGACTTGGGCGAGTTGAACGCCGATTTTACCGTCGTCGTTGGGCGTAATTTGCGCGGTCTTTACCGTTCCATTTTTGGCTAAGCGATTGAGCGCGTCAATATCTTTCGGAACTGTGCCGTTGCTTGCGCGCCATTCTATTTCAATCGTTTTTCCTTTGTTTGCACCGACAACCGCAATGAGTTCCGACCAATCATAAATTTCTTTCTCGTCTAATTTTGTAATTAAATCGCCGGGCTTCAAGCCAATTTTTTCGGCAGGCATTCCTGAAAGCGTTTCACCGACGACGGGCGGCATAAGCGGACGCATCGTTTCGCCTTTTTCGTCGTTCAGGCGCGTGAGCATGTTGGAGGGCGCGTCTAATTTCAAACGTTCATCGCCACGCTTGATGGTGTAGGTTAAGGTTGCGCTGGTGAAGAGTTCAGGGTCTAAAACTTCTTCCCAATACTTGACCGGCTTGCCATTGACTTCGATAATTTTATCGCCTGTCTTGATTCCGATTTGTGCAAAGACGGAATTTTCAGGCACATAAACGCCCGTTGCGATTGGGGTTTTTGATTCGCCGTAGCTGAGCGCAATGATAATGAAGATAATGGCGGCAAGCACCATGTTCATAATCACGCCTGCCGAAATGACGATGAGGCGTTGCCACACCGGCTTTGAGCGAAACTCCCACGGCTGTGGCGGCTTCGAGGCAAAATCTGTATCCATGCTTTCATCGACCATGCCGGCAATTTGCACATAGCCGCCAAGCGGAATTGCGCCGATGCCGTATTCGGTCTCCCCTTTTTGAGTGCTCCACAGTTTCAGATTCCAAAAATCAAATCCGATATAGAATTTGAGCACGCGCATTTTGAAGAGTTTCGCAGCAGCAAAATGACCAAACTCGTGCACCGTTACGAGAATAAAAATTGCAACGATGAAGTAGAATATCGTCTGCAAAAAGCCACCAATATCCATGATGAAATTAAGGTTAATGTTGATGAATTGCGTGTAACTTAATTGCTAACAGCCAGCGCGACTTTTTCATAAACCGATTGTCGCGTTTCGGCATCGTGTTCAATCAATGACTCAATGGTCAGTTCGCCGCTGCATGTATGCTCTTCCAACGCCTGCTCAATGAGTTCGGGAATTTTCACGAATGAAATTTTTCCGTTCAAGAACAACTCTACGGCGACTTCGTTTGCCGCATTCAGCACGCACGGATACGAACCGCCTGCTTTGATAGATTCAAACGCTAATGCTAAACAGCGGAATCGGTCGGTATCGGGCGTTTCAAAATCTAATCGCGATAAGGTTTTCCAATCAATGCGCGGATAATCGGCTTCAAATCTATCGGGATAGGTCAGGGCATATTGAATTGGAATTTTCATATCGGGCGTGCCGAGTTGTGCTTTAATGCTTCCGTCACAAAACTCGACCATCGAATGCACAATCGACTGCGGGTGAACGACCACTTCAATCTGTTCAATTTCCACGCCGAAAAGCCATTTAGCTTCGATGACTTCCAGCCCTTTGTTCATCAAGGTTGCCGAGTCAATCGTAATTTTCTTGCCCATTTTCCAATTTGGGTGATTGAGTGCGCGCTCAATCGTAATTTCTGAAAACTTTTCTTTCGGCAGCGTGCGAAACGGTCCGCCTGACGCCGTGAGAATAATTTTTCCAATGCGCTCTGTTTTTTCTCCGACAAGACACTGAAAAATCGCGGAATGTTCGCTATCAATCGGCAGCAATTTTCCGCCGAACTCTTTTGAAAGATTTGTAACGATTTCGCCTGCCACAACGAGCGTTTCTTTATTTGCCAGTCCAACATCTTTGCCTGCTTTGAGGGCTTCAATTGTTGGCTTTAAGCCACTGAATCCGACCATTCCACCGATAACAAAATCCGTGTCGCTTCGCCGTGCAATTTCACAAAGTGCCTCTTTGCCTGAAAGAATTTCAATGGATTCGCCGCGCAATTTTTCACGCAGTTGTGGCTCTAAACTTTCATTGGCAATCGCCACGCCACGCGGCTTGAAGCGTTTGGCTTGTTCAGCGAGCAAGTCGACATTGTCGTTTGCAGAAAGATATTGGGCTTTGAATTGGTCGGGAAATCGCGAGATAACATCAAGTGAACTTTTTCCGATTGAGCCTGTTGAGCCGAGCAATGTAATTCGTTTCATTCAAAATGTTTTTTGAGTTGTGCAAACCAGATGCTTAACAGCCTTGACGAATTTACTTGTTTCAGAGTGAGCAACAAAGGTTGGGCGTCAAAGGTTTTTCTTTTGCTGTAAAACAACAAAGGGCGGAATTTCCCCCGCCCTTTTTCGTTTGTGCGCGGTTTTATGCACCGACTTCTTCGCCGTGCAGAACTTTGATGCCCAAGAGTTGCATAAATTGCGAGAGCAATGCGGGGTGCGATGGCCACGCAGGCGACGAAGTCAGATTACCATCGGTAATTGCTGCGTCCATCGCGATATTTTCATATTTGCCGCCTGCCAGCGTTACTTCAGGTCCGCACGCCGGATATGCCGACACGCGCTTTCCTCTCACCACATCCGCCGCCGTCAAGACTTGCACGCCATGGCAAATCGACGCAATGGGTTTATTGTGCTGTGCAAAATGCTTCGTGATGTCAATGACTTTGGGATTGAGCCGAATGTATTCTGGCGCACGACCGCCGCAGATGAAGAGCCCATCGTAGTTTTCAGGCTTGACATCGGCAAAGGTGGCGTTGAGTTTGAAATTATGTCCGCGCTTTTCGCTGTAAGTTTGGTCGCCCTCGAAGTCGTGAATCGATGTGCGCACCACATCGCCTGCTTTTTTATCGGGACAAACGGCATGCACTTCACAACCGACGGTCAGCAAGGTTTGGAATGGCACCATCACCTCGTAGTCCTCGACATAATCGCCGACGAGCATCAAAATTTTTTTACTCATTGTCGTCTCCTTTCGGAAGTTAAAAGTTATTGGAAAGATTGTGTTGTGGGAATGTTGAACAGCATCAACGAAGAGCATCAACATTGCGCGCAGAATTTAGTGCGAAACCGTTCAATCTTCAAAACCCATCTTTGCGCTTTGCCTTCTTTTGATTAAACCTTTTTGCTTCTGCCTTGTCTAAACCGTTGAATCTCGCGCGAGCGTTTTTTGAACATCGTATCAACTTTTAACTCTTTACAACCATGAACCGCAACTTCCTTTTCTCGCTTTTCTCTGTGCTTGTGATTGGAGCACTGCTGATGCTTCCAACCGGCTGTAAGAACGACGATGCTGTTAGCCCAACTGCTACTGAAAATCTTGCCTCTGAAGACGCGGCAAACGTCATCGCGGGCGAAGTTGGCACCGAATCGGGCGGCGTTAATGATATGCTTTCAGACATGACCGACTTCCACAGATCTCCACTGTTTGCTCATCAAGGCGGGGGCTTTGGCGGTGGACATCAAAACCCTGTGGGAACAGGTCGCTACGGCACTTACACGCGCACCTACGACCCTGCAACGCAAACTTGGACAGTCGTCGTTGAGGCTTCTTTCCAAAATGCGATGCGTTCAGCCTCGTGGCGGCGTGAGTATCAATACTTCTTCTCAAAGAACGGCACAAAGCAACAATTCTTCATCACCAATGGGGTGATGGCGGATAAAATCACCTTCACGATTGTGGAAAACGGATGCTCGGGACAATTCACCAATCCGCGTGTCTCACATCAACTCACTGCGCTTCGTGGCAGTGCCGAAGCCACCGTCGGCATCTCCAACGGCGATACCCTCCTTACCGTCAATAGCCTTGCGCCACGCTATCGCGCTGGCATTGACTCGATTAAAATTCGTGGCGGATTGCGCACTTCTAACCACAACCTGACGCTCACGCTGACCAACGTTGTGGTGCCTGCTCGCATTGACCAATACTTGCCCGAACAAACTATCGGCGGACGAACCTTCCGCAACGTGCGCCCAATCTCGGGCACGATCTCCGGCACTTACAACGCCTTTATGACTTTCCAACGCGGCGACGCTTATAGCGAACGCGAAGTAACGCGCAACTTCACGATTGACTTCGGCTCAACCACCGGCGAATCGGTCAATGTTGAAATTACCGGCGTCAATGCCGCAAGATTAAGAGCGCGAATCCACTTGCAAACCGGCGAACTGCTTTAAGTTTGCCTCTTCAAATCGAAACAAATAAGGCGGGCAAAACACCCGCCTTTTGTTTTTGTTGTTCTTTTCTGATGAAACAGCGTTGAACGGATTGCGCCGATAACCCCTGACGCATAACGTGCCTATCATTACCTTCGTTCTTCATTGTGGATTCTTCACCTCGCTCAAAATGACAGCGTAGTCAATGAATAATGAAGCGTGAAGAATTGCTTTGTCGTTCCGCCGTTTCGTTCTCCGTTACTCATTATTCATTACTCGTTATTCATTACTCGTTAGTTCGTCATTACTTCACGAGCAGCATTTTCTTCGTTGCGACAAACTCGTTGCTACGCAAGCGATAGAAATAGACGCCGCTTGCCATTCCTGTGGCGTTCCATTGATAGCGATACGCGCCTGCCGCCAATGTGCCATCGACCAATGTGCCGACCTTCTGACCCAAGATGTTGAAAATTTCCAATGTAACCTTTCCCGTCTTTGCCAACGAAAATTGAATCGTCGTTACAGGGTTGAACGGATTCGGATAGTTTTGGTCGAGCGCGTAGTCAAATGGCAACTGAACTGTCCATTGCTCAACATCGCCTTGTGGAATTTCGTGCAAGGTGCCGTCAAAATCCACGCTGACGAGTTTGTAGGTGTAGGCTCTGCCTGGCTGAAGGTTGTGTCTATCTTCGTATCTGTAGGTTTGCTCTTCGAGCGTTGTGCCTTTGCCGCGCAGAGTCTCGTTTGTTTGATACGACGCGATTTCTTCCCACACGCCGCCCGCTTCTTTTCGGTAGAGTATGAAGCCTAAATTATCTTGCTCCGTAACGGTTTGCCACTCCACTGAGATTGTGCGGGCGTCTTTGGCAACCAGCCTTACGCCGCCAAAATTGACCGGTAGCGGGTTATCTACCCCTGATGCGGTTGCAAACGTCACGTAGAAGTTTCCGCTTGCCGCAACACTTTGGCTGAATGGGTTTGTTGTTACGCTGGTTGGCAATGCCGTTGTATTCGGTGCCGAGACCAATGTGCGTTCTTGCCAAGGCGAAGAGGTTGTTGTTGCAATGCGTGCGTTGTTGTTCGGATTGAACGAACCGAACCCATCGTCGCTGTTGATGCGCATGTTTTCCACGGCTGTGACCGTCATGGCGGTGCTACTGTTTTGGAACGAATAGTATCTCAACGCCGAGACTGCCGCAATTCCGCCCGAAAATGAAGTCGTTACGGCGGTTGCGCTTCCGGTTTGCAATGTTCCTCTCAGCGAAGACGATGTGCCGCTTGATTGTCCTGTAATGTCCAAAGGACGATAGACACCGCCATTTCCAAACGGATAGCGTCGCGTAGAAGATGAGTTCGGAAACACCCCTTCGATATTTCCTTCCACAAAACTGCTGTTGCTTCCGCCCGAGACGCTGGACGCTGTGCCTAAAACAAGCGTATTGCTACCGGTGAGAATGTTGCCATTCGTCAGCGTGAGCGTGCCATTGACTTGCTGGTTGGTTGAGCCTGCAAGCGTAACGGCGTTTGCGCTCTTATTCACCGTTAGGTTATTGAAGGTGGTGAGCGAGCCGCCGATGGTTTGCGCGCTGCCGCCTGAGAAGGTTACCGTGCCTGTGCCGGCGTTAAAGGTGCCTGTGTTGGCGAAGCTGTAATTTGG
>JBKBRB010000020.1:0-43269 GCA_046292465.1 Chloroherpetonaceae bacterium
GGTTAAATCGTTGGCAGCGGGCGGCGCAAGCGATTCAAGTTTCACATCGTCGAGGTAAAGACGGTCTTGGTCAGCAGGTGAATTGCAGTGGAAGCCGATGCGTAAGTCGCCGCTTTGTGGCGCGAGAAATTCCACTTGTCCCATCACCCAAGATGTGTCTTGAATCGGCGGTGTGGTTGGTACAATCACGGAAATGATTGAGGCAACGGTGGTATCGGTGGATAGCACCACGCGGAAGGTTTCCGAATAAGGATTGGTCGAGAAAAAGGCGGAGTGGTAGTAATAGGTCAAGCGATAGTTATTTCCCGCCGTGGCTTGAAAGGTCGGCGTAAAGAGGTAATCGTCGCCAGGGGTGGAGGCATCGTCGTGCCATTGATACATCGCCGACTTCGTCCCGCCTGGTCGGCTTGGGTTCGGCTGGCGGTTCGTTTGCGTTTGCCAACGACCAAAATAGGAAAGAGGGAATCCACCTGCAATTGAACCGTTCAAATCAACGGCAACCCAACCCGGTGGCAATTCGGTTGTGTAAGCAGGACTGCCTGTAACGGGAACGCCTTCGAAGTTCTCTTCAAAAATGACGCTGTTGGAGTTGGCGGTGTTGGGATAGGTCGGCGCAGGAAGGCGCGGATGAGATGGTGCAACATAACCTTGTGGCGGCGGCGTGTAGCGCGATTTTGACGCAGGCGTTGCCTTCGCTTTGGGTTTGAACGAACGCGCTTCGCGGGCTTTTTCTTCTATCGCCTTTTGGCGCATTAAATCCGCTTCGCGATTCAAACGCGATTGCTCTTCCATTTCTTTAAGGGCACGCGACTGTGTTTTGTCGCTTGCAGGTGCAGCAGATTTTGTGCGTGCTTCTTGTGCAAAACTCGACAGGCTGAATGCCATGAGCACAAGCAATGCAAACAAAAACGCAGTGTGTCTTCTCCGTGTGTTCATCGTGTATGTGCGTTTGTGTTGAAAAATAAACCTGCATTGAAGCAGATTTTGTGGACAAAAAGGGCAGAGCAGTAAGTTTTGGGACTGTGGTGTCATCACTGTTTCAAGTGGACTGTTCAGGTATTGAATTTGTTTTTAAGCCAATGTAAAAAAAACGAATTTTGAAAGCAAGCATCTTGACTTTATGTTTTGTCTATCCTCGCGCTTTTTGTAGCGCATTGCATGTGCAAATGCGCGTCTCGATGGATGATTTAAAAGCAAAAGTTTAATCGCAGATGTTTAATCGCAGATAATTCATACTGATTTCTGCATCATTTGCTTTCTACAAGAAGGCTCAAAATTTCTTCAACCTCTTTTGACGCCTCCGTCATGACGGACTCCACAGTGCCGCCAAATGATTTGGCTAAAATACCGCTATTCATTCGTGAAATATAGGTTTTGCCATTGCTCTTTTCATAGACGCTGATTCTGCAAGGCATAACTGACGAAACAATTCTTTCATCGTCTTTGAGTAAAATTTTACTGGAATGTTTTGGGTGGCACAACTCAAAAACCTTGACGGGTAATACATCGGTGCCGTTCTTTTTCAATGTTTCCTGTAAGTCGTGAATGACCGAAATTTTCCAAGCCTTTTTAGCAACTTCTGCTGTCAATTTTGCAACAGTTTCAGGAAAGCTATACTTGCTTTCACTTTCCAAGAGCATAGGTTCGTTCAAGTATGCAGGTGTAGTTTGATGGGCTTTGTCCATGTGTTGTGCTAAACAAAGTTGCGACACTGAAAAAATGAATCCAAGAAGAAGAGAGGTGCTGACTATCATGGTTCTGAACATAATCGAGAAGGTTTGAAATTAGAGTTGAGAATCACTAAACAGCCATCAAGTAAGTTCGTATTTTTTGCGCAGTTCCCAAAGCGACTTTTGAGAAATGCCGAGTATGCTTGAGGCTTTGGTGTAGTTTTCGCCGTGTCGTTTCAGAATCTCTCGCACATATGCGATTTTAATTTCTTCCAGACTTTTGCCGATTGGGATTGAAAAGTGCGTTGAAAGTTCGTCTTCGGGCTTTGTTGAGGGTTCTGCGGGGCGAGAGGAGAAGACGATATCAGCGGCGGAAATAGGTTCGTTTTCTGGCGCGAAGGCAATCGCACGCTCAATGACGTTGCGAAGTTCGCGCACATTGCCTTTCCAAGTATGCGACAAGAGTTTCTCTTTGGCTTCGTCGGTGAAACCGTGTATGACTTTGCCCATTTCGTGGGCGAAGTGTTCTGCGAAATGCTCTGCCAAGAGAAGCACATCGTTGCCCATCGAGCGAAGTGGCGGCATTTCAACGGTCATAACGGTGATGCGGTAAAATAAATCTTCCCGAAATTCTTTATCGGCGACTTTTTTGGCGAGGTTGGCATTGGTGGCGCAGATAAGCCGCACGTCAATTGGGATATAGTCGTTGCCGCCGATGCGTCGAATCCGTTTATTTTCCAACACTGAAAGCAACTTCGTTTGAACGGAAGGCGAAGCAGAGTCGATTTCGTCAAGGAAAATCGTGCCATTGTTGGCGGATTCAAACAAGCCTTTGCGCGAAGATTTCGCGTCGGTGAACGAGCCTTTTTCGTAGCCGAAAAGTTCGGCTTCCAAGAGCGTTTCAGGCAAGGCGGCGCAGTTAATCTCGACGAATTTGCCCGAAGCACGTTTGGAGGATTGGTGGATAAATTCGGCGGCTAAATTTTTGCCCGTTCCTGTCTCTCCAAGCAAGAGCACCGTAGAATCAAGCGAGGCAAGGCGCAGAAGTGTTTGCTTGACGCTTTTTATCGGTTTGCTTTCCCCAATCAAATCAATGGATTTCAGACGTTTTAATTCTTCACGGAGCGATTCGGCTTCGTGCTTGTAGGTTGAACTTTCAATGGCACGTGCGATAAGTTCTTTGAGAATGGTGAAGTTGGTGGAAGAAACGCCGCCTGCCGAAGTCTTTTCCAAAAAGTGAAATGCCCCCGCTTTGAGCGCGCGAACCGCTGCATCAATCGAGCCATAGTTGGTGAGCATAATGATGGGAAGGTGAGGGTGCTTTGATTTAACTTTCTCGATAAGTTCAATCCCGTCCATATCCGGCATGGAATAATCGGTGAGAATCAAATGTGGCTCTTCTCTCTCTAATTCTTTCAAAAGCGAAGTAGGCTCATGAAAGAGCCGCGTGTTATACTCTCGTGAAAGCGTTGCATCGACCAACGCTCTGAAAGTAGGTTCGTCATCTACAATGAATATCGTTCGTTTCATTGCATTCAAAGTTGGTTTGAGCGGTTAAAACTTGTGTGCTATTGACTCTATCATGCACTTGAAACAGCTTCAGATTTCAAAAGCTGAAGGGTTTGAGGAAAAACGGTTTGCAACTCTTCCCATACGTCAGACAGAAGCACATTTTCGCTCGCGCCTTCTTCAAGCAGTCCGCAAAGTTCAGCGACGCGTTTCGCCCCGACATTGAGCGATGCACCTTTGAGGCGATGCGATGTCATCTGAATTTGTTTGAAATTTTGTTCGGCAATCGCATCGGAAATTTTGCTGAGTTGAACAGGGGCATCTTCGAGGAAAAGGTCGATAATTTCGCTGACTAAATTTCTGTTTGTTTGCTCGGAAAGTTCGGATAAAATTTTGATAGTGTTGGTGTCAAGAAGTATTTCTCGGCTGAGCACGTCGTTTTTTGAAGAGGATATTTTCTCGAAGGTGGATTGAATCACCTCAAGGAGGCGCGGAATTTGAATCGGCTTTGTGAGATAATCGTCCATTCCAACTTGCAAGGCATGCTCTTTATCGTTCTGCATCGCATTGGCGGTCATGGCAACAATGCGCGGTCGCGCCGTGCCGTAGCGTTCAATAATTTGCTTGGTGGTTTCATAGCCGTCCATATCAGGCATGGAAATATCCATCAAAATCAAATCATATTTTTTTTGGGTGAGATGGTTCAAGACGGCGATACCGTTTTCTGCAACATCAGGTTTATATCCCATTTTTTCTAAGAGTGTGACGGCAAGGATTTGATTGACAGGGTGATCTTCGGCAAGTAAAATCTGCAATGGGTAACGTTTGGAGACATTGGTGTCAATGAAGGCACTAATGGCTTTTTGCGGTCGCGTGGAGTCACCAGAGGTGAACGAAAGCAAGAGCGAATAAAGAGATGCTGGAACAACCGGCTTAGTTAAAATGGCAAGTTGGTCGGTAGTTTGGGTTTTATCTTCGCCAATGTTGTGCATGACAATTAAAGAGAGGTTCGGGTAGCGTTGGCGAAGTTCATCAATCAAGTTGCGCTGTCCGAAAAGCGTAAGGGAACTGTCAATCAAGGCAAAGTCGAATGCGGAGGCGTGTGCGAGGCGTTCCAAGCCGAGCCATAAAGAATCGACAGCTTCAGGAATCATGTGTGCGCGAAGGGCATATTGCGTAAGGATATGGCGATGAGTTGCGTTATCGTCGACAATCAAGATGTGCTTGTGATGCAGAGGCGAAAGGTCGCGCCTCAATGCGTTTTGGGCGAGCGTGTTAGGAAGTTCAACGGCAATAGTGAAAGTGAAGGTAGAGCCGACATCAGGCGTGCTTTCAACCCAAATATCGCCCTGCATCAGATTGACCAAGCGTTTGCAAATTGCCAGTCCAAGTCCGGTGCCGCCGTATCGGCGTGTGGTGCTTGAATCGGCTTGGGAAAACGGTTGAAATAAGCGTGCTTGTTGTGCGTAGGCAATGCCGACGCCAGTATCGTGAACGGCGAATTTTATCACACACTTCGGTGCATGGTTTTCCGCTGCCTCATGGCGAGAAACATGAAGATATACTTCTCCCGAAAGGGTAAATTTAACGGCGTTTGAAATTAAATTAGCAAGCACCTGACGAAGCCTTGCAACATCGCCAAGAACAAACGGCGGCACATCATCTTCAATGAAAAACATCAGGTCTAAATTCTTTTCAGCGGCTTTGGCAGCGAATAACGCACATACATCTGCCACGCAGTCATGAAGGTTGAACAAGGTAGACTCCAACTCTAAGGTTCGGGATTCAATTTTCGAGAGATCGAGAATATCGTTGATGATTTTGAGAAGACTATCCCCACTTTGTTTGATAGCCTCAACATAACTGCGCTGTTCGTCGTTAAGCGGTGTGTCGAGAAGAAGGCTTGTCATGCCAAGCACTGCGTTCATGGGTGTTCGGATTTCGTGAGACATAACCGCGAGAAATTCTGACTTTGCACGAACGGCATCTTCCGCCGCCTCTTTGGCTCGGCGCATTTCAGATTCGGAAAGATGACGCTCGGTTACATCAATGGCGAAGACAATCGCTCCGCCACGATAAGCATCAGGGAAGTAATAGGCTTGAAAGTAAATCGGCGCTTCAGGCGTGCCATATTCCCAAAGGGTTTGCACCTCGCCGCCTGCAAAAACGCTCTTGAACAGGTGAGCCGAGTCCGCAAAGACATCATAAATAGTTTTTCCGACAAAGTCCGCCGCCGTGCGACCAATTTTCTCCAATCCCGAGCCCGACGAACTATGAAACACGCCGTCTTTATCAACGCGATGCAGAATAATTGGAATGTTCGCGGAAATGGCGTTCATAATCTGATTAGCACTTTTGATGCGCTCTTCATTGATTTTCCGCTCCGTAATATCTTGTGCTGTGCCAATAATTTGATGCACGATGCCGTCTTTCCTGCGCAGAAAGCCTGTATCGCGTGAGAGAAACCATCGCCACTTACCGCGTGCATCTTTCAAGCGGTATTCAATCTCATATACCTCGCTGGTTTTGTCTTCACGAAGTTTGGCAAAGTGTTGCGAAACCTTCATGGCATCATCGGGGTGAAGCAAGGTTTGAAATACATTGCCTCTAAATTCTTCTATTTCGTCAGGAGAGTAGCCTAAAATCTGCCACAGGTCTTTATTCGCATAAAGGTTGCGCTGTTCGTCGAGGTCGAAAATATAGACGATGCTGGGGACGGCTTCGACAATTTTTTCGTTGAAGAGTTGAACTTGTAAGAGTTTGGCTTCTACAGCTTTGCGAACATTGACATCGTTGAGCGTGTGGTAACTAATCAAATCGCCCTCGTCGCCTAAAATTGCAGTGGAGTTCAGCAGTCCGAAGAAAGTCTCTCCATTCTTTTTGATGAGTTCGCACTCGACATTTTTCAATACGCCTTCGGCTCGAAACTTTGCAAGATGTTCAGCATATACAGCGCGGCTGTCGGGCGAGAGCAATTCAGCGAAACGTTTTTTGCCTAAGAGTTCATCGCGTTCATAGCCAAGCCAACGCAATGCCGTATCGTTGATGCGCGTAAAGTAGCCTTTTGAGTCGAGCGTGTAGTAGCCACATGGCGCGTTGTGATAAAGGTCGGACGCTTCAGATTCTATCCGACGCTTTTCGGTAACATCTTCAAAGATGCCCTGAATTTTAATGCGGTATCGATAGTCAAACACCTGAACCAACAGCCCTTCGGCTAGAACGCGCCTGCCGCTCTTGCTGACAAATATGATTTCAAATTTAGAGGATTGAGCGGACGATACTGTGCGGTTAAAAAATGCTTGAAAATAATCACGATTGTCTTCAGCAAGTAGGTCGTCAATCGTCAAGGAACGAAGGTCAGTTTCACGGTATTCAAGTGCATTACACAAAGCAGGATTGGCTGAAAGTAGTCTTCGCTCCTCATCAACTTGAAAAATCAAATTTGTGGAGTGCTCGAAACAAGTTTTGAAATCGGCTTCAAGATTGGCTTGTCGTTGCTGATTGAGTATGCGGTCTGACTCTAACTGCAAGAGATTTGTTTGCAAACCACTCAATTGGCGAAACAATACAAACAACAACAACACAAACACTAGGATAGAAAGCAGAACTAAAACAAGTTGCCAAAGATGATGTTGGCGATTTTGCGCTTGAGCAGAGTGCTCTATGTCCAAGAGCAGAGCATTGACAGCGTGAGAAAAATCGCTTTGATAATCGCTAACTGTCCAAGCAATGTCGGAAAGCATCGTTGTGGAAAGTGAATCACGTGCGTTCCAAAGAAGAAGTAGGTGAGGCTTATAGGCACGCCAAAGAGAATCAATTTTTTCAAGCGCATCGTGCGACTCTGCCAAGCGAAGCGGGGCAAACGTGGTTGAACGAAAATAATCAAATCTTATGGCGCCACCTGTTTTAAGCGTCAAAAGAATTTCGTCAATAAACCGAATGCTTTGATGCAACTCGTCGCGTGAAGTGCGTGAAAGTTTTACAACGGGCATCTCTGACTTTTGTCGTTCTATATCATAAATCACTTTGGGAATTTGTTGTGACAAAAGCCGCAATCGTTCCACAAGCAGAATTTCATTTTGCCGCTGTGCTTGCTCTGAAGCGGCATAGAGATTGAGCAACAGCAACCCTGCCATGAGCAGCGCAAAAAATCCGACTAAAATCAATCCTGCGCGAGAAAAAAGTTGATGAACGGAGTTCCGCCGTGCAGAACGTATCTCTAAGTTCCCTTTCATGGGTCGTTTTTCAGAGACGCTTTTTAGAGTAAATTTTTAGAGTAAAGTTTTTCTAAGCACTCAGGGCAAATGCCGTGCGTAAATTCCATCTGTAAATTTTCTTGAAGATAGGCTTCAATCTGATTCCAGTAGCCTTTATCATCTCGAATTTTTTTGCATGATGAACAAATCGGAACCAAGCCTGAGAGGCGTTTAACATTTGCCAGTGCCATTTGCAGTTCGCTCAAAAGTTTGGCTTGCTCGGCAATCATTTTCTTGCTTGCAAGGCGCGCCTCATGAAGTTCAATTGCTTGACGAAGCGTAACGCCGAGCAATTTTAAGTATCCTTTCTTCTCATCTTTGACGATGTAATCTATTGCTCCAAACTTCATGGCTTTAACGGCAACTTCTTCGCTTCCATGCCCTGTCAAAATCACAACGGGCGGCGCATCATCAAACTGTTGGAGCGAAATTAAAAACTCAAGCCCATTCAGCGACGGCATTTGATAGTCCGTCAAAACTGCATCGTAACGATTCTCACGGCAATAAGCAAGACCTTCTTCTGGACTGGAAGTCGCCATAATGTCAAACCCCTCTTTTGCTAAAACTTGACTGAGAAGCACCAAATGCGTCGGCTCGTCGTCAATACACAAAATTTTTCGCGGTGATGTCGTCATGGTGTAGCGCTAATGTTCTAAATTGAAAAAAGTTGTAATCCCTCTCAAAACAATCAAGAACCGTGCCTCGCTTTTGACGCTTTACGACTACTTGAAAAATAGTTATGAGATTACAAAAAGTATTACAAGAGCGGAATTGTAAAGAGAGAAGTAGTAAAAAAGTAAGTAAATTGGATTCCGAGTTGAAAAGTAGGATTACTTATCGTATTACGAAAATCTGATTTCCAGAAGATTTAAGGCAGATGGGGATAGAGACAACTTTCCGAAGAGGGCAAGTTCGGTTTAGAACCTGCCTGTTCAATTGTCAGACCCTACTTAACCAGCATCATTTTCTTCGTTTCTACTTGATTGCCGACCTGCAAGCGATAAAAGTAAGTCCCTGACGCTAGCGCATAGCGAGCGGCATTCAACGTGTAGGTGTGCGTGCCTGCTGCTTGGCGTTGATTGACGAGCGTGGCGACCTTGCGGCCGAGCACGTCGAAGAGCTCTAAGCGAACCTGACCTGCGGTTGGAATCGCGTAGCGAATGGTCGTCGTCGGATTAAATGGGTTAGGATAATTCTGCTCCAAAGTGAAATCAGAAATTTTTGAAGGCGTCGGGGTCGGCGCAGAAACTTGTCCAATCGGACGGAGTTTGCGTTCATAGACGCCATTGCCGAAAGTTGCCGCACGCATGGTGCGATTCGGTCGAGAGAACTGTAAATCTAAAATCATTGCCGTTGGCATGCCTTGGTCCCAAAGTTCCCACACGCCGCCATTCAAGCGACGATAAACGCCTAAATCTGTGCCGATATAAACATCGTCAGGAAAGTCGCCATCGAGCGCAACGCATTGGACGGGAATATCGGGCAAGTTGCTTGAAATGTCTTGCCAAGTTTCGCCAGCGTTAGTGGTTTTGTAGATGTGCGGATTGCCGTAGCCTGAATAAGTAAGGTAAGCGATTTTGCTATCGCGTGGGTCGACGTAAAGGTCGGTCGGGTAGCGGTCGGGCATGCCGGGCTGAGTGCGATTTACCCATGTTGCGCCGCCGTTTGACGAAAAGAAGACTTCACACAATCCGTTGGAAGTGGTTGCGGTGGAAGTGCCTGTGGCGGCGTAAAGCGTGTCGGGGTTTGTCCAAGAAATCGCCATAGCGGAAGTGCGGTTGCCGTTGATGGCTTGGTTGTTATTTGTCGCAAACCAGTTCAAGCCGCCGTCTGTGGTTTTGAAAATTTTGGTGGCGCCTGCATAAAGAATGTTCGGGTTAGAGGGCGAGATAATGAAAGGCGCAATGAAATTGGCATTGCTCGAGCCGCCTTCGATGCCGTTAGTGGCACTTGTCCAAGTTGCGCCGCCATTAGTGGTTCGGTAGATGTCGAGATAAACGTATTCAAGGTAGGCGGTTTGAGTGTTTTGAGCGTTGATGGCACACCAGCCGCCGTCGCCGCCGAAGACCTTGTTCCAAGCGCGTGTGCCTTCGTATTTGAGCGTGCCGTTGTCTTGCAAACCTGCGTAAGCGAGATTGGAATCGGAAAGGGAAGAGGCAAAGCCGTTGTAAATTTGTGTGGTTTGGTATCCGCCGTTGCGACCTCTGAAAGTTTCGCCGCCATCGGTGGTTTCAAAGATGCCGCCGTCAGTGGCAAGAAACATGCGGTTAGGATTAAAGGGGTGAAAGACGATGGCGTGATGGTCGGCATGGGCATAAACGGGCGAACCTTCTTCGCCGCCGGGCTCAACTACGCCTTGAAAGTAAGCATACCATTGCGATTTGCGAACGAGGGTGGTGCCACCATCGGTGGATTTGTAGAAGTCCAATCCGCTGGCGAACACGATGTTTGGATTTTCGGGGTGAACGGCAATCGCATTGTCATACCACGATTGAGAGGCGGCGTATTGCTCGGTAGATTGAAGCGTCCAAGTGGTGCCGCCGTTTGTAGTGCGATAAACGCCATGCACGCCGCGCGTTTGTGCATGACCAATACCAGCATAAACGACTTCGGTGTAGCCTATAAAGCGTGGTGCGGCGTAAAGCGCAAGTGCGGTTCTGCCGAAGTTTGTTGTCGGAAGTCCGCCTGAAAGTTTCGTCCAAGTTGCGCCTGCGTCAGTGGTTTTGTAAAGTCCGGGATTCGGTGCGGTGTTGAGTTGTCCGCACGCCGCATAGAGCACGCTGGTATCAATCGGATTGATGACGATGTCCATCGCCGCAGGCACATTAAGCGAGAGCGTCCAAGTTGCGCCGCCGTTTGTAGATTTATAGACGCCGTCGCTCGTTGCCGTGTAAAGCGTTTGTGAATTTTTGGGGTTAATGACAATGCGTTGAATGGCTTTGTATTCTTCGAGCGACCAGTTCAAGCCGGTTTGCGACCAAGTGTTTCCGCCATCGGTGCTTTTCAAAATGCCAATGCCATAAGTGGCTCTTGCACCAGGCGTGCCAACCATTCCCGGTTGATTGTATCGACGAAACTCGCCGGTGCCGATATACATCACATTCGGATTCGTTGTATCAATCGCAATCGCGCTGACCGAGACCGATGGAAAGCCTGTTTCAACATATTGCCAAGCGTTTGCGCCTGCCCCTGCCGTTGTGCTTTTCCACAAGCCACCTGACGCCGCGCCTGCCCACATCGTATCGGGGTGAAGCGGATGAATGGCAATGGCGCGCGTGCGTCCGCCCACATTGTTCGGTCCTAAGCTTTGCCAAACCGTGCTATCAGGCGAGCGAAGGGCAACCAGTTCGCTCTTGCTGTATTGGTAGGCTTGTTCAAACTTCTTGTAATCAATCAATTCGTTTGGATAGGCACGCTGACCATACCACCACTCAAACGCCGCGCCCGCAAAGCCATTGACAAGGTCAGGCTTTTTATTTGCCTTGCGTGCAATGCGCTCGGCATAAAGTGCTTGTTCATCTGTGGAAGTGTTCTTACGATAGACGAAGTAACCGAGTAGCGTTGCAGCGACAAGCAGAAGAGAAACGATAAAGATGACGTGTTTCATTTCAGGTATCTTTGTATCAAGAGTTGGCGTTCAAAAATTCAAAAGAGAAATGCAAGATAGAAAAGAAATCGAAAGTTGGTTGTCGCAAGCGCGAGAACTGTGCGAAACCGAACCTGAACAGGCAATCGCAATCGCTGAAAAAGCCTTGAAGCATTTAAGCGAAAGAGACTTGAACGCGCGAGCCGAAGCACTCTACGCCAAAGGCGCTGCACTCTATCGCATGAACGACTTTCAATCTGCGGAAAAGACCGTCGAGCAAGCCAAAACCTTCTATGAACAAATCGGCGATTCGGCAGGCGTGGCATCTTCTTGGAACATGATTGGCAATATCGCACTCGCGCTCGGCGATTATGCAAAGTCGTTGGACGCTTATCAGAAAAGCCTGAAAATCTGGACGGACATTGGCAACACGAAAGCCCTTGCCACACTGCTAAGCAATCTCGGCAATGTGTATTACAACCTCTCCGATTATCCCACTGCGTTGGAATATCATCAACGTGCGTTGGACTTGCGAGAAAAACTCGGTGACGAAAAAGAAATTGCCATCTCGCTTAACAATCTTGGCGTGGTGTATGCAGACTGCGCCGACTATGAGTATGCAAAAGAAGTCTTCGAGAAAAGTCTCAAACTCAAAGAGAAGTTTGCCTCGCCGACCTCGCTCGCATCAAGTTACATCAACTTGGGCAACGTTCTGGGGAATTTAGGCAAGAGAGAAGAAGCAAAATCGTGTTACGAAACAGCGGAGCGGTTTTATCAAGACGCGGGAAGAGAAGCAGGCGTTGCCATCGCGCTATACGGCTTGGGAAAAATTTGTCGTGAAGAAAATCGCATCGCAGAAGCCAAAGCCTACATCGCAAAGAGCATCGAGATTTTTGAGCGAAGAGAAATGAAACGCGAATTGATGCTTGGGTTTCTTGCTTTGGGAAAGGTCTATGCGTTGCTCCAACAAGTCGACTAACTAAAAGTTGATTAACTTGATTTCGGCTCTGCCTTAATTGATTTCGGCTCTGCCTTCGAGGGCGCGCGTGAGTGTGGCTTCGTCGGTGTATTCCAATTCGCTTCCAATCGGAATGCCACGTGCAATGCGAGAAACTTTCAAGCCAAGCGGTTTCAAAAGCCGCGTCAGATACAAAACCGTCGTCTCGCCCTCGACGGTCGGATTCAGCGCAAGAATAATTTCTTTGACTTGCTGTCCCTTCTCTGTGGAAAGCCGCGCAAGCAATTCCTTAACCTTCAAGTCGTCAGGACCAATCCCATCGAGCGGAGAAATAACGCCGTGCAAGACGTGATAAAGTCCGCTGTATTGATTCGTTTTTTCAAACGCAATCACATCGCTCGGCGATTCGACCACGCATATCAATGAACGGTTGCGTTTCGGACTGGTGCAAATGATGCAGGGATTGGCAGTATTGTCGGTCATGTTTTGGCATTCGACGCAATAGACGACTTTTTCTTTGGCGTCGAGCAAGGCTTTGGCGAAGCGTTCAACGTCTTCCGTTTTTTCGCGAAGAATGTGAAGCGCGAGCCGTTGCGCCGTTTTCTTTCCTATGCCCGGCAACTTGGCAAACTCCTCGACGAGAACTTCTATGGCTTGTGATGTATAGCGCATAAGTAATTGCGTTGAAGCGCGAAGATAGAGAAACCTACAACAATCTGTAAAATGTTCAGAGCCAATTTGTCGAAGACACAGATAAACGCTTGATATGACAAGCACTTACAAGAAACTTGAAAAAACTTTCAAAGCTGCTTTGCAAATCAATTCGTTTCTTTGTATTATTGGCGCAAGTTACAAGAGTTAGTTTAGGTTAAAATTTAGGAGAATAACATTACGGGAGAACATTAAAGATGAACAAGCAAATTGCCAAGGAGACAATTTGCCGACAAAAAAGATGAGTAGTATATCAGTGCCAGTAATGTTGTCCCATTCTACATTGCCGCATTTCTCATCATTGCACAGGTGCACCGATACGCTTCTCACCGTCGGTAAGTTAATCTCATCGTTTCAGAAACGCAGTCTTTGACTGCATAGCAGTATGGAAAGAACGATGCAGAACGCCGCGTTAATTCACAAGAACGACTTTTTGGAGACCGTCGGAAATTATCTTCTCTTAACGAAGCCGACGATTATGCTCTTAGTCGTGCTATCTGGTGCAGTAGCCCTGTTTATTGAGGGGTCGATGCTTTCCAGCCCGATGAAGTGCGGCGCGATTCTGCTCGCGGTTTATCTTACAGGCGGTTGTGCTAATGCCCTCAATCAATTTTTTGAACGCGACATTGACGCGAAAATGGCACGCACCCAAAAGCGTCGCCCACTTCCACAAGGCAAAATTCAACCAACCAACGCACTCATTTTCATCATCATTATTGGCGTAATTGGGGTATTGATTTTCGGCTTGATGTTCAACTGGCTGAGCGCGATGCTCTCGCTGGGCACGATTCTCTTCTACGGATTTTTCTATACGCTTTGGCTGAAACCAAACACGCCACAGAATATCGTCATTGGGGGCATAGCAGGGGCAATGGCACCAATCGGCGTTTGGGCAGGCATTACAGGAGAAATTACCCTCGAGCCTGTTCTCGTTTTTCTCATCGTTTTTCTTTGGACACCGCCGCACTTTTGGGCATTGGCACTTTATTGCAAAGACGATTACATCAAAGCCGAGTTGCCGATGATGCCCGTCGTCAAAGGCGAAAGAGAGACGCTGAAGCAAATGTTCGCCTACACGATTTTCACGGTGCTGGCAAGCCTTTGGCTCGCCGTCATTCACAGCGGTTGGATTTACGATGTCGCTTCTGTATTGCTTGGCGCGATGTTCATCAAGCGCAACTGGGAAACGTGGCAGAATTATTCGGAGCAATCCGCCAAAAAACTCTTTTTCTTTTCAATTACCTATCTCTTCGGCTTATTTGCCGCATTGATTTTGGATAGGATTGTTCAAATGTTGTTTTGAAAATTTTTAATCAACGTTCTAACTCACACTGAAAGCAGTATGGCACAAATTTTTCCGAAGTGGACGAATAAAATCCCAATGTTTTTGATTGCAGGGGTTCTCTCGACGGTTGCTGTGGTGTCGTTTGGGTTCTGGTATTTCGGGTCGCCGAAGTATTTGGAAGTCGGGTATCGCCCGAAACAGCCTGTCCCATATAGCCACAAGTTGCATGCAGGCGATTTAGGCATGGACTGTCGCTATTGCCACATCGGCGTTGAAAAGTCGGCGCATGCGAGTGTGCCTTCGACCTCAACTTGTATGAACTGCCACACGCAAGTTCTTCCGAAGAGCGAAAAACTCCTGCCCGTGCGCGAAAGCTACGCCACGAACAAACCAATCGAGTGGGTAAAGGTGCATAAGGTTCCAGACTTTGCCTATTTCAACCACAGCGTTCATGTCAATGTTGGCGTGGGATGCAAGAGTTGCCATGGCAATGTGGCACAAATGGACGAACGCGGCGTCTCGCAAGTTGAACCGCTTTCAATGGGCTGGTGCTTGGATTGCCATCGTAATCCTGAACCACACTTGCGCCCAAAGAGCGAGATAACGAATATGGATTGGGTTGCACCTGCTAATCAAACCGAATTTGCGGCAAAACTCATTGCCGAAAAGAAAATCAAACCGCCCGTCGATTGCGGCGCGTGCCATCGATAAAATCCGTAACAAACATCAAGTTGTAATCAAGTTGTAATATGAAGCGCACACCGAAACCTGTTACCGCAGAAGAAAATTCAAACGCAAAAAAGTATTGGCGCAGTGCCGAACAACTTTCCAACTCGCCTGAATTTCGCCGTTGGGTCGAAAGCGAATATCCCGAAGGTGCGGCAGAGTTAGAACTCATGAAAGACAGCCTTTCGCGCCGAAAATTTTTAACCATTATGGCAGCGTCGTTTGCACTGGCAGGGCTTTCCGCGTGCCGACGACCCGTCGAGAAAATCGTGCCTTATGTCAAACAGCCCGAAGAAATTGTGCCAGGCATTGCGAACTACTATGCCACCACCATGCCGTTTGGACTTTCCGCCTACGGCGTGCTCGTCAAAAGTAATGAAGGCAGACCGACGAAAATTGAAGGCAACGAAAAACATCCGTCCTCAACTGGCGGCACTAATACATTCGTTCAAGCCTCGATTCTCGGACTTTACGACCCCGACCGCTCAAAAGCAGTCTACAAAAATGGCAGCGAATCGTCATTTGGGGAGTTTGTTACCTTCTGGCGCAAACAGCACCTCGACTTCAAAGCCAATAGCGGAGAAGGCTTGGCAATACTAACCGAATCGTTTGCTTCGCCAACGCTCTCGCGCTTGATGAACGAATTTATGGCGACCTATCCCAATGCCAAAGTGGCTGTCTATGAAGCCGTCAGCGATGAAAATATCTTCAACGGCATTCAACTTGCAACGGGCGAACTGCTTCAACCGATTTACGATTTCAGCAAAGCCAAAGTCATTCTTTCGCTCGATGCGGATTGCTTTTTGCGCGAGTCTGAAAATGTGATGAACGCACGCGGCTTTGCCGATGGACGGCGCGTCGAGTCGGAAAAAGACCAAATGAATCGCCTCTATGTTGTTGAAAGCACGTTCAGCGTAACGGGCGGCATGGCTGACCATCGATTGAAATTGCAATCGTGCTTGATTGGCGCATTCACAGCGGCACTTGCGCTGGAACTCAACGCGCAAGGTGTCGATGTTCCTGCCGCTAATTCACTCGGTAACTATGCAACCCATCCGTTCGACAAAAAGTGGATTTCAGCCGTTGCCAAAGATTTGATTCAAAATCGTGGCGCGTCGCTCGTGGTGGCAGGGCGGCACCAATCAGCAGAAGTGCACGCATTAGTTACAGCAATCAACTCGGCGTTGAAGAATGTGGGCACCACGGTGTCCTATCGTCCCATCAAAGACGCTGCTGTTCCAAGCCGCAAGAGTCTCGTTGCATTAGTCGAAGACATAAACGCTGGGAGAATCTCAACCCTTTTGATACTGGGTGGCAATCCTGTTTATGATGCGCCAGCAGATTTGAACTTTGAGAGTGCGCTCAAAAAAGTCAAAACCACGATTCACTGGGGTTTATATCGCGATGAAACTGCACAACTGACCACATGGCATATTCCCGCAACGCATTATCTCGAGCAATGGGGCGACGCGATTTCCGCCAATGGCACAATTAGTCCGATTCAGCCGCTTATTGCGCCGCTCTACAAAGGCAAGAGCAACATCGAGCTGCTCAATGTCATCAACACAGGCTTGGAAGAGTCAGGATATACCCTCGTGCGCCAAACTTGGAAACAGCGCATCGGCGAACTCGGCTTCGAAGAAAATTGGAAGAAAGCCCTGCACGAAGGCGTGCTCACAATAGCAAACGATACAAAACCAATTACGCTCAATTCTGACGCGCTGTCGCAGGCAATTCAACGAAATCCATTTTCAACCAAAGCCCCCGATGTGAGTTCGTTGGAGTTCGTCTTTCTGCCGTCTGAATCCACCTTTGATGGTCGCTTTGCGAACAACGCGTGGCTTCAAGAACTGCCCGGAGCCGTTACAAAACTCGCTTGGGATAACGCCGCGCTCATGAGCCTGAAAACCGCCAAAGAACTCGGCTTAAAAGGCGAAAGCGTTTATGCACCCGAAGGCGAACGCTCACACCTCAACGACATGGAGCGCGAAGTCGTCAAACTCATCGTTCAGGGCAGAGCACTTGAAATGCCCGTCTGGATTGTGCCCGGTCAAGCCGATTATAGCATTACGCTTCCGCTTGGCTACGGACGCAAAGCCGCAGGCAATGTCGGAAACAACATCGGTTTCAACTGCTATGCCTTGCGCACACTGAACGGAATGGACATTCAAAACGGAACCGCAGAGCGCACAGGCAAAAACTACATACTTGCAACGACACAAAATCAAGGCTCGCTCGATGGACGCGAATCTATTGTCATCGAAGGCACCTTAGACCAATACCTCAAACAGCCCGATTTTGTTAAAGAAAAACTCATCAAGTATGAAGAAGTCAAACTCTTCGAGCGTCCTTACAAGCACGACGAAGGGCATCAATGGGGCATGACGATTGACCTCAATGCGTGCATTGGGTGCAACGCCTGTGCGATTGCATGCCAATCTGAAAATAACATTCCCGTTGTGGGCAAAGAGCAAACGCGCAGAGGCAGACAAATGCACTGGATTCGCATCGACCGCTACTTCGCAGGCGACTTTGAAACGCCCGAAATGGTCTATCAACCTGTGGCATGCCAACAATGCGAAAATGCGCCGTGCGAACAAGTTTGCCCCGTCGCCGCTACAGCACACACCGAAGACGGCATCAACGCCATGGTCTATAACCGATGTGTCGGCACACGCTATTGCGCTAACAACTGTCCGTATAAAGTGCGCCGCTTCAATTACTTCAACTATGTAACCGATAATCCTGTATGGGACGGTGGCGTGCCCGAAACAGTAAAAATGGCCATGAACCCTGATGTAACCGTAAGATTCAGAGGGGTAATGGAAAAGTGCAACTATTGCTACCAACGCATTGCAGGCGCACGAATCAATGCGAAAAATCAAGGCAGAGAGATTGCAGACGGCGAAATTAAAACTGCTTGCGAGCAATCCTGCCCGACGCAAGCCATTGTCTTCGGCGACATCAATGACCCGAACAGCAAGGTCTCGCAAATGAAACGCCAAAAGCGCAACTACGACTTGCTCGCAGAACTCAACGTCAAGCCACGCACGTCGTATTTGGCAAAATTGCGCAATCCGAATCCAGAGTTGGAAAAAAATGCGATTGGATAATTCAATCATAAACGGTATCAAACTATGTTCAAGAAATACGATTGGCTCTTCTTTGCAGCAACGTTCATCTCGTTTCTCTTGGCAAATTATCTCTTGATTGCTGCAAGCGGAGCGCCCAGCGCAGAAGAGAAAAAAATGATGCTCGATAGCGCGTTTTTTGTCAGCCTCTGGGTGCCAACGAATTTGATACTCGGCATTTATTTCCGAAACATCGCAACAACTGGGCAAGCAAAAAAATGACAAGAAAGAATGGCAATTGAATCACTCATACTCGGCATTGGTGGCTTTGTGTTTCTCTTGATTCTGGCGGGTGCGTTTCTCGCCGTTCAAGAAGCCAAAGCCGGCAGTCTGCACGGGTTCGACTTTTTCTTCTTGGCAGGCATTGCAATTGCATTTACAGTTGCGAATTATCTCTGGTTTTTTGCCGACGAACAAGAAGCCGGCGCATTGGTGGCGATTTGGGTAACAGGCGGCGTTGCACTCGCGCTCTATTTCCGAAGTGCGTTTACGCGAACTTTAGCGCAGTCGCAAAAGCGGGAAGGAGATTACTAAATGAGCGATACGGCAATTTTAATTATTGGTGTGTTTGTAACGCTTCTGCTTGTAGGTGGCATCGGCTTTACGGTCGCTGAGTTCCGAAAAATGTATGACGGAAAACCAAACACAGCCAAAGCACAGCCACCAAAAACAAAGAAACGCGATTTAGAAAATTATTAGGTCGAGACGATTTGGCACTCAAACAACGCACGACCATACAGGCACTATTAAACCATCTAACTCCAATTGAGTATGGAAACAGCAACACTGAAACAAGAGCATCACAACGGGCATCATCATGTCTATGTACCTGAGCCTGAGCTCATCAACGACAAGCCGTGCTTCAACACAATTACCGAAGTAATCTGTGGTGTTCCTGAAGGCAAAATGCCGCGCCTTTGGTGGATACTCTTCGGAATTTCCTTCGCACTTATGGCAATGTATCTTGCCGTGATTGGATACCTCATCTGGAAAGGGATTGGGATTTGGGGAAACAACACGACGGTCGGCTGGGCGTGGGACATTACGAACTTCGTCTGGTGGGTCGGTATCGGGCACGCCGGGACGCTGATTTCTGCTGTCTTGTTTCTCTTCCGACAAAAGTGGCGCACATCGATTAACCGCTTCTCGGAAGCGATGACGATTTTCGCCGTTATCTGCGCAGGCATGTTTCCGCTCATTCACATGGGGCGTATTTGGCACGCCTATTGGTTCTTGCCTCTTCCGAACTCTATGCAGATGTGGGTGAACTTCCGCTCGCCACTGATGTGGGACGTGTTCGCGATTTCAACCTATCTTTCGGTCTCGATTATGTTCTGGTATGTCGGATTGATTCCCGACCTTGCCACGATGCGCGACCGCGCCAAACCCGGCATTCGAAGAACTTTGCTCGGACTTTTCTCGCTCGGCTGGCGGGGCGGCAATCGCCAATGGCGACACTACGAACGCGCTTACACGATTCTCGCCGGACTTTCTACGCCACTCGTGCTTTCGGTGCATACCATCGTCTCGTTTGACTTTGCAACATCCATTATTCCCGGCTGGCACACAACCATCTTCCCACCTTACTTCGTCGCTGGAGCAATCTTTTCAGGCTTTGCGATGGTCATGACGCTGGTGATTATCACCTATTGGATGTTCCCGCAAGTCAGACAAATCATCAATGAGCGACACATCGACAACATGAACAAAATCATCATGGTTACAGGCATGATGGTCGGCTACGCTTACGGATGCGAGTTCTTTATCGCGTGGTATAGCGGCAATCCTTACGAAGCCTCGATTTTCATTAAACGCGCGACAGGTCCTTATTGGTGGGCATATTGGTCAATGATTACGTGTAATGTGATTATTCCGCAAGTGTTCTGGATTAAATCGATGCGCACAAATTTGACCGTGAGTTTTATCGTCTCGATTTTCGTCAATATCGGCATGTGGTTTGAGCGGTTCGTCATTACGGTTACTTCGCTCTCGCAAGACTTTTTGCCCTCGAGCTGGAAATACTTCAATCCAACGATTTACGATGTGGCATGCTTTGTCGGCTCAATCGGACTGTTCATGACGCTTTTTCTTCTCTTTTTGAGGTATATGCCAATGGTTGCAATGTCGGAGGTCAAAGGTGTCTTGCCGCACGCAAATCCGCATCATCCTGACCATGCGCTAAACGGACATGGCAACGAGCACAAAACCCATCAAGTCGAGAAAGTCGCAGAACTTGCAACGAAAAACGGAGGACACTAACCTATGAATGAAAACATGAATGAAATTAAATCTCAATCCGCAGAAGAACTGAAAAAGAAAGCCGATGCAACGAGTGCGAAGGCATTAGAAATTTTGATTGAGGAAGAAGCCGAAGGCGTGGTTGCTGAGTTTGAGAATTCAGGCGCGCTCTTGGAAGCGGCTGAAAAAATTCGCAATGCAGGCTACAAACGCTTTGAAGTCTATTCGCCTTTTCCGATTCATGGCATGGACGACGCCATGGGCTTGAAGCAATCGCCTCTCGGCTTTATTGTCTTTGCTGCGGGCGCAATCGGCTGTACCGGCGCGTTGCTCTTGCAATGGTGGACGAGCGCGGTAGATTATCCCGTTGTTTATTCAGGCAAACCCCTCTTTGCCTTGCCTGCATTTATTCCTATCACATTCGAGCTGACCGTTATTCTTTCTGGATTTACGGCAATGGTGGGAATGTTTGCGCTTAACCGCATGCCGCGATTTTTTCACCCGATGTTTTACTCGGATAACTTTTCCAAGAAAGCCAGCGACGACGGATTTTTCGCCGCGATTTTTGTGTGGGACGAAAAGTTCAACGTCCGTGAAGTCAAGCAGTTTTTCCAAAACATTGGCGGAAAAAACATTGAAATCATTCACCGTCCGCTTGATGAAGAATTAGCACAACAGAATTAAAACGGAGTTAAAGACAATGAAAAAAATAGGGATTGTTGTTTTGAGCGTAAGCGCAATTCTTTCAGGGTGTATGCGAGGCTTGCCGAAAGAAGACCCGCCGATTCGCTTGCTGCAAAATATGTATAGCCAAGAAAAGTATAAGGCGCAAGCACAAAATCCGTTTTTTGAAGACGGTTCAGCCATGCGCTTGCCCGTCTTGGGAACAGTGGCACGAGGCTATTTGCGCGATGACGTTGCATACTACGAAGGTAAAACCAAAGATGGCGATACCGTGCGAATTGCGCCCGTCGCCTACACAATGGAAACGATGCTTCGCGGGCAAGAACGCTACAACATTTATTGCGCGCCGTGCCACAGCCGCGTCGGCGATGGCAAAGGCACAGTGGTTGAACGCGGATACACACCCGCACCGACCTATCACGACAATCGCTTGCGCAATGTGCCCGACGGACACATCTACCTGACCATTACAAACGGAATCCGAAATATGCCGTCGTATCGCAGTCAAATTTCGGTTGAAGACCGTTGGGCGATTGTGGCATACATTCGCGCACTTCAACGAAGCCAACATGCAACCGTTGCCGATGTGCCTGAAAGCATGCGCCGTGAGTTGCAGGTTAAGCAGTAATGACCTGAAATAAAAGTCAATAGAGAACCTCAAATTGGACAACTAATAAAATTGGACAACTAAAATGAGTGCAGAAAACTTCAAATTGACAGGCGAAAGTAAGTTCGGCACGGTCGCGCTGGGCGTCGGTGTAGCAGGGGCAGTCGCAAGCGTGGCGGGCGTGTTTATGGACCACAAAACATTTTATTTCGCCTATCTCGTTGCCTTTATGTTTTGGATGGCGATTGCCTTAGGCGGATTGTTCTTCACTATGATTCATCATCTTGTCGGAGCAGAGTGGAGCATTGTGATTCGCCGAATCCCTGAAACGCTGGCGTCCGCTATTCCGATGATGGCAATTCTCTTCATTCCGATTGTGCTGGGCATGCACGACCTTTACGAATGGTCGCACGAAGAAACCGTCGCTAACGACCCGCTTCTGCAACACAAGTCCGCTTGGCTCAACCCGATAGGCTTTACCATTCGCGCCTACATTTACTTCGGCGTTTGGACGCTGATTGCATGGACGCTCTACAAAGCCTCGCTTGCGCAAGACGACGGAAAAGATGTTACCGAAAAAATGCGCAGCGTCAGCGCGCCAAGCATGATTGTGTTCGCACTTTCCATTACGGTTGCCGCGTTTGACTGGCTGATGTCGCTCGACCCACATTGGTTTTCAACTATTTTCGGCGTGTATTTCTTTGCGGGCAGTTGGTGGGCGACGCTTGCCTTTGTCGTCCTCCTTTCAATGTATCTGCGTGGCAAAAGCAAACTCGGCGAAGTGATGACGATTGAACACTATCACGACTTGGGCAAACTCATGTTTGGCTTCACAGTCTTCTGGGCGTATATCGGCTTTTCGCAATTTATGCTGATATGGTATGGCAACATTCCCGAAGAAACGATATGGTATAAACATCGTTGGGAACACGGCTGGCAATATGTCAGCATGTTTCTTGTTATCGGACACTTCATTCTCCCATTCCTCGTGTTGATTTTCCGCGCCTCAAAACGAAATCTCACGGTGATGAAAATCGCCGCCAGTTGGTTTCTCTTGATGGAGTTCGTCGACCTCTACTGGATTATCATGCCAACATTCAACATCATTAATCCGGATGCACATCACGGCTTGCATTTTTCATGGCAACACTTGGCAACCTTCGTCGGCATTGGCGGGCTGTTTATGTGGTTCGTCTGGAATCGCCTCACGTCTGCTTCCGTCGTGCCCGTCGGCGACCCGAGAATCGAAGCCTCAATTCACCTCAAAAACGCTTAAACTGATTAGGAGCACACATGACCGAAACAACTGAAACCGTGAAAACGCCGATGCAAAACTTACCCGAAGAACCGAAATTGTTCATGGCGGAAAGCGATTACGAAAAAGAAGATGTCAACGCCCGCGTGATTATCATCATGTTTATCATCGGCTCTATCACGATTGGAACGATTATGTTCCTTCTATCTGAATACTTCACCGCCCGCAAGGAAGCGCAAATTCAAACGGCGAATGCGGTCGTCTCATCGACCTATCGCGACGCGCGCGCCCGCGAAGAAGAACGGCTCAATGCCTATAAACTCATCAATGAAAAAGACGGTATTTATCAAATCCCAATCGGCGAAGCAATGAAACTGCTTGCGACCGAAGACTATCAAAGACGGCTGAAAGAATCACAACCTGCGTCAGTTGAATCAAAAGCCGCAAACGCAAAAACGGCAAAAGACAAGACCGTGAAGGATAAAACCGCAAAAAATAAGAATTAGCCGTTCCAGTCCGATTTCAAATTACATTTCTAAGAACACTATCCTTAAGGAGTTCGCTATGAATACGAAAAAAGAGAGCAGAGCGGAAAATGAACAACATCCTTCGCCTGAAAAGCAACAGCAAAGTGAACGCTTGCAAGCCAACACACAACGACTGCTCCGCGAACAGCGCGACATGGCACGCATTACAACTTTCGGCAGACGCGATGAATAGCATCGTCAAGAACATTGCTAACAGAACCGCCCTGTTGTTCTTTGTAAGTTTGATAATGGCGAACGCGCATGCACAAGTCGTCATGGAAAATCCAAGCCAACTCAAAGGCATTGATGTCGAGGAGCATCTCGGCACGTCGTTGCCCAAAGACCTTGAATTTACAAACGAATATGGCAAGACGGTCAAACTTGGCGACTATTTTGACGGAAAAAGACCTGTGCTTCTCACGCTTGCGTATTACCGATGCCCGATGCTATGCGGCTTAATGCTCAACGGCGTATGCAACAGCGCGAAAGCCCTTGACCTTGTGCCTGCGAAAGATTACCAAATCCTCACGGTCAGCATTGACCCACGCGAAACAGCCGAATTGGCAATGGCAAAGAAAACGCGCTACGTCGAGCAGTTCGGAAAATCTGGAATTGAGCAAGGGTGGTCGTTCCTTGTCGGAAGCGGAGAGAACACGAAAGCCTTAGCCGATGCCGTCGGATTTAAGTATTTCTATGATGCAAAGCGCGACGAATACGCACATCCTGCTGTATCGTATTTGATTTCGCCCGACGGAAAAATCGTGCGCTACCTTTACGGAATGGACTACAAGCGGTTTGATTTGAAAATGGGATTGATTGAAGCCTCGCAAGGTAAGGTCGGAACCACGATTGATAGAATCATTCTTTCGTGCTTTCACTATGATGCCAAAGAAGGCAGTTATGTGCTCTTTGCGCAAAACTTGATGCGGTTGGGCGGCTTTTTGATAGTGATTGTGCTTGCCATCGTCGTTTGGCGACTTTTTGCCCAAGAGCACAAAAGACATGTCTTAAAAGGAGAACCCAGTTCAGATGTCAATCTGAATTGAGAATAATGAACAATGGGAGCGCGATGCTCCCGAAGAAACTTAACTGAAAAAGGAGTGAATATGAACCCGTTCTCAATGCCTGAAAAGGCGTCTAATCATGCGAGCGATATTGATGCGCTCTTCTTCTTCATCACTGACGTGGCGGTAGGCTTATTTTTGCTCATTACTGTTGTCTCTATCACATTTCTTTGGCTCTATCGCCGAAAAGGAAAAGCCGCTTTTACCTCGCCGATTTCTCACAACAATCGACTTGAAATCACTTGGACGATTATCCCGACGATTCTTGTCTTCATTGTCTTCTTTTGGGGATTCCGCTCTTACCTCGATATGCAAGTTGTAGAGACCGATGCAATGGAAATCAAAGTAACAGGAAAGAAGTGGTTTTGGGCGTTTGATTATCCAAACGGAGTGAACAGCGTCAATGAACTCGTTGTGCCCGAAGGCAAGCCGCTCAAATTTTTGATTTCATCGGAAGATGTGTTGCACAGTTTCTATATCCCGGCATTTCGCACCAAGATGGACGCTGTTCCGAATCGCTACACCGTCGTCGGCACACGCCCGACGAAACAAGGCACGTTCGACATTTTCTGCGCAGAGTATTGCGGAAAGTCTCACTCGGAAATGATTGGCAAAATTCGCGTCGTCTCTACAACCGAATACAATAAGTGGCTTGAAGAATCTGAAAGCGGCGGCAACGTTTCACCTGCAGAATTTGGCGCAAAACTCTATGTCTCCAAAGCATGCGCTACATGCCACAGCGTCGACGGCAGTGCAAACACTGGTCCGACTTGGAAAGGCATTTACGGCACGAAGCACAAGATGGCGGACGGAAAGGAGGTCATTGTTGACGAAAACTATCTGCGCGAATCCATGCTCGAACCAAATGCAAAGGTCGTTGCAGGCTATCAGCCTGTTATGCCAACTTATCAAGGCATTTTGAAGGATAAGCAAATTGACGCGCTTATCGCCTACATCAAATCATTGAAATAACATCTCGAGTAACCGCAAAAGAAAGAGGAGATTAACTAAAATGACAACCACACAAGCATTAGGGAAAGTTGTATCCGAACTGCAAGAGGAAAGAAACTACCTCAATTACCCCAAAGGAATTTGGTCATGGCTGACAACCGTCGACCACAAGCGCATCGGCTTAATGTATCTGTGTTCCGTCTTGCTGTTTTTCTTTGCAGGCGGCGTGTTTGCACTGCTTCTTCGCTTTGAATTGATTTCGCCCGGAAAAGACATCGTTGGTCCTGATACCTATAATCAACTCTTCACCTTGCACGGCGCGATTATGGTGTTTCTCTTCATCATTCCCGCTATTCCCGCCGCGCTTGGAAACTTCGTTTTGCCGATTATGCTCGGCGCGAAAGACGTCGCCTTTCCACGTCTGAATTTGCTTAGTTTTTATGTGTATGTCTTTGGCGCGACGTTCTGCCTTTATTCGCTCGTAACAGGCGGCGTCGATACAGGCTGGACATTCTACACGCCATATAGCGTCGAGACGAATACCAACGTGATTTCAATGACGCTTGGCGTGTTCATTCTCGGCTTCTCGTCTATTTTCACAGGCATGAATTTCATCGTTACCATTCACCGCCTTCGTGCGCCGGGAATGACTTGGTTCAATATGCCACTCTTTCTTTGGGGAATGTATGCGACCTCGCTCATTCAAATTTTAGCAACGCCCGTGCTGGCGATTACGCTGGTCTTGCTGGTTTTGGAGCGCGTTTGGGGCATCGGCATCTTTGACCCTGCAATGGGCGGCGACCCCGTGCTGTATCAGCATTTCTTCTGGTTTTATTCGCACCCCGCCGTTTATATCATGATTCTGCCCGGCATGGCAATTATCTCGGAACTCATCGCCACATTTTCGCATAAAAAGATTTTCGGCTACGTGCCAATTGCGTTCTCTTCCGTCGCGATTGCGTTGGTGAGTTTTATCGTTTGGGGACACCACATGTTCACCAGCGGACAAAGCGACCTTGCCTCTATGATTTTCTCGTTTCTTACCTTTCTTGTTGGAATCCCGTCAGGTGTAAAAGTGTTCAACTGGGTCGCGACAATGTATAAAGGCTCGCTCACCTTTCAAGCGCCAATGCTTTACACGCACGCCTTTCTCGCCCTTTTCACGATTGGCGGACTGACCGGCATTTACTTAGGCACGCTCTCGGTGGATGTTCACTTGCACGATACCTACTTCGTCGTGGCGCACTTCCACTATGTGATGATGGGCGGAACGGTAATGGCATTCTTGGGTGGACTGCACTACTGGTGGCCTAAAATGTTCGGTAAAATGTATAGCGAAACTTGGGCAACCGTTTCCGCCGCCTTGATTTTCATCGGCTTTAATGTAACCTTCTTCCCGCAGTTCATTATGGGCGCGCAAGGTATGCCGCGTCGCTATTACACCTACATCGATCAATATCAATCCATGCACGCACTTTCTACTTACGGCACATGGATTTTAGGCGTTGGATTTTTAATCATGGCAGGCTACCTCACGATGTCGCTTATCAACGGCAAAAAAGCCACTAAAAACCCTTGGCTTGGCTTGACGCTCGAATGGACAACCGCCTCGCCACCGCCAACCGAAAACTTCCTCGGCAATCCGCGCCAACTCTGGGGACCTTACGACTATGATAAAGTCCTAATGGACGAAAACGGAATGGTTATCTTCAACCCAAATGCTCCGAAAGATGACCACCACGCCAATGGCGAAAACGGAAGTGCAACATCGCACAAGCGCGACAGCAAAACTACAACCATGAAACAAACGGTCTAAGTTGCTAACAACTTCAAAGCCTCGCGATTTGCGTGGCTTTTTTATTTGATAACACGCGAAAAATTGCGCTCGCACTTTGAGCGGAAAAGCGAATTGGCGTCAAACATTTTTGAGGGATTGAGGATATTATTCGGGTCGATGGTTTCTTTGAACTTGCGCATCAGTTCGACTTGTGTTTTGCCAGTTGCCATTTCAAGATATTTTTTCTTCGCAAGCCCTGTGCCGTGTTCGCCTGTAATCGCGCCCCCAAATTTAATTGCGGTTTCAAAAGTGCGTTCAAAAAAACGCTCACTTCGGTGAACTTCGTCCGAATCGCGTTCATTGATAAGGCAAGTCGGGTGAAGGTTGCCGTCGCCCAAGTGCCCGAAGTTTCCGACAAGCACCGACTCTTGTTTAGCAAACGATTCAATTTGCAAAAGCATGTCAGGGAGTTTTGAGCGTGGCACGCTGGCGTCTTCCAAAATCGTTGTCGGCTTCAAGCGCGCGAGGGCGGAGAAGGCAGATTTTCGCGCAAGTTTCAGTTTCAACGCATCATCGGCACTTTCAGCGGCTTTGATGAAGCGCGCGCCAAGTTTTTTCGCAATCGCAAACACGGTTTGAACGTCATCTTCCACAACGAGTTTATAGCCATCAAGTTCAACAAGCACAAGTGCGGCAAGGTCGGTCGGCAATCCTAATTTGGCATAATCTTCAACAGCGCGAATGGTGTTGCGGTCAAGAAATTCAAGCATGGCGGGCGTAATGCGTGCAAGCATCACTTCGGCAACGAACTCACCAATCGAGGCAATGGAATCAAAGTGAATCATCATGACAACCGAGTGTTCAGGCTTTGGGAGCAAGCGCAGAGTGATGTTCGTAAAAATACCAAGCGTGCCTTCCGAGCCGATGAAAATATCGCGCAAGTTTAAGCCTTGAACATCTTTAACCGATTCCGAGCCAAGCGTGATAAGTTCGCCGTTTGGAAGAATGACATCGAGCGCAAGAACATAGTTTTTGGTTACGCCATATTTCAAGCCGCGCAAGCCTCCGGCATTTTCTGCCACATTGCCTCCGATGGTTGAAATGCTTGCGCTTCCGGGGTCGGGCGGATAAAACAAGCCGCGCCGTTCCACCTCGCTTTGCAGTCGCGCCGTAATCACGCCTGCTTCAACTTTCGCCGTCAAATTGACTTCATCAATCGAGAGAATTTTATTCATCGGCGGAAAGAGAAGCACCACGCTATTTGGAACAGGCACACTGCCGCCTGAAAGGCCTGAACCTGACCCGCGTGGCACAACGGCAAAGCCTTCTTCGTTGGCAAGCCGCAAAATTTTGGAAATGATGTCTGTGCTCCGAGGAATCAAAATCGCGTCAGGCTTTTGGCGGAGCATCGGCGTGCCGTCGTAAGAGTAGAGGGTTTTATCGGCTTCGGAATCAAGGTAATTTTCACTGCCAACAATCGAGCGGAGCATCATAAGCACAGCGGGCGAAATCATCTTATTGACGAGTTGGAGGTTGAAGGATTAAAGCGAATTTAAGAAAATCAGCGGAGCGAAGCACGGCACCTGTGGTGCTTGTGGCATTGACCGTGTAAAAGAGCGTGTCGGTTGAAAGTGTGTCTTTGGGCGGCGTAATTGCGGGCAGGTTTGATAAAACTTGATAAGGCATAAGATATTTGATTGCAACACGTTCAATAGCTGTATCCTTGGGAACGAGCACGCCTGTGGAGTCGCGGATATAAGAAATTTGAGTTGAAAAAATGGTATCAACAGAGGGGAGCGAGAGCGTGAGAATGCGCCCGTTGGTGAGCGTGTCGTCGTTGTCTAAAATGAGCGTATAGCGCGAAACCGTGCCGATGTCGTTGGGGATTTCCCAAGCAAATTGCAGGCTGTCGTTTGGCGTAAGTGTGATGGTAGCATTTTGAGTGGGAGCAAGCAATCGGAACGAGGAAATCGTGCGCGGCGGCGGTGTTACGAAACCCGTCGAGGTATCGTCGCACGAATGCAGGAGCACGATACTGAAAAGGAGCATTAAAAGAAGATGAAATTTACGCATAGTTTGTTTCTGTTATTGCAATAAACTTATGATTGTTTTAAGCCTTCAATAAGACTAAAAAAATTTGGAAATGAGACGGCGGCGCAGTCTGTATTGTCAAGTGCAAGTTCTGCATCGCAAAAATAACTTGCAATCCCAAAACTCATGGCAATGCGGTGGTCGTTGAATGTTTGTATGTGAATTTTCTTGTTGGAAATCGTTTTTCGCCCTTTAACGACGAAGCCGTCGGAGAAGGTTTCGCAGATAAAGCCCATCGAGTCTAAGTTCAAGACGAGGGCGGAAATGCGGTCGCTTTCCTTGGCGCGAAGTTCTTCGGCGTGGTGAAGTTCAAATTCGCCTGTGGCAAGTGCCGAGAGCACAGCGAGCATCGGCAGTTCGTCGATGGCGTTGGCGATTAAGGCTTTATCGGAAATGCGCAGTGGCTTTTCAAGCGAAAGGTTTGCGCAGATAAGGTCGCCTATGGTTTCGCCGCCAATGGTGCGCACATGGTCGGTTTGAATATGTGTGCCAACTTGTTCGAGAATCGTCAGAAAACCGGTGCGTGTGGGGTTAAGACAAACATTTTTGAGCACAAGTTCGGGGCTTTTGGAAAGGAGCGCGAGCGCAACAAGAAAGCATGCGGCAGAGGCATCGGCAGGAACAAAAAACGACTTGGCTTCAATCGGGTTCAAGCCGCGCACCTTGATTTTATGAGGCTTTTCGGGCGAATCAGGCTTGATAAGCCCAAGCATGGTTTCGGTATGATTGCGCGTTTGAATGGTTTCTGAAATTTCGCTTTCGCCGTCGGCATGCAGGGCGGCGAAAATAACGCACGATTTCACTTGTGCCGACGGAATGGGTGTTTGATAGGCAATCGGCGAAAGTGGTTTCTTGCCTTGAATGTGAATCGGCGCGGTATCGGTTTCGGAGAGCGTAATCTGTGTGCCCATTTGCGAAAGCGGAATCGCAATGCGTTTCATCGGTCGCTTCATCAAAGAGTCGTCGCCAATCAGCGTGGAATGAAAGGGTTGTGCGGCTAAAATGCCTGCGAGCATGCGCATCGTTGAGCCTGAATTATGGCATTGAATCGGCGTTTGGCTTGGCTTCAAATCAAACAGACCGTTGGAGCGAATGGTAACGGTGCGCGTTGGAGAAAGGTCTTGACGAATTGAAACGCCAAGTTGCAGAAGCGCGGAAAGTGTGGATTGGTTGTCTTCGCCTGCGGAAAAGTTTTCAATGCGGGTTTCGCCTGTGGAGATTGCGCCAATCAGCGCGGCGCGATGCGAAATAGATTTATCGGGCGGAAGGGCAGTAACTGTGCCACAAAATTGAGGTTTCATGATAACAAAAAAGAAAAGGCAACTTCAAAACTGAAATTGCCTTTGTGCTGTGAAGAAACACGATTATGTATTCATTTCTTCGTTGGCGCGTTGAGCGCGACGTTTGCTGCGAGAACGCTTCAAACGATTATTGACCGAAGGCTTCGTGAAGAATGTGCGAGCGCGGTATTCTTTCAATATACCTGAGCGCTCATACTTCTTCTTGAAGCGTTTGAGCATCTTGTCAACGGGTTCGTTTTCTAGAGCTTGAACGCCTACCAAGAAATTCACCTCCTTTATGTTGGCGCGATTTAAGATTTGAATGAAATTACAGAATGACGACAAAGGTCTTTACGATAAAGCACATAAGTTAACGCTTACTAATCTTTTTGAGTTTAAGTTTGCCTTTTTTGCCTGGGTCTGAAACTGTGCCGTTTTCATCAATTGACACGTTTTCAAGAAGTTGGCGCATACCCAAGTCGCGAAATTCAACCGTTATGGCGCTGGCACCACTGTTTGTGAATTGTTTAGAGCGCACGATGCCGATTTTATTCAAGGCTTTATGGTAAATAGCGTCGCCAATGCGATAAATGCCTTGTGGGGTGTAGGTCGTGCAATCGTCAAGCGTCAGCTCGTCCAAATTTTTTTCGCGATTGATTTGAATTTTCCACTCCTCAATGACCGAGACGGCTGAACAGTTTTTGCAACGAAGCCAATACTTTGGTTCGTTATCTTCTTGGGGCGGGTCAATGTCAGAATCGCGATGGGTTTCGTTTGGGTGCCAATCGCCGACATATTCCCACCCACCGGTAACGCCGCACACGTCGCAGTGAATATCTTTAATTTTGCCTGCTTTAATTGCGTCGCGTTTTTCGGCATTGAACACGGGTGTAGCACGTCCGTTGTGGCGTGATTCGGCTGATGTGCCGTTATCTGATTTCTTTGTATCGCTTGCTTTAGGCTTTGCAGGCGAATTTTTCTTTGTAACGGTTCGTGTTTTCAAGGTTTCTCCTGTAAAAAAGGGTGCAAATATAAAAAACTTTCTCTTTTTGCAAGGGAATGCGTCTCAACATGCTTAAATCTGAAAGAACATTTACGATGCAGTAATTGCAGCGATGACGTCGGATTTGGTGATAATCTGCAAGGTAGAGTCGGGAAGTTCTACCAACACAGCAGCATTGTCGCGCGTAAATTCTTTGGAAACATCGGCAAGTGTGGTTTCTGGTGCGACAATCGGAAATGGTTTTTCCATGTAGCCAATAACCTTGTTGAATTTGGCTTGTTCATCGCTGATGAGAATGCTTAAAATTTTATTTTCGCTGACGCTTCCGATGACGGCGCCATCGCTCAGTATAGGGACTTGGGAAACTTCGTGTTGTTGCATTAGCTCAAAGGTTTCGGCAAGCGTTGTTTCGGGGACAACGTAAAGCAGGCTTTCGCGCTTGTTTAGAGCAATGTCAAGTGCAGTGATGCTCGACTTATCGCCACGCAAACTGCGGGAAAAGTTATTTTCTTTCATCCAGATGTCGTTATAAATTTTGCTGATGTAGCGCTCGCCTGTGTCTGTAATCAACACGACCACAACAGCGGAAGCATCAAGGGATTTGCAGAGTTCAAGCGTGGCGAACATAGTTGCCCCTGATGAGCCGCCCGCGAAAATGCCTTCCATGCGTGAAAGGTCGCGCGCGCAGTTGAACGCATCTTTATCGGAAACAGCAATGACATCGTCGAGAAGTTGAAAGTCGGCGGTCTTCGGAATTTTCCCGCCGCCCATGCCTTCGACTTTCCACAAGCCTATTTCTGTTGGGACTTGACCTGTTTTGAAGTAAGGTTGATATGCCGAGCCTTGCGAGTCAACACCGATGCACTGAATCGCAGGATTTTTGGATTTTAGAAACTTCGCGACGCCGGAAATTGTCCCGCCCGTGCCCATTGCTGCAACCACATGCGTAACCTTGCCGTTGGTTTGTTCCCAAATTTCTTTTCCCGTAGTTGCAAAATGAATTTCAGGGTTTCGCGGGTTCTCGAATTGATTGGGGTAGTAACTGTTCGGAATTGTTTTGGCAAGATGCTCAGTAACGCTATAGACGCTACGCGGGTCGTCAGGCTTTACGGCTGTTGGAGTGATGACGACTTCTGCGCCGAGCGCGCGAAGCAAATCGATTTTTTCTTGTGACACTTTATCGGGCATAACGGCGATGAGTTTATAGCCTTTAACTGCGCAGACGAGCGCAAGTCCGATGCCTGTGTTGCCCGCTGTCCATTCGATGATTGTTGCACCTGGCTTAATTTTACCCGAGCGTTCGGCTTCTTCAATCATCGCCACGCCGATTCGGTCTTTGATGCTCCCGCCAGGATTGGTGTATTCAATTTTCGCCAAGATGGTTGGCTTCAAATGTTTGGCAAGGCGATTGATTCTGACAATCGGCGTGTTGCCAATGGTTTCGAGAATGTTGTTATACCACATGGTTATTGATGTTTGAGGCAGTTCTGCTTCCGCTCATTGTTATGTCTTGCAATTTGAATCGGGTGAAAGTTAAAAATTGCTACTTCAATTCCAAATGAAATTTTATCTGAAAAAAGATGAAAATGTTCAATAAAGCACTTGCAAATGTCAAAGATGTTTTGTAATTTTAGCCATAAATCAAGTATGAAGTTCATCAAGTATGAAGTTCTTTGAACGATTGGGGATATAGCTCAGTTGGTAGAGCGTTGCAATCGCACTGCAAAGGTCAGGAGTTCGACTCTCCTTATCTCCACGCCACGTTATAGACCGCGAGCGCACAGACAGATTCCCGTTACTGTCGTTCCAGCAAAGTGCCTTGCCTACGCCGAAAGAAGCCGCTTTATGCGGCTTTTTTCGTTTAGATGTCCTAGTTTATAGATGTCCTATCAATTTATCGGTTTATCGAATACGGTTGCGTGCGTCCCATTCGGGGCGGACTAAACGATAATTTCCAAACCCAGAAGTATCGACAAAAATCAAGCGAATGTTGTGTTGATAGTATTCCCAAATTTCATATGGCTGGCTGTCCATGCTGAATGGCTGTCGCTCAATGAAGTCGGGCGGACCGTATTTGATGTAGACTCGTCCCATATCGGTCTTCCAGCCAGGGAAGTAAGATGAGAAATTTTGGTTGGCGAATTCAATTCGGCTGTAATACTCAACCATCAATTCATTTTCGGGGGTTTCGGGGGTAGGGTCGACGCGTGCCCAGAAGGCATTAAAGAGTCGGAGTTTTTCTTCTTGGGATTTAGCGTTGCGCATCTTGTCGATTTCGTCGCCATCGGCGATGTATTCAAGTTGCTCGATGGCTTCGTCTAAGTTGCGAATGAACATGGCTTGTCCTGAAATGCGCGTAAAGAAAAAGAGCGTTGCCTTGTCGTAGACTTGTTTGGTGAATTTATCAAATGCGCTGATGGTAAGCAGGTAGTTGCCGCTTTTGAGTTTCTGCATGCTAAGCGTATCGAGAATGCGAGTTTTTTTGCCTGTGGAAACAAACGTGCGCGTGTATTCATCGACCACTTCATCTTTGTAAGATTTTGAGACGATGCTATAGGTCAGGTGGAGGCTATCCATGGCACGGTCAGTAACATAAACCTCGTAGTAAAGTTGCGGCTCGGTCTTGTCTTGAATGATGGCGGCAGAGAGGTTTGGGTAATACTCAAGTTTGCCTGTTAGCGAATCGAAGCGGGTAAAGACAAGCATCACGGTTGAAAGGTGAATGCCTTGACGCATGAAGTTTTTTACTGTAACCGTGCGCGTTTCTTTATACTCGCGTCGGCTTTCAAGGTCAATGATTTTAATGTGCGCCGTGTAAGTGTTTGGCGAGAGCGTGAAGGTGAAACTGTTGGAGTGAAAAATGTCTTTGGCGATGGTGCGTTGATAATCGGTGGTGCGAATCGTGTCAATGAAATGTTCTTCATGCGTCAGGCGACCGTTTTTGTCGACGAACGCAGCATTGATTTCATAGAAGCAACAGAAAGCCGAATCGCGTTTAACGAAGGAAAGTTTGTTGTAAGGAATGCGCGTGTAGAGCGTCAGGCGCGTTGCACCGGTTGAATCATCTTTGAAGGCGATAATATCGGCATTGAATTCAGGGGCACGCGCAGTGGCAAAGCGATTATCGAATCCTGAACCTTGTTGAGCAAGCAAGCCTTGCACAACAGAAAGGCACAAGGCGCAAAGGCACATCACCCAAAGCGGCTTTGCAAGTGCTCGCGGGGCTAATTTGAAAAATAAACTACCATTCATAACCCATACCGAAACATTCTCCAACAACGTAATTAAGAGATGCCGATAATATCGGCAACAATTCTCGCGCTTTCGTTCAGCACCACGTCGATTGGTGATTGAGAATCACCGTCTTCGGGATTTTCTGGCAGTTCGGTTTTCGGTTTAACCGTCGTTTTCTTTTGTTTGGCTAAGCGTTTTTTTTCAAGTTCGTCGCGCTCGGCTTTTCTAACCGCCTCGTTAAGGGAAATGGTTTTGTTGGCGCGACGCGCTTTGAGTTCGGCGATGTCGTTTGCATACTCTTTGAGTTCTTCGTCGGTTTTCAGGCGTTGTTCATGTCGCTTGCGCAGTTCAGCCAATAGTTTATCGTTGATGCTTCCACATGGCGTAAATGGGGTAGGCGCGATTTGGCTCCACGCCATCGCGTTGGGTTCGGCTTCTTCGCCGACTTCACCATCACGATAAACGGAAGGGAAGGCGACATCGGGCGAAACGCCACGAAGTTGGGTGCTACTTCCCGTGATGCGATAAAACTTTGCGATGGTGAGTTTTAAATCGCCGAGCGGCTCTTTAATTGGAATGTAGCGATTAAGCGAAGTAAGGTTTTGAACCGTGCCTTTTCCGAAGGTGCGGTCGCCGAGAATGATGCCACGCTTGTAATCTTGAATTGCGCCCGCAAAAATTTCAGAAGCCGATGCGCTGAAGCGATTGACCACCACAGCGAGCGGTCCGCTGTAAAACACTTCGCCATCTTCATCTTTGAGCACTTCAACCGAACCATCAAAGTTGCGCACTTGCACGGCAGGACCGCTTGGAATGAACAAGCCGGTCAGCGAGACGGCTTCAGGAAGCGCGCCGCCGCCGTTGTTGCGCAGGTCGATGAGCAAGCCATCAATTTTTTCCTTTTGCAGTTCAGTGATGAGTTTCTTGACATCACGTGTGGTGCTTCGGTAGTTTTTATCGCCGCGTTGGTATTCCTCAAAGTTCATGTAAAAATTGGGAATAGTAATCACGCCGATTTTGTAAGTCTTGCCGTTTTGTTTGATGCTAAGAAGTTTCTTTTTTGCCGCCTGCTCTTCGAGATTGACTTTTTCGCGCACAAGGCGAACGATTTTGGGCGGTGAGTTGATACCCTCGCTGGCGGGAATGATGCTGAGCCGAACCACCGAGCCTTTCGGTCCGCGAATAAGCTTGACCACATCATCAATGCGCCAACCAACCACATCGACGAATGCACCTGTGTCGCCTTGTGCAACGGCAATGATTTTATCGTCCTTGTGTAAGAGTTTGCTCTTGAAAGCCGGTCCGCCAGGGACAATTTCGAAAATTTTCGTGTATTCATTTTCCGTTTGAAGTCGTGCGCCAATGCCTTCAAGCGAAAGGTTCATATCAATTTTGAAATTTTCGGCGTTGGCAGGCGCAAGGTAGTTGGTGTGCGGGTCAATGGCGGCGCAAAATGCGTTGAGATAGAGCGAGAACACATCGTCGGCATTGTATTTGTCTAAATTGCGCTTTTGCACGTTGTAGCGTGTGAGGATTGTCGCCGCAATGGCAGAGTCGCTCTTGCCCGCAAGTTTGAGTTCAAGGGCTTGATTCTTCAACAGTTTTCGCCATCGATCTTCAATTTCGGCGCGGTCTTTCGCCCAAGGATACGAGTGCAAGTCTGTATTGAAGGTTTCATCGGTATTGAAATTAAATCCTTCGGAAACGCGCTTTGAAAGAAAGGCGTAGCGTTCATCGAAACGCGCTTTGAACGTTTCATACATTTCGTAACAGCCCGTCAAATTGCCGACCTTCAAATCGTCGTCAAATGAGGTGCGGTATATCTCAAAGTTCTGAATATCCGATTGCAGAAAGTAAAGGCGATTGTAATCGAGCGCGTCTAAATAGCGATTGAACATCTCCGCTGAAAGCGAATCGTCAAGCGTAACACGCTCGTAGTGATTGTTCGATAAAATCTGCGCAACTTTCGCGCTCAACAATTTCTGCTTTAAGTTCGGTTGAAACGATTGAGCTGAGAGCGACGACGAAGCAACCGCGCTCAACACTAAAATTAGCACGACAACCAAACGCTTGATGTGCAACATAGATTGGTTAAGTAAGAAAGTTGAAAAAATCAATATCAAATAATTGGATAAGTCAAAATCCGTGAGGACTTCTGCGCAAGGTCAATAATACTCAAATGGCACAAAAAAGTTTAGCGGTAAATCCGACCGTAAATACAAGAGCCACATTCTGTAAATTTGGCAAACGCCAACACAAATCCATGCGACGATTTCACGCACTCTTCTTTTTCCTTTGCCTCAGCGCAGCATCGCTTCTGGCGCAACACGCCGCCGACGACCCTATCAAAAAAAGCATTAAGCCCGATAGCATGCTCACGCCTTCGTCGAGCGGCTTAGCCTTGCCGATTGTCTTCTATTCGCCTGAAACGCAAGCCGCCGCAGGCATCGTGGGAATTTACTACTTCCGCTTGCCCGGCAGTTTAAGCACGTCGCGCGCCTCCAACATCAAAGGCGACGCCATCTACACGCAACTCGGACAACTCTTTCTCCAATTTCAACCCCAAATCTACATTCTCAACGAAACCTATTTCATCGACGCCGATTTTTCCTTTATCCGATTCGCCGATAAGTTCTGGGGCATTGGCAATTCAACGGGCTGGGAAGAGGAAGAACGCTACGAAAACGAAATTGTGCGCGTGCGCCTGACGGCATTCCGACAACTCTTTCCGCAACTCAACATCGGAATTCAATACCACAACGAAACCTTCACCATGCTTAGCGTTGTGCCGAACGGCGCGCTCGCCACCGACCCCACGATTTCAGGCAGAGCAGGAAGCCGAAACACGGGCATTGGACTGTTGCTCAACTACGATTCGCGCGACAACGCCTTTTCGCCGACACAAGGCAGTTTCTATCAAGCCACGCTGATGAACTACAATCGCACGCTGGGCGGTAATCACGACTTCTGGCTCTACACCTTCGACGCACGAAAATTCTTCGCCTTACGAACCGAAGAAGTGCTGGCGGTGCAAGGCTATTTCAGTTTTGTCTCGGGCGATGCGCCGTTTCAAATGCTTCCACGCTTAGGCGGAAGCGCGAGAATGCGAGGTTTTTACGAAGGCAGATTTCGCGATAAACAACTTTTGGTGATGCAAACCGAATATCGCCGTCCAGTTGCGTGGCGGTTCGGAATAGCAGTGTTTTTGGGATTGGGAAGCGTGTCAGGAAGTTTTGATGAAATCGCACTCAAACGCCTTAAAACTGCGTACGGCGTCGGACTGCGCTTTGCCATTACGCCCGAAGAGCGTGTGTTTGCGCGCATCGACTTCGGAAAAGCCGCAGGTACTTACGGATTTTACGTTCAAGTCAACGAAGCCTTCTAACCATTGTCTAACTATTGACCTATCACACATGACACACCACGTTGCGCCCAGCGACATCAATTCCATCGACCTTTACAAAATTCTCATTAGCACCGTTATGCCGCGCCCGATTGCGTGGGTTTCTACGGTAAGCAAAGACGGCATTGACAACCTTGCGCCGTTTTCGTTCTTCACCGTTGCGAGCGTGAAGCCGCCGATTTTGTGCTTTGCGCCCGCGCTCAAAAGCGTTGACGGCACGCCAACTGAAAAAGACACCTTGCGCAACATTCGCCAAACAGGAGAGTTCGTTGTGAATATCGTTAGCCGAAACCTTGTCGAGAAAATGAATCAAACCAGTTTTGACTATGCGCCACACGAAAGCGAATTTGATGCGGTTGGATTGACACGCGCGCCAGCAAGCCTCGTCAAAGCCAAGCGTGTTGCCGAAAGCATGGTCAATTACGAATGCAAACTCGTGCAGATTATCGACTTCGGCAAAGAAGTGCAAAGCGGCAGTTTGATTCTCGGCGAAATCGTCATGACGCATTTAGATGAACGCATCTTCAAGAACGGCAAAATTGATATGGCAGAACTGAACCCCGTTGGACGATTAGGCGGCTTGTGGTATAGCGGCATCAACGACCGCTTCGAACTCAAACGCCCTGCAAAGAATAAACAGAACACCGATTGAACGGATTTAGCAAATGCGCACGGATTTTTTTTGAGGAAGGAATCGGTGAAAACCTGTTGAATCAGTCTCATCTGTGTTCTCTCCCATAAGGGCGTTGAAATTTGCTATCACATTCAGAAGTTAAAGCAAAAGCATGAACACCAAATCAACACCATGAAACAAGCGGCTTGGATTCTCGGCGACCAACTTTCGCTGAAAAATTCTGCACTCCAACAACTGAACTCACAGCGCGATGTGGTCATCATGGTTGAATCGCTCGAACACGCACGCGAACTCAATCACCACAAGGCGAAACTCTTGCTATGCTTTTCCGCCATGCGACACTTTCGTGAGGAACTGCGCGAAATGGGCTACACGGTTTGCTACGACGAACTCGCCGAAGGCAAGAACTTTCTCGAAGGCTTGCGCACGACTGTAAAGGCGCACAACATCAAACGGCTTTTCGTGATGGAGCCGCACGAAATCGCCACCGTCCGATTTGCAGCGTCGCTCTCACAACAGTTGAACATCGACGTGGTGCTGACGCCGAACACCATGTTTCTCACCGATAGAGACGCATTCGTGAAGAAGCACAAAGGCAAGAAGCATCTGATTATGGAAAACTATTACCGCGAGATGCGCAAAAAATTCGGCGTGCTCATGCAAGATGGCAAGCCCGTCGGCGGCGCGTGGAACTACGACAAAGACAATCGCCAATCCGCAAAAGCCTTCGCGCAATCTAAACTGAAAATCCCGCCAATCTGGACGCCTGAAAAAGATGCAATCGATAGGGAAGTTGAAATGCTGGTTGAAAAATTTTTCCCCAACAACATCGGCACGACCGAGCACTTCCGCCTGCCGACAAAGCGCATTGACGCAGAACGATTTTTAGACGACTTCATCAAACATCGTTTGGCGCACTTCGGCGACTTTGAGGACACAATGCTACAAAATGAACTGATTATGTTTCACGCGGTCATTTCGCCGCTCATCAACATTGGCTTAATTGAGCCGATGCAATGCGTCGAGAAAGCGATTAGCGAATACGAAAACAGACGTGCGCCGCTCAATTCCGTCGAGGGCTTCGTGCGTCAAATCATCGGTTGGCGCGAGTTCATTTACGGGTGCTACTGGGTCAAAATGTCCGAAGGCGATTACCACGAAGAAAATTACTTCAATCATCAACGACCGCTCCCTGACTTTTATTGGACGGGCGAAACGAAAATGAACTGCCTTTCGAACGCCATTAAAAAAGTGCTCAAATTCGGATACACGCACCACATCGAGCGCTTGATGGTGCTCGGCAATTTCGCGCTCTTGGCAGGCGTTCAGCCGAAGCAAATCAACCAATGGTTTTGGGAATTTTATCTTGACGCTTACGACTGGGTTGTAACGCCAAATGTGATAGGCATGTCGCAATTTGCCGATGGCGGATTTGTCGCAACAAAGCCTTACTGTTCAGGCTCGGCGTATATCGACAAAATGAGCGACTACTGCAAGTCGTGCGCGTTCAGCACCAAAGAAAAAACGGGCGAAAACGCTTGTCCATTTAATTACCTTTACTGGGATTTTCTGATGCGAAACGAAGAGAAATTGCGTCCGAACAACCGAATCACGATGATTTACGGCACGCTCGATCGAAAATCGGACAGCGAAAAACGCGCCATTCGCCGCTCTGCCGAAACCTTTTTAGCCGGCTTAAAACCAAACACTTACTACGCATGAAGCCAATTCTCATTTACGATGGCTATTGCAATTTGTGCATTAACCTTATCAAGACGCTTGAACCGCAAAACCGCACTCGCGAAGGCGCGTTCAAAATGCGCTTTGTGCCGTTTCAAAAAGCCGACGCGCTCATTGAGCAATACGGATTGAATCGCGAGGAACTCAAATCGGCGTTGCACTTCATTAGCGAGAGCGGAGAAGTCTTCAAAGCAGGCGAAGCGATTGGCAAACTTTCCGAGCATTTTGCAATGCTGAAAATCGGGTCAGGATTTTTTAGGACGGAACTTGGCGAGAAATTTTACAAACTCATTGCGGCGAATCGATACGGCGTGTTCGGCTGTGCCGACGAGTGCTACATCTCCGAGTTTTATCAATCCGAAGCCAGCCAGTAGCCGTGACGAAATCATTTATCTTTAACCAACTGCCGGCGGTGTTGTGTGCGGTTGCGATTTTTGTGCAGTCGAGCATTCCGGGCGAGAAGATTCCTGACTTTGAACTGTTTTCGCATGATAAGCTCATTCATGTGGCGATATACTTTGTGTTTGCCTTTGCACTCTTGCACGCGCTTCGGCATCAACGGCGCGTGGTGTATCTCTCGGAGCATGCGCTCGTGTGTGGCGTCTTGATTGCGACGCTTTATGCGATTAGCGACGAGACGCATCAATTTTTCACGCCGAATCGCGCGTCGGAAATTTGGGATTTGAACGCCGATGTGTTGGGGATTGTGTTAGCGGCGGGCGTTTTTTGGAAGTTTCCGACCAAGCGCATTTGACTATGCGAAGTTAAGTGCCGAAAAGTCTATCACCTGCGTCGCCAAGTCCAGGCAAGATGTATTTATTGGGGTTGAGTTCGCGATCGAGGGCGGCGGCGAAAATCGGAACATCGGGGTGCTGTTCGGAAAAGTATTTGACGCCTTCAGGTGCGGCAACAACGGAGACGAGCGTCAGTTTTTTCGCGCCTTTTTCTTTGAGCAGTGCAGTTGCCATCGTGGCACTGCCCCCTGTGGCGAGCATGGGATCGAGCACAATGCAGTGAAGCGTCTCGATGTGTGCAGGAATGTTGGAGTAATAAAAATGTGGCGCGTGCGTTTGGTGGTCGCGTGAAATGCCAATGTGCGAGACGGTCGCGTCAGGAAGGAATTTCAAAAAGCCATGTTGCATGCCTAATCCCGCGCGAAGTATGGGCGCAATCAAAAACGACTCTTCAAGTGCGTACCCTGTTGTGCGTTCAAGCGGCGTGTCAAATTCAAACGAGCGGAGCGGAAGAGCACGGCAAAATTCAATCGCCATGATTTCCGAAATGCGTTCTAAGGTGGCTCTAAATATCGGATTCGGTGTGTGCTTGTTCCGAAGCGTGGAAAGCTCGTATTTCAAAAGGGCGTGTTCAAGTAAGGTGAAGTTCATAAACTTGTCGGTTATTTTTGGCATTAAAGATACGAAAACGCCTTGTCCGAAATTGAAAACAAATGGACTTCAAAAAACTGGTAATCCGCATTAAGAACTTATTGCTACGCCCAAAGTCGGAGTGGCTGGTCATTGAAGAAGAGCCTGTTTATGAATCGCAGGAAATTATCCGTGATTATGCCTTGCCGCTGATTTTCGCGACGGTCTTTTGGGAGTTGGTGGTGGTGGGCATTCGCTTGAAGATGGTGTATTTCGCGATTGTGAATTTTACCTTGCTCATGCTCGCGCTCTTTTTGACCATTAGCCTTGTTTATGACTTATCGCCGCGCTTTCACTCTTACGCCGATAGAAACGCGGCGGCAAAACTGGTTGCCTATTGTTCAACTCCGCTTTGGCTGGCGCAACTCGTTCAAGCCGATGTCGAGTGGCTCTTCATCATGAAGCCGATTGGATTTGGACTTGCGGCGTATCTTTACCACACGGGCGTTCCAATTTTGATGAAACCTTCTGAATCGCGCCGCGCCGCCTATACGACCACCATTATGCTCATCGTTTTGACTATCAACACGCTCGTTTGGCTCTTGCTCGACGGCGCACGCCGCTTCTTTACAAATCTCTAAATCGGAAATTCAGGAAATTCAGTAATACTAAACCTTACAAAATTACAGTGTAATCGATTTTCAATAATTGAGTACAAGTCTTTAAATTTATAAAATTGCAGTAAAGTAAGAAGAATTCCACTGAAATGGCACATAATTTGACGTATTTCCTATGTAATTTGACATAGACGACTAACTAAAAACACAATAGCAATGACCAAAAAATTACGCAACACTCTGCTGCTACTTGCCGCTGTGCTAATGCCTGCCTTAGCCACAGCGCAAAACCGACAACTCTATTCTTACCAAAGCGGCAACTTCGCTGACCCAAACATCTGGACGCTTACCAACGGCGGCACAGATTTCGTAACTCCTAACGCTGATGACAACTTCACCATCAATCCGGGACACACGATTACGCTGACCGCAAACTCGCAAATTGATCAAACCGTTGCAGCGCGCACCGTTACGGTCAACGGCACGCTCAATGTGCAAGGCTTTACAACGCAAACCTTTGGCACTTTGCAAGGCAATGGCACGGTTCGCATTAGCGCAGGCGCGTTTCCTACGCTTTTGGCAGCAACTCACTCATTTCTGCAATCGGGCGGCGGCACCGTGCGCTACGAAGGCGCAACATACACCTTGCCAAACACGCCTACGACTTACAACAACCTCACCATCGCAGGCACAGGACCAAAATCGTTCGCGCCATCATCAGCAACGACCTTCACGCTCAACGGCAACTTGACCGTCGCAGAAAATACGCTCACGATTGGCGGAACGGGCACGCCACCTGTGGTTACGCTCAACATTCTCGGCAACCTGACCGTCAATAGCGGCGCCACGCTCAATGTCGGCTCGACGACTGGTGCCGTTCAGCATGTCATTAACCTCAGCGGAAACCTCACCAACAGCGGCACAATTGATTTAACCAACCTTGGCGAAGGCGCAAATCCTTTCACCAC
>JBKBRB010000021.1:0-6466 GCA_046292465.1 Chloroherpetonaceae bacterium
ATCCCACCGTCAGTGGGCGCAACCGTATTTGCCTTGAAATCCCCTGACACATTAACCGTTACATTTGCATTCGTTGCATTCGTGATGAGAATTTCGGTGTTTGAGACAAGAGGTCCTGGAGGAATGGCACCAGTTGAAGTGCTATTCGGACCACCCAGAACAATATCTTTGATGTTATGCGTGAAGTTTGCCCCCGAGGTCGTGCAGAACGAAAACGCACCGCGTAGCACGCTGAAGGTGTTGTTTACTGTGAGGTTGCCAACCGCATCAATCGGATTTGTTCGGACGAAAGAGAAAGAAGGAGTGTTAGCAGTCGTTGAAAAACTACCTGGTTTGTCAATCGTCAAGTTGTGGAAGGTAGTGCTTCCTGCGCCGCCGATGGTTTGCGCTCCTGTGCCGTTGAAGGTGATGGTTGTGCCTGTGCCGCCCACGAAAGCACTACCTGCTCCCACAGCAAGGTTGCCGCGAATCTCTAAATCGCCGGCAAGGGTTACCGTGCCCGTTGCCGCTCACAGTGAAGTTATTGATATGATATGACGGAGTAGTAGGAATGTTCGTAATTGTGCCAGTGACATTGTTAAAAACAACGTTGTCACCAGCCGCCGGCACTGACGACGGGCTCCATGTTTAGTGGATTTATCCAAGAGGTGCCGTCTCCTCCACCAGTCCAAGTGCTTGTTTGCGCAGAGAGCGAGGAGGTTGCCAGCAGCAACATCATCAAAGTCAAAAAGGAGCAAATACGATTTTTCATAGTTCGTTATTCGGGTTGTAGTTATGATTAAAACTTGATTTCGGTTTCTTACTGGGCTCGCTGGCAGAGTGCGACAATGCTTGACTGATAAAGTGGAGCAGACACTTTTGGAGCAGACACTTTCAAGCAAGGTGAAGTTATATCGCGACAACTGAAACAGGTGTGATACGTATCACAGCCTTTCCAAAGGGGCAATGAGACGGACGAAGATAAGGAGATAATGATAGAATCCAAACCGTTAGGCAAAGAATTTAAGCGAAGTTACGAAAAGGCGATGGCGGGTTCAGTGGTCAGATACATGGTCAGAAGGTGCGTTGGTTGTCCGCGACGCCTCGTCGGCGTTGGCTTGCGATTGAAGTTGATTGCCTGCGACAAACCACGACGAAATATACGCCGTGAATGTGCCAAATAAGCCGACGCCAACGGTCATTAAAATTGCCGCAACAATTCTGCCTTCGGTAGTAACGGGATACTTATCGCCGTAGCCGACGGTGGTAATGGTTACAAACGCCCACCAAATTGCGTCTTCGGCAGTGGTGATGTTGCTTTCGGGCGCGGTCTCTACTTTCAAAATCGCAATCGCGGAAAAAATCAGCATTAAAACCGCAGTCAGAATGGCGGAGGCAAATGTGCCTTTGACTCGATTATGAAACAAATACGTGAGCAACTGCTGAACCGAGCGATAGGCTTTGACAATGCGAATCACGCGAACAATGCGCACCAGCCGCGCCGTGCGAAAGGCGTCAATCATTGGAATCGACGAGAGCAAATCAATCCAGCCCCATTTGAGATACTGCCACTTGTTTTCCGCCGTGAAGAGCCGATACCAAAACTCGAAGAAAAACACAGCGCAGATGAGATAATCGAAGTAGTTGATGAGTTTGGAGACTTCTTCGTTGAGCGTCGTGAAGGTATCGAGCGCAAGCGCGCCCAACACATAAATGGAGAGCACGGTGATGACGAGGTCTAAAAGTCCAAAGTCCGATTGCGATTGATTTGGCATAGCAATTTTTTTTTAGAGCAAGTGTGAGCAAAAAGATAAGGAGAAATCGGGAAGGAAAGCGTTTCGCACGATTACGGAAAGGCAAGATGAATTTGTCGTAACGGATGCGTTTCGCGATATTGGGCTCATGGTAAAAACCTTCATCAAAATTCCCAAGCAAACAGAATGGCGTGGTGGAATCGCATTGTAACGAGAGCCGAGCTGCTCAGAAGTGAACTGCTGGCTATCACGATGCTGATTGGGTTGATGCTGGTTGGCGTGGTGCTTTCTACGCTGAACGGCGTAGCGGAAAAAGAGGCGACGCGGTTGCGTTTGGAAGAAGAAGCCTTCATTGGCACTGAGCCGGATAGCCTTTTGGCACGCGAACTGTCGAACTTTCAAGTGGCGGAAAAACAGCCAACGCCAAAAGCCAAACTCAACTTCAACATCGCCACCGAAGCCGAACTGCTCGCATTGCCCGAAATCGGACCAACCCTTGCCGATAGGCTCGTGCGGTTTCGTAAATTCAAAGGCGGAAAATTGAACCGCATTGAGGAACTCTTAGAAGTGAAGGGCATCACGCCCGAACGCCTCGAGAAACTCAAAGAAAATTTAGAGGTGCAATAGGGGTGCAATCGCAAAAAGTGCAATCGCACGCAGAAACTTTCACGCAGAAACTTTACAAAAAGCCAATAACCAAACGGAAATGACGCATCTTTCGCTCTTGATTGAATCTGACCAAGTGCTCATTGTTCAACTCACGTCGTCGGCAAGCAGGTTCTCCATTTCAAAACTTGAAACCATTGATGCAAAAACAAACATCTACCAAGAAATTTTGGACAAAGGCGACCCCAAGCAATTAACCGACTGTTCAAAAATCATTGCAGAAAAATTAAGTGCGTATTCCGAGACCGAGATGTCCGTGTGCTTGAACATGACGGGCGTCAAAAGCGTGATGGGGCGATTTAATCGCAACTTAACTGAAGAAGAGTTTGAAGAGGAGTGCAGGCGTGAAGCCGAAGCGTTTTTGCTTGAACCCGACGACTATGAGATGGAGACGGTCAAACTTGCCGTCGAGCCGAATATGCCGTTTGAAAGTTATCAACTCTTCTTTGTGCCGAAGCGATTTTTAACGCGCCTGCAAATGCTTCTGTTGCCATCGGGAAAAAACATTGCTATGGTTGAACTCTCGCATATTGCAGTGCAATCGCTGTATGAAAGCGCATCGGAATTGATAATGTTGGAACTGGCAGAGGGCTATTTGGCAGTCTCGAAAATCGTGAACGGCGTGCCGACAATGTTTCACCAATGGACGCTCGAGGCTGAGCCCGACATTGCCTATTTTGCTACCAACGAGCTCAAAGCGTTGGGCGGAAAAAGTCGTGTGAGTGTTTTTGGGAGGCTGACCAACGAAAGCATTCTCGGATTTATTCGAGAGGCAACGGGACTTGCGGTGCAAGCGGCGTCTTTACCTGCAGGTTTTGTCATCGAAGAGAGGTTTCAGGGAGACCTGCCGCGAATTTTGCCGCTGATTGGATGTGCAATAGAAGTCGCTGAATTTTCGGAGTAAGTTCCAACAAGAAAACTCAAAGATTAAATGAGCCATTGAGACAATGCCGAACTTTGCGATTATTTCAGAAACCTCCCAATCCGCCGCGCTGATTCAACATGCCATTTCCACGCAGACCTTCAAATCGGCACGATTTTCGCGTGGCGCATTGGAACAAATTTCAAGCGATACCGATGCGATATACTTTGAAGTTGTGCGCCCGAGCGACATCGACGAGATTGAACTGCTCGAGCATCGATTTTATCTCACTCCGATTATTGCTTTTCTCAAAGATGCCAAGACGACGCTCGTCGTGAAAGCCTTTCGCGCAGGTGCAAGCGATGTGGTGAATTTGTCGGGAGAAGTCGGGCAAGATTTCATTGAGATTGTCAATTCCATTTATCGTGCGGTGCGAAAGCGTCAATCGCTTTTAGCGATGCACCAAATTTCCCAAAATATCTATGCATTGATGCAGCTCGAGGAAGCGAACCTGTCGCCAGAAGTATCTGCGAATCGATTTATTCAACAAATGGAGCAAGCCGTGATGATTTTGGATAAATCGATGCAAATTGTTTCGCTCAATATGCCTGCGGAAAAAATCATCGGTGAAGATGAAGGCAACTTGCGTGGCAAGCACATCTCATGTTGTTTGAACATTCCCGAGGCACAGTTGCAAAATGTGTTAAAAGGATATAGTTACAGAGGCGAAATTTTCTTTCGCCACGACCCGCACCCTGTTACGCTTGGCTACTCGATTTCGGCGCGAGTTGACGAGAGCGGTAAACCCAGCGGCGCGATTTTGCTCTTCAAAGACATCACGCGCGAAAAGCAGCGCAGGCAAGAAGAAGAGAAAGCCGAAAAAATGCAAACGCTCGGCGAAATTGCAGCGGCGATTTCTCACGAAGTTAAAAATCCGCTTGCCGGCATCAAATCAATGGTGCAAGCCGTCTTATTTGACATTTCGCCCGATTCGGAAACCTATCAATACATTCGACGCATCGGTGCAGAGGTCGACCGCATCAACAAGTTCATTGAAGAAACCTTCGCCTTTGCGCGGCACCGTAAGCCGAAAATTGTACGTGTCAGCGTCGCCGATGTAATTCACTCCGTCGCCCAACTTTTGGCACAAAATTTCAAAGCCAACGATATTGAATTGAACATCAATCTTCCACCTGAACTTGCACCCATCAGAGCCGACCCCGACCAAATCCGACAAGTGGTGCTCAACATCATGCTCAACGCTGTTGAAGCCCTCACCCAGCAACCGAATGCGAAAGAAAAACATAAGCGGCTCGATATTTCCGCCAAACAAATCATTTATTTCATCGATGGCGAGCCACAACCGTTCGTCGAACTGACATTTCAAGACAATGGCACAGGCATTCCCGATGCCATTCTTGCCAAAGTCTTTGACCCCTTTTTCACGACAAAGCCCAACGGCACAGGGCTTGGTCTGGCAATATGTTTCAAAATTGTCGGGGAGCATCAAGGCAGGATTGACATTTCAAATGCGTCAGAAGGCGGCGCAATCGTTACCGTCAAACTTCCGACATTCGCTCAGCAGACAAGCCTTTCAACTCAACCGCCGCTTGCTAATTCGGCTTTGGCAAAGAGCACTTAATTCATCTTCTCCAACACTTTAACTAACGCTTCAGCGTAAATGCGATGCTCGACTTCAAGCACCTTTGAAGCCAGCGATTCAGGCGTTTCGTCAGGCGCAACTGAAACTTTGCCTTGAATGATAATTTCGCCTTCGTCGTAGCGTTCATCAACGAAGTGAACCGTTGCGCCGCTTTCTTTTTCTTTGGCTTCAATCACAGCGCGATGCACATGCATGCCATACATGCCTTCGCCGCCAAACTTCGGCAAGAGCGCGGGGTGAATGTTGAGAATGCGTTTGGGGTAACGCTCGACAACTGCCTTCGGCACACGCTTCATGTAGCCTGCAAGCAAAATCAAATCGACCTGTCGCTTCTCCAATTCTGAAAGCATCGTTTGCGCAAACGCCGCTTCGTCAGGAACGGTTTTGCTCGATAAATGCACGGCGTCAATTCCGTTTTCACGCGCGAATTGCATTGCGCCACACTGCGAATTGTTCGAAAGGCACATCACAATTTGGCAGGGAAGATTTCGCTCTTGAATGTGTTTGTAAAGGGCTTTGAAGTTTGAGCCGCCGCCTGAACAAAACACGGCGAGATTTTTCTTGCGCGCTAACATGGTTTTGTTGTCCGTGAAAAAATTGACAAAAACAAAAAGGCGTCTCTTCACGAAACACCTTTCTGAAACAGTCAATTCAAGATGCTAAAAGACGGTCAGGACTTTGCCTCTTCGCCGACATACTGCACGTCGGCTTTGCGGACGGCATTTTTATACTCGCGCAAAAATTCCAGTCGTGCTTTGACGCGCTCCATCGGCACAAGCAATTTTTCTTTGTCCATAATTGCTTCTGCGCGCGACTTATAGTTGATGTCGTATTCGTCGCTCATCACAATGGCTTCTTCGGGGCAGACTTCCTCGCAATAGCCGCAGTAAATACAGCGAAGCATGTTGATTTCAAACGTAATCGGGTGCCGCTCTTGTGGAAGGTCGGTTTCATTGGCTTGAAGGCTAATTGCCATCGGCGGACAGGCACGCGCACACAGCCCGCACGCCACACAACGCTCGCCAGTTTTATCCTCACGCTCGACTAACACAGGGCGACCGCGAAACGACCCCGGCGGCTTCCATTTTACTTCTGGATATTCCGATGTGAATTTGGGACGAAACATTTGCACAAATGTATATGCCATACCTTTCAGAATTTCAGGCAAATAAAGCCGCTCTAAAAAGGTCAGTTTCGTGCGCTTGATAGTTGGGTTCTTAACTTGCATACTGCTAACGGTTTGATGAAAGAATTTTCTGTAAAGATAGAAACAAACTGCGATGAACGACAATTTATTGCTTGTTCATGAAAAGTGTCGAGCTCGACTAAACATTCCCGTCTGACAGCACAAAAGTGGTGCAAGGTCAGAAGAGAAAAAACCAAAGAATGTAATCCGCAATGAGAATCATGGCTGACGAAACGACGAAACTGCGAATAGTTGAAATTCCCACGCCTTCTGCGCCGCCATCGGTGCGAAATCCAATGTGGCAACCGAGTAGCGAGGTCGAGAGCCCAAAAATGCCCGCCTTCAACAGCGCGCCG
>JBKBRB010000021.1:6563-41812 GCA_046292465.1 Chloroherpetonaceae bacterium
CGCCATCGGTGCGAAATCCAATGTGGCAACCGAGTAGCGAGGTCGAGAGCCCAAAAATGCCCGCCTTCAACAGCGCGCCGAAGACATCTTGCAGATAAAAAAAATTCTTGAACGATTCAAAAAAGAGATATTGCGAAATGCCTAAAAAGGCACTTGAAACGATAAACGCTCCAACAATCGCCACAAGATTTGAAAACACCACCAACACAGGCATCATAACGGTTGTGGCAACCACACGCGGCATGGCGAGGTATCGGACGGGGCTAATTGCCATAATGTCTAAGGCGTCTAATTGTTCAGTAACTTTCATCGTGCCAAGTTCCGCCGCAATCGACGCGCCAACTCTGCCCGCAATGATAATGCCCGTTAAAACCGGACCGAGCTCGATGAGAATCACGCGGCTGGTAATGCCGCCCACAAGGCTCATCGGCGCAAGTCCTTTCATTTGATACGCCGCTTGCCAAGCCGCAATCGCCCCCGTGAAAATGGAAACCAACACCACCAGCGGAAGCGAATCGACGCCAATGTGCGACATTTGCGAGATGATGTTTTTTCTATCGCGAAAAACGCGCGGCAACGCACCAATCACGCCACCAAGCAAAATGAACACTTCGCCGATTTCGCTGAAAAAATTAACAACCGATTTCATAGACTAAAATTTCATAGACAAAGGGCAGTTGGAACGATGTTTAAGCCTCTACCGTTTCAAGCAGTGAAATTGAACAAAAAGAAGATAGTCAAATGCCTACCCGTAGAGAAGTCCTCAAAACAACCGTCCTCGCCTTAGGTGGAATTGCATTAGGTTTGAATGCCTGTTCCGACAACAAACAATCTTCTTCAAAAACAAATCAATCTCAAACAATGACGCACACACTTCCCGAACTGCCTTACGCGCCAGATGCGCTTGAGCCACACATCTCTGCAAGAACATTTGAATTCCACCATGGGAAACATCATAAAGCCTATGTGGATAACCTCAACAAACTCATTGCAGGCACAGACCTCGAGAGCAAGACGCTCGAAGAAGTCGTTGCCGCTTCGGCAAAAGATGCAAGCAAAGCGGGGATTTTCAACAATGCCGCACAAGTTTGGAATCACACTTTCTATTGGAACTGCATGAAGCCCAACGGCGGCGGCGAACCCTCCGGCAAATTGATGGATAAAATCAAAGAAGATTTCGGCGACTTCGGAAAGTTCAAAGAAGAATTTAAGAACGCAGGCGTTACGCAATTTGGTTCAGGCTGGGCGTGGCTCGTTTTAGAAGGCGGAAAACTCAAAGTAACCAAAACGCCAAATGCCGATATGCCACTCGTTCACGGACAAACACCGCTCTTGACAATGGACGTTTGGGAACACGCCTACTACATCGACTACCAAAACCGCCGTCCCGATTACGCTCAAACCTTCATCGATAAATTGATTAACTGGGACTTCGTTTCCAAGAATTTTGAATTGGCAATGAAGTAAAAGCCTTCAAAGAAAGTCATTTCTTGAAAAGGGCAGAGCGAAAACTCTGCCTTTTGCTTTTGCGAAATCATACCTATTTCTTTTCAGGCAAGTCGAGTTTGATGTGCAGTTCGCGCAGTTGCTTCGGCGTTACTTCCGACGGTGCGCCCGTCATGAGGTCTTGCGCTTTTTGGTTCATTGGAAAGGCAATCACTTCGCGAATGTTGCTTTCGTCGGCGTAAAGCATCACAATGCGGTCAATGCCCGGAGCAATGCCACCGTGCGGTGGCGCGCCATGCTGAAACGCACGAATCATGTGTCCGAACTTCTTGTCGACGTCTTCTTTCGTGTAGCCTGCAATCTCAAAGGCTTTATACATCACGTCGGGCTTGTGATTGCGAATCGCGCCCGATGAAAGTTCAATGCCGTTGCAAACAATGTCGTATTGATACGCATAAATGTCGAGCGGATTTTTCGTCAGCAACGCCTCCATTCCGCCTTGTGGCATGGAAAAAGGATTGTGTGAGAAATCAATTTTCTTTTCCTCTTCGTTGTATTCAAACATTGGGAAATCGACAATCCAGCAGTAAGCAAGCAAATCTTTATCGAGATTGAAAAGCGACGCGAAGTAGTTGCGAATTGCGCCCATGGCTTTGCACGTTTTTTCCCAAGCCCCTGCGGCGAAGAAGACCACATCGCCTGTTTCGATGTTCAACGCTTTAATGAGTGCGTCTTTTTCCGCATCGGAAAGGAACTTGTAAATCGGACTTTGAACTTCGCCGCCCTCTTTGTAGCGAATGTAGGCTAAGCCCGGAAGTCCAAGTTCTTTCTTTGCAAATTCTTCGGCTTTGTCGTAAAAAAGGCGCGGTTCATTGGCTCTGCCTGAAAGTTTCATCGCTTTGATGCACTTGCCTTTGTCGGTATTCGCCGCGAAGACTTTGAATGAAGACTGTTTGAAAATCTCAGTAACGTCTTCAATCACGAGCGGGTTGCGAAGGTCGGGCTTATCCGAGCCGTAGCGGTTCATCGCGTCCAAATACTTAATGCGCGGAAAGGGCAGTTGCATGATGCGCTTGTGCGAAAGTTTCGCCGTGATGTGCTCGAACAAGCCTTCTAAGACTTTGAACAAATCGTCCTGCGTGATAAACGACATTTCCATATCGAGTTGATAGAACTCGCCTGGACTGCGGTCGGCGCGTGCGTCTTCGTCGCGAAAGCATGGCGCGATTTGGAAATACTTGTCGAAGCCTGAAACCATCAAAAGTTGTTTGAACTGTTGCGGGGCTTGTGGAAGCGCGTAAAATTTTCCTGGATGTAAGCGCGAAGGCACAAGGTAATCGCGTGCGCCTTCGGGCGAAGAGTTCGTCAGAATCGGCGTTTGAATCTCGAGGAACCCAAGTTCAGAAAGATAGCGGCGAATTTCCGCAATAATTTTGGAGCGATAAATGATGTTGCTATGCAACTTTTGGCGACGCAAGTCAAGGAAGCGATATTTGAGGCGCAATTCTTCCGAAGTTGGCGTTTCGTCGGCAATCGGGAAGGGCATTGGCTCGGCGGCACTTTCAACCGTGAGCGATTTAACAACCACTTCAATTTCGCCTGTTGGCAAATTCACATTAACGGCTTCAGGGGCGCGTTCAATCACCGTGCCTTCAATGCAAATGACCGATTCGACGCGCAAGTGCTCGACTTCTTGAAAGAGCGTTTGATTGTGCGGCTCAAAGACGATTTGCGCAATGCCGGTGTGGTCGCGCAGGTCAATGAAAATCAATCCGCCATGGTCGCGCTTGCGATGAATCCAGCCCGCAAGTTTGACGGTTTCTGAAAGGTTCGATTTTCGAAGGTCGCCGCAAAAGTGTGTGCGATAGTGCGAAGACGGCAGTGTGCCGCGAGAAGTCGTTTGTTCGTGTGGTGCCACGTCGAGCATATCCAAGTGTGTTGACAGTATGCGTTGAAAACAAAAGAGCCGTGAATATACGGATTTGGATTCAAATCGCGGTTTCATTTAGCCAATCGCGTGGGCGAAGGCATCGATAAAGCATCGCTTCGCGAGAATCGGCGGGTGGGACGTAGTTATATTCCCAGCCTGCTTCTTTGGGAAGCGACATCAAGATAGATTCCGTTCTGCCGCGCGTTTCCAATCCGAAGAGCGTGCCTCGGTCATAAACCAAATTAAACTCCACATATCTGCCGCGCCGCAATCGCTGAAAGTGCTTTTCTTTTTCGCCAAACGGTTCATGCTTGCGTCGCTCAACAATCGGCAAATAGGCTTCGGTGAAGGCGTTTCCGCACGATTGAATGAAGGCAAAGGTGGCGTCGAGATTTTCCGAAAGGTAATCGAAGAAAATACCGCCCACGCCGCGCGTCTCGCTACGATGCGATAGAAAAAAGTATTCGTCGCACCACGCTTTGAACTTCGGGTAGTAATCAGGACTGTGCTTATCGCAAGCCGCTTTATGGACGCGATGAAAGTGCTGAATATCTTCTAAAAACGGGTAATACGGCGTAAGGTCTGCGCCGCCGCCGAACCATGCTTTAATCACCTTGCCTTGTGAGTCATATTGTTCGAAATATCGATAATTGCAATGCACCGTCGGAATCATCGGCGAGTAGGGGTGAATGACAACGGAAACGCCTGTGGCAAAATAAGGCGTCGGCTCGGTGTTCATTTTCGCCGCCATGCGCTCGGGAAGAATCCCAGATACAGCGGAAAAATTAACGCCACCTTTTTCAAACACCGCACCGTCTTGAATGACGCGCGTTCTGCCACCGCCGCCTGAAGCATGTTGCCAAACTTCTTCTACAAACTTGGCTTTGCCGTCAGCACGCTCAATGGACGATGAAATATGGTCTTGTAACGATTCAAGGTAAGATTGAACTTCGGATTTCATATTGGTTGAAAGTGTGAAAAATTAAGCCAAAGATAGCGATTGGGATTGACGTGCGAGAAGATGTGAGAATATCACTCGATGAACTTTTGGCGACGAAAGCAAACTGCAATGAATCGGAACAGATATCGAGACATTTTTGGCAACGCGCCAAATCGAACTCGTGTAAGGCACAATCATCAAATCGAACGGCGTGTAAATCGAGAGCGGGTAAAGTGGACGAAGGCTGTCTTCGGTTTCTTTTAAGGTGCGAAGCAATAGGCTACCTTGACGCAAATCGCGAAACCCCTCACCGCTTCTGAAAAAGGCAAGCGCGCTACCGTTGTGTGGTGTGCCAAGCGTGATGAGCGTTTGAGTGCGCGAGATGCCGTTCAGGCATTGCAAGTAGTAGCGCGAAATCAATCCGCCCATGCTGAACGCCACGATGGAAAAGGCGTCATCTTCGGCAAGGTGCTGTTGAACGAATTGGCGAAGTTCTTTGGCAAGCGTAGCGATTGACGCCGAGCCGTCGCACGGGAGAAGGTCGGGAGCAAATGTGCGAAACCCTTGCGTCTCTAATGCAAGTCGCAAGGGCTTCATCACGGAACTATTGTCAAAAAGCCCATGAACCAAAACAACCCTGCACGGTTCATTCATCATCGTTGTCGACAAAATTGAGCGGTAGGTCAACGGTTTGCATGCCTTCCTTTGGGTTGGTTCTTGTGAAAATCATTCGTTTGAGTTTACTCGTGAGGCAACTGTCCAAAGCAGAGTTGGCAATCTCATCGCGAGGAATTTCAACGTTTTTCACATTGCCTTCGGGCGAGAGCACAAGCCTCACCACCAATTTGCCTTTGATGCCGGGATTGTAGTTTTTTACTTCTCGGTAACACGCTTCAAGCACAAGTTGGTGCTTGATGATAACGCTGTCAATTTCTGCAAGTTGGCGAGGAGGAAGTTTTTCATCGTTACGGGCTTGAACCATTTGCTTACGGCTTTGTGCAACGGTCGTCAGCGTGCATAAAAGCAGAGCGAATACAACGAGAAGAGTTTGTTTCATGTAGAAGTTATGTTAGGTTAAAAGAGAAGGACACGATGTCGAACTGTTCTTCAAAATAAAAAAGTCCCCAAACCATCGAAATCATTTACAGTTATTTAACCTTTCGGCGAGAGGCGAATCATCGGTACAACGACTTCATCGAGCGAGATGCCGCCATGCTGAAATGAATCTTTGTATTGATTGACGAACTTGTGAAAGTTGGTCGGATATACGAAGTAGTAATCTTCTTTGGCGATGATGTAATTAACATTCAAGCCGTGTTGCGGCAGTCGCCAATCGTTTGGATTTTTGACATAGACGGCGTGCTTAGGCTCGCATTGCAAATTGCGTCCGAACTTATAGCGCAAGTTGGTTGAGGCTTCGCGGTCGGCGATGACTTTGGTGTGTCGCATACAGCGAATCGCACCGTGGTCGGTGGTGATTAAAATCGTGCATTTATGCTTTGAAAGCGTGCGAAGCATTCGAAGGAAAGCCGAATGCTCGAACCATGTTTGCGTCAGGGAGCGATAAGCAGATTCGTCAGGCGAAAGTTCACGAATGACCTGCATATCCGAACGGCTATGCACCAAGATGTCGACGAAATTGACAACAACAGCGTTGAACTGATTTTTCAGTTGCGCGGTGATGTTTTGCTCATATTGTTTGCTTTCGTCGGTAGAGGTGAGTTTAGCATATTTTGCATTGACACTGATGCGACGGCGCGAAAAGAAATCCTGCATGAAATCAGGCTCATAACGGTTTTTGGTGTTTTCATCTTCTTGACTGTCTTTCCAAAGTTCGGGATAGCGTTTTTCCATGTCTAACGGAAAGAGTCCGCTGAAAATAGCGTTCCGTGCGTAGGGCGTCGCCGTAGGAAGAATTGAGAAATAGGCATCGCGCTCGACTTGAAAGAGGTTGCCTAAAATTTTTTCCATCACAAGCCATTGGTCGTAGCGAAGGCAATCGACAACGAAAAGAAACACGGGGTTGCTTCCGCTTAATTCAGGCACAACCTTTCGCTCCAACACATCAACGGAAAGCATCGGGCGTTTGTCCTTATCGGAATGAATCCAGTCTCGATAATTTTTCTCGATAAACTTGCTGAACTCGGCATTACACTCGCGTTTTTGGTCTAAGAGCGTTTGGCGGAAATCGAGGTTCGGATGTTCATCAAGCTCGACTTCCCATTGCGAGAGACGGAAGAAAATATCTTTCCAGCGTGCTTCGTCGAGCGGCTCAAAGAGTTCGCGCGAAATGCGGTTAAACTCCGAGATGTAATCTTTCGTTGCCGTGTCGCCCTTAATGCGTTCAGCATCGAGCAGTTTCTTGCAAGCAAGGAGAATTTGCGTTGGATTAACGGGTTTAATGAGATACTCCGAAATTTTCTTGCCGATGGCTTGCTCCATGATGGATTCTTGTTCGTTTTTGGTAATCATCACCACAGGCAAAGACGGCTTGATAGATTTGATTTCGGAGAGCGCGTCTAATCCGCCAATGCCGGGCATTTGTTCGTCGAGAAAAACAATGTCGAAGGATTGTTCGCGCGAAAGTTGAACGGCATCTTCGCCGCTTGTAACAGTCGTTACGTCATAGCCTTTGTCGGAAAGAAATAAGATGTGTGGGCGCAGGTAATCGATTTCGTCGTCAGCCCAAAGAATACGGTATTTCATGTGCAAGAAGATTTAGGTTGAAAAAAGAAATACCGAATGTTTCATCGTGCGTGTTGAAGTGATTGAAGTTAGTTTTAAGCATTACGCTGAAACTTAACTGAAAGTTTTGCTTGCCGTCAGTTGTGAAAGGTATTGGCGTTCGTGGTGAGCAAGTTCAGAAAGGCATGCTTGGTTTTCATCGTCGGTATCGGGCATAGTAGAAAACCATTCGCGGAGCATTTCTTTGGCAACGGTTTCACTGGTGAGGCGAAGGCTCATGGCTAAGATGTTCGCGTTGTTCCAGCGGCGTGCGCCTTTGGCGGTTTCGGCGTCGGTGCAGAGTGCGGCGCGAACATTCGGAACTTTATTTGCCGCAATCGTTACGCCTGTGCCTGTCCAACAAAATAAAATTCCTTGTTCGCATGTGCCGTTAGAAACACATTCGGCAACTTGATGCGCAACACTCGTCCACCGCTTTTCTTCGTGCGACGCGTGGTCGGAGAGCGCGCCGAACTTCACAACCGTGTGCCCTTGTGCTTCTAATTCGCGACACACAAAATCGGTTAGGTGCGTTTTTTCATCGCTTCCGATGGCAAGTTTCATGGCGAGTCAATCTTTTGAAGTTGAGCAAGATTTTCTTTTGAAAGTCGTAAAAGCGTGCCGTAGTGATTGGCGGCTTCCACATACCAAGTGCGCGAAGCATCTTCGTTGGCTTTCGCGTTGAGTTGCGCGTAGGCGTTCTCCCAATTAAGCGCGCGATTGGTCATCAACGTGCGAATGTCAGTAAGAAACTTTTGACGCGATTTGGCGACCGATTCATCGCTTTGTCCAACAAGGCGCAATCGTTCAGAACAGCGGCGATATTCTTCCAACGCAAATTGAGCCAGTTCGAGTTCAATCGGTAAAAGGCGTTTAATTTTTTCGTAATTGCCTGCGAAGAAAACCGATGTGCGTGTATCTGCGGTCATCACGCTTTGAAGTGTTTTGCGATATGCTTCGTCAAGCGCGTTGATTTGGCGATGTGTGGCAAGCGCAAGCGAATCGGCGCGGCGGGCAAGGCTCGTGGCAAGTGTGGCGTAAGTCGTGTTCAAACGAGCGACATACTCGGCTGATTCAGGAGTGCGTTTGCCTGCTTCAATGCCTTGCAACGAAGCCGAAAGCGCATTGGCAAGCACTTCGGAATCTTTCATTGAGAGTTTCTTTGATTGAAACGCAAGCGCGAGCACATCGCCAACCTCGAGCGGCTCTTGAACGCCACCTTTAAGCGAAATCATGAGCGTGCGCGTGCGCAAACTGTCGGGCGCAGGAAGATTGTGGTAATCATAAAACGATTGCGATTGTTCCATCGCTGTTTTGAACCATTGAGGCTCAGCAGGCTTGGTTGGTGCAGTCGGTCTTGAACTGCCGCACCCATAAAGCATTGTAAAGACAAGCAGAGCGAGGAAGTGTATCTGTTTCATAGTTTGATGGTTTTTATCCGCCGAACGCGCTGTATCGGCGCAGTGAATACGTCCAAAAAATTTTGTAAAGAAGATATAACCCGAAAGTCCAACAAAAAACAACAGAGAGCGCGAACAAGATTTCTTCCGTTGAAAATGTGCCTGTGAAAATTTTTGTTGGAACAAAGGCTAAATAGCCAAACGGCAGAAACTTCAAAATCTCTGCGACCGATTCGGGGAACATATCGAGCGGAATGACTTGCCCTGTCAAAAACCACATCACCATGCTTTTCATCACGAAGAGCGTCCAAACTTCGTCCATGTAGAACGCCAGCGCGGCAATCATAAAGGCTAAAAGAAAGGAAATAAATAGCCCAAAGAGAAGCACCAGCAATCCTGAAAGAATCTGAAACGCCGTTGCGGAGACAAACCCTGTAGAGAGCATCACGCCATAGACGATTGCGCCGCCGAGCATAACGGGCGTGGAGTCGGCAAAAAAAGTCATCAGGTTATAGAGCGCAAAGTCAACGGGTTGCGCTAAAAATTTGTTGAGCGTGCCGTCTTTAATCGCGTTTGAAATTTGTCGCTCGACCGAGTCGACCTTGACGAAATTAGCAATCAAAATGCTTAACACGAGATATTGAAACATCGCCTCGTAACTGTATCCGGCAATTTGCCCGTCCGATGTCGACTCAATCACAGCGCGCCACAAGATAGATTGAACGAAAATCGGAAGCAAAATTTTGCCCGAAATATCCATCAAAATTTCGCCACGATATTCCACAAAGCGTTGGAGCGAGGTGCGATAAACGAAGAAGTATTTTTTCATTGCAAAGCACGCTAAATTGGCGAAGGGAGACTTTGAAACATAGACTTCAACCAAACCATGCGATACCTTTCCGACCGAGATTTACGCATGCTCATCGCGCTTGCGTCTATCGGCGAACATTACCGCCCGCTCAATCTTCAAGGATTAGATTTAACCAATGCGGATTTGAGACATGCATTTCTCAACAACGCGAATTTGACCGATGCGAATCTAACAAATGCCAACTTGGAAAATGCCTTGATGTTTGGCGCATATCTGCACGATGCTAATCTCACTGGGGCGAACTTGCGCAACGCCGATTTAACTAACGCTTACCTGCGCGGCGCGAAATTTACCAATGCCGACCTGCGCGGCGCAAAGTTCAGCGGCGCAATGTTTAAGGATACAGACCTTACAGGTGCTATCATCGACTCGAGCACGATTGGCTTATGAAGTGTGCTCTTTCTTACCTTCTTGTTGAAAATGAGTTCTGAACACCATGTCCCACAGCGGCGAACTGACGCCAAAGCCTTTTTCAGAATCGCTGAAATGATGCCGCAAGTGATGCTCACGAATCCAACCAAAATAACTGCCCTTGATGTTGAAGTGATGAATGGCGTAGTGCGAGATGTCGTAAATGAGGTATCCAAGCGTGAAACCGGCCATGAGCGAGGGTGCGTAGTGTTCGCCCATTACAAAAACGAACAGGCTGTAAAAGGCAACAGCAAGCGGCAGGCTAATAATCGGCGGCATGACTAAACGGAGCGGGTCGCTCGGATAATCGTGATGAACGCCGTGCAAAATCCAAAAAAGACGCTTGCCAAGGGCAGACTTCGCGTGATAGTGAAAAACAAATTGATGAAGCATGTATTCAGCAAACGTCCATAAGAAAACGCCCGCCGCAAATAAACCGACAACGAACAAGAAAGAGAGTTGTAAAGTCGTGAGGGAGTGCCAAACAAGGTAACTCACAAGCGGAACATAAAGCCAAATCGGAACAGTCCAATGAACTTTGGAAAAGAACTCGAAGAAGTCGTTTTCAAACATGCGCGGCGTTTCTTTGGCGCGCGAGACGAAGCGTTTCATATCAAATGTTTTGATTGGGTTTAAGAAAAACATCAATCAAAATACGAAGAAGCAGACTGAAAAGTTCAAATGCACGAGTCGTTGCAAAGGCGTAAATTGCAGCAAAAGAGCAGTTCTAAGAAGAGAATAATGACAAGCAAAAATACCGACATAGCAGCGGACTTGACCACACGCTTCATGGAGATTGCCTCTGAACTCAAACAGAGCAATATGCCTGACGCACAAAAGAAGTTAGACCAACTGTATCGATTGGTTTTAGAAGTGGTAAATGTGGCATCAAGGAAAGAAGGCGACACAAGCGGTTCGTTGAAGAAAGAATTAGAATCGCTTAAATCTGAAAACCGCCGACTGCAAACGCTTTACGCTACAAGTTTGGCACTAACGGCTCAAACGCAAAAAGAGCCGCTTGTAGAAACTGCCCTCGATATTGTGGTGCGCGAATTACAAGCCGATGCAGGTTTCGTGGTGCTCGTTGACGCGCAAGGCGAGATTGAATCCATTTACTCGCGAAACATCGAGCCTGAAAAACAAGCCGACGTCAAAGAAATGAGTCTCTCGGTGATTCGCTCAACCATTCAAAGTTCAAAGCCGACCTCCGAGCAAGTGAAACCTGAAATGGAATTGGCGCAGCAACATAGCGTCATCCGATTGGGAATTTCAGCCGTGATGTGTGTGCCGTTAATTCGCGACAACAAAGTTTTCGGTGCCGTCTATTTAGATAGGCGAAATAAAGAAAATCCATTTACGCCAAATGACCTTTCGTATCTTTCAGCGTTCGCTGACCAAATTGTGCGAAGCCTAAAAGTCTCTGACGAAATTGAGACCTTAGAAAAAAAACTGATTTCCACAGAAAAGATAAAAATGAGCGACCTAAGAAGCACGTTCAAGTGCGAGGAGATTATCGGGTCGAGTGCCGCTTTGTTTGAAGTCTTGAAAATTGCCGCTCGTATTTCAGCCACCGATGCCACCGTTTTGATTCTGGGAGAAAGCGGAACCGGCAAGGAACTCTTCGCAAAAGCCATTCATCAAAATAGCCGTCGTAAGGAAAAACCGTTTGTTGCGATTAACTGCGCCGCTATTCCAAATGATTTGCTCGAATCGGAACTCTTCGGCTACGAACAAGGGGCATTTACGGGCGCGTCAAAATCAAAGCAGGGTAAAATAGAAACCGCGCATACGGGTACGCTTTTCCTTGATGAAATTGGCGAAATGCCATTAGCCTTGCAAGCCAAACTCTTGCGTGTGTTGCAAGAGCGCGAATTTGAGCGGCTCGGAAGCGTCAAAAAGCAAAAACTCGACATTCGTCTTATTTGCGCCACAAATCGAAACCTCAAAGACTTAGTCGAGCAGGGTAAATTTCGGCAAGATTTATACTACCGCTTGAAAGTCGTTGAACTTCATCTTCCTGCGCTTCGTGAACGACCAGAAGACATTGAAGAACTGGCAAAATACTTCCTGAAAAAACATGCCGTTGACGGAAATGTGTGCGAACTTTCCGATGAAGCGTTAGCTTTCCTTGAAAGTTATCCGTGGTATGGAAACGTGCGCGAGTTGGAAAACGTCATGCTTCGCTGTGCAGTGCTTGCAACTGGAAAAATAATTCGAAAAGAAGACCTCCCTCCTGAAATCACGGAGACAATGGATTCTGCGACGCCGATACAACTTGGCAAAACCCTCGCCGATGCGGAGACCGAGTTTCGGAAAATGTATCTCACCAAAACGCTGCAAAAAACATCGTCCGTTACCGAAGCGGCAAAGCAACTTGGAATCAACCGCACGCACTTCTACAAACTGCTCGCGCAGTTGGGGATTCCGCATTAACGCTTATGGGGAGATATATGTGGAAGGAAATGTGAAGTGAAGCCGAGCAACTTGGCATCAGCAATCACAAGCTTAACGGGCAGGCGCGCGCAAATTTCTTGTGCGGTCTTATCATCGCTTGCGGTCATGATGTTGTAACCCTCGCGCGCTAAAATCTCGCGCAGTCGCCGCAATTCTTGCAAATCGCTATCAATGATAAGAATGTGTTCTGTCATAGACGACAAGTTAATGTAACTCATTGGCGTCAAAAGATGTGCCAACTTGTATTGGCTCAAAACGAGAAAAAACTTGCAAGGGCGTCGCATTTTAGCAACACTATGTTGCAACATTGAGACAATTCGGCGTCAGTGTGTCAGGGCGTAAAGAATGAGATTGACGGCGAATTTTGTGTTATCCTCCGCCAGCCAACGTTTGTTTCGGTGGTCGTAATCCCACTCACAGCCGTAATCTTTATTGCTGTATAAAATCGCCATGCGTCCGTTTATCTCAACGGCTTTGAGGTAATCGTGCACCAAATCGTCGCCCCAACCATTGAGCTCGAGCGAGGTCGTTGGCGGTCCGCTCGGGAAGTCAAAGAAGCAATGATAAATCGGGTGGGAATTGGGAATCTTTTTGAGCGCATTTGAGCCGAAAATGCCTGCAATTTGCGCCTCAAACGACTTGGCGAAAAGACCGTCAATGTCGTGGTTGCAATCATCGACGAAAATAAATCCGCCATTTCGGACATATCGCTCGAAGTTATCGCGTTCTTGGGAAGTCAACTCGACCAGTTTGTGTCCGCTCAAATAGCAAAACGGGGAGTCAAAAATTTCAGGCGAATCGAGCGCAACGATTTTTTCTTTTTGAGAAACGCTGATGGTGGTGTATTGCACGAGGGAGTGAAGCACGTTGGAGGGCATGCGTTCGTCAGTGTTCCAATTTCCTGAAGTGTAGGCAAGGCGGGTGAAAACAAAATCCGATTTGCGCCGCTCAAACTGTGAAGCAACCGCATTGGCAAACGGAGAGAGCATCACGCCACTGGTGGCAAAAAGAGCGGTTTTAAGGAACGCACGTCGATTCATCGTTCAAGTTCTTCCAAACATTTTATCTATCTCGCTAAGCGAGAGTTTAATGATAATCGGACGACCATGCGGACACACGTAGGGCATTGAAGTGGCAAAAAGTTGGTCGATGAGCAAGGTCATTTCGCGTTGCGAGAGTCTGTCGCCTGCCATAATCGCGTTACGGCACGCATATGACTTTGCAATGTTGTCGCGCTTTTCAAGTTTGAGCGACTGCTGATAATCCAAATACTGCTCAATGAGTTCAAACAAAATTTTCTCTTCGGCACCGGGTTTGACATCGGACGGAACACCTTCGACAACCACCGAACTGTGGCTAAACTGTCGGAACGAAAATCCTAACTTTTCTAAATCTTGACGCAATTCTTCCAATACTTTCATATCCCAAGGCTTGAGTTCAATGCGGTGCGGGAAGAGCAGTTGTTGCGAGTTCGAAATGCCTGCGTCCATGACGGTCAGCGCACGTTCATACAAAATGCGCTCATGCGCGACGTGTTGGTCGATGAGCATTAAGCCCGATTTAATTTGCGTGAGAATGTAGCGGTTATGCAACTGCACTGGAAAAGCCCCTTTGAGGCTATCGGATTCCGTTTCGGAAGATTGAAAAACGAGTTGATACTCACGCGATTTCGGCGCGTCGATGGGCGGCTCAAACGAGGCGTCGGAAAATGAAGGTTGCTCGAGCGGCGGGTCAGGGCGAAGCGGAGCCGTTGGAGTCGGTTCGGTTTCGCGCTTGAAATCGGCATAAAGTGCGTTGCTACTTCGAACTTCAAAATCGCGCTCGTTGTAGGAGAGCCGTTTCTGAACGCCCGGAAATTCAGAGAAAGAGGGTTTGTAAAAGTTCGAGGAGGATTCAGACAGAGTAGAATCGGCGTGCGAGGTTTCAGGCTTTTCTTCAATGACAACGCTGGGCGAAAAATCCATACCGCTCACCGTTTTCTTGACGACAGAAAGCATCAGGTTATACACATTGCGTTCATCTTCAAAACGCACTTCCATTTTGCTGGGGTGGACATTGACATCAAAGCGGTGCGGCTCCATTTCCAAGTAAATCAAATAAAATGGCTGTTCGCGCTCGCCTAAAAGTTCGCCGTAGCCTTGTGTAATGGCGTGGTGAAGTTGGCGGCTTTGCGTGATGCGGCGGTTGATGAAGAGAAATTGCTCGTTCTTGGTGCGCTTCATCATGGCGGGTTTTCCAAGAAAGCCTTGCACGTTCGCAAAGTCGTTGGATTCTCTGAACTCAATCAATCCGTTTGAAAAATCTTTGCCGAAAAAATGATTGAGTCGCTCGTTGAGGCTATGCGTGGTGAGGTGAAAGACTTCGTCGCCATCGCTGATGAACTTCCACTTGATTTCGGGGTGGGCGAGCGTTTGCGCTAAAATGGTTTCGTAAATATGCTTGAATTCGGTCGTGTCGGATTTGAGAAACTTGCGCCGCGCCGGAATGTTGTAAAAAAGGTTGCGCACCGCAATGGAGGTGCCGTCGGGCGCATGGGTTTTAGAAGTCTCTTGAAAGACGCCGCCGTCGATGCGCACAAGCGAAGCGAGCGTATCTTCACGGCGTTTCGTTTTAAGTTCGATTTGAGCGATTGACGCAATGCTGGCAAGGGCTTCGCCACGAAATCCGAGCGTATGTAACTTTTCCAAATCTTCCGCTGTAGAAATTTTGCTGGTGGCAAAGCGTTCGAAGGCGAGCAAGGCGTCGTCTTCGCTCATGCCACAGCCGTTATCGATAACTTGAATGAGCGTTTTGCCTGCGTCTTTGATGATGAGCGTAATTTCGTCTGCGCCTGCATCGATGGCGTTCTCGAGCAATTCTTTCACTGCTGAAGCCGGCCGCTGAACTACTTCTCCTGCCGCGATTTTATTGGCGATAGCGTCAGGCAATTTTTTGATAAACCCCATATTGAGAATGTCGTTGAAATCAAATCATTAAGAATACTATTCAAACAAAAACAAAATTGGAATCGGTAATCGTTTTCGCCATGCGCGTTCGGAGTGGTCGTCGCCTACAAACTTTTTCGTGAGCCAAGTTGTGCCGTATTGGTAACCGTTTTGAGCCATCACACTATCGGCGCGTTGTTGATAGGGTTCGTAGTCTTTATCGAGCGTTTCTGTTCCAAAATCAAAATAAATTTTGTGCGATTGTGGGTCGGGGAGGTGTGTTTTGAGGTATTCAATCATAATGCCGTTGCCTGCGGGAAAATGCGTCGAGAGGCAGGCGGCTTTGCCGAAAACGGACGGATACTCGCAGATAGCGTAAAGCGAAATCAAGCCGCCCATGCTGGAGCCGATGATGGCGGTTGCGGCGGGTTCAGGATTGGTGGCGTAGGCGGAATCGATAAACGGTTTGAGTTCTGTGGCGATGAATTTGAGATAATTATCGGAAGCCATTTTTGCCATCGGGTAGCGCGCCTGCATAGAGTCGCGTGTGGATTGCGGGAGCATCTCGTAGGCTTTTTGCGGCATGTATTCGCCGTAGCGATTAGGCGTGTTCCAAATGCCGACGGCAATCACATCGCCAATTTTGTTTTCAGCACGAAGTTGTGTGAGCGTTTCGTCAGCCCCCCAGTCGACGCGCGTGTAGGAGGTAGCGGAGTCGAAACAGTTTTGCCCGTCGTGCATGTAGAGCACGGCGTAACGCTTGCTCGTATCGTAATCGCGCGGAAGCCACACATCGACTTGGCGCGGCGAAACATACTGAGACGCAAACGATTTATGCTCAATCAATTTTCCGGTTACGGTGCGCTGAGTCGTGGCAGGTTCAGGGGTTTTGCTCGAGCACCCAAACCAAAAAAGCACACAAATAAAGAGGATTATTGTTTTCATAGACGATGGCTCAATGATGTTGTGAAAGTGATAAGTTGGAGCAGAAGATATGGAGAAGAGTGGGCAATACTAGATTCGAACTAGTGACCTTTCGCGTGTGAAGCGAACGCTCTAACCAACTGAGCTAATTGCCCTTACAGATTAGCGATAGGGGAGTAAAAATACGCAAGCGAACACAATTCCAAAAATACGTCATCGAAGCGTGGCAGTCGAGAAATTGGTATCAATTGTTAGTTCTTTTTCGCACAAGTGCCAAAGTTTTTGGCAAGGGAAAGTTTCTTCGTAAAGAGCTTTGCCGACAATCACCGAATCGACGAGCGGCATGAGTTCTTTAAGTTTCATCAAGTCGCGATAAGAAGCAACGCCGCCCGACGCCGTAACGCGCAAGCCCGTTGACTCTGCAAAGTGTTTAATCGCCTCGTATCCAACACCCGAAAGCATGCCATCTTTGGAAATATCAGTATAAATGACGCGCTCCACGCCGAGCGCTTTCATCTTTAAGCCGAGTTCAACATCAGTCATGCTCGAGCCTTCAAGCCAACCGTGGACTTTGGGAACACCATCTTTGGCGTCGATGCCGATAACAATTTTTTGGGGACCGTAATGTGCAAGCAAGTCCTCAACAAGTTTGGGATTAGTAACAGCGGCTGAACCAATGACAATACGATAGACGCCGATGTCGAAATAGGCTTTCGCACTGTCAAGACTGCGAATGCCGCCGCCAACTTCAACAGGAATATCAAGTATCTCGACAATGCGTTTGATTTCATTGAAGTTTTCAAGTTTGCCCGATTTTGCGGCGTCTAAATCAACTAAGTGGAGCATCTTTGCGTTTTGCTTGCGCCAAACGACCGCCATGTCGCATGGGCAATCGAGGTAAATTTTCTCGCGTGTGTAGTCGCCTTGTGAGAGCCGCACGCATTTTCCGCCGCGAATATCAATGGCAGGAATAATGAGCATAATCGTTACAGTCTTGCGAAGTTTTCTAAAACCTTCAATCCCGCTGTGCCTGATTTTTCAGGGTGGAACTGGACAGCAAAGATACCATTTTTTTCGATGGCAACGGCGAAATTTTCTTGGGCGTAAGAGGCTTTCGCGCTGACGGCGTCGGCGTCATAGACATTGCAAAAGTAGGAATGAACAAAGTAAAAGTATGTTCCGTCGTCAATGCCTTTGAAGAGCAGGCTCTCGCGCCGAATTTCGTGAAGGTTGTTCCAACCAATTTGTGGAACTTTTGCGTATTGTGAGTTAAATTGTTGGACTTTTCCCGAAATGAAATTAAGCCCTTGATGAACTCCCATTTCCTCGCTTTCCGAAAGAAGCAACTGCATCCCGAGGCAAATGCCAAGAAGGGGCTTTTGTTTAGCGATATGCTCACCGATGGCAGAATCAAAACCGCGCGAACGCACGGCGTTGATGCCTTGCCCGAAGGCGCCAACGCCGGGCAGAATGATTTTATCAGCATTTGCAATCATGCGGGCGTCGTCAGAAACCGTTGCGGGAATGCGGAGATAATCAAAGGCTTTTTGGACGGAGCGCAAATTGCTTGCGCCGTAATCGAGAATGAGAATCATGTTGAGAAGAGAGGTTGCGCTCTATAAGTCGCCATAAGCGGCTTATTAAATGCACAAGCGATTTTTCATTTTTTGAAGCCAGTTGTAGTCAATGTGCATTTTGCCGAAGTTTTCTTCGTCTTGTGGCTTGGAACCGTGATAATCCGAGCCTCCGGACATTAGAAGAAAATACTCGTTAGCGATGGCGCGGTAATACTCTTGATGATGCGCATCGTGGGAAGGGTGAACGATTTCCAATCCATCGAGTCCGCTATCAATCAAGTATCGCACGGTATCGTCGGGAACTTGCCTGCCTGGATGCGCCAAGAACGATAAGCCACCGGCTTCGTTGATGAGCGAAATAACTTCAGCGGGTTTAGTTTCAATGCTTTTCTCGTAAGCAGGGCAGTTAGTGCCGATATACTTCAAAAAGGCTTCGTTGTAGTTTTGCACGTAGCCTTTTTCTTGAAGCACGGCGGCAATATGTGGGCGACCGACAGAGCCGCCGCTGGCTTTTTCAAGCACGTGCTCGACGCGGATTTTCACGCCTTGCTTGTTAAGGCGCTCGACCATGCGCTCTGTGCGTTCAAGGCGTTGCTTACGGCAGTGGGCAAGGTAGTCGCTCAATGGAGAATCTTCAGTTTTGATGAAGTAGCCCAAGATGTGAACATCGCGCTCCTCATGTGCCGTGCTAACTTCAACGCCTGTAATCAACTCAACATCGAGTTCTTCGGCAAGTGATTTTGCCTCTTGAATGGCGGCAAGATTGTCGTGGTCAGTGATGCTGATGGCGGCAAGTCCGACTTGTTTCGCTTTTTTGACCAACTCCTTCGGAGAAAGCGCACCGTCGGAACAAGTGGTGTGCATGTGCATATCCACAAACTTCCGTTCAACTGTTTGAGAAGGTGCGATATCACGGTTCATTGGTCTATGTGGTGCTAATAATTTGGTGAATGATAATCGCTGTGAGCTTGAAACGCTTCACTTGATTGCTTCCAATTTTTGTTGTAACGAAACGCTCGTGCGATTGATTTGCAAGGCTTTTTCGTAGTAGCGTTGCGCATTTTCGCGGTCGCCGAGTTTGAAATAAACATCGCCCAAGTGCTCGAGCACGGCAGGACTTTCGCGTCCCGACTGCACGGCTTTTTCTATCCAAACCTTCGCCTCTTGATAGTTCCCCATCTTGAAATAAATCCAACCCATTGTATCTAAATAGGCGCCGTTATTGGGTTCTTTGGCAACGGCGATTTTCGCCATTTCCAACGCGCGAGGTAATTCTTTCTCGCGCTCCGAGAATGAATAGGCAAGGTTGTTGAGCACCAAGGCATTATCCGGTTCATAAAGCAGTGCGGTTTCGTAGCTGCGCTCGCTTTCGTCGTATCGCTTCAAACGCTCGTAGCTCAACGCCAACGTGCTATATGCCTGAACGATGGTGCTTGTGTCTTCAGTTTCCATCTGCGAAAGTGCTTCGGTCAAGACGCGAATAGATTCTTCATCGCGGTAAGCTTGAGTGAGCGATGTGCCAAGCAAAACTTTCATGCGAAACGAAGGCTTTGAGGCTTTCGCAAGAGCGGATTTGAAGGTGTTAATTGCTAATGTGTTTTCGTCTATCGAGAGATAGGCAATGCCTAAATTTTCCCAAGCGGGCGCAAAGTCGGGCTTTATGGCGGTCAAGCGTTTGAGTTGTGGAATTGCCGCTTCATAGTTTCGTGCTCGAAGGTAGATGATGCTTAAAAACCAGTAGGGCTGCCATTCATCTGGATAGGCTTGTTGTAAGCGAAGCATAACGATTTCCGTCGGTTTAAGCATCGCTGTATCTTTTTCGGCACGCTCAATGTAGAGATAGCCGATGTTGATTTTGTCTTCTTTGGTGAAATTAGGATTAACAAACAAGTCATTGACGGTGGCTTCGAAGCCGTTCCAATCTTTTTGCTTGGTATAAATTTCGCAGAAGGCAACGAGGGCGCGCAGGTCGTTAGGATTGCGCTCGAGGAGGTCGCGATAGGCGCGCAGGGCATCGTCGTAGCGTCCGAGTTTGATGTAAAGCTCGCCGAGCATCTGATACAAATCCAAGTTCTCAGGGTCGGAAACAATCATTTCAATCAACGTAAAAACGGCTTCGTTATCCATTTTGAGTTGGATTTGCAGAAGCAGTTTTTTGTAAAGCACGTCAAGGTCTAAACCGACAAGTCCCAAGAGGCGCGTGTAAGTATTAAGGGCTTCTTGCATTTGTCCGCCTGCGACTTGTGCGGCGGCAAGTTGATACAGGGCTGAGGAGCTTTGCGGGTCTTTAAGTGAAAAAAGTTCAAACTGTTCGGCAGCGGCGGCAAAGTTTTGCGTATCAAAATAAAGATTGCCTAAAAGTTCGTTATACCACTTGTTCGATGAATCAAGCTCGACGGCTTTCTTGGCGTAATAAAGTGCTGATTCGAACTTTCGCAAGGCACGATACGACTTGGCTATGGCAAAGTGAATTGCCGCTTCGTTCGGCAGGAGTTTCAGTGCGTCTTGAAATTCTAAAATTGCTTGTGCATGTTGCTCTTTGGCGGCGAAAATTTCTCCCGAAACAAGCAAGTTCACGGCGCGCTGCTTGACTAATGCGGAGACTTCAGGTTGAGGCGCAGACGTTGATTCAACCGTCGAGCGGCATCCAGCAAGCAAAAGCATCAAGAGCGGCGCAAGAAGCCAAGTATATCTGAACGAAGATTTCATGGTGGTAAGCATCATGTCGGTCATGAAACTGAACTGAGATAAATTCTCAAAGAAATTAAAATTCTTTTGGGATAATAAAAATCAATCAACCTACCCAAATAAGGTTGAGCAGATGTTAAAAATCTATCTCAATTCCTTCGGCGACCGCGCACATACGGCAGATATTTTTGCCATCGTGATGTGCAAACCAACCTTTATCGGCATTATACCACAAGTCGCACTCATCGTGTTCACACTTCTTGAATCCAATGAGGTCGGCAAACTCGCGGATTTGCGCGTCGGTCGGTTCTTCGTCAAGTGGCTCGCCCGAAAGCTCGCACTCTTCAATCAAGGCGGCTTTCAACACGCCCCAAGAGGCAACCGGCTTGAAAAGTTGTAATCGCTCCAATGCCGTATATTTATTCGGTATCATAAGTTATTCTTTTTAGAGTTTCTGAATGACAACGAGCAGAAATTTCAACCAACTTGATGAGATAAAGCGTTCAAAAGTGAATCTAACCACATCGAAAATTTTAACGCTTTCCAACGCGCTTTCGCTCTTGCGCATCGTGCTTTTCTTGCCGTTCATTTATTTTTATGAACGAGATGAAAAGGTAATGGCTTTTGCCGTAGTGTTGCTTGCCATTTCGACGGATTGGTTCGACGGCAGAGTGGCACGATGGACGAACACGGTCTCGGAATTAGGAAAAATTTTAGACCCATTCGCCGATAAGTTCAGTGCGGCTCTGATGGGCATCTATCTGCTGTATCGAGGCGAACTGCCTTTATGGTTTGTCGGATTAGTTGTAGCTCGCGACGCGATTATTTTTTTAGGAGGTATTTACGTCAAGCAGAAAAAACACGTAATTACAACGGCTCTGCCTGCCGGAAAGTGGGCGGTTGGATTTTTGGCAGGTGCAATCGGCGGCACTGTTTATCCATATCAATCGCAAGGCTTGAAATTAGCCGTAGAAATTTCAATCTATATCGCAAGTGCGCTGTTTGTTGTATCTTTTCTCCAATATGCGAAGCGCTTTTTTGATATTCTTCAAGATAAGCCCGTTCAAAACCTTTAATACATAATTTCTCAACATCACGAATCAGGCCATGCTCGTCAAAGATTTACTTGCGCAACAGAAAACGACGTTCAGTTTTGAATTTTTCCCTCCCAAGCAGGAAGCCGATTGGGAAAAACTCTTCCAAACCATTAAGGAATTGATGCCGTTGAAACCCTCGCATGTGAGCGTAACCTACGGCGCAGGTGGCACCACACGCGAGCGCACGCACAACCTTGTAGTGAGAATCCAAAAGGAAACAGACTTGACGGTCGTTTCCCACCTGACCACCGTTGGCTCGAGCCGAGAAGAAATTTTTGAAATTCTAAAACGCTACGACGAAAACGGCGTGGCAAACATTCTCGCGCTGCGCGGCGACCCGCCGAAAAACATTCCTAATTGGAATCCGCTTCATCAAGACTTCAAGTATGCCTCAGACCTTGTCGCCTTTATTCGCGAACATTTTCCAAACATGTGCATTGGCGTGGCGGGTTTTCCTGAAGGACACCCTGCAACGCCGAACCGCCTGAAAGAAATCGAGTATTTGAAAATGAAAGTCGACGCCGGTGCAGATTTTATTGTAACCCAACTCTTTTTTGACAATCACGAGTTTTACGACTTTGTCGAGCGATGCGAGTTAGCCGGAATTAAAGTGCCAATCATTGCGGGCATTATGCCGATTACAAGCAGAAGCAGCATGAACCGAATGGCGGAACTTTCGCCCGGCACACGCTTTCCTGCACGGTTGCTTAAATCAATTTATCGCACGAAAACCGATGAGGATGTTGAAAAAGTTGGCGTGCATTGGGCAACGGAACAGGTAAGTGATTTGGTGAGCAACGGCGTAAGAGGTATTCATTTCTACACGTTGAACAACTCACGGGCGACGCTCAAAATTTATGAATCGCTCGGCGTTCAAGATTCAATTCAATTGCTTTCGTAAAAAACATTCAGGGCGCCGCTCATAAAATACAAAAGCCTCGTGATGTGCGAGGCTTTTTGCATTTGTTCCGAGTCAAATGCGGTTATTGCTTGCCGATGGATTTAATCGCATCGCCCGCGTCGCCCAAGAATTTGGAGACCCAGTTGACGAGTTTGCTTTCAGTGGCGATTTTTCTTGCCACATCGCCGGATTGAACGAGCGCGAAATACGGCAGTCCAATCGTTGCTAAAATCGGCGCGCCAAAAAACATAGAAATGAACTGAACTCGGCGGTCGCGGTGTGTCAAATCGCCGATGAACGTGGTAACGCGATAAGTGCCCATCAAAGGCAAGAACGGGGCCATCATCACATTGGTAATGGCTTTGGTTGCTCCGTCAGCAAAGGCATTGACAGGATATTTCTTTTCTTCTTCCGAAAAGCCTGCACCCAATGTAGTTGGGATTTTATCCGCCATTTCAAGGAAGGCTTTATCTAACCCGCGTTCGCGAATACGTGCCGAAGTGAAGTTTGCCGCTTCATACATACCGATAATCACATTAAACGGTGCAGTGAGAAGAAGCGAAAGAATACCTGCCATCCATTTTTGCGATTCATCCCCCTTGACCATATCCGCGCCAAGCTTAAAGCCTCTATAAATACCAAGAATTGGGATATAAGGCCAACTGGTGCTGAGCACAATCCAAGCCGTGAGCCAATCGTTCATGCGACGCTGTTCGTCGTCGTCAATGTGCTCCCACTTCAAATCCCCTTTGATGTAGTCGCCGAAAGTTTCAAAGACATTCTTGCCTGTGTCTTTCAAATTCACCCGCATGCCGAGCGATTCAGTAACTTCGGGAAGGAAGTCAATCGTGTGCGGAAGCGTGAAGTGATAGACGAAGGCAGTCGGAAGCACGCGAATTGCGTCGCCTGCGGTTTGCGCCATTGCAGTTGATTCTGGCATAGTTGATTCTCCTCTGAATAAATGTTGTTTAGCGAAATGAAACTACGTTTAAGTTACTGAAAAAAGTTACCGACGAAATTTCAATGCGCCGTGCATTGCGAATACTTCTTGCAAGTTTCGGCGAGCGATGCCCTCTACTTCTGCGTCCAATTTACGCCTCTAATTTTCTAAAAGCAAACATTTTCTTGAACAATAGACGGCTGTAAGTGCCGATAATGACTAATGTTAGGGAAAATAAAATCGTCCAAATCGTCTGTTTGAAGCGGAAAATTTATTTCTTCTTTCAAGGAAATGTAAATTGCAAAAAATTGTTAAGCCGTAGAGATTTAACCAAATACAACTCATGATGCCAACGCTGTCAAAGACGATTCAACTCGTCGACCTCGTTTCGCTTCACAACCGCTTAAAGCCTGAACTTGATGCAGAAATCGAAAAAGTGATATCGAGCGCAAGTTTCATCAATGGACAAGTAGTTGGAGAATTAGAGTGCGCGCTCTCAAAATATCTTGGAATTCGCTTCGCCGTCGGGTGCGCCAACGGAACAGACGCCCTGCAAATCGCGCTTATGGCGTTGGGCATTGGCAAGGGCGACGAAGTGATTACCACGCCATTCACATTTGCCGCAACGGTCGAAGCCATCTTGCTCGTGGGCGCAACGCCGCGCTATGTCGATATCGACGAGCGCACCTTCAACCTCAATGCTGCATTGCTCCCAAACGCCATAACGCCGAAAACAAAAGCCATCATCCCCGTGCATCTTTACGGACAAGCGGCGGAAATCGACTGCATGACACACATCGCTTGCGAACACGGATTGAACGTCATCGAAGACAACGCGCAATCGTTCGGGGCAACCTATAAAGGCAAAAAAGTCGGAACGTTCGGACGCATCAGCACAACGAGTTTCTTCCCCGCGAAAAATCTCGGTGCCTTCGGCGACGCAGGCGCAATTTTTACCGACGACGAAGAACTTTTCTGGAAACTCAAAATGATTGCACAACACGGCGCAAAAATCCGATACACGCACGAATACTTGGGCGTCAATTCGCGTTTAGACTCCATTCAAGCCGCTGTGCTGAAAGTCAAACTTAATTACCTCGATGAGTTCAACGCACGCCGCCGTGCCGCCGCCGACCTCTACGACAAATACCTCGCCAATGCAAACCTGAAAACCCCTTACCGCGACCCCAACGGCACGCACATTTTTCATCAATACACTATTCTGCTCAACAAAGCAGGTGAGCGCGACGAACTACAAAAATTCTTGAGCGCACACGGCGTTCCGAGTTCCGTCCACTATCCCATTCCGCTCAATCTGCAAAAGGCGTTCAGAGACGACGCCTATCCAAAAGGCTCGCTTCCAATTTCCGAAAGTGTTGCCGAGCGCGTGCTTTCCTTGCCGATGCACACCGAATTGGACGAAGAGCAAATTGCCTACATCGCTGAAAAAATTATCGAGTTTGTCGGAAAGAAATCTTGAACGTCAATCGTTGAACTCTAATCATGGGCGCGCGCAAAGGCACAGTCTTCTGCCAAAACGCACTGCACGCAGTTCGGTGTTTGCGCTTTGCAAATTTGCTTGCCGTGCCGAATCAGATTGATGTGGAGCGAATACGACTTGCCTTTTGGAATGAGCGGTTGAAGTTGAAGGAAGGTCTCGTCAGCGTGTTTTGTTGTGAGCAATCCTAAACGATTGAGAATGCGGTGAATGTGGGTATCAACGGGGCAGAGGTCGCGATTCAATCCAAACATCAAAACACACGCCGCCGTTTTGAACCCCACGCCTTTGAAACTTTGCAAGTAAGCCATTGCGTCTTCGGTGGTCATGTTGCGAAGTTGGGCGAGCGAGAGTTGTCCTGTTTTCGTTTGAAGTTCGGTGAGAATGGCTTTAATACGTTTGGCTTTGATGTTGGCAAGTCCGCCGATTTTGATTGCGCCTGCAAGTTTTCTTGTTGGAGCGGAAAGCACGCTTTCCCAAGTTGGAAAAGAGGCTTTGAGCGAGTGAAAGGCGCGCGCAGAATTTTTATCGGTCGTGTTTTGCGAAAGAATTGTGCCAATCAGTTCGTCGAGCAAATCGGGTTGAAAATGAACGGCTCCTTCGGCGTCGCGCTTGGTGCGGGTGGGTGTGCCGTAAAGTTTTTCTAATTGTAGAACTAATTCCTGAAACGTGAGTTTCATTGTTGGATTTATGGATTGAAACGCTGACGAGACGGTTTCGGTTATGAAGTGCAGTTGATAAACTTCAAAATCCTATCAATCAATTCCAATGAAATTGCTCAATAAAGTCGCCGTGATTACAGGCGCGGGGCGGGGAATCGGCAGAGAATCCGCGCGGCTTTTCGCACGCGAAGGCGCGAAACTCGTTTTAGCCAGCCGAACCAAAGATGAATTAGACGCGCTCGCCAAAGAACTGTTGGACTACCACGACGCAGATTCACTTGTCTTTCCGTGTGATGTTACAAAGTCAAGCGAGGTTAAAGCCTTGATGGATAAAGCCGTTGAGACGTTTGGACGAATCGATATTCTCTTGAACGCCGCGGGCGTTGGACATTTGAAGCCAGTTACAGAACTCTCAGTAGAAGAATTTGACGAAATGATCGATGTGAATTTGAAAGGCACGTTCTACGCCTCAAAATTTGCTGCGGAAGTGATGGTGAAGCAAAAGGGCGGGCACATCATCAACTTGCCGGGCATTTTGGGCAAAGCCGTTATGCGAATGTCGTCGGGATATTCCGCCTCGAAGTATGGCGTAACAGGCTTATCAAAAGCCATCACGCAAGATTTAATGCGAGACGGCGTGAAGGTAACGCTCTTGCACTTTGGCGGCGTAGATACGTCGTTTTGGGATAAAATCACAATGCGTGTTCAACGCGACAAAATGCTGACGGTTCAACAAGCGGCGGAAATGGTGTTGATAAGCGCGACACAGCCCAGCAACCTTGTGCTTGGCGAACTCGTCCTGCAACCCGAAAGCCATCAACTTTGAACACGTGTGCAGTTTAGCGTGCGACGGTAGACTAATACTGAACTGACCACAAGAAAAGACCTGCGGGGTTTGCCGCCGCGCCTGCATAATCTACATTTTTAGCGTTCAAAGCGTGCTCAAACTCCGAGACGCTACGTTTCTTTCCGCCTACCTCAATCAAAGTGCCGACAATCAGCCGCACCATTGAGTGCAAGAATCGATTTGCTGTAATTTCAAACATCAGTTGATTGCGTCGCTCAATCCAACGAACATGATGAACGGTGCAGTCGTGCGAGCGGCGATGCTCTCCGACTTTTGAGAATGTGGTGAAATCGTGCGTGCCTAAAAGCGTTTGGCTGGCTCGGCGCATGGCGTCGATATCAAAACGAGAAATATCAAACAAGCGAAGGTTGATGTAATTAGCAAAGCGTTGTTTGATAGCGGAAGGTTCTGTGATGATGAAATAGCGATAGGTGCGAGCGCGTGCATCGAAGCGTGCGTTAAATTCAAGTGGGACTTCTTCCACCTTTTTGACTACAATGCCTGCAGGAAGCATGCGCGAGCAAGCATAGCGTAGTTTCTCGAGAGTAAAAGTGTGATTATGCGTTTTGAAGTTGGCAACTTGCCCGACGGCATGAACGCCTGTGTCGGTTCGTCCTGCACCGATAATTTCAATTGGCTCTTGTAAGAGTTGAGAGAAGAGTTTCTCGAGTTCGCCTTGTATGGTGCGTTGGTGCGGGTTTTGGGGTTGGCGTTGCCAGCCGGCGTAGTCGGTGCCGTCGTATTCGATATGAAGTTTAAGATTCCGCATAGAAATTTCGCAAGTGAATGCGTGAAGGCTCAGAGGGCTTTGCTTTGGAGACAAACGGATTGCCTTTGATAAAATAACGCCATGGTAGGTGAGTGCCTTTCGTAATGCCAATGCGGGTGGTCGTGCAGATGTCGGTGGGTGGAATCGTCGGCGCGTCTTCGATGTAAAGAAAATCGCTTTGCAGACTTGCGCCGTTCAGGGAGCGGTCAATCATAAAGGCTTCGGTGAGTTTGCCCGGTCCGTTAGTCAGTGCGATGGCTTTGGTTGTGTTTCGGCGAGCGCGAAGAAAGTCGAGTTCCGTGAGCGGCTCGAGGGCGCGAATTAAAACAGCGGCGGCTTCACCTTTCGGCTCGGTTACGATGTTAAGCATGAAGTGATTGCCGTACGTAAAATAAACATAGACCGTTCCCGCTTCGCCGAACATGGCGGCGTTGCGTGCGGTCATGCCGCGATAAGCATGGCAGGATTCGTCGCCGTAGCGTGGGTGGGCAAGGTAGGCTTCGGTCTCTACAATTTTTCCTTTGAGAATAACTTCCTGTTCAGGCAAGGCAATGCGACGAACTAAAATTTTCCCGAGTAAAGCCGTCGCAACTGAAAGCGTTGGCTGTTGATAGAAAGAGGGTTTGAGTTTTGGCATTTACTCTTTGAGTGCGTCAAAGTCGTAGCGATAAATGTCTTCAATTTCTGTTTCAGGCGTGAAAAGATAAAGTTGCTTGAGGTAGCCCGACTCCAAATCATAAACCCAGCCGTGAAGATAGGGTTGCTGTTCTTTCTTCCACATGCGTTGGACGATGGTCGTTTCCGAGATATTGCGCAGTTGTTCGAAGATGTTGATTTCTACAAGGCGATTGAGCCGTGCGGCTTCGTCTTGAATCGTGAGCAGTTCGTGTTTGTAGAAGCGGTAAATATCTTTGATGTGCCGAAGCCACTTGTTAATCAAGCCGAAATTTTGATGCGACATAGCCGCCTTCACGCCGCCGCAGTTGTAATGCCCGCAGACAATCACGTGTTTGACTTTAAGAATTTCAACCGCGTATTGAAGCACGCTGAGCATGTTGAAGTCGGTGTGAATCACGAGGTTGGCGATGTTGCGCTGAACGAAGAGTTCGCCGGGGTCAGTGCCGATGATTCTATCGGCAGGCACGCGGCTATCGGCGCAACCAATCCAAAGGTACTCGGGCTTTTGGTCGGCTTTTAGACGCTCGAAGTAGTCGGGGCGAATTTGCAAACACTCTTGAACCCATGCTTTATTGGCGAGAAGCAGTTTGCGATAGCCGTCCATTTCGGGACGAGTCGGCGATTGAGGTGCTTGTTTTGTGATGGTTGTTTCGCTCATCGTGATTCTCCTTGCGCTTTTCGTTAGGTTGTGTAAGTGCAGTTACAGGCGTCGCGATAGATGAGACATTGAAAATCGGCAGTTTCTTGCCATGAAAATTTTTCAACTCCACATGAATATGCCGCAAAGGCGCAGAGGATTGGAAATCGTTGATAATATCATAAATGTCGTGGTCGATGAACATTGCGCGCGTGCCATCAATGTAGAGATGGGCGCCGTCAGGAATATGAGAAAGTGCCTCTTTGAGTTCAGCCTTATTGACAAAAGACATATCCTTGTTGAATTTGAGCAAATACATGTTGCCATCATTGACGAGAATCGTTGCCGAGTGATGATTGGCACGCAAGACGAAAAAGAGCCCAACCAGCGACCCAATCGCAATTCCAATAAGCAAGTCCGTAAAAACAACGGCAAGCACCGTAACGATAAACGGCAAGAAGACATCACGCCCCGATTGATACATTTTCACGAATAATCCATAGTGCGAGAGTTTATAGCCAACCATAATCAAGATGCACGCCAAAGAGGAAAGCGGAATCAGGTTGAGCGCTGGCGGAATGAGAAACACTGAAAAGAGCAGAAGAAGCCCATGAACAATTGCCGATGTGCGCGTTCTTGCGCCTGCATAAACATTTGCCGATGAACGCACAATGACGGCAGTAATGGGCAAACCGCCAAGTAAGCCTGAAAGAAAATTTCCAATCCCTTGTGCTTTCAATTCGCGATGCGTATCGGAAATGCGTTTGAATGGGTCTAACTTATCCGTCGCCTCAATAGAGAGAAGCGTTTCCAAACTACCAACAATGGCGAGCGTGAGCGCAACGATATAAACATCTTTTCGGAACAATGCTGAAAAATCAGGCGTGTATAAGTGCTGTGGTAGTTCTGAAATTGGAACATCGGGAAGCGTAACCAAGTGTCCGTCTTTGCTGGTAAGGGCGAACTCGGGCGCATAAAGCTTAAACAACTCATTGACGAAAATGCCAATCAAGACAACCAAAAGCGGTGCAGGAATGAGTTTCAAGATTCTATGTCTCTTGAAGCGAGGTGTTTCCCAAAACGCTAATGTGGTTAAGGATAGAAAGGTAATGAGGACGGCGGCAGGTTGAAGAGCACGAAAGGCATTGAAGAGCGTGAAAAATGTATTGCTATCTTCTTCGAGGAACCCAAAGTGTCCTTCGTAGTCTTTATCCCACCCAATCGCATGCGGGATTTGTTTAAGGATAATCACAATTCCAATGGCTGTGAGCATGCCTGTAATGACGCTACTCGGAAAGTAGTTGCCGATAATGCCTGCTCGCAAAAATCCCAAGATGATTTGAAGAACGCCCGATAAAACCACCGCAAGCAAGAAAACTTCAAACGAGCCGAGTTTCTCAATAGAGGTTGCCACGATAACGGCAAGACCTGCCGCCGGACCACTGACGCTGATTTCTGAACCAGATAAAATCCCAATCACGATTCCGCCAATAATGCCTGCCATAATGCCTGAAAACAAGGGCGCGCCAGAAGCCAGCGCAATGCCCAAACACAGCGGCAAAGCAACCAGAAAGACGACTAAACTCGCGGGTAAATCGTAGCGAAGATTGGGGAGAACGCCCGATTGAAGTGATGATTCTGCTTTCGTCATACTACCGAAACATTAGATGACAACTTGAGCAAGTAATATCAAGCAAGATAAGCGAAATTCCTTGCCGAAACAAACAAACAAGCCTTAGAGGGAGCCGACTTGGTCGATGGAAATCAGATGAATGTCAAGGAGTTTGGCGCGTTTCAAATTGTTAGGATTTTTGGCGGAACTTTCTTTCATCAAGAAATGAATTTTCGCCGTTAAGCCTTCAAAGCGTTGGTGAACGGCAAAGAGTTGCTCGAAAATGCCGCCACGAATGTTTGGGTTGCCACGAGAGACGACGATATGAAGCAAGCCATCTTTGAGAAAGGCAAGGTCAATGTCGCGCGGACTGCCGCCTTCGCGCACGATGCGAAGCGCAAGCTGAATCGCACCTTTATATTTGGGCGAAAGTTGCTGAAACATGAAAAGTTCAACAAGCGATTCGGCAGAGATGAGTTTTTGAAAACCGCTGGTTTTAATGGCGACCTTACGCTCTTCGCCTTCGGGCGCATCGACTTGAACTTCAAGGCGTCCGGGCATTCTAATGAGAAATTCTTTATCGGCTGCGCTATTAAGTTTTTGAATGTGGGTTGCGGTAAGGTATCCGCTCAATGCGCCTAAGAGTTTTTGTGCCGCCGCCATGTCTTCCGAGTTTTTAATCACTCTGAATCCATGCAGTTTGAGATATTCTTCAATCGTGAAAAGTGTGGGGAGAGCGGATTTCTCGATGCCACTGTCGTCGAAGCAAGTAACGGAATTGGGTGTGAAGTAATAGGCTTTGAAGTGATTTCGCCGTGCGGCGTCTAACCCAATAAGTTGCATAAGTGGGGTGCCGCTTGAAAGATTGAGCAGGAGTTCGTCGCCTTGATGTGCATTAAACACATCGTTCAAGGCTTGAGCGATGGATTCCGCTGTGTCTGAAATGAGTTGAAAGGTAACATCTGTGCCGAAGCGTTTGGCTAAGTTGTAGGGCACTTCGGTGTGCAAAATAAAATGCTTTTCGGGTGCAAGATGTTTATGCGCTTGATGAACCGGTAAAATGTCCTTGCTTAAAAAAGAGATAAGGATTTTCATGAATGACTGCCGAGATGACGAAGATTGGTTGAGACCGTTATCGCCAAAGATAAAACTTGTTTTGAATTTCTACGTTAAGAAGTGCGCAAATCTGAATCGTCTGCTGAAAGCAGTTCCACAACAATTGTCGCGCCTTGATTTTTGCCGGCACTTTCAATCCTGATGCTTTCACGATGCAGTTCAACTAACTGTTTGCACAGCGCAAGCCCAAGCCCTGCTGACCGCTCTTTGCCTGTCGGAATAGAGGAGAGTTTCTGAAAAGGAGAGTATTTAATCGCATTGTCAATGAGATTATGGATTGCTGTTTGAGCGAGGCGACAGGTACAATATAAATTGGAATCAAAAAGGCGACTCAATGGTTGAGTCGCCTTAATGAAAGCCATGATGGGTAGGGAAGTTAGACTTTCGCCTCAAACGAAAGTTCAAGTTTCTTTTTCTTAGCAGGCTTCATATCGAAGTTGCTTGTCTTTCGGAACACAGGTTCAACACAGTTGCCTTTCAAGTATCCCTTCACATTCTTTTCGTCCATGGCTTTTTTGAGAATCGGAAGCACATCGCGATATACAGCGAGCGTGTATTCAATATCTTCGTCGGTGTGCGAAAAACTCATGTTGTGAAAGCCGCCCCACAAAATGCCGCGCTTAATCATTTCTTGCTGAACAAGCGACTTCATCTCGAGCGGGTTACTGCCATCTTTTGAGGCAAAGGTTACAATCGTGCGCGCATCGTGTCCAACACAAGCCGTGTAATCCATACCGAGTTCCTTAGCGATTTGATTGTAGCCTTCGCGCAGTTTTTTGCCTTGCGCAGCAAGATAGGCGGGCACATTTTTCTCACGCAGTTCTAAAATCGTAGCTTTTGCTGCGGCAAGTGAGAGAGCCTCTCCGCCGAATGTGGTAAAGAAGAAAATGTCTTTCTCACAGAGTTTCATCACGTCAGCGCGTCCGCACAGCACACTGATAGGCATACCATTAGCAATTGCCTTTGAGAAGCACATCAAATCGGCACGCACGCCAAAGAGTTCTTGCGCGCCACCTAAGGCAAATCGGAAGCCGGTCCACATTTCATCAAAAATGAGCAGCGTGCCGTTCTGGTCGCAAACCTCACGCAGTTTTTGCAGAAAATTATCTTTCGGGAATTCAAATACCATCGGCTCTAAAATGATGCACGCCGTGTTTTCATCAATGCTGTCAATGACGGATTGAATATCGTTGTAGTTAATCGTGTAGGATAAATCTTTGACGGCTTCAGGAATGCCTTTATTGCGGTCGGTTACAGCGATATACCAATCGTGCCAACCGTGATAGCCACAGCAGAGCACTTTTTCGCGTCCCGTGTAAGCGCGCGCTAAACGCACAGCGGCGGATGTTACATCGCACCCCGTTTTGCTGTATCGCACCATCTCTACATTTGGCACAAGCTCCCGAATTAGCTCGGCAACTTCTACTTCAAGCGGATGCACAAGAGAAAATGTAATTCCATCAGCGAGTTGCGCTTTAATGGCATTGTCAACCCTTTCGTAGCAATAGCCAAGCGAAAGCGGTCCAATTGCCATTTGGTAGTCAATGTATTCGTTGCCATCGACGTCCCAAACATGCGAGCCTTTGCCTTTGGCGACATATATCGGCGCAACCCCTTTGACATATTGCCCCGGTCCTTTGGCAAGCGTTTGCGTGTAAGCAGGAATTAAGCCTGTGGCGCGCGCATAAAGTTTTTCAGATTCCGTAATTGTGGGATAATTCTCGTTGAAAGCGACTTTGTTCGGCATGTGTTGAAATTGAAAAGTTGAACAGTAAAAATTACAATTGGAAAACTTGATTGACCGAGAGTTGAAAGTCGGGCACAGCAGGCATGGCAGAACACATATCCTCACCTGTGCAAATCTTCACCTCCTTTGGTGAGCGATACACACGCACCTTTTTGTAGAGCGGCGACACCAACCACACACATTGCACCCCCGCCGAGAAGTATTCATCCAACTTTTGGTCGTAGTAATTCATCGTATCACGCTCAGAGACCAGTTCAATCACAAAAGCAGGAATAGGAAACTTGCCTTCACGTGCTTCCTCAATCTGCGCTTTCGTCAAAAACGAAAGGTCAGGCACACGATACTTCCCCTCCGAAATCGGACAAATTGTCTCTGTAACCATCGCACCACCTTGTTGTTTGAACGATGTTTTGTCAAACACCTTGCGCAGATTTTCGATAATGTAAATTTCAGGTGGTTTTATCATGTCGTGTGCTTCAAGGAAGCCGTTATTCCACTCGTATTTGAAGCCATCTTCGGGCGACCACTCACGAAAGTGCTCGAGTGTCATTGGCTTGCCATCGTAGAGCGGTTTTGCCAAACGCGGTCTCTTGACGCGTGGCTTTGTGGCACGAAGCGTTGCAGTCATACCCCAAAAACTTGATTGACCGAGAGTTGAAAGTCGGGCACAGCAGGCATGGCAGAACACATATCCTCACCTGTGCAAATCTTCACCTCCTTTGGTGAGCGATACACACGCACAAGTTTGTGCTTCGGAAATATCTCCCACACAACCTCAACACCACTTGCAAAATAATCCTCCAACTTCGTCTGAACCTCATTCACCGTGTTCGTCGGCGAAATTATCTCAATGACAAACTTCGGAATCGGCTCCTCACCTTGCTCCGAACGCTCTAACTCCTCACGCGTGAAATACGCCAAATCAGGCACACGAACCTTATTCACCACGCTGAAAAAAGTATCCGCCTCCGGAAGCAGTCGACTCCCCGCTTTGAATGCACCAGTTTGCATAAATGCGTCCATCAATCGGACGACAATCATTCGTTCTGTATTTTTCATGCCTGATGTGGCTTTGAGCACGCCGTTATCCCACTCGTATTTGAAGCCATCTTCGGGCGACCACTCACGAAAGTGCTCGAGTGTCATTGGCTTGCCATCGTAGCGAGGTTTTGGCGTGCGCTTTCGTGTTAGCGTTACTGTGCTCATGGTGTCAGTGTTTCTAATAATTGGTACACAAAACATCAACTTAGTTCTTTTTTGAAGAATTCGAGCGTTTTGTTCCACGCATCGAGTGCAGCTTGAGCGTTATAGACGTCGGGGCGTGTGTCATTGAAAAAGGCATGCGTTGTGTTGGGATAAGTGTGAAAGTCGTATCGTTTGCCAGCGGCTTTGAGGCTTTCTTGTAAGGCTTTCACGGCTTCGGCGTTGACCATTGAATCATTTTCGGCAAAAATGCCGAGCACGGGTGCAGAGAGTTTGGTAAAGTCGGGTTTGACGGCGGGGTGAATGCCGTAGAAGTCGACGCACGCGCCGATGTTTTCGTTGAGTGTGGCGGCAAAGAGCGAAAGTTGTCCGCCCATGCAAAAGCCAACCGTTCCAACTTTTTTTGATGAGACGGCTTCGTGAGAGAGCAGAAAGTCAATTGCGCCACGCAGTTTTTTTTCAGCCTCGCCGATGTTGAGTGCCATGAAGAGTTTGCCTGCTTCGTCGGGCGATTTGGTTGTTGCGCCGTCATACATATCGGGGGCAAGTGCCGTAAAGCCAGCGCGAGCAAATCGGTCGCACACATTTTTGATGTGGTCGACAAGCCCCCACCACTCTTGAAGCACAATGACGCCGATGCCCTTACCTGATGTAGCTTTGGCAAGATAGCCTTGTGCAGTTTTGCCATTGGCTTTGAAGGAAACCATTTGACCCAGTTCGCTCATTGTCTTGGAAAGTTTATGGTTTGGTTAAAGTTTTGGAATGTCGTGATAGTTTAGAACTTCCATTGTCTCATCGCCCATTGCTAAGGCATAAATGTTGTGCTTGGTCAGATAGCGAACAAAATTTTCGGGAATGTAGAGCGATGAAAAAACGGGAATAACTTTTTTGCCCTGATGTTCTGGCAGATATTCAAAGACCGTTGGGATAAAGGCAATAAACTCATCGATGTAAGATTGACGCACCGTTGATTTCGTTTCGTTGAGAATAATGCCGCGCGAGCCAATGAAGAGCGCATCAAAATCTTTGAAGCGCGATTTGTCTTTGGGGTGAGTGATAATGCGGCGTACACTAAAATCTACAACTTCACCGACATCGAAGAGTTCTTCAGCGAGACGACGGATATTCGGCGCAACAATATCTTCAACCAACGTGCCCATTTTGTTAGCAAGCTCCCCCCACTTTTTGTTCATCTCTCGCTTTTCATTTTTCCATTCTTGCCTTTCTTGCTCACGCTTTTTTTCATATTCCTC
>JBKBRB010000022.1:0-36769 GCA_046292465.1 Chloroherpetonaceae bacterium
AATGCTATTGCAATGTCCAAACTGCGCAAGCCGTCGTTTTGAGCACAGCGTCAAGGCGTTAAGAGTAGGCAAACGCCTTCAACTACTCACTACTCACTATTCACTACTCACTAATTCATTGCTTCTTGAAGATGCTGCCTGCAATCGCCGTTACGAGTCCGCGTGGCACGAATCGGCTTGAATTGACCATGAGTTTGTTCATCAAACCCGAGACGACGACCGTTTCGCCGCGCTCGTAGCCTTCAATACAAGTTTTCACGACGTCTTCAGGCTTTTCAAGCGGAATCATGAGTTTAGAGCGTTCATAGTTTGCGTTGTCGAAAAAGGGCGTATCAGTTCCGCCAGGGCAGAGTGCCATGACGCGCACGCCTTTTTCTTTGAGTTCGAACGCAATCGCTTCCGAGAAACTCAAAACGAAGGCTTTGGTAGCGGCATAGACTGCCATACTTGGCACAGGTTGAAACGCCGCCGTTGATGCCACGTTGATAATTCCTCCGGATTTTCGTTCCGCGAATTTCGTCGCAAAAAGTCGCGAGAGTTTCATCAGCGTCAGCACATTGAGCGTAACCATTTGCTCGAGTCGCGAGAGTTCATGCGATAAAAAATCGCCGAGCATGCCGAAGCCTGCGTTGTTGATAAGCAAGTCGATTTGCAGATTTTTTTCGTCGCAAAATTGGACGACTTTTTCGGCACTATCAGGCTTGGAGAGGTCTTGCACGAAGACGTGCGCCGAAATGCCGTGCGCGTCAGAAAGCCGTTTCGCTAAGGCTTGAAGTTTATCTTCGGAGCGCGCGACGAGCACAAGGTTGTGATTGCGCTTGGCGTATTCTTCGGCGAAACTCGTGCCAATGCCCGTTGATGCACCCGTGATAAGTATGGTCATTGCGTTGTTGGATTAGCGTTAAAGCAAAATCACGCCTTCGACTTTGGCGGCTTGCTCATAAATAGCGATGATTTCTACTGAGGATTGCATTTCAAGTTCGGCAGTGATGCTGATATAATTGCCGTTGCGCGATGGATTGACTCTGACGGGATAGCCTTCGAAGATGCTTCGCAGTTGGATTAACCCTGCCAGCGGCGCGATAAACTTGAACATAAAGGCGGTTGGATAGTCGAGCTTGTCGAGCTGGATTTGCAGTTTTTCAAACGACGGTGTATTCATTTCTGCTCCTTTGCTGTATTTCTTTTTGCGAAAGTAAGAAATTCAAGAAACATCTTTTACTGTGGCGCACCGTAGAGCCAATACGCGTGTTGCTTTTGCTCAAAGGCGGCATTGCTTTTTTTGGCGGCGTTCAAAATGGCGTTAGGACTTTCGCCTTGTAGAATCATCTCTCGTAATTGATTTGTGCCTGCAAGTTTGTCGAAGAAGTCCTCTTTCAAACCCATCTGTTTCGGATAAAGTTTGTAGAGCGCAACCAGAAGCGAGACGGCAAGTTCAAACGGTTTAACTTTTTCGCGTTCTGTGATTTTGAATCGCACGCCATTACATCTTTCGCCTTCAAATTTTGGCGACGCACTTTTGCCTTTTAACGACTTCGGAACAAAGGTAACGGCTTCAACTTCAATGCCGCTTTGTGCGCCGAGTGCCGCTTTGAGTTTTTTGCTGTCAATAAACGGCGCGCCGATTTGTTCAAACGGCAAGTCTGTTCCCCGCCCCTCGCTGATGGCAGTGCCTTCGAGCAAGACCGTTGCAGGATAAAGAATCATCGCATTGACAGATTGAATGTTCGGCGATGGCGGCACGAAACTTTGCTTCCACGCCGCGTATTCATCGGCGAACTTTTCTCGCGAATAATTTTCCATCTTGACCACCGTGAGTTTGAGCGATGGCAATTCTTCGCGCTTGATGAGCGTTGCAAGTTCGCCAATCGTGAGCGCATGAATGAACGGCACAGGGACTTGTCCGACAAACGAGCGAAACGCCGTGTCGAGCCTCATGCCATCGGCTTTGATGGGCGCAATCGGATTTGGACGGTCTAAGACGATAAATTCTTTCCCGCACTGCTCCGCCGCTTGCATGGCAAGGTGCATCGTGGAAATGTAGGTGTAGCAACGTGTGCCGATGTCTTGAATGTCGAAGACGATGGCGTCAATATCGGCGAGCATGTCGGGCGTTGGCTGTTTGGTTTTGCCGTAAAGTGAAATGAGTTTCAGCCCATTTGACAGCGTTCCATCAGAAATTTTCTTTCCGGCTTCATCGCGGATTTGAAATCCGTGTTCAGGCGCGAAGACGAGTCGCAAGTCGAGGCGATGTTTCTGAAACAGCACAATGCTCGATTCGCCCGTTGAACTCACGCTGGTTGAATTCGCAATCAGCGCAAGACGCTTGTTTTTGAGCATATCAAAATCGGACGCGATAAGCACATCAAGCCCCGTGCGCAGTTGTCCGAACAGCACCGCAGGAGCAAATGCCAAAGCCAGCACAAGGTATTTCATCAGGTTGAATGTTTTTTTGCATGTCTGTTATCGACGAAAACAAGGTGCGATTTTTCCCAAATCACCGACACATGTTTATTCAGCACGATTTTTCTGCCCGATTGCGTTTGAAGCAATCCGACAAGCCTTGACAGGACTTGCGCCGACGGCTCAATATGCAACTTCATCAGTGCGCGTTTGAAAATTTCCTTTTGCTCAAAGGTCGTAAGTTTTTTGAGTGCCTCGACTTCAAACGATTGTGCCTCAAACGATAAGCCTTTGCGCTTCATCACTTTTTTGATGTGCGATTCCACAAAGGCGTTCAGTTCAAGAGCGTTTTCGGATAAGCGCGAAAGATTGTGCAGAAATTTATGTTTGAATCGCTCCTCGATGGTCGGAATGACGCGCAGGCGAATGAAGTTGCGGTCGTAGTCGTCCGAAAAGTTTGAGCTATCGGTGCGATAGGGCGTTTGCGTATTGTGCAGGTATTCTTGCAGTTCCTCTCGCTCCAAGTGCAAGACGGGGCGAATGATGTTTTCGCGCCGTTCAGGAATGCCCGCCAAGCCCAAGAGCGATGCCCCACGAAAAAGGTTGAAGAGAATGGTTTCGGCGTTGTCGTTTTTTTGGTGTGCCGTTGCGAGTTTATTAAACCCATGCGTTTGCATGAGCGTTTTGAACCATGCGTAGCGCAGGTCGCGTGCCGTTTCTTCGATAGAGGTTTTGCGAGTTTTGGCAAGGCGTTTGGTATTGAATTTTTTAGTGAAAATTTCTACACCGAGTGCCTTGCAGAGCGTTTTAGAGAAGGCTTCGTCGGCGTTGCTTTCAGTAGCACGCAGGTTGAAATTGCAGTGCGCGGCGGCGAGCGAAAATTTGATGAACGGCTGAACGGCGACGAGCAGTTTGAGCAAGGCAACGGAATCCGAGCCGCCCGAGAGCGCGACCAAGACACGGTCGCCACGCTCGAGAAGTTGGCGTTTGGTGCAGTGTTCTAAAAATTTTTTTTCAAACCGAAGCAGGTTGGCTTTCATGGGCACTTGTGTAAGAGTCGCTCTCTCAACTGAGGCAAGCGTTGGCACAAGATTTCAGTAATTTGTCGGTGAAGGTCGTTGATGGATTGCAGGGCGTCTAACTCGACGAAGCGATGCGGGTTTTCTTGCACCAGCGTTTTGTAGCCGTGGCGGACGCGGCGGAAAAATTCCAATCCTGAACTTTCCATTCTATCGAGCGGCGTTTCATTTTTCCCGAATGAAAGCGGAAGGGACTTTTCGGAGAACTTGCGCATCATGGCGTCTTCGGGAAGCAAATCCAAGTAGAAGGTCAGGGTTGGCTCAATGCCTTGTGTGGCGATTTGATTAACCGTGTGAATGGTGTTGAGGTCGATGCCGCGTCCGTAGCCTTGATAGGCGGTTGTGGAGTCGTAGAAGCGGTCGAGAATGATGACTTTGTGCTGTTCAAGTGCAGGCACCACAAGGGTTCTGACCAGTTCAGCGCGGCTGGCTGAAAATAAGAGCAATTCCGTGATGCTTCCCATCTCTTCTTTGCTTTCTAAGAGCATGGTTCGAATTTGCTCCGAGAGCAAAACGCCGCCCGGCTCGCGTAAGGCTAACGCTTCCACGCCGTTTGCGTGCAAATACTGTTTGAGCAGTCGGATTTGCGTCGACTTGCCGCTTGCATCAATCCCTTCAAACGTGATTAACATTGAATCAAAAGCAGCGTCGGTTTGCGCATGCATTACGCACACGTTGGTGAACTCAACAGGATACTGCCCCGAGCAGTTTTTTTCAGGCTTATGTGTTCATCCAACTAAGCAGCTCGAGCATTTTCTCGTCTTTCATCGGTTTGACCTTTTCGTCGAGCAATTCGCGGACGATGTTGGCGATGTTTTGTGCCGAAGTGCCCCCATTTTGAATGGGCATCAATCGACGCAAATCGTTGAGGTTGAAGTCAGAATAGACTTCCTTGCCGAGTGCGATGCCGACATAGACCGTCGACGAAAAGCGCGTGATGAGCACATCACAGTTGGCAATCATTTCTTCCGCGCTACCAGAGGTGTAGACGAGCGCGCCCGGCGCGTATTTTTCTATTTCCCTTATCGCTCGCTTGAAGTTTTCATTTGGGTGGAGTTTGAAAATGAGTTGCCGTCCGTTGGCAATTTCAACCGCGCGTTTGATAAAGGCTTTGCGATTTTCGTATTTGAGCGTCTCGCGTGAATCCGACGTGCAGACCAACACGAAATGCTTGTGCGGAAAATCGTTTTGATAATACTTGACGCAATTATCAAAGTTCGGAATGCCGGTTACGCGGATTTTTTCTGGCTTCACGCCTTTGCGAATGAAGAGATCGCGATAGCCTTCGCTGGCAACGCAAAAGACTTCGTAGAGGTCGCTTAGCCCTGTCGTCGAGGTGCTGGCAATCCATCGGGGCAAGAACGGAAAAAGTTTGACGAGATGATAGGCAAAATTTTCGGGGTCGGTCATGCCTTCTTGAACGAGCACGACTTTTTTATTGACGATGTTTTTAGGAATCACAAGGTCGGAGCAAGTTACGACTAAATCATACTCATCGATGTTTTTGCCTTGATAGTCGATAGCAAGGTCGTGCAGTTTGAGGTAGGCTAAACAGCGATTGACCATACGGTTGCAGGCGACAGACATTTGGTCGATGTTGTATTTGCGGAGGAGGTCTAAGAGTCCATCGCCGTAAAACGGAGAAAACACATGGTCATACTCGGGGAGGCATTTGGCGATTTGGTGCATCTGGGTGGTTTGATTCGTAGAACCGCAAATGAAGAAAATCTTTTTTCGTGACATACTGTTTTGTTTTCGTTAAAAATGAACAACTTTTACGAGCCAATTTCCCTGCTCGTTTCGCTCTCTGCAAGTTCTGACGCTTTTACGCCGCCAACTGCCATTAAAATGTAACCTATCATAATCCAAATCAGTTCTTTTGAGCGCTTTATCAAAACGAAGGCAACGCCCACACTTTCCGCATCAGGCACCCCAAACGATTTAAGGAAGAGCACATACCCATAATCTTGAACACCTAAACCGGCAGGTAAGATAAACAATATCGCTCGAATAAGCGACATGGTTGTTTCCATCGGCATCATGGCGCTAAATGGCAACTTCACGCCCAGCAAGGTTAAAATTAAAATCGTGTCCACTGTTTCAAACATCCAGCCTATAAGGAACATGAAGATGGCAAGTATGATTTTCCGCCGTTTGATATTGTGAAATTGCGCGAAATGCGCGTCGGTCTCGATAAAATGCTTCTCTTTATCCAAGAGCCAATCGCGTAGCCGTTCAACGGGAATCGCCATCAAAAGTTGATGAAGGCGTTGTGAAATGCCGCCGTAAAGAAAGAGAAGCGTCGCGCCACCAAATATGACGAACATCAATATCGAAGCTAACCATGCCAGCCATTCAAGTCCCCGAAATCCAATCATTTCTTCCGAAACCAACCGCAACGCGCTGAATCCGAGTGTCGCGCTCATTGCCAAATAAACCCCATGCGCCACACCCAGCAATCCTTTTTTGACGGCGACAATGGCAATCGCTTCGGGCACTGCCATGCCGACATCACGTTTAAGCATATACGGTTTTGCTGCTTCGGCAATTGCCGCGCCGCCCGGAAGGCTCATCAACATTGCTTCGGTGCACAGCCGAATGTAGAGCAATCGCAAATATGGCACTTTTTGGCTGACGCTTTCAATGGTAATTTTCCACGCTAATGAATCGAATATGCCAATACACAAATATGGCAGTAGCACCAACCCTATCGGCACGCCGATTTGCCCAATCAATCCAAACACTTTTTCAAGCTCGACCTCTTTGAACAAGTGCACAATCAACAGCGCACCAACTATGACCGCCGTCACTCGGGAAAGGGCATCAATCGGGCTTTTTTTCTTATCAGGCATTTCGTTTCGAAGAAAAACGAACTTCGTTTATAGATAGGAGCAATTCTCGTGTCATTTACGCGCACTGTTTTTTCGTATCGTTAGGTCGTAACTTTGCGTCGTCTTCATAAGATAAACTGAATTTTCAGAATCAACACATCGGATTTTCAAATTGCGTCATTTTCATTTTCTCATCATCGGTGGCGGCGCAGCTGGCATCTGTGCAGCACTTGGCGCAAGAAGCATGCTGCGAAAGCATCAGATTGCTGACGACGCCTTTCGCATCGCTATTGCTGAACGCAATTCGCGTTTGGGCATTAAAATCCGCATTTCAGGTGGTGGCAAGTGTAACATCACGCATGCCGGCGCGATGATAGAAGTTCTTAGCAAAGGCTTTCTCCGCCAAAGCGAACAACGCTTTCTTAAACCCTCTTTTTTTGAACTTTCTAACAACGCCGTGCTTTCGTGGCTTCACAGTAAAGGCGTTCAAACGCTTACGCGCGAAAACGGACGAATTTTTCCGCGCTCGGGCAAAGCCGACGACGTGCTTTGCGTTTTCGAGACATTGCTTTCTGAACACTCGATTGAAGTTTTGTTGAACACCCATGTTCAGAATGTCCGAAAAGAAAACAGCGTGTTCGTTGCCGATATTGGCGGCGCACAACTTCGGTCAGAACATCTGCTTATCGCTACGGGCGGCGTTTCCTATCCCAAAACTGGCACTACGGGCGACGGACTGCGCTTCGCCAAGATGTTCGGACACACCATCGTCAATCCGATTTCTGCGCTTGCTCCGATTTACTTCACACAAAAGCCGCCAAGCGACCTTGTCGGTATTTCGCTCCGACATGTCGAGCTAATTGCTGAAAGTTCAACAAGAAAACTTACAAGACGTGGCGATGTGCTTATCACGCATTTGGGAATTTCAGGACCTGCATGCCTTTCAATTTCGCGCGAAGTCGCCGAAGCCTTAACCGCTGAGCCTGTGTCGCTTTTCGTTGATTTTTTTCCTGATGACTCGCCAGAGGCACTTGAACGGCAGTTTATCTCGTTTCAGACCGCACGCGCTTGCCAATTTGTGCGAACGTTCTTTGAAGAGCGACTGCCAAATGCGATTGTTCCGACGCTCTTTGCGCAAGCCTGCGTTCCGCTCGAGCAAAAGTGGAACTGTTTGCCCAAGCCGATGCGGCGAAGTTTGACGGCGATTTCGAAGAAGTATTTTTTAGGCGATGTTCAAGATGTGCCGATTGAGCGCGGGGAAGTTTCAGCGGGCGGCGTCGCGCTTCATGAAGTTAATCCGAAAACGATGCGCTCGCGCCTTGTTCTGAATTTGTATTTTGCAGGCGAAGTGCTTGATGTGGCGGGCGAAGTTGGCGGCTTTAATTTGCAAGCGGCCTATTCAACAGGCTGGGTTGCTGGTGAGAGCGTCGCCAAAGCATTTCTTGCTTAATTGCTTTGGTCTCAGAACTATCGTTGAAAACCGATGCTCTACCTGCTTATCTTGATTGCTCTTCAAACAACATTTCAAAAAAATGTCTCGCTTATCCAATAAAACCGTTTTGATTACAGGTGCTAGTTCAGGCATTGGGGAAGCCTGCGCGTGGGCATTTGCTCGCGAAGGGGCAAGCATCGTGATTGGGGCGCGTCGCGTAGAAAAATTGAACGCGCTTGCCGATAAACTTTCAGCCGAATATCAAATTTCCGTTTTGCCACTTCGGCTCGATGTAACCGACGCGCAAAGTTGTGAGCAGTTTATTTCTCACTCACTTGAACAGTTTGGTCGCATTGATGTGCTCGTTAATAATGCGGGTTTGGCACGCGGACGCGATACGGTCGCCAATTTGCAAGAATCCGACATGCGCGAAATGTTCGAGACGAATGTATTTGCTGTGCTTCGGCTCACGCGGCTTGCTTTGGCATCAATGCTCAAAGCCAATTCGGGGCATATCATCAACATTGGCAGCGTGGCAGGCTATGCGACTTACGAAGGTGGCGCGTCGTATTGCGCAACCAAGTTTGGCGTGCGTGCCATCAGCGAAGCTCTGCGGTTTGAACTGCTCGGAACGAACATTCGAGTCAGTTCGGTTTCGCCTGGGCTTGTTGCCACTGAATTCAGCCTGACACGCTTTCGTGGCGACACTGAAAAAGCCAAGCGCGTTTATGAAGGCTATCAGCCCCTCACAAGCCACGATGTTGCTGAGTGCGTTGTGTTTGTCGCCTCGCGTCCGCCGCACGTCGATGTTGAAGAAATGATTGTGCGCCCAATTCATCAAGCCGGCTTCAAAGTTCACCGACAATCTTAATTATGAAAGCCCTATTCTGCCTTTTCTTTGCTTGTTTGCTTCTTGTTGGAAACGGCAAGGCACAAATTCTGGGGGAGTCGTCAGAGCCTCGTCCGAAACAAGAAGCGTTTGTGCCGCTGACGCTTCGCAGTTTTGAAGTTGGCGGCTCACAAGCGCGTTTTACGCCTTCTGCAGGCAACGACGGCGAGGTGCAGTATTTTCTCAACCGTCCGCTTCTCTCGTTCTTGCTTCGGCAGGATAACTCACTGCTCTTTTTTGATTACTCCAACCGCAGAGTTGACGGCGAAGAGGTCGGGCTCAATGCGTTCGGCGCAAAGTTCGATTTCGAGTTTCTGCTTGCTGATTATCGCCAAGCCTTCAAGCCGATGATTGCAATTTCAATTATCGCCGACTTAATTCAAGCCGACCGACGCGGCAATGTCGCGCGCGATAACCCACGTCTGACCTCGCTTTGCATCGGTGGTGGTGGCGGAATCAACTACTCCACACGCTCCATGATTTTTGTCGCCAAAGGCGAAGCCTTCGTTGGATTCGGCACACAAGGCTTTAGTGCCGTTGCGGGAAATACACGCGGCTTTCTTATCGATGCCGCTTTGCAATTTCCAAAACTCATCGGCTCATATGGCGTGGCGTTCAGTTACCGATTGCGATATACCATTTCCGATTATTCAGAGAATCGATATGATTATCTTTTCAACATCAACAGTTTCACAGCGGGAATTTCATTTTAACCCTGCATTGAAATTTTTAGAACCATGCGAAAGCAAGACATTCTCACCGAACTTGAAGAGACCGCAAAAAAGTTAGGCTACCGCGTTCGTTATGAAAAAGGTTCGTTTATCGGTGGCGGCTGTCGCGTGCGTCAAGAGAAAATTTTGGTGGTTAATAAGTTTCTGCCGATTGAAGGCAAAATCGCCACAATTGCGCGCACACTTGGCGAAAGTGGAACAGAAGGAATTTTTCTGACGCCTGAAGTTCGCAAAGCCGTTGAAGATGCCATGCGCGCCAAAGTTTCCGAAGTGCTACCTGAATCCGATGAGTTATCTTGAAATGATGTTCCAACCTCATTTGACCGATGAAAATTACCCTACTTGGCACAGGCACATCGCAAGGCATTCCTGTTCCGATGTGCACTTGCAAGGTGTGCGCCTCTACCGATTCACGCGATAAACGCCTGCGCTGCTCTGCGCTTGTTGAAACTAACGGTCTGTCAATTCTTATCGATACTTCTATTGACTTTCGCCAACAAATGTTACGCGCGGGCGTCAAGCGTATTGATGCCGTGCTTCTCACCCATCACCACTTCGACCATCTCTTCGGATTGGACGATATTCGCGCATATAGCACGGCGCAACAGCAGTTCATCAATCTTTATACTTGTCCGCAGTCCGAACAGGAAGTCTTGGCGCGGTTCGGCTACGCCTTTGGCAAAGCGGAAAATTTGAAGTGGGGCTTGCCTGCCTTGAAGATGAATGTGGTTCGCGAGCCGTTCAAACTCCACGATTCATTAGAAGTGGTGCCGATTGAAGTCGGACACGGCAAAATCAACATCTACGGCTGGCGTATTGGAAATTTTGCGTATTTGACCGATTGCAAAACGATTCCTGAGCCAAGTTATGCTCTGCTTAAAAATCTTGATGTGCTGGTGATTGATTGCCTTCGCTACACAGCACACCCGACACACGCCTCTTTACCTGAAACACTTGCCTACATTGAGCGCATTCAGCCCAAACGCGCCTACCTTATTCACATGAGCCATGAAGTCATGCACGCAGAATTGGAATCCAAACTTCCCGACCATATTCGCGTCGGCTACGACATGATGGAAATCGTCGTCGACTGATGCCTCACTTTGCGATGTAGCAAATTTGGGGTATTGCATTTTGCACATTGCCACTTATCTTGAACTTAGAAACTTCACTTTAACTCAACTTACATATCTGTTTCATCAATGAAGGTTCGCTTATCAATGAAAATTGTTGTTTTATTCGTTATGTTTCTCTCTACAATCAGTTGCACGAGCACTTCGACCGAGCCCAAGCCCCAAGAAACGGCTCACCCTTTGGACAAAGAGGGATGGAAGTTTGTTTGGGGCGATGAATTTGACGGCACGCAACTCGATTATGCCAACAAGTGGAATGTTGAAATTGCTGGCAGCGGCTTTGGCAACAACGAAGCGCAATACTACACTGCGCGCCAACAAAATTTACGTATCGAAGATGGCAAGTTGATTATTCAAGCCCATCGCGAAACCTTCACCGGACCTGACGGCGTAACACGCAACTATACTTCGGGCAAATTGATGAGCAAGCGACCGGGTTTTCTTTACGGACGCTTTGAAATTCGTGCGAAACTTCCACGCGGACGCGGCACTTGGCCTGCCATTTGGATGCTTCCTGACCAACAAACCTTTGGCACGCAGTATTGGCCTGATAATGGTGAAATCGACATCATGGAGCATGTCGGCTTTGACGAGGGACGCATTCACGCCAGCGTTCACACCAGAGATTTTAATCATCGGCAAAATAATCACCCAACTGCTTCATATCTGCTTCCATCTGTCACGCAACAATTTCACGTCTATGCGATAGAGTGGTCGGAAAACAAAATTGACTTTTTCGTCGATAACATGAAATACTTTACTTACGAGCGTAACAATCAGAATTGGACAGGGTATCCGTTCATAAAGCCGTTCCACTTGATTGTGAACCTTGCGATTGGCGGAACTTGGGGCGGCGCACAAGGCATTGACGACAGCGCATTTCCGATGCAAATGGAAGTCGATTATGTGCGTGTCTATCGCAAAGCCAACTAATTTGGCTACACTTTGAACCGTTTGAGTTCTTGCTCGATTTCGGCAGCGGTGGCAAGTGCAAGACAGGTTTTAGCGAGTTCTTTTGCGTCGTCGAGTGTTGTTGTGCTCACGATTTTTTTGAAGGTCGGCACGCTTGCGCTTACAATGCTGAACGATTCAAGCCCCAGCCCTAACAGAAGCGGAATGGCAAGTTTATCGCCTGCCATTTCGCCGCACATCGAAACTTCGCACTTATTTTTCTTCGCCGTTCGAATCACATGTGCCACCATGCGCACAATCGCGGGGTGAAATTTGTTGTAGAGGTTTTGCACAATGTCGTTGTTGCGATCGACGGCAAGCGCGTATTGAATGAGGTCGTTGGTGCCGATGCTGACAAAGTCGACCATTTTCGTAATCTCTTCAATCATCATCACAGCGGACGGCACTTCAATCATCACGCCGAGTTCAATTTCCTCATTGATGACTTCTTTTTGTTTTTTGAGGTCGGCTTTTACCTTCGCGATACTTTTTTCTATTGTTTGAATTTCTTCAACCGACATCACCATCGGAATCATGATTTTGATATTGCCGTGAATGTTTGCGCGCAAAATGGCTTTGACTTGAGTTTCCAAAATTTCAGGCACGTCGATTAAAATTCTTGCGCCCCGCCAGCCAAGATTGGGATTGGTTTCTTTGTAAGAGGAAAGCAACAGTTTATCGCCACCGATGTCGAAGAGCCGAATCGTGAGCGGCTTTGGCGCAACGCTTTCCGCCAGTTGCAAGTAGTAGTCATACTGTTCGGCTTCAGAGGGTTGTTTGCCGATTGAGAGATAGAGGTTTTCGCTGCGATAGAGCCCGACACCTTCCGAGCCGTATTTAGCGACACTTGCGATTTCTTCTTTGAAGTCGATATTAGAATAAACATGAATCCGCTTTCCGCACTTGGTTTTGGTTTCTGCAACGGCAAGTTTTTCAATCGTAGTTTGCGAAACTGTGGTGCGTTTTTGTTTGCGCTCGAATGCGCTAACCGTTTCAGGAGTTGGGTTGAGAATCACAGTGCCTGTGTAACCGTCAACGATGATGGCTTGTCCGTTCTCGACTTGCTCGGCCAGTTGCCGCAACCCGACTACCATTGGGATATTGAGAGACTGACAGATGAGCGAAGCATGAGAAGTCAATCCGCCAGCGTCAGTTGCACAGCCTAAAATGCTCTGACGGCTGAACAAAATCACATCGGCGGGGGTAAGCATTGAGGCAACAACAATAGAGCCTTCTGCAATGCGCGAAACCAGATGTCCTGATTGAAGATTGCGAATGATGCGCTCTTTCAAATCTTGGATATCGTCGACACGCTCACGAAACGAAATATCATTTGAGGCAAGCAAAATTTGTTGATACTTTCCGATTTCCTCACTGATGATGACGCTCGCATGCTTTCGCTCGGCAATAATGCGCTTGCGTATGACGCTCATCAAAGTCTCGTCATGCAGCATCATGATTTGCGCCGTGAAAATCTGCGAATAGGCTGCACCAACCTTCTGCTCGGTTAGGGTTGCAATTTTATTGAGCTCTTTTTCAGAGCGTTCTATGGCGGTCTCGAGACGAATAAGTTCATCTTCGAGTTGCATATCGGTCAGTTCGCCCTCTTCGACTTGGATTTTATCGCGTTGATACAAATAAACTTTACCAATTGCTACGCCCTTCGATGCGCCAATGCCTTCGAAGATTTTTTCGGGTTCAGGAAGGTCATAGTATGCGTAGTTTTTCATCAAAGCTGGCTGTTGTGGTTTTTCTCATAGGAATATAGATTTTTTTTGTCAGAGGCAAAGTTGGCTTGCATATACAAGGGTTGCAAACAGGTGGGCAATGTTTATAGCTTGGCGATTTTTTGCAGTTGCTCGATTTCGCCCTCGATGGCAACATCGTGAAAGGAGTTCCGGTCGACGAAGTTCCTAACAATCGGGTCTTGGGTTTCGGCAAGGTCTTTTGGATTGCCGAGAAAATAAATCTTGCCCTCGTGCATCATCGCAACTCTATCGGCAACCTTATAGACGCTCTGTATGTCGTGCGTAATGACAACAGAGGTTACGCGCAATTTTTGGGCGAGGTCTTTGATGAGCGTGTCGATGGCGTCGGACATAATTGGGTCTAAGCCTGTGGTCGGCTCGTCATAGAAGATGTATTCAGGATTTGTGGCGAGCGCACGCGCTAAACCGACGCGCTTGCGCATGCCGCCGCTGAGCTCAGAGGGTTTCATTTGCTCGATGTTCGGCAGTCCGACCAACGCTAATTTTTCTGCGACAATCTCATGGATTTTTTGTTCGCTCATCTGATAGTTTTCCCGCAAAGCCAGTCCTACATTTTCGCCGACAGTCATGGAATCGAAGAGCGCCGCACCTTGAAAGAGGTATCCGAACTTCGTGCGAATTTTATAGAGTTCAGTTTGGCTCATGCGCGAAATAACTTGTCCGTCAATTGTTACTTCGCCCTCGTCAGCTTTCAGCAATCCGACCATGTGTTTGAGTAGCACCGATTTTCCGCACCCGCTCCGTCCGATAATTACCATTGTTTCGCCTGTCTTGATGGAGAGATTAATGCCACAAAGCACCTCTTTTTTGCCAAAGCGTTTTTTTAGGTTTTTGATTTCTATCACGATCGAGCAACGGATTGCACATTAAAGTTACCAGCCTGATTTGTAGGCTTTTTTGTTATGCAAGATAAACACTTTGCGCGTTTCGTCTGTTCGTCTCAAAAAAACTTGTCGGAAAGACGAATTGAAATCGTAACTTCATGTTTCTTATATCAAACTTTTCCTCGAAAAGAGCATGGCAAAAGGTAAATCGTCGGGCAGTGATGGTTTTTTTGATGCCGTCGTGCATTGTTCATTTTGCGGTCGCAGTAGCGACGAAGTAACCAGCATGGTCGCCGGTCCAAATGCTTACATTTGCGACCGATGCGTTCAAAGTTCAGTTGAAATCATTCGAAACGATTTAAGCGCGTTTCAAAATCGCCGCTACGCCAACCGACGCTCGAAACTGTTTTCACCGGCTTCTATCAAAGAAGAGTTAGACCAGTTTGTCGTTGGACAGGAGAAGTCTAAAAAAGTACTCTCGGTTGCCGTCTATAATCATTACAAGCGGATTGAGACCTCATCGGATTGGCTCAATGATAACGCCGACGATGTGCAACTCGATAAGAGCAACATCTTGCTTATCGGTCCGACAGGCACAGGCAAAACGCTTCTTGCGCAAACGCTCGCCAAAATCATCGATGTGCCATTCACGATTGCCGATGCAACGACCATTACCGAAGCAGGCTACGTCGGCGACGATGTCGAGAGCATTTTAGCGCATTTGCTTCAAGCCGCCGATTTCAACTTGGAGCGCGCCGAAAAAGGCATCGTTTATATCGATGAAATCGATAAAATCGCTCGCAAAGGCGCCAATGTCTCCATCACGCGCGATGTTTCAGGCGAGGGGGTTCAACAAGCGTTGCTCAAAATTTTGGAAGGCACGATTGCAGGCGTTCCCCCCAAAGGCGGACGCAAACACCCCGAACAGCATCTCGTTAATGTGAATACAAAAAACATTCTCTTCATCTGTGGCGGCGCGTTTGAAGGATTAGATAAAGTTATCGCACGCCGTCTCTCCAAAGGCTCGATGGGATTCGCCGCCGACCCGCCAACTAAACAAGAGCGCGAAGGCTCGCACCTTATTCACCAAGTTCAGCCCGAAGATTTGCTCGAGTTCGGTTTGATTCCCGAATTTATCGGTCGCTTGCCTGTCATCACCACATTAGACGCGCTCGATAAACAAGCCTTGCGCAACATTCTCACACAGCCGAAAAATGCGATTACGAAGCAGTATCAAAAGCTTTTCCGAATGGAAGGCGTTGAACTTGTTTTTGATAACGACGCGCTTGAAGTCGTCGTCGAGGAAGCCATGCGGCGCGGCACGGGCGCAAGAGCCTTACGCTCTATCTTGGAAAATGCGATGCTCGACATCATGTTCCACTTGCCCTCAATGAAAGGCGTTAAAACAGTTGTGATTACAAAGGAAGTTATTACCCAACACGCACAACCGATTTACCTTTACGACGACCAAAAGAAACGCTCGGCGTAGCTCGCTTGTTGTTGCACTGAAAGCCTCGCGCTCATGTGAGGCTTTTCTTTTTCCTACTATGCCTAAACACGTCATTGTCATCGGCGCAGGGCTTGGCGGGCTTTCCGCCGCGATTCGCTTAGCGCATCGTGGTTTCAAGGTTTCGGTCTTCGAGCAAAATGCCACCGTCGGCGGCAAAATGCAGGAAGTCGTTTCGCCTAATGGCTACCGCTTCGACACAGGTCCGACGCTCATCACCATGCCGTTTGTCTTTGAGGAACTCTTTCAAAGCGTTGGCAAAACGCTCTCCGATTATCTCACATTGCTTCCGCTTGAAAGCGCGTGTAAATACTTTTTCAGCGATGGCTCATCATTTACGGCGTATTGCGATTTGAATCGACTTCGTGCAGAAATTGCTCGCGTGTTTCCGTCAGAGACCGCAAACTTCGAACGCTACTTTCAATACTCGAAAAAAATCTATGACGCCACAGCGGAAAATTTCATTTACAATCCGCTTTCTTTTTCGCGTCTGCTTAAATCCAATCCGCTCGATTTGCTCCACATCGATGCGTTTTCAACCGCACACGACGCCAACGCTCGATTTTTCAAGGATTCTCGGCTCGTGCAATTTCTCGATCGCTTTCCAACGTATGTTGGCTCTTCGCCTTATCTCGCGCCAGCAACGCTCAATGTGATTCCCTTCGTTGAACTCGCTTTCGGCGGATTCTATGTGAAGGGCGGCATGATTGAACTCGCCAAAGCCTATCACAAACTCGCCGAAGAACTCGGGGCAACGTTTCATTTCAATCAAAGCGTTACGCGAATTTTGACGTCAAACGGTCAAGTTTCAGGCGTTCAACTTGCTAATGGCGAAACGCTTACCTGCCATGCCATCGTCAGCAACGACGATGCCGTTCATACCTACGCTGACCTGCTTGGCAAAAAAAACATTGCAGAAAAGTATGAAGCCTCTTGTTCGGGATTCGTGCTTTGTTTAGGCGTTGGCTCAACACACGAACACTTGGCACATCACAACATTTTTTTTACTTCCGATTATGAAAAAGAATTTGCCGAAATTTTTGAGCAAAAGGTGATGCCAAGCGAACCGACGATTTACATCTCCATCTCCTCAAAAAGCGATACCGCACAAGCCCCCGAAGGCAAAGAAAATTGGTTTGTCTTAATCAACGCGCCATTTCTTTCACCTGCTTACGATTGGGTGAAACAGAAGAGCATCTATCGCGACTTGGTTATCAATCGCCTGAAATCGCTTGGTTTTACAAGCCTCGAGCAGCAGATTGAGTTTGAGCACATTATCACGCCAATGGATTTGAAGATGAAGTTCAATTCGTTTCGCGGCTCGATTTACGGCATTTCTTCTAACAGCCGAATGAGCGCGTTTTTGCGTCCGCGCAATCGTGGCAAAGTCAAAGGGCTTTACTTGGCAAGCGGGAGCGCGCATCCGGGTGGTGGCACGCCAATGGTTACGCTCTCAGGCAAATTTGCCGCAGAACTCTTGATGGAAGATTTCAAGGTTTGATTTTTCACTTCTCCTGCAACATTTGTTCAACGCGTTTTGTTGATGTTGCTTTTAGAAAGCGACACATAAGCCGTTGGCGTCTGAAAGTACGCAGTGCTTTTTCGGCATACTTATAGAGAAAGGTCTCGCGCTCCCATTCGTTGGGAAAGTTAAGGCACGCTCCCAAACGGCAACATCGCTAAACGCTGTTATTATTTTTTGTTGTGGAAGTCTCTGGACCGTGCGCGCTCGAAGAAGTCATTTCGCTTGCGTCATTTTCTCAATTCAGAAATGCGTTCAAGGCGGCGTTCAGAGTCGGGCAGAAAAGCAGCTCGATTTGGTATTTCTTGCTGAGCAACTGAGCGGCATCTTTGCTATGCTTCGGCACAACCATTTTCTCGAAGCCTAATTTTTTGGCTTCCATGATTCTGCGCTCTAAGTGCGCCACCGAGCGCAATTCACCTGAAAGTCCAATCTCTCCAACAGCGCATGTGCTTGAATCGGCGGGAATATCGCGCAGGCTCGAGACAATCGCCACTGCAACCGATAAGTCAATTGCTGGCTCGTCTAAACGCAGTCCGCCTGCGATGTTGAGAAATACATCGTGCGACCACATCGGCAAGCCGAGCCGTTTTTCTAGGACGGCAAGCAAGAGCGCAAGTCGGCGTTGGTCGAAGCCGCTTGAAACACGCTGTGGTGCAGCGTAATTCGTCTTTGAAACCAACGCCTGAATTTCCACCAAGAGCGGACGCGAACCTTCAATTGTGGCGGCAACACATGAGCCTGAAACGCCGTAACTACGCTCCGACAAAAAAATCTCCGATGGGTTTGAAACTTCCGTCAATCCCTTTTCGCCCATTTCAAACACGCCGAGTTCATTCGTCGAACCGAAGCGATTTTTCAACGCGCGCAAGACACGATAGCGATAATGCGAGTCGCCTTCAAACTGCAAGACCGTGTCGACAATGTGCTCCAAGACTTTCGGTCCGGCAATCACGCCTTCTTTCGTGATATGTCCAACAATGAACATCGTAATGCCTTCACGCTTCGCAAGCTGCATCAGACGCGATGTGCACTCACGCACCTGAGAAACGCTTCCCGATGAACTTTCCAACTGGCTCGAGAAGATGGTTTGAATGGAGTCAATAATCACAAGGTCAGGCTTGTGAGCGGCGAGCGTCTCTAAAATGCTTTCCAGTTCAGTTTCGGAAAGCAGGAAAAAATTATCGGCATCGATGCCCATTCGTTCTGCACGATTTCGGATTTGATGAATGGATTCTTCCGCTGAGACATAGAGAATTTTTTTATCGGCAAGGTTCGGCACGATTTGGAGCATCAATGTTGATTTGCCAATGCCCGGCTCGCCGCCAATCAGCACCACACTTGACGCCATCAAGCCACCACCCAGCACGTGGTCAAGTTCTTTAATGCCTGTCGAAATGCGCTCTTCTTTGAGCGTATCGATTTCTTTCAGTCGCCTTAGAGTTGCAAACGTGTTTAGGCGACCGCTACCAGTGCCACGGCTCTTTGCTTCCTTTTCTTCTTTGACCACTTCCTCAACCAGCGTGCCCCAACTTTGGCACTCATTGCACTTGCCTTGATACTTGATGTAAGTTGCGCCGCAGTTTGAGCAGACATAGCGCGTTTTTGTTTTTGCCATGCTTCGATTCGTTGTGAGATTACGGTAACAAAAAAGGCGTCCACGAAGAACGCCCTTTCAGATTGCTCTCTCAAAGACGGTTATTTCTTCTTCGCCTTTGTCGCCTTAGCACTCGTCTTCTTTGGTGTCGCTTTTTTCACGGTTTCTTTTTTCAATGCCGTTGTCTTTTTTGCCGTTGTTTTTTTGGCTTCGGCTTTTTTCGGCGCCGCTTTTTTCACAGCGGTTTTTTTTGCGACCTCTTTCTTTGTTGCGCTTTCTTTTGTGCTGACGCTCTTTGCTGGTTTCTTTTTCGCCGTGCTAACTTCCTCTTTCGGCAACGGCTCTGCTTGTTTAATACCGTCTCTTATTTCCTCGCTGAACTTCAACGATGTTTCAACCTTTGGCGCCGTCTTCCTCTCGATTTTCTTCACAGTCTTTGCTGTTTTCTCGCTCTCCTTCGCCTCAACTTCTCTTTCAACCATCGGCTCCAGCTTCTTGACGCCTTGCTTGATTTCCTCGCTGAACTTCAACGATGTTTCAACCTTTGGCGCCACCTTCCTCTCGATTTTCTTTACAGTCTTTGCTGTTTTCTCGCTCTCCTTCGCCTCAACTTCTCTTTCAACCATCGGCTCCAGCTTCTTGACGCCTTGCTTGATTTCCTCGCTGAACTTCAATTCTGTCTCGCTCTCTTGTTTTGCAGTTGTTTTTTTGGCTGTTAGACTGCTTTCAGGCTTTACTTCGGGGGTTGCCTCTCGGTTTTTTTGCGCTTCAACTTCGGCTTGAAGTTGTTTGAGCAAGTCATTGTATTTGTAGCCAACAGTTGTTGCAAGTTCTACATGTTTTGTCAGGAATGCATAGCTTGGCGCAAGCGATTTTTCCGATAGTTTTTCTTTCATCACGGTTTCCAGCGCCGACAGTGCAAAGAATGCGCTCAGCAATGTTTCATATTTTTCTTTGTTGAAATACACAACACCTTCATACTGATTAACGCCTAAGAAGACATTGGCTTTGCGCGCATCTAAGAGTTCATAAAGCGATTGCGTTGGCGAAGTTGAAGGTGATTTGCTCAAATCGAGCATGATGCGAATCAGGTCGGCTTCGCTTTTAGCGCGCTCTTCTGTTAGTCCCAGTTGTTCGAGCGATTTAGCCACGAACTTCGATAGTCGGAAGTCAGACAGCAAGTTGTTCGCATGTGGATTTTCAACTTGATTGAATCCGTTAAGCAATAGCCACCCCAGCAAGACGCGCCATCTTGACTCACCGTTTGCTTGTTCGGGGAAAACTGTATTTGTGATATATCGCCCTGCATCGGTTGCCGATAGTTTTTTGTGTTCAGCAATAGATTGAAGTTCGCGGTAAGCATGGTATCTATCGAGCGTTTCATCGATGAGTTTTTTTGGAACGGCAACATCAGGCTGAACGGTGAGCATTGCCTCGCGGATTGCGCTTATTTTTTCTTTGAGCAGTTTTTCTGCGCCGCTTTGGTGTTCATAGAGCGCAACGAATGTTTCAGGGGCGAAAGCCTCTTGCACAGCGGCATGAAGCGGACGGAGAGAGAGTTCAAGCACCGCATCTTTGAGCGATGGCACGCCCGAGTTTCCGAGTTGACGTGCTAATTCATCGTAAGGAAAAAGTGCCGACGGTTTGACTTCTTGGAAATCCAACAAGACTTGATACTTGTAGGCGTGAAGGTCGAAATACATTCCCTTTTCCCACACTTCTCGAGTGGAGCGGATATATTCCAGCCCTGAAATAGCATCACGAAATACGACGAATGATGATGGGTCTTTTGACAGTTGCAGTCCTTCAGCTAAAGTTTTTGTAACGAATTGATTGGTTTCCAAGTCGAGGCATTTCGATGATGTTTTAATCCACCCTGCGGTTTGAGCATACTTGTTGTGGAAAATCACGAGCGCTTTTTCATCTTGATAGCGATTGCTGTAAGCAAACACGTTGTTGTCAATACCGTTTGGGGTGATGAAGTCGTAGAGCAAGAAGTTATCGACTTCGGCGAAGAGGTAACGCTTTTTGAGCAGGGGGAAAATTTCTTTTTCGTGCCGTGCTACAAGCCACTCGTCGGGCGTTTCGTTGTAGTAGGCGCGCTGATATTCCATGCCGTATTTCTCTGTGAAGCCTTCGATTTGTCCGTGTCCGAACATCGGCAAGCCGGGCATGGTGCACATCATCACACACACGCCGAAGTATTTATCGCCTTTGCCGAATTGTTTGACGGCGGTTTCTTCGTCGGGGTTGTTCATGAAATTGACGTAGCGTTTGAGAATGCGGCTATCGTATTCGAGCGTGTCTTTGATGAGTTTGTGGTATTCGGCGTTTTCTTCTTTTTTGAACATGTGCATGAACGCACTGTTATAGACGCGATGCATGCCGAGTGTGCGTACGAAGTAGCCTTCGAGCATCCAGAAGGCTTCGGCGAGCAAGAGCGTATCGGGGACTTCTTGTTGGACGCGGTCGACGACTTCGCGCCAGAATTCTATCGGCATGGCTTTATCGAATTCTTCTTTCGTCATCGCAAATGCGGCGCGTGAAGGAATTGCTCCGCCTTTGCCTGGTTCAGGAAACCAAAGGCGTTGGACATGTTGCTTTGCCAGCACCATTGCGGCATCGAATCGGATGATGGGGAACATGCGCGCCACTTTCAGAATGGTCTGAATAACTTGTTCACGGACTTCGGCTTTAAGAAAGTTCAGTTGCGCGGTATCGTTCCAAGGCATGTGCGTGCCGTCGTTGCCGTGGTAGATGTATTTGACTTCGCCCGTTCGACGGTCTAAACGCGCGAACACAACGGCGGCGTCGGTCTTGCGCCAGTAGCCATCTTCGATATAAATCCCGATATACGGGTCAGGCGAGAGGTCTGGACCGTGAAAGGTGTAATTGGGGAACGGTGGATAGTCGACTTGCAAGAACCATTCAGGGTGATTGAGCACCCACGAAGAGTCAATGCCCATGTGGTTCGGCACCATGTCGCTGGCAAGTCGCAATCCTTTTCGGCGCGCGCGTTCTTTCAAGTTCGCATAAGCGTCGTAACCGCCTAAGTCTTTGGCAATGACATAATCGTCAAGCGAATAGGCTGACGCTACGGCATCGATATTACCGTTTAAGTGTTTAATGCGTTTTGAGGCGTAGCTGCGCTCCCAAATTCCGATAAGCCATAAGCCTGTAAAGCCGCGTCGGACGAGAATATCGAGTTCTTCGTCAGGAATTTCGTCGAGGCGTTTGACAGGACGCTGATATTTTTTGGAGAGTTGGTCGAGCCAGACATAGGTGTTTTTTGCCATCAAGACAAGGCGCGGCATCCAATTGACATCGGGCGTGAAATTTTCGGGCGCTTCTTCATAGAGTTCGCTTTTGTAGTCGGCAACCGGTGGGGTTTCTTTCTCGTAGTCGCCGAAGAACTGCGCTTGACGCACTTCGCTTGGCAACTTTTCTTTTTCAGCACGCGCGACTTCAAGCATCTGGAAATACTTTCCTTCTTCTCTGACGAAGTCCATGCTTTGCAACAGTAGTTTTTTCAGCGAGGGCGAGCGGGAAATGATGACGTCCCATTTTTCCAACACATATTTTAATTGGTCATGTATAGAATTTGGCGAAGATTTAATCGGCGCAAGCAAGAGCCGCAAGAGCGGCAAGTTTTCCACGCCGAAGGTCGGCTGTGTTGCAAAAAAATTATCAATGCTCGTGATGATTTGATTATAGGGCGTGGTTTGAACCAGCAATTCATCATCGATTAAATCTTCAATTTGATTGAGTGCAGGATTTTGATTTTCAAGCCACACGAGCATGAGTTCTTCAAGGGCGATGTGCGTGTTGGGCGTGCCGTCGCTGGTGCGCGAGAGAAACTGCTCGACGGTTTCGTCGCCTCGATAAATCGTTAGCGTCGGAAATTCGTCGACGAAGCGTTGTAAAAATTTTGCTGTGGTCTCTTCACCAAATTCGCTCCGAATCTGCCCCTCACATTTGGCAAATGCATCAGCGTTGACATCTTCAAGATAGACTGAAATGACAAAGTGAAAGACTTCGTGCATCAAGGCTGAAGCGAAGACTTCCGCTGTGCGTACGAACTCGCGCTCGCTTCTGCCCTGCGCTTTACGAACAGCGTTGATTTTTGCCGAAAACTCTTGACAGGCTTGAAAGTTTGGGAAAATGGTTATGCCACGAATAGAGAAAAATCGGTCTTCGAGTTGATACTTTGCGCGCCCTTTGCGCGAGACGTGAAAGTGATACTCTGTATGTCGCATAGCAAAGTTTTTAACGGCTTGATGAGTTTGTTAGACAAGCCTTTTCGGTTGTTAAAAGTCGATTGTCAAGAAAGTTTCTGTTTATCTTCAACGCGAAAACCCATTGGCGCGTTGATTGCTTGAACGTCGTTGAACTTGATAACGCCAAAAGCCGCTTCATATTTTGCGATATTGTCCTGCAATGCCGCAAAGAGCGATTTCGTGTGTTGTGGCGTCATGACAATGCGCGAGTGAACTTTGGCGCGTTGCATGCCAGGCAGAAGTGTGGTAAAATCCAAAATAAATTCAGCAGGCGTGTGATTGATGATGGCAAAGTTTGAATAAATACCTTCGGCAGTTTTGTCATCGACCTCGATGCTAATTTGAAGCGGTTGTTGTGGTTCGTTCATTGGTTGTTGTGGATTGGCTGAAATGTTCAGTCGTTTGTTACATCTGATTTCGGCTTCAAGTATACGCACTTCAAAGAGAAAATGAAAGTTATGTTTATCTTCGCGCTTTTTCAAACTCTTTTAAGGTTCGAAACTTCTAACTGATGTCGACACAACTTGACACTTCGCGCCGTGCTTTCACCACCAGCCAAGCCATTGAGATGAAAGCACGTGGCGAAAAAATTGCGGTGCTCACCGCCTACGACTTTACGACAGCACGCTTGCTCGATTTGGCGGGCGTCGATATTGTGCTCGTTGGCGATTCCGCCAGCAATGTTTTTGCAGGCAACGAAACCACGCTCCCGATGACGCTCGACGAAATGATCTACCATGTTCGCGCCGTCGTCAAAGGCGTTCATGCCGCCACAGGCAGAGCGATGATTGTCGCCGATATGCCGTTCATGACGTATCAACTCTCGTCCGAAGATGCGCTCAAAAATGCAGGACGATTGATGAAAGAAACCGGTTGTCATGCGGTTAAATTGGAAGGCGGTGCCGCGGTTGCTCCTGCGGTTAAACGCATTACGGAAGTCGGCATTCCTGTCATGGGGCATTTAGGCTTGACGCCGCAATCCATCTACAAATTCGGCTCCTACAAAGTGCGCGCCCGCGACGAACACGAAGCCCAAACCCTACTTCACGACGCCAAACTGCTCGAAGAATCAGGCGCATTTGCGATTGTGCTTGAAAAAATTCCAAAAGCGTTGGCAGAAAAAGTAACGCGTTCGCTGAGCATTCCAACCATCGGCATTGGCGCAGGCAATGCGTGCGATGGACAAGTGCTCGTCGTTAATGATATGCTCGGACTCAACAACGCCTTCAAGCCACGCTTCGTGCGACGCTACGCCAACTTGGAACAAATTATCAGCGATGCAGTTAAGCAATACGTCGCCGACGTCAAAGCGCGAGACTTTCCAAATGAAAGCGAAAGTTATTAAGTTACACCTATACCATTTCTTCAATCAACAACACATTCCGAACTATGACAAACGATTTCGGCTTCACGCCTAAAAAGCCCGTTCACCACAATCCGAGCATCCATCACCTTATCGAGTTTGCCATCAAAAACGGCGAAGGACATTTATCCAACACAGGCGCGCTTGTCGTTAAAACCGGCAAGAAAACAGGTCGCTCCGCCAACGATAAATTCATCGTCAAAGAGCCGTCGAGCCAAGAAAAAATTTGGTGGGAAAACAACAAGCCCTTTGAGCCAGCTCACTTCGACGCGCTTCACGAAAAAGTGCTTCGCTACCTTTCTGAACGGGAAGTGTATGTTCAAGATGTGTTTGTAGGTGCTGATAAAGCCTACGGTTTGAAAGTGCGCGTAATGACCGAATTTGCCTGGCACAACGCATTTGCCAAAGCCTTGTTCATTCGTCCAACTGCGGAAGAACTTGTCAATTTTTCACCCGACTTCACCGTCATTGACGTTCCGAACTTCAAAGCCACGCCTAACGAAGACCACACGCTTTCCGAAACATTTGTCATTCTCAATTTTGAAAAGAAACTCGTCTTGATTGGTGGCACAGGCTACGCGGGCGAAATCAAAAAATCTGTCTTTACGATTATGAACTACCTGATGCCGCTACGTGGCGTGCTCTCAATGCACTGCTCGGCGAATGTTGGCAACGACGGCAACAGTGCGGTTTTCTTCGGACTTTCAGGCACGGGCAAAACTACGCTTTCCGCCGACCCCACACGCGGCTTGATTGGCGACGATGAACACTGCTGGTCTGAAACGAGCATCTTCAACATTGAAGGCGGTTGCTATGCGAAGTGCATTAACCTTTCGCGCGAAAACGAGCCGCTCATTTACGACGCGATTCGCTACGGCGCGATTGTCGAGAATGTCGTGATGGACGAAACGACACGCGTGATTAACTTCGCTGACGATTCGCTCACCGAAAATACGCGATGCGCTTATCCGATTGAGTATATCCCAAATGCGGTTTTGCCGAGCGTCGGTCCGAAGCCGAAGAACATTGTGTTTCTGACTTGCGATGCCTTTGGCGTTTTGCCGCCGATTTCGCGTCTCTCGCCTGCGCAAGCGATGTATCACTTCCTTTTAGGCTACACGGCGAAAGTTGCCGGCACGGAAATCGGCATTAAAGAGCCAACCATGACCTTCAGCGCGTGCTTCGGTGCGCCGTTCTTGCCACTTCACCCAACGGAATACGCAAAGTTTTTGGGCGAAAAAATCGCCAAAGAAAATGTGCGCGTTTGGCTTGTCAATACAGGCTGGTCGGGCGGCGGCATTGGCGTAGGCAAGCGCATGAAAATTGCCTACACGCGCGCAATGGTCAATGCCGCCCTGGCAGGCGAATTAGACAACGTGAGTTATGTCGAAGACCCGATTTTCAAAGTCTCTGTCCCCACCACTTGTCCGAATGTGCCCAACGAGGTTTTGATTCCGAAAAATACTTGGGCAGATAAAGACGCCTACGACCAAAAAGCCTTGTGGCTTGCCAAAGAGTTCGTTAAAAACTTCAAGAAGTATGAACCGTTTGCCACGGACGACATCAAAGCCGCCGCGCCAAACACCATGCTTGAAGTTGCCTGATTGCTTTTCCCATCTGCAAAGCCCTTTCGTTTTGGAAGGGCTTTTTGAGACCTGCCTCAACATCGCGTAATTTGCTTTGAAGCACCTTTAACGCCGTTCTAACGAACCATGCCGTCCAACGCGATTATTTATACCAAATCCAACAAACTTGAATTTCTTCCGATAGTGTCTGCACCGCTTTCCGAGCATGAAATTCGGGTGCGGACGATTGCGACGAGCATTTCTGCGGGCATTGAGCGATTTTTATTGACGGGCAAATCTATCACGCGCAAGGAACTGAAATTTCCGGTTGTGCCCGGAAGCGAGTGTATTGGCGAAGTGATTGAAGTTGGTTCCGCTGTTACCAGCGTTGAACTTGGCGAATATGTCTATGCGTGGAAGTCGGAAAAGTGGGAGGAAGTTCAATCGGTTTTTGGGTGTCAAGCCGAGAGCGTGATGGTTAGAGAAGGCGATTTTCTGCCGCTCCGCCGCTCCCCCGAAGAAAGCGACTTGCTCATTGGACTGCTTGCCGACGCGCTTTCCGCCGTCCATAAACTCGACCTTGAACACACAGAGCGCATTTTAATTTTAGGGCTTGGCGCACTTGGCTTAACGATTGCCGAAGTGCTTCACTACTACAACTTCACCGCCGTTGATGCGTGCGAAATGTTCATTCAACGTGGCGACCTTGCCAAGGCGCGCGACATTGCCCTCGACCTTTCCGATTTCACCGGCGATTACAACAACCGCTACGACGTGATTATCGAATGCACAGGGCGACTTTTGCTTCTCGAATCCGCGCTTCGCCTGCTCAAACCGCAAGGCAAATTCTTGCTTGCAGGCAATTACGAAGTCATGAAAACCGATTACCGGTTGCTTCAAGACAAAGAGCCTCAACTCATCTTTTCTGCCGTTACCCAATACGACGAAAAACTCACTGCCAAAACCTTGCTCGAGACCAATGCGGTTGATGTTGCCCGTTTCCTGACGCATCGCTTTCCGATTGCGCAATATGAAGTTGGCTATGATGTCGCGCTGAACCGTCCTGACTGTATCAAAATCAGTTTGCTTTGGTGAAAGGCAAGTTTACACGAGAGAAGCGTAGCGCGATGTCTTTGCCGTGAAAATGTTCGTGAGGTTTTGTATCTTCACGCCCGCACGACTTCAACGAACATACAAATCCATGACCGAATCCAAAAACGCGCTCCACGAACTTTCACAAAAACTCCCCAAAGAAAAACTTCTGCAAGCCAAGAAATTTGGTTTCTCTGATATTCAACTAGCCCATATTTTCGGCGTTTCTCAGCACGACATTCGTGCCTTGCGCGAAATGAACGGCATTAAACCCGTCTACAAAACCGTCGACACGTGCGCCGCCGAATTTGACGCGCAAACGCCTTACCACTACTCCACTTACGCCGAAGAAAACGAATCCAAACCCTCTAAGAAAAAGAAGGTTGCAATTTTGGGCGGCGGACCGAATCGGATTGGACAAGGCATTGAGTTCGATTACTGCTGTGTTCAAGCCGTGTTTGCTTTCCGCGAAGCCGGCTACGAAACCATTATGATTAACTGCAATCCCGAAACCGTTTCCACAGATTACGACATCGCCGATAAACTCTACTTCGAGCCGCTCACTTATGAAGACACCATGAACATTCTTGAACTCGAGAAGCCTGAAGGCATCGTTGTCAGTTTCGGCGGACAAACGCCACTTCGACTTTCAACTGCGCTCGAAGAAGCAGGCATTCACATTCTTGGCACATCAAGCGAAGGCATTGATTTAGCCGAAGACCGCAAGAAGTTCGGCGCACTGCTCGATAAACTCAACATTCCACACCCCGACTACGGCACCGCCACCACGCTCGACGAAGCCATGACGATTGCCAAACGCATTGGCTATCCCGTTTTGGTTCGACCCTCATATGTGCTCGGCGGCAGAGCCATGCAAATTATTTACAACGACGAATCGCTCGAGAACTATGTCAAACAAGCCCTCAATGTCTCGGACGAATATCCCTTACTCATCGACCGTTTTTTGGAACATGCCAAAGAGTTCGATGTCGACGCGCTCTCTGACGGCAAAGACTCTGTTGTAGCAGGCATTATGGAACACATCGAAGCCGCCGGAATTCACAGTGGCGATTCTACGTCCATTTTGCCGCCGATTAACGTTGCATCGTCCGTGATTAAAACGATGAAAAAATACACGCGCCAACTTGCCAAAGCCTTGAAGGTGGTTGGGCTGATGAACGTGCAATTTGCAGTGCAAGGCAAAACGGTTTATGTCTTGGAAGTCAATCCGCGGGCGTCGCGCACGGTGCCGTTTGTATGCAAGGCGACGGGCATGCCGCTTGTGAAAGTCGCGTGCCGCCTTATGCTCGGCGAAAAACTTTCCAAACTTAAAACGACATACAACCTGAAAGATTGCGACGATTTGAAACTCAAACACATCACGATTAAAGAGCCTGTGTTTCCGTTTGCGAAGTTTCTCAAATCGGGCGTTTATCTCGGTCCTGAAATGCGCTCAACAGGGGAGGTGATGAGTTTTGCAACCACATTCGGCGAAGCCTTTGCCAAAGCCGCATTGGCGGCAGGAAGCAAGTTGCCAACGAGCGGAACGGTTTTCGTCAGCGTTAATGACGGCGATAAAAATCTGCACACCGTTGAAATCATGAAACGCTTTTACGATATGGGCTTCGACCTCATCGGCACAAGCGGCACGGCGAAATTCTTGCAAGAGCATGGCGTCGAGTGCAAGCCAGTGTTCAAAGTCGGTGAAGGACGACCGAACATTTTTGACGTGATTATGCTTGGCAAGGTGCAGTTCGTCATCAATACGCCGCTCGGCGAAAAGTCGCGCTTCGATGAGCAATCGATTGGAACGGCGTCGGTGCTCTCGGGCGTCTCGTGGGTTACAACGATTGAAGGCGCAGAAGCCGCCGTCGCCGGCATCGAGCAACTTCGCAAGTCCGAATTTGGCGTCAAATCGCTTCAAGCGTATTTGAACTACAAGCCGAAAAAACGCAAATAATCAATCGTGAATAATGAAGAGTGAAGAATTAAACGTTGAGACTTATGCCCACTCTTTTTTCACGATGACAAACAAAATTGCGCGTCCTTTTTTCATTATTCATTACTCGTTACTCATTATTCCTTATCGCCGTGTCTCCGTTTAGAAAATTTCTCTTTTTGCTTTCTGTGCTGGCAGTGCTTCTGTGCGTTGCGGCGGTTTTTCCACCGCAAGGCATTCCTGTAACCGAATCGCTGACGCTTTATTTTCCAACTGCAAGAGAAATTTTTCTGCCGAAAGCACAAAAGCATAATTTAGCGGCGGAAAAAGTGATTCAAACGCTGAACCGCGACACTGCCGAAACAATCAGCACACCAACCGAAGAAAAAATTGAATTCATCATTGATAGCACCGACGCCACGCGCCTGCATTATCCCGAAAACAATAAAGCCGTTTTATACCCCTTGTTTGAATTGCTCGATAGTGTTAAACAGCACGGTGGCTCGATTCGCATTTTGCACTATGGCGATTCGCAAATCGAGGAAGACCGCATGACGGGCGTCATTCGGGCGCGATTGCAACAAGAATTTGGCGGCTCCGGTCCGGGCTTAATGTGCCCTGTGCCTGTTGCCGTGCCAATGTCGATGCAACATTCGTGGTCGAGCAATTTTGACCGATATGTCGTTTTCGGAAATTATTGGGACCAAGCCGACCACAATCGCTACGGCGTGATGTGTGCCTTCAGCCGATACGAAGGCAAATCGGCGTCGCTCTCGTTCAAGCAAGGACGGCTGTCTTTTGAGGTTAGCCGCAATGTAGAACGAGTGAAAATTCTTTACGGCTATGGCGAAAGTCCTGCTCAAGCAACGCTCATAGCCGATGGGGTTTCGCAAGGCACGAAACTTCTGCATTCAGGGCGAGGCTTGAACAGCGTTACTTGGACGCTCGACTCCGCCGCAAAAGAACTCAAACTTCTCTTCTCTGGCGAAAGCCCCGATATTTACGCCGTTGCGCTTGATACCAAAGACGGCATTTGTGTCGACAACATTCCGATTCGCGGTTCATCAGGTTTAGATTTCACGAAGGTTGACTCTGCCTTGCTTGCTGACTGCATTCGTGAGCTCAACGTGCGCGCCGTGATTTTGCAGTTCGGCGGAAATGTTGTGCCTGTGATTAAAAACCAAAAAGATTTGGATTGGTATCGACAAGCATTTGCCAAACAACTTGCAGTGTTCAAAAATCACGGTCTCCACATTATTATGATTGGCTTGGCGGATATGTCGAAGAGCGTGCGCGGCGACATGGTGAGTTATTCTGCTGTGGCGCAAGTTCGCGATGTAACCAAAGAAGAAGTGCATAAAGTTGGCGGCGTATTTTGGGATATGTATGAAGCCATGGGCGGCGAAAACTCTATGCCCGAATTTGTCAGAGCCACACCACCGCTTGCGATTGACGACTACATTCACTTCAATCGTGATGGCGCGGCGAAAATGGCACGACTTTTTGTTAAATCGCTAATGAAAGATTACAACGAATACAAAACGCGAATGGAACTTAAATCTTCACTCTCCAATGCCTCAACAAAATAAATTTCAATTTCTCTCACGCTCGCTCCTCTTCATTTACATATTAACCCTTTCGGTCGCACGCTCACAAGAGCATAAAATGCCGAAAATTAACCTCGATTCGCTTCGCGTTTTAGACTCGCTGGCGATTCTCGATTCGCTCATCACGATTGATTCAGTTACGATTGATATCACTTCCGCCCGAATTGATTCCCTTTATCCCTTCATTCGTTACAGCCAAAACAAACTACAATTTTACGGCAGCGACTTTGAGCGAAGTGGCTACGCACGTTTTTTCAGAACGATGGAAGAAATTCGGCAAGGCAAGAAAAAGAAACTTAACATTCTGCACATTGGCGGCTCGCACATTCAGGCAGATGTGTGGTCAGGTGAAACGCGTCGCTTGCTTCGCGAGTGGTCGCACAAAGAAGGGGAGCGCGGATTTATCTTCCCGCAAAAATTAGCGCGTAGCAATGGCTCGCCCAATTTTCTTGTCAGTTATACAGGCTGGTGGTCGTATCATAAAAATATTTTGCCGAGAGTAAGTTATCCGATTGGTCTGGCAGGTGTCGCATCGGCAACGCACGATAGTTTAGCACACTTAACCATTACGCTGGTTGGCGAAAGCCATCAAGAGTTTCCTTATCCGCAGTATCACTTTACGCGCGCCAAAGTTTTTCACAATGCCGATAGTTCTTGCTTTGAATTAGCCCTCGACACTACTATCGCGCATCAAAAAACGACAAGCGAAGGCTGGGGCTATACTGAATTTGTGTTCGAACAGCCACAAACGCGCTTGCCGCTACGTGTTCATAAATCATCGCCGAATCAAGTGCAATTTGTTCTCTACGGCATTAGTCTGGAAAACGATGAAGCGGGTTTTAATTATAGTTCGGTTGGCATTAACGGTGCGACGGTCAATGCCTTTCTACATTGCTCACTTTTAGAACTTCACTTGAAGACGCTCAAACCTGATTTGGTTATTTTCTCGCTCGGGGTGAATGATTCGCGTTATGAACCGTTCAATGTTCAGGCTTACGAAAAAAATTACGACAACCTTGTTCAACTCATACGGTCGGCTTCGCCAAATGCAGCGATATTATTCACGACAAACAGCGATAATTTCAAACGACGATGGCGACAAAACAGCAATACGCTCATCGCACGCGACGCGCTCATTCGCCTTGCTAAGCGGCATAACGCCGCCGTGTGGGATTTATTCACCATTATGGGCGGATTAGGCTCGTTCAAACAGTGGTATAATGCTAAACTTGCCAAAAAAGACCGTGTCCATTTCAACCGTCAGGGTTATCGCTTAATCGGAAAATTGATGTTCGATGCACTCATCGACAGCTACGAAACGCGCTTCAACACGCGCACTGCAAAACAATAACGATTTTTGATGGACTTCCTTTCGCAATTAGATTGGCAAACCTTACTGCGCGACACTTTCATCTACTCGCCAAAAGAACCGCTGATTTTCACACGCCTCTACTTTTGGGGATTTTTTCTCGTTGTTCTTCTCTTCTATGGAAGCGTTCATAACCGCCCTGCCTTGCGCAACGCCTATCTCTTTTTCGTCAGTTTCTTTTTCTACTACAAAACCGCAGGCTTATTCTGCTTGGTGCTCTTAGTCTCGACTTACTTCAACTATTTGCTCGCACTTTTGATGGACGAACTGCGGCGCAAACCAAAGTGGGTCAATGCGTCTCTACTCTCGCTTGGCGTTGGCATGAATCTCTCCGTGCTGGCTTATTTCAAATATGCCTACTTCTTCACCGAAAACTATAATGCCCTTATGCAGACGGACTATCAAGTCTTCAACTACTTTGCGTATTGGGCAAATCATTTTTTCGGAACACACCTCGATGTCGATAAAATTATTTTGCCGATTGGACTTTCGTTTTACACCTTCCAAAAAATTGGATATTTGGTTGATGTCAAACGCGACGATGTAAAGCCGATTGTGAGTTTTCTCGATTTTAGTTTCTTCGTGTTTTTCTTTCCGCAACTTGTTGCTGGTCCGATTCTACGCGCGGCGCAATTTCTGCCACAACTTTATCGTCCACTTCCACATACAGACCGAGATTTCGGCACTGCCGTTTTTTGGATTCTCAAAGGCTTGATAAAAAAAATTTTTATTTCGGATTATATCTCCGTCAATTATTTGGATAGAGTGTTTGCGAATCCTTGGAGCTATACGGGTTTTGAAAATATTGTGGCGTGCTATGGGTATTCACTACAAGTTTATTGCGACTTTTCAGGCTATACCGATATTGCCATTGGCGTTTCACTTTTGATGGGCTTTCAACTGCCTGCCAATTTCAACGAACCGCATAAAGCGCAAAACCCTGCGGAGTTCTGGCGACGCTGGCATATTTCGCTTTCTAATTGGCTTCGCGATTATCTCTACATTCCGCTGGGCGGCAATAAGCACGGCGAATTTCGCACCAACTTTAACCTTATGGCGACGATGCTTTTGGGCGGATTTTGGCACGGCGCAAGTTGGAACTTCGTCATTTGGGGCGGCTTGAACGGACTCGGACTGCTTTTTTATCGCTATTGGCGGCGGATTAGTCCCATCAAAGACAATCAAACCGTGCCTGTTGCGTTTTTTTCTGTCGCGCTGACCTTTACGTTTATCAGTTTCACGCGCATTTTCTTTCGCTCGCCCTCGTTTGAACACGCGCTCGGCATGATTGAAAAAATTGCCAGCGGTATTGACTTCGCGCTTGTGCCCAGCATTCTTTCAGGCTACGCGCTTCCGTTTAGCGTGATGCTTTTTGGCTTCTTCGTGCAATGGATGCCAACCGAATGGAAAGAAGCCGCGAAAGAGTATTTTATTTTGATGCCTGCGCCGCTTAAAGTAGCGGTTTGTTCGCTCGTCGCGTTTATTGTCTATCAAGCCGTTTCTGCCGAGTTTCAGCCGTTTATTTATTTCCAGTTCTAAACTCGTGCTTTTACACATCCAAGATGGATTTGTTACTTTCTTCAACCGGCGTGTTCTAAAAATCAAAAATTTCAGTTATCATTCATGCGGCACTGTATCACTCACAAACTCCAAACCAACGCATCATGCTCCTCGATAACAAAACCAAAACTCCAGACAGCGAATACTATACACTGTTCGACTTTATCAAAGCCAGCACCGAAAACGGTTCTTTAGACATCGTCACTGGCTACTTTTCCGTCAATGCTTTGGCGTGGATGCATGACAACATCAACACCGTTACAAAATTCCAACTCATTTTAGGCAACTTGATGCAGGAAGATGCGCAGTTCGATAAAATCCTCGATCTACTCAATGGAAACATCGGTGTTGATTCCGCGCTTTCTTTGAGCCACTCCGCCAAAAAAGCTGTTGAATTTCTGCAACAAAGTAAAGTTGCGGTCAAGGCTATTCAAAAAAACTTCTGCCACGCCAAAACCTACCTCTACACCGACAAGACTAAAACCAAAAACTATTTCATCGTTGGCAGTTCAAACCTTACTGATGCGGGTCTCGGCATGCAGTTTAGCTCAAATATCGAAATGAACATCGCTAAACATGACTACGAACATGAATTTCGGGATTTGAAAAAATGGTTTCAAGAACTATGGGATAAAGTTGCCTCAGAAAAAAGAGAACTACCTGACAAAACCAAAGTTCAAGTCAAAGACTACATTATTGACCTTATTAAAAATCTCTACAAAGAATACACTCCTCATGACCTTTATTACAAAGTTCTTTACGAAATGTTTAAGGGCGATATTTTGGAACTTTCAGGTGATGCAGAATTCAGGCGTGAAATTTCTCATTTAGAAGAAACTACTATCTACAAAAGCCTTTATCCCTATCAACAAAAAGGCGCAATCAGTTTGATTAAAATGCTCCAAAAATATCATGGCGCGATTTTAGCCGATGCAGTTGGCTTGGGCAAAACTTGGACCGCTCTTGCCGTCATGAAATACTTTGAACTCAAAGGTTTCACTGTTTTACTGCTCTGTCCTAAAAAACTTTCAAGCAACTGGGAGCAATACAAAACCGCTCATCAAAGCCGTTTCGAACAAGATGAACTTGATTTTTACATCCGCTATCACACCGACTTGCAAGAAGACCGCTTTGACCGCTATGATGACAGAAAACTTCGCTATTTCCAAACCAGACCGAAACTGCTTATCGTTATTGACGAAAGCCATAACCTACGAAACGATAAGTCTTCACGCTATGACTTCCTTGTCAATAAATTACTCTTGCCTCGCAATACAAGTAGAGAAGTCAAAGTCCTGCAGCTTTCGGCAACTCCCATCAACAATAAGCTCATGGACATTCGCAACCAATTCAAATTGATGGTCAAAGGGCGCGATGATGGCTTCAAAGACACTGATTTAGAAATTGATAGTCTGCAAAGTATTTTCAGCACTGCGCAAAAAGAATTCAGCGAATGGGTAGCTCTTGACAGCAGAAAAATTGCAGACTTCATCGCTAAACTTCCACCAAAGTTTGAAAAACTTACCGATGCGCTCATTGTTGCAAGAACACGAAAAATGATTGAAGGCGAATTCGGCGAAATGAACTTCCCCAAAAAAGAAGCACCTATCAATGAATATATCGCCCCTGAAAATATCGGCAAGCTAAAATCATTTGACGATATTCTCAATGCGATTACTATTAACCTGACCGCCTACCGTCCTGCCGACTACATTGAGACGATTCCGCCCAAAAGCGTGCTCGAAGATGAACAGCAACGTCAAAAGTTTCTCGTTAAGATGATGTATATCCTTTTAATTAAACGCCTTGAATCGAGTTGGTTTTCCTTCAAATGCACGGTGGAAAATATCTTAAAACATCATCTTAACGCCTTGGAAAAAGTCAAATCCTTCAACCAAAGTAAAATTGCTATTGCCATTGAAGATGAAATATCTGAAGAAGAGGAAGAAGAACTTGTGGAAACTGCCGCTCAAATTAGTGCTGAAACCGAAAAACCTATCACACTTGGCAAGAAAAATCCCATTCCCCTTTCTTTTATCACACACCTTTCTCTTTTCGAACAACATCTTGAAGTCGACATCAAGAAGCTTCGTGAATTAAAAGCCAATTTAGATGAGTATGAAACAGCCTTCAACGCCGGTACAGCGCAAGATGAAAAACTCAATAAACTCATTGAGCACATCACCCATAAGCAAAAAAATTCGCCTAATAAAAAAGTAATTGTTTTTACCGCATTCAAAGACACGGCAGAGTTTCTCTACAAAGAGTTAAAAAAACGCGGTATTCAAAACCTCGCTTATGTTTCAGGCTCTTTTAGCCAAGCCTCTGATGGCTACTCCGGCTCAAATTTTGAACCCATTTTGGAACGCTTTGCTCCTTATACCAAACTCTACAACGAAAAAGATTGGACGGAAATGTATCAAAACCATCTTGGCTTAGAATCTAAGTTTTTAGATAAAGGTATATGGAAAGTGCCCTACGAGATTTGGAAAGACCTCATCTTTCAGCATGACGCTAAAACACGCCGCAAACTCGAGAATCCTATCGATGTGCTGATAGCTACCGACTGCCTCAGTGAAGGACAAAACCTACAAGATTGCGACATGGTGATTAACTACGACATTCATTGGAATCCCGTGCGGCTCATTCAACGCATGGGACGCATTGACCGCATCGGCTCGCCTAATAAAACCATCAAGGGCATTAACTTTTGGCCCGGTAAAAACTATGAAGATTATCTCCAACTTAAATCACGCGTCGAAAAACGCATGGCTTTAATGACAGTTGTCGGCACAGAACTGGACGACAAAATGACGCCTGAACTGCAACTAATGGTCGAAGATAATCCGCTCTTGCCAAAACAAACTCAAAAAATGCTCGAACAACTGCAACTTACTTGGGACGATGTAGAAACCAGCGATGAAACACTCGGCTTAAACGACCTCTCGTTAGAACAATTCCGTCAAGAACTTTATGACTTCTTCAGAAAGAACGCTGAATTCTTCAAGAGAATGCCCAACGGCGTTTTCACTGGCTTCAAATTAAAGCCTACTGAAAAATGGCAAACAATGCCCGATAGCCTCGTTGCCGTGCTCGGCTATCCCAGACGCTCCGACGACGCCAAAGACCATAAATATGAAGAAATTTATCTCATACATCAGCCTATTGCAGCAGGTCAAAATCATGACGCTGTTCTAAAAAATAATCAAGAAATTCTTACCATGCTTCGATATCATAAACAGCAACCCCGTTACGTTCCGAAAGTAATTGATGATGGCAATCAAGAAGAGATAAAGAAACTCGCTAATGTCATTCAATCTTGGATTCAA
>JBKBRB010000023.1:0-27820 GCA_046292465.1 Chloroherpetonaceae bacterium
GGTCAATCGTTTCAGTGGCTAAGGCTTCTTTGATTTTCACATCGTATTTACCGTCGCCGATTTTCTTGAAGGCAAGGCGAAATTTTTTCTTTGTAGCATCTTGGTAAGCGAGCATGTTATCTTTCCAACCACGAAAAATCTGCCACAAACTAATCGAGAGTTCAAAGTCTGTTCCGTCGGGATAGATTTGCCCCATGCCCAAATAGTCTTGCTGGAAAGTGAGCTCAACTTTTGTGTAGCGGTTTTTCATGTTCGCAAGTTTAAGAATAGGAGAAAATACATATCTTCAAACGACTTCGCAACCCAAGCCGTGGTGAAAATCACAATCGAAGTTAAAACGGCACTTCTTCTTCTAAATCGCTCGTGTCGCGATGCACAATTTCTTTGATGATTTCAATGCCGTCGGGCGAAAAGCCGAAGAGTTCATCTGCCGTAAAAATTTTGCTGTAATCGCTTGGCTTAAAAAACGGTTTGAACTTTTCGCAAAATTCGTCTAATCGTTTGAGATAGAAGTCCACGTTTTGGTCAGGCTTTTCTTCGTTCCATTCCGAGGCGAGTTTGCCTTTGTCGTAAGCGTTTCCTTGAAATCCAGAGCCAATCACATAGTAAGTAATTCTATCACCTTTGCTGACGCTGAGTTTGCTTTTGATAGCAAGTTCATATGTGATGGCTTTTGCGCGCTTGCCTTCACGAACGTCGCGCCGATATTCGTCGAGCGATGTTTTGAGTGTTTCCATTCGGCTGAATTCCGAGACGTGCATGTCGCGGTTCAAAATGCGGTTGCGATAGTGAAGATAAAGCTGATGAAGTCCATAAATATCTTCATTTAAGAGACATTCAAAGCCCTTTTTCACGAAGTCGCGTCCAAATTTTTCGCCGCTTCGGCTCACGAGCGAAGAGCCTTTGATTTTCATTTTGCCGTCATAGCCAAGCAAGACATAATTTTTCTTCATGTAGGAAATCATCTTCTTGAATCGACCGTCGTAAGCAATGCTAATACCTTCGGGCATTGTGGCCGAGACCTCCTTGACAAGTTGTTCTTCCTGTTCTTTGGTTTGAATTTCGGGCGGTGGAATTAGTAAAATTCCATCGGTGTCGACTTCGACAATGCGGCAGTTGCGCATTTCGAATTCGCGAATCATTTTTTTAGCGATGTCTTGCCCTGTGGAGGTTACTTTGTCGGCTTGTTCATAGTCGTTGAAAATGCCTGCGCGAAATCCGAGATAGCCATACATTGCGTTGATGAGAATTTTGAACGAGTTTTGCATCGCGTCGTAAGTATCTTTCTCGTTTTGCGAGGTTGCGTTTTTCATGCGTCCTTTGGCGGCAAGGCGTAAGGCTTTCAAGTCAGCCAAAATTTTCGGAAAGAGTTTTCGCTCGTCGCTGGCAGGGCAAATATCAAAGGTCAGCATGATGGAGGGATAGAGTGATTCGACATCGGCATAGACGATTGGTCCGAGAATTCCTTTCAAGAACACTTCGGTAAAGCCACCGACATTTTGCTGTCCGATTTGCGGTCGCGGGATACTGTGTTTCTGCCGCAGATATTCGCGCACGAACAGGGCTTCAATTTTCGCAGCAGGTCCGATTCGTGAGACTTGGGCATACCCGAACGGCATCATTTGTGTCATGTAGAAATTACTGCCTGAGAGCATTGCGGAAAGTTTTTCGGTTTCGCGCACGTCGTCGAGGGCGTATCGGAGCAGTTTTTCAGGGTCTTTATCCCAGACTTCGGCGATTTTGGTGTGGTCGATGTAGGTTCGCTCTTCGGAAGCAAATCCGAAATACTTCGCTGCTTCTTTGAGGTTGTAACTGGGCATAGCACGCTTAGTGGCGTCAAACGATTGAACAAGAAGTAGCGTGTCGATGACGTGCCGTCCTGCAATTTCGCAGTATTGATAGTCGCGTGTGCGTTCGGCGAAGCGAATTGAGGCAGGGTAACTTCGTGGTAACGAACCGTCCCGTCCAACTGCGAACTTTACGCCATTGAGTTCGCATCGGCGTTGAATGAACGGAAGGTCGAAGTCGAAAATGTTATGCCCTTCAATCACATCGGGGTCGCGTTCTCGGATAATTTCGACGAGTTTCTCGAGCATGGCTCTTTCGCTCTCGTCGGGGAACTGCCGCAAGTGAAGCACCTCTTCCCAGCCTGTGTTGTCGTGAAGTGAAATGATGATGATTTTTTCGCGCCCAATTTCGTCTCGACTTCGCTGTTGGGCTTCTTTGTCGAAGTAAGTCTCGATATCGAGTTGCATTCGGCGGAGGTCGCCAAAACTCATGCCTTTGAAGAGCGTTTTGCCTGTTTGGAAGAGATACTGCGAGGCGGCGTCGCCTTTGGCATAAAGTTCATCGATGCGTTTTCCGCCGAACTCTTCATCTTCCGCTGTGATGACGTCTTTCTGTTCAAGTTTGCGCTTTATTTCGCACACATAATCTTGCGCCGCACGATAGTCTTTCCAACTTTTGAAAATTGCCAGATGCTTGTAGTAGTTATTCCCGGCTAATTCTTTCAGCCAGTAGTTTGGCGGCGATTGAAAACCACGCAAGAATCCGATGTTTGCAATAAAAAAGAACGGATAGAAGGGTTCATCGCGCCACGTTACGCGCTCTCCATGGCGCGAGTAAAGGCGAACATGGGTATCGGAAATTTGATGCACGGCGACCAAGTTCTCTTCACGGTCTTTGCCGTAAAGCAATTCATTTTGTAGAAACTTTGCGGCAAGATTTTCTTCCTTTTCGCTTCTGACATCAATTGCTACTTCGCTCATTTTGATTTCGCTTTTATTTTTTCATCGTTGTTTCACGTGAAACATTCCAAATTTTGTGCGTGTGTTCCACGTGAAAAACTCTAAATTTTGTGCACATGTTTCACGTGAAACGTTCTTTGTGATAACTTTCAAGAGTGTTTCTCCGAAGATTTTATCACCCGATTTTATCGCCCTAAATGAACCATCAGCACCGACACATCAGACGGCGTAACGCCCGAAATTCGAGACGCTTGTCCTAACGAGGTTGGCTTTACTTTTTTCAATTTTTCCCGCCCTTCAGACGATAAACCCTTGATGCGATCAAAGTCATAACTTGCTGGTATCAAAACATCTTCGAGACGAGAAAGTTTTTCCGCCGTCTGCATTTCTCGCTTGATGTACCCTTCATATTTCACATCAATTTCCACTTGTTCATAGACGCGCGGATTTTTTGAGATGCTTTCCACCTTTTCGCGCAGTTCAGGCAAGGCGTCCATGAGTTTTGCGAAGGTCATTTCTTGACGGCGCAAAATTTCAATCGCACGCTCGTTCTTTCGGAACGGCGAGCCTCCCAACGCTTCAATTGTCGGATTGATTGCCGACGCCTGAATCAATTCCTCTCGCAGAAGTTTTTCCACACGCTCAATTTCGGATTTCTTCTGCATAAACTTTTGATAGGTCTCGTATTTCACCAATCCAATTTCGTATCCTTTCTCGAGCAAACGGCGGTCAGCATTGTCTTGACGAAGAATAATCCGATACTCCGCACGCGAGGTGAACATTCGGTAAGGCTCATCGGTGCTCTTTGTAATCAAGTCATCAATCAACACGCCAATGTAGGCTTCGTTGCGTTTCAGCGTGAATTCCCTTTCGTCGCCGCGCGCTTTGAGTGCCGCGTTGATGCCTGCAATTAACCCTTGTGCCGCGGCTTCTTCGTAGCCCGATGTGCCGTTAATTTGCCCTGCAAAGAAAAGTCCTTCCACACGCTTGGTTTCCAGAGTTGGCTTTAATTGATGCGGGTGAAAGTAATCGTATTCGATGGCGTAGCCAGGACGAATCATCTTGACCTTTTCCAACCCTGCAATGGTGCGCAAGCCTTTGAGTTGAATTTCTTCGGGAAGTGAAGTCGAGAACCCATTCACATACATTTCATTTGTATCGAAGCCTTCGGGTTCGAGGAAGATTTGATGACGGTCTTTATCGCGAAACCGATTGACCTTGTCTTCAATCGAGGGACAATACCTTGGACCGACGCCGTCAATCATGCCGCGAAACATTGGCGATTGGTCGAATCCTGATTCCAAAACACGATGCGTTTCTTCGTTGGTGTAGGTGATAAAACACGAAAGTTGCCGTTTCTTTTGGAACTCGACTTCATCGGTTTCGAACGAGAACGGCTCAATCACTTCGTCAGGTGGTTGCACTTCGACTTTGCTGTAATCGACGCTTCGCCCGTCAATGCGTGGCGGCGTTCCGGTTTTCAAGCGTCCCGCCGTGAAGCCTAATTCCAAGAGACATTCCGTTAAACCTACTGCCGCTGGCTCTGCCATCGTTCTACCGCCCGAATAATTTTTCAATCCGACGTGAATTTTGCCGTTGAGAAATGTGCCGTTGGTGAGCACAGCGGTTTTGGTTGTAATTTCCTGTCCGCCCCGAATGATTACGGATTTTATCTTTCCGTTCTCGACGCGCACGCCCATCACCGAATCTTGACGAAGGTCGATGTTTGGCTCTGCTTCAATGAGTTTGCGCATCTCGATGGAGTATTGAACGCGGTCGCATTGCGCTCGTGGCGAATACATCGCTGGACCTTTGCCACGATTAAGCATTCGGAATTGAATGCCTGCGGCGTCCGTTACTTTGCCCATTGCGCCGCCAAGCGCATCGATTTCGCGCACCATTTGTCCTTTGGCAACGCCGCCAATGGCAGGATTGCACGACATGCGCGCGATTGCAAGCAAATCCATTGTAATGAGGAGGCTTCGTTGCCCCATTCGTGCGGCGGCAAGGACGGCTTCACAGCCTGCGTGCCCCGCACCTACCACAATTACATCGTAATCGGTCATTTTGCGTTCTCGCTAATTTTTTTTGCTGTGTTTCACGTGAAACATTTGGGTTGATAGGTTCTCAAATCTCAAAACATAAAACCGTTTTGTTCGTTTTGAACGTGCCGACTTCTCCCCTATCTTTTTAGTTTTCTAAACTTTTGAATTGCTCTCATAGAGCATCTCGACGGCGCGCAATCCTGCCGCCATTTTGTTCATCGTTTCTTGATACTCGCCTTCAGGCGTAGAATCGGCAACCACACCACCTGCCGCCTGAAAGTAAATTTTGCCGTCTTTCACCACCATTGTGCGAATCGCTATCGCGGTTTTGATATTGCCGTTGAAGTCAAAAAAGCCCACGCCGCCACCGTAAAGACCCCGCTTCTCTGTTTCTAATTCGGCGATAATTTCCATCGCGCGAATTTTCGGCGCACCCGTGAGCGTGCCTGCCGGAAAGCACGACCAAAATGCGTCCATCGGCGAAAGCGCCGCGTTCAACACGCCGCGCACATTGCTAACGATGTGCATCACATGCGAATACTTCTCAATCACCATCATTTCGTTGGTTTCCACAGAGCCAATTTCTGCGACTCTTCCGACATCGTTGCGCGAAAGGTCAATCAGCATTAAATGCTCGGCACGCTCTTTTTCGTCTGAAAGCAATTCGCGCATGAGTGCGTTATCTTGTTCGGGCGTTGCGCCGCGCCGCCGCGTGCCTGCAATCGGGCGCGTCTCGACCAAAAACTTTTCGTTCTGCCTCGTTACCCCAACCAACAGTTCAGGCGATGAACCGACAATCTGCACTTCACCTAATTCAAAAAAATACAAATACGGCGACGGATTGATAGTTCGTAGCGCACGATACACATCAAACGGTTTCGCATGTAGTTTGCGCGATAGGCGTTGCGAGACTTGAACCTGAAAAATATCGCCTGCCAAAATATAGTCTTTCGCCTTCTCGACTTTTTGCAAATACGCTTGCCTCGTCATATTCGATTTGACCGAAGCCTTTCGCTCTTTGGTGAGCGCGATTTGCGACGGCTTCAACGCGGAAAAAATTTTCTTGCGAATCTGTTTGATTTTCTTTTCGGCTTTGGGCTTGTCTTTAGCGGAAAGGTAGTTGGAAACAAGAATAATTTTTCGTTTGATGTTGTCAAACACCACGAGCGTATCGAAGAGCATGAGAAACACATCGGGCAGGTGCGCTGGGTCATCTTTTTTGGGCATCGGAATCTTCTCGACAAAGCGCACGGCGTCGTAACCGACATAGCCAAACGCGCCTGACGTGGTAATTGACCCATGCTCTTTGGCATTAGCAAACGCCTTAAGCAAACACGACATTGCCTCCTTCGGCGAAGCGGCAGATTTGACGAGCGATTTCAGCGCGCTGAATTTTTTATCAAGCACCGTCAATTTGAACGCGCCACCTTTCGGCTCATCAACCGTTGCGGAAAAGAGCGCGAAGGGCTCGAGACCGATGTAAGAAAATCGCGCCAATCGTTCTTCACCCTCGACCGATTCCAACAAGCAGGAGTACTTAGATTGCAGTTTGAGATAAAGCGAAACAGGCGTTTCAGTATCCGCAAGCCATTCTTCTTGAAGCGTGTGAAAAATAAATTTCGGCGTTGAACTTGGTTTGAATTTGGAGTTTGACTTTTGCATTTTTGAAGTGTGCGTTCTTGACGAGTTAGGCTTGCAAAAATTTTTATGACTAAATATTAGACCTGCAAAGTTATGCCTCTGGACAAACAATTCATACGAGAGAACAAATATGTCCGCATTGGATTGTTCGTCGCGTTTTTGGTGAGCGTCGCCTCCCTCTTTCCGCGCAGTAAACTTTCAACGCTGAACTTTGAAGTCGGAACAGCGTGGTATCATCAAGATTTGGTTGCGCCGTTTGCGTTTGCGATTCAAAAAAACAAAGCCGATTACGAGCGTGAGCAAGAAAAAGCGCGCCAAAGTGTTTTACCCGTCTTTCGCCGAGAGCACAAGCAGAATTCGGCAGTCGCGTATTCCGACGACTTCAACTCGATTGCCGACAGTTTGAAACTTTATCTCTCAACCCGCAAATCAGATTTAAGAGAATCGGAAAAATTCACCGTGCTTTCGCCCTTCGGGCTTAATGAGAAAGAGCGTGCCCTGCTTCTTGCCGATTTTGATTCTTGCCTTTCTCAAAACGTGGTTCAGAAATCACTCCTCTTGACACTTCCGCGCGCTTTGCAAGCCTCGATTCAATCGCTTCTTTCAGACGGCATGATTGACGTGCCGAAAAGTTGGTTTCAGCAGAATGAGTTTTTGATTCGTTCACGGAACGAGCGCGAAGAAAAAGTTTTGAAATTTTCCACCGTGCGCGACAGTGCAGAGTTCTTCAACACTCTTAAAGAATTGCTCTTGCAACGATTTTCTTCGCCTACAAACGATACGCTCCAACTCGCGCTCAAACTTGTTTCACCGTTCTTGCGCCCGAACATTTTTTACGACGAAGCCCAAACGCTTGAAGACCGTGAACGCGCCGCACGGCAAGTTCCACTCGGCGAAGGCATTGTGCGGCAAAACGAAAAAATCATTTCTCGCGGCGAAATCATCACGCCCGACATCAAGCGCAAGTTAGATTCGTTCATTCAAGCCAAGATGGAGCGCGAAATGCCTGCAGGCGCACTTCAACTTTACATCGGAAAAATTCTCATCATCTTTATCATCATCGGCGTTTTTACGACCTACCTCTACATTGCTCGCCCGAAAATTTGGCACGACAATGCCATGCTCTTGCTCCTGTTTAGCATCACGCTGATTGAACTTGTCGCCGTTTGGTATTCGCTTCAATTCGAGAACCTTTCGCCCTACATTGTGCCAATTGGCTTGGCGTCGATTCTCTTCACCGTGATTTTCGATTCGCGCGTCGGATTTTTCGCAACGGTAACGGTCGCACTGCTTGCCGGCACGATTCGCGGCAACGACTTTCCCTTTGCTTTGGCAACGATTTTTGCAGGCAGTCTGGGCGTATTTGCCACACGCGGCATTCGCAAACGCTCACAAGTCTTCGCGCCGGTTTTGCTTGTCTTTGTCGGATATGCCGTCTCAATTTTAGCCTTCAACTTTTCGCGCCTTGCCAGCCTGAACGAAATTTTGAACGACCTTCAATATGCGGCCATTAGTTCACTGTTCTGCTTTTTGGTTTATCCAATTTTGCTGTTGATTGAAAAAGCCTTCGGCATTACTACCGATATGACCTTGATGGAACTGAGCGACCTCAATCACCCTCTTTTGCGCGAAATGGCAACGAAAGCACCGGGCACATATGCACACACGATGCAAGTGAGTTTGCTCGCCGAAGAAGCGGCAACGGCAATCGGTGCAAACCCACTGCTCTGCCGTGTCGGAGCTTATTTCCACGACATCGGCAAAACCGCCGAAGCCGAATACTTCACCGAAAATCAAAACGGCAAAAACTTGCACGACCACTTACAAGCCGTTACCAGCGGACGCATCATCGGCGACCACGTTAGGCGTGGATTAGCCATCGGACGTAAAAACAACCTTCCCGAAGAAGTGCTCGACTTCATTCCCGAACATCACGGCACAACCGTTATTCACTTCTTTTATGACAAAGCCTTGAAGACCCTTCCGCCCGATAAACTCAACATTGATGATTTTCGCTACCCCGGTCCGAAACCGCGCCGCAAGGAAACCGCGATTGTTATGCTTGCTGACGGCGTCGAAGCCTCCGTGCGCTCGCTCACCAATCCAACCGAAGAAACGATTTCGCAAATTATCGACGTCGTTATTCGCAAGCGGCTCGATGAAAATCAATTCAACGAATCCGATTTAACCTTCTCCGATTTAGAGCGCATCAAACAAAGTTTCATCAAAACGCTTGTCGCTAATAAGCATAAGCGAATCAAGTATCCCGGTCAGAAGATTTGAAGTTGTTGCATCGCGTTTGTTTTGCTCGTTTTCTTTTGCGCGTTCAGCGAATTGCGCTCCCAGAAGACACCGTCGTGATAGCCCTGAATGCTTTTATCGCGCTCCGCCAAGTCAAGCCGCTTTGCCGCTAAACAAGCGTAGTCTTTTTCCTTCTCGATGCCTACAAATCGACGGTTTAATTTTTTAGCCACAACCGCCGTAGTGCCCGAGCCTAAGAACGGGTCGAAAACAAGGTCGCCTTCGTTTGAACTTGCAAGAATGAGCTTAGCGAGGAGTTTTTCAGGTTTCTGCGTGGGGTGGTCGGTGTTTTCAGGCATTGACCAAAACGGAATGGTGATGTCGGTCCAAAGGTTCGAAGGCGCGGTCAGTCTAAAATTGCCGTCTTCGGTTTCTTCCCAATCTTTTGGAACGCCCTCTTCGCGATACGGCGCAAGCACACGCCGTTTCAGTTTGACGGCATCGGCATTGAAGGTGTAGGTGTTGGACACCGTGCAAAACCAAATATCTTCAGAGCAGTTTTTCCAATTTGAAGTTGCGCCTCTGCCTTTCTCACGCTCCCAAGTAATGCGATTTCGGACGATGAGATATTTTTCCAACACCAATTGCAATGCGCCCGACATTCGCCAATCGCCACACACATAAACGCTTGCGGTCGTCTTCAGGGTCTTCATCAATTTTGGCAACCATGACTCAAGATAGTCAATGTATTCCGCCGTCGAGCGCGCTTGAAACACCGTGCCGTTAAATGATTTGGTTAGGTTGTAAGGAGGGTCTAAAATCAAGAGCGAGACGAAGCGTTCGGGCAGAAAGTCCAAGACCTCGAGCAAATCGTTGTGAAAAATTTGATTTTCAAGTTCGCTTAGCGAAGCATTCTGCGCTAGCACACGAAGCTTTTTAGCGTAATCAGCGCGTTCATCTTCGGTGAGCGTCAGCGTGCGATTTCGTTCTGCACGATGCGGTTGCGACATAGCCTTTAACTTTTCTTTTCTATCGGTATTCGTTTGAGCGATTCAATGTTCTTTGCGCCGACGAGAAACATCGTTGCGCGAAGGTCGTTCATCAAGCGCAAGGCAAGTTGTTTGACGGCGTCTGCGCCCTCAGGCTCAAAGGCGGCTTTGAGAAACGGCTTTGCCAGTGCGGCAAGGTCGGCACCAAGCGCAATCGCTTTGGCAATCTCGACACCGTTTGTAATCCCCCCTGATGCAATCACTTGAACGGAGCGATAGGCTTTCGAGCGACGAAGCCGTTTGAGTTCCTCCAAACAAACTGCCGTTGGAATGCCCCAGTTCAAGAGTTCTCGCAATCCGCCTTCGGTGAAGCGCGTATCTTGATTGAATTGTTCAGTGAAACGAAGTTCTTCAACTTTCTGCCAATTGGTGCCGCCCGCGCCTGCAACGTCAATCGCCTGCACGCCTGCGTCAAGTAAGCGTTTTGACGCCTCGCTCGAAATGCCGTTGCCGACTTCCTTTGCAATTACAGGCACGGAAATCGCTCGACAGATTTTTTTTAGTTGTGCTAAAAATCCTTTGAAGTTCGTATTGCCTTCAGGCTGAAAGAGTTCTTGCGCGGCGTTCAGATGCACAATCAGTCCGTCGGCGCGCACCAAGTCGAGCAAGAGTTTTGTTTGCGCACGGCTTAAACCTGCCGCAACTTCTGCCGCGCCAATGTTGGCAAAAATGGGAATTGTTGGAGCCACGCGCCGCACAATCGAGAAACTTTCGCGATGCGCTTCCGACTCTAATGCTTGTCGCATGCTTCCAATGCCCAACGGAATGTTCAACGCCTCGCATGCTTCAGCCAGCATGGCATTGACCTGCGTTGCGCCGTTGTAACCACCCGTCATAGACGAGACCATCAACGGATAGTTGATTTTCTTTGAGAGAAAGACGGTCGAGAGGTCAATTTCATTGAGGTTGAGTTCAGGCACGGCGTTGTGGCGAAACTCGTATCGCTCAAATCCGCTTCGTTTATTGAAATCCACATCGCCCTCGAGACAGAGTTCGACATGGCGTTGCTTTCGCTCTATCGTTTGTGTGGCTAAATCCTCATTTGGCATTTGTTATTGCATTTACTTTGTGATGATGTCTTGAAGGTGAAGACGGCTCAGAATTTCAGACGATTGTTCCAGCCCTTCAATCCACTCGTGCGGAATGGTCTGCACGCCGTTGAGCATGGCGACCGCCCCGCCTGTAATTGCACCTGTAAGTGTTGTCAGCCCGCCCATATTGACCGTAGAAAGCACAGTCGTTTCAAAGTCGCTGTGATTGCGCAAGAGCATCGCCAAGGCGAAATCCACTGCATCGTGTTCCGTCATCGCTTCATCAAACTGCATCACCAAATCGGTTGGAAAGAGCGAGAGCGACTCGAGAATTTTTGATTTCGCGTTGCCCCAAACGGCGTCGCTAATGGTTTCGGCGTTCAATTCTCCTTTGGCTTCAATCGCCTGAAACAGCAAGCAAAGACGCACGTGTTCAGACGGCGGAAAAAATAACTTTGTCCACGCCTCGATGATATTTTCATTTGGCAGTTGCAGAAGCAGTTGCACGACATCTTTTGAGCATTGCCCTTTGCGTAAGCCTGTTGGCGTGGCGGTTGAGTAGTATTCGTCCGTGTAGCCTTTAATGCCCTTGAAATACATTCTCACAATATGGTGTGGCTTGCGATTGACAGGCAACCCGAGCGCGTCGCCAATCAGCGTGCCGAGTATGAAGGCTTTTTCTCTTTCCGTCATTGCGTAAATTTCGCTTCTTCGAGTTTGAATCAATTTGAAAAAACTTAATACATCAACCAATGGCAAGTGCAAAAAAATCATCGCGCCTTTCTTCTGCCCAAATTTCTCCCGCTCTCTTGACGGTCGCCGAAAAAAGTAACTACGAAGCCACATCTCGCTACGACGATGTGAAGGCGTTTCTTTACGAACTGAAATCTCTCTCGTCGCAAATGACCCTTCACACGTTTGGCAAAACCACCGAAGGGCGCGACCTCTTCATGGCAGTTTTTTCCGACACGCCGATTTACTCGCCGATTCAAGCCTTGAAATCTCAAAAGCCGATTGTGCTCTTGCAGAATAACATTCACGCCGGCGAAGTCTGCCCAAAAGAAGCCTCGATGATGCTCATGCGCGAACTTGTCTTTGGCGATTTGAACGCGCTCTTGAAGCAACTGATTATTCTCGTTATTCCGATTTACAACGCCGATGGCAACGAGCGAATCAGCGATGCAAATCGACTTTCTCAAATCGGTCCTGAAAAAGGTGTTGGCGTGCGCACCAATGCGCTTGGGCTCGACCTCAACCGCGACTACATGAAAATCGAAGCGCAAGAAACCGAACATCTTATTCGCGATGTCTATGTGCAATGGTCGCCCGATGTGATTATCGACGGACACACCACCGACGGCTCACGACACGGCTACGACCTCACCTACGGCTTTCCGCAAAACCCAAACGCCTACAAAAAACTCATCGACTTCACGCGCGACACCATGCTCCCCGCCGTGCGCACACGCATCAAGAAAGATACAGGCATTGAGATGTTTTACTACGCTGACTTCGTCGACTTCCGACACCCTGAAAAAGGCTGGGCAACTTACTCGCATCACGCGCGCTACGGTGCCTCTTACGGCGGATTGCAAAACCGCATCGCCATTTTGATGGAAACTTATTCCTACGTTTCGTTCAAACGCCGCATCGACGCCGCCTATCACTTCATGCGCGAATGCCTTGAATTTACTGCCCAAAACGCCAAACAAGTCAAAGCCCTTGTGCGCGAAGCCGAAGCAGATGCCATCAAGCGCGGCACTTTTTACGACCCAAAGAAAAACATCATCGGCATTGAGATTGAAAAAATCGCTTTCGAGAAACCTGTTACCGTCATCGGCTATGAAATCAAAGAGAAGACAAATTCTGACGGAAGCATCACATACTTACCAACCAACAAAAAGAAACTTTACACTGCCCCGTATTTCGGAAAGTATCGCATCACGCGCGGCGTTGCACGTCCTTTCGCTTATCTCATTCCCAAAGCCGAGCATCGCCTCATCAAGAAACTCAAACCGCATGGCATTGCCGTCGAGCAACTTCTAAGCGACTTCACCGCTACCGTCGAGTATTTCAAAGTCAAGGACATCAAGGTCTCCGAGCAGTGTTTTCAAGGGCATCGTGAAGTAACAATTTCCGTCGAGCGTGTTCCGATTGAACGAACTTTTCATGCAGGCGACTTTATTGTGCCGATGAATCAACCCTCTTCGCACGTGGCGGCAGGATTGCTCGAGCCCGATAGCGACGACAGTCTAGCGCATTGGAATTACTTCGATAACTACCTTACCGGCAAATTGCGTTACGAAAAAGATTTCATCATCGAATATGAATACAACTTAATCGATTTGCCGCGCACACGCGAGATTTACGAAAAACTCATCGAGAAAAATCCTGCGCTGAACGAGGAACAAAAGCAAGCCGAGAAGATGAAGTTTTTCTTAACGGCGGTGGGCTATGAAAACGAGTTTGTTAATCAAATTCCTGTGTTTCGCTTAATTGAGCAGAAGGCGTATTCGGCAGTCGTGGTGTGTTAGTTCAACTTGTCGGAAATAATCCAAATCACGAGCGCGCTTCTCAAACTCCAAGCGACGGTTCGAATCCAATTTGTTGCCACAAGCGACGCATGCACAGCACTGTTGAATCCGACGCTCAATTCGCTGTGCTTTGGCACTTGAACGAACATGGTTGAAATCCAAATCACGATGAGCAAGAGCATGCCTGCCCAAAGTCGCCAATCGTCTTTGTTGTTGTTGAGAAGCAACACTGCGGCAGAAAGGAGTTCGAGCATCATTGCGGGGAAAACAACGAGTGTGGTTAGCGTGGCGTGCATGGATTCGTAAAGTGTGAAGGTTTCATTGCCGACCCGACTGAAAAGCGGATAATGCACCACTTGCACGAACCAGATTACGCCTGTCATGAAAAGCGTTGCCGCAAGGTGAAGTAGCCAAATGAGTTTCATATCGGTTCGCTAAAAACATAGTGCCGCTGCGCCCATCACGCCTGCACGATTGCCGAGTTCAGCGGGCAGAATTTCCAATCCCTCGTGCATGGCTTCGAGCGAAAAGCGTTTGGCTTGTTCGAGCGTTGGCTTCAAGACGAAATCGCCTGCGCCTGCCACGCCGCCGCCAATGACGAACTTGCGCACGTCCAACACCGAAACGAGCGTTCCGATTCCGACGCCTAAAATTTCTCCAACAAATTGCCACACTTGAAGAGCCACTTGGTCGCCTGCTTTTGCAGCGTCGGTTAAAATTTTCGGTTCAAGTTTGGAAAGGTCGCCGCCACAGAGTTCCACAATGAGCGACGACGGCGCGTGTTGAAGCAGTTTTTGTGCGAATGCGGTAATTTGGCGATGTCCAATCAGCCCTTCGATTGAGCCGCGAATGCCTGCGTGCAATGTGTCGCTGTTGAAGTCAATCGTGATGTGTCCTAATTCGCCTGCGCCGCCCGTTGAGCCACGAAAAATTTTCTTGTCTAAAATGATTCCACCGCCGACGCCAGTGCCGAGCGTAATCATCACGAAATCTTTGAACGGCTTGCCCGCGCCGAATGCAGATTCTCCGAGTGCGGCGACATTAGCATCGTTTTCAACCACAACAGTTGGCACAATGTCGAAGTGCGTTTTCATTTCCGCTTGCAAGAGTTCTGCAAGGTTTGCGTTGTGCCAGTCAGGGATATTCGTTAAAGTTTTGATGATGCCTTCGTAATTCACAACGCCCGGCACGCCGACACCGATGCCCAAAAGCAACTCGCGCCCGTGTGTCGCAATCAGTGTTGAAATGCCTTTAAGCAGATTTTGAACGACCGCAGATTTTCCTTTTTCGCCTTCGGTTGGCTGGCGCGTTTCGGAAAGAAGTTGTCCATCTTTGGAGACCGCGGCGAATTTGATAGATGTTGCGCCGACATCAACGCCGATTGCAAACTGCGTCATGAGTGAAAGGTTGTTTTTGAATGCGTGGTCGGCAAAAATACGCAAATGCTCACTTGATAGTAAAAAGTTTCGGAGAATGACGAGAAGATTTTTATATTCCTGCTTGCGAACAAAACCTGCGACCCGATATTTTTCTCGATAGATGTTTTTCCAACTATTTGCTCTGAACAATGACAACAACAAGTAGCACGATTTACATTCTCGACTGCGTTGGTCTTTCAGCAACCATTACACAAGATGGACTGAAGTCGCTAGGATATGCTTTCAAGTATTATCGCTACAAGCAAGGAATAGAGGATTTGAAATCGCTCCAAGAGCGAGGCGAAGGCATTGTTAATGTGTTGCTTTTAGTTGATGCTACGATACTTCACCGTGCAAAGCAACTTATTCCGCCTGAAGTTCAGCGCAACTTAGCCATTGTCGTGCTCGGCTCACAAGAAGACTTTGTCGAACTCGGCGGCACAGAGGAAATCATCAATCGATTTGGTGCTATCGATATTCTCGAGACACCGGTTACGCCGCTCGCCTTCAAGATGCTTCTTCATCGAGTTGAGCATCTTTTCCGCCAACAGCATCGTTTCAATCTGCTTCAACACGAACTTTCGGAGTCGCAGAACGAACTGCAACGCATCAGTGATTTAGGTGCGGCACTTTCTAACGAAAGCGATACAGAAAAACTTCTCGATACCATTCTCACCTCTTGCATGGAGATGACCGGTGCCGATGCGGGCAGTCTTTACTTCGTTGAAAAAAAGCCTGACACCGAATCTGATGAGCGTAATTATTTTGCCGACAAACAGTTGCGTTTTCGTTATGCCAAAAATATGAGCCGCGAGATTCCCCTCGAGGGCTTCATCATGCCGATTACGCCGAAAAGCATTGTCGGTTATGTTGCTCTGTCGCGTACTCCGCTCACACTTCCCGATGTTTATCATCTCCCTGATGGCGTGCCGTATAGTTTCGGCGGTCGTGCCTTCGACGAAAAGTGGAACTACCGCATGAAGTCTATGCTCACCGTTCCGATGCTGAACCGTGAGCGTGAGCCGATTGGCGTTATTCAACTGATGAACAAAAAGCGAGACTATCGCTTGCCGCTTCCTCACAACTTAGATGAATGGAAAGGGCTTGTACTTCCCTTCACAAGGCGCGATGAACTTTTCATCTATTCGCTTGCCTCGCAAGCCGGCATCGCATATGAAAACAAACTCCTCTATGAAGAGCAAAAGAACCTGCTCGAATCGTTCATCAAGTTAATTGCCGACTCAATCGACAAAAAGTCGCCCTACACGGGCGGGCATTGCAACCGCGTGCCGATTCTGACTGAAATGCTTGCTCGTGCCGCATGCGAGTCGCAAGAAGAAATGTTCAAAGATTTTAACCTCACGCCAGAACAGTGGTATGAACTGCACATCGCCGCGTGGCTTCACGACTGTGGCAAAATTACGACGCCTGTGCATATCATGGATAAAGCCACGAAACTTGAGACGATTTACGACCGCATTCATACTATCAAAACCCGATTCGAGATTTTACGGCGCGATGCTTACATCGACTACCTGACCGCAGTCCAGCGCAATGGCGTCTCACAAGAAACGCTCGAAGCCGAATACAAGGCTCGCCTTGCACAAATTGATGACGATGAACGCTTTCTTGAGCAAGTCAATATCGGTGGCGAATACTTGGCTGACGAAAAAATCAGTCGTATTGCAGCAATCGGCGCGCAAAAAATCGTCTTGAATGGCGAAGAGCGCGACTTTTTAAGTGCCGATGAAATCTATAATCTTTCCATCCGCAAAGGCACGCTCACACCAGAAGAGCGCAAAATTATCAATGACCATATTGTTGTGACAATTCAAATGCTCGAGCAACTGCCCTTCCCACGCAACTTGGCACGCGTACCTGAATATGCTGGCGGGCACCACGAAAAAATGGACGGCACAGGCTATCCAAAAGGCTTACGGCGCGAACAAATGTCCATTCCTGCTCGCATTATGGCTATCGCCGACGTCTTCGAAGCCCTCACTGCGGTCGACCGCCCCTACAAAAAAGGCAAAACTTTGAGCGAATCCATGAAAATCATGGCAAAAATGAAAGCCGAACATCACTTAGACCCCGACCTGCTCGATCTCTTCGTCAAATCAGGTGTCTATAAAGAGTATGCAAAGAAATTCATGTCACCTGAACAAATCGATGAAGTTGACGAAGCTGCTATCCTCGCTGTCAAACCCAAACCGCTGACGCATCAAGACCAAGTTCCTGTAAACTCCTAAATCCATGTGACTCAACCTAAGACTCGATGCATATATGAAACAGTGGATTCTCCTTTTGCTCTTTACCTCAATGTCGGTCTGTGCATCGGCACAATCCGCTTCGTCTTTTTTCCCGACACAACTAGGCTACAAGTGGCACTACTCCATCGCTACATTAGACACGCTCCAAAACATCGTTCCCGGCTCTGAACGCTCACGAGTAGATTCCTTAATTGGCGACATGATGTATCAAGGCAGAACTGCAAAGGTCATTCTCACACTTAGCAGTGCTTTTAACGATTCTACCTTTATCAGTTTAGATGGCACAAATGCGTTTCAGTATGTCGGAAACTTGAACCTTCCGTTGAATACGCTTCCGCCTGCACTTGCCGACTCACTACAAACGCTTATTGGCTGGTATTCCATTTATCGCTTCGCGCAAGCCGTCAATCAAAACTATACTTTGCTTACGCGCTCTTTTACTGTTCCCGTAGATTCAAATACTTCGCTTCCGCTTGTGATTACCGTAACAGGTCGGCGACTTTCTGACCAAACCGTAACTGTTCCGTTTGGCACATTTACCAACGCCAAACGCTTTCTGATTACTACAAGTGTTGGCACACAAGTCCTGCCACCACCGTTTCCGCCTCTGCCACTTTTCTCAATTCCCGACACCACTTGGATTGCATCAAACACTTGGATTGTGAAGCGCGTTACGCCGACCGTTACGATTAACCTTTCTGCTTTTGGCGTTCCGCCATTCACACTACCTGGACAAATCACACAACTCTCTACGCAACCGCTTTCCGCACCATTTCACCACGCACCTCTTGCATTTGAATTACATCAGAATTATCCGAACCCATTTAATCCAACAACTACTTTTACGTATCGACTTTCATCATCGAGCGATGTGCAATTGGAAGTTTTCGATGTGCTCGGCAGGAAGGTTGCCACACTCGTTGAGGCGAAACAAAGCGCAGGAACTTATCAGATGAATTTTAATGCGGCTCAGTTTAACCTCTCGAGTGGCGTGTATTTTTACCGCCTGACTGCAGGAACTTACTCACAGACGCGTAAGATGATTCTGGTGAAGTAGTATCGTCTATCTCTAAACTGAATTTCTTTCCTGAATTTTGAAGACCATTACGATTGGCATTTTGGGTGGCGGACAATTAGCACGCATGTCGGCTTACGCCGCGTTTCGCTTCGGCATGAATGTGTGCATTTACGAGCGCGTGCCAAACAGCCCTGCAAGCCAAGTTACGCCTTATTCGTTTGTTGGTGAGTGGTCTGATAAGTCTGCTCTCAAACCATTTGCCGACTGCGCATCAGTTATTACTTTGGAAAATGAATTCATTGCACCTAATGTGCTCGAGTATTTGGAATCGCTGGACAAGCCAGTGTTTCCAACCTCGAGAACAATTGCACTCGTTCAAGATAAACTTGTTCAGAAAGAAACGCTTCGCCGCAACCACTTACCCGTTGCCGATTTTGCCGAAATCCATTCCGTTGAGGACGCCGAACACTTCGGACGCAAATACGGCTATCCCTTCCTGCTTAAATCGCGCACGGGCGGTTACGACGGCTACGGCAACCGCACGATTCACGCTCCTGCAGACATTCCCAGCGCGCTATCGGCATTAGGCTTCCCTTCTCGCACCATCATGGCAGAAGCCTTCGTGAAATTTGAGAAAGAACTTGCGACCATCGTCGCCCGCACGCGCGACAACGCCGTGAAAGTTTATCCGATTGTGGAGACAATTCAAGAAAATCACATCTGCAAAACCGTGAAAGCCCCTGCCGAGATTGGAGCAGAAACCGAGCATGCTACACGCAATTTGGCACAACTCGCGATTGAATCAATTGACGGTGTTGGCGTTTTTGGTGTTGAGATGTTTGTAACGGCAGATGGACGAACTTTAATCAACGAACTCGCGCCGCGTCCGCATAATTCTGGGCACTACACGATTGACGCTTGCCTGACATCACAGTTTGAAAATCACATTCGCGCCATTTTGAACTACCCACTTGGCGATGTATCCATGCTTGCGCCTGCCGCCGTGATGGTGAATGTGCTGGGCAAAACGCACCGTCCTGTCTCACTTGACTCACTTCCTTTGGCACTCCGTTCACCCTCAGTGAAGATACACCTTTACGGCAAAGCCGAATCGCGGATTGGGCGTAAGATGGGGCATATCACTGCAATTGGCGACCGCATAGCAGACTGCTTGAAACGCGCCCTCGACGCTGAATCTGCCTTGACGATTTAATCCTTACATTTCTTCACAATGCGACCGACCGACGTCTTGACAAGAGAGACAAAAATGTTTATCTTTGAAACACTTTTAGCACTCTCTTCGTTTGAGTGCTAAAAGTTTGAGAATCTTTGAAAAGGCTTACTGAAACTTGTTGTAGGGATTTACTTCAATCTACTCACTTTCATAATACTCAATCACTTAACCTTTTTGGAGGAGACGATTATGAAACTTCAACCTTTGGCAGATCGTGTTGTTGTCAAAGCCGCCCCAGCAGAAGAAAAGACAAAAGGCGGACTCTACATTCCTGACACCGGAAAAGAGAAACCGCAGCATGGTGAAGTTGTTGCAATCGGGCAAGGCAAAACTTCCGACAATGGCACCCTCATCAAGCCGACCGTGAAAGTTGGCGATAAAGTGCTCTACGGCAAGTATTCGGGCACGGAAGTTACTGTCGATGGCGAAGAATACCTCATCATGCGCGAAAGCGACATCTTCGCGATTCTCAACTAATTTGTCTTTGAAACTGCTCTCTGAAATTTTCTGAAAAAATTAAACGACTCTAACCATGGCCTCTAAACTCATTCACTTTGATGCCGAAGGACGTTCTGCTTTGAAGCGCGGCGTAGATAAACTCGCTGACGCCGTTAAAGTTACGCTCGGTCCAAAAGGACGCAATGTTATCATTGAAAAGAAATTTGGTGCGCCAACCGTAACAAAAGACGGCGTTACCGTTGCCAAAGAAATTGAACTTGAAGACCCCGTTGAAAACATGGGCGCACAAATGGTGCGCGAAGTTGCCTCGAAAACCTCTGATGTCGCTGGCGACGGAACTACTACCGCCACGGTTCTCGCGCAAGCCATTTATCGTGAAGGCTTGAAAAATGTGACCGCAGGCGCAAACCCAATGGATTTGAAGCGAGGCATTGACATGGCTGTTGCCGCTGTTGTTGAAGAACTCAAGAAAATCAGCCGCACCATTTCCGATAAGAAAGAAATTGCACAAGTCGGCACGATTTCCGCAAATAACGACACCGAAATCGGAAATCTTATCGCCGAAGCAATGGAGAAAGTCGGCAAAGACGGCGTCATCACGGTTGAAGAAGCCAAAGGCACGGAAACCGAGCTCAAAGTCGTTGAAGGCATGCAATTCGACCGTGGTTACCTCTCGCCCTACTTTGTTACAAACGCCGAGACAATGGAAGCCGAACTCGACGAGCCATACATCTTGATTCACGACAAGAAGATTTCGTCGATGAAGGATTTGCTTCCAATCTTGGAAAAAGTCGCGCAACAAGGTCGTGCAATGCTTATCATCGCTGAGGAAGTTGAAGGCGAAGCGCTTGCAACGCTCGTTGTCAACAAACTTCGTGGCACGCTCAAGGTTGCTGCTGTTAAAGCACCAGGCTTTGGCGACCGTCGTAAAGCGATGCTCGAGGATATCGCCATTCTCACAGGCGGAACAGTTATCAGCGAAGAAAAAGGCTATAAGCTCGAGAACGCCACTTTGGCTTATCTCGGTCAAGCCAAGCGCGTTGTGATTGACAAAGACAACACCACGATTGTCGAAGGTAAGGGCAAATCCACCGACATCAAGGCGCGCATCAATGAAATCAAGAATCAAATTGAAAAGACCACGAGCGATTACGACCGCGAAAAACTGCAAGAGCGTTTGGCAAAACTTTCGGGCGGCGTAGCAGTGCTTAACATCGGCGCAAGCACCGAAGTTGAAATGAAAGAAAAGAAAGCTCGTGTTGAAGACGCTCTCCATGCAACTCGTGCAGCTGTTCAAGAAGGCATTGTGCCCGGCGGCGGCGTTGCACTCATTCGTGCCTCACGCGCACTCGACAACCTGAAACCAGAAAACTCTGACCAAAAGACAGGTATCGACATCATCCGCCGTGCCGTCGAAGAACCGCTTCGTATGATTGTTGCCAACACAGGCACAATTGATGGCGCTGTCGTGCTTCAAAAAGTCAAAGAAGGCAAAGACGACTTCGGATTCAACGCACGCACCGAAGTGTTTGAAAACTTGATTGCAGCAGGCGTTGTTGACCCAACGAAAGTAACACGCACTGCTCTCGAGAACGCAGCAAGCGTTGCAAGCCTTCTGCTCACTACCGAGGCGGTTATTTCCGAGAAGAAAGAAGATGAAAAAGCACCCGCAATGCCTGCAGGCGGCGGAATGGGCGGAATGTATTAATCGTCTTTCGCTTGCGCGGTTTGTTTTCGCAAGAGGCGAGTTCGCATCAGGCGAGTTCGCCTCTTTTTGCTTATTACTCTTGCTTCTTGTTTGGAAGTGTTTGTGAGAAAAGTCTTCATAATGAAGAATCGCTGTTTTATCTTCGCGTGTTCAAGCAATGCTTTTTCCAACCTTTTTCAGATGAAACATACCTACCTTTCACTCGTCAAGACCTTTGCTTCAATCGCAATTTGCTTTGTGCTTTCAGGGTGTTCAGGGTGTTCAGGATGCAAAAACCAAAGCGATATTGATTTGAAGCATGCGCAAGATTTAGCGGCGGTTGAGGAACAACGCCGTCGCGACTCAATCGATGCTGTGCGCCGTTACGAAGCAGCTCTTGCTGAAAAAAAGCGAAAAGACGATAGCCTTGCCGCCATCAAAGCAAAGGAAGACGCCAAAGCCCGCGCCGATACGCTCCCGCCTGAAATCGCAGGGAAAGTCGTTAAGCGCGAAATGCCAGTCGATATCGACAAAATGAGCGAATCCACCGCAGACCTTGAAGATGAACTTCGCCCAACGATTGAAGCAGCAAGACGTCGAATGGACGGCGTGCGTGGCTACATCTCGTTCAAACTCGTTGTTCTGCCGAGCGGACGCGTCAAGGAAATCAAGTGGGAACATAACGACCTCGATGCACAAGCCATGCAAGCCATTCAGGCAACGGTATATCGACATCGCTATCCCTCTTGGGACGGCAGTAAGTTGCCTGAATATCTTACGCCAACGATTAAATTTTCATTTTGATTTTTATGTTTCTTTTCCTGCTGCTTTTTATGCAATGAGCATCTTCATTGTAGAGCATCAGTTTAATTCAACCTTCTCCGAAAAATGGCAAACATCAATTTTGGATTTGATTATCACGCGAACAAGCTCTTCGATTCGCGCATTGAGCAAAGCATTAACCGAGCGCGCAACATGCTTGTGCCGATGGTTATTGAGACATCAGGCCGCGGCGAGCGTGCTTTTGATATTTTTTCACGCCTCCTGCGCGAACGCATTATCTTCTACGGCACGGTTGTCGACGACCACTCCGCAGGCTTAATTATGGCACAACTTATCTTCTTGGAATCCGAAGACCCCGAACGCGACATTTACCTTTACATCAATTCGCCTGGTGGCAGTGTTTATGCAGGTTTAGGCGTATATGATACGATGCAGTTCATTCGCCCGCCTGTCTCAACGGTTTGCGTTGGCATGGCGGCGTCGATGGGTGCACTTCTCCTTTGCGCTGGTGAAAAAGGCAAGCGTGCTTCGCTTCCGCACTCACGTATTATGATTCACCAACCTTCGGGCGGCGCGCAAGGTCAAGAAACCGACATCTTGATTATGGCAAAAGAAATTCAAAAAACGCGCGCAATGCTCGAGGAAATTATGTCAAAACACACAGGGCAACCCGTCGAGAAAATTCACGCCGACGCCGAGCGCGACAACTGGATGACACCGACCGAAGCCAAAGAGTATGGCATTATCGACGAAATTTTCGAGCGACGTCCAAAACCTGACGAGAAAAAGTAATCTCTGCTCACATCTTGTCAAACATAGCCACCGTGCTAAGCGTGCGGTGGCTTTTTCTTTATCTTCATTTCTCTATTTTCATCACACCATCTCTTTCATCAACTTTACTACAACGCTTTAACTTATGCGAATCGGAATCGGCATTGACATTCACCCGCTCGTTGCAGGACGCAAACTCATTATCGGCGGCGTAGAAATCTCACACGAGAAAGGCTTGGACGGACACAGCGACGCCGACGTGCTCCTGCACGCCATCTGCGATGCGCTTTTGGGCGCACTTGCACTCGGCGACATCGGCAAGCATTTTCCCAACACCAATCCCGCTTACAAAGACATCGACTCCATACTTCTCCTGAAAAAAGTCGGCAAACTCATTGAGAAGCACGGCTATAAGCCGGTCAATATCGACTCTATGCTGTTGCTCGAGAAGCCTAAAATCGCGCCGCACATTTTGCAAATGCGCAAAAACATCGCGCGCGCCCTGCAAATGGAACTTGATGCCGTTTCCGTAAAAGCCACGACTTCGGAAAAGTTAGGGTTCGTTGGCAAAGAAGAAGGCGCAGTTGCACACGCCGTTTGCCTCGTAGAAAAAATCAAATAAGCCATCGTGTCGGGTAAAATCGTTACCTTTGTAGGTCTTTTCTAATCTGTAAAAACCCATTTTGTTATGCCAATTATTGAAAAAATCATCGGTCGTCAAATTTTGGATTCGCGTGGTAACCCAACCATTGAAGTTGATGTCTTCACAGAAAATGCGTTTGGGCGTGCCGCCGTGCCATCAGGCGCGTCGACAGGCGAGCACGAAGCGGTTGAACTGCGCGACGGCGATAAAACAAAATATCTCGGCAAGGGCGTCCTCAAAGCCGTTGAGCATGTGAATACCGTCATCAACGATGCGCTCGAGGGCATGCTCGTTACACAGCAAACCGAAATCGATAAAAAACTCATTGAGCTTGATGGCACGGAGAATAAATCCAAACTTGGTGCGAATGCCATTCTTGGCGTTTCGCTTGCATGCGCCAAAGCTGGTGCAGATTTTTCAGGCTTACCGCTTTACCGCTACATCGGCGGCACAATGGCGCGTTTGCTTCCCTCGCCGATGATGAACGTGCTCAATGGCGGCGCGCACGCCGATAACAATGTCGACTTCCAAGAGTTCATGATTATGCCGCTCGGCTTCACCAAATTTAGCGACGCGCTTCGCTGTGGCGCGGAAGTCTTTCACGCCTTGAAATCGCTTCTCAAATCCAAAGGCTACAACACCGCCGTTGGCGACGAAGGCGGCTTTGCGCCAAATGTGAAATCCAACGAAGAAGCCATTGAGCTCGTCATCGAAGCCGTTGGCAAAGCCGGCTACAAAATCAAAGACGACGTGATGATTGCCCTCGACCCCGCCGCCTCCGAATTTTTCGACAAAGAAAAAGGCAAGTATGTCTTCAAAAAGTCCGACAAGCGCGAACTCACGCCACTTCAAATGGCAGAGTATTGGGAAACTTGGTCGAAAACTTATCCCATCATCTCGCTTGAAGACGGCATGGCAGAAGACGATTGGGACGGCTGGAAAATTTTAACTGATAAACTCGGAAAAAGCCTGCAACTCGTCGGCGACGACTTGTTCGTAACCAACACCAAACGCCTTGCACAAGGCATTGAAAAAGGCATTGCTAATTCAATTCTCATCAAGGTGAATCAAATCGGCACGCTCACTGAAACGCTCGAAGCCGTCGATTTAGCCAAGCGCAATGGCTACACGAGCGTCATTTCGCACCGAAGCGGCGAAACCGAAGACACTACGATTGCACAAATTGCCGTCGCCACAAATGCAGGTCAGATTAAAACCGGCTCGCTTTCGCGCACCGATAGAATCGCCAAATACAACGAACTCTTGCGCATTGAAGAAGAACTCGGAAACGAGGCGCAGTATCTCGGGCACAAGGTTTTCCGTGTTTGAACTGGTTTGAACGATGAAACTTGCCAACCTGAAATCGTCGATTGAAGAAATCAAACTCAATTCGCTTCGTGTGAAGCGCAAGCCAAAGCGTGTTGAAAAAGCCGAGCGTTCGCCCGTGTGTTTTATCACGGGCGGCTCTGGGCGGTTGGGGAAGGCAATGATATTGGAACTTGCTAAGCGCGGCTGGCGCGTCTGTTTCACTTATCGCTCGTCGCGTGAAGAAGCCCTTGAAACGCTTTCCGAACTCAAAGCCTTTGCGCCTGACGCCAAAATGATTCATTGCGACATTTCAAGAGTGAGTTCAATTAAACGCGCATTTATGTTCTTTCGCCGACGCTTCGAGCGATTAGACTTGATGATTTGCAACGCCTCAAATTTCTTCCCGACTCGAATTCCAAACGTAACCGAAAAAGATTGGGATTCGCTTGTCGATACCAATCTCAAAGGCACATTTTTCACAATGCAGGAAGCGGCAAAAATGATGATGAAGCAAGCGTTTGTTTCGCGAATTATCACCATGTCCGATGTCTCGGCGGAGTTAGTGTGGCGGAACTACGCGCCTTATACGGCTTCCAAAGTCGGCGTTCAGCACCTCACGAAAGTCTTTGCCAAAGAATGTGCGCCGAAAATTCTTGTTAATTCCATCGCGCCCGGCACCCTGCTCCTGCACGACGAGCGCGATAAGCCATATGAAAAAGATATTGTTGAGAAAATTCCGCTTCGCCGCATTGGCTCTCCAAACGATGTGGTTAATGCAATGCTCTTTCTAACCGAAAACGACTACATCACCGGGCACATTTTGAGCGTCGACGGCGGACGCTTGCTTTATTGATACCGTTTCTTGATGCCGTTCTTCCGCAATTCGCTACACTTTTTCACCAAAGATTCAAACGGTTTTTGTCCGAGAAATTTCCGACGTTTGCAGTTGGATTACACAATCACCTTTTCTCAACATGACGGTTTTGGATTTACTCCGCGACTTTCTCTCACAAAACACCATCGCGCTTTTATTTCTCACGATTGGCTTCGGCTACTTGCTCTCGAAAGTTGAGTTCAAAGGCGTTGGGCTTGGCGTTGCGTCTGTTCTGTTTGTTGGATTAGCCGTTGGCGCGTTTGGCGAAGGGCGTTTCAAAGTGCCTGATGTGGTGGGGCAGTTGGGGCTACTCTTGTTCGTTTATACCGTTGGCTTGCAATCTGGTCCGGGCTTTTTCAGAATTTTGCGACAGCGTGGCGTTTCTTTGACGCTTTTAGCCGTCGTCTCGATTTGTGCTGTTGCTGCGGTTGCCTCACTTTGCGCAACGCTCTTTTCAGTGAATGGCGCGATTGTTGTCGGTATGTTTTGCGGTTCGCTCACGAACACACCTGCGCTGGCGGCGGCAACCGAAGCCATTGGCAACCACCCCGATGCGTCTTTGATTGCCGTTGGTTATTCCGTTGTGTATCCGCTTGCCGTTGTGCTTCCGATTTTGTTCTCGCTTGCGATTGCCTCAATTCGTCGTATTGATATTGCTCGCGAAACCGCACGCGCTGAAGAAACCGCAGGCACGAAAACCGAAGCCCCCGTCGGAAAAAATTTCGTGCTTCAACACGCTGAACTCGTCGGAAAAACCGTGCGCGAAGCCTTGCTTATTCCTTTTGGCGTTCGAGTAAGCCGAATCAAGCGCGGAAGCGATGTGTTCGTCGGCGTTGCCAATACGGTTCTTCAACACGGCGATGTGTTGCGTGTGGTCGGTTCAGAACTTGCGGTTCAGCGTGCAGGCGACGCCATTGGACCAGAAACCACCGAAAGCCCCGAAGCCGAACGCAAGCAAGTCGACTTCCGACGCATTTTGCTCACCAATTCCAGCCTTGTCGGCAAGCGTTTGAAGGAATTAGACTTGGAAAACACGTGGGGTGCTGTGATTACACGCATCCGACGCGGCGATATCGATTTCTTCCCGACAGACGAAACCGTTTTAGAACGCGGCGACCGCTTGCGCGTAGTTGCCCCAACCGACCGCATCGCCGACCTCACCAAATACTTAGGCGACTCCGCCAAAGCCCTCAGCGAAACCGATTACCTTTCGCTCTCGCTTGGCATCTTGCTGGCGATTGGCGTTGGTCAAATTCCCATTCAAGTTGGTGAGTTTGAATTGAAGTTAGGCTTGGCGGGCGGCGCACTGCTTGTTTCGCTCGTGCTTGGCTATCTTGGCAGAACCGGGTCGCTCATTTGGGATTTGCCGCTCGAAATCGACGCCACATTTCGGCAACTCGGTTTGGTGCTCTTTTTTGCATCGGTCGGAATTAAATCGGGGGCGCAATTTGCAGACGCCGTGAGCGGACAAGGATTCTTGCTCATTAGCATTGGCGCACTTTTGACCTTCACTTCGGCGTTTCTCTTGCTCGTCGGCGCAATGGGGATTTTGCGGCTCGATTGGGTTACCGCAACCGGCACACTCGCAGGCGGACAAACCCAACCCGCTGTGCTTTCGTTTATCGGCAAACTCGCCAAAAGCGAAGCCCCAACCATTGCTTACTCTGCCGTGTTCCCAACCGCCATGATTCTCAAAATTTTACTCGCCCAAGCCCTCTTGTGGTGGCTCCACTTGACTTAATCGTTATTCAACGATTCTTTCGGGCAGTGCCACTTTTCTTTTAATCAACAACGCTTTGGCTTGTTGAAGCAGGTCTTTGTTCTTGGAGATGAAGGCGAAAGCAAGACTTCCGAGGTTTAGATAGAAACAATAATACGGTCCGTTTTTTCCTTGCATTGTATCTCTCTTTTGTATTGTATCTATCTTTCGTTCTATTCCCGTTTTTTTCTTTGGGGGTGAATCGTGACTAAATGATTGGTCATACACCACCAGCAAGTCGCATTGCTCGCTGATTGTTCTTAATTCATCAAAACTGATGAAATTCACCTTCTCTTTCGACTTCAATC
>JBKBRB010000024.1:0-24454 GCA_046292465.1 Chloroherpetonaceae bacterium
ACTCCTGTTACGGTCAATTCTGGACCTGCACTTGCGCCGGGACAAACCACAACCTTTACTTTCACAGGTTCAGAGGCTTGGATTCCGAGCACCGAGGGCATTTACAGCATTACTTGCACCGTAACTGCACCAGGTGACGGCAACGCAGGCAACAACAGCGTTACCACAGGTGGCATTTACATCTTCCCTGCTGCTGCCTCGTTCTTTACAGGCTTTAACGATAGCACACAGTTCTTCAACGGCTCTACGCCAAGCTTGGTTGTTCCGTCAGGCTGGCTCACCATTAACAACGACGGCGGCGGTGTTACTGGACCATGGTTCATTCACAATCCAGTCGTATTTCCCGGATTTGAAGGCGGACGCGCTGTTGCCGCAAACTACAACGGCGCAAATTCGTCAGGGCTGATTGACGATTGGCTTGTGCTTCCCGCACAAACCCGTGGCAGTTCGACCACAGTCGACTCGCTGATTTTCTACACTCGCGGCAATGGTTCTTACGCCGACTCGCTGAAAATCATGGTCTCGCCAACCGGTGGAACGAGCGTTTCAGACTTCAATGAAATCGCTTACTTCCGTGTGCCTAACACATGGACACGCCTTGCGTTCAAAGTCAGCGACGGTGTAGCCACAGGCACAGATTATCGTGTCGCGCTTCGTTACTACATCGTTGACGGAGGCACAAATTCTGATTACTTCGCCGTTGATGCGCTTAGCTTTGCAACCTTTGCCACATCTTCAACCAGCGATATGCCAAACAGCATTCCGAAGTCGTTTGCTCTTGCGCAAAACTATCCGAACCCGTTCAACCCCTCGACGCTCATTCAGTATGATGTCGCCAAAGCCGGTCGAGTAACAATTGAACTTTTCAACGTGCTCGGTCAGAAGGTTCAAACGCTGGTCAACGAAAACAAAGCACCGGGACGCTATTTGGTGCAGTTCAACGCCGCGAATCTTTCGTCAGGCACTTACTTCTACCGCATGACGGCTGGCAACGGCGAGTTTATGCAAACCATGAAAATGATGCTGGTGAAGTAAGGAAGTTTGAATTTCAGGTTAGTTATCTTGTTGGGGCGGGAGAACTCTCGCCCCCTTTTGTTTTTTGATGGAACACAGACTGCACGGATTATGCCGATAATCATTGACACATACCGAACACTCCTTTCCGTCATTTCCGAGCGCAAGTGAGAAATCCAAGCAAGTTGAGAATTAAGAGTGAAGAATTAAAAGTTGAACGCACTGCTCACTCTTAACTCTTAACTCTTCACTATCAACTCTTAACTCCTTAACGCTCCGTTCAGAATAACTAATTCGTTCTTCATTGCTCATTACTCATTAGTTGCTCATTTCCGAGCGCAAGTGAGTAACACATCGGAGCGTTTGTGAACATACTTCTACTGCTTTATTTTGCATATCCTCATCTGAATTAAGCATTGCATTCAAACCAAGCATTTACAGCGTGGCACACGGTAGCGATTCACAATTTCTTTCGCGTCTTTCGTTGAGGGCGAGATTTTTCGTGCTCTCTTCTCTTTTGCTCGCCGCCTCACTTGCCATCGTGTATGTGTTTGTGCGTCCGCAATACGACAAAGTCTTGCTCGATGAACGCTTGACGATTGTCAGCGAGCAACAGCATTATGCGATGCGCTCCGCCGATAGCGACTTTGGCAACTGGTTTGGAACGGTGAAGTATTTAGCCATGCTTTTTTCCTCCCGCCCTTCTCAATTCGAGCTTGCCCTCAAAGACCAAATTGCCACGCATGCCGACCTCATTCGCATTTCAGTTATTTCTCTTCAAACAGGCGACGAATTGGAAGCACAAAACAGCAATTTTCCCAATCGTGAGTATCCGATTTCACAGGGCGATTGGCAACCTTCGCATGTTGATTCGTCCATCTCTGTGGCTTTTTATCGTGCAGATTCTTCAAACTTTATCTGCGCCATTCGCGCCGAGACTTCGCTTCTCAATAAGCCCTATCTTCTCACTTGCTACTTTGATGCAACGGACATATTCCGCCGACTTCTCACGATTCCGTTAAGCGAAGAGGCTCAAACGGCTTTGTATCTCGCGCAAAGTGATTCACTTTTGCTCTTGGCTTCGACGGCAAACTTCAATCCGATTGATGAACTGCGCCTTTCTTCACTTTCAGAATCTCGACTGATTGAACACTTGGGCGATTCTTATTTGCTGGTTGCTTCCGCGTTTCGAACGGTTCCGCTTCACTTTTTAGTGCTCGTTCCCAAACATGTGATTTTACAGCCGACCACGCGCCTGATGCTCTTTTCGATTTCGTTTATTAGCCTTGTGTTGCTGGTTTCGTTCGTTGTAGGTTGGATTGCGTCAGCGCAAGTAACGAAGCCCGTTCAAACGCTTGTGGACGCCGTCAAGCCCATGCAGTCGCTTGATTTTTCAAAACCGGTTCCTGTTTCTTCGCTTCCCGAACTTCGCACGCTCTCGCTCACGATTGACTCCATGCGAGAGACGCTCGACCGCTACCAAAAACTCAACGTCGAAAAAATCATCTTCGAGGAGTGGAAGAATAAACTCCTCATGACCTACAGCGAGGATATGATTGGCATTGCAGGCGGCGACGACCGATTCACCTTTCAAAACAAACGCTTTGCTGAACTCTGCCAAGAACTCGGCTTTCAGAATCCGCCCACACGCGAACAGTTTTTTCACTCCCCTCTTGTTAAAATTGTCAAGAAACATAAATCCATCGAACACATCGGCACCTTTGAGACCGAACGCTATCAGAGTGAAATTGAAATCGCGTTCAAAGATTCAATCGAATCTTACCGCGTTCAAACCATCGCGCTCTACAACGCCGACCACACTTTGATGGGCTCGTTTATCATCTTGCACGACCTTACCCAAGAGCGCGAGCTCGAGAAAATCAAAGCCGAAACCATGAACATCATTATCCATGAACTTCGCTCGCCGCTCAACAGCGTCATTGGCTTTTCCGATTTGCTCTTGCAACCGATGGAGTTCGACGAAAAGTCCAAAAAAGAATTCATTACGATGATTCATGAGAGCGGAAACCGATTGCTCAAACTTGTCAATCGCTTTTTAGACGTGATGCGCTTGGAATCAGGACGGCAGGAAATTGTGCGCACTTCCGTTAATCTTGTTAGCATTGTCCGACTGCTCATGGATTCGCTTCAAGCTCAAGCCCGCAAAAAATCTGTGCAATTTGCTTTTCATCACGATGCCCACATTCCCACCATTTATGCCTCCGAAGATTTAATCATGGAAGCGATTCAAAACTTGATGACCAATGCTATCAAATACGGCGGTGAAAATCGCACGATAGACCTTGAACTTCGCGCCGAAGGCAACCACATGATTTTCTCGATTACCGATTACGGCTACGGCATTCCGCCCGAAGCACAGGATAAACTTTTCACCAAATTTTATCGTGTTCAGAACACAAAGGCAAGCAAGGAAATCGGCACAGGGTTGGGATTAGCCTACACAAAAGAAATTGTAACGCGACATGGCGGCAACATTTCCTTAGAATCAAATCCGCAAATTGGCTGTCGCTTTACCATCACTTTGCCTGTCAATGCGAATGAACCTGTTGAAATCCATTGATGAGATGAAATTCATTTTTTTGATTTTGATTGGCTTTTTGCCGTCGTGGCTTTTTGCACAAACGCGCGAAAGAGGCTATGTCTTCAAGGCTGGCGAATTGATGCAAGTTTCGCAGCGACTTATCGGCGACTCGACAGCATGGCAGGTCGTCGTGGCATCAGCCGAGCGGCGCACGAGCACCAATGAATTTCTGCTTTCGGCATCGGCACAAAAAATTCTGAAGACCTTTTCAACCTTGCGCCAAAAAGTTAATCGTGAGCGCGCCACCTTGAGCCGATTGGTCAAACGCGGTGCGCCGATTTTAGCCGAACAAGAATTTTTGAAGACCAGCAACGCCCTTCAAGCGCACGACAAAGCCGTCGCCGACGGAAATATCGCCAATGCACTTCAAGAAGGCGAAGCGTTTTTGTTTTCTCTGCCAATTCTTTCCAAAGCCGTTGAGGCGCGACGTACCGAAGCCGTCGAGGCTAAGCTACGAAAGAAAACAGGCAACGTGGACAAACGCAAAGGCTTGCTTGGGGCGTGGCAAGCGTCCGAAGAAGGCGACTTATATGCGGAATCTGACGCCATTCGCACAGGCGCAAACAGCACGGCATCACTTGTCTTTGTTGATGGCAGTCAGGTTTTGGTTGACCCCGCCACCACTGCCGTCGTGCGAGCGTCACGCATCGATAAACTCGACCGCACTCTGAACGCCAATATCACCTTAGTCAAAGGTAGTTTGCTCTCGCAACTTTCAAAGCAGGCACAAGAGTCAGGCGCGTTCAAATTGAGCGCAGGCAGTTCAGAAGCGATTGTTCGTTCAGGAAAATTTTGGGCGAGCGTTAATGAAGTACAATCGACCAAAATCTCCAACTACGATGGCACTTTGGAAGTGAAATCAGGCGAAGCCATTATCACCTTGAAGAAAAATCAAGGCACAGTAATTCTCAAAGGCAAAGAGCCAACCCCACCCGTTGAACTTTTGCCTGCACCGCGCCTTCAATGGAATGGATTAGACACCGTTGTGTTTCGCAACGACTTGCTCTTGCAATGGAACCCCGTTCCTAACACTGCGAAATATCAAATTGAGATGAGTTCCGAGCGCGATTTTAGTCAGAACGTTCAAACCTATTCCACATCATCACTTTCGCTGTTGCTCAAAAATCTTCCGAACGAAACTCGATTTGTGCGCCTTCAAGCCATTGACAAACTCGGATTGCGCGGTGCCGATAGCCCCACATACCGCATTCTGCGTAGCCCCGATACCGAACCGCCCTTTCTTGTTGTCAGAGTTTTTCAGACAAAGCAAGGCGATACACTCACCCGCTACACCACGCGCTCTCAACTCGAGATTCACGGTGAAACTGAACCTAACGCACGCTTGCTCAAAGATGGCGCGCCGATTGAGGTTTCACCCGACGGCAAGTTTCAATTCAGTATCTTGTTAGAAAACTTGTCGGAAAAATTCATTTCGCTTTCTGCTTTTGATGTTGCTAAAAATCGTCGCAACCTCGTGCTTCGCCTTGTGCCAATTCGCCAAGAAAGGCTTCAACAAATGAGTTGGACATGCAAAACAAACGGCGACACGCTTATTTCCAATGGCGTCCCGATTCAAGTTTATGGCACTGCATATCCGAACTTATCGCTATTTTTGACGCACGGAAACAAAACATTTACGGCAACGGCTGACGCCAAAGGCAACTGGGCGATTGCCGTTGAACCTCTCGCCAATCAATCCTTAACCGTTTCGTTTGAATCGCCAGATTCCAAACAACAAACGCAAATTCGAACATATTTCGTGAAATGAAACATCAATATCGCTTTCATTTTCTCACCCTTTGGCTTTGTGCGACCTTTTTTTCTGCCACACACGCACAAGAGTTTTCGCTCTCTATTTCAGGCAAATCGTCTAACAACATCAGCGGCATTAGCCGTGAGTATTTTGACTATTGGGTGAAGCCAAATCGCAAGGAGGCACGCACCGCGGCAATTCGCATTTTTGATGCTTCGATTTCACCGCGCACGGGCGATGTGATTTATGGAAAAATCGACACGAAAACGACTTTTGAACTCTTTCGCTTTTCCGACCACTACACGCTTTCAAACAAGAAACTTGTGGCGAAACAAAGCGTCGGCATAAAGCCGATTGCGTCGCTTTCTGTTTTAGATGAAGAGCAATATCGAAGTCGCTGGGAATTTTTCTCGCAAGTCGAGCCTGATTCGCTCGGCTACATTGTTCGCGTGAGTGCTTCCAGTGGAAACGATGTCAATGCGTTCAAATTATCCGTTACAGAACCGACAGCGTCTTCGATGCAAAGCGAAATGTGGGATTTAATTGCGATTGATTTATCGATTGGAACCATCAACCTGCCCACGAGCGAAGAAGTCCAACTCAAACCTTACTTTGAAGACGAACCGCCACCCACGCTTTCGGTTGAAGGTGAAGAAGGCGCAACCATTTTGCTCAAAGATGATTTTGGCAATGTTGCTCCGCTCTCTGATGCGACGTCCTTTTGGAAGCCTGTTGTTTCAGGTGAGACGAACCATTGGGGACTTTCCATCTCGCGCTCACGCAAATACAATTTCTTCACGATTATTGGCACAAAAGAGCCTGTGCTTTGGAACTTACGCGCCAATATTTCCGCCATTCAATCCATTCCCAATGTTTCTATTGTTCAACTACCCGGAAGCACTTGCGACGAAGTGCGATTTAGCCTTAACGATAAAGTGATGGCGCAACGCCTCTCCAAATCGCTTGTGTGGATAGCGAAATTGCCCGATGGCGACAAGCGCGCCACAGGCGACACGGCGACACTTGCTTTCGGTAAGCCCGGCATTTACAGCGCCGAACTTTGGATTCCAACACAAGGGAAATTTTTTCCAAAAGTGTGGGTAAAGCCTTTTTCGGTTCGCATCAATGCGCCACCTGTTGCGAAAATCAGCATTGACCGTTCCGTTCTTGCACCCGGCGAAGTTGCCACACTGACCGCCGAAAACTCCTTTGACCCCGACGGCGACAAACTCCGCTACGAATGGTTCATTGACGGTGCGATTCGCAGCACACAGCCACGCTTTCGTTTTTCAAACGCAACGCCAAATCGATACAAGGTCGTCCTGCGCGTCATCGACAACGCCACGAACTCGCCGTGCATTTCCGCAACTGATACGTCATTCATCACCGTCAACTCTCAACCCTACACCGAGATTGAATACTTCCCCGAATTTGCCGTCGAGGAAGAAGTTGTCTTCAAAGCGAAAAATGCTCGTGATAACGATGGCGATTCTTTACGCTATGAGTGGTCTGGCGACGGCATTACAAGCGACCGCACGAAGGACTCTGTTACCGTTTTGCACAGCCGACAAGGCTCTTACCGTGCGTCGCTCCGCGTAAGCGACTTTGCAGGCGTTGCCAATTCATCGTATCAAACTTCGGCAACTTACCGCGTTAATGCCCCACCCATTCCGCGATTTACCCTGCCTTCACTTGCCGCGCCCGGCGATAACATTCGCCTTTCAGCCGCCGCTTCTACCGACGCCGACGACCGCAACCTCTCGTATTCATGGGACATTTCGGACGGTCAGACCTACGACACGCGCGACATTACCATTCAATTTGCACAGCCCGGCGATTACACCGTTACGCTCACGGTCGACGACGGACACGGCGTTTCCAATTCTTCTCAATCGCTCTCACAAGAAATTCACATCAACTTTCCGCCTGTTCCGAAAATTGATGCAACATCAAAATCTACCATTGCCCGCCAAACTTTTTCCGCTCGCGCAACAACCGATGGCGACGACTCCACCCTGCGCTACTTGTGGGACTTCGGCGACGGCAGCAAAGCCGAAGGCGTTGAAGTCACACACACTTATCAAAAGAGCGGTCTCTATACAATTACGCTTACCGTCGACGACGGACGGCGTCAATCTAACAGCGTTCAAAAAACAACACACACATTCAAACTCTTTCGCTATCCAACCGCTCGTTTTAGCGCGCCAGCCGTTGCTGAGCCCAACAAGCCAATCTTCTTAGATGCGCGTCAAAGCACCGCACCCGAAGGCAAAATCGCACGCTACACATGGTTTGTCGACGACCGCCAAGTCGCCGAAGGCGATACCGCCACTATCACCATTAGCGAATCTGGCGACCACACGCTCAAAGTGCTTGTGCAAGACGATTCAGGCTTCGAGGAAGCGCAAAGCGTTCTGACGAAAAAAATTCATCTTAACTTTGCCCCTGTTCCGAAGTGGTCGGTGTCATCTTCGGTTGCAGCACCGAATCAGCCGATTACCTTCGACGCTTCGCGTTCATCGGATAAAGACGGCAAGATTAAGCAATTCCTTTGGCAGTTTGCAGACGGCTCAACGGCAAATGGTGCAATCGTCAAAAAGTCGTTCTCCAACAATGGCGTTCAAACCTTCACGCTCACGGTCGACGATGGACAAGGTTTCGAGAACAGCAAGCAATCGCTTCAAGGTCAAGTGCTTATCAACAGTTCGCCCATTATCGTAACCGAAACTGCAATTCGCGCCAACACGCGCCGCATCTTCCTTGACGCTTCAAAAAGTTACGACATCGATAAACACGCACTTTCTTTCGAGTGGCTTTTTCCTGATGGCTCAACGAATAGCGGCGCAACCTTCTTTTGGGACGCACCGAGCGACGGCGTTCATTTCATTACCCTGACGGCTGATGACGGACAAAATGTTGCCAATAGCCAAACCCGCGAGACCGTTAAAGTTCTCATCAATCGCCCGCCTATTGCTGTGATTGATTCACTTGTTGAAGCCTGCACCGGACAAACCATTCTCTTCAACGGCTCACGCTGTTATGACCCCGACGGCGACGCGCTCAAATTCTTATGGGATTTCGGCGACGGCACAACTTCAACCGAAACCGACCCCGCTCATACTTACACGAAGCCCGGTCAATACAGCGTTGTGCTCAAACTCGATGATGGCTTTGCCAAAGAGCCGACGCTTGCCGTTATTCCCGTTTTCATTGGCGGCTCTCCGCTTGCGATTCCCTCTTTCACCGATACAACCGTTTGCGTTCAAGCCTTAATTACCTTTGATGGAAGCCGCAGTGTGAATCCCGTCGGTGCAATTGGCTCTTACGCTTGGGACTTCGGCGACGGTGAAACCGCATTAGGACAAACCGTTCAACATAGCTACTCAAAGCCGGGCGTTTATAGCGTTGCCTTGACCGTTGTCGGCACAGAAGGCGTCGCAAAGCGCGGCAAGTGTAGCAACGTGAGCCAATCCACCGCTATTGTGCGCGTGGTTTCTGGACCTGTTGCTGAATTCACTTATCAAGGCTGGGTTGCTACTGGCGATACGCTTTTGTTTGATGCTTCCGTTTCAAGCGCGAGCGATAACATCATTTCTTACACTTGGCAAATCGGTGGCGACACCTTAAAGCGCGGCGATAGCCTCTCCACCACACGAAGCGGCGCAAGAACCACACACATTTTCCGCAAGCCCGGCATTTATCCCGTTACGCTTTCCATCATGACCGATTCAAAAACTGCATGCAACTCCGCCAGCATTACTCATTTTGTTCGTGTCAATGCGCCGCCAGTGCTTGTTGCGTCTGTTCCGAAAGCCGTTGCCGTTAGCGAGCGATTTCTGCTCGATGCCTCTCAATCCACCGACCCCGACGGCATCATCACCAAGTATGAATGGAAAGCCGATGGAAAATTGATTGGCACAACGCCAAAAGTCGCGCACTTGTTTGACACTCATGGCAATCACCGCATTGACATTACCATTACCGACGACTCCCCAACGCGCACCAATTCGGCAACGCAAGCCTTGAACGTCTTTGCTAACGCCGCGCCCAAACCTGAAATTGTGTTTCCTTCTCCGATTTATGAAAACGAATTGATTAAACTTGTGCCAAAACCATATCAAGACGCCGATGGCGATACGCTTCGCTTTACTTGGCTGATTAACCAAAAACTTCACAACGCAGATTCAGTGAGATTTTTTGCGGGACGAAATGTGGTTCAACTCAATGCTGATGACAAACGTAACCTTCTCAACTCTCGCGATTCGGTCGTAAAGGAAATTCAAGTCGTGCCACCGCCGCCTTTTCCTTCTTCGCTTCCGAAGCATATGATTCAAGGCACTTTGATTGAGATGCAAAAACTCTTTGAAACTGACGCGATTGGCTTTGTTTCCGCAAATACCATTACCCCAACTTTTCAAGCGACCACGCTCGGCAAGCAAGTTCTGACATTAGGCTGGAAACCACGCGAAGCGATTTTGAAAACCGAAACTTACGACCTCACGGTTTGGGAAAGTTTGAAGTTCGTTGAACAGCCAACGCCCATCACGCTTGTTTGGAATCCTGCAAATCCAACTACAATTCTTACAGCACCAAAAGTGAATCGCCCCGACTCCAACAAGGTGATTTACAAGTGGACAAAAGACAAGGCATTGCTTGGGTTCGGCAAAAGTCTTGAAGTGCCTCTACGCAAAGGCGAAAATGTTTTTACTGTCGAAGCCAGCGAAGAAGGCGTTGAAGGCTCAACCCCAACAAGCACAACGATTACGGTTATCACGCAATAGTTATGAATCAAACGACGCGCATTACGATTGGAATTATCCTTGTTTCCGCACTCACGTTTATTCCATTTCTTGGCTTCACGCGGCTCTTTGATTGGGACGAAGTCAACTTCGCCGAATCCGCACGCGAGATGATAGTAACAGGCAATTACAGCCGTGTGCAAGTCAACTTTCAGCCTTTTTGGGAAAAGCCGCCGCTCTTTTTTTGGATGCAAGCAACTTTTATGCACCTTTTCGGCATCAACGAGTTTGCGGCGCGCTTCCCAAATGCGATTTGTGGCATCATTACGCTTCTGCTGCTCTTCCGAATCGGCAAAGAAATTCACGACGAACAATTCGGTCTTGTTTGGGCGACGGCATATTTCGGCTCATTTCTTCCGCACTTTTATTTCAAGAGCGGCATCATTGACCCTTGGTTCAACCTGTTTATTTTTCTCGGCGTTTATTACATCTTCCGCGCAACTTCGCTTGCCATAGACGCTGATAAACACAAGCGACTTCGGCTCTTCGCACTGTCGGGCTTGTTCATCGGACTTGGCATTTTAACTAAAGGACCAGTTGCATTTCTCATTTGTTCCCTTGTTGCGATTGTCTTCGGGGTGATTGCACTCGTGAAGACGAAAAAACTTATCGTAACCGTTTCGGAGGGCGCGATTTATGTTGTAGTTGCCTTTTTGGTTTCAATGCTTTGGTATGGCTATGAAGTCATCAAAAACGGATTGTGGTTTGTTCGGGAGTTTCTCGTTTATCAAGCGGGCATCTACACGCAGAACATCGCAGGACACGAACAGCCGTTTTATTATCACTTCTTTGTTTTGTTGCTCGGCGTTTTTCCTTCGTCCTTTCTCGCGCTTGCTTCCATCCGAAAAGATCCTTTGGATAATGCCACACAACGCACGTTCAAACTGTGGATGGTCATTTTCTTCTTTGTGCCTTTCATCGTGTTCTCGATTTCAAAAACTAAAATCGTGCATTACTCTTCGCTGTGCTATTTCGGACTCACCTACCTTGCGGCAGACTATGTTTATCGCGTGATTCGTGGCGAAGCAACATGGACGAACATTACAAGCGTTTCTTGTTTGCTCTTTGGCACGATTGTAGCCGGACTTCTGGCGTGGTTTCCGCTTGCCGTTGAATATGGCTGGCTTGCCGAACTCGTCAAGAAAGACCGTCTCGCCGTTGAAATTTTGAAAACTGATGTGAAATGGTCGGGCTATGAATTTTTGGTTGGGATTTTGTATTTCGTCTTGCTCGTGGTTGCCACGCTCTTTCTTTTTCGCAAGAAGTTTCAGGCGGGATTTGCAACGCTCTTTTTCTCAACGGCACTGACGATGCACTTTTTCACACTCGCCATTGCGCCGAAGATTGACCAATATGTGCAAGGCGGACCTGTCGCATTTTTTGAGCAACTGCAAAACGAAGATTGCTATGTCGAAACGCTTGGCTACAAAAGTTACGCGCATCTCTTTTACTTCCGAAAGAAGCCACCAACAAATCCACGCGCTTCCGACCTCGATTGGCTCTTGAACGGCGAAATTGATAAGCCTGCTTACTTTGTCTCCAAAATCACGCGCGCCGATGAATTTCTTAAACATCCAAATTTGGAAGTCTTGAAAATTGAGGCAGGTTGGGTGTATTTCCGGCGTCTTCCGAAATAACTTCCTCAAAAAAAATTTTCACTTTGAAAACGTTTTGAGTTGTTCTTGCATTCTGTTAGCCGACCGACGGGTCAGTCAATTCTAACTCAAAACAGTTGTTCCAATGACGTCCGAAGCCGAAATCAAATCCGTAATCCTCAATATCCTTTCAGAAAATAACGCCATTAGCCTTGCCACAACGGGCGGCGAATACTCGCCTTGGATTCTGGGCGCATACTTCGCCTCCGAAGACCTCACGATTTACCTCTTGCTTGAAAAGTCAGGCAAAACGCTTGCCAATCTGAAAGTCAATTCCAAAGGCGCGTTGCTCATCTCTCAAAACGACGCGATGAAAGATTTTCTTCAAGCAGAATTCGTCGCCACGCTTCTCCCTGATTCAGAAGAAGCACGAGTGCGTCAGTTGCTCGTGTCAAAAATGCCTTGGTATCAAACCTATACGCCTTGCGCACCTGTGCGACTTGATGTTCAAAAGTGGTTCGTCAGTTCGCTTTCGCGTCAATGGTTTCCTGCAAAAGTTCTAGACACATCTCTTATCAACGCTTAACACTTGGAGGTAAAAAGCAATGGAACTTGCCGTTCAACCGAAGCCGTCTGTTCAAACGTGGTGGATTGCATTTCGTCCGTATTCGTTCACCGCATCAGTGATTCCCGCCGTGATGGGCGGCGTCATTGCGCTCACCATGCGCGCACAAGGGCTTGTCAATTTCGAGTTCAGCATCTTGAATTTCGTGCTGTGCATTTTGGGGTGCGTCGCCATTCACATCGTAACGAATCTCGTCAATGACTATTACGACCACAAAACGGGATTAGACAACAAAGACAATTTCGGCGCACTCAACATTCTTGTTCAAGGTGCATTAACACCGAAACAAGTTGCTTTTGGCGCAGTCGTTGCGTTTCTCGTCGCGCTCGCGATTGGCATTTACTTCATCATTGACGCCAAAGAGCAGGCTCATGTTTTGATTTACCTTGTTGCCTTCGGCGCGCTCTCGGCTTACTTCTACACTGCTCCGCCGCTCTCTTTGAAATATCGAGGAATGGGCGACCTACAAGTTATTCTTTCCTTTGCGACGCTGATGGTCTTCGGCGCATACTTTGTGCAAACAAAAGCGTTCTCGTGGCTTCCGATTCTCTACTCGTTTCCGATTGGCTTGCTCGTCGATGATATTCTGCACGTCAATAATCTGCGCGACATTCCTGCCGACCGCAAAGCACAAATTTCCACGCTCGCGATTTGGCTCGGCGAAAACGGCGCGAAGAAGTTTCACTATGTGCTTTCGTTTGGCGCGTTTATTGCACTTGTGCTTCTCGTGCTTTTCGCAAAACTCACGCCGTTTGTGTTGCTCGCGCTGTTGGCTCTGCCTGCCGCAATTAAACTTTCCAAAGAAGTTCAAGCCATGGAGCAACCGAATGTCGACCCTATGATTGTCGCCCGCGCCGCTCAACTGCACGCACAATTCGGCGCACTGATGATTGTTGGTTTAATTGTTGGAATTTTCATTCAATTCTAAACACTCTCCAAAAATGAAATACTTCGTGGTTCAAATGACCTGCAATGAAGGTCGCGCCCAAGATGTGATGATTCATGCAGGCGAACATATCAAATGGATGCTGGAAAATATCCCGAAAGGCATGTTCGTTGTGGCTGGTCCTTTCATTAACGAACAAGGCGCATTTGACGATGGGCTTTGTATTATGAAGGCGGAAAGCAAAGAGGCTCTCGAAGAAGTCTTAAAGACCGACCCCTTTTACACGATGGGGATTCGCAATTTCACGGTTCGGCAGTGGGATTATCATGTCGACGAGTTCGGCTATCGCATTGACTTTCCGCCACATCTTGCGGAACAGTGGGGCGTTACACCGACGCCGACCAAGATGCGTTTGCAAAACGCGCTTTCGTAACTGAAACATCAAAAAACCAACTTCTATGTCGCCGCAACGCTCGCGAACCGAAGAAGCCAAAGAAGCCAAACGCCAACTTCTCATTCACGCCGCTATCGAGATGTTTGCCAAAAAAGGCTTCCACGAAACGAAAATGCAAGACATTGCCGACTACGCCGCCGTCGGCAAAGGCACACTCTACGAATACTTCGAGACGAAAGAAGATTTATTTCTTGCCGTCTATGACTCTTGGATTGACGAATACGAAGCCGATATGCTCCGCCAATCTGAACGCCTTTTAGACCCCGTCTCCAAAGCGAGCGCGCTGATTGATACGACCGTCGAGTTCTACGAAAAGCATGCCGAACACGCCGCCATCTTGCTCGAGTTTTGGGCGCACGCCATTCGCTCTCAAAATCCGCACTTCCTCAATCGCATTCGCGAAATGAAATCGCGCCTTTCCGAACTCGGCGGAAAAGTCGCGCAAGAACTTATCAAACTCAAACTCTTCGTCGATGTCGATATCGAATCCTTCACACGGCTTGAATTGGCAATGTCGGACGGTGTCTTTCTCCAATGGATTTTAGACGGCAAATCTTACTCCCTTCGTGATGCCTACAAATTCCGCCAATCCTTGATTGGTGCAGGCTTAATGACAAACACGCTCCGCAAACTTATTGCACCCAAAACAGACAAACGCCTCAAACAAGGTTTCCTCAAACCCAAATCATCAAACAAGAAATCAACATGAAACCTATTTACGGCTTGCTTTTCTTTACGCTCATGAGCGTTTCCGCTTATTCGCAAACCGCCACACTCAAAGGCAGAATTACAACCAGCGATGGCGATGCCGCCGTTGGCGTCTCGGTGTTCATCAAAGACACGAAGATGGGCACAACCACAAAAGCCGATGGAACTTACCGCTTAGAAAAATTGCCTTCAGGCGCGCAAACCATTGTCGTTTCAGGTGTCGGATACAAACGCATTGAGAAAACGATTGGACTTTCGCCAAACGACGAAACCGTCGCAAACTTCGTTCTCGAGGTTGAAGCCATTAAAGCACAAGATGTGGTTGTTTATGGTGCGTCGCGCCGTATGCAGAAACTAACCGAAGCCCCTGCCGCCGTCAATGTAATTACGCCTGCAGAGTTAGAACGCGGCGCAATTCACGGACAACTCGGCAAAGTTTTAGAGCATCAGCCGGGAATTGATGTGGCACAATCGGGCGCAAACGATTTCAACATCAACACGCGCGGCTTCAACAACTCCATCAACCGCCGCGTTTTAGTGCTGATTGACGGACGCGACCCCTCCACGCCACTTCTGAACTTGCAAGAATGGAACTCGCTTGCCACCACGCTTTCCGATGTTCAACAAATTGAAGTTGTGCGCGGACCGGGCTCGGCACTCTTCGGCACAAACGCTTACAACGGCGTCATTAACATTACGACCTTTGCGCCGCGCGATGTTGTTGGCACTCGCGCCGCTTTCACCTTCGGTGAATGGAACACCTATCGCGGTGAGTTCCGACACGCGCAAGCCTTCGGCAAATTCGCTTTCAAACTCAATGGTGGCTTTGCACGCATGCGCAACATTACCCTCGTCTCACGCGACACCACAACGGGCGGACGATTGGAATATCCTGGACTCGGCATCGACCGACGTCCGCTCCGCGACGAATGGCTCGATAACTTCAACAACGTGCTTACGCTACGCGCTGATTATGATTTCACCGAAACGGAACGGCTCACGCTCGAAGGCGGCATTTCCAACAGCGGCAATGAAGTTTATGTCAATACGATTGGTCGCATTTTGATTCCGCTTGTCAATAAGCCTTTTGTGCGCCTTGCTTACAACACGCCGAACTTGAACATTCAGAGCGTTTGGAATCGCCGATTCACGCCGTTCCCACAACCGGTTTTGAACACGCCTGCCGCAAATTCCGCCGAAGATTCCGACGACATCACCACTGAAATTCAAGTCAATAATTCTTACTTCAACAACCGTCTTCGCGCGATTGCCGGACTTTCGCATCAATGGCAACGCATTGAAACAGTCGTCTCGGGCGCGCAACCATTGCTCAGTGCCAACTCGCTCACACGCAACAACTTGCACAACACTTTCACGGGCATTTACGGACAACTTGAATACAACCTTTTGCCGAACCTTCAACTCGTTGGCGCAACGCGCGTTGATTTTTCAACCTTGATTGAAACGAAAATTTCTCCAAAAGCCGCGATTGTTTATTCGCCGTTTGAAAATCACACGTTCCGCTTTACGGTGAATCAAGCGTTCTTGCGTCCGAGTTATCCCGACTTCTTCCGTCGTTCTCAACTTGGCGCGCCGATTAACCTTGCGACAACCGTTCGCGCCATCAACGACTCTTTAACGCTTCTTGGCGTCAGCGATACGCTCACCTTCTCGCGCCTTGACCGCTTCTCGCTTGGCAATCGGAACATTAAGCCTGAAGAAGCCTTGTCGTTTGAAATCGGCTATAAAGGCGTGCTTTCAAGAACGCTTTTCATTACGGTTGATGCGTATTTGAATCGGCGCAGCAATTTTATCTCCACGCCGCTCAGCGTCAATGCGCCGCTTGTTTTTACGCCATATCGCTACAACGCCGCCACGCCTGAAATCAACGAGTTTGTCAATCGCCGATTGGCACAAGGCATTCAAGCCGCACGCATTAACCCAGTTGAACTTGTTATCGCCGAAAATCGTCCGATGCTCGTTCAAACCACGCTCAACATTGGCTTGATTGAAGAACTCGGCTTGGAATTTGGGGTGAATTATTACTTGAACGATAACTTGCTTTTGACGGCAAACTATGCGTATCTGAACGCGCGCGTTTTGGAAAATGCTGTTCCCGCACAACCGATATTTCCGAACACATCGCCGCATCGCGTTAATCTCGGCGCGACTTACACCGTGCCGAACCAATTTGACTTCTCGGCGAACTTGCGCTACGTTGAGGGCTTTCCTTGGCTGGCAGGCGTTCAAGAGGGATTTGTTCCCGCCTTTGCCGTGCTGAATCTCAACGGCAGTTATTACATCACGCGCTATTGGAAAATCGGATTCAATGTTTTTAACGCGCTTGACCGTCGACATTATCAGATTTTTGGCGGCACTGTTTTACAGCGACAAGCCACTGTTTCAACCAGCGTGAGTTTGTAATTGGTAAGATTTCACTTCAACTTTCAACGCCCATGCGTCCGCTTTTACTTTTGCTTTCCGCCGTCTATTTAACTTACATGTTGGACTACATGATTATGCCCGCCCTAACGCAAGCCTTTGTGAAAGCATTTGATTCCTCGACGCGCGAACTTGGAACGTTGGTTTCGGCGTATAGTCTAAGCGCGAGCGTGTTTGGCTTGTTCGGTGCGTTTTATCTCGACCGATTCAACCGCAAAAGTGCCTTGCTGTTGCTTTATGGCGGATTTGCTGTTTCGCTTCTTTTGTGTGCGCTTGCGCCGTCCGCAACGGCTTTGATTGTAGCAAGAGTAATTGCAGGCGCATTCGGTGGCTTGATGGTTGCGACGATTTTTTCCATCATCGGCGACCAAATCGCACCTGAACATCAAGGCGTCGCGTTTGGCACAGTGCTAAGTTCGTTTGCAATTGCCTCCGTCGTTGGCGTTCCGCTTGGGTTATTTCTTGCTGAAAAATTCAGTTGGAACGCCATTTTCTTTTTCAACGCGCTTTTGAGTTTTCTTGTATGGAGTGCGTTACTGATTGGCTTGCCGTCTATGAACGCGCATCTTTCGCTTCAAGGGTCCCAACGAATTTCAGAGCAAGCCAAAGCCATTCTCACTTCGCGAAGTAATTTTTCAGCCTTTCTCGTTACTGCGCTGATTGCAATGGCAAGTTATGCCGTTATTCCCTTCATCAATCCGTTTCTTGCGAGCAATCGCGGACTTTCCGATTCCGAGATTCGCACGCTTTACATCGTTGGCGGTGTGCTTACTTTTCTTGTTTCCTATCCAACCGGTTGGCTTGCTGACCGTTTCGGCAAGTGGTCAATTTTTCTCACGATTAGCCTTTTGCTCGTGCCGCTTACGCTTCTTTTTACCACGATGCCGACGAACTCCTTCACACTGATGCTGTTCGTTTTTGTGGCGTTTATGTCGCTCTCGCGTGCGCGTCGCATTCCTGCATTAGCGTTGATTACATCAAGCGTTCCGCCAACAGTTCGCGCTGGATTTATGAGCGTGAATGCGTCGTTTGAACAACTCTTTTCAGGGATTTCTGCCTCTGTTGCAAGTTTGCTTGTGGTGCGCTTGCCAAACGGCGAACTTGACGGATTTTTATTTGCAGGCATTTTATCGGCAACGGTCGCTGTGCTTGCGGCAGTATTGCTTCGCTTTGTAAAGCCAATTTCAGAAAGGGAAATCTCCACGCCTTCGCACGTTGCTCCTGCTGAAGCGGCTTAATGCTTTTTCGCTGTCGTGAAAGTTCTCGCAAACGCTTATCTTCTGAAAACTGAACTTTCAAAAAACCGACTATGTCAGAAGCAGTATCGTGCCCTTCTCTTCGTTCATTTGGCGACCTTTTTGAACCTCCCTTTCTCTCTCACCTCGAGCGACACATTCTTCCGAAGTATCTTCAACGCCAACGATGGTTTGCCTCGAAGGCTTTATCTATCAAGCGTTTGCGGATTGTTGACACTTTCATTCCGCCCGATTCACACTTTGCACTTTTGATTCTCGAAGCCGAACTCTCGCGCAAACGCACCGAGCGATACTTTCTTCCCTTATCGCTGAAACGATTGAGCCAATCCAACAAGATTACTCACAACTTTCCCAAAAGTGTTGTCGCTGAACTTTCTGTTGGGAATAAACCCGCCACGTTGATTGATGGGATTTATGACGAGGCGTTCCGCACGTTTTTATTTGACGCTATTGCCACTGCGCGCTCGTTCAAAACAGCCGTTGGGAAATTCGTGTTCGAGAAGGGCTCGATCAATTCTTTTAAGCGCGTTTCGTCTTCAAAGGTTCTCTCGTTGGAGCAAAGCAATTCTTCCGTTCGCTACGGCAAAGCGTTGTTTATGAAAGTTTATCGCAAGTTGGAAGAAGGATTAAATCCTGATGCGGAAGTGCTGTCGTTTTTAACCGAGACGGCACATTTTGAGCATGCGCCAAAGTATGTCGGCTCCGTTCGCTATCTATCGCTGAACCGTCAAGAAATTTTTCTCGCGCTTCTTCAAACATTCACCCAAAACAAAAGTTCAGCATGGGATTTGACGCTTTCTGAAGTGCAATCGTTTTACAAAAAAGTTGAACATCACGAGCCTCTTACACTTTCCTGCGCTTCATTTTTTCAGAATCTCGATGCGCCGCCGTTACCGCTTGTGAAAAACTATGGGAAACGATTTTTAGCGCACGCTTCACTGTTAGGCAAACGAACAGCGGAATTGCACCTTGCGCTTGCTTCTTCCAAACAGCATACCTTCAAGCCTGAACGGCTCACCGAAGAAAACCAAACTGCGATTCAAGACGCCTTGATAGCCGAAGCCACTACTGCGCTCAAACTGCTTCGCACCAAATTTCAGACGCTTTCCGAGAATGCCAAAGAACTTGCCGAATGGGTTTTGAGTCGACGCCAACACATTTTTTCACGCCTAAAAACTTTCATGACGTCGCCAATTCGTGTTCACAAAATCAGGATTCATGGCGATTATCACTTGGGGCAAGTGCTCTTCACTGGAAAAGATTTCGTCATTATTGACTTTGAGGGCGAGCCAATGCGCCCGATTGAAGCGCGTCGTCAGAAGCGTCCTGCCTTTCAAGACCTTGCAGGCATGATTCGCTCGTTTCACTATGCGGTTTATGCGGCACTGCTTCAAGATGAAATGCGCTCAACACAAGCCTTGCATCGTTTAATGCCATTTGGCGAAATTTGGTTTTATGAAGTCAGTCGCACGTTTTTGAAATCGTATTTAGATGTCGCCGAAAGTGCGCCATTTGTGCCCAAAACGCTTGACGAGCGCGAGCGACTGCTTAACGCATTTTTGCTTTCAAAAGCGATGTATGAACTCTTGTATGAACTCAACAACCGTCCCGATTGGGTTGTGATTCCGCTTCGTGGTATTGTTCAAATTCTTTCCGAATCATGACGCTTGACACACTGTTCCGACCGCTGTTGCATCTTGTTTATCCGAATGTTTGCATCATTTGCCAATCGCCTCTGACGCCCGATGAAACCTACATTTGTGGCAACTGCCAAAACGAATTTGACACATTCTTACTGCCAAATGAATCCACGAACGATATGCTCGCTTCCTTACAAAATTGTTTTCCAAATCAAACGGCAATTAGTGATGCGCTCTCGCTTTATCGCTTTTACAAACAAGGCAAGTTGCAATCGCTCATTCACGCTATTAAGTATGACGGATTTTCTCGTATTGCTCTCGAGCAAGGTCGGCGTTTAGGCGAAGTGATTTTACGCGAACGACCCAATGCCAAGTTTGATTTCATTGTGCCCATGCCGCTACACAAACTTCGCAAAATTGAGCGCGGATACAACCAAGCCGAGCGTCTCGCAACCGGTGTTTCTGAAATCATCGGCGCGCCTGTCAAGGAACTTGCAGAGCGCATACGATATACTTCTACTCAAACAGGATTTTCACTTGAAGGTAGAAAACGCAACATCAAAAATGCGTTTCAATGCACTTCCAAATTGAACGGCGAACCGTTGCTTTTAATTGACGATGTTTTTACGACTGGCTCAACGATGCTCGAGTGCGCTAAAACGCTCAAAGAAAGCGGCGCAGGAAAAATCACGATTGCAACACTTGCCGTTACGGCTTCATAACGCTTATCCATTCTAATTATGGAACTCTTTTTTGCACCACCATCTCAAATCAACCTCGATTCAAACACGCTCACGCTTTCCGAACAAGAGTTTTTACATGCTACGAAAGTGCTTCGCCACAAAGTCGGAGACACGATTCACTGCATTAACGGCAAAGGCACACGATACGATGCCATTATTGAAACGATTGATAAAACCTCGCTCACGGCGAAAATCATCGGCACTGATATTCAAGAGCTGCCGCAAACCCGCGTCAGCATTGCCATTTCACTGACCAAAACTTCCGACCGCTTCGAAAACTTCTTGGAAAAATCGACTGAACTCGGCATTAGCGAAATTCTGCCGATGATAACACAGCGCACCGTCTCGCGACCAGAAGAGCACCGACGCAACGGGAAAAATGAACGCTGGGAAAAAATTATTCTCTCGGCTTGCAAGCAGTCGCAACGCTATCATTTGCCGACACTTCACCCAATTCAACGCTTCGCCGAAGTGCTCAAACGCGACGACGAGTTGAAACTCATTCCTTACGAGTTTTCCACAAAGCAAGGCTTGCCATCTATGATTGGAAAGCGCGTCTTGTTTTTGATTGGTCCCGAAGGCGGTTTTACGCCTGAAGAAGTCATCATCGCTAAAACGCATGGCTTCAAAGAAATTTCTCTTGGGAAAACCATTTTGCGCGTCGACACGGCAGGCATTTTCGCGCTCTCGCTTGTCAGAGCCGAAGAATTACGCGCGGTTGAGTTTCAACCATGAACACTCGTTAGGGCGAAGCCAAAAATCCTCATCGGTGAAAACCTCTTCAATCTGTGTTCTCTTTAAGCGTCAGCAAAAATTTCAGGAGCGGCGCAGTGTGCAAGGCTTGAATGAACTCACCTTGAAAAATGAGTGCTTTGACTTCTTCGGGCGATTTGAGATGCACGGTAATTTCTTCGGTTGCCTCGAGCTGTTGGTGGGCTTGTTTCTCGACGCCTCGTGCAAGAAAAGTGTAAGTTCGGTTGGCTTGAATGGAAGGATTTGCGCATAGCGTCATGAAGAGCGACCACTCGCCGCCGCCGTAGCCTGTTTCTTCCAAGAGTTCGCGTTGCGCCGCTTCGAGCAAGTCTTCGCCGTCTTCGCACACGCCTGCGGGAATTTCAAAATACACTTCGCCAATCGCATGCCGATACTGACGAATCAACACGACTTCGTTTTCCTTCGTCAGTGCCACGACATTGACCCAACGCGGATACTCAAAAACATAGAACTGTTCAATGATTCCGCCCGATTCAAGTTCTAATCGCTCTTCGCGCACCGTCAGCCACGGACGCTTGAAAAGATATTTGGACTCTAAGACTTTGTAGGGCTTTGGGTCGCTCTCAAAAGCAGTCGGCATAATGATGTGATGTGTTTATCTTTGTTCAACTTGAATTTGCAATCTAATGAAAAAGCCTGCATCGTTATATCAACGCAATGTTACCTTGCTTGAACTCTTAGACCGTGTGCTTGATAAAGGCGTCTTTATTTCAGGTGATGTGGTGCTTTCCGTTGCCGATGTCGAGCTCATTGTGATTGATTTGCGTTTGCTTGTTTGTTCCCAAGAAACTTTGAATCGACTAAAAGCCAAATACACTTCACCACAACTGCGTGATTCCAATGAACCAGCATCTCCTTGATACCGATTCAGAGAAGCCTGAAGCCGCGATTGATTTCGCAAAAGAACTCAAAGCCCTTGACGCAACCATTGGCACGCTCCCGAAACGTATCAACATTTCACCTGAAAACGCCGAACAAGGACTTGCGCAACTCGTGCTCACCTTGATTGAACTCTTAAAACAACTCATGGAAAAACAAGCCCTGCGCCGAATGGATTCAGGCTCACTTAGCGACGAAGAAATTGAACGCATCGGCGAAACCATGATGAAACTTGACGCTCGCATCGATGACCTTTGCAAGGCTTTCAACATCGACCGAAAAGACCTTAACCTCGATTTAGGTCCGCTCGGCGACTTAATGTAATTCCAACAAGAAAACTCAAAAACCATGACCAAAGAACTTGAACTCGCGCTTGAAGTTGCCGTAGAAGCCGGCACGCTGACCTTGAAATACTTCCGACAACGCTCGCTCAAAGTCGAACACAAGCGCGATAAATCGCCTGTAACCGAAGCCGATAAACAAGCGGAAAAGTTAATCCGAAGTCGTTTGCTAAAAGCCTTTCCGAAAGATGGATTTTTGGGCGAAGAGTCGGGCGAGAAGCCAAGCAAGTCGGGGCGTCGTTGGGTAATTGACCCGATTGACGGCACAAAGTCGTTCATTCACGGCGTTCCGCTTTATGGCAACATGATTGGGCTCGAAGCCGATGGCACGGTGCTTGTCGGCGTCGTCAACTTCCCTGCGCTCAATCAAATTTTTTATGCCGAACAAGGTGGCGGCGCGTTCTGCAACTTCCAACGCCTTTCGGTTTCAAACATCAAAAAAGTTGAAGATGCTTTGCTCTGCGCCACCAGCGAAGATTACATTTTCGGAAATTCAACTTCTCCGCTCGATGACCTGCGCGGCAAAACGCGCCTGTTCAGAACTTGGGGCGATTGCTACGGACACTGCCTTGTCGCTTCTGGCAACGCCGACATTATGATTGACCCGAAAATGAATCCTTGGGATATTGCCGCGCTTCTGCCCATCGTTACCGAAGCTGGCGGCACTTGCTTCGATTACAACGGCAACCCTGCCTCGATTTTTGGACAAGGACTTGTCAGCACCAATCATGCGCTCGGCGACGCGCTCCTGAAAAAACTTCGCAAGCACTCATAACTCGGCGACTAAATCATGGCGACTAAACCTCGACGATTAAGTGCGCCGACCAATCGCTCGTTTCAATCGCTTCTTGCACCGTTTGAAGAAACGACATTCCGTATTTATTCAAGAAATACATCACATTCAACGCGCGCTCCTGCAACTTGCCCGATGGAAGTAAATTCGCTTCACATTTTTCCATTTGACTTAGAAAATCGTTCTCGCGTTGCTTTTGCGCACGAAAGGCTTTCTCTTTGAGTTGATTTAATTGAAAGAGCATTTTGCCCTCTGTGGTTTGGCGCGTTTGCGAGAGCGATTGCTCAATGCGAATGAGTTCTGCATCGAGTTGCGCCATTGCATTTTTGACTTGCGTTTCTGCCGTTTCAAACACGTGCTCGAGATTGACTTCCGAGTGAGAAACGATGTAGGCTTTCATCAGTAACTCTCTTTCAGAGAAGAACTGTTCATACTTCGCCTCGTGAGAACTGCCTTCAAGTTTTTCAAACACTTTTGAGATTTTTTGTTCGACGATGGTCAAACTTGCACGTGGCACAACGAGCGGCATTTCCACATTGAAAAATTGATAGGCACGTTTGAGTTGTGCCCAATAAGCCACTTCGCTCGGTCCTGCAACGTAGGCAAGCGTCGGCAAGGCTTTGTCTTGAACAATCGGACGCAAAATCACATTTGGGCTTAATCGTTCAGGCGCGTTATGAACGGTTTCAAGCAACGCTGTTTTAAGTTGCTTTTCGCGAGAGGGTTTTAAGAGAAAGTATTTTTCGTCGTGCGGTTCAATCTGCCACCGCTTTCCTTGCTCATCAATCCAATAAAAGTTTATCGGCTTCACTTTTGCTTGTGCTTCATAGCCTTCTTCTTCGACTAAGGCACTTTGCGCAATCACTTGCTCGGAATTTTTTGGAAAGGTCTCGAACTCTTTGATGAACACCTCTTTGACCAACGATTTGAACTTGGCATCGTCAGGCGAAAGAAAAATCAATCCATCATCTTTGAAGAGCGTGCCCATGAATTTGGCAAACGCGGTGAGAAATGTTTCGCCTTGCTTGTAAGCATTTCGCACCAGCATAGACAGTTCGGCTTTGAAATCACTTTCAGGAAAAAGCGCAAGCACTTCATCGACAAACGGCGTAATGGCTTCGGATAAGCGCGTTCGTCCGACCATTCTTCT
>JBKBRB010000025.1:0-22285 GCA_046292465.1 Chloroherpetonaceae bacterium
GACCGCTTACCAGCGTCATCACCTCCTTGCCCAACACATCATAAACTTTCAGCGAGACATCGCTTGACACAGGCAGTTGGTAACTAATGACGGTGGTTGGGTTGAACGGGTTCGGATAGTTTTGCTCCAACGCAAACACCTTCGGCAAACCTGCGTCGACTTCAATGATGTTGGAATACTCAAACTGTCCGTCAAAGTCAACTTGCTTCAAGCGATATTGCACCTTGCCTGACGCCGCTCTATCCAAGAACGAGTAGGATTGCGCTTCGGTCGTCGTGCCGTTGCCGCGCACAAAGCCGAGCGTATTCCACGCTGCACCTTGCGATTTGCGTTCCACTTCAAAGCCTGCGTTGTTTTGCTCCGAAGCCGTGCGCCACGAGAGTTCCACACCTTGTTCCACCTTGCGCCCTGTGAATGCCACAAGTTCAACGGGCAGTGAGTTGTCGTCGCTTGCCAACACAAACTCGCTGAATGCCGTCGTTGTAGCACGCACTTCGTCGGGGAAACTCGCGTTGTAGTCGTTGGGCAACAGGCTGAACGCTCCTGTGCCCGGCGTGGGACGGCGATAAACACGCACCGTTTGCGCATTTATGATGCCTGAACCCGGAATTTGGGTACGGTTAAAGCGCAAGCGCGCACTCGTGAAAGTAAAGCCCGACGCATTGATGACAAAGCGATAGGGGCTAACATTGGCGTGAGTAATGCCGCTGACATTTTGCGCAGGGCTGTTGTCGTATCGCTCGACGGTGCAAGTGCCTGAGCCTGAAAGCCCTGTAAAGTCAAGGGTAGTGCTTGTGCCGTCAAAGGCATAAGTATCGGCAAGTGGCGTGATGGTGTGGGTGTAAGAGAACGGCGCGTTGTTAGCCGTCCATTGCGCAATGCGTGAAGAAAGAATAGGATTATCACCCACATTCACGAGGGTGAAATTGCCGCCCAAAAAGAGGCTGTTGCCATAGACCGCCAGCGCATTGACAGTGCTATTCACCCCGTTGCTTGAGCCCGTGCCGAGCGTGTTCCAACTCGTGCCGTTCCAGCGCGCAATGTTGTTCGCACTACTGCCGCCCGCCGAGGTGAAATCGCCCCCCACATAGAGTTCCCCGTTATACACCGCCAGCGCATGGACAGTGCCATCCACACCGTTCGGCGAGGCAAACCCTGTCCCCCAAGTGCCCGAAGTGGGGTTTTGCGTTTGCGCCTCGCCTTTCGGCACCACACGCGGCGCACCGCTTGCGTCCATTCGTAACTCATAGCCGTCAAGGCTATATCCGCCATCGCGCTCTAAGCGCAAACTGCCATCCGCATTCAAAATCTCCCGCACCGAAGGTTGTGCCGGCGTTTGGGCAAACACAACGCTTGCCACCAAAAGATAGACCGATAAAAAAAATGTCTTTTTCATTTTTCGCATGGGTTTAAGTTCATAGCACTCACAGTTAGGAATCAAATGGTGCTCTCGGGTGCTCATTGCGAGAGCATAAAACCACTCAACAAACTCAACAGTCTTGACCAGCGTTGGCAGTATCAGCGATACTGGGCGCAACGCAGTGCTTCGGTTTGTATCAGTTCAGTGCCAAATCGGTGTTGCTGTTCAAAGGCAGGTAGAAAAGAAGCGAGTCTTGAAGCAGAGACGAATCTTGCCACCTTGCGATGAACAGAACAGGGCATCACTGATGCACGCACAAGGCTTTATTAGAAAGCCGTGAGGTGCTCTCGCAAGATTCTTTCGTCAGGGGCAAAGATAAAATAGATTTTTGACAATTCAAAATTTTTTTTGCGCGCGTCGTTAAAGCGTGAAGCGTTGATAGTGAAGCGTTAAAGCGTGAGCCAGTTGCGTTTAACTTTTAATTCTGCACTCTTCATTAACTCCGCCGTTATTCGGAGCGTAGCGAAGCATCCACAATCCGCGAAAACCCGTGTCATCTGTTTCATCCGTGTTCCACTTCAAAGTTGAAAGGGGGAACACGGATTAGGCGGATTAAACAGGTCGCCACTGATTCGTTCCAATTCAAAGTTGAGAGGGAGAACACCGATTAAGCGGATTAAACAGGTATCCACCGATTCGTTCCAATTCAAAGTTGAGAGGGAGAACACCGATTAGACGGATTAAACCGGTTGCCACTGATTTGTTCCAATCCGCGAAAACCCGTGTCATCTGTTTCATCCGTGTTCCAATTCAAAAGGGGGAACACGGATTAGGCAGATTAAACCGGTTGCCACCGATTTGTTCCAATCCGTGAAAAGCCTCGTCTCATCTGTTTCATCGGTGTTCCAAAATACCCTTACGCTTTTGGTTCGGTTTGTCTGGCGACTTATCTTTCCTTCAATCGCCGACACAATCATCATCAACGAAATGACCAAGTCATCGCATATCTGCCTTTTCCTTCTTTTACTTCTCTTCGCTTGCGGCAAGAAAGAATCATCGGATTCCAAAGAAACCTTCACGCGCTTAAACGGTGGCATTAAACGAGGCGGAATTTTCAAGACGAATCTGACGTCCGATATTTCCAACCTCGACCCGCCACGCATTGCCAAGCAAGCCGAAATTCTCGTCGCACAGCAGATTTACGAACAACTCATCGAGCTCGACCACGCCACGCTCGTGCCTGTTCCCGAACTTGCCTCGCGCTGGGAAATTTCACCTGACGGCTTGACTTACACCTTTCACCTGCGCACTGATGTCTTCTTTCACGACAATCCTTGCTTCCCTGATGGCAAAGGCAAACGCATGACGGCTCGCGATGTCAAGTTTTCACTAACCAACAGCCTTGATGCGCGTGCGCAAACACTTGGCGCAGAGTTTTTCACTTCTTGCGTGCTTGGCGCACGAGAGTATTACGACGCCACGATTGAAGCCGTTCGTAAAAAACAAGAGCCGCGCGTGAGCGAAGTGTCGGGCTTTGTGGTCAAGGACGATTCCACATTCGTCATTCGGCTTAAAGAGCCTTACGCGCCGTTTCTTTACCACTTAGCGACATCGTTTGCGTCAATCACGTGTGAAGAGGCGGTTAAGCATTACGGAAAATCGCTCTCGCGCAATCCTGTTGGAACAGGCGCATTTGTGTTTGTCAAATGGGAAGATGACCGTGAGGTTGTGTTGAAGCGCAATCCGAACTATTGGGGGCGCGATTCGCTCGGCAATCCGCTTCCGTATTTAGACGGCATTTCGTTTAAGTTTCTCAAAGATGCGTCGGCGCAACTCTTGGCGTTTCAGAAAGGCACGTTCGATGAATCGGTTGGCATTCCGCAAGAGTTCGTCGGAAAAATTTTTGATGCGAATGGCAAAGTTCAAGAGCCGTTCACGAAATATGTGCTTAAATCTTGTCCTGAGTTGCGCATTGATTACATCGGCATGCTTCACACCGATTCGCTCTTCAAGAACACGAAACTTCGTCAAGCATTCAGTTGGGCGATTGACCGCGTGAAGATTGCCAAATATGTCTTGAAAAATCAAGTGGCTATGCCGACGGGCATTGTCGCACAAGGCATTGCAGGCTACGATAACCATGACGTCATGCTCACCGATTACGATGTATCCAAAGCCAAACAGTTACTTGCCGAAGCGGGCTATCCCAACGGCAACGGCTTACCTGAACTGACCTTGCACACCTTTGTCGGCGCAAAATATGCCTATAACAAAGAAGTTGCCGAAGCCGTCCAAGCCATGCTGGGCGAGATTGGCGTTAAGGTCAAGATTGTGCAGTCGGAGTATTCAACGCATTTGCAGCAGGCGTATTTGGGGAAATTGCAATTTTTCATTGGCTCGTGGGGCGCAGATTATCCCGAACCCGAAACATTTTTGAACCTCGTTTATGGAGGCGTTGTGCCAAAAGGCAACGACGAAGAAAGTTACATCAACCTTTCGCGTTATCAGAATCCCGCCTTCGATAAACTTTTCAGAGAAGCCTTAAAAATTTCCGACGAGAAGGAGCGATACGCACTCTATAAGCAAGCCGAAAAAATCGCGCTCGATGATGCGGCAATTCTTGTTTCGTATCATCGCCTCTCTTATCGCTTTGAGCAACCGTTTGTGCGCAACTATCCAATCAACGCAATGGATAGGCGCGACTACCGCGAAGTTTGGTTAGATAAGTGAGCGGTTTCATTTCACTTTTTGAATGTAAAATGAGCCCGGCTCTCGTTCTGCGGTCAGAAACGGACAGACTTTTTTCAACTCGTCGAAGGCGTTGTGCTTTAAGTAATTGACAGCGGCAAGAATTTTCCATTCTGAATTGGCGGTCAGAAAGGCTTCCAACAAGTATTGCTCGTTCCAAAATCGCACTTCATCGACCACCCATTTTTCGGGATAATCGCGCGGCGTAAAAATGTCGTGAATATGAACCACGACGCCCTTTTTGAGCACAGACAACACTTCAAGGTATTCAAACAAGACATCGCCCTGCGGACGAATCATGTGGCTGGAATCAATAAAGAGAATATCGTTTTCTTCAAGTTCTTTGAAGAGGCTCACATCGACCTCCTCGACCTTTTTTCGCACCACATCAACGGGCGTTTGTTCAAGCCATTTCATTTCAAAAGGCTCAATGCAACGATGATGGCATTGATAGGTTGGGTCGTCTTGCTTGTTCTGCTTCAAGGCTTCAATGGCTAAAATCGTCGAGTAGCCGCTTCCAATTTCAATAAGCCGTTTTGGCTTGAAGTGGCGCACAATGTTAAACCACATTTCCGCGTCGCCACTTTGAAAGTTCAGATTGTTCCAATCAAAGGCATTGGGATTTTCGTTCAAGAATCGCACCAAGCCGTCAGAATATCGAAGCACGTTCAGAAACTTCTTTTGCTCTTCAAGGTTGAGTGAAACGCCCGGAAGCGGTCGCTCTTGCGAAAGCGGACGCGCAAAGTTGAATGCAATCATCGGTTCATAGTAGTGATTGCGAATCGGAAAGACGCCGATTTTTCCGAGCATATTTTTCGTTTACGGCAACTCGTGAATGCCAAAATATCGGATTGATTTTAAGAGCGCGCCCGCAGGCAAAGCCAAGAGCGCGACGAGTGGGTCGAGTGCGAGAATAAGTGAGCGCAGTTTCTTTTTCATAGCGTTGTTTTGAAGTGATTTCAACTGCCCTTGCGCTCGAAGGCGGAAATGCCCATAAACACAAGCCCCAAAAGCAAATTCACGCTCACCAAGCGCGTATAAGTTTTGTGAAGCGAATTAAATTCATCACGGAAGGCTTGTTTGGAGACGTCAAAGTTATCGAAGTCTTTGATTTCAACGACGCGCAAAAATTCCAATCGGTCGGTAACAACTTTGCCATAAACCACGAGCAAGGCAATCATCACGAGCAGAATCGCAGTTTTAATGAGCCGTGCCGTTGTGCGTTCATCGGATTGCAAGAGAAAGTAAATCGCGCTGATGGTGAGGAGCGCGGAGGCAGTGGCTTCAAGCAGGTTGAGTTTGGCTAAGACTTTTCCGTTCAAGTGTCCTGCCAAATTGATACTTCCCGCCTCTTTGAAAATCGTGCCTGCAACGGCGAAGGCGAACATGACGATTGCGCCAATCCAAACTGCAATGCCAAGTTGCTCAATGAAATAAAAGATTGAATGGGCGATGGATTTGTTCATTTGGTTAAAGATGTCGTTGGTTGAAGTTCTTCTTCACGCTCTTCGCGCTCGCGTCGTTTTTGAACGGCGGCAGAAATGAAAATGCTAATTTCATAGAGAATGAGCATCGGAAGCGCGAAGAGTATCATGGTGAGTGCGTCGGTCGAGGGCGTGAGAATGGCGGCTAAAATCACAATTGCGACAATGGCATACTTGCGATAGTGCCGCATAAAGGGCGGCGTGAGCAAGCCAATGTTTGAAAGCAAATACACCACAAACGGCAATTCAAAAATAAATCCCGTTGTAAAAATCATGCCCAAAAAGAAACTTGCGTAATCGGTTACGGCGATGTTGTTCTCGATTTGCGTCGAGCCGAAATTTGCAAAAAAGTTCAGCGAGAACGGAATCACGATGAAGTAGCCGAAGGAAACGCCTGCAAAGAAACAGACGCTCACGAACAGCACGAGGAAGCGCGCGGCTTTGCGCTCTTTGGGAAGCAAGCCGGGCAACACAAATTGCCAAATTTGATAGGCTAAAAACGGAAATGCTAAAATAATCGCCGAGAACAAGATGGATTGAACATAGAGCGTGAGTTGTCCGTAGGGCACAAGGTTTTGCAGTTTGACGTTTGGACTGCTTTTGAGAAGCGGCGCAATGAGAATTTGATTGACAATGAAATCGGAAAAGTAGGCACAAATGCCGACGGCTACAACCAAGCCTAAAAGTCCTCGCAACAGCCGCATGCGCAGTTCGTCGAGGTGGTCGAGAAATCCCATTTCGTCGGTCGGTTGTTGCTTTGGCATTGTTTGAGTTCTTAGTTTTTGCTTCTTCAGGTCGTTTCAGGTTTAAGTGCTGTAACCATGTTCAATTGAAATTGTCGGTATTTCATTCCGACTTGAAGCTTGCAAATTTGCGATAATGTTGGCTTTTCGTCAACGCTCGATGTGGAAAATCTCTGATTTTTACCTATTATTACAGGCTTTGGAAAGCCAACAAAGCGATTTTCTGAGGTGAAGAAAAAAATTGTTATTGCAATTGACGGTCCTGCAGCGTCAGGAAAGAGCACAACGGCGAAGTTGCTTGCAAAGAAGCTCGGTTATGTTTATATCGATACAGGCGCTATGTATCGAGCTTTTACGCTCAAAGCCTTATCGGAAAACCTCTTAGAGTCGTTGCTTGTTGATGAAGCGCTTTTGCGTTGGTTTGTTGCAAACACCGATGTTCGCTTGAGCGATGCGCAGGTTTGGCTTGATGAACGCGATGTAACAGCCGATATTCGTTCAAATGAGGTTTCCAAGTTTGTCAGCAAAATTAGCGCGCTGAAAGCGGTGCGTGAAAAGCTTTCGGAGATTCAAAAAAAGTTAGGCGAAGCCAAAGGCGTGGTGATGGATGGGCGCGATATTGGCACGGCGATTTTTCCGAACGCAGAACTCAAAATTTATATGATGGCTTCTGCACGCGAACGCGCTAAACGCCGTTATGCCGAGCTCAAAGCCCAAAACGCTGACCTTGATGTGAGCCTCGATACGCTCGAAGCCGAAATTCGGCAGCGCGACGAAGAAGATATGAACCGTGCCGTTTCGCCGCTTCGCAAAGCCGACGATGCCGTTGTGCTTGACACATCGTCGCTTACGATTGAGCAACAAGTTGAGCGCATTTATCAATTAGCTTTGGAAAAAATTAACTGTTCAAAGGAGTAGCAGATGAAAGTTACGGTTGATTCGCAATCAGGATTTTGTTTCGGGGTGCAGTTTGCCATCGAAATGGCGGAAGGCGAACTTGCCGAGAGCGGCTCGCTTTATTCGCTTGGTGATATTGTTCACAACGCTGTCGAAGTAAAGCGGCTTAACGACATGGGCTTGAAGACCATCACGAAAGACGACTTAAAATCGCTTTCAAATACAAAAGTCTTGATTCGTGCGCATGGTGAGCCGCCTGAAACATACAAGTTAGCCATGGAAAATAACCTCGAGCTCATTGATGCCTCTTGCCCTGTTGTGCTTAAACTGCAACGCCGCGTCAAAGATTTTTACGACCAAGGCTATCAAATTTTGATTTATGGCAAAAAAGACCACGCCGAAGTCATTGGTGTGAATGGTCAATGCAACAATGAAGCGATTGTCATCAAACATGCCGATTTGAGCGACCCAAGCGAGATTGCCCCGATTGATTTTTCGCGCAAAACTGTGCTCTTTACACAAACGACGCAAGACACCAAAGGCTTCTACCAACTGCGCGATAATCTCAAAAAACTTTTCGCCGAAAAAGACGCGAGCGAAAAATTTGACGAACATGCCACGAATCAAGAAGCGGTGGAATTTCTTGCCAAAGACACGATTTGCCGACAAGTGTCAGGGCGCGACGAAAAACTGACGAAATTCGCCTTGCAACACGAAGTGATTGTTTTTGTTGCAGGCAAAAAGAGTTCAAACGGGAAAGTCCTTTTCGGCATCTGTAAAGAAGCCAATCCGCGCACCTACTTTGCCGAACACGAAGGCGAACTTCAAGCCGAATGGTTTGTGCGTGAAGACGGCTCGCCTGTTGAAAGCGTCGGCGTTTGTGGCGCGACCTCTACACCGATGTGGCAAATGGAACTCATTGCTGATGTGATTCGCAAAACCTTTGCGCCCAAAGAAACGGTCTCGATTTAAGTTTTTGTTGTCTATTTCCATTAACCTAAACCCGCCCGGTTTTACTCTCTGAATCGGAAGCGGCAAACCTAAGAGAGAAGGAAAAATAAATGTCAATTCAACCACCAGAAGCGATGCCGACGCTGAATTCGGCAGAAGGCAACGGCGCACCTGTCGCCAAAAAACAAAAGCCTGCAAAGTTCTTCGCCGAGTATAACGACGAAGAATTGAAGCAACTTGAGGCTCTCTATTCCGGCACGTTTAACGAGCTCACCGAAGGTGAAATCGTTAAAGGTCGCGTGGTTTCTATTAACGAAAAAGACGTCACGATTGATGTCGGCTTGAAATCCGAAGGCATTGTTCCTTTGATGGAGTTCAAAGATCCTGCCTCGCTTAAAGTCGGCGATGAAATTGAAGTCTTTCTCGAGAGCATTGAGGACAAGATGGGGCAGTTAATCCTTTCCAAGCGCAAAGCCGATACAACGCGCGTTTGGGAAAAGATTTACGAATCGCTCGAGAAAGGCACGATTATCAGTGGCAAAATTGTCTCTCGCGTCAAAGGCGGTATGACGGTTTCGCTCAGCGGTGTCGAAGCGTTTTTGCCCGGCTCTCAAATTGATGTGAAGCCTGTGCGCGACTTCGACGTTCTCGTTGGTCAAACGATGGACTTCCGCGTCGTTAAAATTAACCCGCTTACACAAAACATCGTTGTTAGCCACAAGGTTATCATTGAACAAGAATATGAAGCACGCCGCAAAGAAATGCTTGCCAACATCAAGGTGGGCATGGTTCTCGAAGGCACAGTTAAGAACATTACCGACTTCGGCATTTTCGTCGACTTAGGCGGACTGGACGGCTTGGTTCATATCACCGATATCACTTGGGGACGCATTTCGCACCCGTCAGAAGCCGTTAAGCTTGACGACCCGATTAAAGTTGTCGTCATCGGCTATGATGAAGCCAAACAGCGTGTTTCTCTTGGTATGAAACAACTCACGCCGCGTCCGTGGGACAGCATCGAGGAAAGATTTGCTCCCGGCACGCGTGTCAAAGGCAAAGTCGTTTCTATTGCTGATTACGGCGTGTTCATCGAAATCGAGAAAGGTATTGAGGGATTGGTTCACATTTCTGAAATGTCTTGGACGCAACACATCAAGCACCCCAGCCAATTTGTAACCTTAGGTCAAGAGGTTGAGTGCGTCATTCTCAACATCATCAAGGAAGACCAGAAACTTTCGCTCTCGATGAAGCAAGTCGAAGAAGACCCGTGGATTAAAATCGCTCAAAAGTATGCTCCCGACACCATCCACAAGGGTATCGTGCGCAACCTTACCGACTTCGGTGTGTTTGTTGAACTCGAGCCTGGGGTCGACGGCTTAATTCACATCAGCGACCTTTCTTGGACAAAGAAAATCCGCCACCCTGGCGAGCTCGTCAAAAAAGGCGATGAAATTGAGGTTAAAGTCCTCAAAGTGGATACCAAAGCGCGTCGCATTGCGTTAGGTCATAAGCAAATTACCGAAGACCCGTGGAACACGTTTGAAACGGTTTATATGGTTGGCACGGAACAAAAAGCCAAAATCACACAAATCATTGAGAAGGGCGTTATTGTTGAACTTCCAATGGGTGTCGATGGCTTTGTGCCGGCTTCGCATCTCTTGCAAGGCGGCGTGCGCGACATGAACGCCTCGTTCAAAATTGGCGACGAATTACCACTCAAAGTTATTGAGTTCGACAAGGAAAATCGCCGCATTATCCTTTCCGCGCTTGAGTATTTCAAAGGCAAGAGTAAAGACGAAATTGAAGCCTATATGCAACAGCATCCTAACGAAAAGCAGAAGATTAAAGAAGCCTCGGATGCGCTAGACGCACAAGTGCCCGAAGTGCCTGCCGATGCTGAACCGCCAAAAGCATAAAGTAATTTTTCATCTTCACCGAAAAGGGCGGAGATTTTCCGCCCTTTTGTATTTGCATTTTAGACGACTTACTCTCAAAGACTGCTTTCACTTTTCATATGCGCAATATCTCGTTTATGCACGTTTTTTACACTTTTTTCTTCTCGCTTTTCGCGCTCTCGTGCACTCCATCTTCCAAAGAAACCGTGATTGTTTATTCACCGCACGGTAAAGAAATGCTCAGCTATTTTGAACAAGCCTTCGAGAAAGAAAATCCCACAATTGACATAAGATGGTTAGACATGGGGGCACAGACGGCTCTTGATAGGCTTCGCACCGAAAAAAGCAATCCCCAAGCCAGCCTGTGGTGGGGCGGTCCGAGCGATTTATTCGAACAAGCCGAAGCCTTAGGCTTGCTCGAGCCTTACAAACCCTCGTGGCACGATAAGGTCGAGGCACGCTATCACTCTCCAAACGACTTTTGGTATGCCTCGCTCCTAACACCTGAATGTATCATGTTCAATAGCGAACAACTCACCAAAGCAACTGCTCCACAAGATTGGGACGAACTGCTTTTGGAAAAATGGAAAGGCAAAATCGTGATTCGCGACCCCGTTCAAAGCGGCACTATGCGCACCATTTTTTCCGCGCTTATTGCCAAAGAACTCGCGCGCACTGGCTCTTTGGATTCAGGATTTCACTACCTCGCACGGCTTCATGGCAACACGAAAAGTTATGCTGCTGACCCCTCACAACTTTACCTTAAACTCTCACGTGGCGAAGCCCTTGTAACCTTGTGGAATTTGACCGATGCACTCTTGCAAGCACGGCAAAATCAATTCCCGTTCGGTTTCATTGTTCCGAAAAGTGGAACGGTCGTTGCCGTAGAAGGTATTGCGCTTGTCAAAGGTGGCAAGAATTTGGAGAGCGCAAAGAAGTTCTATGAGTTCGTAACCAGCAAGGAAAGTTTGAATGAACAGGCGGAAAAGTTTTATCGCTTGCCTGTGCGCACCGATGTTGAGGTTCAGTCAGATTGGGCAAAAGAAGCCGCTTATACGCTTCTCGATATCGACCATACCCTTGCTTCTAAAAAGCAATCCGAGTGGTTGGCACGGTGGGTGGAATCTATCAGGAATCAGTGATTACAGATGCTTTTTCATTGCCGCCATTGTCTCTGAATAAACGCGCTTTAATGTTTCAAGATAGCGCGCCACGAGTTCGAGCGCTTGCGACTGCGCCGCTTGTTCAATTGCAATACAAATACTCGACATACGCGCCGCCCCAACGTTCATACACGCGCCTTTGAGCCCATGCGCAACTTCTTTGAGGCTTTTGTAATCTTTTGTTTTAACTGCTGACTCTAACTGACGCAATTGCACCGACGCGTTGCGCACAAAAAGATTGATTAACTCGTGAAGCATCGTCGATTCCGTCGCATTGCCTAATTGGCGCAACATTTCAATTGTTTCAAGATTCAAGAGCGCATCAGAGAATTGCTGACTGAGTAGCACATGGCTTTTTTCAGATGTAAATGCATCTCCACTCCATTTCTCGAGCATACCGCGCACTGCATCAATTGAAACTGGCTTTGAGAGATAATCGTCCATGCCAAGCGCGAGATATTTTTCGCGGTCGCCTTTGAGCGCATGCGCCGTAACCGCAATGATTTTCGGTCGCGATTCGGGCGGGTATTCGGCGATGATACGCTCCGCTGCTTCTACGCCGTCCATCTCAGGCATTTGAATATCCATCAAAATGATATCGTAGTGTTTTGATTTTAATTTCTCCAACACTTCAACGCCATTGTTGGCAAGGTCGGGCGTATAGCCGAGTTTTCCAAGCATTGCTATCATCAATTTCTGATTGACCAGGTGGTCCTCAGCAAGCAAGATTGAAAGCGGCTTAACCGATGTTTTTTTTACTATCTCGGCGCTTTTTTCTTCTTGCCTTGTTTCTGACTCATCGTTCTTTTTCGGAGCAAGTGCTGAAACGATAAGCTTGAGAAGTTGATTTTTCCGCACAGGTTTGAGCATAATGCCTGCAAAGAGCGATTCCGCTGCTCTGATTCCCTCTTGTTCTGACTTACTTGCCGAACTGAGGAGCAACATTGGTATTTTCAAGTTGGGATATCGCGCACGAATCGTTTTTGCAAGTTCAACGCCGTTTTGCATTGGCATGTTCATGTCGAGCAAGGCTAAATCAAACGGTGCGAAACGTTTCTGCGCTTCGTCTATCAATTCAATTGCATTATGACTTGATAATGCTACGGAAGCGACCATTCCCAAGCACTCGGCTTGCGAAGCGAGCAGGCGACAGTTTGTTGCATTATCATCAACGATAAGCACACGCTTGCCTTTCAAGAGAGATTCGTCAGAGGATTGCCCGAGCGGATGTTGTTGGGGTGCAATCGGCGCGGAAAGCGTAAAGTGAAAGGCAGTGCCTTTTCCGACTTGGCTTTCGAACCAAATTTTTCCACCCATCAATTTTACTAATCGCTCGCAAATTGCCGTGCCCAGACCAGTTCCGCCGTGTTTTCGGCTCGAATAGGCATCGACTTGGGAAAAGGGTTGAAAGATTCGATCGAATTTCTCCGCAGGAATGCCAATCCCCGTATCACGCACAGTAAAGTGCAATTCCGCAATCAAACCATTCATTTCCGTTAACTCGACCGAACAGACAACCTCGCCCTTTTCAGTAAACTTGACTGCATTTGCTAGCAGGTTGACTAAAACTTGGCGCAGGCGCGACGCATCAGCTTTGATGAACGAAGGAACAGTTTTGGAAATGTCGCAAATGAGTTCAATATGTTTTTCCGCTGCCTTTGCTGCAAATAGATTACATGCATCTTCAACACACTCGGCTAAATCGAAGGCGTCAATAGACAGTTCGAGTTTGCCCGATTCAATCTTGGAGAAGTCCAACACATCGTTGATGATTTCCAACAGCGCGTCACTACTGCTGCGTATCGTCTCAACAAATTCTTTTTGCTCTTTGGTGAGCGGCGTGTTTTGCAACAGGCTAATCATGCCGATAATGCCGTTCATCGGAGTTCGGATTTCGTGCGACATCATGGCGAGAAATTCCGACTTAGCACGATTGGCGGCTTCAGCTTCGTCGCGGGCAAGTTTCAAGGTTTCTTCCGCCGCTTTACGCATAGTGATGTCTTGCGCTACCACCATTCCTGCATAAACTTTTCGCTCGCGATTTCGGACAGGGAGAATTTGGAACGAGTAAAAGTTACCGTCGATTTGATGCTCTAAAACCGACGTATGTCCTTCAAGCGCTTTTTTGTAGAGTGGCGTAAAAATTTCGGCAAGATGCGGGTGAACCTCAGCCAACGCTCTTCCTTCAATGCCGATGGAGCGCAAACGTTGTTGGTCGTTGAGCGAGCCGTCGACAAGCATGTATTTGAGCTCTTTGTCGAAGAGCATAACAACGGTTTGTGGCAGATTTGCCGTCAGGTATCGATAGCGTTCTTCGCTTTCTTTGAGGCGCGTTTCCGCGTTTTTCTTATCGGTTACATCCTCGCAAACGATAAAAAGAACGTCTTGATTGTTTCGGTCCTTGAGCACGCGCGCCGTTTCTCGAACCCAAATCACCGAGCCGTTTTTACGAACCTTTCTGAGTTCCCACTTTGTAATTTTATCAGGATTTTTCAGCGCGTTTTTAATGAACTTCATCAGCAACGCTTGGTCTTCTTCATAAATCACCTTTGTTGATAAACACCCAACAAGTTCCGTTACTTTATAGCCTAACTGCTCTGCTCCTGATTGATTGACGGCGAGAATCGTACTGTCTTGCGACAAGGTAAAGAGCATGAGCGGATTATCGTCATATGAGGCACGATACAACCGCTCTCGTTCTTCAAGCGCCGCAATGATTTTTTTCTGCTCTGTAATGTCGCGTGCAATTGCTTGAAAGCCGGTTACTTGTCCGTTTTCTAAAATCAGTTGCACGTTTTGCCCTACCTCAATGCGCTTACCGAACTTGGTGTAAAAGGCGTATTCAAAATACGTGTTGAGCGTTTTGCGTTGAAACTGAATTGCATAAAACCGCTTCGCGGCAAGTCGCGATTCAGGTGCAATCAGTTCAGTGAAATGCTTGCCGATAATCTCTTCTCGGTCGTATCCCGAAATGCGTAAACCTACTGGATTGATGTAGGTGAAGTATCCGTCTTTATCGGTCAAAAACACAATATCGTTGGCATTGACAATCAGTTCTTTGTAGCGTCGTTCGCTTTCTTTTCTGGCTTCTTCTGCATGCTTGTAACGCGTAATGTCGGTAATGCGAACAAGATCGATAGCCTCGCTATCCACTTTGATTCGTTTTGTGCTAGCATTTCCTATAAAGAGATTTCCACGTTGGGTTTTGTAAGTTTGTTCGCGTGTAATGGTTTGGCCTTGCTCGAGGCGTAAGGAGTCTTGTTCAATTATCTCGACAGGCGTTGGGTCGTTCTGAAACTCTGAAATCGTTCTTCCAATTAAGTGGGCTTTCGAGGGTGCCTCAAAGAGTTCAACAGCACGGCGGTTGCAGTCGTGAACTGTTTCGTTGTGCACATCGACAAGGAAAATTGCATCTGCCGATTCGTCAAATACTGCTGCGAACAACGCGTCCCGTTCTTGCAACGCTTGCATTTTTAACATCTTCAAGAAAAGTTATGGCTGTGCAGTATGCGGCGATGAGCCATTAAACATAGAGAGTTTTCGTTTCAAAAGCAACTTCTTTTCCCACGAATCAAAAAAAGACGAGGTTTCTCTCACAAGAGAAAGAAACCCCGTCCGATATTTCACCATCGCAGCGACTTTACTTCCCGTTGAATTTTCGTGAGGCTAAAAATTCGTAGAGATGATAGCGCATTTCGGCGTCGTGCTGGGCTTCGGCGAAAAGTTTTTCGGCTTCGTCGGGGTGCAATTTTTGCAACTGCTTGAATCGATTTTCGGATTCCAAGAACGTTCTCACTGTCGTTTTTGGTGGCTTGCTATCGAGCTTCAGCGGATTTTCGCCTTTGGCAATCAGTTCAGGGTTGTAGCGATACAAGAGCCATTGTCCTGAATCAACCATAGATTTTTGATGATGCAGGGCGTCGTGCATTTCAATGCCGTGCGCAATGCAGTGCGAATAAGCGATGATAAGCGAAACGCCGTCGTAGGCTTCGGCTTCTAAAAATGTGCGGAGCGTATGCTCGTCGCGCGCACCGATGGCGATGCTGGCGACATAGACATTTTCATAGGTCATCGCCATTAAGCCTAAATCTTTTTTGCGTGCGACTTTGCCTGAGGCGGCGAATTTAGCAATCGCACTGCGCGGCGTGGCTTTCGAGGCTTGTCCGCCCGTGTTAGAATAAACTTCGGTATCGAGCACGAGGATATTGACGTTCTTGCCACTTGCAAGCACGTGGTCTAATCCGCCGTAGCCAATGTCATATGCCCAACCATCGCCACCGACAATCCACACCGATTTTTTGACGAGCATATCGGCGATTTCCAAGAGCCGCTTTGCCCAATCGTGCTCGAGGTCGCGCAATCGCGCTTTGAGGTGCTCGACTCTCTGGCGTTGATCATAAATCTCGGCTTCGGTTTTTTGCGTGGCGTTGATGATGCTCTCGACGAGGTCTTCGCCGATGTCCACCGCATGTGCTTTCAGCAATTCGATAGCAAATTCGCGTTGTTTATCAATCGAGATTCTGAAGCCGTAGCCGAACTCGGCATTGTCTTCAAAGAGCGAATTTGCCCACGCCGCACCGTAGCCGTCTTTGTTTTTTGCCCAAGGCGTCGTTGGAAGATTGCCACCGAAGATAGACGAGCATCCTGTTGCATTGGCAACGATGGCTCTATCGCCGAAGAGTTGCGTCAGGAGTTTGAGATAAGGCGTTTCACCGCACCCCGCACACGCGCCTGAAAACTCAAAGAGCGGTTGTTGAAGTTGCTGTTGCTTAATTACACTGACATTGATATTGCGACGGTCGTATTCGGGAATCTCGAGGAAAAATGCCCAGTTCTTTCTTTCGCGCTCGCGAATCGGGGCTTGCGGCACCATATCCAACGCCTTATGGTTCGGCACTTGTTTGCTTTGCGCGGGACAAATGTCGACGCAGAGCGAGCACCCTGTGCAATCTTCGGGCGCAACTTGAATCGTGTAGTTCAGTCCTTGCCAACTGCGGTCTTTGCCTTCGGTCGTCTTGAAGCCTTCAGGCGCATTGACCAAAACACTTGGCTCATAGACTTTGACACGAATAGCGGCGTGCGGACAAATCATCGCGCACTTTCCACATTGAATACACAGGCTTGAATCCCACGACGGTATTTCTTCTGCCAAATTTCGCTTCTCGTATTGCGCCGTGCCAACAGGATATGTGCCGTCCATCGGAAAAGCACTTACCGGGAGCGAATCGCCTTCGCCGAGAATAATTTTTCCCAACACTTCTACAACAAAGTCGGGCGCATCTGGCGTAACGGGCGAGTGCATCTGCACTTGGCTTGTCGCTACTTCGGGGACTTTCACTTCATACAAATGCGCTAATGTGTTATCGACGGCGGCGATATTTTTTGCAACCACCTCTTCGCCTTTTTTCTTGTAAGTCTTCCGAATTGATTCTTTGATTTCCGCAATGGCTTCGTCTTTTTCAAGCACGCCTGAAATCGCAAAGAAGCATGTTTGCATCACGGTGTTAATGCGTCCTATCATGCCGTTTTCGCGTGCGACTTTGTAAGCATCAATCACATAGAATTTTGCTTTTTTCGCGATTAACTCTTCTTGAACCAAGCGCGGCAGTTTATCCCAAATTTCATCAGCCGAATAGGGCGCGTTGAGCAAAAATGTTCCGCCTTTCTTCAAGCGTTTGAGCATGTCGTAACGCTCTACAAATTGCCATTGGTGGCACGCCAAAAATTGCGCTTCGTTGATAAGATACGGCGCGCTGATTGGCTCAGTGCCGAAGCGCAAATGCGAAATGGTCATCGACCCCGATTTCTTCGAGTCATAAACGAAATAGCCTTGCGCGTAATGGTCGGTGTTTTCGGCGATAATTTTAATCGAGTTTTTATTTGCGCCAACCGTTCCATCTGCACCAAGTCCGTAAAAAATCGCCCGCACTACGTTGTCGGATTCAATCGTGAAATCAGGCTCTACTTCGAGGCTCGTGTGTGTGATGTCGTCCGTAATTCCGACCGTGAAATGATTTTTCGGCGTTTCCTTTTTGAGATTATCAAACACGGCTTTCGCCATAGCAGGCGTAAATTCTTTTGAAGAGAGACCGTATCGACCGCCGACGACCTTCGGCAACTGTTGCGGTTCAAGCCCTTCGTAGAGCGCGCTCATCACATCGAGATAAAGCGGCTCGCCGGTTGCGCCGGATTCTTTTGTTCTATCTAAAACGGCAATGGCTTTCGTGCTCTTGGGCAGGGCTTTTAAGAAGTGCAATGTGCTGAACGGACGGAACAATCGCACGGCTAACACGCCCACCTTCTCGCCGTTTTTGTTCAGATACTTTGCGGTTTCTTTTGCTGTCTCTGCACCCGAACCCATCATCACCATTACGCGCTCAGCATCAGGCGCGCCGAAGTATTCATAAAGGTGATAGCGTCGCCCTGTTAGTGCCTCAAATCGCTTGAACATTTCATCGACGACATCAATCGTGGTGATGTAAAACGGATTCGAGCGTTCTCGCGCTTGAAAGTATGTGTCGGGATTATGCGCCGTGCCGCGAATAACGGGGTGTTCAGGCGCGAGCCGTCGACGACGGTGTTCGGCAATTAAGTCGTCAGAAATCATGGCGCGAATCACATCGTCGGAGAGTTCTTCGATTTTGTTGATTTCGTGCGAGGTGCGGAATCCGTCAAAGAAATGCACAAATGGCACGCGTGCGCCGAGCGTTGCGGCTTGGGCAATCAAGGCAAAGTCGTGTGCTTCTTGCACCGAGTTTGAACAAAGCATTGCAAAGCCTGTGGCACGTGCCGCCATTACATCGCTGTGGTCTCCGAAGATGGAAAGTGCGTGCGTTGCCAGAGAGCGTGCCGCCACATGCAAAACAAACGGCGTCAGTTCCCCTGCAATTTTATACATATTCGGAATCATCAACAGCAAGCCTTGCGAAGCCGTGAAGGTGGTGGTGAGTGCGCCTGTCTGTAAGGCACCGTGAACTGCGCCAGCCGCGCCGCCTTCGGATTGCATCTCGACAACGGTCGGCACCGTTCCCCATACATTTTTTACATGCTGACTTGCCCATTCGTCTGAAAGTTCGCCCATCGATGAAGCAGGTGTAATCGGATAAATGGCAATCACTTCGTTCGTTCGATATGCAACACGTGCAACGGCTTCGTTGCCGTCTATCGTGATGAACTTTTTTTCTGTTTGGATTTTCTTGGAAGAATCAATGAGTGCGGACATGTTACTACTCCTTGTGGTTACTTAACGAAACTTCTTTTTTCGTGCGCTCTGTGGGGTTATGTAGAATGTATGAAATTAAAGTCAGAAGCAGGCAAGAAGCATCATTTTCAAATAGCCGTTTTGGACGATTTTAATTCACGAGCGATGGGCAAGAAGCGAGAATGGGAGTGGTAATAAAAAAGGCGACCGTTTTTTCAGTCGCCTTGCTTATCCCATGTAAAGATACGGCTTCCAAGTATCGGAAATGTTGCCGATGAAGCGTTGCATGAACATAATGTGCGTCGGGCGAATGGGTTTTCGGCGCAGTTGCATGCCAGCTTGTTCGGGCGTGCGATTGGCTTTTTTGTTGTTGCATTTGGTGCATGCCGTTACCAAATTTTCCCAAGTATCAGTGCCGCCTTGTGATTTTGGAATGATGTGGTCAATCGTTAGTCCATCTGTGCGTCCGCAGTATTGGCATTGATTGCCATCGCGGCGCAAGATGTTTCGGCGCGTGAGCATAATTTTTTTATACGGCACCGCAATAAACACCATCAATCGAACAACCGATGGAATGGGAAATTCCGCCGAGACCGAGCGAATGAATTGGTCGGGATAGGTCGCCACCATTTCGGCTTTGCCCGCAAAGACGAGAATAATCGCCTTTTTGACGTCGCAGACGCTCATCGGCTCGTAGCTTTGATTCAGCACCAACACTTTTTGCGAGATTCTGCCCATATCAACAACAAAGAATTATGATTAGAGAATGATTAGAGTATTAACAACACACTCGTTTCTCTGGGCTTATTTCGCCCTCAAACACTCCAACTCATCGGATAGTTCGCATCATCAAACTGCATGGCGTCAACCGTCAAATGCAAGGGCTTGAATGTATCAATCATCACGGCATATTCGTTTGTCTCTTTTGCACCAATGCTCTTCTCGACCGTTCCCGGATGCGGTCCGTGTGGAATTCCGCCCGGGTGCAAGGTTAATGATGCGACATCAATTCCTCGACGGCTCATAAAATTCCCGTCGACATAGTAAAGCACTTCGTCGGAATCAATGTTGCTGTGATTATACGGCGCAGGAATTGCCTGTGGGTGATAGTCAAACAGGCGCGGCACGAAATTACAAATCACCACATTGTGCGCCTCAAAGACTTGATGCACCGGCGGCGGCTGATGAATCCGTCCTGTAATCGGCTCAAAATCATAAATGCTGAACGCAAACGGAAAATAAAACCCGTCCCAACCAACAACATCAAACGGATGATAATCGTATTCATATCGCGCGATTAGATTTCCTTTTTTGACGCGCACTTCGAAAACGCCCTTTTCTTCTTTCGTTACTAAGTTTTGTGGCGGACGAATATCGCGCTCGCAGTAAGGGCTATGCTCCAACAACTGTCCAAACTCGTTGCGGTATCGCTTCGGCGTTTGAATCGGCGAATGGGTTTCAACGATGAACAGACGCGGTTGCTCCTTGAACACAAATCGATGCGTAATGCCGCGCGGAATCACCACATAATCGCCTTGCTTGAAGATGACTTCCCCAAGTTCGCTTTCAAGCGTGCCACTCCCTTCATGCACGAAGACGACTTCGTCAGAGGCACCGTTGCGATAGAAGTACGTCATTTCGTCTTGTGGCAAGGCAATGTAGAGCGTTGTATCTGCATTAAACAAAATCGGCACGCGCGACGAGAGGTAATCGCCCTTGCGCTCCGCCGTTTTCATGCGCAAATGATAAACACGCAGTTCATCTTCACGATGCGCCACCAGCGAGAGCACTTCTGTTTTTCCGATTTGTTGAATTTTTGTAGGGGGCGATTGCCTATAGGCGTTGGTGTAAATGCCTGAAAAGCCTTTGGTCGACATCAATTCTTCGGCGTAGAGCGACCCATCAGGCTTGCGAAATTGAATGTGTCGTTTCGGTGGGATTGCTCCCAACCTGTGATAAAACATATCGCGTTTGGGTTAGTTACCTTACAAGTTGCTTTACATTTTTCAATGGACTTGTTCTGAAAAATTGTGCTGAATTTAATGCATGCTGTTCAATCAAGCAAGATGACCTCTTGAAAACGATGTGCGTTATGTTCAGATGTTTGGGTTTAATCGCTTGCAACCGCGAGCATTTTTTCAAGCGAGACGCGGCTTTCTTCTTCAAATTTTTCAATCGAGAAGCGCGGCACCATTACCGTCGAAATCGTGAAGGCAAGAATAACGACCGCGAAAAGAATCCCGTAAGCCATCATGGGTGAAGCAAGATGAAGCATCACATCGCGCAATGCACCCATTCCAATATCGCCTGAAAACATCGCCACACTTTGCGCCGTCCCCCAAAGCCCGATATACAAGCCTGTTCGTCCTGCATGCATGGAAATCATGAACACGATGTTTCCAATTGTGCAAAATCCTAATCCAATTCCAACCGTAATCAATCCGGAATAAAGCATCGGCACGCTTTGCGAAATTCCCGCGCCCATCAACATTAAAAATCCGACGGTTGCAATCGCGTTGCCTGTGATAACTGCGTTTTTAATGCCAATTCGGTTGATGAAAAAACCTGTAAGCAACATAAAGAGCAACTGCGATGAACCGAGATACTGACGGAACTTCGTCGTATCTGAAACGGAAAGTCCAAGCACATCGGCGCCAAACGGCTCCATGATGAGTTCATGACCGAAGGCGGCGAAAATGGAAATGAAGATGTAAAACGCAAACGCTTTAGTAATCGGCGAGGTGTTAATGAGTTTTATAGATTGAAGGAAGGTGAGCGATTCTTCCTTTTTGGCATCAAGTTCTTCATATCGCCGTTCCAGTCCAACAATCATTGAAAATCCAATGGCACAGGCAATTAGGCTTGCCGTTGTCATGGCTGTTGCCAATTTTTCATTTGTAAAATCTTTCAGATAGTTTGACATCGCTACTGCCGTAAAAATGCCTGTCAGCACCATCAAGCACCAACTCACAGCGGCAACTTTGCTCAAATTTTTCTCGCCTGCATAGTCGGAAATGAGTGCGTAGTAGGTCGTCAGTGAGGCGTGGTAGCCAATGCCAAACACGGTGAAAATCACTATCAATTCAATTAAACCCACCCAAAAGTTGTCTTGCATTTTGAACGCCGCTGGCGCAATCAGCGAGAACGCAACAGCACTGACAAGCAAGCCGCCCAAGACAAAGGGCGTGCGTCGATAGCCAAAGAAGTGCGTTTTATCGGAAAGGTTTCCCGCCCAAATTTTCACGCCTAAAAATGCCATCAATTCGCGTATGCCAATCAATCCGCCGACGATAAAGGCGGCAATGCCAAGTTCAATCGTCATCACGCGGTTGAGCGTATCGGTGAGAATAGCGTAGATGATCCCAAAAGAGATTTGAAAGAGAGAAAGCCGAACGAGGTTGAAGTAGTAGACGAGGCGGTTCATTTTTAATGTTCGAGTTAATTGCAAGTTCACTTGTTTCAGGGAAATTACGCATCATGCTTTGAGGAATCAAGACTCAACAAAAAAAAACGCGCAAGCATCGGTTTTGAGATTAAAAACTTTTACCGTAGGAGATTGTTCACGCCGTCTGGAATAGCATACAGGGTTATTGCGAGCGAAGCGAAGAATACAGTTTTAATGAGCAATCAGTGAACAGCGGGTAGTGGCGGGAACCGAGCCACTTCTCACGCTTCATTCAGGATAATAGATTTCTTGCCCTTCTTTACGACACGTCAACGGTTCGCCAATTGCATTCTTGCTCCATACTGCTCCGCCAACGCAATTAGCGTTTGCGCGACATCTTTTATCGCCGTCGCATTGATGGAGAGTGCCGGTATCTGGCTTGTTTCAGGGTCAATGCC
>JBKBRB010000026.1:0-22181 GCA_046292465.1 Chloroherpetonaceae bacterium
TCAAACTTTTTGCATATTTTCCAAAACGCACCTTAAAAACCAATTCACAACTATGGCAAAAATTCTTGAAAGCCCTGAACTTTTATGGGAATCTACTGACAAGATGTTTGTATGTTCGGTTTTATGTTCTCATTTTCTTCATTCCTGTTTTGGAAGCACTCTTGCAACTTTTGGAATTTTTCAACTTTCAGATATTGATGCCGCATAACAACCCAAACCTAATTTTGGATTAAATTAGAATAGATATGTTGGTTTTTACAATGGCCCATGCACCGCTGCAATGTCTGCTCGATCTGAACTTTTGATGGGATTTGCACTCAACCATCCTGCATACTACATCATGCAGACAAGATTAGAAGAAGAACGCGCAAGCGTCTCGAACTTAACCCGCGCCTATATCCACACCGATGCAGATTTCAATTATCATACCCGCTTTCAACGAGGAGAAACGCATAGAAGCGTCTTTACAAGAAGTTACACTCTTTCTGCCCAAGCATTTTCTGGATTGGGAAGTTATTGTGGTAGATGATGGCAGCATGGATCGTACTGCTGAGATTGTGCGTCGTTTTGAGCACACATCACCAAACTCGCGCTTAACGCTGGAAATCTTGCCTGAAAATATGGGTAAAGGTGCAGCCGTTAAGCACGGTGTGATGCAGGCAAAAGGAAAGATTATTCTTTTTATGGATGCTGACCTTTCAACACCTCTAACAGAAATTGCAAAGGTAGTAGAAGCCTTGGAGCAAGGTGCAGATGTGGCGATTGGCTCGCGCGGTCAACCTGACTCAAACATCGTGCGGCACCAACCCTTTTACCGCGAAACAATGGGAAAAATTTTCAATCGGATTGTGCGCATGCTGGTCATAGATGGCATCCGTGATACACAGTGTGGGTTCAAAGCATTTCGACACCAAGTAGCCAAAGAGATTTTTGCGCGCGTCGAGACCACACACTTTGGCTTCGATGTGGAAGTCTTGCTCTGGGCGAGGAAATTAGGCTTCTCGGTTAAAGAAGTTGGGGTAACATGGATAAACTCCCCAAATTCAAGAGTCTCGCCCATCAAAGACTCGCTGAAAATGTTAGTAGGCTTGTTTGCTATTAAAAGAAAGGTAAATGCGCGCTTCAAAGCGGAGAAAAAACAAAAAAAACAGCAAATTAAAGCCTTGCAGTCGCAATGAATCGCAACCTAACAAACGCGATACGGTTCATACTCGACGAATGCATTCCGCCTATCATCCGCGATAGCAAATTGTTCATGTATCCGCTCTTCTACATCTGGTTCAAGGGCAAGAATATAGAAAAAGTTATGAACCTAAATCGCTCGTCTATGGCTGGTCTGATGAAGAGTTTGCGAGGTTCTACCAAGAATTGGATTCTTTGGCAAGAGACCGCGTAACAGACTTGAGCACTAGATGTGTAGAGTTTATCATGCGTGCCTTAGACCAGAGCGCAAAGTCTGTGATTGATGTCGGGTGCGGTGGTGGCTACTTTGCTAGCAAAGTTGCAGCACTGGAAAAGTATGAAGTGCATGCCTGCGATTTGCTTGAACATGTGGCTATCAATGGCGTTACATATCATCAAGCAAATATTGAAAACCTGCCGTTCGACGACAAATCATTTGATATTGTAACCTGCCACCATACTTTGGAGCATGTGCGAAATCTGAGTAAAGCAATTTCAGAGCTGAAGCGTATCACAAGAAGACAGTTAATTGTTGTCGTCCCACGCCAAAAATACTACTACTACACACTCGATGAGCATATCAATTTTTTCCCTATCAAGTCTGTACTTGTCAATGCGCTGGGCATTAAAAACCATATCTGCGAAAACATCTGGGGCGACTGGGTCTATATCGGCTACTTGGAGAAATAACATCAGAATTTGCTTGAATGAATAGCATTGAAAAACATAAGGTGCCAACTGTATTGTGGGCATTTGAGTTAGCCAACTTCCCTCTCTCTCCAAACGCTTCAGCGGCTTCCGAACAGAACTCAAACTTTTTGCATATTTTCCAAAACGCACCTTAAAAACCAATTCACAACTATGGCAAAAATTCTTGAAAGCCCTGCAATGAAACTCTTCGAGAAGTGGGGCGTTCCTGTTCCAGCTCATCTTGTTATCTCTTCGGCTGAACAACTTCTCACGCTCTCACAAGTCAACAAGTGGCTTACCGAAAGCAAACTCGTCGTCAAAGCGCACGAAGCCATTGGCGGACGCTTCAAACTTGGACTTGTCAAACTCAACTTGGATTTGAGCGGCGCAATTCAAGCCGCACAAGAAATGCTCGGCAAGCGCGTTCAAGAGATTTCCATTTCGCAAGTGTTAGTGGCTGAAATGCTCGAGCACGATGAAGAGTATTACCTGTGCGTTCGCTCGATTCGTGAAGGGGCGGAAATTTTGCTCTCCAAGCACGGCGGCGTTGAAATTGAAGAGCATTGGGAAACCGTCAAACGGCTTATCGTTCCAATTGATAGCACACCCTCGCACGCGCAGCTCATTGAACTTGCCTGTCAAGCCGGGTTTGAGTCGGACCTTGCCGAGCGCGTCGCCAAAATTACACATCGCGTCTTCTTGTGCTACGACAACGAAGATGCAATCTCGATTGAAATCAATCCGTTGGTGGTTGCCAAAAAAACCATGCGCTTTGCCGCGCTCGATGCCGTGGTTGAGTTAGATATGACGGCAAAGTTTCGCCACCCTGATTGGAGTTTTGCGCCTGTCTCGGAATTTGGTCGTCCCTTGACGCCCGATGAATTAGCCATTATGGAAATCGATGCGCGCATTAAAGGCTCTGTCAAGTTTGTTCAAGTTCCGGGCGGCGATATTGCCTTGCTCCCTGCAGGCGGTGGCGCGTCCGTGTTTTATGCCGATGCGGTTATCGCCTTAGGACGGCGCATTGCCAATTATGCCGAGTATTCAGGCGACCCGCCCGATTGGGCAGTCGAAGCCCTCACTGAAAAAGTTTGTTCACTTCCGAATATCAAGCACTTGATTATCGGCGGCGCGATTGCCAACTTCACCGACGTGAAAGCCACCTTCAACGGCATCATCAACGGACTGCGCAAAGCCAAAGCACAAGGCAAACTCGATGGCGTCAAAATTTGGGTGCGGCGCGGCGGACCAAATGAGGAACAAGGCTTAGACGCCATGCGCCAACTGCGCCACGAAGGCTTCGATATTCACGTCTTCGACCGCTATACGCCTTTAACATCCATCGTCGATAAAGCCATTCAATCCGAAAAAAACTAATTCCAATATGTCTATCATCGCAACTGAGCAATCCAAAGTTGTTATTGTCGGAGCGCGTGCAGGACAAAACGCCGCAAAGCGCATGGCAGAATTTTGCTATATGATGGGACAGCCGCTCAATGTGCTTGCCTTTGTTTATCCGCCCGATGCAGGCAAAACCGTCGAGGTTTTATACGGCAATCAATTTTTGAGCATTCCTGTTTATGCAAGCCTTGCCGAGGCTCATGCCGCACACCCCACTATCAACACGGCACTCGTTTATGTCGGCGCCGATAAAGTTTTCTCCATCACCAAAGAAGCCTTAGAGACCAACGGCATTTCTTTCGTCTCCATCATTGCCGAAGGCGTTCCTGAAAAAGATGCGAAAGGGTTGATTAGACTTTCCAAGGAGAAAAACAAATTGGTGAACGGTCCTTCGGCGATTGGCGTGATGTCGGCAGGCGAATGTCGCTTAGGCGTGATTGGCGGCGAATACCGAAACTTGAAACTGTGCAAACTGCATCGTCCCGGTTCGTTTGGCGTGCTCACGAAATCAGGCGGCTTGACGAATGAACTGATGTGGCTTTGCTCGCAATTTGCCGACGGCATTACAACTGCCATTAGCATCGGCGGCGATACCTACCCCTGCACCGATTTCGTTACGTATTTAGACTTGTTCGAAGCCGACCCGCAAACCAAAGCCGTTGTGTTAGTCGGTGAAATGGGCGGCACTTTGGAAGAAGAAGCCGCCGCGTGGTATGGCAAAACGAAACGCCGCATTAAACTCATTGCTACCGTCAGCGGGCTGTGCCAAGAAGTTCTGCCAAAGGGCATGAAGTTCGGACATGCAGGCGCGAAAGAAGGTAAAGGCGGAATCGGCTCGGCTCGGCACAAACTCCAAGCCTTTCGCGAGGCAGGCGCGCTCGTGCCTGAAACCTTCGGCGCACTCGGCGATGCCATTCACGGCGTCTATCAAACCTTGCTCGCCGATGGCACTATCGCCAAAAAAACCGAAACCGCACCACCACGCGATTTACCCTTGCAAATCGAAGAATCGCTCAAGCGCGGACAAGTTTTCGTCGAACCCCTTGTTCGCACCACGATTTCCGACGACCGCGGCGAAGAGCCGCTCTACTTGGGCTACGCCGCCACTGAACTCATTGAAAAAGGCTACAGCATTGAACACCTTATCGGTCTGCTCTTCAACAAGGAACTTCCGACCAAAGAACAAGCCGAAGTCATTAAACGCATTATCATTCTTTCGGCTGACCATGGACCTGCCGTCTCGGGCGCGTTAGCCACGATTCTTGCCGCGTGTGCAGGCATCGCGCTGCCACAAGCCGTTGCCGCTGGGTTAATTATGATTGGACCTCGATTCGGCGGCGCAGTTTCTGATGCAGGCAAATACTTCAAACTCGGCGCAACATCTTATCGCAACGATATTCCCGGCTTCCTTGCTTACATGAAAGCAAATGTCGGACCTGTTCCCGGCATTGGGCATCGCGTCAAAAGTTTGCGCAATCCTGATAAGCGTGTCAAATCGCTTGTCTCGTTTGTCAAAAGCCGTCCGTCTCTTCAAACGCCGTGCTTGGATTTTGCGCTCGAAGTCGAGAAAGTTACCACACTCAAAAAAGAAACCTTGATTTTGAACTTAGATGGCGCAATCGGCGCGATTCTCATCGACCTTGGCTTTCCTGAACACGCGCTCAACGGCTTCTTTGTGATGGCTCGCACGATTGGATTTATCGGACACTGGATTGACCAAAAAGAACAAAACTCACGCCTTATTCGCCTTTATGACTATTTGGTCAATTATGCCGTGCGCCCAAAGCGCGATGTGCCACCTTTGAATTAACATACCACCCACTCCCCCACGCTTCCTTTACAGAAAGATAATTTCGTAACCGCCGCATTTTTCAATACTTTCACGTAAAATCCTTAACAACCAAGCCAACAGTTACGCTCAACATCACCACAGCCGTTGCGCCGCGTGAATACAGCCTTTCGCAGAACTATCCGAATCCTTTTAATCCAACAACCCTCATCACTTACGTGCTCAAAGAGGCAGGCGAAGTGAAGTTGGAACTCTTTGATGTCTTAGGCAGAAAGGTCGCAACACTTGTGAATGTGCGGCAAGACGCGGGCACATATACACACTCATTCGTTGCGTCTCGCTACGGACTTTCAACAGGAATGTATTTTTATCGCTTGCAATCGGGCGGCTTTGTAGCGACGAAGAAAATGTTGCTGGTGAAATAAATTGTTTGAATCAACTTTTTTTTAATGCTTCATTCTGCAACTCGCGCCAAAGCCGTGCGTCTCGATGTGCTGAACCTTCCGTGAAAAGCGGTATCTTCGGCGCAAAACGAGATTTCAACCATGATTCATTCAATAGTAGAAGCGACGGCGTTTCAGCAAGTTGTCGAATTGCTTCAAAGCGAGGCAAAAGCGATTGAACAATGCGCGGCACAATTAAACCCTGATGACGTCGTGCGCGCCGTATCGCTGATTTGTTCGGCAAAAGGAAAGGTTGTAGTGCTGGGCGTTGGCAAGTCGGGCATTATTGCGCAGAAAATCGCCGCCACAATGACGAGCACCGGCACCGAAGCCGTTGCCATTCACCCCACCGACGCCATGCACGGCGATTTGGGTTATATCTCGTCAAACGATGTCGCCATTGCGATTAGCAACAGCGGCGAGACGGACGAACTGCTCGCGCTCTTGCCTCATCTGCATCATCGACACGTTCCCATTATTGCGATTGTTGGAAATCTCAAATCCACATTAGCGCGCAAAGCCAACGCGGTTTTGAACGCCACGATTCAGAAAGAAGCAGGCTACTTAAACCTTGCCCCAACCACGAGCACCAGCGTCGCGCTCGCACTCGGCGACGCGCTCGCCATGACCGTCATGCGTGCCAAAGGCATTAACGCTGAAGACTTCGCCTTCAATCACCCCGCAGGACGCTTAGGCAAACGCCTCACGCTTCGCGTCTCGGATTTAATGCACAGCGGCAACGATAACCCGACGGTTCTGCCTCTGGCTTCTTGGCTTGAAGTGATTCGCGTGCTTTCGGAGAAAAGTCTTGGAGCGGTCAATGTTGTCGATAGCGACGGAAACTTGCTCGGCATTATCACCGATGGCGATGTGCGGCGCATTGTTCAGCGCGTGAAGGCGACTGAACTCGAGCACCTGACTGCTGAAACGATGATGACGAAAAACCCAATCACCATTTCAGCCGAGCGGCTTGCCGTTGAAGCCTTAGATGTGATGGAAAACCGTCCGTCTCAAATTTCCGTCTTGCCCGTTGTTGATGGCAAGAAAAGTGTGGGATTGATTCGCATTCACGACATTGTGCGGCGCGGCTTGTAACCCCCAAGTGAGTTTCAAATGTACACTGACAAACTTGTTTATCTGCTTTTGCAACTTGTGCCACAAGGTTTTTTCACGCTCATTGGCAGAGACCCGAACGACGCCTTGCGCTATGACTTCAAATCCATTGAACTCAAAGAAACTGCCTTCCGCATTGACGGCGTCTTCACGCCCAAAAACAATGATGATGAAGTCTACTTCGTAGAAGCACAATTTCAAGCCGACGAACATTTTTACGCCCGATTCTTCGCCGAGATTTTTCTTTATCTCAAACAGTATCGTGCCAAGAAGTGGCGCGCGGTCGTGATTTATCTGTCTCGTAGCATTGAGCCCAAGCAGATTGAGGCTTACGATGAGTTGCTTGAATCCAAGCGTGTGGTGCGCGTATATTTGGACGAACTTCCTGAATCGGAAGAGACGGCGGTAGAGTTGTTCAAGTTGTTAATTGCGTCAGAAGAAGTGATGGGCATGCGGGCGCGAAAGATAGCGCAGAAAGCGAGTGTCGTTGAGTTGGATTTGATTGAACAGATTTTGAGTTACAAATTCAGAACCTTAACGCGAGAGGAGATACGAAAAATGTTGAAGATTCAAGAAGAACTTGGTTTGAAGGAGACCGCCTTTTACAAGGAAGCCTTTGAAGAAGGCAAAGCCGAGGGGCTTTTGAAAGGCAAACAAGAAGGTAAGTTAGAAGGCAAACGCGAAGGCGAGCGCGCCGCAAAACTTGCAATGGTCTCACTGTTGCGCGAACTGGGATTGAACGATGAACTCATTGCCCAAAAATTGCAGCTTCCGCTCTCCGATGTGCAAAGCGTGCCGAAGTCCTAAACACAAAGAGCCTGCTTTTGACAGGCTCTTTTAGCGTTCAGAACAGTGGTTACTTTTCCTCTACGGTCTCATCGGTTTCCTTTTCGGATTCGGTTACATCGGAGAAAACAAGGCTATCGGTTTTCTTGCTGTATTTGATTTTAATTGATGAGCCTTCTTTGAACTTACCTTTGAGAATTTCCTCCGCCATTGGGTCTTCGACATACTTTTGCAAAGCACGACGAAGCGGACGCGCTCCGAATTGTTGGTCGTAGCCTTTGTTCGCCAAAAACTCTTTTGCAGATTTTGTAATCTCAATCGTGATGCCCATTTCACGCACGCGCTTGAAGAGTTTTTCGGCGGCAATATCAATGATACGGAAGATGTGCTCTTTCTCGAGTTGATGGAAGACGATAACATCATCAATTCGGTTGAGGAACTCGGGGTTGAACACGCGCTTCAACGCATCTTCGACGGTGGATTTCATGTTCTCGTATTTGCCTTTTTCAGAGGGTTGCGAGAAGCCCATGCCCATGCCCATATTTTTGATGTCGCGTGCGCCGATGTTGGACGTCATGATGATAATCGTGTTTCGGAAATCTACGCGGCGACCAAGCCCATCAGTAAGAATGCCATCGTCCAAGACTTGCAACAAGATGTTGAAGACGTCGGGATGTGCTTTTTCAATTTCATCGAGCAAGACAACGGAGTAAGGCTTGCGGCGCACTTTTTCCGTGAGTTGTCCGCCTTCTTCGTAGCCGACATAGCCGGGCGGCGCGCCAACGAGACGCGAGACGGTGAATTTTTCCATATACTCGCTCATGTCGATTCTTACTAATGCTTCTTCGGTATCGAAGAGGTAGCGCGTCAAGGCTTTGGCGAGCTCCGTTTTGCCAACGCCTGTCGGTCCAAGGAAGATAAACGAGCCAATCGGACGGTTCGGGTCTTTCAAGCCTGCTCTTGTGCGTTGGATTGATTTGGCAATGCGCTCGATGGCTTCATCTTGCCCAATCACTTGGCTCTTGAGAACTTCGGGGAGTTTCAACAGTTTTTCCGATTCAGACTGTGCCACTTTGACAACAGGAATGCCTGTCATCATTGCCACAACCGCTGCGACGTTTTCTTCATTGACGTCGAAAATCTTTTCTGCTGTTGATTTTTCCCACTCTTGTTTAGCACGCTCGAGTGAATCAATGAGGCGTTTTTCTTGGTCGCGCAGTCGGGCGGCTTCTTCAAAGTTTTGAGACTTGACGACTTGATTTTTGAGCACCTTGATGTCCTCAATTTTCTGCTCGAGCTCGAGGATTTCTTTCGGAACGTGAATGTTGGACAGGTGGACTCGCGCGCCGGCTTCGTCCATCACATCAATGGCTTTGTCGGGCAAGTGCCTATCAGTGATATATCGGTCGGAGAGTTTAACAGCGGCTTCGATTGATTCTTTGCTGTAACGCACGTTATGGTGCGCCTCGTATTTTTCTTTGATGTTGTTGAGAATCGCGATGGTGTCTTCGACGGTTGTCGGCTCGACCATGATTTTTTGGAATCGTCGGTCGAGTGCGCCGTCTTTTTCGATGTATTGTCGGTATTCATCGAGCGTGGTTGCACCGATGCATTGAAGTTCGCCGCGTGCAAGAGCAGGTTTGAAGATATTGGACGCATCAAGCGAGCCTGACGCGCCGCCTGCACCGACAATGGTATGCAGTTCATCGATGAAGAGAATCACGTCTTTTGATTTTTCGAGCTCGTTCATGACGGCTTTCATGCGTTCTTCGAACTGCCCGCGATACTTTGTGCCTGCGACGAGCGCCGCAAGGTCGAGGGCAACAACGCGCTTATCGTAAAGCACTCGTGAAACCTTGCGCTGAACAATGCGGAGCGCGAGTCCTTCGGCAATCGCCGTTTTGCCAACCCCCGGCTCACCAATCAGCACAGGATTATTTTTCTTTCTGCGTGAAAGCACTTGCGCAACCCGCTCAATTTCTTTTTCGCGCCCGATAATTGGGTCCAACTTATCTTCAAGTGCGAGTTTGGTGAGGTCTCGACCGAAATTGTCGAGCACCGGCGTTTTCGTCTTTTCCATCTTTCGTCCCTCGTATTGTTGTTGATATTGTCCGCTTCCGCCCTGCGAAGAACTTGCGGCGGCGGTTACAGGGCTTCCCGTCTTGCCACTCATGATGTTGTCCAATTCTTCGCGAACGGTTTCGTATCGCACGCCGAATTGCGACATAATTTGTGCGGCAATGTTGTCTTCATCTTTCACCAGCGAAAGCAAAAGGTGCTCCGTGCCAATGATATCAGATTTACAAATCTTTGCTTCCAGATACGTAATCTTCAAAACCTTCTCGGCTTGCTTCGTCAGCGGGACGTTGCCCAGCGTCAGCGTTCCCCCTGTCGAGCGCACCGTATCTTCCACAGCACGCTTGAGTTTGTAGAGGTCGCATCCCAAGTTTTTCAGAATACGCACGGCAATGCCTTCGCCTTCTCTGATGATGCCTAAGAGCAAATGTTCTGTGCCGATGTAATCGTGTCCAAGCCGTAAGGCTTCTTCACGGCTGTATCGTATCACATCTTCCACTCTGTTGGAAAATTTTCCTTCCATGTCGCGTGTAATCGTGTTGTTCTAAACCAAAATTTGAATTTCGGGCAATTTGATGCTTCTCAAACATTAACATTGCACAGAACCTCATCGCTTTTTCTTCATCGTCTATCACTCTGTCTCCATCACTTGTATCGGTTATAGCAACGATTATAGCAGTATTTAATCGCTTTTGCAAAAGTTTCTACCTTCCGCTTCAAATTAGGCTTTCGGCATCACAATCCACAAAATCACATACACGATGATACCGGGAAACGCCGCGCTGAAAATTGAAATGAGCACATACAAAACGCGCACCAATGTTGCATCCCAGCCGAGCCATTCAGCAATGCCGCCACACACGCCGCCGAGAATTGCGTTGCGAGAACGTCTAAGATGAGCCATTCAAGTAATGAACATTAATGTTGAGATGATTGAGTTTTTCTTTTAGCCGCACGACGTATTGGGTTTCATGCTCCAAGAGTCCACCAGTGAGGCAGAGAGGCAAGTCGCACCCAATCCGCTGACGAAGCATTTGAATATACCGCATAACAAACGATGTTTGACGCTCGATGATTTCATTTGCAATCGTTGAGCCTTTTTCCGCACACATAAACACAACGGGCGCAAGATGTTGCAGTTCAAAACGCTCTCGATAAACTTTCCGAATTGCGTCTTCTTTCGTTCGAAAAATCTTTTTCATGGCTGTTTCAAAAATGCTATCGCTCGAGAATCCGTCAAGCAACTCGAGGTAATTTCGCGCGGCTTCTTGTCCAATCGCGTAGCCACTTCCGACATCGCCAATCGCTCTGCCATATCCGCCAATTCTAATCTTTTTGCGTCCCGCTTTCGCCACAAAAATTGAACCTGTTCCGAGAATCGCCAACATACCGTCGCCATTTTGAAAACAATGTTCAAAGGCTAAATCTACATCGCTCATCACACTCACTTTTTTTCCAACAAGAGCTTTTACAAGGCGTGATTTATCCTTTTTTGAAATCAACCCTGCCAATCCAATTTTTACCCTTTCGGCAGGAAAGCGTTGAATCGCGGTTGAAATTGTGCGCAGAATTTTTTCGCGCTTGCCGCTTTGCACATTGAAGTTGCCTTTGTATTTGGCTTTAAGTTTCAAGCCTGATTCAGTTTGCACAAACGCTTTAAGCGAAGAGCCTCCGCCGTCTAAAATCAACACTTTACTTTTCTTGTTGGATTTCACCTGTTCTAAACCGTTTGAACTGTTCACAAGTAACGAGTGTGCTTGTTCCGTTGAGCACTTTTGGCACTTCTTCCAAAAGTTCAGGCATATCGGGAAGATTGTCGCGAAGTGCGTTGAGCAACCGCACGGCTTTGATGTTTGGATTGGGATTTAGGTGCGCTTCCGCAGGTTCGCTTGGCGAAGCAAGGCATTTGGGAATGGCATCGTAAAGTTCGGGAAATTCTATCGTGTTATTGACAACTGCACCCAAGAGTTTCTCCAAGCGCGAAAGTCGCGTCAGTTCCTTATCGCTTGCCGTGAGTTCATCAAGTTTATCAAAGGCTTCACGATGATGCTCGTAAAGATGCGCTCTGGCTTCTCGTAAGTTTGAAATGAACTTCGGCACATCGTTTTCATCAAGCGGCTCAAAGGTGAATGTATAATCGGCGTAAATAATCAATTCGCCATATTGGAGCGGCACTGTTTTGAACAACGCTTTGGTGCTATCTTTCTCTTTAAGCAATCCAGGAAAGGCTTTGGCGAATCGGACTTTTTCTTCGGAGGCTCTCCACTTTCGTTCAGCGTAGGTCATTATTTTGCAATAGATTTGTTTTGCAATGTTTAGCAGGCGATGGCTGTTTTCTGTGTATTGTTCAAGTGTAACACATCAAATTATGAAAACGATTCTCATTAACTTTGTGCTACTTGCGATGAGCGCCTCGGTGTTTGCACAAAAAGTTTTAGTTCCGATGGATAAAGCGCAGAGCGACCACTTGAAAGCCTATGGCGTGGCGTATTGGTGCTTGGAGCGCAACATATCGGTCGATTGGCTTCTCAACTATCGTGGTGGCTCGTTTATGATGGACGCGATTCCTGCACTCAAAGACGAACTTACCTTGCGCGGTGTTGCCTTCGAAGAAATTTCAAACGGCAAGGCTGAACAAATCCTTTCGCTCATTCGCAGTGAAGAATCTAACATGGATGCCATGCGCTTGGACAAAGCTCCGAAAATTGTCGTCTATGTCCCACCGTCAAACTTGCCTTGGGATGATGCCGTTACACTTGTTCTGACTTACGCCGAAATTCCTTACGATAAACTCTGGGACGAAGAAGTCTTAAAAGGCAAACTTAAAGATTACGACTGGCTTCATGTGCATCATGAAGATTTTACAGGGCAGTATGGAAAATTTTTCGCGCAGTTCCGAAATGCGCCTTGGTATATCAAGCAAGTGCGCGACGCCGAACAACTCGCCAAGAAACTTGGATACAACAAAGTGAGCGAACAAAAAAAAGCCGTTGCCCGAAAAATTCGCGACTTTGTCGGTGAAGGGGGATTTATGTTCGCTATGTGTTCCGCGCCTGATAGTTACGACATTGCCCTTGCCGCCGAAGGCATTGACATTGTGCCCAAAGAACTTGACGGCGACGGCATTACGCCCGACGCCCAAGCCAAACTCGACTTCTCGAAAACTTTCGCCTTTGAAAACTTCACCGTCAACTTCAACCCCTACGAATATTCAAAATCCAACATCGACATCAACCCCATGATGACCGGCAGTTCGTCAGGACCAGAAAATGACTATTTCACGCTTTTTGAGTTCAGCGCAAAATACGACCCCGTGCCGTCAATGCTCACACAAAATCACACCTCTGTCATAAAAGGCTTTTATGGGCAAACCACCTCGTTTCGCAAAAGCCTCATCAAGCCGAGCGTCGTGATTATGGGCGAAAAGAAAAACAGCGAAGAAGTGCGATACCTACACGGCAATTACGGACGCGGTCAGTTTTGCTTTTATGGCGGACACGACCCCGAAGATTATCAACATCACGTCGGCGACCCGCCTACCGACCTTAAACTTCATAAAAACTCCGCAGGCTATCGCTTGATTTTGAACAATGTGCTCTTCCCCGCCGCACAAAAGAAGAAACAAAAAACATAATTGCCATGACACCCATTCCAATCAACATTCTCACCGGCTTTCTTGGTAGCGGCAAAACCTTGCTTCTCAAAGATTTGCTCAAAGAAATGAGCGGCAAAAAGAAAATCGCCGTGCTGATGAATGAAATCGGCGAAATCTCTATCGATGCCAAATTGCTTGAAGGCTTCTCAACGAAAGTTTTTGAACTGAACGACGGCTGTATCTGCTGTTCGGTTAATGAAGATTTTGTAACGGTTTTAGATGAAGTTGCCACGAAAGCCTCGCCCGACCTTATCGTCATTGAGACTACGGGCGTCGCCAATCCGATGAACATTCTTTATTCCATCATCAATCCGATTTTCGTTATCGATGCGGTTATCACCACGATTGACGCGAAACATTTTTTACAGATGAAAGATGAACTTGATGTCGCCGAAGACCAGCTCGGCGCCGCCGATGTTGTTGTGATTACAAAAGACGACCTTGCTACGACAAGTGAACTTACCAGCGTTGAACATTATGTTCGCACCCACCGTCCAAATGCGACGGTCTTTTTCCGCCATGCGCTTGATTTGTCGCTTCTTTTCGGCGTAGCGTATCCGCGCACGCTTGATTTGGCTTTGGAGCCGTTCGATTCAACGAATCGCCACGCGCACGACCATCATCACCATTTTGAGCACGAAGGCGTCGAGGCGTTCCGCTTTGCAAGCAACGACGTTTTTGAACTGACACAGTTTCAATCGGCATTGGAATCGCTTCCGAAAAATGTGTGGCGGCTTAAAGGCGTTATTCATCTCGAGGGGCAGGCAAACGCCCTGATTTTGAACTTTGCTTACGGGCGATACACGCTCGAGGATTACAGCGGCGAAAGCCATTCGCAGTGCGATTTGATTTTTATCGGCAAACAAATTCGCTCGATTCAAAACGAGCTCGTGGCGCTTCTCAAAACGGCAAGTGTGCTTTCAGAAGAAACTCAACCTAATTCGCAAGCGCGTGTCTAAAAAACTTTTCGTATTGGCGGGCGAAGCGTCGGGCGATTTGCACGGCGCGGGCGTTTTGAAGTCGCTCAAACGGCTCGAACCTTTGCTCGATGTGTTCGGCATTGGCGGCAAGCATATTCAAGCCACAGGTGCGCGGCTTCTTTATTCGGTCGAGCAAATCAACTTCATGGGCTTTGTTGAAATTGCTAAGCATTACCGCTTTTTGCGGCGCGTTTTGGAGACGGTCAAGTCGGCGATTCGTCGCGAGAAGCCCGATGCGGCATTGCTCATTGATTATCCGGGCATGAACTTACTTGTTGCTGAATTTTTGAAAGCACAAGGCGTGCCTGTTGTGTATTACATCGCGCCGCAAGTGTGGGCTTGGAAAGAAGGTCGCACGAAGAAAATGCGCGAGACGATTACAAAACTCTGCGTCGTTTTTGAATTTGAAGTCGATTATTTCAAACAGCACGGCATTGAGGCGAAATTTGTAGGGCATCCTATTTTGGAAGAACTCGCCGACCTGTCGCTTCCGCCGAAATCGCGATTTCTCAATCAGCATCATTTGCCTGTAACGCAACGCTTTGTAGGGTTGCTTCCGGGCAGTCGCAAGCAAGAGCTCGAGCGCATTTTTCCCGAGATGCTTTCGGCAAGCGAAATGTTAGCGCAACGCTACGAGTTAAAATTCTTGTTAGGAATTGCACCGACAATTCCCGAACACTTCTACGACAAGTTCCTTTCACGCACTTCTATCAAGCCGATTCGCGTGAGTTCTTACGAAACGATGCAGTATAGCGACCTTGCCTTTGTAACCAGTGGCACTGCTACGCTCGAGAGCCTTTGCTTTGGCTTGCCGATGATTGTTTGTTACAAAACATCTCCGCTTAACTATTTGATTGGCAAGCGGCTTGTGAAGATTCAAAAAATCGCCTTAGCCAATATCATTGCCGAAGGGCTTTACGGCACAGCGAAATTAGTCCCCGAACTTTTGCAAAGTGATTTGAACGCCATGAACCTTGTTAAACATGCGGCGATGTTTTTAGAAGATGATGCTTATCGGAGTGAAGTTTCAGAGAAATTGAGACGAGCAAAAGAGAAGTTAGGACGGCTTAATCCGTCAGAAGAAGTGGCGCGAGAAATTGCGAGTTGCTTCTCGTAAGGGTTAATCTTTGGGTGGCATTAATTTGAAGCCTGATATTACGCCCGACCGACGTGGCATTGTAACAGGCTTTCCATTCAGCCACAGTTCCGCCGTTTCTAATTTTCCAACGGTTAGCGTGAAGAGGCTATCGGCATTGAACTTTGCCACTCCTGATGGCGCTAACAAGATTTCCTTCGGTGTGTTTTTATCGCTGGCAACGCTAATCCAACACGTATCCGTTTTTGAGCGCACGACAAGCGTATGTTTCCTTTCAGATTTCGCTGTGTGCTCTGCATCTTCAATCACAGGTTTGCGTTGCACTTCCGCTATTTCAGATACTCTTTCAGCAGGCACTTCGCTGGGCTTGTTTTGCTTGGTTGATTGAGGCGCTTTGAGCGTTTTTGTAACGACTTGCTGCTCTGAAACGGGACGCACTTGTTCTTGCGACATTTTTTCAGTTTGTCTGAAGAGATACCAAACAACCAGAACTGTTACAATCAGCGCGCCTGCTACACTTGCGTAGATAAGTCGCTTTTTTTGACTTTGTTCGAGCTGAGAAACTTCCAAATCAACAGGCATTGAAGATGATGCAGCGCTTGCAAGTTGAGATGTTGCAGGCTGATGAATCGACTTTTCTTCCTTGGAACTTTCACTTGTCAGGGACTCTGTTTGCTCCTCAAAGTCGGATTGTTGAAGTTTCACGCCGACAATCTCGGCATATTTGCGAAGCATTGCCCTGATGTAAGGCATAGGTTGAAACGAAGTGTCTCCGCTTTCAATGCGGGCAAGGATTTCGAGACGAATGTTCGTTTTGTAGCTGATGTCTTGGAGGGTGATATTTTTTTCTTCGCGGGCGCGCACGAGACGCTCGATAAGTTGTTGCATGTTTCGCTGGCTCTGTTTCGAACAACATTGATGAAGTCGGAATTTGATACAGTTGAAATCTAACAAAAAATTAAACAAATGTTCAAACATTCATCTATCACTTTTGAACAACACTAAAAAAGGTAGTTCGAAATCCACACGACGTTGGCAAAGACACCTGCTGCTGTTACTTCTGCGCCTGCACCCGCACCTTTGACGACCAGCGGACGCTCACGATACCGCTCTGTTGTATAGGCGATGATGTTATCGCTTCCCGACAAATTGTAAAACGGATGTTCGGCATTGACTTCCATCAACTTTACAGATGCGATTCCGTTTTCAAGCAGCGCAATAAAGCGAAGCACGGCATTATTTTTTTCAGCGCGTCGTTTTCGCTCCTCAAAAATTGGATTTGCTTTTTCAAGCTCGACGAAAAAATCGTCAACCGTTTCCGCCTTCATGCATGCTTCGGGCAAGAAGTTCTCAAGTTGAACGTCCGAGAGTTCAAGGTTCAAACCGACTTCGCGAGCGAGGATTAAAATTTTTCGAGCGACGTCAAGTCCGCTCAAATCGTCTCGCGGGTCAGGCTCGGTATAGCCTTTTTCTTTGGCTTCGCGCACGACATCACTAAAGCATCGCTTGCCTTTGAAATTGTTGAAGATGTAACTCAAAGAACCGGAAAGCACAGCCTCAATTTTGAGAATTTTATCGCCACTCGAGAGCAAATCGTTCAGCGTATTGATAACGGGCAAGCCGGCACCGACATTCGTTTCGTAGAGGTATTTGACATCATGCTGAATAGCAGCGAGTTTAAGTTTCTTGTAATCTTCATACTTGCCTGAATTGGCACGTTTGTTTGGCGTTACAACCGAAATGCTCGATGATAAAATTTCTTCGTAATAGCCGACAATTTCATCTGCTGCTGTGCAATCGATGAACACGCTTCCTGACAGGTTGAGGGCTTTCATGCGGCGAACAAACGCGCGCATATCTTTCGGCTCGCCTTGTTCTTCGAGCGCATTTTTCCAATTCTTCAAATCAATCCCGTTTGGATTAAAGAGCATTTTCTTGCTTCGCGCAAGCGCAACGACTTTGAGTTCGAGCGACTGCTGTTCGCGCAAGACTTTGGCATGTTCGTCGAGTTGTTTGAGAAATGTGCCGCCGATTAAGCCTGTGCCTACCAAAAAAAGATGCAGTGTTTTTCGTTTTGAAAGAAAAAACACTTCGTGCAAGGCGTTCAGGGCTTTTTCTTCGTCGTTTCGTTCAATCACGACGGAGATATTGATTTCCGAAGAGCCTTGCGCAATGGCAACCACATTGATGCCGTTCTTCCCAAGCGTTTGAAAAAACCAACCCGCCACGCCCGTGCGATGCTTCATGTTTTCACCGACGACGGCAACGATGGAAAGATTTTTCTCGACCTCAATGGGATAGATTTTTCCCGCATCAATTTCCAAGAAAAATTCTTTTTCAACGGCGGCTTTTGCGCGCTCTGAATCTTTGAGCGAAACCGCAAAGCAAATGCTGTGTTCCGACGAGGCTTGCGAGATGAAAATGATGTTGATGTTCTCATTTGCAAGTGCCGAGAAAACACGCTTCGCTGTGCCAACGGAACGCACTAATCCGCTTCCTTCAACGCGGAGCATTGCCACATCATCGAGCGAGGAAATGCCACAGATGGATACTTTCCGATTCGGCGCATTTGACGTAATGAGCGTGCCTTCGAAGTCGGGATTGAACGTGTTGAGAATTCGAATGGGGATGTTTTGCAGCATCGCAGGCTGAACGGTCGGCGGATAAAGCACCTTCGCGCCCGAGTTCGACATTTCCAAGGCTTCTCTGTAACTCATTTGCGGAATTGGAAAGGCGTCTTTGACTTTGCGCGGGTCAGCCGTCATAAAGCCGTCGACATCGGTCCAGATTTGAATTTCAGAGGCTTTGAGTGCCGCGCCGAAAATTGCCGCCGTGTAGTCTGAGCCGCCGCGTCCGAGCGTTGTGGTTTCACCTTTCAAGGTTGAGCCAATAAAGCCTGTGATAATTTGCAGGGTGCTCCGATTGAGAAAGTAGGTGCAAATGTTGCGGTAGGTTTCTTCTTGCAAAACCCCTGCCACGCCGAAACGATTGTCAGTTTTGATAAGGTCGCGCGCGTCGCAGTATTCCGCCTCAATGCCTTTGGCTTTGAAGGCTTCAGCAATGATGAACGCTGAAAGTCGCTCGCCGAAGCTCATCATAAAATCCAATGTGCGCTCAGTGTATTCTCCAACAAGATAAGTTCCGTGCAAAATGTCTTCGAGTTCGTTGAGCATCATTTTGACATTTGCTAATGCGGAGGCTTGCGACTTGATAGGCACGAGTGCATGCACGGCGGAAAGATGTCGCTCCTCGAATTTTGAAAATAGGGTCTTGTAAGCCATATCGCCATCGGCGGCTTTCGCGCTCATTTCAATCAACTTATCGGTTGCACCGCCAAAGGCAGACACGACAACGGCGACCGCGTCTTTTTCTCTTGCTTTTTTGACGAGTGAAATAACAGTTTCTATGCGTTCAGGTGTGCCGACGGACGAGCCGCCGAATTTGAGAATTTTCATTTTAGATGTGCTTCTGGTTAGTTGAGTGTTGGGCATCAAGCCGAATCACCTTCTTCTTTTTCCGATTCCTTCAAGCGTCGATAAAGCGTTGCGACGCCAATGCCTAAGATGCGCGCGGTTTCTTCTTTGTTTCCGCCTGTCATTTCAAGCGTGCGTGCTATCATCACGTCTTCAACTTCTTCGAGCGGCGTGCCAATGCGGAAACTCACGATGCGCGAGGTGTCTGTTCCTGTGATGTAATCGGGCAGATGTTCTTTTTGAATTTGCTCGTGATTGCACAAGACGACTGCACGCTCAATGACGTTTTCCAGTTCGCGCACATTGCCGCGCCAAGAGTGCCCTTCCAAGAGCCGTGCAACTTCGGGCGAAAGTCCGCGCACGTTTTTAGCGTTCAATCGGCTGAATTTCTCGATGAAATGTTGCGCAAGCGGAATGATGTCGTCGCGGCGTTGGCGAAGTGGTGGCAGTTCAAGCCGAATCACATTCAAGCGGTAGTATAAATCTTCGCGGAATCGTCCTTCGGCGATTTCTTCGTCGATGTCTTTGTTCGTTGCGGCAATGACGCGCACATCGGTTTTCAAAGTTTCTTCGCTGCCGAGACGTTGGAACTCGCCATCTTGCAACACGGTGAGCAGTTTGACTTGCAAGTGTGTGGGCATATCGGCGATTTCATCGAGGAAAATCGTGCCGCCGTTGGCAAGTTCAAAGCGACCGCGTTTTTGTTTGATGGCATTGGTGAATGCGCCTTTTTCGTAGCCGAAGAGTTCCGATTCCAAAAGTTGTTCGGGCAGTGCGCCGCAGTTGATTTTGACGAATGGTTTATCGCGCCGACCGCTCAATTCGTGAATCGCACGTGCAACCACTTCCTTGCCTGTTCCGCTTTCGCCCAAGAGTAGCACGGTTGCTCGCGACGGCGCAACGGTTTCAACTGACGCCATAATCTCGCGCCAAAGCGGACTGAAGCCGACAATGTTTTTCGAGAGAAATCGTCCGCTCACTTGCTGACGCAGTTTGGCGTTCTCGACCAAGAGCATGCGCGTTTCCAAAGCGCGTTGAATCAAGCGGCGAATATCGCTCATTCGAAATGGCTTTTGAATGTAGTCGTAAGCCCCAAGTTTCATGGCTTCGACCGCTGTGTCGATTGAGCCGTAAGCCGTCATCATCACCACAACAATGTTCGGGTCATACTTTTTGATTTCTTTGAGCAAGCGCACGCCGCTATCAGGCTCTTGAATTTTCAGGTCGGTGAGCACGAGGTCGATGTCTTCCTCGTTCAAAATTTTCATGGCTTCTTTGGGCGTTGCGGCGGTAAAGACTTGCCGTTCGTCAGGCTTGACTAAGCCGTCAGAGAGCGCGTCGCGCGTGTTTTTTTCATCATCGACGATTAAGAGTTTTACCATTGCCATTGCCCTTGATTGAATTGCGTTCAGCGGTGCGTTATTCAGGCTTCATGGTCGGGAAGAAAATCACATCGCGAATGGATTCTTGACCGGTGATGAGCATCGTGAGGCGGTCAATGCCAATGCCGATACCTGCCGTTGGCGGCATGCCGAACTCGATTGCGCGAAGGAAATCTTCGTCGACGCTCATGGCTTCGTCGTCGCCACGCTCGCGCAGTGCGGCTTGCTCTTCTAATCGCTCGCGTTGGTCAATCGGGTCGTTGAGTTCTGAATACGCATTGCAAACTTCTTTTCCTGCAACAATCAACTCGAACCGCTCGACCAAGCCTGCCTTGCTTCGATGCTTTTTGGTGAGCGGCGACATTTCAATCGGATAATCTGTAATGAACGTCGGCTGAATCAATTTTGGCTCGACAAATTCGCCGAAAATTTCGTCAATAATTTTTCCGCTTCCGATTTTCGGGTCGAGTTTCAAACCGAGTTCGCTTGCAATCGCTCTGAGTTCCTCTTCGCTCTTGCCTTCAATCTCTTTGCCTGTGTATTCCTTCACGGCTTCTGCCATCGTGAGTTTGCGATACGGGGCTTTGAGATTTACTTCATGCTCGCCGACTTTAACAGTTGTTGTTCCATTAACCGCCATCGCAATTTTTTCAAATAGAACTTCAACCGTTTGCATCATCCAGTTGTAATCTTTGTAAGCCACATAAAACTCGAGCATGGAAAATTCGGGGTTGTGGAATCGGCTCATGCCTTCGTTGCGAAAGACTTTGGCAAATTCATAGACGCCGTCGAAACCGCCGACGATAAGACGTTTGAGATAGAGTTCGTTAGCAATGCGCAAAAAGAGTTTCATATCGAGCGCGTTGTGATGCGTCGTAAAAGGACGCGCCGACGCCCCGCCATAAACAGGTTGAAGAATTGGCGTTTCGACTTCCAACAGGTTTAGGCTGTTCAAAAAGTCGCGAATCGTTTGAATGAGTTTCGCACGTTTGACAAACACCTCGCGCACATGCGGATTGACAATCAAATCTACATAGCGCATGCGGTAGCGTTGCTCCTTATCGCTGAAGGCATCATAGACGACCTTTTTGCCATTGACTTCTTGCTCTTTGGCAACGGGAATTGGACGGAGCGATTTTGAGAGCATCTCGAGCTTCGTTGCGTGAACGGAAACTTCGCCCGTCTTTGTGCGGAAGGTGTAGCCATGAACGCCGACAATGTCGCCAATATCAAAGTATTTGAACGCTTTGTAAGTCGCTTCGCCGACATCATCTTTGCGCAAATAAATTTGAATTTTTCCGGTTGAATCTTGAATGTGAAAAAACGATGCCTTGCCCATGTTGCGAATGGTCATGATTCTGCCTGCAACGGCGACATCGGTCTTTTCGCCATCGACGAAGGTTTCCACAAGTGGCTTGGCGTAGTGCGTTACAGGAAACGAATAGGGATAAGGCTCAATGCCGAGTTCGCGCAGTTTAGCAAGGTTTTCTCTGCGCTGACGCATTAAATCGTTTAGGTCTTCGATGTGTGTGTTGGTCTGTTGTTCCGACATTGTGAATTAAAAAGTAGGTTGAAACTCGTTTATCCAATGTTCATCAAGTAGCGCGAATAAAGAAAGACGACGGGCGCAATAAAACAAAGCGAATCGAATCGGTCTAAAAATCCGCCGTGTCCGGGAATCAAGCCTGAAGAATCCTTCACGCCGCTGTCGCGCTTATACATCGATTCAATCAAATCGCCAATCGGACTCAGCAAGCCAATCAGCAAGCCGAGAATAACGATATGATGATAAGCAAAAAGTTGCCAGAGCAATGTGTGATAGAAAATCACGGTCGTAATCATGCTGGCGATTGAGCCGGTAAAAAATCCTTCCCAAGTTTTTTTCGGACTGTATCGCTCTGAAAACTTCGTCTTGATGATTTTTCCGCCCAAGAATTTTCCGCCGAAGTAAGCAAAAGTATCCGACATCCACACTGCAAGAAAAATCATGGTGATGAAAATTCCGTCTTTGTCATAGCCGCGCATATCGAGCAGTGAGACGAAGGGAAACGAGATGTAAAACAGGCACAGAAACGACGCGCCGATGTTTTGAATCGGCGTGCCTCGCTTTCGGAA
>JBKBRB010000027.1:0-21986 GCA_046292465.1 Chloroherpetonaceae bacterium
GAACACTTCACCGTTAGTTTTCATGATGGCGCGGAGCGCTCAGCGCGTCTTGCCGCAAAAATTGCCGAAGAAGTTTATCCTGCGATTACATCGCTTTACAAACACGACCCAGGCAAGGTTAATATCGTTATCAAAGACACGGACGATTACTCTAACGGCGGCGCGTATTTCACCGAAAATAAAATTGAAATTTGGGCACCTTCGCTCGATTTTCCGTTTCGCGGTCAGCATCAGTGGCTACGCGACGTGATTACGCACGAATACACGCACATCGTAACGCTCACGGCGGCGATGAAGGTTGGCACTTTTATGCCTGCCGTCTTCATTCAAGCCTTTGGCTACGAGCCGACACGGCGCAACGACATTCTCTACGGCTTCCCAAATCGCTTGGTCTCGTATCCGATTGCCGGCTTCAATGTTCCGTTTTGGTTGGCGGAAGGCGTGGCGCAGTATCAGCGTCCCGAACTGCGCTACGATATGTGGGATAGTCATCGCGATATGATTCTTCGTAGCGACGTTCTGGCAGGAAAAACCGCGTCGCTCTCGGAAATCTCAAACCCGGTGATTCGCCCCGGCTTCGGCGGCGAGCAGTGGTATAACTACGGCTTCGCCTTTACTCGATACCTCGCCACCAAATACGGCGAATCCTCCCTCGAACGCTTGATGAAAAATTTCGCCTCGATTTCAAACTACAACGTCGACGCCGCCCTCGAAGAGACTTACAACAAACCCGCCGAGAAAATTTACGCCGAATGGAAAGAATACCTTTCCAACGACTATAAAGCCCGCACCCAAGCCATTGAAGTACAAGCCGGTAAAATCATCGAGCAAGAAGGCATGAATTTTTCGCCCATCTTTTCGCCTGACGGCAAGAAGTTATACTACATCTCCAACGGCGGCGCAACCATTGGCGGCTATGGCATTTTCGTTAAGGAATTGGGGAAAGATAGCGCGTTCAAAACCGCAAGTCGCCCGACCGTCAAAGACGTTTTCGTCAATCATCGCACTTCCGAATATGGCGTGTGTAAATCCTGCGGCTATCACTTTTCGGAAAGCCAATCGCTCTTGCGTGGCGTTTCATCGCGGCTTGCTATCACCAACGACGGCTCAAAACTCTTTTACTCCAAATACACAGGCACAAGTTGGAAAGTGCAAAAGTATAACGACCTTTTCATCTACGACATTAAGAACGATGAAGAAACGCGCCTCACTTATCAAAAGCGATTAGAAACGCCCGCGCTCTCGCCCGATAACAAAACCTTCGTTGCTGTTACGCAAAAAGACGGCACGGAAAATCTTGTCGAAGGAAATTTCACAACGGACACTGCCAAACAAAATCTGCGCGTTCTTACGCATTTCAAGAACGGTGAGAAAGTGCTCACGCCGATTTATTCCGCCGACGGCTCAAACATTTTTTTCGCGCTCGGCATTCGCAATCAACGCCGACTGATGCAACTCGATAGAACTTCAGGCGAACTTTCCCCACTCACCGAAGCGATTGACGAAAAAAATCCTTACCTCACCATTGATGAACGCGACCTTTCGCTCACGCCTGATGGCAAGTATTTGCTTTATGCGTCTAATCCGACCGGTATTTTCAACCTTTATCGCCTGAACCTTGAAACGAAGCAGTCGGAGCAACTCACCAATGTGCTCACAGGTGCGTTTATGCCGTCAATGGACGCATCGGGGAGAATTGTCTATGCGCACTTCACGCACACGGGCTACAAACTTGCCTTGTTGGATTCGGTTCAGCCGATTAAAAATCCAAACGCCGTTTATCGCAAAGAGCCAACGCTGATTGCATTTGAAGGCACTCCTGCTAGTGCGCCACAATTCGCTTCGCTCGCTTCGCGCCTTTCGGACGCCCCTGCCCATGAACAGTCAGCACGCGATTCGCTCTACAAAAATCTGATTGAATACGACGACACCGTAATTCCGCAGTATGAAGTGCGCGAATACACAAAACTCTTTTCAACCATTAACGTTGTTCCGCTCGTTCGCTTTGATGCCTATACCAAACCGCAAGGCGGATTTTGGCAAGACGCATGGCGCGCGGCAAAGTTTGGCGCGGCGTTCAACTCGTCAGAGGTTTTAGGGCAATTCAATTTGTTTGGCGTGTTCGCTTTCGCGCCCGGAAGTGGCTTTGCAGATGGGGCGCAAAATCCTGTTACGAAAATTTTTGAACTGGAACGCGATGCTTATCTCTCGCTCGAATACACCGACCAAACTCTTCTCCCCGCCTCGATGCTTCCGAAATTTTCGCTTGATGTCTTTCACATTACGCGCAATGTGCCGCAGGCCGGTCAGTTCGGCGGCTATACAACCGATTTCAGCCCGAACGATAGCACATTCTACAACGTCTCTTTCGCGGCTACGCAGTTCGACCTTTCACTTCGTTTCCGCATTCCGATTAACAACCTCTTCTTTCAAGCCAGCTCGTTTCGCACGACCTTCTCGCTCGGCATTTATAGTTCCAAAATTAACTCGTTCTTTTGGGAGCCGCTCGGACAAACTCTGCCCGCCAGTAGCGATAACTACTTCATCGGACGAAGCGCGTCGCTCTTTTGGAAATTGGATTTACGCGCACGCGCGTTCAATCAAAACATCAACCCGATTGGATTTCTTTCGCGCATTCGCTTGGATTACGAAAACAGCAAACTGCAAACCGGAAACGACTTTGTAGAATCTAACGGCACGTTCCGCCCGGTCTATGACACCTATAAATTCGTTCGCTTAACGACGGACTTAAACTACTACTTCCCGCTTCCAACTTGGAGTCCGCGCTTTCAGCATACGCTTTCGCTTCGCACATTCGGCGCGTTCAACTTCGGCAACGAGACCGATTTCTTCTTCCACAATTTCATTTCAGGCTTAATTGGCATGCGCGGCTACGAGTTCTTCGCCATCGGTGGCGACCGCGCGGCATTTGCACATCTTGAATATCGCGCTCCGATTTTCACAAATCTCGATGTGCAGTTCTTCCATCTCTATTTCAATCATCTTTACTTCTCGACTTACTTCGACATCGGCGCGGCGTGGGGCAAACAAATTCCCTCGCTCAACAACTGGCGCAAAGACATCGGCTTTGAACTTCGCCTCGCGTCAAATTCCTTTTATGCCTTTCCAACCAGCATCTTCATTAGTGCCACCTACGGCTTAGACCGCTTCGACCAACCACTCCGACGAGGCTTTGAACAACAGGGCGGGCGAAATTTTGTAACCTACGGGCGCGAATGGCTCTTTCACTTCGGCATGCTCTTCGACTTTGATTTTCTTGCCGACGAAACCGTGCGCGGCGCAAGGCTTCTACTCCGCTAAATTTTTAATTCAACTCATATGAAATTTTTCTGTCTCGCGTTGCTTCTTGCTTTTTCAAGCACAATTTCCTCCGCACAAGAACCCAAACCACACACCTTACTCAAACGCGAACGATTGATTTCGCTTATCTCCAACAATTCAACTCACGAGCAGGAAACATCCATGGCGGTGCTTTCGCTGAACCGTCCGCTTGTGATTGATGGCGAATATGTGGCTTATCGTGATGCAGGCATGGTTTCACCAACGCCGACCGCGAAATTGCGTTCGCCTGTTATTGGTGTTGCATTTTCGGCAATCGTGCCGGGTGCAGGGGAGTTTTACGCGGAAAGTTATTGGCGGTCTGCCCTTTTCTTTGTCGCCGAAATTGCGTTGTGGGCAACGGCGGTTCATTATCAAAATAAAGGACGGCAAGGCGAGCGCGATTTTGTCGCCTTTGCCGACGGACTTGCACCGAACGGCGCAGGCTTTGCGAACGACGGCAGAGCACGGTGGGACGCCGTCCGCTTTGCAGAACGCATGTCGGAGATTTATACCACAGAACGATTCCTCAATTCAGGGCTTGTTCCAAATGCGAATCAAATCCGACAAATGGCGACCGAACTCGGCACAGCGCAACGCCTGAACGAAATTCGCAATCGCGACTATCGATTCCTCAATGCCTTCGAGCGCATTGCCGTCTCTGCCGCAAACAATGCCACGCTTTCGCACACGCTTCCGCCTTACGGCGACCAGCAGTATTACGAACTCATCGGCAAATACAGCGAATACGCGATTGGTTGGTATGATTACGATGTTACTCGAATGAACAATCGTTTTGAAATTCACTCACAGGTCTACTTGCAATATGCCTCCATGCGCGGCATGGCGAACGAAAATTTGAAAACGGCTTCGAACTTTTTTTCGCTCATTGTGCTCAATCACGCGCTCTCCGCTGTTGATGCGCTCATTGCCGTTAATCAATACAACGACCGCATTCGCACTTCAATTCAATTCCAACAAGACGCCATGACGCAGACCATTTATCCATCGGCGTCGGTCGCCGTGTCGTTTTAACTTGCCTTATCGGAACACGGATTCTTCGCTTCGCTCAACATGAATCATGACGAGTGAATAGTGAAGAACTGCTCGCTTCCCGTTCCTCATTACTCACTACTCATTACTCACTACTCGTTATTCATTATTCGCTACTCACAACGCCCATTTTGCCGAACTTTTCAATGCGTTCTTCGACGAGCGTTGCACGGTCTTTTTGCAGGAGCGGTTTGAGTTCTTCAATCAAGGCTTCTTTGAGCGTTTTAGCCGTTTGTTCGGGGTTGCGGTGCGCGCCGCCAATCGGTTCGGGAATGATTCTATCAATGATGCCAAACTCGATAAGGTCAGGCGCGGTGAGTTTCAAGGCTTCGGCGGCTTGCTCTTTGAACGACCAACTGCGCCACAAAATTGACGAACAACTTTCAGGCGAAATGACGGAATACCACGCATTTTCAAGCATTAAAATTCTATCGCCAACGCCAATGCCAATCGCGCCGCCCGACGCGCCTTCGCCAATGATGACGCAGATAATCGGCGTTTCAAGTTTAGACATTTCAAACAGATTTCGCGCGATGGCTTCCGCTTGTCCGCGCTCTTCGGCTTCAATGCCCGGAAACGCGCCCGGCGTGTCGATGAAGGTGATAACAGGCTTTTTGAATTTTTCAGCCAGTTTCATAATCCGTAAGGCTTTGCGATAGCCTTCGGGATTCGCCATGCCAAAATTGCGGTAGAGGTTCGATTTCGTGTCGCGCCCTTTTTGATGCCCAATCACGGCGACGCTTTGCGAAAAGCCACTTGCATCTTTGAGTTTAGCGAATCCGCCGATGATGGCTTTGTCGTCGCCGAAGGCACGGTCGCCATGAATTTCCATGAAATCTTGAAAAATCATGTAGATGTAATCTTGGGTGTAAGGGCGTTCAGGGTGGCGCGCGAGTTGAACCCGTTGCCAGCGCGTCAGGTTGCGGTAAATTGAAGCGCGTAAGTCTTCGACTTTGCGCTCCATGATGTTGATTTCATTGGTCAGTTCGGTATTCGCGCTCCCGTTGCTGTTTTGCGCAAAGGCACGCATTTCGGCTAACTTCTCCTCTAACTCCACCAGAGGCTTTTCAAAATCCAAAACGATTTTTGACATAGATGCCTTAAAAAAAAGGATTAACAAATGTTTGGCGAAGTTACAAAAAAGCGCGTTTGAATGAAGCGTGAGGAATCTCAGCGAGTTGAAAATTAAGAGTGAAAAATTAAAAGTTGAACGCACGGCTCACGCTTAACGCTTCACTATCAACGCTTCACTCCTTGACGCTTTGCTCACAATAGCCGCATCGTTGATGAATCATGAAGAATTGCCTTATCGTTCCGCTGTTTCGTTCTTCGTTACTCATTACTCGTCATTCATTACTCATTCGTTTGCCATTCCGAACAGCGTGAGGAATCCGTAACCTTTCAGTATTTTTGGGAAATTTGAAGTTTCATCATGCAACGCTCACCTTTCGTCATTTTATTTTTCACGGTTTTTCTTGACCTTGTTGGATTCGGGATTGTGCTTCCGTTGCTTCCGAACTATGCACGCGAACTTGGGGCGACGCCGCTTGAAATCGGAATCATTGCGGGCAGTTATTCGGTAATGCAATTTTTTTTCTCGCCGATTTGGGGCGGGATTAGCGATAAAATCGGTCGGCGTCCAGTCATCTTGATTAGCATTGCGACGTCGGTCGTCTCGTATTTTCTCTTTTCGCAATCACATTCGCTTTGGTTTGTCTTCATCTCGCGAGTGCTTGCGGGCATTGGTTCGGCGAATGTAACCGTTACACAAGCCTACATTACGGACATCACGGATAGAAAAAATCGCTCGAAGTCGCTCGGCATTTTAGGCGCGGCATTTGGGCTTGGCTTTGTGCTCGGTCCGCCAATTGGCGGCGCGATTAAAACCAATCTCGGCATTGAAGCCGTAGGCTATGTGGCAGCGGCGTTGACGTTTCTGGATTTAATTCTCGCTTACTTCTTCTTGCCTGAATCGCTCAAAGAAAAAAAGGCACATGCCGAGTTCCGATTTTTTTCGGTCAAAAGTTTTTCAAAAGCCTTTCAAGAGCCTGCAATTGCACGCCTGCTCGTCGTGAATTTTTGTTTCACGTTTGCTTTTGTGAATATGCAGATTTCCGCGCCGCTCTTGTGGAAAGAGCATTACGCGCAGACGGAGCAAAACATCGGATTTCTTTTTGCGTTTATCGGCATTGTGTCGGTGATTGTTCAAGGCGGATTGATTGGCAAGTTCACAAGGCGATTCGGCGAGCGTGAAGTTTTGACGGGCGGCTCAGCGGTGATGATGCTTGGAATCGGGCTTCTGCCGTTTGTGCCAGAACTTTGGCTCTTGTCGTTTGGCTTAATCGTGCTTGCATTTGTAGCCATTGGCAATGGCTTTTGCACGCCGACGAACACGGCACTCGTTTCACTTTATGCTAACCCTGCCGAACAAGGAGAAACGCTCGGCGTGTTGCAATCCATCGGCTCGCTAGCGCGCATGTTTGGTCCTGTTTCGGGCAGTTTGCTTTACGGGCTTGATTATCACGCACCTTATGTTGTTGGCGGCATTGTATTGTTTCTCTCTGTGCTTTTGTCGCTGACGCTCTTCAAGTTTGAATTGCACCACCATCAAGAAGCCTCCGCATCGTGAAACTTCTTTTCGGAAAACGTCCGACTTGCGAATTTGCGTTAAGCACTTTGAAAAAATCTCATCAACATTTAATCAAAAAAAGAAATGGCAACACGCATCATTATTCCGACCGCACTTCGTCAATACACGGCAGGGCACGAAGTCGTGGAAGTTTCGGCGCGCAATGTCGGCGAAGCCTTGACGAAGCTCGTCGCTCAATATCCTGACCTTAAAAAGAATCTTTATACCGACGACGGAAAACTCCGTTCTTTCGTTAATATCTACAAAGGCGACTCGAACATCAAGGATTTGAAAGGGCTTGAAACTGATGTTCGGCTCGGCGATGAACTTATCATTGTCCCCTCGATTGCGGGCGGCGCAGTTGCAACCTTCGGCGAAATGCAAGTCGAGAGCGCGGTTACGCTTTCCAACGAAGAAGTCAAGCGATACAGCCGCCACCTGATTCTCCCCGAATTTGGCTTGGAAGGTCAAAAGAAAATGAAGAACGCCAGCGTCTTGATGATTGGCGCAGGCGGACTTGGCTCACCGTTTGCAATGTATCTTGCGGCGGCGGGCATTGGAAGACTCGGCATTGTCGATTTCGATGTCGTCGATTACTCCAATCTGCAACGCCAAATTTTGCACCGCACCGATTCCGTCGGCAAGCCCAAAGCCGAATCCGCAAAAGCGACCATCAACGCCATCAATCCGTTCGTTGAAGTGGTTACTTACGACACGCCGCTCACCTCGCAAAATGCCTTAGAGATTCTGAAAGATTACGACGTGATTGTTGACGGCACAGATAATTTTCCGACGCGATACCTCGTCAATGACGCTTGTGTCTTGCTCGGAAAGCCGAATGTCTATGGAAGCATCTTCCGATTTGAGGGACAAGTTTCCGTCTTTTGGGCAAATAGCCACGAAGCCACAGGCGGCAGACTTCCCGAAGGCGCGTGCTATCGTTGCCTTTATCCCGAACCACCGCCGCCGGGACTTGTGCCAAGTTGCGCTGAAGGTGGCGTGCTCGGTGTGCTTCCAGGCGTTGTTGGCACGATGCAAGCCATTGAAACCATCAAACTCATCACAGGCATTGGCGAGCCGATGATTAACCGCTTGCTTCTCTTCGACGCGCTCAAAATGAAATTCCGCGAACTCAAATTGAAGAAGAATCCTGACTGCGTTGTCTGCTCCGACCACGCCACGATTAAGGAACTCATTGACTACGAAGCCTTCTGCGGAATGCCCGCCAACGACCATAGCCAAAATGCCGAACTTCAATCTCAACCAGCAACAACAACTGCGAACAGCAACCCAAACGAAATTACCGTTCAAGAATTGAAAGCGCGTTTAGATGCCGGCGAACAGCTGTTCATTCTCGACGTGCGCAATCCAAACGAATGGGAAATCGTCCGCTTGAATGGAACTGTGCTCATTCCGCTTCCTGAACTTCCAAACCGCCTCTCGGAACTCAAAGGCAAAGAAAACACCGAGATTCTCGTTCATTGCAAAATGGGCGGACGCTCCGCGCAAGCCTGCGAAATTCTTCGCCAAAATGGATTCAAGAACGTGAAAAATGTTGTTGGAGGCATTACAGCGTGGGCAACACAAATCGACCCCTCAATGCCGACCTACTAAACCACGTACAGAACAAATTCCCCCTTTGTTCTTCCTTCCTCACACGCCTCTCACAAAAAGCAAAATCAACACAAGCAGAAGCAGTGCGATAAGCGCAGACAACATTCGCGTTTTTTTCTCCGCGCTTTTGAGATGTCGCTTTAAGGTAAGGGCGAATTTTTCTTGTTCCGATTTCAACTTTTCTTTGAGTTCGTCGCGCTCGCGTTTGAGGGCGTCAATTTCGCTTTGGAGTAAAACGCGCTGTTGGTCTAATTGCGCCTGTAACTCTGCGTGAGTTCTTCTTGTTTGATTAGTTAGTTCAATGGTTGGAAAGTTTGGCGGAGTAATTTTTTCGCCGTTTGCGGCTTTTTCAATGGCGGGCAGAAAATCGGTGTTGAGGGTTTTGACGAGTTGCGCTACATCGACGCCGCGATAGGTTGGGTGATAGCCTGCAAGTTTCGTTGTGCATTTTTCTAATTGGCTTCGTGCGCCTTTCCATCGTCCGTTGGTGAAGTGATAAAGTCCAACGGCGGCGTGAATCATGCCTTGCAGGAAGCGTTTATCGGCACCGGTGGTTTCTTGCCAGATGTGTTCCCAAGTGTCATGGCACTCAAAAAATTCTCGGCGGTTAAATTCTTCAATGCCGCGCAGGAAGTCGTCGTAGTGTTCATCGATGCTCATCGGTGGTCAAGGGTAGGTTGCGATGATGGTTTCGCCGGCGGTTGCGGTGTCTCCGACTTTGACGTTCAGTTTAACATTTGTGGGCAGAAAGATATCGACGCGGCTTCCGAACTTAATCATTCCGAATCGCTCGCCGATTTTGACTTCATCGCCTTCTTTGAGGTCGCAGATAATGCGCCGCGCCACGAAGCCTGAAATTTGCTTGAAGAAAACTTTGACGCGTCCGTTCTCGATGCCGATTTCAGTGCGCTCGTTGCGTTCGCCTGCGTTGTGGTCGAAGGCGGCGATGTATTGCCCTTCAATGTATTTGACGTGTGTTACCTTGCCTGAAATCGGGTTGCGATTGACATGCACGTTAAGTGGCGACATAAACACACTGACCATTTTCGCCTTGCCGTTGAAAAATTCGTGGTCGACTTCTTTGACTAAAACGACTTTTCCGTCGGCAGGCGAGACCACAATGTTTGGCTGGTTTGGCGGCGTGCGTTCAGGGTCGCGAAAGAACTGCACGGTAAAGATGAGTAGCGCGACTGCCAACGCCGTCAGAAGCAAGACAACAACGCCGGGCAAATCGGGGATATACGCCACCGCTAAAATGGCAATGAACAGCACACACATTTTGGCAATCGTGCTGTAGCCGTAAGGCGTGAGTTTCAGCAGGTTTTTCATGTGTTAGGTGAAAGCTTGAAAAGCGCAAAGATAGTCGCTTCGCGTGGATACATTCAAACCTTCAAGCGGATTGAGAGATGTATGTAGTGTCGCCAATTTCAATGTGCAGTTCAGTGAAGGAGGCACGGTCGTCGTTAAGTTTCCAGCATCGGATTTGCCTAATCGTTTTGTCTTCGCCGACCGCGATAATCGGATACCACCAGTTTGTGAAGGGAAAATTCGCGCGGTCAAATTCAGAGGGAATTGCGTCGGCGTTCGGGTGCGAGTGATAAAATCCCCAAACGCCAAACCCTTCTTTGAGGGCTTGTCGCTCGACCTTTGCATATTCAAGTGGGTCGATTTCAATGCGGTTGTGCCGTGATTCAAGTTTGATATTGGTTACGGGAACGACTTTTCGCACTTCAAAATCGCCATCAATCACCATGCCAACGAGCAAGCCGCCACATTCTTCAGGATATGTGCCTTGCGCTTGTGTAGTCATAACGAGCAAGTGGCTTTTGCTGATTTTCAGGTCGCCGGGGAGTTCACGGTCTTTGTCTACCATCACAATCATTCCTGTTCCTAATCGCGCTAGTTCAGTATCCATCAACATGCCAGTCATGAGCGAGACGTGTTGCGGAACGAGATAGACATCTGCCCAAACCGAATAGCCCATCATAATGCGGCTCACCTTTGTGCGTTCATCTACCAGCAATACTAAACGGTTTCCATAGACTCCGTTTATGAGAATTGGGGAGGCGATTCGGGCAACGAGTGCGCTCTCGATTGAGCCAATCAATCGCTTTTGAACTTCAATCGGCTTGATGATTGAAGCATCAATATCTGAATAGCCGCTCGGGAAGCGGAACGTGCGTGGGTTGGAGATTTTGATATTGATAACCATATACTTTCTTGTGTTCAAGCGTTCCAAAAATGTTCGGAAAGATACTTCATGCCGCCGTCACAAAGTATGCAGACAATCACACCTTGTGCGTTTTGTTCGGTAAGTTCTTTGGCGACTTTGAGCGCGGCATAAACATTTGCAGATGCCGAAATGCCCAAGAGCAATCCCTCGATTTTCGGCAATTTAACCGTATAGTCAAATGCCGTTTCCGTTGAAACTTCAATAAATCCGTCTGGAACGTGTGGGTCGTAAATGCGCGGCACCATTGCCGATTCCAAGTGCTTAATGCCCTCGATGCCGTGAATGGCAACATCAGGCTGAACGGCAATGCACTGAATTTTTTCGTTGTAGGATTTCAATCGGCGTGAAGTGCCGATGAAACTGCCGCTTGTGCCGATGGCGGCGATGAAATGCGTAATGCGTCCGTCGGTTTGTTCCCAAAGTTCAACGCCAGTGGTGTTGAAATGGGCTTGCCAGTTGGCGTCGTTGCTGTATTGGTCGGCGTAAAAATACATGTCGGGATTTTGCGCATAAAGTTCGCGGGCTTTGCGAATTGCGCCATCGCTCGATTCCGACGCAGGCGTGAAAATGAGTTCCGCGCCGTAGGCTTTGAGGATATTCTTGCGCTCTGGGCTTGCCGATTCAGGCAAGCAGAGACGGCAACGGTATCCTTTAATCGCGCAAATCATTGCATATGCAATGCCTGTATTTCCGCTTGTGGCGTCGAGCAGGATTTTTTCTTTCGTCAGCAAGCCTTGTGCTTCGGCGGTTTCAATGATGTTGAGCGCAGGACGGTCTTTGACGCTTCCGCCCGGATTCATGAACTCGCACTTGCCGTAAATTTCCACTTGGTCGCTAATGCCCCACTGGTCAGCGATTTTTTTCAGTCGAATCAGCGGCGTGTTTCCAATCAGCGAAAGCGTTTGTTTATCTATGATTGATGTTGGAGCAATCGTGTCGGACATAAATGTTCAGTGTTAAATGTTTTCGTGTTTTCTTTCGGCTTCTTCTTTTAGCTTTTACGTTCAGCCGTTATTGATTCTGTTCGAACCGTTTCGCTTGTAAAAAAATTCACCGCGCTTTTTCAAAAGAGGAATTGGATTTGTTCTTCGGCAATGTCGCGGTCGATGTTTTTACAAAAGGCTCTGACTTCTTCAATCACGCCCATGTTGACGGCCACAATCAACATCGTTTGAAGAGCAGGCGTTGCGTCGCAATCGCTTGCCGATGGGAACGCACCAAAGAGCGTGTGCGAGTGATATGTTCCGACAATGTTCATGCCGTATTCTTTTGCCGCCATTTCAATGTCGTAGCGTTGGTAGGCGGCAATTTCAAAGCCTTGTGTGCGGTCGCCACGTAGCCTGTTCACACATGGCGCGACATATCGGACGATGTTTCGGCGAATGCCGTTTTCTTCTTCGAAGTTGCCAATAAGCAAGCCGCAACACTCTTCGGGAAAGGTCTCCTTCGCATGCGCTTTAATTCGATTGAGGTTGGACAAAGAAATCAGCATGAGTTTTATACGGTTTCAACTTCGGGCGCAAATCGCTTTTGATGCCACTTCCACGCCGTTGAAATAATCGTTTCTAAGTGATTGAACTTCGGCTTCCAACCAAGAACGCGCTTTGCTTTTTCGGCACTGCCGATGAGTTTGGCAGGGTCGCCGGGACGGCGCGCACCTTCAACGACAGGAATTTCTCTGTGGGTTACTTTTCTTGCCGTATCAATCACTTCGCGCACTGAAAAGCCATTGCCGTTGCCAAGATTAAAGACATCGCTTGTGCCACCTTCTTCGAGATACTTTAAGCCTAAGACGTGGGCGTTGGCAAGGTCGGTAACGTGAATGTAGTCGCGAATGCAAGTGCCGTCGGGCGTGTCGTAATCCGTGCCGTAGATAGTGATGTGTTTGCGTCTGCCGAGCGCGGCGTCGAGCACAAGTGGAATGAGGTGTGTTTCAGGGTTGTGGTCTTCGCCGATTTCGCCTGATTCGTCGGCACCTGCGGCATTGAAATAGCGAAGCGCGACGAACTTTAATCCATAAGCGACTGCATAATCTTGTAAGATGCGCTCAACCATTACCTTCGATGCGCCATATGGGTTGATGGGATTTTGCGGGTGCGATTCAGGAATTGGAATTTCTTTCGGCTCACCGTAAGTCGCGCAAGTTGACGAAAAGATAAACCGATTGACTTTTGCTTCGCGCATAACGTCCAACAAATTCAGCGTGGCGGCCACATTGTTGCGATAATACTTCGACGGATTTTCAACCGACTCGCCCACATATGCGAAGGCGGCAAAATGCATGACGGCGTCAAACTTGTGTTCAGCAAATACGTCTCTCAACAGCGAGGCGTTTTCCAACTCACCGACGATGAGCCGCTCGCCTTGCGCCAATTCGCGATGTCCATAAATCAGATTGTCAAAAATGACGACCTCGTCGCCTGCTTTTTTCAGTTCGCGGACGGCATGCGCGCCGATATAGCCCGCGCCGCCTGTAACTAACACTTTCATTCGTTTTTTGCGTTTGCCTTGAAGTTTGTTGTGTATTGCTATTTTTGCACCGTTGCAAGATAAAAAGTTATCATGCTTTTGTAAGCCATTTAACCCTTATTGAACTTTAATGCAACGCATTTTTCGCGAAGAAATTTTTGAGAAGAAGTATCGATTCTTGATTGCTCGCATGCAATTTGCACGCGGCGAACTTTCATTTGAAGAACTTCGCGCTCACGCCGACGACTTGATTTCAACCATCAAAAAACGACGCGACCAACAGTTTGGAAAATCGCGCCGCTATCGCTTGCACCTTTCTGCTGCCGAACTTATCGCCGACCCGCTTTGACCTCATTTCTACATTTTTCTTCCTATCGCTCGTGCTCAAATTTTCAGGTGCGGAAAAACGCATTCAAACTCGTATCTTTGCGCCGTCAAATTTAACCGAATGAACGAGGCATCGTCCTTTGCAAATACTGAAAAGGCTGTCAACACTTATCCGCAAGTCGATATTATCATTCCTCATTACAACGGAACAGAGGTTCTGCTCGGCTGTCTCTCAACGCTTACCAAAACAGATTATCCGAACTTTCTCATTACGATTGTGGATAACGGCTCAACCGACGATAGCCTTGCACTTGCTCAAGCCCAATACCCAACCATTCAAGTGCTTCAGACGGGGAAAAATTTAGGCTATGCGGGCGGCTGTAATTTCGGTTTTGAACGCACAAGCGGCAAGTATGTCGTTTTTCTCAATAACGACACCGAGCAAGAGCCGAACTGGCTTTCGGAACTTGTTTCAACCGCTGAACACGATGAACGCATTGCAAGCCTTCAACCGAAACTGCTTTCCATTCAAGGGCGCAATCGTGGCGAGCGCGTTTTTGACTATGCAGGCGCGGCAGGCGGAATGATGGATAAACTCGGCTACCCATACTGTTTAGGACGCATTTTAGACCGCGTGGAAAAAGACAACGGACAGTATGACAACCCCGTGCCGATTTTTTGGGTGTCAGGTGCGGCGATGTTTGTCCGACGAAGCGCGCTTGAGACGGTTGGATTGTTTGACGAAGATTTTTTCGCGCACATGGAAGAAATCGACCTTTGCTGGCGGCTCTGGAAGGCAGGGTTTTGGCTTTATTCTGCGCCAACTTCGGTTGTTTATCATTACGGCGGCGCAACGCTTTCGCAAACCAATCCGCGAAAGGTTTATCTCAACCACCGCAACAATGTGATGATGCTAACAAAGAATGCGGACGCCATACGCTTATATTTGATTTTACCATTGCGTTTGTTGCTTGAACTTTTGTCTATGCTTTTCTATTTGAAGTCCAAACGCACTGATGCAAGCCGTGCAACTTTTGAGGCACTGCTGTGGAACGGCAAGCATTTTTTTAGGCATTTGAAAAAACGACATCGAGTCGCGAAACTGCGTCGGCGCCGTGATGCTGAAATTTTCAAGATATGCAACTCTGAAACTGCGGTTGTGCTTCAAGCCATACTTGGAAGATAAACTTTATGAAAAACGCGATTAAATACATCTTTTCCATCTCACTTGCGGGCTTATTTTTCTGGCTTGCTTTCAAAGATTTTTCTCGTGAAGATTTTGAAAAATTAGGTGAGGTTTTTTCTCGCATTGATTATCGGCTCGTCTCGATTGCCTTTATTTCTCTGACGTTCAGCCATATCCTTCGGGCGTGGCGGTGGGGCGTTTTGCTCTCGACGGTCAAAGAGAAAATGAGTTTGAAAAATCTCTTTAATGCCACGATGATTGGCTATGCGGTGAATTTAGCCTTGCCGCGCGTCGGCGAAATCACCAAAGCGGTCAATTTGGCGCAACAAGAAAAAATTGACGGCAAAAAAGTGCTCGCGTCGGTCGTCATTGAGCGGATTTTAGATACCTTGATGTTTGCCTTACTTCTTGCGCTTTCCGTTTTTATTTTCCGCCGAAAAATCAATGAAGCCTTTGGCGAAGTGCATTTGGGCGGATTGAACTTATCGTTTGAACTTGCGTCATACTTAATTTTGCTTCTGTCGATTTGCGTTTTAGTTTTTTTTGCGATTATGTCTCTTTATCCCGCTCAAATTGCGGCGCGCTTCAAAGGGCTGTTTCATCATCTTTCGCCGAAGTGGTCGGTTCGGCTTTCCAACGCGCTTGAGTCCTTTATTGAAGGCACGGCGGCATTAAACAATCGAGCGAAGTATGCTGAAATCGTTATTTCTTCAATCGTGATTTGGAGTTGTTATTTGCTTGCCGGCTTAGTGCCGATGTATGCGATTGAGTGGTCGACGATTGACATTTTCGGATGGGCGGAAGGATTGACAACGATGAGCATTTCAGCCTTTGGCTCGCTCATCACGCCTGCGGGTGCGGGCACATACCAATACGCCTGCTCTAAAACGCTTGAAAAAATTTTTGATTTTAGTTTGATTGTCGCGTCCAGTTACGCGCTTCTGACTTTCGCGATTAACAACTTCACCTCGTTTATTCTCGGACTGTTGAGTTTTTTCTGGCAACGCAAGGACAAACTTGTGGAACTTGCCGAAGCAAAGGCTTCGGACGATAAAGCACAAGCAACAACAAACATCAACCTTACCTGAAACCATCGATGGAGAATACCAGCGGCTATACACGTAACGGAAACGGATTGCAAGACAGCGCAACCTATCGACAACTTCAACAGGCTTTGCAAGAAAGCCAATCGCAAGACATTGATATTTCTGGCTACCTTCGTGCTTTTTTCAAAGGCAAATGGATTATTCTGACCATCTTTGTCGTTTCGGTCTTGGTTGCGACATTCATCGCTTATTCTCAGCCTGATGTGTATGAAAGCACCACGACGCTCATTCTGCGCAATCCTTCATCGAGTGCTTCCGTGATTGTGAGTTTTAGCACGGATAAAGATGCCGAAGACCGAGGCAACGAAATTCAAATTCTCAAAAGTCGCACACTTAGCGAAGAAGTCGCCTACGAACTTGTGCAAGCGATTTATCAAAATCCGAATACGCGCATCGATACGCTTAATATCATCAAAGACGAAAACGGCAATATTGCGCCGATTGACGTGATTGCTGCGCGCGTGCGTAGTGGGCTTGATGTCAAACTTGCCAAAGGAAGCACTTTTATGGAAGTAAGCTTCCGCGCCCTCAATCCATATGAGGCGGCGTTGGTTTCGCGCACCGCCGTTAAAGTTTATGAAGACCGTAAGAAAAAGTCTGCCAGCAAAGCCGCAACGGCTCTTCGCGTTTTCTTGCAAGAACAGTTAGAACAGAAGCGTGCAAAGTTATTAGAAAGCGAAGAACGTCTTCAACGCTACATGGAAGACCAGCGCGTCGTGGCGATTGGCGAAGAATCAAACCGCATGATTGCGCGCTACTCCGACGCGCTCGCCAAAGTCGATGAAGCCGAAGTGATGCTTAACGCCCTGACCGCCTCGCTCAATGCTTACAAGCAAGAAATGACCGCCCTCGAGCCGAAACTTGCTAACGCTGCCGTTCAAGCCAGCACGGAAAATTACACCAAACTCTTTCAACAAGTCATCGCGCAAAAGCAAGTCGAGCGGGATAAAATTCTTTCCGACCCGAACCAAGACAACCAAAATGTTCAAAATCAACTCCGCCAATTCGACGCCGAAATTGAAATCTATAAGCAAAAACTTCAAAAGGAATTTGAGCAACAAGTCAAAGACGGCTACGCCAACATTCAGTATCCCGAATACTACCAAGACGTCGCCAAGAAAAAACTCGCCACCGAACTTGAAATCATCGGCATTCAATCGCGCCTGACAGCATATCGCAAACTTGCCGAAGAATACGACAAAGCCTTCCTGCGCACACCAGCCAAGAACATTGAATTTGCTCGCCTTCAACGCAATGCGCAAACCTATCAAGAGCTTTACAACTTGCTCGAGAAACGCTATCAAGAAGCCCTCATTTCAGAAGAGCAAACGCCGAGCGGCATTGAAGTCGTCGATTTAGCCGTTCCCCAATATGTGCCTGTCGCACCGAAACGTCCGGTAACCATCGCGTTTGGCGTCGTGATTGGCTTGATTTTAGGACTTGGCGTCGTACTGCTCATTCACACGCTTGACCGAAGCATTCACACGCCTGAACAAGCCGAAAAACTTGGCACGCTGCTCGCCACCATTCCCGTCATTGAAACCTTTGATGAAAATCTCCGCGCCAAAGCCTCGACCAATGTGAGTGTAATTGAAGGACCAGAATCGGAATCGCGCAAAATTGCCTCGCACTTGGTTACACACTTCGACCCAAAGAGTTCGGTTTCAGAAGCCTATCGCGCCTTGCGCACAAGTTTGCTTTTTTCGCGCGTCAGCGCAGTTCAACCTGATGGAACAAAACTCGGTAACCTTTTCGGCGTTACCAGTTCCGCCCCCAAAGAAGGCAAATCAACGACGATTTCCAACCTTGCCATTACCGTTGCGCAAGGTGGTCAAAAAGTGCTGTTGATAGACACCGACCTGCGCCGCCCAGTGCTTCATGCCGTTTTCGGATACAACAAAGAGCCGGGCATTACAAACTACCTTGTCGGACGCGCCCTCATTGATGACATCATTCGCACCTCGCCGATTCGCAACCTCGACATTATCACATCAGGCACCATTCCGCCTAACCCGTCGGAACTTATCGGTTCGCAACGCATGAAAGAATTTCTTGCCGATATGCAAACGCGCTACGACCTCATTTTGATGGATACCCCTCCCGTCATTGCCGTAACGGACGCACAAATTGTCTCGACGCTTGTCGACGGCATGATTCTTGTTGTTTCGTCTGGCGTTACGCAAACCGAACTTGCCAAGCGGTCCAAAGACCTCATCTTGAAAGTCGGCGGCAAAATCGTGGGTCTGGTCTTAAACAACTTCGACATCTACAACACCTACGGCTCATACTACAAGTATTATCGCTATTACAACTACTACTACGAATCCAAAAATCCACAGCCGCTGAAGAAAACTTTCTTGGATTCAATCGTCGACCGATTCTCAAACAAACCTTCTGTTTAACTTAAACTCATTTAGCCACAATGGACGCACTCCGCTTTGCCGACCCTGAAATTTATGCCGCGATTCAGTCTGAACTGGAACGCCAAACCGATACCGTTGAACTCATCGCTTCGGAAAACTTCACCAGTCGCGCCGTCATGGAAGCCTGCGGCTCGGTCATGACCAACAAATATGCCGAAGGCTATCCGGGCAAACGCTACTACGGCGGATGCGAGTTCGTCGATATCGCCGAAAACCTCGCACGTGAGCGCGTCAAAAAACTCTTCGGTGCCGCCTACGCCAACGTGCAACCACATTCAGGCTCAAATGCCAATATGGCAGTCTTCTTCGCTGTCCTTAAACCCGGCGATTCCATTCTCGGCTTCGACCTCGCACACGGCGGACACCTAACGCACGGCTCACCCGTCAATTTCTCAGGCAAACTTTACAATGCACATTTCTACGGCGTCGAAAAAGAGACAGGACGCATTGATATGAATCGCGTCGCCGACATCGCCCAAAAGGTTAAGCCGAAATTGCTCATCTGCGGCGCAAGTGCCTATTCACGCGATTGGGATTTCAAAGCCTTTCGTGAAATCGCTGACCGCGTCGGAGCTTTTCTCCTTGCCGATATTGCCCACCCCGCAGGGCTTATCGCCACAGGACTTTTGAACAACCCCATTCCCCATTGCCATTTCGTTACATCGACCACGCACAAAACGCTTCGCGGTCCGAGAGGCGGCATTATTTTGATGGGCGAAGATTTTGAAAACCCGATGGGGATTAAAATCAAAACCAAACATGGCGAACGGCTGAAACTCATGTCGGAAGTGCTCGACACCGAAGTGATGCCTGGCGTTCAAGGCGGACCGTTGATGCACGTCATTGCAGGCAAAGCCGTCGGCTTCGGTGAAAATCTTAAACCCGAATACAAAGACTATACGCTTCAAGTCAAGAAAAATGCGGCGGCAATGGCGCAAAAATTCCTCTCGCTTGGCTATAACATTATTTCGGGCGGAACCGATAATCACCTCATGCTTATTGACCTTCGCAACAAAAACGTGAGCGGTAAAGAAGCCGAACACTTGCTCCATCAAGCTGGTTTCACAACGAATAAAAACATGGTGCCGTTTGACGATAAAAGTGCTTTCGTTACCAGCGGCATTCGTCTTGGCACGGCGGCAATCACCACACGTGGGCTCAAAGAAGCCGAAGCCGAACTCATTGCTGAATGGATTGACCGCATCATTCAAAACGCGCACGCACCTAATATCGACGCTCTTTGCGCAACTACAAAACAAGAAGTTAAAGAACTCATGTCCAAGTTCCCGCTCTACGATTTTGTGATGGCATAACATTGCGGCTTGTCGTTCTGAACAAAGTATGGCGCTACACCGTCATGCATAAAAAGGAATTGCGACTCATGAAGAAATACATCGCGCAATTCCCTGCTGTTCTACTTTCTCAAACGCCGTGCCTTTCTTATCTTTGCAAAACTTGAACAAGCCGCGTTGTAACTGCCTTCTTAAAAAACCAATGTCGTCATTATGAAGCGCACCAAAATTATCTGCACGCTTGGACCGTCCACTAACTCTGTCGAAAAAATCGTTGAACTTGTCCAAGCCGGCATGGACGTTGCGCGTTTGAACTTTTCGCACGGCATCCATGCCGACCATAAAGCGCGCATTGAGATGGTACGCGAAGCCTCCAAAATTACAGGCAAACAAATCGCCATTCTGCAAGACCTTCAAGGTCCGAAAATTCGCATCGGCGATTTAGAAAAAACCGTTTTGCTTAAACAAGGCGACCGTTTCACCATTACCACCAAAGAGATTCTCGGCACATTCGAACGCGTTTCCACTTCTTACAAAGAAATCGTCAAAGATGTCCGCCCCGGCGATAGAATTTTAATGGACGATGGACTTTTGGAAGTGCGCGTGCTCGATAAAACGGATACGGATGTTATTACCGAAGTGGTTATTGGTGGGTTACTCAAATCTAAAAAAGGCTTAAACCTGCCGGGCGTCAATATATCTGTTCCCTCGCTTTCCGAGAAGGATATTCAAGATGTTTATTTCGGATTGGATAATAATGTAGATTTAATCGCGCTTTCGTTTGTGCGTTCTGCGCAAGATATTCAAGACCTTCGTCAAATCATCAACCTGCACCGCAAAGACACTTGGATTGTGGCTAAAATCGAGCGCCCCGAAGCCATTACTAACCTCGAGCAAATTGTCGATGCCGCTAATGCGGTGATGGTGGCACGCGGCGACTTAGGCGTGGAAATGAAAACGTCTTCAGTTCCGATTCTGCAAAAGCGAATTGTTCAAGTGTGCAATGCTAAGTATAAGCCTGTTATTATTGCCACGCAGATGCTCGAATCCATGACCGAAAACCCGCGCCCAACCCGTGCCGAAGCCAGTGATGTCGCCAACGCCGTTTTTGATGGCACTGATGCCGTGATGCTCTCTGGCGAAACCGCCTCAGGCAAATATCCAATTGAAACCGTGCGCACCATGTCGGAAATTATCTCCAACGTCGAATCCAGCGAGAACTACAGCCTGCTTGCCAAAGAACGTTTCGCGCTTGCGCATACCATCGCCAACAGCCCCCAAGTCGACCTCAGCGAAGCCATTGCCGTTTCCGCTGTCGACGTCGCTACAACCGTTCGCGCCAAAGCCATTGTCGTTTTAAGCCACACTGGCTCCACTGCCATCAAAGTTTCCAAACAAAAGCCCACCACGCCGATTGTCGTTATTACCGATAATGAAGCCGTTCAACGCCGCATGAACATCGTCTGGGGTGTACAAACCATCTTTACTGAAACCCTCACCTCTACCGACGAAAGTTTCAAAGCTATTGAACAACGCCTCATTGAACACGGACTCGTCCAGCGCGACGACGTGCTCGTCTACACAATGGGCATTCCCATCTTGAAACACGGCACTACCGACACCATCAAAGTCAGCAAAGTGGGTGCATAATCCTTTCAACATATTCAATCTCTTTCTGTCATTGCGAACACTCTCATAATCCTGAAGCATAGAGCCGATTTGCTCTTTGCACACTTTGCCATCACGTCTTCTCAATGCTTATTAGCAACATAGAATAAAATCGCGCTGTGAATTATTGTGTTCAATTTCAGTCCTAAGTGCGTGTGAAGTAGCAGGCAGGGATATTAAGACATGCGCATTCAAGAAAGGTAGGTTTATTCTGTCAGCGCCATCGCATCACTTCACTTCTCTATTCTCACTTTCCACTTCTCACTTCTCACATCACGATTCTCACTTCTCACTTCTCACTTCTCTATTCTCACTCCTCACCTCTCTATTCTCACTTATACTTTCAATCCTACATTGGTGCAATTAGCATTTATCTCCGTGCCCTTTGTGGTGAACACACTGTCTTATTTCATCCTGCATCGGTGCAATTAGAATAGGCAATTACCACAGCGAGCACGGAGAGGGCACAAGATTTCAATTTGGTTCAATTAGAATTGCTTGCACTTCCTCTGTGTCCTCTGTGGTTTGCATATTTCAATCCCACATTGGTGCAATTAGAATCCACATAAAATACAAAGAAAAGGGAACAAACAATGAAAATTTCAATCCCACATTGGTGCAATTAGAATGTTTTTTACCATACCACC
>JBKBRB010000028.1:0-19552 GCA_046292465.1 Chloroherpetonaceae bacterium
TTTACGCCGCGCTTACAGGCGTCATTCTTTATCTCGGCAGTTTCGTTTCAGGCTACTGCGATAACTTCGTGATGTATGGACAGTTGCATGAGCGAATCCGCACGCACCGTTTTTGGCGAAAGTATATCAAGGAAAAAACGCTCGATAAAATCGGCAAGTATTTAGAACAAAATTTGGGCGGAATTGTTGGCAATCTCTTCTTAGGATTTGCGCTTGGCTTGACGCCCATTTTAGGACAAATCACAGGGCTTCCGATTGATGTGCGACACGTCACCATCGCTGGCGGCGGCTCTGCGATTGCCTTTGCGGCTGTCTGGAATCAACTTTCCGCATGGACCGTTGTCGTTACACTCTTCGGTGTTTTTTGTGTGGGATTGATGAACTTTCTGGTGAGTTTTGGTCTCTCGCTCACGCTGGCGATTAGTTCGCGCCGCGTTGATTTCAAGGATAGCCGCGCGCTGATTGGCATGGTCGCTAGTCGTTTCAAAACAAACCCCATGCAGTTTTTCTTCCCGCCAAAGTCACATGCAAGTGAGGCAGGCGAAGTAGCCTTGCAGAAGGCGACCTAAGGGAAAGTGAATAATGCAATAATGAAGAGTGAGTAGTGAAGAATGGCTTGCGTCTCGTTCATCATTACTCATTACTCACTACTCATTAAAGAGTTTCTCGCTGGCTAATGTTCTTTGTGTCTCTTAGGTGAAAGCGTCCTTGCTGGAAACGGCGGGACGCTTTTTTATTTGTAGTTTTCAGCACGCAAAATTTACAACATGAAAACGATTTACCTTTTAGAGACAGGCGTTCAGCGCGGAGCGTTCCACATGCAGTTAGACCAATGGCTGGCGGAATGCTTTGAGCAAATTGGCGTTTCGGAAGATGCTATCATACTTCGGCTTTACGAATGGTCGCCGCCTGCAATTTCTATCGGCTATCATCAACGCGAATCGGACTTTGATTCAGAGCAATTAAAAGCCGACGGAATTGACCTTTGCCGACGCCCAACCGGCGGCAGAGCCGTTTTTCACATCGAAGACCTCACCTATAGCGTGGTTATGAAAGCAACAGATACCAACGCCAAGCATTACGCCGAAATTCATCGCGCCTTTCAAATTGCGCTCCAACAACTTGGGTTACCAGCATCGTTTCAAAAACAGCAAACCGATTTTCGCTCGCGTTATGAAAAACCTGAAAGTGTGTCATGTTTCACGGCGTCGGCGCGGTATGAATTGGAAGTGGGCGGAAAGAAAATTCTCGGCTCTGCGCAACGGCGATTCGCCGATACGCTCCTGCAACATGGCTCGCTGATGCTCTCGGCAAAGCACAAAAAACTCGTCAAGTATTTGAGACTGAACGAATCGGCAAAACGCCACATGCAAAAAGACCTTGACGAAAAAACAACATCGGTAGAAGACGTTTTGAGAAACGTGCCCGACTTTCAAACCTTGAAATGCGCGATTCTTCAAGGCTTCAAGCAAGCATTTCAATCGCCCATCAAGCAACTTGAATTTTCAACGCTTCCACTCGGCGATGCGCTCACTGCTCATTCATAATGCGGTCATTTTCGGAAAGCCTGAAAATTCAGCCGTGCTCTGTGAGAACGGCACAATTACGGCGTTTCTCCATGAACGCGAGGCAGAAAAGGCACATTGCGAACACCGATTGAACGCGAAAGGAAATGTGCTCCTGCCGTCTTTCTTCGATTCGCACCTTCACCTCTCCGAATATGGCTTGCGATTAAACCGATTGAATTTGAACGGAACATCGCTCGATGAAGCGTTACGATTGATTCGCGAAAAAGCACGGCAAACGCCAAAAGGCGCGTGGATTACAGGCGGCGGTTGGCACAAAACTTACTTCGGCAAGTTTCCAACAAGAAAACTTTTGGACGAAATTTCAACCGAGCATTTCATTGCGCTTTCAAGCCAAGATTTCCACGCTACATGGGCAAATACGCCCGCCATCAACTTGCTCAATCTCGAGGAATTTTCAGACGAAGAACTGCCGAAAGACACAGAAGGAAATTTGACGGGTGTTGTTCTCGAGCGTGCGGCACTCAAACTGGCGTCAATGGCGAAGGTTTCAAGAGCGGAATTAGCCAAAGCCATTGCGGCGGCACAAGCAAAACTCTTTGAGTTTGGCGTTACTGATGTTTTCACGATTGAAAAAGCCGACGCGCTTCCTGCCTTTTTGGAATTGGGCGAAAGGTTGAAACTGCGCGTCAATACAGCGATTTATGTTGAGTCGCTGGCGGTGGCGAAAGCATTTTTCAAAACGCATCGAGTTAAAAATCTCTCGCTGAATGCAGTCAAACTTTTCATTGACGGCTCGCTCGGTGCGGAAACATGCGCCGTGCTCGAACCCTTTGAAAATACAAGCCATTTCGGCATTAGTCTTTATGCCGATGCTGACCTCGTGAGCCTCTTCAAGATGATTGAGCGCGAAGGATTGAACATTGCCGTGCATGCGATTGGCGACCGTGCCGTGCGTCGCGCGCTTGATGCGTTTGAGACAATCGGCGCAAATCCGCAGTCGCCATTCCGTCATCGCATTGAGCATGCGCAGATGATTGATGATAATGACCTGAATCGCTTTGCCAAACTTGGCGTTGTGGCGTCTATGCAGCCGATTCACATTCGCGAAGATATTGCCACAGCGCGGCGATTGCTTGGCAAGCGTCAAGGCAAGTTGTATCGTTTTAAGTCATTGCTTGAAGCAGGAGCGACGGTCGTATTTGGGAGCGATGCGCCGATTGAAACGCCAAGCGTGCTCGAGGGCATGTTTTATGCGGTTGAGCGGCGCGATAAAGAAGGGCAAGTTTGGTGTGGCAAAGAGCGGTTATCGCTCGAGGAATGCGTGCGTGCTTACACAGAAACGCCAAATGCGCTGGTTAATCAAGGCAAGCGCGGGAAGTTAGAAATCGGCTACGACGCAAGCATGGTGATTGTGCCGAAAGAGCGGTTGAGCGATTCAAGAGAAGAAAACATGACGCCGTCGGTCATAGCGACGATTGCGTCGGGAGAAATTGTGTTTGAAAACTTGTGAAAGAACGAAATCCTTCTGTGAAAGCATTATTCGGTGTTGTAGTTGTTGATAACACTAAAACAGCAGATACAAATGAAGGAATGGCTGACTGACGAACGCTTATCGCTTGTGCTCTTATGCTCGGCAGTATTGATGTTTATTGCCGCCGCCACGTTGCTTTACCGTTTCAGTGATGGCTTTTCGGAATCGCTCTTGGAGACAGAGTCGGGGAAAATCGCGCTTGCGGTGCTCTTTGCCGCTGTGATGCTCATTGCGGCGAATTTTGTTTATCAACTTGTCATCAAATTTGCGATTCCTTTTTCGCGTCCGATGCTGATTGGCTATGTCTTGTGCGAGGTGCTCTATTCAGGCTTTATGTTCGCCTTGCAAGTTTGAAAAAATCAAAGTGTAGAACGATTTTTTCGTAATGTTTGAAGCGTTGTGAGATATTCTTCAAGGGTCAAATCTTTGAACCGCGTTTCTCGCTCGACGGTGTAGTTGCCTGTGCCTTGCTCATATTGATTGAGAAAACGAATCGTATTGGCAATACCGAACTCTTTGCAAAGGACGGCAATGGCTTGCTCGGTGAGCTCAGATAAAGGCATTGTTTTTGGCATTAGGCTAACTCCTTTGCTAATTCAATTGGCGAAATAATTTTGATGACTGACGACCCAACTTGTTGCGCACGATTGAGTAATTTACGGTCAGTTGTGCAAAAGTAATCCGCATTTCCTACGATGGCAGATGCAAGATGAAGCGCATCAAGTAATGCCAATCCTCGCGAATTCCATTCCATTGCAAGTTGCAAAACTTTATCGTCAGAAATAACCAAGTGTTTTGCAAGACGCAGAATTTGTCGGGAAAATTCTTTTCGTCTTGGGTTAGGATTTTGTTCTTGTTCAAATAGTAACGCATCAGAAGCCACCAGTTCAAATGCGCCTTGTTCGCACAGCGAAATAAGAGCAATAGCCGCTTCGGATTCCAGCGCAATTCTCGGTTGTGATTTATCATCAAAGGGGCGTTGAATCACACAGGTATCAAGATAAATTTTCATCAGTTTAATTTTCGCGTCCGATGCTGATTGGCTATGTCTTGTGCGAGGTGCTCTATTCAGGCTTTATGTTCGCCTTGCAAGTGTGAAAAGTGTTTGGCTTTGAGATGATTGAGCAACCCTTTGGCGGCGGCTTCGCACAGGTCGAGCACGAGTTCAAAAGTTTCCGGACCTTTGTAATACGGGTCAGGCACTTCGGTGTAGCCGGTTTCGGGAGCGAACTCCATGAACGATTTCAGTTTGCGCCACTGCGTTGTGCAAAGCGAAGCGACGTCGGCATAGTTGCTCTTATCCATCGTGATGATGTAGTCGTATTCGTCCAAGTCTTCGACTTCCAAGCGTCTGCCGCGGTGTGAGGTTAAGTCGTAGCCACGTTTTTCGGCGTGGCGAATCGAGCGTGCGTCTGCCATATCGCCGATGTGGTAGCCGGCTGTTCCTGCTGAATCAATCTCGAAGTAATCGCTTAATCCTTCTGATTCAACGAGTTTGCGAAAAACGGCTTCGGCAGTGGGCGAGCGGCAAATGTTGCCAAGACAGACGAACAAAATTTTGACCTTTGGGATTGGTGAAGAAGTGTTTGACATAGCGTTGAAAGTCGGTTAGGCAAGTAAAATCGGGTTGTCGCGTCCCAAGTCCTGAAAATCGTTATCGTCAGAAGGCGGTTGCGCGTCATCGTCTTTTGTGTCAGTGTCTTTTGTGTCAGTGTCTTTTGTGTCGTCGTCTTTAAGTTCAGAAGGGTTAATTACCTCTAACTTTTTCTGAATCTCAGAGAGACGTTCGTTGCACTCTTGCGCAAGTTGTTTGCCCTCCTCATAGAGTTTTATAGCGTCTTCCAAGCCGACATCGCCAGATTGAATGGTCGTCGCAATTTCTTCCAAACGTGCAATTAACGCCTCGAGCGTTTTTTCGGACTTCTTTTTTGCCACAGTTTATTTCGGTTCGAATTGATGTAAATTTTGGAAAACAAAGATACAAAATGTCGCGCCCTTTGATTACAGAAAAAGATGTGCTTTTTGCCGTGCGAAGCGGAAAGCGAGAACTTTACATGCCTCCAAACGCACTCATTACGCCGCTGGCACGCGATGCTGCCAAAACACACGGCTTAACTTTCGTTTCAACAAAGGAAGACTCGCCATCACTCCCGCCAAACGAGATGCTCACCATTGCCATTGGAAGCGACCACAGCGGATTTCAGACGAAAGCCGAACTCAAAAAAATTTTGACTGAAAAAAACTATCGATTGGTCGATGTGGGAACAGATTCGGAAGCAAGTTGCGATTATCCCGATTTTGCTTTCAAAGTCGGCGAGGCGGTCAGGAGCGGACGCGCCACATTCGGCATAATGATTGACGGTGTCGGAACAGCCTCTGCCGTTGTGCTCAACAAAATTCCAACGCTGCGAGCGGCATCGTGCTATAACGAATTTACGGCGAAAATTGCACGTGCGCATGGCAATGCAAATGCGCTCACGCTTGGCGCACGCAGTCTCGGCATTGAAACCATGAAATCTATTGTTCAAGTTTTTCTCACAACGCCGTTTGAAGGCGCGCGCCACGAAGCACGCCTTGAAAAAATTCGCACTATCGAACAACAGTATTCACTTCACCGCACATGACGCCCAAACTTTATGCCTCTCGTGGATTCACGATTGACGAACTGGTTAAAATTTATGCGCGCTACTGCGCTGACTTAGCCGATGATGAAGGTATCTGGATTCCGGGCTACGACGAATTTCTCTTCTACCGAAGCGACATTGAGGTGCGCAAAGACGAACTCAACGAAGCACAAAAACGAGAAGTAAATAAGTGGGATAAAGTCGTGCTCAAAAACGCCTACAAATACTTGGTTGAATACGAATTTGGCGACGGCTTGCTCGACGATACTTATCGCGAAAAGCGATACCCAACCTCGCACTGGTGGTGGTATGTCGATAGAATCAAAAAGGGAACTTTAGAACCGCCAGACCTCAACAACATTTAATCATAACCATGTCCGTTATTTTAATTACAGGTGCAGGAAAAGGCATTGGTCGCGCGATTGCCATCGAGTTTGCCAAGCGCAAGCGCGAAGATTTTTCGCCGAAACTCTTTCTCACATCGCGCACGCTCTCCGATTTACTTGCGCTCAAAAAAGAATGTGAAGCCATGCGTGTTGAAACCCATGTGCTCGAAGCCGAACTTTCCAAACTCGATGAAGTCAGTCGCATTTATGAAAGTGCGTTGAGCCGCTTCGGGCGTGTCGATTGCCTCGTCAACAATGCCGGCGTTGGACGATTCAAAAACATACTCGACCTTACGGAAGACGATTACGACTTTACGATGAACACCAACTTGAAAGGCACATTTTTTCTCACGCAGAAAGTCTTTGCTGAAATGCAAGCACGACGGTCGGGGCATATTTTTTTTATCACCTCCGTTGCAGCAGAAACGCCGTTTGAACAAAGCGCGCTCTATTGCGCTTCGAAGTTTGGACAAAAAGGCATGTTGGAAGTCTTGCGGCTCTATGCAAGAAAGTGCAATGTGAGAGTAACGAATGTCATGCCGGGTGCTGTCGCAACGCCAATGTGGGGCGAGGCAAAAGAAACACTCGCAGAACGAATGATGATGCCCGAAGACATTGCAACAACAATTGTCGACGCCTATTTGCAACCCACAAGAACAAGCGTTGAGGAAATCGTTTTGCGCCCAATCGGCGGCGACTTGTAGAAAAACTGTGGTAGATTATTTCACGAGCACAATGTCGATGTGCAGAAGCAGTTTTAAGGCGTCGAGCGCGTCGATGCCTGTTTTGTTCTCAAAGGTTACTTTTTGCAGTCGTCCTGCGCTGTAATGCAATTCTCCCGCGCCGCGTGAACTGGTAACGACGAGTTTGCCCGTTTCACGCTCATCGCAAGAGTGAGTTAAAGGATTTGGTTGTAAGGACTGGGCTTTATGCGGCTTGGTAAGCAGGGAGTTCGACGAAAAAGGTCGCGCCCTGATTTTTACCTCTCGATTCTGCCCACATTTTCCGCCGTGCAACTCTGCTCAGCGAGCAAATTTGCAAAGATTCTGCCGTTTCATCGCTCAACGTGATGGCGCGGACGGAATCGACGAGGCGTAATTGCCAAGCGAGCCGGCTTGCCGCGCAGGCTTTATCAAGTTCCGTCGGTGCTTGGCTTAAATCTCGCTCCAAGCGGGCTATCGTTTCATTGATAAATGCAGTTACTTTTGTTGAAACGGGCGAGAGGTTTGCGTTCTGCAAGTGTTTGCTGAAAATAGGAAAAGTAAGTTGCTTTTCAACTTAAACGCGCCAAGCACTAACGCTTGAGAAGTGAGAGAAACTCCGCTTCGCTTAAAATCCTTATGCCGAGTTTTTGGGCTTTTTCAAGTTTAGAGCCTGCTTCGCTACCCACGACCACATAATCCGTTTTTTTGCTGACGCTACTGGACACTTTGCCGCCGCGCTTCAAGACTTCCTCTGCCGCCTTCTCGCGCGTAAGCGATTCAAGCGAGCCGGTGAACACCACCGACTTTCCTGAAAAGTGGGTATTTTCAATCGTTTCGGATTTTTCGCCTTTCATATTGACGCCCGCGCGTTTGAGTTTCTCAATTAAGAGAAGCGTTGACGGCTTGCGGAAATAGTCGTGAACGCTTTTGGCAATGGTCGCGCCGACTTCTTCGGTTTGCTCCAACGCTTCAAGCGAGGCGGAAGCGAGGTCGTCAATAGACGTAAATTTTCGCGCCAAAATGCGCGCGGTCGCAAGTCCGACATGGCGAATCCCCAATCCAAATAAGAGCCGTTCAAACGGGCGCGACTTGCTCGATTCTATCGCATCTAAAAGATTTTGTGCCGACTTTTCGCCGAAGCGTTCAAGAGATATAAGACGTTTTTTTTCAAGCGAATAAATATCGCCAACATCACCGATAAGACCTTCCTTCAAAAGTTGTTCAACAATCGCTTCACCCAAATTCTCAATGTCCATTGCATTGCGCGAGGCGTAGTGCAGAATGCGCCCTTGAATTTGTGCAGGGCAGTGGTCTTCATTCGGACAATAAAGGCTCACTTCGCCTTCAGGCTTAATCAACGGCGTTTGACACGAGGGGCAATGCGTCGGTGGAAGAATCGGCTTTGCATCAATCGGACGTTTTTCAATGACGGCACGCACGACCTTTGGAATTACATCGCCTGATTTTTCAAGCACGACAAAGTCGCCAATGTGCAACTCCAACCGAGCGATTTCATCAAAGTTATGGAGCGTCGAGCGCGAAATAGTTGAGCCTGCCAGAAAAACAGGTTCAAGTTCGGCGACGGGCGTAACCGTGCCGACACGTCCAACTTGATAGGTTACATCGCGCAGTCTGGTTTCTGCTTGACGCGCTGAAAACTTATAGGCAATCGCCCAACGCGGAGCCTTTGAGGTTGCGCCAAGCAAATTCTGTTGACGGATGGAATTGAGTTTGATGACTGCACCGTCGATATCGAAGGGCAAACGGTCGCGCTTTTCTTCCCATTCGCTTAAAAAGGATTCAATTTGCTCGAGCTTTGTGGCAAGGGTGCGATGCGGACTAACATTGAAGCCAAGCAACTCGAGAAGGTGTAGCCGCTCCCAATGAGTAACTGTGTCCGAGAGCATGTCGCTTGAAAGAAAGTAAGCGGTGAAGGTGAGTTTGCGTTTTGCAACTTCGCGTGAGTCTTGTTGTTTGAGTGTGCCAGCGGTGGCGTTGCGTGGGTTGGCGAATTGCTTTTCGTTTTGGGCGTTGAGGGCTTCAAAATCTTCTTTCAGCATAAAGACTTCGCCGCGCACTTCGATTTCGCCTTTCTGCAACGCTTGGGCGCGCTCATCGGAAGATGATTTAAGCCGAAGTGGAATCGTGGGAATGGTTTTGAGATTGGGCGTAATGTCGTCGCCTGTTGTGCCATCGCCGCGCGTCGCACCTTGAACGAACAAGCCATCACGATAAATCAAACTCACGGCAACGCCATCAAATTTAAGCTCGCATGCAAATTCCGATTTGCCAAAGCCTTCGGCTTGCAATTCCTTCTGAACGCGCTTGATGAACTCGCGCAATTCTTCGGGCGAGTAGGTGTTTGAGAGCGACATCATGCGCTCTTTATGCACAACCGTCGGAAAAACTTTCGTAATCGTGCCGCCAACGCGCTGACTTGGGGAATCGGGCGTAACAAGGTCGGGAAATTGCGATTCTATCTCAATCAATCGCTCCAACAACTTATCAAACTCGTAGTCGGAAATGGTCGGTTGTGCAAGCACATAGTAGCGATAGTTGTGCGCCTCGATTTGCTCGCGCAACGCTTTGAGTTCGGTTTTGGCTTGTGATTTGGTCATATACAGTGGTTATGTTGAGAAATATACGATTGTCAAGTTTTTTTGCTGGAAGTTAATTATGCTTTGGGTTCGGGAAGATTGACGATTTTTTAACGTAAACTTGATACTTAACAAATCGCTGTTGCGCCTACGGAATGTAACTTTACAGTCAATTAAATATAAAATTTTTGGCTAACTAACACCCTGACTTTGTTCGGCTCGGCTATGAATCACATCATAATGATTATTGCAGTTATTTTTTCGTTCGCAGTTTCTGCTCATGCTGTGGCACAAGGGCGTTTATTTGGTCGTGTGATTGATGAAAATGGTAAGCCTGTGCCAGCGGCGACAGTGTTTATGAGCAGTAATTCAATCAATCGCGCCGCGCTTACCAATGCACAAGGGTATTATGTTTTTTTGGGAATTTCAGAAGGCAAGTATGCGCTCAAAGTGTTCAAAACGGGGTTCCCAAAAGTAACACGCGAAGGTATTTTGATTGCGTCCAACTCAACGGCGCGTCATGATTTCAAACTTGGCGAAAGCGCCAGTGCTATGCAAGTGGCTTCTGTGGCGAGCGAGCGCAAGAAAGGCGCAACCAAAGCTACAAGACCAAAATCGGAAAAGCCGGTTGAAACCATCGTGGTGAAAAACGAAGTGGGTGAAGTCGAAGAGTTAGATGAAAGCGAAGTCGAGGAAATTAAAAAGGCAGAAGAATCGGCAAAGGAAGAAGAAGAAGCGCTAACAACGGCTGCTGAAAGAGAGGTTGCTATTGAAGGAGGAATTACGGCAATTCAAAGGGCAGTCAAATATCCTGAAACAGCCATCAACTTGAAAATTGAAGGCAAAGTTGTGGTTCGCGTCTTCGTCGGGCGCGACGGCTCGCCGCTCCGAATGGATGTGATAAAATCGGCGCACGAATTGCTCGACGAAGAAGCCTTGCGCGTGCTAAGCGAAAACGCGAAATTCACGCCCGCAGTCGTTAACGGACAAAATGCCATCGGTGTCATCACCGTCCCGATTACCTTCAAAATCGGAAAAGTCGTTTGGTAAGGCTGATTCAGACATCGCATAATTTTTTTGATGAAAGGCATTGCTCGCGCAGTGCCTTTTTGGTTCGAGGCAAATGGCTCAATAAGTTTGCGCGTTTCATCGCATCTTAATATCAATACAAATGAAATCGCCGAAAACGTCAAAGTTGTATCGAGAACTTTCCCAGTTGCTCACCGAGCAAGTCAATCCCAACACGCGCCATATCGATGAATGTTCGCCGTTTGAAATTGCGCGTCTCATGAACGAAGAGGATAAAAAAGTTGCGCTTGCTGTCGAGCAAGAGTTGGCGCAAATTGCCAAAGCGATTGAACTGGTCGCGAAAGCGTTCAAGGCAGGTGGGCGGCTGATTTACGTCGGTGCAGGCACGAGCGGACGATTGGGCATATTGGACGCCTCGGAATGTCCGCCCACATTCGGCGTCAAGCCCTCGCAAGTTCAGGGGATTATTGCAGGCGGAAAAAAAGCCGTCTTCAAAAGCGTCGAAGGTGCAGAGGACGATGCAGACGCGGCAAGTCGAGACTTGAAAAAAATTAAATTAGATGAGCGCGACGTGCTATGCGCAATCAGTGCCTCTAAACGCACGCCGTTTGTGATTGGCGCATTGAAATATGCGCGGCAAATTGGCGCGAAAACAATTTTTCTGACTTCAAACCCAACCGTGAATGAAAACGCAACGGTCGTCATTCGCACGCTTGTCGGTCCGGAAGTCATCATGGGCTCAACACGCATGAAGGCGGGAACATCGCATAAACTTGTGCTCAACATGATTTCCACAGGCGCAATGATTTTATGCGGAAAAACTTACGGCAACTTGATGGTTGACCTCCAACAAACCAACCAGAAACTTATCGAACGCACCAAACGCATTTTCATTTTAGCCACAGGTGACGACTACAAAACTGCCGAAGCCTTTCTTCAAAAAGCCGGTGGAAGCCTGAAAACCGCCATCGTGATGCGCCTTGCGGGCGTCTCAAAAAAAGAAGCCAAAGCGCGCTTGAAAAAAGCAGGTGGATTCGTCAAACGCGCAATTGCATTTGAAAAAGACAAATGAACAGAGCAGCCTTTTCTGAACCGTGTGCCGTGCCGACAGCACGAGAGGCTATGGAGATTCTTCGCTTCGCTCAAAATGAGGGCAGATGCAGGTTGTTTCTTTTTACCCATTCACTAAAAGGAAATCAATCGTGCGGCGGCGCGTATCGACGCTGTGGACTTTGATTTTGACGCGCTTGCCAAGTTGCAACTTGCGATGCGAGCGTTTGCCAATTAAGGCGTAACTGCGCTCGTCAAATTCGTAGTAATCATCTTGCAGATTTTTGATGTGAACTAATCCTTCAACATTCAGGTCATCGATGCGCACATAGATTCCGAACTCTGTTACGCCTGAAATCACGCCGCTGTAAATGTTGCCGATGTGTTCAGAGATGTATTCGACTTGTTTGAGTTTGATGGAATCGCGCTCGGCTTCGGTTGCCATTCGCTCTTTGGTGCTGGCGTGCTCACAAATTGCAGGAATTAGGGCTGAAAGTTTTTTGAGCCGCGTTTGGCGCATTTTTTTGTTTTGAGCGCGCAAAGTTTCATACTCAAAGAGCAAGCGGTGCATGATGAGGTCAGGATAGCGACGAATCGGCGAGGTGAAATGCAAGTAGTAATCAAACGCCAGTCCATAATGCCCGATGTTTTTGTCGGAATAAACGGCTTTCGCCATTGAGCGCAAGGCAATTTCACTTACAAGGGCTTCGACAGGCGAGCCTTTGACATCGTGAAGCAATTTTTTGAGCGCGTGCGACGACGCCGTATCGTTGTTGAGCGCGTTCTTTTTGAGCTCCAACTTGAAGCCCAATTTTCTGACAAACTCCGAAAGCAATTTGATTTTTTCAGGCAAAGGCGAATCGTGAACGCGATAAATGCTCGGATAGCCTAATTCTTCGGTTTGAAAATGCGTCGCAATGTGCTTGGCGACGGTTTTATTGGCAAGAAGCATAAACTCTTCAATCAAGCGATGGCTATCGAGACGAAGTTTTTTGATGACCTGAATCGGCTTGCCGCTTGCGTCGAGTTTGAACTTGACTTCTTCGGTATCGAAATCAATCGCGCCATTGTTCATGCGCGCTTTGGTGAGGTGTTTGGCTAATTGATTGAGCGTTAAAATTTCTTCGCAGTAATCACCTTTGCCTGTTTCAATGATGGTTTGAACTTCTTCATAGGTGAATCGGCGGTGAGAGTGAATGACGGTTTTCGCGATTTGATAATCCTGCACTTCGGCAAGTTCGTTGAGCCTGAAAATGACAGAGTAAGCGAGGCGGTCGACATGCGGGTTCAAACTGCAAATGTTTTCTGAAAGATTGGACGGAAGCATTGGAATCACACGGTCGACGAGATAGACCGATGTAGAACGCTTCTGCGCTTCTTCATCGAGCTTTGTGCCTTCACGCACAAAGTGCGAGACGTCGGCAATGTGAACGCCAACAATGAAGTCTCCATTATCGGCGCGTTCAATCGAGAGCGCATCGTCAAAATCTTTTGCGTCGGAGGGGTCAATCGTGAAGACGACCTTTTGGCGATAATCAAGGCGTGACGCCAATTCTTCTTTGGAGATTTTTTCAGAGAAGCGGTTGGCTTCTTCGACGACGGCTTTTGGAAAGGTGGCGTCAATGCCATATGAGCGTGCAATTGCGGCAACTTCGGCGCGTGAATCGCCGGCTTTTCCGAGAACTTCTTTGACCTTTGCTGTCAGCGATGTATCGGAATCAAATTTGAATTTGTGAATAACGACCTTATCGCCCTCGCTTGCCTTGCCGATGTCTTTTTGTTTAATCGTGATGTCGGGCAAGATGTTGGATTCATCGGGGATGAACTTGAATGTGCGATTTGCGCGCTTGAGCGTGCCAACAAGTTCGGTGCGCGTGCGCTCAACAACCTCTGTGATTTTGCCTTCAAAGCGTTTCGACCAAGTGTTGCGCGGCTTGGAGTCGTCGTAAGGCGAATTGGTAATTTGAACGGTAACAATATCGCCATCAAGAGCTTGCTTGATGTGCTCGGCGTGAATGAACACCTCGTCGTCGTAGCCTTCAACCGTAACGAAGCCAAAGCCGTTGGGATGCGTGCGAAGTTTGCCCGTGTAGGATTTGCCGAGTTCGTATTTCGGTTTTTTTTGTTCGGCTTTGAAATGCTCAATGGCGTCGCGCTTAGGATAAACGGCGGTTTGAACGCGTCGCTCAATGATTTCAGAGGGCGGAGTATCGGCAGAAGGCGCAAAGTAATTTCGGTCGTTATCCTTATCAACGCTACCTGCTTCGTGAAGGCGGTGCAGAACATACCAAAAGCCGGGCATATCGTCGTCGCTTTCGTAGCCAAGTGCGCTCGCAAGAGCACGAGAGCGATAGCGATTGCCTTCGTTCTCTGAAAGAAAATTGAGAATTTCCGCGGCAACGGATTTTTCGCCTTGTCGAATTAAGAACTCCATCACGCGCTCCATATCGTCGGGACGGGGGTAATTGCGCTTACGCTTTGCGCGCCGCTGTTGTTGTTTTTTTTTAGACATGGTTGTTTAATTGAACAAGACGGAAGGTTGCAGGAGTGAGCATAAAATGAACACAGTCGTTTCAGGAAAGTATGTTTTTGGTAAGCTTGAACGCTTCGATACAAAGTGTGCTTGTGCAGTGAGCGATTTCATCGTGGTCGTTGCTTGCAATCACGATAACGGTTTGCGAGATAAGTTGATTGAGTTTATTCCAAAACAAGGATTTTCCATCTTCGTCGAGCGTTGCGGTCGGCTCATCAAGAAAAAGAAACTTTGGGTTTGATGCAAAGGCTTGAACGAATCGAAGTCGCTGAATCATACCCGAAGAGTAGGTTTTGACGCGCTTCGATTTTGCCTCCGACAAGCGAAAGTAATCAAAAAGTTCGTCAACTTCACGCTTGAAAAGAGGCAATCCTTTTGCACGCAACGCAAACGAGACATTTTCAATTCCTGAAAGTTCGTCGTAAAAGTTAAGGTAAGGCGAAACAAAGCCAATGTATGGGCGCGTTTGTTCAGGTGTAAGAGTCGCACCGTCAAGCGTGTAAGTAACCGTGCCAGAAGTTGCAGACGCCTGTGCGGCGAGAATTTTCAGAAGCGTCGATTTCCCACTTCCATTCGCGCCTGTAATCGCCAACCACTCATGCGGTGCAAGCGCGAACGAAACATTCTGAAAAATGATTTTACGGTCGTAGACTTTTTTGAGCGCGTCGGCGCGAAGCGATGGCATTGAATTTTGGATTGAAACGAATCTTGATATGCGTATCTTAACGAAATTTCCTTGAAAGGAGTAATCACAATGAAAAAGTTGATTCTTATCGGAATTGCATTGATGGCGGCGACAACGCTCTTTGCACAAGTCGATTTATTCGGCGGAAAGGCAACGAAAAAGACAGCCACCGAAACCGTTACAAACTCCGCCGCGCCCCAACTCTTACAAGGCGAACGAAAAATATCAAGTTCAAGCGAAAGCACCACGAGCAACTCCCAACTTGAATCGCGCGAGCAATCCGCGCCAACCTTCCTGCGCGGTTCAGGTTCAGGAAGGACATCAGGCTTTACTTTCATGCAAGCCACAGGCTACGGCTTCGGCGCGCTCTTCGGCTTTAGTGCCGCGCCACGTGTGGGCTACATCTTTGAAAACGGCGTGTATCTTGGCGGCTCTTACCAAATCAGTTTCGGTCCGACATTCCTCAATCCACAATCGCTAGCAGTCGGCACAAATCCTGCCGCGATGAGCACCTTCATTCAATCGGCAAATGTTGAAATGGGCTACGAAACCCACTTCAAAGTGCTTGGACTGACCTTCTACAACCGACCATACTTTGCAATCGGATTTGCAGATGTGAGTTTCATTCAGGAAGATGCGCGCGGACTCGGTGTGCAGAACCGCAACCAAGTGGCACTTCCACAAGAAGGCATGAATTGGTTCGGAGCCGCAGGCAACGTGCTTTATTATCGCTTCGAAGACCTCAAAATCGTGCGCGGCTTAACCTTCGGTCTCGATGCGCGATACATGATGCTCAACAACGCCAACGCATTCGGTATTTTCTTCACAACAGGAATTCGGCTCTTTTAATCGAACCGAACCTTACATTTCAAAAAACTTTACCTTGCTTACTCGTGGTTACTCGTTGTGTCTGTTTCAATCAATCGTTTGAAAATTTGAAGTGCATCATGCAATCAAAAAACCTAACGACCTTTGAAGAATTGAAATCCGAAGTCGTCTTCGGAGAAAAGTGCAAGATGTGCGTTCCCTACGTGCAAAAGATGATTGAAACCGGAAAGACGATGTTCCCCTACATACCCAATCTTCAAGAAGTCAAATCGCTGTTGAAGACGTAGATTTTCTTCTTCAACAAGTCCTGCACCGCCGCAATGCTCATCGCGCCGAGCGGCAACCCCACAAGAAACCCTGTGAAAATTCGCGTTTCGAAGACATTGTGATAAATGTGTAAGTAACCGCAAACGAAGTCAATTCCAACCAGCGCGCCCGAAATTCCCAATAAAATCAAGTATCTGTGGCGATTTTCTGAATTGAACATTGGCAAAAAGAGTGCGCCGATAGTGATTCCGAAATAAATCAAGGTGCAACGCGCGCAAACTGCCATCGGAAAGCCGAAAAGTTCAAAACAGCGATGCGCCTTTTGATGACAGACGCCACGAAAGAGCGCGTAATAAGCCGTGTTTCCGTGTGCGGCTTCGTAAGGTGCAAGCATTGCCAACGCAAGAAGAATCAGCATGACGCTTGCGACAAGTAATCGGGGCAGAAGCCGAATCAAAACATCAGAGCGCGTCGAGAACATCGGTAGCGGAAGGGTTGTGAATGGTTTCGTTGGCTTTGCGTCCTGCAACGCCGTGTAGATGAGCTGAAACCGCCGCGGCAATGTTAAGCGGGAGACCTTGTGCCGCAAAGGAAGTAATCATGCCTGCGAGCACATCGCCTGTGCCTGCGGTGGCGAGGGCTTCGGTGCCGGTGTCGGAAAGGTAAAGATTGCCTTTGGACGCAATGAGTGTTGGCGCGCCTTTGAGAAGCAATCCAACATTAAACTCTTCGACGAACGATTTGACGTAGAACAGTCGGTCGGCATCAATGCTTTGAATAGGAGTCTGAATCAAACGAGAAAACTCACCTAAGTGTGGCGTGAGAATCGCGTGGTGCAAGGTAAGTTGCGGAAGCAAGTCTAATTCGGAAATCGCGTAAAGCGCGTCGGCATCGAGCACAAGTTTTTTTTGCGCAAGCAGTGGCGAGGTGAGCAGTTTCGCGATGAAGGCTTGGCGTTCAGGCGTTCTGCCAAATCCGCAACCGATGAGCACGGCGTCTGCCCATTCAAGTTTTTCAAGAATGGCGGATTCGGTTTGTGCGATTAAAATGGCTTCAGGCACGAGGCTATGAACAAGGTTGAATGCTGAAGTCGGAACGGCGGCGCAGATGTATCCCGCACCACATTTGAGCGCGGCGCGCAGCGAAAGCAGAAGCGCGCCCATCATAGAACTCTCTTCGCTTTGGTTGCCTGCAACGATTAAGACTTTTCCGTTCAAGTGTTTCGCGCTTTGCTTGGCGCGCACAGGCAAATGTGCAGAAACGAAATCGTCGTCAATCAGACGCATTGCATCAGGCTTGACGAGAAACGACGGAATGGAAATATCCGCCACGCGAATTTCACCGCACACTTCGCGACCTTTTCCGAAGAAGAATCCTGACTTCAAGAACGCCAGTGCGATGGTTAAATCGGCTTCGACGCAAGGGGTTTCGGCTTCGCCAGTGGTGCAGTCTAAGCCAGTGGGCGAATCGAGCGCGACAACAAACGAGCCGTAGTGGTGCTTCTTGTGATTGATGAGCGAAACGGCTTCTTGAATCAGCGGCGAAAGCGATGGGCGCAACTCTGTGGCAAGTTCAAAGGCTTGTTTTTCAGGCTCGGAAAGTTGCTCTTCGGAGATGTTCGGCAAATAAGGATTATTGGCTTCGCGGCGTTTAATGCCTTTGGGGTGGTCGGTGCGCTTATAGCCTGTGCCTAAAATGGCATCAACGATAAGGTCGTAGCGTTTGGTATAAATGACTTCGGGCAAAAATTCATCGGCTTCGAAAATGCGAAATGAATCGGTGTAGGAAACATACTGCGTAAGAATTTTGAGCGAGGCGGCACCGTCTTGTTTGAGTAAGTCGGTTTTGCACAAGTAGGCTAAATCGACCTGCGCACCGTGATTGATAAGATGACGCGCCAGCACGATGCCGTCGCCGCCGTTGTTGCCTTTGCCGCACAAGACAAGCACCGATTTTCCAACAAGAGAACTAAACTTTTCAAGCAAGATGTTGCAGGATTCTTTTCCTGCAAGTTCCATCAGTTGTTTTTCGGTGATGCGAAGTTTGATGACGGCGTCGTAATCGACTTCGCGCATTTCTTGTGCGGTGAGAATCGGCAACATGGAAAAGGTCAGTTAAAAGTTGAATTGAAACGTAACGCGCGGCTCAATGCGGCGAATCGGCTCGTAGCGTAAAATCGTGCCGTCGTCGTTGCGCACGGGCAAATAAGTCCATTGATAAATCATCGAAAGAAGCAAATACGGATACGGGAAGTAGCCAACTTCAACGATAGAGAGGCTACGGTCGTCGAGCGTAAAGAGTTCGGTTTCAAAGCCGAGGTCGCGCTTGTAGTAATCGGCGCGGAAGAGCACAGACGGAATGAGTTCATCTAAGCGTGCGCCTAAGTGAAGCTGTCCGCCGCGTGGCGTGCGATAAAGCCGTTGGTAACTTCCGAACAAACGAACTTTGCCTAAAATGCTACCGCCTAAATCGCCATAAACGCCGGGACCTGGCGCGCTGAAATTGGCAAGTTCATTAGCGCGCGTGATGATTTGTCCGTTTTCAAACGAAAGAAATCGGTCTTGTTCGTAGAGCGCGTCGAAGTAAGCAAACTGAAATTGGTCGCCGACGACGCGATGCTCCAAGCGAGAGGAAAGGGTAATCGCGCCTAACACATTGGGAATCGTGCCGGTAACGCCAATAGCTAAACCTGAACCGTAGCCGATGATTTTGGCAACGTCCAAGTAAGTATCTAATTCAAAAATCGGCAGGCGCAGAAGCGGCAAACCCATATCAAAACCGATAACAGTTAGGTTTCCACGACGAATGGCGAGCGAATCAAAAAATAATTCACGGCTGTTCGAGTAGGCTACAGAGCCACCACCTCGTGTGACGTTGGCTTGACGGCTGAAATCCGCCACGTAACTTGCGCCGATTTGCAAATTGGAAAGAATTGGAATATCGGTTGCAAAGAGCGGACGATTGTAAGCGCGAACGCCGACGATGTTGAAATTCGAGAGGTCGCTGACCATTGATTCGAAGCCATAGTTGCCGAAATCCATATCGAACTCCACGCCGATGCGCCGTGCGTCATAACTACCGTTATTGCGATAAAAATTAACGATTGAACCGTGCCCGAGCCGAGTAAAATCTAACTGTCCGACGCGAATATAGAGGCTATCGCGCTTGTTGCCATATCGCACATAGCGAATGAGGCGCAGGTATGATGAAATGCCGTCGTTCCAATCTTCTTGGCGAAGTTGTCCGCTTTGGCTAATGCGTAGGTTGATGTCAAGCCCGATGCCGACTTTGCCAAAGGCGAGGTCAGGCGAAAAATTCATCGTGTAAAAGACATCGTTGCCGAACGATGTGATGCCCAAGCCGCCGCCGCCTCTAACTTCTCTGGGGTCAGTTTGATACAAAAGGTAAGCGTCGCTGAATGAGCCTGCTTGCGCGAAGAGCAGTGTGGGAAAAGAGAGAACCGTAAAGAGCAAACGAATTTGTTTCATAGACAAAAGGTAATTGCAATGAATTAACAGGCGCAAGTTAATCCAAAAAAGTAATACGCTGAAAAGAGGCGACGCACACGGCTAATGAGGAATGAAGAACGAACTTGTCATTTGAACGGAGCGTCGAGGAGTTAAGAGTTAAGAGTTGATAGTGAAGAGTTAAGAGTGGGTTGAACTTTTAATTCTTCACTCTTCACTATTCATTAACTCCGCCCTCATTCAGAGCGCACCGAAGAATACACAATCCGTGAAAACCCGCGTCATCTGTTCAATCTGTGTTCCAATTCAAAAGGGAGAACAC
>JBKBRB010000029.1:0-19398 GCA_046292465.1 Chloroherpetonaceae bacterium
TCAAACACCGACAGCGTCGGCGGATTTCAATACCGATACTACAATCCAAAAGCCAGGTTTCTTTCTGGCGCGGATAACCCTGCCGCTGTTGCCTTTGGTGCGGCACGCGACATTACCGCAACGGAAATCGGTGGCTACTTGCAACTCGACCGACGCTTCTTCGACAACAAACTGCGCGCAACGCTTGCCGCTCGCTACGACAAGCACACGTACTACGACCCACAGTTCAGCCCGAAAATTGCGTTTGTCTATTCGTTCACACCCGAACAGAATATCCGCCTCAGTTTCAATCGCGCCTTCAAAGTGCCCGTTATTCTTGAAAATCATCTCTTCTTGCTTGGCGGATTGGCTCGCGGCAATGTCGGCGGATATACCGTGATTGCAGGCGGCGGCGGAACGCCAAACTTAGCGAATGCAGAAGCGCAAGCCCGCGCCGAAGGCAGAGCCATTACGCGCTACGACGCCCTCCGCCCCGAACAAGTCAACTCGTTTGAACTCGGCTACAAAGGCGTGATTTCCGATAAATTCTTCTTTGATGTGGTTGGCTACTACTCGATTTACAACGATTTCATCAGCCCTGCATTTGAAATTGCAAATCCTGCGCCCGGCGCACTCGTTACACCAACCTACGCTTACGACAATCGCACAGGACAAATCCTAACCAATACCGTTGGTCAGACAGGTCGCGTGGTTACTTACTTCAACTACGGCAGAGCCACGATTTTAGGCTTCGATATCGGCGCAACGTATTTCTTCACCAAAGATGTGTCGCTGGAAGGCAGTTTCTCGTTCATTAACCTTGCCGATTCCGATAATCCCTTCGAGGCGCAAGGCATTCCGCTTGTGCTCAATGTGCCCACAACGAAATACAAAGCCACGCTCACGGCAAAAAATCAACTCGTGAAAAATTCGTTCATCTCGCTTCACGGTCGGCATATTCCGGGCTACCTCTTCCGTGCAGGGCGTTGGAACGGCAGACTTGCAGATAGAACGGTCATTGACCTCACGCTCGGCTACGACTGGAAACCACAAGGCGTAACTTTCCAAGTCGGAATGAACAACATTCTCGACAACAAAACGCCCGATGTGCTCGGCGCGCCGATTATGCGCAGGTTCATTTCCGCTTCCGTCGCATATGGCATTGGCGGCTTTGGAAATTGAGAAATTCGAAAATTGAGAGATGCAAAGTTGTAGTCTGAGGGACACTTGGAGCGGCACTGCATGGTGTCGCTCTTTTTCAATCGACTTCGTGAAGGTTTAGCGAAAACTTAACGAAAAATTAGTATCCGAGAATTGATATTGCAAATTTCAAAAGCCGAACGGCGTGAGGCGTTTGAGTGAATTGCTGCATCGCTTTTGCTTCGCGCCGATTTGGCGATACTTCAATGTGTTCGATTGAAGAAATTCGAACGATTTTGTGCGGCTACAACCCTTTGATTGTAACGATGAACGAGTTATTCAACGGCTTTTTCCAAATCCTTCTCGACCAAACGAGCGATGGCATTGTGCTTGCCGACCACAATGGCTTGATTCTGCACGCCAATCCAACCTTTGCCAACTTTCATGCCCGCAATGCGTCCGACCTTATCGGAAAACCCATGTGGAGCGTGCTACCAAGCGAACAACAGGAAAAATCGCGCGCGCAGTTTTTTGAGATGTTTTCGTCGTGGGAGTCAGGTGCGTCGTTTGAGATAACGATTCCCAGCAAGGGCGAATCGAGCATCTTGCTTGAAACGACGGTCTATTTCAGCGAGCCTATTGGCGAAAGGACAAAAATGCTCGCGCTTGTCCGAGACATCACGGAAAAGCGAAACAAACAACGCCGTCAGATTCTTCAATCGGAAATGGACGCGCTCAGAGCGCAATTCGAGCAACTGCTCAAGGCGCAAAAGCAAGTCGAGAAAGACCTGCGCGATTCCCAAGCTGAACTGCGCAAAAGTCAACAACTTTTCGAATCCATCGCGAAAAATTTTCCCAGCGGTGCTATCATTGTTTTGGATAGAGCCTATCGCATTGTGTTCACTGACGGAGAAGAATATCGCAAACAAAACCTTGACCCTTCAACATTTATCGGTCAGCCGATTGACGAGTTGTTCCCAAATAAAGATTTAGCCACTGCGAAAGCCCTCTACGACAAAGTCTTTCAAGGCGAAGCCCAGCACTTCGAGTTTGAAAACTTCGGAATGTTTTACGAAAACATCGCTGTGCCGCTGCCTGACGAGAAGGGAAATATCCATCAAATTCTGACCGTTACGCTCAACATTACCGAGCGCATCGAGCGTGAAAAGCAAATCAAACGCTTTGAAGAGCAATTAAAACTCGTCATCAAAAACGCGCCGATTGTGCTTTGGTCGCTCGATAAAGAAGGTCGTTTCACGCTTTCGGAAGGAAAAGGATTGGAGAAATTAGGCTTCGCGCCGGGCGACGCTGTCGGCTTTTCAGCGTTTGAGTTATACAGTGTCAATAAAACCTTTATCGAGATGCTTCATAAAGCCCTTGCGGGCGAAAGCGTTGAGTTTGAAACGCTCAATGTTTTCATGGAAAACCATGTAGCGTTCAAACATTTCCTTCAACCGACGCGCAACGAAAAAGGTGAGGTTACGGGCGTGCTTGCCATTAGCATTGATTCAACAGAAGAGTATCATGCAAAGGAAAGTGAAGCACGCTATCGTGCATTGGCAAACAACATTCCGGGGGCAGTCTTTCAAGCCGAAACGCTGCCCGACCTATCGCGAAAAATTATGTTTGTCGGGGAAGGCGTTCGTCATCTTGGCATTTCGCCCGAAGAGATGATAGGCTACAACGACATCGCTGCACGATTTCTGCATCCTGATGACTTACAAAATTTCATGGACGCGATTGGGGAATCGCATCGCACAATGAACCCGTTCCGTTGGGAAGGGCGCGCGCGCATTCGTGGCAAAACGATTTGGATTGAAGTTGCAGCAACACCGCGCCGCTCCGAAGAGGGCATAGTCTATTGGGAAGGCATCATTTTGGATATTTCCGAGCGAAAAGATAACGCCGCCAAACTCACCGAAGCCCTGCGCATTGCCAACATCGCCACCGTCGAAGCCGACCTGCAAAAACACGAGCTCATTTTCAGCGATAGATACTTGGAACTGCTCGGCATCACGCTCGAACAACTCGGCTCTCGTGTGATGAAGTTTGATGAAATTGGAAAAGGCTTTATTCTCGAAGAAGATATTCCGATTGTCGCCGCCCAACTGGCAAAAGCCGATGTCGCCAAAAAACAACGCGGGTTCGTCAATGAGCCGTTTGAATACCGCATCAAGCGTGCCGATACAGGCGAAATCCGAACGCTCTATGTCTTCAAAACCGAAGTCTTCTACGATGGAGAAGGAAACGCCACACACGCGATTGCCACAATTCAAGACATCACCGAGCGCAAAAGGCTCGAGGCAGCACTGCGCGAGTTGAACGAATCGCTCGAGCGACAAGTGCAAGAACGAACAGCGGAACTGCGTGCGAGCCAAAATCTTTATCGTGCCATCGCTGAAAACTATCCAAATGGCGTGGTGGGCATTTACAACCGCGACCTTGTGCTCTTGTTCACCAACGGCACGGAATATCAACGCTTGGGAATTGATGTTGCCAAATTGATAGGACATTCTCTCTACGAAATCTATCCCGAACACATCGCACCGTTAATCGCGTCATACTTTAATCGTGCGTTCAACGGTGAAACCGTCAACTTCGAGGTATCGCTCGGCGGAAGCGATTACTTTTATCTCGCTACGCCAATTCGCACCGAAACTGACGTGATTGAGCAAATCCTTGTCGTTACGCAAAACATCACGGAGCGCAAAGAAGCCGATAGGTTGCTTCGCGAAAATGAAGAACGATACCGATTGGTGCTGGAACAAACAGGACAACTCGTCTATGATGTGGATTTACCAACGAGCAAGATTAAATGGTCGGGCGCAATCGAGAAACTCACAGGCTACCTGCCTTCTGAATATCAAATTTCTCTTTCAGAGTGGGCGGCGGAAATTCACCCCGACGACCGAGCCGAGGCGACGCGCTTGCTCGAAGAGACCATCAAAAGCGGAGCACCTTATCGCGTTGAATACCGCTACCGACGCAAAGACGGCTCATACTTTTGGGTTGAAGACAACGGCGTTTATCTCAAAGACGCCACAGGCAAGCCTGTCAGAATGCTCGGCGCAATGAAGGACATCACCCTTCAAAAGAACATGGAACTGGAGAAACATCACATTACCGAAAAAGCCATGCAGGCGCAAAAGTTGGAAGCCATCGGAACACTTGCCAGCGGCATTGCGCACGAGTTCAACAACTTGCTTGCCATCATCTCGCTTTCCAATGAACAACTTAAAATGAGCACTGAAAGCGAGGCGATTTCCAAAAATGCGGAAACCATTCAAAAGACGGTCGAACGCGGCAAGCACATCGCTCGACAACTGCTCGACTTCTCGCGCTCGGAGCAAACGGAAAAACAGCCTGTTGAACTCTCGCGACTCATCAATGAAATCACAACCACGCTTCGCCGCCTGCTCAAAAAAAACATTACCGTTCAAGCCGTTCAATTCGTCGAGCAAGCATGGATTATGGGCAACGACAAACAACTCTACCAAGCCTTGCTCAATCTCGGCATCAATGCAGGCGACGCCATGCCAAACGGAGGCATTTTGAGTTACGGTCTTTCTACCTCGCGCTACAACGATAAATTTTACGCCGTTATCAGAGTCCAAGACACAGGCACAGGTATCGCACCCGAAGTCAAAGCCAGAATGTTTGAACCGTTCTTCACCACCAAAGGCGTCGGCAAAGGCACAGGGCTGGGACTTTCCATCGTTCACGGCATTGTGAAAGCGCACGACGGACAAATCGAGGTCGAAACTGAAATCGGAAAAGGCACAACCTTTACGCTGATGTTCCCAGTATTAGAACTGTCGGAAGTTTCAGAGCGCGAAGAAGTCAATACTTCCGAAGTCAGCGGCGAAGAAACATTGCTGATTGTGGAAGATGAGCCGTTTATGAGAACACTTCTCGCTAAAATGTTGCGCACCAAAGGCTACAGTGTTCTTGAAGCCGCCGATGGTGAAGAAGCTCTCACACTTTTTGAAAAGCAGAAAAAACAGATTGACCTTGTGCTCACCGACATGGGAATGCCGAACATAGACGGCTACGAACTGCTCAAAAAACTTCGATGTATGAAAGAAAACATCAAGATTGTGGTCATGACCGGCTACATCGATTCAGAACAGACTGAAAAACTCGCCCAAGAAAAAGTCGATATCATCTCAAAGCCGTTCGATATGGCAGAAATGTCGGCAGTCATTCGCAATGTGCTCATGCGCTAACGGTTGATTTGAATAGGCAAATGCGAACCGCAGAGATTATCTTCGCAATTTTCAACATCAACCATGTTGCTCATGCACGCATTTCGTTTTCTTCTTTTCATCACGCTCTTCTTCAGCCTTTCATGTGCTTCACGCAAAGACGCCACATCGTTTCGCGCTGAAACCGTCGTCATTGGAATTGCAAACGACTTTGACCATCTCAATCCACTGCTCATTCAGTTTTCCATTTCGCGCGAAGTTTGCATGCTCTTATTTCCGAAACTTGTTCAAGCCGAGTATGATTCAGCAAGCGGCGAAGTGCGCTTTTTGCCGATGCTCGCAACCCGTTGGGAATTTTCAAATGAAGGCAAGCGCGCCACATTCTTCCTACGAAGTGATGCCAAATGGGAAGATGGAACGCCTATCACGTCTGCCGACCTGAAATTTTCCTATCGCCTTTACGCCAATCCTGCTGTTGCCAGCACACGCCAGCATTACGTAAGCGACCTTGTTCGAGATAAAAACGGAGAGATTGATTTTGAGCGCGCCGTTCAAACGCCTAACGACACCACACTGATTTTGAACTTCGCAAATCCCCTTGCGCCGAACATCGTGCTCGATCACTTCTACGACCTCATGCCAATTCCCAAACACATCTTTGAATCCACTGACCCCAAACAACTGCGTGCTAAATCGGCTGAACTGCCGATTGTGTCGGCGGGTGCGTTCAAGGTCGAGAAGTGGGAGCGGCAACATGAGCTCGTCTTAGTGCGCAATGAATCAAGCGTTCTGCCTTATCCTGCCAAACTGAAGCGGCTTGTCTTCCGCGTGATTCCCGACTACACCACACGGCTCACGGCGTTCAAGTCAGGTGAAATTGATGCGATGATTGGCTCTGGCGGAATCGCGCCGAAAGATGCCGTCGCTATCGAACAAGAAAACAAAGGGAAGAAAATTTACGCGGTGAAAAATCGCCTCTTCGATAGCGTCGTGTGGCTCTGCGTCGACGGCGACGCCTTTCGTGAGCGAAAAGAATTAAAACCGCATGTGCTCTTCGGCGATAAGCGCGTGCGCCAAGCCATGACTTACGCTATCAACCGTGAAGCCATTGTCGAAGGCTACATCGGCGAAGGCAAAGCCACAATCGTCAATACATCGCTTTCGCCTGCCTACAAAAAACTGCTGAACCCCTCGCTCGATGCCTACGCCTACAATCCGCAGAAAGCCTTATCGCTACTCAAAGAAGCAGGTTGGACGAAAGGCAACGATGGCTTTTTGCAAAAAGAAGGCAAGCGATTTTCCTTCACGCTCTCTGCGCCAAAAGGCAACGACCGACGCGCATATGCAGGCACCATCATTCAGCAAAACTTGCGTGAGATTGGAATCGAGTGCAATCTCGAAACGCTCGAAATGGCACTCTTCAATCAACGCCAAAATGAATATCGGTTAGATGCCGCGCTTTCAGGGCTTTCGGCAGAAACGCTTCCGTTTCAATTAGTGATTTGGGCAGAGGATTCGCCATTCAATTCGTCCGTGTTTCGCCATGAGCGATTTTCAAAAGTGATTGAGCAACTTGGCTTGCCACAGCCGCCTGAAAAAGAATTAGCATTGTGGTATGAATATCAAGCCATTCAGCATGAGGAGCAACCGCGCACATTTCTTTATTACTACGACGAGTTCGAGGGATTTCATTCGCGCATTAAAAACGTGAAAGTCAGCATGCTTGCGATTCTCTTCAATGCGCACGAATGGCAAGTGGAGAATTAGCGTCGCTCGCCGAAAATCGCTGTGCCAATGCGCAGAAGCGTTGCGCCTTCAGCAATGGCAATATCGAAGTCGCCGCTCATGCCCATTGAAAGTTCGGTGATTTGTTCCGGGGTAGGCGCAAGGGATTTGAGTTTTTCAAACAATAAGCGCATTTGTTTGAACTCTTGTTTGACTTTCTCACGGTCAGGTGAGGCGATGGTCATTAAGCCTTTGAGTTCGATATGTGGAAGTGCGAAAATTTTTTCGGCTTCTGAAAAGAGCGCGTCAGGCGAAAGCCCATACTTCGAGGCTTCAGTAGAAATGTTGACTTCAAGCAAAATGGGAATGGTGCGATTGTATTTTTTAGCACGCTTTGAAATTTCTTCGGCAAGCGAAAGTTTGTCGACGCCGTGAATCATCGCGATTTTTTCAGCCAAGTATCGAACCTTGTTGGATTGAAGATGTCCGACGAAGTGCCACTCAATCGGCAGAGTTTGCAAGGTTTCATCGGCGAATTTCGTGAGCAGTTCTTGCACATAGTTCTCGCCGAAAACGCGATGACCTGCCTCAAAGGCTTCAAGGACGGCGGAAGCAGGTTTGGTTTTTGAGACCGCAATGAGTTTCACGCTTTCGGGTGTTCTTCCTACACGCGCACAAACTTCGGCAATTTCGGTTTTAATGCGGTTAAGATTTTCGGCAATCATGTCAGTTTTCTTGTTGGAAGGTTTCAACAAGAGCAAAAAGTATTGGCAAAGTTACGGCTTCTTTTGAGAAAAGAGCCACTCGTAGAGTTCGTCAGTTGCGAAAGCAGGCGTCCAAGCGTTGTGTCCGATGTTCGGCAGTTCGGTATATCGCACAGGTGCGCCAAGGGTTTTGAGCGAATCGACAAGCGAGCGTGACCATTGAACCTTGATGACTTGGTCGTCCGAGCCGTGAAATACCCAAATTGGCAGAAGCTTGAGGCGATGAACTTTTGTAACATCGCCGCCGCCGCAAATTGGCACAGCCGCCGCAAATCGCGATGGGTGGCGCATGACGAGTTCCCACGTGCCGAATCCGCCCATTGAAATGCCTGCCACATAAACGCGCGAAGTATCGACCGCACAATTCATCTGAATCGAATCAAGCAAGGCGATGATTAACTCTTGAATGATAGACGCCGTGTCGGCAAGGCGATAGTAACCGAGTTCTTTTTGATAGGGCGACCACTTCATCTCTTTCGGGCACTGTGGCACAACAATGTAGCATGGGTATTGGCTTTGACGCTTTGCGAAATCAAGCGCGCCGTTTTTGAGAATAATCTCGCTTCCGTCGTTGCCACGTTCGCCTGCACCGTGCAGATAGAGCACGAGCGGAAATTTTGCATTCGGCAAGTCACGGTTCGGCTCAAATAAGCGATAGGGAATTGTTAATCCGCGATGTTCAAAGAAGTGAAGGGCGAAGCGTGAGTTTTCTTGTTGGGCATGAAGCGAAAAAGAAACGCTTGCCAAAACGAGGAGCGGGAGTGTTCGAATGAGCAAGCGTTTCGTGAGCATTGGACTTACGGTCTGGTTAATGCACAACGCCTTCGAGACGGTCTTCCAAGTCGGCGTAAAGTTCGCGCAGTTGGTCGAGCGTTTCGGCGTCGGCTTTCCACAGTCCGCGTCCGTTGGCTTCGAGCAGGCGACCGACGATATTTTTCATGGCTTGTGGATTGGCTTTTGTCAGTCGCTCGCGCATGTTTTCGTCGAGCGCGTAAGTTTCAGCGGCTTTTTGATAAACCCAGTCGTCAACACTTTTCGTCGTGGCGTCCCAGCCGAGCATATAGGTCATGCGGTTTGAAATTTCGGTCGCGCCGCTGTGTCCGTGTGCAAGCATGCCTTCATACCACTTCGGGTTCAAGAGTTTGGTGCGATACTCCACTTTGAGGGCTTTTCCGACATCGTCAATTTTCGTATCCGCTGTGAAAGATTCCACATAATTGAGTTTGACGTCTTTGAGTTTAGGATTGCGTTTTTCTGCACAGAGTTTAAGCGCGCCCGAAGTTGAGAAGTAGTGGTCAATATCCGAAATGCCGAACTCGACGGAGTCGACTTGATGCACAACGCGCGAAACCGTGCCAAGCAAGTTTTGCAACACTTCGGTTTCTTTGACGCCGTTGCGCGAACCGCCGTAAGCAAACGCATTGCGTCGAATGAATTGAGCGTCGATATCATCGTCGCTTTCCCATGCCGAATCTTCAATCATATCGTCGACATACGTGCCGTAGGCACCGGGCGATTGCGTAAAGAGCCGCGCAGTTGCGCTCTCAAACGACAAGCCTTTTTGCATGGCTTCATGGACATGCTTTTTGATGAAGTTCATCGACTCGGGTTCATCGGCTTTGGCGGCGGCTTTGACGAGGTTATCCAAATGATTCATCAACAAGCCAAACGCATCACGAAAAACAGGCGAAAGTTGCATCAACACATCAATGCGTGGACGCTTCAATTCATTGAGCGGAATGAGTTCGTAATGAGAAATTTTGTTTTGACCGTCGTAAGCAGGGCGCGCACCCATCAAGCGAATAATGGTTGCAACGGCTTCTCCTTTGGTTTTAATCGTGTCTAATCCCCACAGCACTTCGGCGATGGTTTCAGGATACTCGCCGTGTTCTTCCAAGTGGCGTGCGATTAAAGCATCGGCGATTTGTGTGCCGCGTGTGAAGGCAAGTTCTGACGGGATTCGCCAAGGGTCAATGGCGTGAATGTTTCTGCCTGTGGGAAGCACATGCAAGCCGTCGCGAATGAGGTCGCCACCGGGACCGGTTGGCAAGAATTTACCGTTAAGCACTTTGACGACAGCATCAAGTTCATGCTTGTTATCCGATAAAGCATGCACCATTGCTTTGCCGTCGTGTATAATTTTTTCTAAGGCTTCAGCAGTGTCGTGAGCAATCTCGTGTGCGTGAATCAAACTGCGCCAAACCTGCACAGGATTTTCTTTGCCGAAAATGGCATGCTCGACGAAGGCTTTGCATGCGTCATCAATTTTTTCGCGAAGAGAAATAGCGCGCTCGTCGCCTTTGCGTGCCACGCTTGCCAAATGCGCGTAGTGTTTGAAAGTGCAACTGTGGTCGAAGGCTTTGAGAAGCAGACTTGGCAAGGTATTTTCCATGCCTTGTGCTTTAAGGCTTTCGGTTACGGTGATGATTTGCGTTTCAATCGGCGCGGCTTGTCCGAAAATGTGAAGCGAGTTTGTAATCAGGCGATTTTCAAGTTCGTTGAGATAGACATAAAGTCGGCTCACATAATCGCTGAACGCTTCGCCTTCTTTGCGCGGCACGTCGTCGTTAAGCGAAAGCGTTTCGACTTTTTGCATAATGGCTTCTTCGGTATTGGCATCGCCTTTGAGGTTGCGCTCGCGGTAGTCGTTAATCATATCGCGCAAGGCGGGCAGTTCTTTGTAAAGTCCGGAGCGCGAAAGCGGCGGAATCGAGTGCGAAACCATAGTGGCGTAGCCGCGTCGCTTAGCAATCGAGGATTCGCTCGGATTATTGACGGGATAAATGTAAAAGTGCGGCACTTCCCCAAGTAGCGCGTCAGACCAGCATTTGCGGTTCATGCCAAGTTGCAAGCCGGGCATCCACTCCACCGAGCCGTGCATGCCAACGTGAATGAGCGCGTCGGCGTTGAAAGTGCGGCTAATCCAACGATAGAAGGCGAGGTATTGATGGTGCGGCGTGTTTTGTTTATCGAAGAGCAAGCGCATCGGGTCGCCTTGCACGCCAATTCGCGGTTGAACGCCGATGAAGATATTTCCGAAACGAATTCCGCCGATGAAGACCGAGCCATCAGGCATCGGCACAATTTCACCTGCAAAGTTGCCCCAGCGTTTCTCGATTTTTTCTTGTTCGCGCGCCGAAGAGAGCGCATCAAATTCAGACTTTGTAACGCGAAGTGCGTCTTTGGCGTTGAACATCTTTTGATGGTCGGTCGCCACATCAAGGGCTTCAAAGAGGGCTTCAGGCGTTTGAGGCAATGTGCCAACATTGTAGCCTTCTTTTTCCAATCGCTTCAAAATGGCGAAGAGACTTTTGGGAACATCGAGCAAGGCGGCGGTGGCTTTCTTGCCTAAGCCGGGCGGGTAGTCATAAACCACAAAGGCAAGTTTCTTTTCATGATTTTTCTTGCGGCGCAATCCGACCCACTTTTGCGCAAGTGTGGTGAGCCGTTCTAATCGGTCAGGAACGGTCGTCAGTTTGCCGTCAGCAAGCGCGCCCAGAACGACGGGCGCAACCGCGCCGTCCATTTCAGGAATGGAGTAAGTGATGGTCGATTGCATCGGCAAAACACCTGCTTTGCCCCATTGATTGTAATCCTGCATAAAGAGCGGGTGCGAGACGATATAAGGCACATCTAATTTCGTGAGCAATTCTTCGGCGACTTTGTTGTATGAGTCGGGCTTGGTCGAGCCAGCAGGTCCGCCAACCAATCCGAAGCCAATCATATTGATAAGCAAATCGATATGTTCTTTCATCAGCCACTCGCGCACAGCGACATGCCCCTCAACGCCCATCACGAAAACAGGTAAGGTAAAGAAGCCTTTGGCTTCGAAGGCGCGAATCGTGTCGTCAATGTAAGTTCGTTCTTGAAGTAAATGCTTGCGAATGAAGAGTAGTGCGACGCGCGGCGCGTGTTTTTCATCAATGCCGAGTTTGTGTAGATGTTTTTCTTGCCAGTTGCGAAAATGCTTGACGTCTTTGAAGTATTCCGTGCCACTGTGAATGGCGTCGGGGTGATAAAGTCCCATGGTAGGAATATCAATCGGGGGTGGCACATCGAGTTTTTCGTCGAAGTATTCGCGCAAAATGAGTTTGAACATTGAGGCGATATTTTCGGCAACGGGTTGCGACCAGTAGGAGTAAATGCTCATCCAATTCTTGAAGTCTTTGGCTTTGTTTGGAATGAGCGGGAGCATGGTGCGCATGAGTTTGAGAAGTTTCACATAGCCATAGAGCGCGTCTTCATCGCGTCCGCGCACGAGAAGTTTGGCAACTTTCTTCACGCCTTCGGGCATGCCGCCAGATTTTCCTTTCAAGACATAACTGCCAACCTTCGTCAATTCCATTGCTTCGGGCATGGATTCAAAGACGAAGACAGTCTTGGCAGGCGACTGCTCGACTTGCGACTTGAGCCACTCGGCTTGATTTTTGAATTGAATCATGGAGGCAAAAACACAGTCGGCTTCTTTGAGCGCGTCGGCAAGTGCGGGATTTTGTGTTTCAAGGTCTTGTTCGGAAAAATTCTGAAGGTCGGCGTGAGCGGCAAGATGCGATTTGACTTCCGTCCAAGTGCGGCGATTGTAGTTCTCCATTCCGAGAACGGCAACAATTTTCTTCTTCATAGTCTTCTCCTTCTACGGCTGAAAAGTTACTGCTAAAATGTTAGGAAAGAACGGTTCATTTTTTTGATGCAAATAAGATAAGGATTTTTCCGTTACGATGGTCAAGCCCAAAGCCGTGTTGTTTGGAAGGAGCGAGCGATTCTTCACGATTCATTCTTCACGATTCATTATTCACTAATTACGCCGTTATTTTGAACGGAGCGATGTGAAGAATCCATGTTAGATTTCTTGCGTGGACTTACCTTCAGCTCATTCTTTCAATTTTTGGGGAGATACTTTCGCCGAGCTACAGAGCCGAAAATCATTCCTGAAACGCCACCAATGAACACTGCCGAAAAAATGATTTGCAAGAGTTCAATAAATAAGCCCCCGACGAGAAAAAACACGATAAATCGAGCGGCACAGCCCAAGAGCCCCGCAAATGCGCCGATTTGGAAACACAGTCCGAGCGTTGTGTAAATTTCATGTTTGCGAATGTAGTGATAGGCTGCAACCCCACCTGCCAGCATTAAGCCTACACCGCCAAGCGCATTGACAAGGTTCAAGAACGGCACGACACTGATAATGTTGTTGATAAGTGCGCCATACATTACGGAACGCCAATAACTTGGTGGCGACGGTTGTGTTTCGCTCATCTTTTCATTCCCAATTTTTCGTCTAAAAAATCATCAATCGAATACATGCCTGCTCTGCCTTGAATCCACTTTGCGGCCTCGAGTGCACCTTTGGCAAATCCATAACGGCTTTTCGCATTGTGCTCGAGCGTAATTGAATCAAATTCGGAATCGATATGAACTGCATGCATGCCATAAACTTTTCCCAATCGCATTGATGCAATTTGCAATTCGTTTGAAAGCGGCTTTTGACGCATGTCGGTCTGAATCGTTGTCTTACGCGGAACATTCGCCAGAATCTCATTGGCAATTGTCAGTGCTGTGCCGCTTGGCGAATCTAATTTTGCTGTGTGATGAATTTCAGAGACGGCAATATCAAAGTCGGGAAACGGCGCATAGAGTTTTGCCACCGCACGCACCGCTCGAAAAAAGAGTTGAACACCGAGCGAAAAATTCGATGCGTAAATCATTGCACCACTGTATTCATAAACCTTGCGCTTGACTTTTTCCAATTCCCTGTGCCAACCTGTTGTGCCAACCACAATCGGCTTTCTTGCCTCTAAAAGTGCAGGCAAGTTGTAAAGAAAAGCGTCGCGCGTTGTGAAATCAATAATCGCGTCAACTTTTTCAAACACCTCAGGCGTCAATGCGCTTGTGGAAGTCAGGCGGAGCAACACATTGCAATCATTTTCGCTTGCAATGGCGTCAATTGCTTTGCCCATTTTACCGTAGCCTAATAGTGCGATGGTTAGCATTCTTGTTGGATTGAATTGTTTCAAAATGCAATTTTGAGCTCAAGCAAGGTTACGGTTGGGTTGTTCTGAATCGTTGGCGCAACCGTTAGCACATCGCTCGTGTCGAAGTCAAATAAATGTGCGTCAATATAGGCATCGAGAATCGAAAGCACATAGATAAGCGCGATATAGACGGCAAATTCGTCGCGCTGTCCACGATGAAAATCGCGCAATCGCCGATTGAAATCAGCATTTGGCGGCACAGGCGTCTGTAATAGGGCACTTCGATAGCGGTCGCGGTATGTCGCGTAAAGGTTATTCTGCCGAATGAAATTGTAGACGCACCAGCCGCCAAGACCGAGAAAGATAGGGACTTTCCAATAAGAACGATTGTAAAATTGTCCGAACGTGGGAATCACGGTTGAATACAGCGTAACTTGCGAGGGCGCAAGCCGCTTTTGTTTGAACACGGTTACTTTAACGCTTGGCTTCTCCTGCAAAAGCGAATCCGTCTGCGCAACTGCAACCGACGATAGCGCAATCGCAATGCACAAACCAAACCAACTCTTTTGCCTAACCTTTAACTTCTCACTCCTCACTACCCTCTCCGCAACCAAGTTTTTCGACAAACGTTTTTGAAGCAAAACGACACGTGAAGTTATCGGTGCACACAGCCACCTTTATTCGGATTGTTTAACATTTTCACGCTTTGAGTATCTCATCAAGTTTCTCGAGCAGTTCTTTCGTATTGTAAGGCTTTGAGAGTATGCCGTTTGCACCGCTTTCCAAAAGTTTTTGTACGACTTCATCTTGTGCAAAACCCGTTGCAACCAGAACCGGCATTCTGGGGAACATCATGCGGATTTCCGCAAAGGCTTTAGCACCGTTCATCCTTGGCATGTTCATATCCAACACAACCGCATCTATGCGAATTTGCTGTGCGTCCAAATGCTTGAGCATCTCAATCGCTTCAATTCCATCTGACGCTTCATAGACCGTATAGCCTGCTTCTACAAGATTTTCAACGAGCAAGTCTCGGAGCATTTCTTCGTCATCAACGATGAGCACTTTTTTGTTTGATGATAGCTGCGTGTGATGCTTTTCTTCTGCCGTGATTTGTCTCTTTTGCTCATCACTTGTTTGAACAACTGGTAAATACACATGAACGGTTGTGCCTCTACCCACTTCGGAGTCAATCTCGATTTTGCCATGATGATTTCTTACAATTCCGTAAGCCATTGCAAGTCCTAATCCAGTGCCTTTTCCAACTTCTTTGGTCGTGAAGAAAGGTTCAAAAATTTTGTTTTGAATTTCTTTCGGGATTCCCGTGCCTGAATCCGAAATCGCAAGGTGCAAATAAGATCGGCGTGCGTCTTGATTTTCATTGGTTTTTTCCATTTTGAGCGTGAAAGAGAGCATCCCTCCATGCTTTTCTTCCAATGTGGGCATTATGGCGTCGATAGCATTAACCGCAAGATTTAAAATCACCTGTTCAAGTTGATTTTTATCGCCCAAGACTTTTTGAATCTTTCCGATGGATTCTATTCGGATTTGAATGCGTTTATCGGTAGAGTGCTCTAACATTTCTACCACGTTTCTGACGCTTTGCATGAGGTCGACGGGCGCAACTTCCATTTTGCCTTTACGTGCAAAGCCTAAGAGTTGCTTTGTTAGCGCCGCGCCGCGCTCCGCTGCCGTTTTAATGCGCTCAGCGTATCGCTTCAATTTCTCATCTGTTGTTTTTTCAAGAATCAGATTGGCGTTGCCCAGAATCGCCGCCAAGATGTTGTTGAAGTCGTGCGCAATGCCGCCGGAAAGTGTGCCGATGGCTTCCATTTTTTGAAGTTGTTGGAGTTGCTCGTAAAGTTCAATCCGCTCTTGCTCAATTGCTTTTTGCGCCGTGATGTCGCGGTTGATTGCCACTGTTCCAATCACCTTGCCGTCTGCATCGTAGAGCAATGACACACTTGAATGCACAATCATTTCCGTTCCATCTTTTTTCGGTTGAACCACCTCGCCTATCCATTCACCTGTTGTTTGCAGAATAGTTAGCGCAACTTCATCGCTCGTCTCGTTTAGATATTTCGTCGGCATGACTTGATGCACATGCTTTCCAACAGCTTCATTTTCTTTCCAGCCATACATCATTTCTGCCGCTTTGTTCCAACTGGTGATTCTGAAGTTGTTATCAACAGAGATGATGGCTTCCGAGACCTGTTGAAGCAGGTTGGCTTGGTATCGAAGTTGGCGTTCAACCCACTTGCGCTCGGTGATGTCGGTAACGGTCGTTACTTTGAAGCGACGACCATCGTCTAAAATGAGGCGTGCAGCAGTTACGGCAATGTCGCGAATGTTGCCATTTTTGTGCATCACTTGCCACTCGCCTGCGCTTTGGTCGGTGCCTTCGGCGATGTAGTCGTCGTGTAATTTTTTTGCATACTCGCGAATTTCAGGCGGCAAGACTTTGATAAAGTGCTGTCCAACTAATTCTTCGCGCGTGTAGCCGTAGGTTCGGCAATAGGCAGGATTGACCTCTACAAATTTTCCTTCGGCGTCCGTAACACACATGCCAATATCTGCCGAGTTATAGACGGCTCTGAGCAAGGCTTCGGCGTCGCTTGGCGATGCGACGAGACTCTTTTTGACTTCTGTTAGAATTGCCACACTTCCAAGAAAGGTTTGCTTTTCGTCGAAGAGCGGCGTGGCTTGAACGCGCAATGTTTTCGCTGATGCACCTTCGCCTATCTGCACTTCATATTCCGACGCAACACCTTCTTTTCGTTTTTTAAACTCGGCTTCAATCTGTTTTCTCTGCGATTTTTCACTTAGCGGCAAAACATCTTCAAATTGCTTGCCGATAACTTCCGACGGCTTGACGCCAGTTAAACGATAAAATGCAAGGTTTGCCTCAACCACTTCTCGATTTTGATTCTTCACAACAACGGCTTGGCTCATGTGCTCAAACGCAAGTTGCCAATAAGTTTTTGATGCAGATGGCTGTGGATTGTCTTCGGACTGGGCAGACATGCTCGCCTGCTCCAAAGAAGCAGGCGTAGATTTACTTCTTTTCATTACTTTGCAGAAAAGCCTTTTTTGTATTTGATAGATTAGGCAATGAGCTTTTGCAAATTACAAATTAAACCTTTCAACACAAACCATGTCAGACATCAAGTTTCCACTTGTTTATGAACTCAATACGCGGCTGTGGCTCAGGGAACTTTCAGACAAATACGGTGAGCCGATTACGCTTGCTTCTGTGCCTGAAACGGAATTTCAAAAATGGCAGCACCATCGTTTTGATGCGATATGGCTCATGGGTGTTTGGAAGCCAAGCGTTAAGGGGCAAGAAATTGCACGCACACATCGCGGGCTATGGCAAGATTACGACCGCGCCTTGCCGAATTGGACCGAAGACGATGTCGTGTGCTCGCCTTACTGTATTGCCGATTACACCGTCTCCGAAGCGTTGGGCGGCGAGAGCGGACTGCAAAAATTTCGCGAGCGGCTCTCCGCACACGGCTTGAAACTCATTTTAGATTTTGTGCCGAACCACGTTGCGCTCGACCACTTGTGGCTTTCACAGCACCCTGAGTATTTCATTTCCGCACCCAAATCGCTCGCACTGCAAAGCCAAGATTTTTATTCGCCCGATGGCGAACACTTCTTTGCGTGCGGCAAAGACCCTTACTTCCCTGCTTGGAGCGATACGCTTCAACTCAACTACGCCAATCCTGACTTGCGCAAAGCCATGATTCAAATCCTACAATCCCTTGCCAAACGATGCGACGGCGTGCGTTGCGATATGGCAATGCTCGAGCTCAAATCCGTCTTCAATCAAACTTGGAAGTGGCTGGCAGGCGAAATGAAAGAAGAGTTCTGGACTGATGCCATTCCCGCAACGAAAGTCATAAACCCTAATTTCCTTTTTATCGCCGAAGCCTATTGGGAAACCGAATGGACACTTCAACAAATGGGCTTTGATTTCACCTACGACAAAAAACTTTACGACCGACTTCATCGACGCGACCTTTTCGGCGTGAAAGCGCATTTATCGGCAAATTGGGACTTTCAGCGTAAAATGCTCTGCTTCATCGAAAACCACGACGAGCCACGAGCATCTCTGCAATTCGGAAACAACAATCGTGCGGCACTGCTTCTCGTGCTCACCATGCCCGGTATGCGGCTCTTGCACCAAGGGCAACTTGAAGGCTACACGCGGCGCATTCCCGTCCAACTCATTCGCCGCTACAATGAAGAAGGCGACCCTAACATCACGCGTTTTTATCAACATCTTGCGCATGTGCTTCATAACCCTGCTATTACCTGCGGCGGCTTTGCTCTGCTTCATCTCAACGGCGACCCCGAAGTCATTGGCTTCACGCGCTTCTACGGTGCAAACATCGCGCAAACCTTCACGCTTGTCAATCTGACCGATTCGTCCAAGGAAGTGTATTTCTCAACCGATGCTTTTGACGGCGTAGAAAGTTACGAACACGTTGAAGTCATCACCACCGAGCCAAAACATAGCCCGCAGTTTGAATTATGGCAGGGCGGCGTTTCTGTTCGGCTTCGCGCCCATGAAGGACTGTTGTTTATCGCAAAAGGATAATGCCAAGCCTGTTGAGAGTGAAGAGTGAAGAATTAAAAGTTGAGCACCCATGCTTACTCTTAACGCTTCACTATCAACTTTTCAACTCCTTAACGCTCCGTTCAGAAGGACAACTTCGTTCCGCATTCCTCACTACTCATTAGAACCAAGTCCAGCGAAGTCCCGCTAAATGCTTATTTTTGTTCTGCATTTCCGCTTGCTTTTCTTTCGTTCTCAACTTTTCGTTTTTAACCACAACAGAAGCCTCTCATGACGACAAAACTTGTCTTTCACACGTTCATAAGCACGGCGCAACATCAGCACAAAATCAAAAGGGCGGATTTGTATCCGCCCTGTCTTTTTCGTTTCGGCGTGGCTTACTTCACAAGCAGCATTTTCTTCGTTGCCACAAAGTTCTCGCTTCTCAATCGGTAGAAGTAAATCCCGCTTGCATATCCGCTGGCGTTCCATTGATAGCGATAAGCACCTGCACTTAACTCACCATTGACCAATGTAGCGACTTTTTGTCCGAGCACATTGTAAATCTCGAGCGTGGTTTTTCCTGCCTTCTCGAGCGAAAATTGAATCGTGGTTATCGGATTGAACGGGTTCGGATAGTTTTGGTCGAGCGCGTATTCAAATGGCAGTTGAACGCTTGTCGGTGCTTGTTCAGCACGGCTACCGTCGAAGTCCACATTGACCAATTTATACCAATACTTGCGTCCAGGTTGAACATTCAACTGGTCGGTGTAGCGGTAATCGGTAGCAGATGATGTTGTGCCGCGTCCGCGCAAACTATGTTCGTTCTGATACGAGGCAATTTCTTGGTAAAGACCGTTTTCACTTTCGCTACGATAGATGATAAACCCTGCGTTTTCAGTCTCGCTTTCCGTGCGCCAAAAGAGCTCAACGCTTCGACTGCGCGGCGTGAGCGTAAATGCCGATAATGAAACGGGCAGTGGGTTATCGGTCGTAAAGGACCCTAATGCGAAGTAAGTCGTTGAGTCTATCGCTATCGTTGTTGGGCT
>JBKBRB010000030.1:0-18392 GCA_046292465.1 Chloroherpetonaceae bacterium
ATCTACGCCAACGGCATATTTAATTTTCTTTGAGAAGGTTCGAATCGGTGAATTAGCACCGCACCCGACATCGAGGAGGGAGTCGCCTGCACTTAAAACTTCTTGTTCGAGCCGAAGGAAGTATTCGATAGAAAGGTTATGTAATGCTTCAAGCATGCTATTTCAGTATTGAATCAGGTTGCCTACGAAATGAGAAAAATAAAAATCCTGCGGCACTTGTAGTGCCAATTAGTTCAAATAAAACCCACGCGGTTGCAGGTGCGAAAGTGCCCCAACTTGAAAGCAATAGCAAGTTAAGCGCGACGATTGCCAGCAGTTGAGCCACGCGAACCGCCCACTGCGCTTTGGCATAATCAAAATTGTAAGCAAGCCAAGTGAACGGTGAAGCAACGATTGCAACGATAAAGCGCACGCACAAGAGGCTTGTCAGCCAAATGCCGCTCCGATAGGCTTCTCCAAACAAAAAAGGAATTACTTGTGGCACAAGCAGCGCATAAACTAACCCGATAGCCCCAACGCCGACAACGGTTTTCAATGACGCCTTCAAAAAACTTCCGACTTGCTCACGCACTTTGATTGCCGATGCCTCAGGCGCGATTGTGCCATCAACCGATTCTTGAATTGCCACGAGCGGTGATGCAACGCGCTGAGCCATGCCATAAACACCGATTTCAGGTTTCGTTAGAAAGTATCCCATCAGCCAAATATCGACGCGCGAGGCGAGCGCGAAGAGCAGTCCCGAAGGCATGATGAACAGCAAATACTGCGTTGGCGAAAGAAATTCTGTGTCGCTACTGAACTCGCGCTTGAACGGCGCAAGCACAAACTGCTTCGGCTCTGCAATGCATGCTTTGAACGTAGCAATGTCCCAATAAGTCTTTTTCGGCATCATCATTAAGCCGACAATTAAAATCAAGACCGAGCTCACGACGCCCGATATGACGACCGCCGTCAGCGACCACGCCCCGCTAACCTGCAAATACAATAGCGGCAGCAAATTAAACAGCGATTGCATCGCAATCAGCACCCCTGCTTGTTTGAAAGTTTGTTTGGATTGAAAATAAACAATCGGCATGGAGAGCATTGAACTTGCAAAACCTGTCAGAAGAGCCAGTTGCATGAGCGGCGCAAGTGACGCGTTCCCCCAGACTTCGGCTACGACGGGCGCAAGCAAGAGAAAGAGCAACACAAACGAACAGAGGGAAAGGAATTTCAAACGCACGCCCCAATTCATCAACGCAGTATGTTCTTCTTCGTGCGTGGCGACTTTTGCGGCATAGCGCAGAACGGTTTGGTTGATGCCTAAATCCGACAGCACCAGCATGAGCATGTAGTATCCAAAAATGAGGGTGTAGGCACCGACATCGTCAACGCTCAAGCCGCGCACGATTAAAAGCGAACTCGCCACATTTGCGATGAGCCCGAAGGTTCTCGGAACAATTAGCGTCAGAAAGTTTTCAAAACCACGAAATTGCGCGAAGCGTGTCGTCCAGTTTTTCAAGAGCGTCTCTTAACTAAATTGATGGGCGGGTGTTGGAAGAAGAAATGACTGCCATTGCTCGACAGCAGGCTTTGCGCCATACCAATTCGCAAACGGTGCAGGCAGATGTTCAACTCCATCAATGACGATGTGTTTTGCACCATTGAGATAGCAAGCCTCGATAGGCACAATGCCGTCGCCGTCCGAATTGCCATCGCCGAAGGTGTTGCGGTAAAATTCAAACGCCATGCGCTCTTGCAGTGAGCCGTCTTGCTTGCCTTTTCGGAACGAACTGGCAACGGAAACAACCTCGACTTGTTCAAAGAAATTGGGCTCGAGATGCTTGGCAATGAAATCCATTTTCAATTTAGCGTATCGCTCAATGCTTTGAAATGGCGTGCCGAGCGTGATGAGTTTGTGAATGCTCTTGTTGGAATAAGCGTCGCCGTAAAATGATTTTCCCAGCAGGTAAATCAGCGCGACGGTGCCGCCACCGCTGTGAGCGACCACTGTAATGGGTTCATTGGGGAAGCGCGCTTCAACTTGCATGACAGTTTGGTGCAGTTGTTTCATCACGCGATTGGTCGAGCGTTCAGGCGACGGAGGAAAGCCAATCCAATCCAGCGTATTGATTGGAACGATAAAAATTTTTTCAGGCGGCACAAGAGGCGCAAGGTTGCGCTTCATTTCTTCGTAGAGTGTGCTCCAAAGCCCTACGCCTGCCAGTAAGACGACTGGGTTCACGGCTATCGCAAATAGTATTGTAGCGGGTTCGGTTTGCACGGACACTCTTCGGCAATCGAGATGCCTTTGGCAATCAAGCCTTGATTACGCACTTCGTAGAGGCGCGGCACCATTTTATCGCGCAGTTGAATCGGGCTAACAGGGTTGATGTAAATGCTGGTGTTGCCCTCAAAGCCTGCGGGAATGTTGATGCGCCACTTGATGAGCACTTTCCAAGGCATGTTATAGACGGAGTCAATCGGCGTGTAATACCACTCTTCGTTGCATGAGATTTGACTGCCCATCGCCACATGGCAAGCGTGAACCAAATCGCTGACGCCTTTAATTTCTTCTGGCTTGTGCTCCTGCGGTCGAGAGTGAATCGACTTCGAGTAAATCGCGAGCGTTGGATAGCGTTGCCCAATAGAGGCGTAAGCAATCGCGTAGTCGTTTTCGGCAAAAATTAAGTTGTAGTGCGCCGCCATGTTCGGACCGTATTCGTTGAAGATGTTTGGACTTTTGCGCACCATTTGAATTTGCGATTCAATCGAGATAGACCACGAATCCAATCCGACGAGTTGTTTGTGGATATGGTCGAACGAAGCGCCTGCGGGTTTGAGCCAATTTTGGAACACGCTCACATAACGCACATAGCGGTTGTTGGCGTAAATATCTTTGAGTGCGTCGATGGTTGCAAGGAAGTATTGATAATGCTCTTCGGGCGTCATTTCGCCGGAACTGAAGAGTTCGCAGTCGTATTGCGCGTTGGGCTTATAGTGGCGTGAGGCGATGATAAGTTCATGGCTTCCACCAAAGAAAGCATCTGCCATTTGCAGTTTTTCGTCGACGCTCATGCTTGCGATTTCTTCCGCCGTTTTGCCAGAGCGCGAGAGTTTGAAATCAATCACATTCAAGACATGCTTCAAGCCGTCGGTTTCGGAGAGGTATCGCTCTTTCCATTCCAACTGCTTTTTCGTCATGCGGAAGTTGTAGTTCTTACGCCAGTAGTCGAGTGAGACGATTTCGAAGAGGTTGCCGGTGCGGCGAAATTCGGCTTTGGTGTTGAAGTATTGCGATGCTGGCAGTTGGTAAAGTGTGCGCCAAGCGTTTGCTTCGTGCACCACACGGGCTTTTTCGGGTGGCGTTTCAAAGTAGCGTGTTTCACAAAACGAGCAAATGTCTTCTTTTTCTTTGACCTCGATTGGTTTTGCCGTTTTCGGAATCTCGTTGTCGATGGGTTTATTGCCACGCCCAGGCACTGCCCAAACTTCTGAGCCTGTGAAGGGGTTAATTTGCTTGACTGTCCCATCAGGCATTTGGTAGTAATAAGCATCGTAGCGCAGTGAAGGCAAGTTGCCTATAGCATCTTCGGTAAGCACTTTTTTTGCTCCAGACATAGTCGGTTGGTTGAAGTAAAATAAAAACATATTTCAACTCCTTACCTCTTTTTCTAACAACTGGCTTCTTGCAAAGGTAAGGAATTTGCGCCAAGAAACATGCGATGTTATGATTTCTCAAAGCCGTTTGGAACGGATAGTCCGAGTTCCTTCAAAGTATTTTCGTTGTAAATGCGTTTGCGGAGTTTGACTTCATCAGGCGGGATGTTCTTTTCGCCTTTCAAAATGCGCACGGCTTTTTCGCCTGCTTGCTTTCCCCACATGTAAAAATCTGCGCCGTAAGCCATCAATGCGCCGCGCTCGACCAAGCCTGCTTCGCTCGACACAATTGGGATTTTTTTCGTCATGAACGTTTGGTAGATGGTTTCAAAACTTGAGAAAATGATGTTGTCGGGAAGCGCGAAGAAGACATCGATATTGCGTCCAAGCAGTGAGAGCGCAACTTGTTGTGATTCGTTAGAAGCAACTGCGCCTGCTTCAACCAGTGTTAATCCTAATTGCTCACAGGTTTTGCGCAAACGCGCCACTGCATTAACGGCGTTAGGCTCACTGCTGTTGTAAATCGTGCCGACGCGCTTGGCATTTGGAAACACTTGCTTGATGAGCGCGACGCTGGTGTCGATGTAGGCAAGCGTTTCGTAAGTGCCTGAAAGATTTTGAGGCGCATTGCCTTTTTCGTCGGTCAAGCCTGCCAAGTCAGGACGCGGGGCAACCATCATGCAAATTGGAATTTCTTTGGTGCGCTGCACAGCGGCAATGGTTGCAATTGTCGGATTGGTCGCAATCAGTGCGACTTTTTCTGAAATGAAATACTCTATGGCTTGATTGAGCGTCGCATTGTCGCCTTGCGCGTTGCGCTCGATAATCTCGATATTCTTGCCGTTCTCGAATCCGCCCTCTTTGAGCGCATCATAAAAGCCTTGCTTGGCTTTGTCGAGCGTGGCATCGACGAACATTTGTGCGTAGCCCACTTTCGGCAACGACGGTTTCGGCGCACACCCTATGCCCAACGCCAGACAACTAAGCCATATAGCAAAGAATTTGCAAGCGGTCATATTCAATTTTTAGTCAGATAGATAGAACCGCAAAAATACAAATTCCTTGAAACATCGCTTAGGCTAAGCACGCATATCGCCTCGCTTCATTTTTGTAATCGGCATACATTTCAATACTTTCGCATTTCTCATTTAATCACAACTTCATTCGGCTATGCAACGTCTTATTTCGCTTTTCTTCTTTCTGTTTGTTTCCATTGGCGCAGTTGCCAATGATTACAAGTATGAAACTGCCCCAAACGACCCCCTCAAAGCACGCATTTACACGCTGAAAAACGGTCTGAAAGTTTATATGACCGTCTACAAAAATGAGCCGCGCATTCAGACCTATATTGCCGTCCGCGCAGGAAGCAAACACGACCCTGCCGACGCCACAGGACTTGCTCATTACCTCGAGCACATGCTCTTCAAAGGCACCGATAAATTCGGCACAACGGACGCGGCACAAGAGAAATTTTATCTCGACCAAGTCATTCGCCTTTACGACATCTACAAACGCACAACTGACGAAGCCAAACGCGCGACACTTTATCGACAAATCGACAGCCTCTCGTTCCTTGCCTCAAAATTCGCTATCGCAAATGAATATGATAAAATGCTTGCCTCAATGGGTGCGAAAGGCACGAACGCTTACACATGGGTGGAGCAAACCGTTTATGTCAATGATATTCCCTCGAATCAGTTAGAAAAATGGTTGGAAGTTGAAGCCGAGCGGTTCCGTAACCCAGTCATGCGGCTCTTCCATACCGAACTTGAAGTCGTTTATGAAGAAAAAAATCGCACGCTCGATAGCGACCAACGCAAAGTCTTTTATGAACTCTTCGCTAACCTTTTCCAAAAACATCAATACGGCACACAAACCACCATCGGCACGATTGAGCATCTGAAAAATCCTTCCATTCAAGCCGTCATTGATTACTACAACACTTACTATGTGCCGAACAACATGGCAATTTGCCTTTCAGGCGATTTCAATCCCGATGAAGCCATTCGCTTGATTGACGCCAAGTTCGGCGCGTTCAAACCGAAAGATATACCGAAATTTGTTCCTGCAAAGGAAGATGAAATTCGCACGCCGATTGTGCGCACCGTCTATGGACCCGATGCGGAATTCGTTACGTTTGGCTATCGCTTCGCTGGTGCTGGCACAAGAGACGCCGACATGATTACGATGTGCGATATGCTTCTTTCCAACGGCACAGCAGGACTTATCGACCTCAATCTCAATCAAAATCAAAAGGTGCTGAATGCTGGTTCTAGCGTTACCGTCATGCGCGATTATTCTGTTCACCAATTCAGAGGACAGCCGCGTCAAGGGCAATCGCTCGAAGAAGTTCAATCGCTGATTCTTGCGGAAATTGAAAATCTCAAAAAGGGAAATTTTCCCGATTGGCTCTTGCAAGCAACCATCACCGATTTGAAGTTGCAACTCACGAAGCAATATGAATCCAACGCCGCACGCGCGAGTGCCTTCGTTACAGCATTTGTAACCTTTCAAGAGTGGAAAGATTACATCTCACAAATTGACCGTCTTTCCAAAATCACGAAGAAAGATGTGATGGATTTTGCCAAGAAGCACTATCGGAACAATTACGTGGTCGTCTATAAGCGCACTGGTGTGGATAGCACGGTTCAAAAGGTAACCAAGCCGCCGATTACGCCTGTTCAAGTCAATCGCGAGGCAATGTCGCCTTTTGTGAAAACCATTCTTGAAAAGCCAGCCGCGCCCATTGAGCCTGTTTTTCTTGACTTCAAAAAAGATATTGAAGAAACCGCTTTGCGGAACGGCATTCCTGTTCTCTACAAGCGCAACGAAGAAAACGACCTCTTCGAGATGAGTTACATTTTAGATATGGGAACTGCTTCAGAGAAGAAACTCGCCGTTGCCTTGCCTTATTTGGAATATCTCGGCACAAGCAAACTCACACCGAATCAAATCAAAGAAGAGTTCTACAAACTTGGCTGTTCGTTCTCGGTTTCTGCGTCGGAAGATGAAGTTTATGTGCGCCTTTCAGGGTTGCAAGAAAATTTTTCTAAAGCCCTCGACCTTTTTGAATCGCTACTTGCCGACGCACAGCCTAACCCTGCTGCGCTTACCAACTTGGTGCAAGACATTTTGAAATCTCGCGCCAATCAAAAATTGAATAAAGGCATTATTCTCAATCGTGCGATGGCAAGCTACGCCAAGTATGGAAAGGAATCACCTTTCACGCACATTCTTTCTGAATCAGAGCTCAAAGCCCTTTCGCCCGAAGAACTCGTTGCGCTTATTCAATCGCTGACCCGTTACGAACATCGGATTTTGTTCTATGGTCCAATGTCCAAAGAAAGTTTAGTCCAGACTTTGAACCGCTTGCATCGTGCGCCCGACACACGTCAGCCTGTTTTAGCGGCGAAGCAATTTCCTGAACTCTCGATTAACGAGAACCAAGTTTATTATGTGGATTACGACATGAAGCAGGCGGAAATTCTATTCTTAGCAAAAGATGCACCGTATAATCCTGAACTTGCAGTTATATCGCGCTTTTTCAACGAGTATTACGGAATGGGCATGTCGAGCGTCGTGTTTCAAGAACTTCGTGAATCGCGCGCGCTGGCGTATTCGACTTTCGCGTATTTTCAAACGCCGAATCGCAAAGACCGCTCACACTATGTTGTTTGCTATATCGGCGCGCAAGCCGATAAACTCAAAGAAGCCGTCGACGGCATGATGGAACTCAACAACAACATGCCCGAAGCCGAACCGCTTTTCAATTCAGCGCGCGCATCGGTTATTTCTCAATTGCAAACCGAGCGTATTACCAAAGCCGACGTCCTCTATCAATACGAAGCGGCTAAAAAGATGGGACTTGACTATGACCTTCGCCGTGATGTTTATGAAAAATCTAAAACGCTCACCCTTGCTGAACTCAAAGATTTTCATGCCAAACACTATCAAAATCGCAAGTATGTGTTTTTGGTGATTGGCAACGAGGCGGCATTGGATATGAAAGTGTTGGAAAAACTCGGCAAAGTCAAGAAACTTTCGCTTCCTGAACTCTTTGGCGAAGAGGTCAAAACTGCCAACTAACTTTGAGTGAAGGACTCGCAGTCATTGCAGATGAAAATTACATCGGCGGAATTTGTTAAAAGCGTGGTCAAGGTTGAAGACTTGCCGAAAGATAATTTTCCTGAAATTGCCTTTGTTGGGCGTTCCAATGTTGGCAAGTCGTCGCTTCTGAACGCACTGATGAAAAAGAAACTGGCCTACACAAGCGCAACACCTGGCAAGACGCGAGAAATCAACTACTTTCGCATCAATCAAAAATTTTATTTTGTTGATTTGCCCGGCTACGGCTACGCCAAAGTTTCAAAGGCGGAACAAGATAGATGGAAAGTATTGTTAGAAGCGTATTTGCAGAACCGTCCGCAGTTGAAACTCTGTTTGCTCCTGATTGATGCACGCCACCCTGATTTAGAAAATGACAAGCAGATGGCGGAGTTTCTGTATTTTTACGGTAGGCGATTTGCAATCGCGCGCACCAAAGTCGATAAGCTCAAAAAAAAGTCGGAACGCGACACTTCACGCAAAACATCCGAGTCGTTTTTTTCAAATTATGAATTTATGCTCGATGTGTCCGCACACAGCGGCGAGGGGGTTTTAGACCTTGTTAAGCACATTTCAGAGTATCTTTCCTAAAAGACGTTCGTTTCGCAGTTTCACAAAAACCATTTATCAATGAATATTGCGATAGCCGCATCTGAATGTGCACCGTTTGCGAAAACAGGTGGTCTTTCCGACGTCATTGGCTCACTTCCCAAAGCCCTTGCCAAATTGGGGTGCACGGTCAAAGTTTTTCTTCCTAAATACTCGGTCATTGACGAGTCTCAATATCCGATGCGGCTCGACCTGACCATCGGCGAAATGCAAGTGCGCGTCGGTGGATTCCCGCGAACGGTTCATGTGCTCAAATCTAAACTGCCGAACAGCGATGTCGATGTGTATTTTATCGACTGTCCGCATTACTTTCATCGCGCCCGCATTTATACTTCTGACTGGGACGAAGATGAACGCTTCATCTTGTTTCAAAAATCGGTTATCGAAGCCTTGCAACGCTTGCAGTGGCGACCCGATGTGATTCATTGCAACGATTGGCAAACTGGATTGCTCCCACTTCTCTTGCGCGATAACTACGGTTGGGACAGGTTCTTTGACAAAACCGCAACGGTGCTTTCCATTCACAACATTGCCTATCAAGGCTGGTTTCCACGCGAGAGTGGCATTCGCGCTGAACTCCGAAAAGAGCATCTCGATAAAGGCGGACTCGCTGAATGGGGCAACGGCATTAACTTTCTCAAAACAGGCTTAGCCACAGCCGATTTGCTCACTACCGTCAGCGAAACTTACGCCCGCGAAATTCTCACACCCCAATACGGCTACGGCATGGACGTCGTGCTCAACTGGCGCAATGGCGACCTCTTCGGCATTCTCAACGGCATCGACGACGAAGTATGGAATCCGCAAACCGATAAGTTCATTCCCTTCCATTTTTCCATTGAAAACCTCGACGGCAAAGAGAAAAACAAACGCTTTCTGCTCGACCAAACCACCATCAATTACAATCCCAACCTTCCGCTCATCGGCATCGTCTCGCGCTTAGTTTCGCAAAAAGGATTCGACCTCATCGAAAAAGAAGTCCACTGGCTTATGCAAAAGCCCGCGCAATGGGTCATTCTGGGAAGCGGCGAAGACCGTTTCGAGAACCTTTTTACTTGGATGGCGCATGAGTTTCCGCATAAAGTTTGGACATATATCGGCTTCAATACGGAACTCTCTCACTTGATTGAAGCAGGCTCCGATATGTTTCTCATGCCCTCGCACTACGAACCATGCGGCTTGAACCAGATGTATAGCCTGCGCTACGGCACCGTGCCGATTGTGCATAAAACAGGCGGACTTGCCGACACTGTGCAAGATTGGGACGAATACGCCTACAAAGGCGAGCCGATTGGCAACGGCTTCTCGTTTGAAGAACCAAGCGGCTTTGCCCTCTCTCACACCGTTCATCGCGCCATTGAAGCCTATCACAACAAACCGCTTTGGCGACGCATTCAGCAAAACGGCATGATGCGCGACTTTTCTTGGGCGAACTCCGCTCGCAAATACATTCACATCTACAAACGTGCAAAAGAAAAACGCGGTTAACCGCTCGGATTCACTTCCATGAAGTTTCTCTCAACGCATTGACCGTGCCGAAAGGAATGAAAGTTTTTTATTCCGACCACTACACAATCCCCTTGCCCGAAGGACACCGTTTTCCGATGGAAAAATATCGGCTTATTCGCCTTGCCTTGCTCAAACACGGCGTCGTGCGCGACAGCGACCTTTCCGAACCGCCCATGCCTTCCCCCGAAACTTTAATGCTGGCACACACACACGGATATGTCGAAGCCGTTCTCAACGGCACACTGAGCGATTTTCAAATTCGCAAAATTGGATTTCCTTATAGTGCGGCACTTGTAAAGCGTTCGCTTGCAACGGTTGGCGGTGCGCTCGCAGCAGCAGAAGAAGCCCTGCGAAACGGCGTTTCAGGAAACTTGGCAGGCGGCACACACCACGCCTTCGCCGATTCAGGAGAAGGCTACTGCGTGTTCAACGATTTAGCCGTTGTTACGGCTTATTTGCGCCATACCCACAAAGTTCAGCGCGTTGCAATTATCGATTTAGATGTGCATCAAGGAAACGGCAACTCGGCAATTCTGGGAGGCAGAGACGATGTGTTCATTTTCAGCATGCACGGCGCGAAAAATTATCCCTTCCGAAAAGTCCCATCCACGATTGACCTCGACCTGCCCGACGGCACCAGCGATAAAGAATTTCTCTCGCTCTTGAACGATTACCTTCCGAAAGTCTTTGCCTTCAAGCCCGATATTGTGCTTTATCAAGCCGGCGTCGACCCGCTCAAAGAAGACGCACTCGGACGCCTTTCGCTCACCCACGAGGGACTTCAAGAGCGCGACCGACTTGTGCTGAAAGCCTGCCGTGCGCACGGCATTCCCGTTTCACTCGCGCTTGGCGGCGGCTACGCCAAACCGATTGACCTCACCGTTGAAGCGCACGTCGGCACTTACAAAGCCGTTCGCGAAGTTTTTTGATGCGCTTATTCCTACAACCTTTCATCAAACTAAAACGCTGTTATCTTTTTTGCGTAGCCTGTCATTTCCGTGTAGCCTTTTCCCGAAATCGACACGCCCGCCTTCGTTCCTGAAACCGCTGTGCTTCCTTCCCAATAGGTGATGCGCGTGGATTCTTCCGTTAAGAGTTCTTGGTCTTCGACCGTGGCTTCCACATTGAGCGACATCGAGAGTCTCGGAACAGAAATCGTCCATTTAACAGGATATTCTGCGCCCGACTTTTTGGAAGTATAGCGTCTCTGAACTTCAATCTTAAAATCGCCTGCGGAAAGTTTTTCGCTTGTGCCATCTTTTGAGACAAACGTGCCGCTTGCAAATGGGCTGTTAGTGCCGTCGTTGAGCCGAAGGTTATAGACCATGAGTTCCGTTGTATCAGAAAGTTGAATCGAGAACCAATCCCACCCTGCGACATTTTCCTCGATTTGTGATGTTCCAAATTCGTGGTCTTTCCAACTTTCGCCCTCGACGGTGTAGCGCGTGCCATTCAAGGTGAGTGCGCCAACGGATTTCAGGCGTGTGTAGGAGTAATACATCGACGCATTTTTCGGGTCGCTTCCTTTTCGGCTGTATCCTTTTTCACCTTGCAGAACGGGCGGCTTTGTGGGTTCAAGAATGAGCGCGAGTGCGAAGGAATCCGTTTCGGCTTGAACGAGTTGATACGGTCCTAAATCTTGCGCCGACCAATTTCCGATGAAGGTTTTGTAATACTGTTCCGACGCGCCCGCATCGCCGAAGTTGCCACGCGACTGCCGTTCGGTGTGGTAAAATTTCTTGTTGGATTCGTCCGTAATTGCAAAGTGTGCAAAGTAGATTTGTTTGCGTGTGGCGTCTGCTTCTTCAATCGCAAGTGCCGTTCGGAAAAAGGTGAGTTCGTAACCGAATTGTCGCTCACCACTTCGAAGATGCCCAGTGTAATACCACCACTCGGTTCGGAAGTCGTTGTGCGCCGCGTGGTCTTTGGGAAACGAGAGCCTGTATTGGGGCGAGGCAAATGAAAACGGCTCTTTTTTGGCGCAAGCCGTGTAGATGATGGACGCCAAGAGCGTTACGAAAAGCGAACTGCCAAAAAGGAATTTACGCATGTGAGTTTTGAAGTTAGTCGGCGTTACAACACAAACAGGTCGTAATAAAGTTGCTTGACGATTTCAGGAAAAGCAACGGTCCAACCTGTTATGGATTCAAACCAGTTTTGGTGATTGAAGTCGCGCTCGTAAGGCAAGAGATGCACCGTGATGCCAAGCGGCTTAGCGAATTTTTCGTAGCACAGGCGCGAGCGGCGCGAATGCATGTCGCGTGTAACGAGTGAAAATTCTTTCCAGCCGCGCTTGTGAGCGGAGTCGACGACGGTTTTGGCGATGTTGAGCGTTTTCGGCTCTTGAAACGGCACAATAAAGAAAACAAGTGATGTGGTATCGAGTTCTGCGCTCCATGCGTTGAGCCGCGTGGCTTGTTTAAGGCGCGGGTTTTTGGCAATGGATTCATACATCGTGGAGACGATAATGTGCGCGTGCGTGCTTTCAGCGAAGGCTTTTGCGTAGGCGAAAATCTCGTAGTCGCCCGTCCAATTTTCCACAACCAAGTTTGAACAGTGTGGATAAGATGTGGGTATTTTATCAATGATGTAGGGATTTACTACGGTTCTCAACACCCATCCCCGAGAAATCCACAAAGTTATCAACAAGAAGCTCACAAATGTGGATAAAATGACTTTGGCTTGGAGCGTTAAGACGCGCTTTTCAACCGTTTTGAAGAACTCGATTTTCAACATTTGTGGATAAGATTGTGGAAATTTTCACACTGCTATCGCCCGCTACCTGTGAGCCAGCGAAAGTTTGTGCCCGAAACGGCAAAAAATAATCCTGCCCCAATCAGAATAAGCACCGCATTGCCTGCCCACATGGCAACGGACGGAGGCACAATGCCTCTATCTGCGAGTTTTTCGCCGCTAATGAGAAACGCCCAATAGAGCAGAAAAAATGCCAGCGAAAGCCCTGCGCCAATCCCAAAACCGCCACGCTTCGCCAATACGCCCAGCGGCACGCCCACCAGCACAAAGCAAAAGCACGCAAACGGAATCGAGAATTTCTTATGAACCTCGACCATATACTTGCGCCGCATTTCCAAGTCGTTGCGAATCGTAAAGAGCGTGTTGCTCGTCTGCATCTGTAGGTTTCGCGCAATCGCTGTGGCTCTATCCACCACAAACGTGTGCTCAAATGTCGGGATTGAGCGCAGGTAAAAGAGCGTATCGCTCGAGGATAGTTGAGTGTTTTGTTCTGTAAGATTTAAGACGAGCGAATCGGCGCGAAGTGATGTGCCTGAAAAGAGCGTTGCCCATGTCTCAAGGGTTGCATTAGCAATTTTGGCTTTCTTTTCGTCGATTTGCGCTTGCAGGCTGTCGCAAATGCCGAGCATGGTTGAAGCAGACAGTTCACGGTCGCCACGGCTCACCGCGCTTTCGTCGGAGCGTTGAAAGCCGAAACCTGACGCATCGAGCAAAATTTTGTGCTTTTGAAACTCGACGCGCCGATATTCCTTGCGTGTATTTTTATCGACCTCGTGCATTTCGCCATCGTAGAGCGTCATGATGAGATAGCGAAAATCTGACGAGTATTCGAACTTGCCTGTTTCAGCCGTGATAACGGTTTCGCTTTGCGGTCGGGTGTAATCGTAAATGGTTACGCCGCCGATGTCAGATGTGGTTTCGCTTGTTTTTCGCGCTAAAATCGAGTAGCCGTAAATGAGATTTGAAAACACATTTTCTTGCAGTCCGAACGAAGGCTTTTTGCGTGAAATGTCAATCATTAACACTTTTGCTTGATGATTGGCTTCGGGCAAGACCACGTTGCCGAATCGCTCGACCAAGACGGTGAGAATTGCGCCTGCAATTAAAACTGGATACATCAATCGCCAAAGCGAAATGCCACCTGCGCGCATGGCAGTGATTTCCAAGTCGTTCGTCATTTTCCCGAACGCCATTAAACATGCAATCAACACGCCCATTGGCGCGGCGAGCACCACCATCCACGCGATTTGAAGCAAAATCAACTCAATAATCACGCTGATTTCAAGCCCTTTGCCAACGAAGCGATCGAGCGTGCGCGTCAGAAACTGCAAGAGGAAAACGAAAATAACCGTGAAGAATCCAAAGAAAAACGGACCAATGTGAGCGAGCAGGATATGTCGGTGAAGAATTTTCATCTATTATGTTCGCCATTTCTACTCAATCTCCGAGTGCGTGCGTAATAGGCGGGAAAGAGGACGATAAAACTTCGTGCACCCGTGAGGACTCGAACCTCAGACCTTCTGATTCGTAGTCAGATGCTCTAATCCAACTGAGCTACGGGTGCATTTACGATTCAAACGATTCAAAAAGGGACGCAAATATACGGCAAGTCTGCAAAGAAACAAGCGAGCACGGAATTTTTTGTGCGCCGGGAGGGATTCGAACCCCCAGCCGTCAGAGTCGAAGTCTGATGCTCTATCCAGTTGAGCTACCGACGCTCCGTGTTGTTGAAAATTTGTCAACATTTGTCCGCAAAAGAACAGGCACTACCGTAGCGTGTGCGGGATTCGAACCCGCGATCTCCGCGCTGAAAATACGCAGCGTCTTGGGCCGCTAGACGAACACGCTGATAGCAAAAATGCACAAAAATCTTTTCCGTGCCAAAATCATGCGCGCTTTCTCTTCTTTTCTTGCTTTTTGGCTTGTTCCCAAAACTCGTCAAGTTCTTCCATCGAGAAGTCGCTCCACGATTTGCCGCTCTTCTGCACCGCCGCCTCCACCGCTTGAAATCGCCTTGAAAATTTCTCCGTCATTTTGCGTAGCGCATCTTCGGGATTGACTTTCAGGAATCGGCTCAAATTGACGAGCGTAAAGAGCACATCGCCAAGTTCTTCTTCACGCGCTTTTTGGGTTTTAGCGCGGCGCAGTTCTGAAAGTTCTTCGTTTAATTTTTCCCAAACGCCGTCGGCATGTTTCCAATCAAATGCAACGCCTGCCGCTTTTTCCTGCACGCGATAAGCGCGCAAAAGTTCAGGCATCGCACGCGGCACACCGTCCAAAACCGACTTGCGCCCTTCTTTCATTTTGAGCTTTTCCCAGTTGACTTTGACGGCAGATTCATCGCGCGCAATTTCGCTTCCAAACACGTGCGGATGGCGAAAGATGAGTTTCTCTGCAATCGCGTCCAACACATCATCAATCGTGAATGCCTTGCGCTCCGCCGCCAATATGCTCTGAAAGCAAATATGAAGCAGAATATCGCCCAACTCTTTTTTGAGTTCTTGTTCATCTTTTGCATCGACGGCGTGAATCATTTCATAAACTTCTTCGAGCGTTAAATGCACGAGCGAATCAGGCGTTTGCTTTCTATCCCACGGGCAATCCGTGCGCAAGAGCGAAACAATTTCAACCAATCGCTCAAACTTTTCGCCGGTCGCCTTTGGCACATCGCTTTCCAACCGCTTTTTTAGACGCGCCTTGCCCGTGTTGGACAATTTTTTCGCTTTCATCATTCGTTCTGTGTTTCGTGATTTTTTACCAGCGACAAAATAACGCGCTTACATCATATCTTAACTTTTTCAACCACCTTAACGCCATCGCGTCAATGTATCAAAAAGGACAAACCATTATCGCCACGCTTTCAGACCTTGCCGAAGACGATAAATGCTACGCCAAATTGCCCGACGGCATGAGCGTTTTTATTCGCGGCACACTTGCCATTGGCGACACTGTCGAAGCCACGATTTACAAAGCCAAAAAGTCTTACCTCGAAGCCCAATTCACCAAACTGCTTTCGCCTTCGCCCTTGCGCACCGAACCCAAATGCGACGTCTTCGGCATCTGCGGCGGATGCAAGTGGCAACATCTCGACTATCACGCGCAACTCCAACAAAAAAACAAACAAGTGTTCGACGCGCTCACGCACATCGGCGGCTTTCGCAACATTCAAATGCTTGAACCGATTGGCGCAACAGCGATTTATCACTACCGAAACAAAGTGGATTTTTCGCTCTCGACCTCGCGCTACCTTCTGCCAAACGAACTCCACGCGCCGCGCTCCGACAAGCGAACCGACTTCGCGCTTGGCTTTCACGCGCCACAGCGATACGACAAAGTCATCGACATTGAGCAGTGCCACATCGCGCCCGAAGAAGCAAATCTTGTCTTAAATGCCGTCCGAACCTTTGCGCTCAACCGCCGCCTCACCATTTACGACACGCACACGCACAAAGGTTTTCTACGAAATCTTGTCGTCCGAAAAGCCTTTCGCACAAAGCAACTCATGGTCAATCTCGTTACCAGTTGGCACGACGCCTCGCTCATGAATCAACTGCTGACTGTCCTGCACGACGCGCTCGGCGCATCGCTGACCACATTCGTCAATAACATTTCTACCAAGAAAAACACGGTTGCTTTTGGCGAAGAAGAATTCGTGATTTTCGGCAGTGGATTTATCACCGAGCAATTAGGAGATTATCATTTCAAAATTTCTGCCAACTCCTTTTTTCAAACCAACAGCGAACAAGCCGAACGGCTCTACGAAACCGTGCGCGACTTTGCAGGATTGAGCGGAAACGAAACGGTCTATGACCTTTACTGTGGCACAGGCTCAATTTCGATTTTCATTTCAAAGCAGTGTCAAAAAGTTTTGGGAATCGAGCTCGTTGAAAGTGCCGTTCAAGACGCCATCACCAACGCCACCGATAACGGCATTACGAATTGCACATTCCAACAATTAGACTTAATGAAGTTTGAAACGCTTCGCAATGAACTTGAATCCTTTGGCAGGCCTGATGTGGTCATCACTGACCCGCCGCGCGCAGGCATGCACCCAAAAGCCGTTCAAACGATGCTTCAATTTGCACCGAAGAAAATTGTCTATGTCAGTTGCAACCCTGCAAGTTTAGCGCGCGACGGCAAGATGATTTGCGACAGCGGCATGTATCGTCTGGTGAAAGTGAGAGCCGTTGATATGTTTCCGCACACCAATCACATTGAAAGCGTAGCACTTTTTGAAACCATCAATTCTGAAAGCAGATGAAACTTACTTTTTACGGCGCGACGCGCGGCGTAACCGGCTCGTCGCACTTGCTCACGGTGAATGGCAAACGCATTTTGCTCGATTGCGGCTTGTTTCAAGGCAGGCGAAGCGAATCGATTGCGCTCAATCGCAATTTTCCATTTAAGCCAAAAGAGATTGACGCGGTTGTGTTATCGCACGCGCACACCGACCACAGCGGACGCTTGCCGCTTCTCGTCAAAGAAGGTTTTACGGGCAACATTTATGCGACCGCCGCCACACGCGACCTTGCCGTCGTCATGCTTCAAGACACGGCATTTCTTCAACAGCGCGACGCCGAGTTCATCTCAAAAAAACATGCGCGTAAAAATCTGCCGCCCGTCGAGCCGCTCTACACCGTTGAAGACGCACAGCTTGCCACCGAACAATTTTTCGCCTTGCCTTATCACCGAACCCTTGCCATCAGCGACGGCGTCGAGCTGACGTTCTACAACTCGGGGCACATTCTCGGCTCGTCAATCGTTGTGCTCGACTTGAAAGAAAAACACAAGCACATTCGCTTTGCCTTCACTGGCGATTTAGGCAGACCGCATACGCCGATTCTCAAAGACCCTGAATTTTGCGGCGATGTGCATTACCTCGTAACCGAAAGCACTTACGGCAATCGCTTGCACAAACCCAAAGACGAAGTCGAGCGCATTTTAACCGACGTGATTGAACGCGCTTATCGGCGAAATGGTAAAATTTTGATTCCTGCTTTTAGCGTCGGGCGCACACAAGAACTCCTCTACTTTTTCAATCAACTTTACCACGCAGGCAAAATGCCCAAAGACATGCCAATTTTTCTCGATAGCCCACTTGCGCAAGACGTTACAAATGTTTATCGCTATCACCCCGAATGTTTTGACAAAGAAATGAACCGCTTGATTGCCGACGACAAACACCCGCTTCACTTGGAAAATGTTGCCTACACACGCACCGCCGAAGATTCCAAAAAACTCAACGACTACCACAAGCCTTGCATCATTATGGCTGGTTCAGGCATGGCAGAAGGCGGCAGAATTACGCATCACCTTGCCAACAACATCGAGAATCCAAACACCACCATTCTCATCGTTGGCTACATGGCGGAAAACACGCTGGGGCGGAAAATTTTAGAGCGCGAACCCGAAGTCAACATCTTCGGCGAGCCGTTCAAAGTAAGAGCCGAAATCGTGGTGATGAACAACTTTTCTGCGCACGCCGATAGAGCCGAACTCTTGGATTACATCGGTAAGTTCAGCCGAAACGAGATGCGCCACATTTTCCTTGTGCATGGCGAAGACGCCGCAACCGAAAGTCTGCGCGACGGCTTAAAATCGATTGGCTTCACCCATGTGGAAATTCCTTCTCAATCTCAATCGTTTGAACTGACCTAACAGGATAGCATGCACACCGACAAACTCATTTACCTGCTTTTGCAACTTGTGCCGCAAGGCTTCTTCACGCTCATCGGCAGAGACCCAAACGACGCCTCGCGCTACGACTTCAAATCCGT
>JBKBRB010000031.1:0-17921 GCA_046292465.1 Chloroherpetonaceae bacterium
GCGTTCAACATACCCCACACTTCCATTCTGGTATAACTTAACCGCGCCTTCAAATGGGTCAGGCTTGCCAGTAAAGTATGTTCTAAGTCCAAAAGGCTTGCTTGAGCTTACTAGCGATTTGAAGGACGGCTCATTCCATTTACGCACTTTTTCCAAGATGGAAATAGCTTCGTTATAGCGAATAAATGTATCTGAGTTAGGTTCGAGTAAGGGGCGTTCGCGCACAGTTGTTGTTCCGTTTAAGTAATTGAACACTTTGCAATTTCCTTGCTGGTCGCGCTCCCACTTAAAGTAACAGATTCCGCCTTTGATTTGCACGCCGGGAAAAACATCCGTAGCATCGGGAAAGTCATGGATTTCACGGATGCGGTCATCGTGAAGCATTTCACAGCGAAACTCATCTAACCCCTTGCCGCCAGAATACCACCTTGCAGGAATAACCATAACTAAGTATCGCGGATTGAGTTTCTTAGCCTGATTTACAAAGTGGTGATAGATAGGCGTTGCGCTTCTGCCATAGCCTCCATCACTTAGCTGATATGGTGGGTTGCCGATGATGACATCGAATTTCATGTTAAAAATCTCCTCTGGGTTAGTGGTATGGATAAATTCGTAGGCGTGTGTTTCTTTGTCTGGACCGCGGTCGTAGTTGGCTTGGCTTGCGCCGCAAAAGGTGCAGCGTCCGTCTTTCCAAGTGTGTTCGGTGCGTCGGTAGCGGATGTTGCCTTCGGGCGTATCGAAGGCGGTGCAGACTGAGTATTTGCCATTGGCGGTCTTGGAGCAATAGAGTGTGCGGCGCGACATCAGTGCGGTCAGTTCAGTGATGGCGATGCCGAAGAGTTGCTGTGTCATGATGTGGTTGATGCGCGCTTGCCGGTCGGGGATTTGGCTTTCCAAGCCTTTATTGAGCCGTTTGGCGATTTCGCGCAGGAAGACGCCGGATTTAGAGCACGGGTCGAGGAAGCGGGCGTTGGGGTTATGCCAGAGTTCTGCGGGCAAGAGCTCGAGCATGCGGTTAGCAAGCGCGGGGGGCGTAAAAATTTCATCGTTCGAAAGACTTGCAATGCACGAGAGCACATCGGGGTTGTAGTTAATTGTGGTGGTTGTCATTGTCGTGTGTCTTAGCCAGTTCTAAAAAATGCACTAAGGGATACTCTTTGACGGGTTTTGGGATAAAGACTTCTTCGCCTTTATCGGAGAAGAGTGGCAAATCTTGCACTGTATGCGCCAGCAGGGTGTGGAAGGCAAAGTCGCGTCGTTTGATAAACACTTCATTGACGAGCGACCATTCGGAGAAGACAATTGGCTGTGGGTTTTCGCCGACGGTTTGCAAAGAGAGTGCATCGCCGCAAATGATGTTGCGCTGGAGAATGTAGCGTGCGCTTTGGCGGCAGGCGTCTTTAGCTTTTTTGTCGAAGAGTGCTGTGTAGGCTTGGTCAAAAGTTTGGTAGAGCCGTCGGCGGCATTCTTTGGCGTTATCTTCTAAGAGGTCAATGCCGTAGAGTGCGCTGAGTGCCAGCACAGCGTAGCGTTCGTAGTCGTATTGGTTTTTGGCGTAGCGTTTTTCGACGGTGTGCAATTTTCGGCGCAAGACTTCAATGAGGAAGTTGCCGGTGCCGCAAGCTGGCTCGAGGAAGCGTGCGTCAATGCGTTCGGTTTCGGGCTTGACCAAGTCGAGCATATCCTTTACGAGCCAGTCAGGGGTAAAGACTTCGCCATGGTCGGCAACGCGCTGTTTGGATTTGATGTGTTCGCTCACCATTATTTTAGCGTTTAGTTGCCTAAGTCATTTTTGCTGTCCAATTCTCTGTCTGTGCTTGGGTAGTCGATTTTACCATTTTCTCCTGCCCATTTTTCTGAAAACCCCACGTGAGAAATCGCATTGATGCTTCTATGAATTTAATGCCGTTGATTGACTTGCATTGGCGGGCACTTCACCGTTCCGTAACTGCAATAAACACAACAGTCGCCTTGTTTTGGCTTCAAGACTTTCTTGCAATTTTCGCACTCGTAAAAGTATTGGCATGCGCCTTCGGGCATGGTTTCTTCTTTTTGGTATCCACATTCGGGGCAAGTGATAACGGATTGGCGTATGATATTCATTTTTTTCGTTTTGCGTTTAGAAGCCCTTATGTTGAAATTCCAAGCGATTGTTCTAAGCGTTTGATTTCGTCGCGCAAGTAGGCGGCTTTTTCGTATTCCATTTTTTCAGAGGCGTCGCTCATTTCGGCATACATTTGCGCTATCATTTCTAATTTTTCTTCTCTCGTCATTTTTTGCATGACTTCGCTCAAAATATTTTGCGGATTGATGCTTTGCACGTCCATTCGGCGTTGCTGGGTGCGCTGTGCGGCGTCGGCAACGCTGGTTGCGGTCTTGATTTGCTCAATGGATTTCTTGATGGTTTTCGGGGTAATGCCGTGCGCTTTGTTGTAATCGCTTTGCAGTTTGCGACGGCGGGCGGTTTCTTCGATGACGGCTTTCATCGAGTCGGTGATTTTATCGGCGTAAAAAATCACGAGTCCGTTTTCGTTGCGCGCCGCTCTGCCTGAAATTTGAAAGAGCGATTTTTTATCGCGCAAGAATCCCTCTTTATCGGCGTCTAAAATGGCGACGAGCGAGACTTCGGGCAGGTCGATGCCTTCGCGAAGCAAATTCACACCGACGAGCACATCGAACTCATTCATGCGCAAGTCGCGCAAAATCTGCACGCGGTCGAGCGACTTCACTTCGGAGTGCAAATACTGCGAGCGCACACCGATTCTATCGAGATAATCCTGCAAATCTTCTGACATGCGTTTGGTAAGCGTGAGCACCAAAGTTTTTTCGCCAACAGCGGCGCGCTTGCGAATTTCTTCGAGCAAATCATCAATCTGATTTTTCACGGGACGCACCACAATTTCAGGGTCCAAAAGCCCCGTTGGACGAATGACCTGCTCCACTACCACACCGTTCGATTGGCGCAACTCAAAGTCGGAGGGCGTTGCGCTTACATAAATCGTTTGCGGAACCATCGCTTCAAACTCTTCATATTTCAGCGGACGATTGTCGAGTGCCGAGGGCAAGCGGAAGCCATACTCGACCAAGTTCATTTTGCGTTGCCTATCGCCTGAATACATCGCACGAATTTGCGGAAGGGTTACATGCGATTCATCAACCACCAAGAGAAAATCTTTCGGGAAGTAATCGAGCAAGCAGAAGGGACGCTCGCCTTCTTTGCGTCCTGAAATATGGCGCGAATAGTTTTCAATGCCTGAGCAGTAGCCGAGTTCGCGCATCATTTCGATGTCGTATTTCGTGCGCTCTTCCAAGCGTTGCGCTTCGACGAACTTGCCTTCGTCGCGTAGCACATTCAGCCGCCAAACAAGTTCTTTTTGAATATCGCGTATAGCACGGTGCAGGTTATCTTCCATCGTAACGAACTGCTTGGCGGGATAAATCGCAACATAATCTACCAACTCGAGCGTGGTGCCTGTTTTGGTATCAAAGATGGAAAGCCTATCGATTTCGTTGTCGAAGAACTCGACGCGAATGCCATATTCTTCGTAAGCGGGGTGAATATCGACCACATCGCCGCGCACGCGAAATTTGCCGCGCGTCAATTCTACATCGTTGCGCGTGTAATGAATTTGAACGAGTTCATGCAAGAGTTTCTGCCGCGTTTTGCGCTCGCCTGTTCTCAACTGTATGACCTGCGAAAGCCACTCTTCGGGCGAGCCTAATCCGTAAATGCACGAGACGGAACTCACGATAATGACGTCTCTTCGTCCTGACAGCAAGGCTGATGTGGCGCGAAGTCGCAGGCGGTCAATTTCATCGTTGATGCGAAAATCTTTGGCGATGTATTTATCGCTCGAGGGAATGTAGGCTTCGGGCTGGTAGAAGTCGTAGTAACTGATGAAGTATTCGACGGCGTTGTGCGGAAAGAATTGCTTGAACTCGCCGTAAAGTTGGGCGGCAAGGGTTTTGTTGTGCGAAATAACGAGCGTGGGTTTGCCCACATTCGCAATTACATTTGAGATGGTGAATGTTTTGCCGGAGCCTGTAACGCCAAGCAGGGTTTGATACTTCTCGCCGCGCAAGACGCCTTCGGTCAGTTCGGCAATGGCTTTGGGCTGGTCGCCTGTTGGCTTGTAGTCCGAAACAATTTGAAATGTTTTATCGAGAATCGGTCGCATCGTAATATGGGTCAGATGGATTAAGATGAAAGATAACGCATGCGATTGAAAACGGTTATTCATCGCAAAACATTTTTGCTTTACGCGCCGCGCCGATATTTTTGGACGGGGAGAACTTTCGTTAGGAATTTACGACAATCTACCTGACGCTCGGCATCCTGCCTTGTTGAAACAGTGGGTTGGAACGTCAGATGTATTCATCTTTCGCCCCAACCCTGCTGTTACAGGCGCAAGATTCCAAGTGGTGCTGTTGTCAAAAGAGCGTAAGGTTTCACGATGTTAAGCATATATCGCCTTTCTGTCGCAAAGCGTTTTCACTAACTCGGCGAGTTTGCGCGAGGCTTCTCGGCGCGTATATTTTTTTATGATGTCTGGATTTCCCTGCCAAAGTTTTTCGCCACTCCAAAACGCTTGATAGTAATGAAGAACAGCCGATTCAATTTCAGAGGGATTGCGAAAGTTTGCAACAATTCCCGCATTTGTTTCGCGAATAAGCGAAGCAATTGCACCTTCTAATGCCAGCGTAATAATAGGACGTGAAGTGCCGATATATTCATAGACTTTTCCTGGAACAATTTCCTCACTTCCTTCGGCATCATCGACGACTAAGAGAAGCGCATCTGATTTTAGGAGTTCTTTTACGCTATCAGCGTGCGGCATATAAGGTTTTACTTCTACTGTGCCATGCAGGGCTTCATCTTCAAAGAGCGGAAGCAAATTCGCACCGAAGCGTCCGATAAAGTTTAGTTTAATTTTTTTCGGGTCGACTTTGCCTTGCGCCACCAGCGCCTTAACTGCATCGAGAAAGGGCTTTGGGGAGCGTTTCCCATACATTGAGCCTGTGTAGGTAATTGTGAATCGGTCGTTTCTTGGAAATGTGAGTGTGGGAATATCGGCGTCGTCGTATCCATTTTCGATATGAACAATTTTAGACGAATCGATATCAGGATATTTTTTTTGAAAGTCTTTTCCGATGCCTTTCCATGCCACTTCCAGTTTATCGCATTGTTCATAGACCTTTCGCTCTAAATTCGCATCTATTTTTTTGGCGAGTCCGTAGCGCACTGGTGTTGAAAGGAATCCTGTCCAAGGGTCACGAAAGCCTGCAATCCAAGGCAGGCGCGTTTTTTTTGCAACCGATTTTGCAATTAGTGCGGTTGTATAGGGCGGCGAAGATGAATAGAGACAATCTATTTTCTCTTCGGCGATGATTTTTAGTGCTTGCACTGTTGCAAAAGGAAACCAGCCAATTCGCGCATCAGGGATGAAAAAATTGCTTCTCACAAATTCTGCGACGTGTTCGCTAAAACTTCTTTTTTCTCCGGGTTTGGGAATATTATTAACATCGACCGGTGTATCAGGTGCTTTGCCTGTAAGTTTGCGATAAATCTTGTAAGGCTCAAAAATTTTGGTGCGATAGACTTTTACATGTGAGGGTATCTCCTTCAAGAGTGATTCGTCGCGCGTCGGAAAATCTCCGTCTTGGACGGTCAATACAACCGGTTCGACCTCAAATTCGCAAAGGTATTTGACAAATTTCAAAACGCGCTGAACACCTGCCCCACCCGACGGCGGAAAGTAGTATGTAATGACAAGCAGTTTTTTCAAGAAGGGCAATGACTGTATTTTGCAATCACTGTATTTTTATATGTTGGCTTTCGTGAGCCAAAAGTCGCTATAATCTTCTCGGACGATGATATTCACCAATCGTATTTTTGCCATCTCTAAAATCGCCAAAAAGGTAACGACGATTGTCATGCGTTCAGTAAATTCTGAGACGGTTTTAATAAACGAAATTTGAATTTGTTCGTCTAACTTTTTGAGCAAGAATTCGGTTTGTTGCTCAATTGTAACCGGAATTTTTTTGATTTCGTGCACGGTAATTTTCGGCATCTTTTTCATCGCAAGTTGGTAGGCACGAATTAAATCGAAGAGCGTCGGGCGTTTGGTTTCATCTTCCACTTCAGTTGCCTCGATATGCTCAAAGGTAAGGCGCGGAAACAGTTGTCGGCGGTCTTCTTCTAAAAGTTGCATGCTTAGAGCCACTTCCTTAAAGCGTTTATACTCCAAGAGTTTTTGCACAAGTTCGGTGCGCGGGTCAAATTCATCTAACTCTCCTGCGGGCACTTCAGGGCGCGGCAAGAGCATCTTCGCTTTAATACTCATTAAAACCGACGCCATGTAAATAAAATCCGCCGCCACTTCGAGATTCAATTCCTGCATTGCATCAAGATATTCCATAAAACTTTTCGTGATATGGGCGATAGGTATATCATAAATATCAAGTTCGTCGCGCTTAATAAAAAACAAAAGAAGGTCTAAGGGACCTTCAAACTCGCTCAAAGAGATTCGATACATTGACGCATCACATTTAGAAATTATCTGCCAAACAGTTTTTTAGCAGAGCGCAGTTTATCGCGCCACCAATTCGTTTTTTCGGATACTTCTTTTTCTACCAGTTGCGGCGCGACTTCTTTTGCCACGTAAGCCACGTTTTTCAACGGTTGCACGCGGTAAGTACGAGCACGATTCATTGCCGATTGGATGGTTTTATCCAAATCTTCAACCGCACACGGTTTGACGTGGTAGCGATAAACTTGAAACTCGTTGATGGATTTAATCGCCAAAAGCGCGTCGCGCACTTGTGTCAGCAGAATAATAACGATGTTCGGATACTCTTGCTTAACCGCATGCAGAAAGTCAATTCCGTCTTCGCTGTTCAAATTTAGGTCGGTGAGCATCACATAAATCTCATTCTTAGATAGTTGGTCGAAGGCTTCCGAGATAGACGAGGCTGGATAGACTTGATACTTCTTTCCGAACACTTGCACCATCGTGTTAAGTTGCTCTTTATTGAACTCCACGATAAGCAACCCTTCTTTTTGAGTGTTTGCAGGCGGCGGCACCACTTCTTCTTCTTGCTCGATAATTTCAGCAGGCGCTGCACCGCTTGTGCGCATAATGTCGGCTTTGCTAGGATAAAGTTGTCCAACTTTCTGTGCAATATCGACAGCAGCACCAACCGTATCACGAAGTTGGTCAATTTTCCATGGTTTGGTGAGAAAGCGAAAAACTTCACCAGAGTTGACCGAATTCATAATCGCGTCAAGGTCGCTATACCCCGTCAACAAAATGCGAATGGTGCTTGGACTGATAGTTTTAATCACACGCAAAACTTCATGTCCGAGCATGCCTGGCATGCGCTGGTCAGAGAGAACCACGTGGATATGATTTTGTCGGACAATCTCGATTGCATCTTTGCCGTTTGTTGCCGTAAAGATGTTGTATTGCCGACGAAATGTCGCCGAAAGCGATTGTAGCACAAGCGGTTCGTCGTCCACAAGTAAGATGTTGATGTTTGATTCGGTCGCCATAATTCAAGTTCTTGTTATTTTGGGATTCGATTTAGTTTAAGGCTGGTGTGCTCTCACTGAACACTTTGCCTGCTTTTTCTTGCTTACTCTGCATCGGCAAATAGATGAAAAAATCTGTTCCGTGTCCGACCTTGCTTTTGACGACAATTCTACCATTATGTCCTTCTTCAATAATTTTTTTGGAGATAGAAAGCCCCAATCCAGTGCCTTTACCGACCGGTTTGGTTGTAAAGAACGGGTCAAAAATTTTGTTAATGATTTCGGGCGGAATGCCTTTGCCATTGTCAGAAATTTGCACAACGGCTTCGTTTTTCTCTACAAACGTTTTTAACCGAAGCGTGCCTTCGCCTTTTTCTTCGCAAGCATGAGCGGCATTTGTGATGATGTTCAGAAACACTTGGTTAAGTTGAGCAGGCGCGCAGACAATATCCGGAATGTTGCCATAATCTTTTACCACCGTCATGTGCCGCTTCAAAATGTGATTGGCAATCACCAGTGTCGAATCTAAGCATTGATTGAGATTGGCAAGTTGTGTCGCTGTTTGGTCTAAACGCGAGAAGTTGCGAAGGTTGACGATGAGTTCTTGCATTCGGTCTAATCCTTCAAGCGAGTTGGTAATCATCATCATATTCTCATCGATGAGACCAATTTTTTCAATGTTCTTTAATTTTTCAAGTGTGATTGGAATTTGCTTTTCGACCTCGCTGTAATTTCCTGCAACTAAACTTTTCAGAACCGCTGAACTTGCCATCACTGCATCTTGAAATTCACGGTCGTTTTCGCGGATAATCTCGATATTATTTCTCACAAAGCCGAGTGGCGTGTTCATTTCATGCGCCAGTCCAGCAACCATCTGACCAAGCGATGCCATTTTCTCGTTCTGAATCAACTGCCCTTGCGACTCTTGAATAATTTTTGCCTGCTTTCGGAGCGAAATCGTTAAGCGAACCGCCATGCCGAGAAACACCAGAATGCTGACAACCAGCGCAACTACTTGTGCGAATTGAAGATTCTTAATTTTTTCAGTTGAAAGTTCGCCTAAGCGCACAATGAAGTCGCGGTTGCTGGCAAGAATCAGCTCATCGTTTTGAATCGCAAAGTCAATGGCTTTCTCGAGTTGCACAGGGTCAATTTGCTTTGGATTTTGTGTTTTTTCCGCAAGCTCGATGAGCACATGGCGTGATTCCGCCCAGTTCTGAATTTCCTTTTCAATCGTTGCTCGTGCTCTTGGATTTGTAACAGGTGTAATTTCAAACTCTGTTCCTTCCAGCGTAATCACACCGCCTTTGTCAAGCGCAGTAACCGTAGAATCAAAAATGGAAATGGCTCTCTTGTAATTGAAGAACGCCGTATCGAGTTGGGCAGATTTTTCAGCAATTTGTTCGACTTGGCTGGAATCAATAATCGAGAGTTCCGCTAATCGCTCTTGGGTTCGAATTAAGTTTCGGTAAGCACGTTGCCAATACTCCGATTGTTTTGTTGCACAGAAAACTTGTTCAGCGTCACGTTGGCTGTCGCGCGAAATAACGATATTGAGGACGAAGACGGAAGCGACGAGGGCAAGAAATATCGTTCCGAAAATGATAAGCTCTGCAAAGCGAAATCCCGCTTGTTGTTCTTTTGTTTTGTCAGCCATAATTATTCGAAAATGTGTTTTATTTAAGTTCAGGTCTGTAGATTAAGTTTCAACTTCAACCTCTAAACTTCAACTCGTTACACGCCAATTCATCGGAGTGTTAAGCGGAATTGTATGGATCACACGAATTGCAACAGATTGGTGGGTGTCAGCAGTTGCAAGGTTCTTAACACTTCAGCGAAATTCTACAATGCCTTTCGGCTACTCTCCTCTTTATTTACCGCTCCTATTTTACCGACTCCTATTTTTATTTGTGTCTTACTTTGTTTCTGACATAATTTTGGTGAATATAAACAACTTTCCTTATTTCATTCAATATGCCGCATGTAAAGAAATTGTCATTTTGCAAATTAAAGGTTTTACTTTGCATGCTTTACTTGTGTTTAGCGAGCACGTCTCTTAATGCACCTTCAAGCATCGGATACTTGAACGAAAATCCCAACTCCAACGCACGCTTTGGCACAACCCGCTGTCCTTCGGCAATCACGTTCGCCGCTTCTCCAAAGAGCAACTCTAAGGCAGTTTTCGGCACGGGAAACAGCGACGGACGAGAAAGAACTTTTCCGAGCGTTTGCGCCAGTTCGTTCATTTGAACAGGATTTGGCGCCACAGCATTTAGCGCACCTTTTACCATTTCATTATCGACAGCAAAAAGATAAAGCCCAACTTGGTCATCGATGTGAATCCACGACACCCACTGCTTGCCACTTCCAATTGGACCGCCCGCAAAGAGTTTGAACGGCGTGAGCATTTTTTCCAATGCTCCACCTTTGGTCGAGAGCACCACGCCTGTTCTGACGGCAACAGCACGCACCCCGGCTTTTTCTGCTTCAAAGGCTTCTTTTTCCCAATCCACACACACTTTCGCAAGGAAATCGCTTGCCGGCGGTGCGCTTTCGTCCAATATCGGCACGTTCATGTCGTAGCCTTGATTGCCGTAGTAGCCAACGCCTGACGCAGTAACAAAGACTTTCGGCTTTGGCTCTGATTGCGCGATAGCACGAACAAGATTGCGCGTGCTGATAATACGGCTGTCGTATATGTCTTTTTTGTAATCGTCGTTCCAGCGTGCGGCGACAGGCGTTCCCGCAAGGTGAATGATGGCGTCGGCTGACTGAAGTGCACGCGTCCATTCGCCGCTTTCGCTCATCGCCTCCCACGCATAGTAGCCTGCAAGATTTGGCAGTTCCGATTTGGCTTTTTCAGGGTTGCGAACCAGTAAAAGAACCTTATCGCCACGTTGTGTTAAGGCACGAACAAGGGCTTTTCCAATTAGCCCTGTTCCCCCTGTTAAGGCAACCGTTTTAGACATTTGATTGATGTAATTTAACTCCTCAAACGAGAGGCATCTGTGATTCGTTTTTCGCGCTTAAAATTCAGCGTTAATGCCAATGGAGGGGAGCAGTCCGATTTGTCCGCCTGTAGTTTCCAGTTGATTTTCTCTTGGATTCCAGCGGGGCGGATTTTCATTTTTTCGGTTATAGATGTTTTGAATATCCAAATATGTGATGAGCGTCCAAGCGTTGAACTGCCAGCGTCGGTCGAGCCGCAAGTCGAGCGCGTGAAAATCGGGCAGGCGTTGCGAATTGAAAAAATTTGGGTCGAGGTTTGTCAGGCGAAAACCGAATGTTCTATCTCCTTGTGCGCCGACCGGCGTGAACGGTCGCCCCGACGCATACCGGAACTTGATGCCAAGTTCCCATTTTTCATCGAACCGATAGCCACCGCTTAGGCTGAAGATGACACGCTGGTCGAAGTTGCTCGGTCTGAACACGCCATCAACGCCTTGAAATTCCGACTTGCCAATCGTGAGCGAGGCAATGCCGTAGTAAGGCGTTTCGGAAAGTTTTTTCTGGACGAAAAATTCAACGCCGTAAGCGCGCCCTTTGCCTAAACTAACCAATGGCTCTAAGCCAAACGAAGCAAAGCCATCTTCATCGCCGCCGAAGCCTGCACCCGTGTTGGCAATTACGAAAAATGGGCGATTCAAACTTGCAGCATAGTTGCCATATTGTTTGTAGTAGCCTTCGATGCTGAATTTTAAGTCCGGTTGCAAAATGTATTCAAAGCCGGCAATGCCCACATTGGTTTGAATGTTTTTGAGATTGCGGTTGGATTCTTCCGCAACGAGCCAGATGTAGGACGGCGATTGCGTGTATCGCCCCGCCGAAACGCTGAGCGTGATTTTGTCTGTAAGCGCGTAGGAAAGCGAGCCACGCGGTGCTGGATAAAACTTTTGATTGATGCCGTCGAAGTAATCCACTCTGCCGCCAAGCGTTGCCGTTAGTCGCCCGAAGCGTTGCAAGAGTTGAAGGTAAGCCGCGCCTTTTGTGAATCGGTCGTTTAATTGCCGGTCGACAATCACTGCGCTGGTTTCTCGAGATTTGAGCAACACATCGGCACTGAAACCAATAGTTTTGCCTTGAACACCAAACGAGAGTTCCGTCGCTTTGCTTAGGGCGAGCGTTACATCGCTTCGAAGGTTGAATTCATCTTCGATGGAGTTATTGCGGAAGAATGGGTTTTGAAGTGTGTCGCGTTGTTGGAAGCGGTAATCCACGCGCGTGCGTCCGAGCGTGGTGGAAACCAATCCGCCTTTGAAAACTTTTCTCCAAGTAACCCCGCCGATGAATTGATACTGCGTGTTATCGAGCAAGCGCGAGTTATCGAAGCGTTTTTCAGGCGTGTCGTTAAAGAGCCGCACATTGTTGATGACGCCGATGCCAAGTGCCGACACTTCATTCCCGCCGCCGAGGTTGTAAGTTACCTTGCCGAGAAAATCATAGTATTCAGGGACGAAGGAAAATCCTGCGGCTTTGAAAATGAGGTCGAGGTAACTGCGTCGAGCGGAAAAGAGATATTGTCCGTCTTTCGAGAGCGGAGCTTCCACGTTAAAGCCGAATTGTGAGGCGGAAAGGTTGAGTTTGCCGCCGGTTCGGTCTTCGCGTCCGTTACGCAAATCGAGCGAGACGACGCTTGAAATTTTGTCGCCATATTTCACCCCGAAGCCTCCCGTTGAAAAATTCACTTCACGCACATAGTCGAGATTGACGAAAGAAATCGGACCGCCGCCGAAACCCTGCGTGCCAAAGTGATTGATGTTTGGCACTTCAATGCCGTCGATGAGAAAGAGGTTTTCCGATGGTGCGCCGCCGCGCACGAGCAAGTCGTTCCGCCCTGCACTTGCAACCGAAACGCCGGGCAAGGTTGAAACGGCGCGAACCACGTCTTCAAAGCCACCGGGCAATCGGCGAATTTCTTCGTAAGTGAAATTCTGCTCGCTTGTCGGCGAGTCGGCTTTTCGGCGTTTGAAGTAATCCGCGACCACTTCAACTTCCTGACCTTCCACGCTTTTTTCGGCTAACTCAACAACCAAAATGTAAGGGCGTGCGGTTGCCACCACCACGTCGGCACGAATGGTGCTTTCATATCCGACCGCTGAAACTTTCACTTGATATGTTCCAACAGGGATATTCTGAATGGTGAATTTTCCGTTCACATCGGCAACGGCTCCGAGTTCCGTTCCGACGACTTTCACTGTCGCGCCCACAACAGGTTCTTTGGTAACTTTGTCCAACACGCGCCCCGTAATGGCACCGCGTTTTACTTCTTGTGCAAGCATTGAGGCTGAAACCAGCCAGAGCAAGAAAACAAGGCTCAAACGCATTTTCTCTATAAAGGTTATGGGTTTAAGAGTTTTGAAGTTTTTGAACAATTTGCTCACGAGAAAACACATCTTGCGCTTTAATCGGTTTTTTCCTCGAGAGTCAGCGCATTTTGAAGCGTTTTACGCACGAGGTCAATCGGCATGGCTTTGCCCGTCCAGAGTTCAAAGGATTTCGCGCCTTGAAAGAGAAGCATTTCCAAGCCTGAAATCGTTTTTGCGCCTGCAGTTTGCGCACCTTTGAGGAAGGTCGTTTGAAGAGGGTTATAGACGAGGTCGTAGGCGATATGGTCTTTTGTCCAAAGTTTCTCTGCGGGGAAGAGTTCTTCTTTGCTGGCGGAAAGTCTGGCTGAGCCGACGGGCGTAGCGTTAATGATGAGTTTGCAGTCGCGCAATTTTTCAACGATTTCGGCGTCAGCGATATTGAGCGTTTTGAGTTTGAGGCTTTTGGTTCGCCGCTTGAAGTCATCTTTAAGCGCGTCGGCTTTGGCGTCGTTGCGGGCAACGATTATGATGCTCGATGGTTTGAACTCAGTTTTGAGGGCTTGGATTGCCGCGCGTGCCGCGCCGCCACTTCCAAGCACTGCCACTTGTTCTTTTTCAAGTTCCGACTTATAGGCTTTGAGCGGCTCGGCAAAGCCGAAAATGTCGGTGTTGTGTCCGATAAGCGTTCCATCTTGGTTGAGAATGGTATTGACGGCTTGCACTTCGCTGGCTTCGGCAGAGAGCGAATCGAGATATTTGACCGCACGCTCTTTGTAGGGAATGGTAACATTAACACCCGCGATGTCCAGGGCACGAATACCCTCGATGGCGGCAGGCAAGTCGTCGGAGGTGCTTACTTCAAAGACGTTGTAGATGTAGTTCAGTCCTAAGGCTTCTGCCGCCGTGTTGTGCATGAGTGGCGAAAGCGTATAGGAAATTTCGCTTCCTATCAGCCCAAGGACTTTTTTTATTGTGTTCATGTAAAAATTCTCGTGGGTTTTTAGCGTTTGGTTACGCCAAGCCTTGCACACACGCTTTTTTCAGCATAGAGTTCAGGAAAGGCTTTTGCAAAGGCTTGCTTTTTCTTTGCATCGTGCTTGAAGGCTTCGGCAAGCATGCGGATGGTATTTTCTTTATCGCCGAGTGCATAATAGGCGAGGGCAAGTTCATAATGTGCGTCCGCAAAATTTGCATCTAATTTGAGGAGTTGTTCAAGCACCGTGATGGCTTGGTTGGGCAGATGTGCATCAATCAGAGCCGTTCCGTAATCAAACAAGAGATACGGATTGTGTGGGTCAAGTTTGATGGCGTCTTGATAAAGCCTTAGCGCTTCATCGATATAACCGAGTTGAAACTCAATGCTGGCTTTCACTTGCAGATAATCGGCGCAATCGGGCACGAGCGCACATGCCTTGTTGATGGCGTTAAGTGCGAAGAGCGGCGAATCGGTCGTATCGTAACAGCATGCCAGCGCATACCACGCATCGGCATAGTTTGGCTCAATAGCGACACATCGCTCGAGGTAGTAAATGCTTTGATGAAAATCGTTGATTTCTTCAAACGCGGTTGCAAGGTTGAAGAGCGTTGCCACATCTTCGGGCTCATACTCGAGCGTGCGCTTGTAGCTTTCGATTGCTTCTTCCAGCCTGCCCATCGTGGCGAGCACATTGCCACGATTATACCACGCCGACGAAAAGTTTTCGCGAATGGCAAGTGCAAGGTCGTAACTCAAAACGGCTTCTTCGTATCTGCCAAGTTTGTTCAAAATAATGCCACGATTATACCACGTATTGCTACTGTATGGGTCTAATTCAAGGTGCTTGTCATAGCAGTTTAGACTTTCTTCCCACTTATCGAGCATATCTTTGCAGTAGCCAAGTTCATACCATGCTTCGGGGTGCTCGGGATTGAGTTTAAGGCAGAGTTCCAGTTCCGCTTCAGCGTCGTGATATTGTTCGAGACGCTCGAGCGTAATAGCTTTGCAGAAGTGTACTTCGTCGTCGTTAGGGTAAAGTTCAATGGCGCGGTTGTAAGCGTCAAGGGCTTCGGCGGACTTGCCCAAATTTTCATAGCAGATACCGAGATGCAACAGCGCTTCTGTATCGGCAGGGTTGAGCACCGCCACTTTCTCGAAGGCTTCAATCGCCTCTTTATATTTGCCCAAATTGATAAGCGCCACGCCTTTTTTGAACCAGCCTTCCGCGTTGTAAGGCGCAAGCGTAATTAAGTGTTCAGAAACGCGAATGGCACGAGTATGGTCGTTTTCTTCGACAAGCGTTTGGAGCATTTCTTCGAGGGTTTCCGCATTGTAAATCGAGAAAAGTTCGCCACTATCGACGATTTTTTTCACTTTGCGCCATTGACGCGATTGTTCAGGTTGGAGATGTTCTCCGCCATCGTTTTCAAAATAACCGCCTTCAATGCTCATTTATGGAATAAAGATTAAAATGTGAATTGAATTGCGCACTGAATTTACGCATCAAAAAGTCTGTTCAAAAAAAACCTATTTTACACAACGAGAAACCAAGCTGAATATCGCAAAAAAATGCGTTCCTGAAAAACATCTAACTTGTAGCCATGAAAAAACTCCGAGACCTTTGGCAAGCGGCAACGCTAATGGAGAAACTGACGCTGATTTTATCGCCGTTGTATGTTTTAACGCCGATTGATTTCATTCCCGAAGCCATTTTCGGCATCTTCGGGCTTTTTGACGACGCGACCGCTATTGGCATGTTCGTTTGGACCATTCGCAACATTCAAAAGCGCCTTGAGAGCGAGTTGAACCCTCAATCGCGCGACATCAAGAAAAAACAAGTGCCAAACAACCTCATTCCATAACGCTTTTCAGCTAACCCTTTCACTGACACATGACGACCAAAGCCCGCAAACCAAAGCGCAAACCACATCTCGGCGAAGCACTTACTTCCGAAGTCGCCACGCCGATAGTCGATTCCAATTTTAACAACCCCAGCCTCTACATCAATCGCGAGCTAAGTTGGGTAGCGTTCAACTTGCGCGTCCTTGACGAAGCGCGCAGTGAATCGCACCCGCTTTTAGAACGATTGAAGTTTATTGCGATTTTCAGCTCGAACTTGGACGAATTTTTCATGATTCGCGTCTCTGCTGTCGAAGAGCAAGTCGAAGCAGGCATTCAAACGCCTTCGCTCGATGGGCTCAAACCCCTTGAACAACTTATTGAAATTCGCAAGCGCGTCGAGGCCATGCTTCACGAGCGCAACGACTGCTTTTACAACAATATCCTTCCGAAACTTGCCCAAGCAAAAATTTACTTCAAAGCCTGTTCGGAACTCTCTGAAACAGAGCGCAAAGCTCTAGACCAGTATTTTGAGAACAACATTTTTCCGATTCTTACCCCGTTAGCCTTGGATCCTGGTCATCCGTTTCCGCACGTTTCCAACCTTTCGCTTTCGCTTGCCGTTCAACTCAAAGCCGACGGCGACGACGAGCCACGCTTTGCACGTGTCAAAGTTCCCGACACGATTCCGCGCCTCATTCGCCTTGATAAAATCGGCATTAAACCCACGAACGGCGAAACGGTTTTTGTTTGGCTTGAAGATGTCATTGCAACTAACATTCAAAAACTTTTCCCCGAAGTCGAAATTCAAGCCGTCTATCCCTTCCGCGTGATTCGCGACGCTGATATTGAAATCGAAGAAGACGAAGCCGGCGATTTGCTCGAGACGATTGAAGAAGGCTTACGCCAACGCCGATACGGCAACGTGGTTCGGCTCGATGTCAATCCCGGCATGCCACAGTATATCAAAAATGTGCTCATTGAAAACTTAGGCGTCAGCGAACGCAAGGTTTATGAAATTCCAGGCGTCTTGGGCTTAGCGAGTTTAATGGAAGTGATGAGCCTCGAGCGTCCCGACCTTAAAGATACGCCGTTCATTCCCCGCAATCCGTTCCTGAACGATGATGGCGACGATATTTTCACCACAATTCGCAAACGCGATGTGCTTCTTTACCATCCCTTTGACTCGTTTCAGCCTGTCATTGACTTAATTAACCAAGCGGCAAACGACCCGAACGTGCTTGCCATTAAACAAACGCTCTATCGCGTTGGAAGCCAATCGCCCATCGTGCAAGCCTTGATTGAAGCAGCAGAGCGCGGCAAACAGGTTGCCGTTTTGGTCGAGCTCAAAGCACGCTTCGACGAAGAAAACAACATCATTTGGGCGAAAGCCCTTGAAAAAGCAGGCGCGCACGTCGTTTATGGCTTAATCGGACTAAAAACACACGCAAAGGTCTTGCTGATTGTGCGCAACGAAAACGGCGAAATGCGCCGCTATGTGCACCTCGGCACAGGCAACTACAACCCCTCAACAGCGAAAGTTTATACCGATTACAGTCTCTTCACTTGCAATAAAGACATTAGTGCTGATGTCTCAGACGTGTTCAATTATCTGACAGGCTACTCGCGCCAAAAGTCGTATCGCAAAATTTTCGTCGCGCCACTTGGTATTCGGCAAAAAATGTTGGAACTCATCGAGCGCGAAATTGAGATGCACAAACAGCACCAAAACGGTCGCATTATCATGAAAATGAACGCGCTGGTCGATGAACAAATTATCAAAGCCCTTTATCGCGCCTCACAAGCCGGCGTGCCGATTGATTTGATTGTGCGCGGCATTTGCGTTCTCCGCCCGAACCTCGATGGCATTAGCAATACTATTCGCGTTACGAGCATAGTAGGACGCTTTTTGGAACATAGCCGCGCCTACTACTTCTTCAACAACGGCAACGAAGAAGTCTATCTTTCCAGTGCCGACATGATGCGGCGCAACCTCGACCGCCGCGTCGAAATTCTCTTCCCCGTTCTCGATGCCGCGCACCGACAGCAAATCAAAAACGACCTTGAACTCATGCTCAAAGACAATCTCAAAGCGCGACTTCTCAACCCTGACGGCACCTATACGCCCGTTGCCACCAACGGCAAACCCATCAATAGCCAACTGATTTTTCTCAACGAAAAACCTTGATTCTCAAACTCACTATCTTGAACCATAAAGATGACAGACCTGAAAAAATCCATTGACGAAGCACTTGGCTTCATTCGCACC
>JBKBRB010000032.1:0-16178 GCA_046292465.1 Chloroherpetonaceae bacterium
TTCGCGAAGTTTGAGCAGTTGTGTTAAGATGGGTTCGAGGTGAGCGAGGAAAATCATGTTTGCGCCGTCGCTGGGAGCCGTGTCAGGGTGTTCGTGGACTTCCATAAAGAGCGCATCACAGCCGACCGCAACCGCGGCGCGAGCCAGAATGGGCGCGTATCGGCGGTCGCCGCCTGATTTTTCGCCAAGTCCGCCCGGCATTTGAACGCTATGCGTAGCATCAAACACAACCGGGTAGCCCAACGCACGCATTTGTGGCAATGAGCGAAAGTCGACGACAAGGTTGTTGTAACCGAAAGTTGTGCCGCGTTCAGTGAGCAAGATGTTCGTTGCGCCGCCGGCTTCCAATTTCTTGGCGACATTCTTCATTTCGGGCGGAGAGAGGAATTGACCTTTCTTGACATTAACCGCTTTGCCCGTTTCCGCCGCCGCTAAAAGCAAATCCGTTTGCCGACACAAGAACGCCGGAATTTGAAGCACATCGACCACCTCTGCAACAGGCTTAGCTTGATAACTTTCGTGAATATCGGTCAGAACAGGCACGCCAACTTCTTTGCGAACCTTCTCTAAAATTTTCAAGCCTTCTTCCATGCCGCCGCCGCGAAAGCCATGGACCGACGAACGATTCGCCTTATCAAATGACGACTTAAAAATCAACGGCACATGAAGCCGCTGGCAAATCGCAGCAATCGATTCTGCCATTTTGAGCGTGAAGGATTCGCTTTCAATTACGCAAGGACCTGCAATCAGTGCGAGCGGTTGTTGGTCGCCAATGGTGAGCGTTTCGGTAATTCGTGCTTGAATCATCGTTGGAATCGTGTTAAAGTTTAGCAAGGTGATAGCGAAGTTCGCGCATTGCAACCCCGTAGCGCAAGCCTTGTGTGCTAACGGTAATTTGCTTTGCGCCAAAGATGCGCATGAAGGTCCATAAAATCATCGTTCCTGCCGTTATCACATCGGCTCTGCCGCTTTCAATACCGTCGGCGATGATTTCATCAATAGAATGCGTTTTGAAAAAATCTAATTGCGATTCGACGCTCGGATAAGCAAGCCTATAGCCGTGAAGTTTCTCGTTCTCAAATTTCTTCAAACCTTGTGCTTGTGCGGCAAGCGTAACGATTGTTCCAGCAACGCCAATCACGCTCTCGCGTCCTGAAATGAAGCGCGAAAGTTCGTTTGAAAAAACATCAATCAAAAAGGAATGAGCCTGCGCGAAACTTTCGGCAGAAGGCGGTTGAGCGTGGAAAAATCGTTCCGTTAAACGCACCGAACCAATATCGAGGCTAACTTTTTCCCGAATTCCGTGGCTATCGCCCAAGATGAGTTCCGTTGAGCCGCCACCAATATCAATCACCAAAAACGGCTCTTGAAGATTTTGCCAACCTGCGATTGCGCCTTGAAAAGTGAGTTCGGCTTCGGCGTCGCCTGAAAGCAGTTCAACTTCAATGCCGACTTGTGAGCGGACAAGGCGTAAAATTTCATCACGATTGAGCGCGTCGCGCACGGCACTCGTTGCCACAGCGCGAACAAGTTTAGCATTATGCTGTTCAATGAGCGAGCGATAGAATCGCAAGCAGTTCAGCAGTCGATCAATCGCATCATGATGGATTCGGCGGTCTTTATCGACGCCTTTTCCAAGACGAATGATTTCTTGATGGTTGTAAATCGTGTGAAGCATTTGCGAAGCGAAGTCTAAATCGGCAATAAGCAAAAGCGCAGTGTTTGTGCCGATGTCAATCGTGGCGATGCGAGTCAAGGTGCGAGTGAGTTAAGTTGTTTGTTTTGAGTGAGTGCGCAAATCCATTCTCCTTCTTCTGAAAGGCGAACGAGTTCAAAGTTAAGGCTATCAAGCAAGTTTTTCAGCCAATCTAAATCGTATTTGAGCAAGCCTGAAAGTAGCACTTTTGAGCGCGGCGAAAGTCGTGCGAGCGTTGGAAGCAATTTTTCGTGAACAGGGCGATTGATGTTGGCAAGAATGAGCGAAACGTGATGCGCCGAAAGGAGAGACTCAATGCCGTTTTGCGCGTCAAGATAAAGCACGTCAATGTTTTCGGTGCAGTTGATGGTGCAGTTTTCTTTGGCGTTCAGCACTGCCCACTCGTCGTTGTCGCAAGCAATGATGAGATTGCGGTTGCCGAGCTTGCGCGCCACGATTGCCAAAACGCCTGTGCCTGTGCCAATGTCCAAGATGCGCTCGTCAGGTTGAATGAGGTCGCGCATTTGTCGAAGCATTAAGCGCGTGGTTTCGTGATAGCCTGTGCCGAACGACATCTTCGGATTGATTTCCACAACAAGTTGGTTCGGCTTTGACGATGGAAAATTGCCATGCGGAACGATAAGAAGCCAATCGTCAATCTCAATCGGCTGTAACGACGACTCCCATTGTGCGTTCCAGTTTTGCGGTTCAATCGTTTCAGTTTTGAAGTCGAGAGATTTTCCAACAAGAGAAGAAACCAGCAAGTCAAGTTCCGAGCGTTTTTCGTTTGTCCATTCGCTTGCAGGAATGTAGGCGAGAAGCAGGTCGCCCTCTTCGAGAAAACTCTCAAATCCAAGTTGATGAAGCAAAGCGACGGCGACTTCGAAGTGCTCTTCGCCAATCGGTAAAGAAACTTGTGTGTAAGGTTCGTTGGTCAAGGTTGTGATGAAGAAGATTTTTTGAGTTGAGCGAGTTCGTTGCGTAAGGCGTCGAGTTCGGCTTGGGCTTCGGAGAGGGTGAGGATTTTTTGGTTGTTGCGATAAAGGCGAATCAAGCCGTTTTCGTAGATGACATCGGCGTTGAGCGATTGCAGGGGCAGGCGTCCGTGTTCGTTGGTGGCAATAGCAGTGTAGATGCCGTTGTTGTCTAAGCGATGAGCGAAGAGCGTATTGGTTGGGGTGTCAAGTTGGAGATATTCTTTTGCGCCCAAGCGTTGATAGAGGACGAACTTTTCAAGTTTTTCGGGAAGGGAGTTGCTGTCGCTCCACACTTCAAGGACGAAGTCAATGGAGAGGTTCGGGTGGAGAGATTTTTCTTCCCAGAGTTTCCAACTTTTACGCGGGTGTTTGCCGGCGTGGCGAACGAGGTAGGCGTCGGGGACGAGGCGGTCTCGGTCGTCTTGGGAGTTCCAGTAAAAGCCTGTATCGCCACCAATCGCAACATCAAGGTCGGTGAGAAACAACTCGGAGAGTGTAGTGATGAAGTAACTGCAAATTCTCGTATGTGTGTCGCTTTGCATGTCTTCAATCTCCGAAGGAAACTCTTGATGAGGTGGTGTGGCAGGTTTCGGCGCATCTTGAACAAGGGTCGTCATGGCAATAGGCTGTTTTTGAGTTGAAGACAATTAAAGCATGGCGTCAAGGCAGATGGCTTTTTGTTCGGCTTCGTGCTTTTTGAGAAAACCTGTTGCAGGACTTGCGGCGGCAACTCTGCCAATGTAGCGCAGAATTTGTCGCGGCTGTTTGAGTTCCTCGAAAAGGCGAGGCGCAATAAAACTCCACGCGCCCATATTTTTCGGTTCTTCTTGAACCCAGCAAATTTCATTGGCAGATTGATACTTCTCGAGCAAATACTGAACGCGGCGTTGCGGATACGGATAAAGTTGCTCAATGCGCAAAATCACAACATCTTTCACGCCCATTTCGGAACGCTGTTTGAGCAAGTCGTAAAAAATTTTACCGCTACAAAAGATAACGCGGCGCGGGTTTTTAATCTCCTCAACATCATCTAACACATTGTGAAATTTACCTTCGACAAGTTCCGACATGGGCGAGAGCACAAGCGGGTGGCGAAGCAAACTTTTCGGCGTGAAAATCACAAGTGGCTTAATGTTGCCTGCCAGCACTTGTCGGCGCAAGAGATGAAAATACTGTGCAGGCGTGGTGCAGTTGCAGATTTGCATGTTGGTTTCAGCACAGAGTTGAAGGAATCGTTCGAGGCGAGCGGAGGAGTGCTCAGGACCTTGTCCTTCGTAGCCGTGTGGCAGAAGAAGCACCAAGCCCGACGGCTGTCCCCACTTGGATTCGCTGGCGGCGAGGAATTGGTCAATGATGATTTGCGCACCGTTTGCAAAGTCGCCGAACTGTGCTTCCCACATCACGAGCGCGAGCGGGTCGGCAACGCTGTATCCAAATTCAAATCCCATCACAGCGTATTCAGAAAGGAAACTGTCATAGACATAGAACGGTGCTTGTGAGGGAGCAAACTTCGGCGCGATGTGTTGAAGCATAATGTATTCCGCACCCGTCTTAACATCAACGACGCCCAAGTGCCGTTGCGAGAAGGTTCCGCGCGTAGAATCTTGTCCTGAAAGCCGCACGGGATAGCCTTCGAGCAAGAGCGAACCAAAGGCTAAGGTTTCCGCAAACGCCCAATCCACTTGAAAATTCAAAGCATCTGGCTCTAATGCACCTTCACGCTTTTTGAAAAATTGTTGAAGCAATTTCGGGTGAACATTGAAGCCATCAGGAAAGGTCAGAGAGGCTTTCGTAACAGTTTGAAGCGTTGAGAGTGCAACGCGAGTATCAGGATTGCGTTGGCGATACTTTTCAGCAATTTTACTGTCCTCGACAGCAAGCATTAGGTCGACTTTTCCGAGCGAGTAAGGTTTTTCTTGGATAACTAATTGTTTGGCATTTTCGTGTGCGCGGTCTAATTCTTGCCGAAAAGCATCGGTAAGTGCATCGGCTTGTTCTTTCGTGATAACATCTTCGCGAATGAGTTGATTGGCATAGACTTCACGCACGCCGGGGTGGGTTTTGATTTTATCGTAGAGAAGCGGCTGTGTGTAGCTGGGGTCGTCGCCTTCGTTGTGTCCATACTTGCGGAAGCAGAGCATATCGATAACGACATCGGTTTTGAACGTCATGCGATAATCAAGCGCGAGTTTCGCAACGCGAATACATGCTTCGGGGTCATCGCCGTTGACATGGAAAATCGGGGCTTGAATCATTTTAGCGACATCGCTGGCGTAAAGGGTCGAGCGTGCGTCTTCGGGCGTGGTGGTAAATCCGATTTGGTTGTTGATGATAAGGTGAATTGTGCCACCTGTGCCGTAGCCGCGCAGTTGCGACATGTTGAGCGTTTCGGCTACGACGCCCTGACCAGCAAACGCCGCATCGCCGTGAACCAGAATCGGCAGAATTTCTTTTTTCTCGACATCGCCAGCGCGGTCTTGCTTAGCGCGCACAATGCCTTCAACAACGGGATTAACGGCTTCCAAATGGCTTGGGTTCGGTGAGAGCGAAACGCGCACCGTTTTGCCGTCGCCAGTTGCCCGCACGCCGGTTGCGCCTAAGTGATACTTCACGTCGCCTGAACCTTGCGCAAGTTCACCTTCCGACATGGGCAACGGCTTGCCTTCAAATTCTGCAAAGAGCGTTTCGTAAGGCTTGCCAACCACGTTCGTCAGCACATTGATTCTGCCACGATGCGCCATGCCAACGACAACTTCCTTCGTGCCGTATTTCGTGGATTCCAAGACGAGGTAGTCCATGATGGCGATTGCGGTTTCACCGCCCTCGACGGAGAAACGTTTGTGTCCGAGAAATTTCGTCTGCAAGTATCGTTCGAAGCCTTCGGCGCGAATGATGTCTTTAAGGATTTCAATTTTATCGGCGGGGCTGAATTGAACTTGTCGTTCTTTATCCTCGATGTGCTGTTGAATCCATTTTTTTTGCTCGAGCGATTGGATGTGCATGAACTCAACGCCGATTTTTTCGCAATAAGCCGAGCGGAGCAATCTGACAATTTCGCGGAGCGTCATGGTGTCCTTTTTTCCGAAACTCATAGAGAGAAACTCGCGGTCATAATCCCACATCGTGAAGCCATAAAATTCAGGGTCGAGTTCGGGGTGGTATTTTGGTTCGTAGCCAAGCGGGTTGATGTTTGCGATGAGATGTCCGCGCACGCGGTAGGCGTTAATCATCTGCATAACGCGGGCTTGTTTCTCGATAAGTTCTTCAGTGCGCGGCGCGCCACCAAGCGAGAGCGGATTTTTATCAATCTGTCGGCGCCAAGGACGATACGGGGCTTTGAGGTCGGAAAAAATCGTGTCGTAAAATGTTTCGTCTTCTGCGGTGAGCATTTTGTGAATCGCGGCCAGCATTTCGCCCGACTCTGCACCTTGAATGATGCGGTGGTCGTAGGTGGAAGTCATTTGCATCACCTTGCTAATGCCGAGTTGCGTTAGAAGCGTTTGCGACATGGCTTGATACTCGGCAGGATAATCAATCGCGCCTGTGGCGATAATGATGCCTTGCCCCATCATCAGGCGCGGCACAGACGCAACCGTCCCAATCGTTCCAGGATTGGTGAGCGAAACCGTTGTGCCGATGAAATCATCAGGCGCAAGTTTGTTTTCACGCGCTTTTTTTACGAGCAAGTTGTAGGCATCAAAAAATTGTGAAAAGTTCATCTGCTCTGCCGCCTTGATGTTCGGCACAACAAGCGAGCGCGTGCCGTCTTTCTTCGTGATGTCAATAGCAAGCCCAATGTTGATGTGCTTGTGAGCAATCTTGTATGATTTGCCGTCAACATTAGCATATGTGCAGTTGAGCGAGGGATATTTCTTAACGGCTTGAACAATTGCCCAAGCAATGATATGCGTAAAAGCGACTTTGCCTTTGGAAATAGCCGAAAGATGTTGGTTAAGAATGACACGATTTTCTTCTAACACTTTGACGGGAATGACGCGGAACGAGGTTGCGGTCGGAACAGAAAGGCTTTGCTCCATATTCTCGACGATTCGGAGCGGCACGCCTGAAAGCGCAATGGCTTGGTCTTCTTTCGTTAATCCTGCCGCTTCAAGCGAGGCGAAACTCGACGTGAGGCGTTGCGCCACTTGTGCCGAAACGGCTTTGGCAGATTGAAAACTTGCGCTATCAGATTTTCCACTTTCCGCATGACCGTTTTCTTGTCCATTCCCGAAGAGCGATTTCTGCAAGAAGTTCGCGCTTCGTTGTTTATCGGTTTCAAGCGCAAGAAGGTTGAGTTTGTTGGATTTTAAGTCCTCAAAAAAGGTTCGCCAATTTTCTTTAACGGCGGCGGGGTTCTTTTCATATTCAGCGAAAAGTTCTTTGACGAAAGGCGTATTCGCGCCGAAAATTTCAACGAGGCGTTGTTCAAGTTCAGTCGTCATGGTTGAAGCGTGTTTAATTACGCGGTATGCGTTTAGAAGGCGAATGTAAGCATTCTGCCGTGCTTGTTCAATGCAAAAAAGCGATTCTGCCTGAATCGCCCTAACGAAAAAATGGGGAATGATGTTCTAAATGTTTATGGCTCTTTGTAGTATTTCCACTTGCCTTGTTCGATGAGCACGGTCTCGATGATGTCGCGCACACAGCCTCTGCCGCCTTCGTAGGGCGAAAGGTATGCGACGCGATTACGCAAGTATTCAATGGCGTTGATGGGAGCACACGAAAAGCCGACTCTTTCTAAGATAGGCACATCGGAAAGGTCATCTCCAATGTAGAGGCAGTCTTTATCTTCAACATTGTAGAGCACTTTGAGTTCTTGATAGGTCTCGAACTTGTTGCGAATGCCAAGGTAAATATCCGTTACGCCAAGTTCAATCAAGCGACGCATGGTGGCGCGCGATTGCCGCTCTGAAATTACCGTTACCTTCAAGCCTTGTTTCATCGCTTCGCGAATTGCAAAGCCATCGCGGGCGTAAAAGGTCTTGATTTCATCGCCTGATTCTGTGTATTGAATGTATCCATCGGTCAAAACGCCGTCGACATTGATGATAATCACGCGAATCTCTTTGATGGCTTCACGATACTTTTTGGATGTATCTACACTTGAAGTTGGTATGCCGAAAAACTCCATATAAATTCTTTCAGTATAATTGTTGGACTGCAACAAACGTAAGCAATTCATTTGCTTCGTAAAAACATGATGCCGAAACACATGCGCCGATTTAGACGAAAAGAAGCCAAGCGCGGGAATTGGCTTGAAGTTGTTTCAAAACAATAAACCTTAAAACAAACGCATTTCAAACGATGAACAACACCGAACTTCGATTAGCCGAAATAGAAAAAGAGCTTGCCGATTTGCGCGAAGAGCAAGCGCGAATCCAAGCCAAGTGGCAAAATGAAAAAGCCGTCATTACCGAAATCCGAAAGTTGAAATCCGACATTGAGCAAGCCAAAGTTGAAGCGGAAGAAGCCGAGCGGCAGGGCGATTTGGGCAAGGTGGCTGAAATCCGATACGGGCGAATCGTCTCGCTCCAAAAGCAATTAGAAGCCGCCAAAGCCAAAATGGAAGAACTCCAAAAAAATGGCGCGATGATGAAAGAAGAAATCACCGCCACAGAAATCGCCGAAGTGGTTGCCAAGTGGACAGGCATTCCCGTAGCGAAGATGCTTCAATCCGAAAGGCAAAAATTATTGGAAATGGAATCCGAACTTGCTCGGCGCGTGGTTGGACAAACCGAAGCGGTCAAAGCCGTTTCCGAAGCCGTGCGCCGTGCCAAAGCCGGACTTTCCGACGAGCGCAAGCCGATTGGCTCGTTTATCTTTCTCGGCACCACAGGCGTTGGCAAAACCGAACTTGCGCGCAGTTTAGCCGAATATCTCTTCGACGACGAAAACGCGCTCGTGCGCATCGATATGTCCGAATACATGGAAGCCTACAGCGTCTCGCGATTGATTGGCGCGCCGCCCGGCTATGTGGGCTACGATGAAGGCGGACAACTGACCGAAGCCGTGCGCCGCCGTCCATTCAGCGTTGTGTTGCTCGATGAAATCGAAAAAGCACACCCCGACGTCTTCAACATTCTTCTGCAAGTCTTGGACGACGGACGCCTGACCGATAGCAAAGGGCATACGGTCAATTTCAAAAATACCATCATCATCATGACCTCCAACATCGGCTCGCAACTCATTCAAGACCAAACCGCGCTGATGAATGACGAAAACCGTCAGGAAATCCTTTCACGCATGCGCATGGAACTCTTCGAACTTCTGCGCCGAAAACTCCGTCCCGAATTTCTCAACCGCATTGACGAAGTGATTATGTTCATGCCGCTCACGCGCGACGAAATCACCGCAATCGTCGATATTCAATTTCAACGCATTGCGAAAACTGCTGCAAAGCAAAACATCACGCTTACCCTTTCCGAAGAGGCAAAAGATTGGTTGGCGCAACTCGGCTACGACCCAACGTTCGGCGCACGTCCCTTGAAGCGCGTTATGCAACGCTACATCACCAACGCGCTCTCTGAAAAAATTCTAAGAGGCGAAATTGTAGAAGGCGACACCGTTGAAGTTGTGCTCGGTGCGAATCGACAAATTGAGTTTGTAAAGAAATCATGAACGAGTAGGTTGTCAAATAGCGTCATGGTTTGATAAACGACATTAAAAAAGGGCGGAAGTTATCCGCCCTCTTCGTTTTCAGGCTGTCTGCGCACCGATTACTTCACGAGCATCATTTTCATGGTTTGCACAAAAGAACGCGCTGGTTGGAAGTTGGTAGTGAATCGTCGTCGTTGGGTTGAACGGGTTCGGATAGTTTTGAGCCAGTGCAAAGGTCGTTGGTTTTTCTTTGACAACGCGTGTAACGTGAGTGTTGCAAAACAATCAAGCCTAAGCATGAACCGAAAAAATGTAGGTTAGAAGGGGCGATTGCCTTAAAGAATAAGGCACGAAGAACTTGTGGAATCATCTTGCTTTCTTTTGGCTAAAAGGCTATTTTTCAAGCAGTATTAGAACATTTATGTGTAACAACATTTTTGCGAAAAAAGGAGATTCAAAATGAACGAGCAAAAAGGATTAGAAAATCCGGACGGTTTTTCCAGAAGTGCGTTTCAAGCCGTTGTGCATGACAGTGCGGCGCACGTTGACAATCCCGCTGCCGAAACGCTGACAGTTATTCCCTCAAAATCTCCTTATCGCAACGATTTGCTTCCGCCCGAGTCCATTCGTCCGCTTAAAATTTTGTTTATCACGCCGAAAGGTAAAAAAGAAGAAGACACAAGCCAGAAAGCCCTCTTTTCAATGGCGATTGGGGTTTTGGTGAGCATTACGCCGCCGCAGCATGAAATCGAACTTGTCGATGAACTCTTCGGCGACAAAATCAACTTCGATGGCGACTACGATTTGGTTGGAATTACGGCGCGAACCATGAACGTTACGCGCGCCTACGATATTGCTGATGAATTTCGCCGTCGTGGCAAAAAAGTTGTTATGGGCGGTGTTCATGTCTCGTTCAACTACGACGAAGCCAAAGCGCATGCCGACGCGGTCGTGTGCGGAGAAGCCGAAAACCTTTGGGCATTCGTCTTGCAAGACCTTGCGCTCGGACAACTCAAACCGCGCTACGACGCCAAAGACTTCCCGCCCGTCAAAGAAGTGCCTGTTATTGACTACGAGCGCATTTTCAAAGCCAGCAAGCGCGATAAAGTCGACGCGCGTAAATCCATTCCGATTTACATGACGCGAGGTTGCCCTTACACCTGCACCTTTTGCGTTACGCCAAACTTTACCGGACGGCTCTATCGCATTCAATCCCGCGACACCATTAAAGCGCAAGTCGAAGCGGCAAAGCGTGTTTGGTTCAAGGAATCCAAATACGGAAAAGAGCCATGGCTGATGTTTACCGATGAAAACTTGGGCGTCAATAAAACCAAGATGTATGAAATTCTGGACGTGCTTGCCGAGTGTAACGTCAAGTTCAGTTCGTTTATTAGCATTAACTTTTTGGAAGAAGAAGAAACCATAAAGCGGCTTGTGAAAGCAGGGTGCGTGATGGCACTGGTCGGCTTTGAATCCGTTAATCAAAAAACCGTCGACCATTACGACAAGTGGAAAATGAACAATGTCGGCAAATACGCTGAAATCATTAAACGATGCCGAAAGCACGGACTTAACATTCAGGGCAATTTCCTTACCAATCCGGCTATTGATACCTACGAGGACATGAAAGCCGTCGAGAAATTCGTTGACGATAATCTCTTGATGATGCCGATTTATTCAATCCTCACGCCCTATCCCGGAACCGTGATGTATAAAGACTACAAGCAAAAAGGCTTGATTGTAGATGAAGACTGGGACAAATACACCGCGCACAACTTGGTAATCCGATGCGACAACTACGACCCGATGGAGTATCAAGTTACCTACATGAAACATTTCTTGGGCTTCTACAAATGGCGAACCATTATCAAGCGCGTTCTTCTCAATCCTAACAAAGTGATTAACTTGGTAACAAGTCTCATCTTCAGGCGCAATTTGCGTGACCAACTCAACAGCGTTTTGACAGGCAAAAAAGCACCGCTGCAACACTTGCAAAAACAAATGCAAAAAAACACCGAGCTGTCACAAAAAGAATCTCTGGCAAAAGTCGAGGCGTGAAACCGTTAAGTCTGGGGTGTGTTATTCTGAACGCAGCGCAGCGTTAAGGAAGTTAAGAGAAGGGAGTTAAGAGTTGATAGTGAAGCGTTGAACCGTGGCGTTCAACCTTTTCCTTCTTATGACTTACTTCGATGCTTCACTGCGCTCGGTATGACCAACTAATAAGGAATGAATAACGAGGAATGATGAACGGCATGCTTCATTCTTCACTCTTCATTCTTCATTAACTACGTCGTCATTCTGAGCGAGGGGAAAAATCCACAGCAAGCAGTATCTGTGTGTATTCTGCGCAATCCGTCTCGTCGGTGGGTGTTCTATTTATTTTGCGCACAACGCATCTTTTCTTATCTTTGCCGCCCTTGTTTAAGATTTTGAGCCAAAATCAAGAAATTTTCAAGAATTTTTTATGATGGTTCGGAGTAGTGTTCAGGCTTAAATGCCTGCAATTAAACCTTGATGAATGTGATTTTCGTGAATTATGATGTTTGAATCTCTCAGCGATAAACTCGATTCCGCCTTAAAGAAACTTTCAGGACAAGCGCGAATCAATGAAGTCAATGTTGGCAATGCGTTGCGCGACATCAAGCGCGCGCTCTTGGACGCCGACGTGAATTACGCCGTTACAAAAAATTTCATTGAGCAAGTGCGCAAAAAGGCACTCGGCGCAGAGGTCATCAAGAGCGTTTCGCCCTCGCAGATGATTGTCAAAATCGTCTACGATGAACTCAAAGAGATGATGGGGGGCGAGCAAGTCGATTTGAATCTAAAAACGAGTCGCATTCCGGCGGTCATTATGGTGGCGGGCTTGCAAGGCGCAGGAAAAACCACTTTTGCAGCAAAACTGGCACTGCATCTGAAAAAGCGCGGACGCAATCCCTTGCTGATTGCGGCAGATGTCTATCGCCCCGCCGCTATCGACCAACTCAAAATGCTTGGGGCGCAAATTGAAGTCCCTGTTTTTGCGATTGAAGAAAAAGACGCCATTAAAACCGCCAAACAAGGCATTGAATACGCAAAGCAAAACGCACGCGATATTGCCATCATTGACACCGCTGGACGCTTGCAGATTGACGAAGAAATGATGCAAGAGGCGGAAACGCTCAAAAAGATGTTCAACCCCGAAGAAATTTTGTTCGTGGTTGATGCGATGATTGGACAAGAAGCCGTCAATACAGCCAAGACCTTCAACGAGCGATTGGACTTCGACGGCGTGGTGCTTACGAAGATGGACGGCGATACACGCGGCGGCGCGGCACTCTCGATTAAAACCGTTGTCAATAAGCCCATTAAGTTCGTTAGTAGCGGCGAAAAAGTCGACGACCTCGAAATTTTTTACCCCGACCGCATGGCGCAACGCATTCTCGGAATGGGCGACATCGTCAGTTTCGTCGAGCGCGCGCAAGAACGCTTAGACCTCAAAAAAACGGAAGAACTTCAAAAGAAACTGCTCAAAAACGAGTTCAACCTCGACGACTTTTACGCGCAGATTCAAGAGATTAAAAAAATGGGCTCGCTTCAAAGCCTCATTTCGATGATTCCCGGCATGAGCAAGATGATTCCGACCGACCAAATCAACGAGAAAGAGATAAAGCGCGTTGAAGCCATCATTTCCTCCATGACAAAAGAAGAACGGCGCAATCCTGAAATTATCAATGGAAGTCGTCGTGCGAGAATCGCCAAAGGTAGCGGCACGAGCGTTCAAGAGGTCAATAGCCTGCTCAAACAGTTTGCTGAAATGAAAAAAATGATGAAGTCGCTCACCAAGCTCGACAAAGCAGGGCGGCGCATTACGGCGGAAAATATTCCGATTGGACGCTTAGCTGCGCGGCGATAAAGTTTTCAAACAACTTAACTTTTTTTCAACATAAATCAGATACCGACTTGGTTAAGATTAGATTGAGACGCACAGGCAGAAAGAAACTGCCGATTTATCAAATTGTCGCAACAGACGCACGCGCTCGACGCGACGGCGCGTTTTTAGAAGTGCTTGGGCAATATGCTCCGAAAGCACGTCCGCACAAAGTCGAGCTCAAAGAAGACCGTGTTGCCTATTGGCTCAGCATGGGTGCGCAGCCGACCGATACGGCGCGCAGTATCATTCGTGGCACAGGATTGCTCCATCGTCTTTACCTCAAAAAGAAAGGCAAGAGCGAAGAAGAAATCAACGCGGAAATGCAAAAGTGGCAAGAAAACCGCAACGCTCGCATCATTCGTAATTTGGAACGCAAAGCACGCCGACGCAAAGCCAAGAAAGAAGCGGAAGCCAAGAAAGCAGAATCCGCTTCCTAATGAGTTTCTAACTTGGTTCAATGCGACGCTTTGAAATCGGGCGAATCGTGAAAATCAAAGGCTTGAAAGGGGAAGTCAAGGTCTCGCTCGAAACCGATTTCCCCGAACGCCTTAAAACGCGCAAAACGCTCTGGATTGGGAACGCACCAGATACCGCAGTCGAAATTAAAGTGAAATCAGTTTCCGTTGTGCCCAATAGCGCAACTTATCGCTTTGTTGGAATTGATACGCCCGAACAGGCACAAGCCTTAGTCGGAAAGCGGCTCTTCGTTGCGGAATCAGACTTGCCAACACTCAAAGGCGATGTGGCTTATATCCACGAACTTATCGGACTGCGCGTGATGTCGAACGAAAGCGAGATTGGCAAACTGACCAGCGTAGCAAAATTACCGTCAAACGATGTGTATGAAATTTTGCTAACGAACGGAAAAAAAATTTTCATGCCCGCAATTGCAGAGTTTATTGAAGAAGTGAATCTGACTAACGGTTACGTAAAGGTTAAACGATACGAAGAGTTTCTCTAATGCGCATTGATATTTTGACCGTAATGCCGCAATACCTCAAAAGTCCACTCGAAAACGGAATTGTGAGGATTGCCAAAGAAAAAGGATTAGTTGAGGTTCATGTGCATAATTTGCACGATTACGGATTAGGTCGATACAAGCAAGTCGACGATGCGCCTTTCGGCGGCGGTTCAGGCATGATTATGAAGCCAGAACCAATTTTTGCGTGCGTAGAAAAGTTAAAAGCAGAACGCGAGTATGACGAAGTGATTTTCCTGACGCCCGATGGCGAAACACTGACACAACGCCTCGCAAACGAATGCTCTTTGAAAAAAAATTTGATACTCTTATGTGGTCATTACAAAGGCGTTGATGAGCGCGTGCGAGAGACATTAGTAACGAAAGACATTTCAATCGGAGACTATGTGCTTTCAGGCGGCGAACTGCCCGCATTAGTGCTGATTGATAGCATCGTGCGACTCATTCCAAACGCAATGAACGATTCCGAATCGGCGTTGCTCGACTCGTTCCAAGCAGGATTGCTCGATTGCGCACACTACACGCGCCCCGCCAACTTTCGCGGAATGAAAGTGCCCGAAGTGTTGCTTTCAGGTCATCACGCAAAAATTCGCGAGTGGCAAGTTCAAAACGCCTTAGAACGCACGAAACAACGACGACCCGATTTGTTAAACAACAAAGACGAAATAAAACCATCACTGTAACAACAACCATAGCAAACTTAACCTTTAACTGAAAACAGACCTATGGACAAAATTCAATTAGTCGAAGCAGGATTCAAAAGGACCGATATCCCTGCATTTCGTGCATCGGATACGGTGAATGTTCACGTGCGCGTCGTGGAAGGCGATAAAGAGCGTATCCAGCAGTATCAAGGCATTGTGATTAACCGCAGAGGCTCAGGCATGTCAGAGACCTTTACAGTTCGTAAAATCTCGAACGGCGTGGGCGTGGAACGCATCTTTCCGATTCACTCGCCGAGCATTGCAAAAATTGAAGTGGTGAAAGAAGGTAAAGCGCGTCGAGCAAAACTCTTCTATCTGCGCAAACGCACGGGCAAAGCCGCAACGAAAGTCAAAGAACGTGCCACCAAAAACGTCGAGGCCTAATCAACGCTTCTATGCTCCGCTGTGCTTGAATCAAAACGGCGGAGCACCTTCCTGTCTCCCTATCCAACCATTGATATTTCACGCTGTTCGGAACAACTAACTAATCCGTAACGAGAAAGATGAACAATGAAGAACGACTTTGTCATTTGAGCAAAGCGTCAAAGCGTTAAGAGTTGAGCGTGCGCATGTGGGTTCAACTCTTAACACTTCACTCTTAACTCTCAACTTGCTTGAATTTCTCGCTGGTGTTCGGAAATAACTGACTCATGGGCAAAATTGAGTAACAAGAAGCAAGCAATTCTTCACTACTCACTGTTCATTACTTGACAAGCATCATTTTTTTCGTGTCCATAAACTCGCCACTTCGCAGGCGATAAAAGTACATCCCACTGGCCAAGTGAGTCGCGTTAAAGGGATATTGATACGCGCCCGCCTTCAAAATTCCGTCCACCAATACCGCAACACGCTGACCTAAAAGGTTGAAAACCTCGAGCGTTGTGCGTCCATCTTGACGAAGCGAGAATTCAATCGTCGTCGTGGGATTAAATGGATTCGGATAATTTTGTGAAAGGCTGTAATCGTTCGGCAATGTAATCGCTCTAATAGGATGCTCCGTAATGTTTCCGCTCAAATCTACATCGGCGAGTTTATAGAAATAAGTTCGCCCTGCTTGGAGTCCGCTGTTATCAAAGTATGAGTAAGTTTTGCCCGTCGGTGATGTGCCGAGACCTTTCAGCGCATCGTTGGTGCGATAAGAGGCGACTTCTTGGAAGGAACCATCGCGCATAAGCGAACGGCTTAAAATAAAGCCCATATTATCGGTTTCAGAAGCCGTTTGCCATTGAAGGAGAACGCCTCGTTCTTTCGGTGAAAGCGTGAAGGCGACAAGTTCCACAGGAAGCGGGCTATCGGTGGGATTGGTTGTGCCAAT
>JBKBRB010000033.1:0-14019 GCA_046292465.1 Chloroherpetonaceae bacterium
CAGATTTTGAGTTACAAGTTTAGAACCTTAACACGAGAGGAGATACGCAAAATGTTGAAGATTCAAGAAGAACTTGGTTTGAAGGAGACCGCCTTTTACAAGGAAGCCTTTGAAGAAGGCAGGCAAGAAGGAGAAGTGCAAGGGATTCTGAAAGGTGAGCGTGCTGGGAAACTTTCCACCGTGCCGCTGTTGCGAGAGTTAGGGTTGCGCGATGAGCAGATTGCCGAGAAACTTGGCTTGCCGCTTATTGATGTCCAACGTGTGCCAAAGCAATGAAGAATGGGAGTAATGGCGGAAAGCGTAATGACAGGGAAGTAAATCGTGCGTAAAGAAATCCAAATTTTGCAAGAGACCGCCGCTGACCTTGCGCGCGAAGCAACCGCATTGCTCCACGACCAAATCAACTTCTCGCTCGAGAAATTCACCGAAAAAGAACTCCGCGATTTTTTCAAAATTCTCATTCACGAAATTTGCTTTGACCTTTCCGAAGAAGTCTTCGAGCGCACTCGCAAAGCCCTACTCAAACAGTCTGAATTTCTGCAAGATTTGCGCATTGATGAACGCTTACGCCTGATGCTCACGCTCAAAAAAGTCCTGCTGAAAGCCTTAGCCTCAATGAACATTTATACTTCCTCGACCGCCTTGCGCGTCTCAGAACTTATCGATGAAAGTTTGATTGAAATCGCATACAACTACGAAATCGAGGTGATGAAATCTGAAACGAGCGACGAACTGGTTGCCGATGAAATTGCTGATGAACTCTACAAAACGCGCCGCAAATTGGAGCGTCAAAAAAAGTTTATCAACTCGCTCTTAGAAAATTCGCCAGATGCGATTGCCTTGCTCGATGCGCGGCGCAGAATCGTGATGTGGAACGCAGCGGCAAGCGAACTGTTCGGATACAAGCAAGCGCAACTCTTGGGCAAGGCATTAGAAAAACTGGCGGTTGAAGAAAGCCTTGTGCGCTCCGTCCTAAAAGAAGCCGAAAAAAAAGGCAAGGTCTTCGGCGCAGAGCTTCCGATGATGACACAAGACCAGCAACAACTGCCTGTTTCTATGTCGGTCTCTGAAATTGAAAGTGCCTCCGAAAAAGAAGCCAATTTTTTAGTCGTGATGCGCGACGCCTCTGAACTTCGCAAGATGCGCGATAAAGTCATCGACGCCGAGCGGCTTTCAGCCATGGCGAAAATTGCAGGCGCGGTGGCACACGAAGTCCGCAATCCGCTCAACTCCATCATGCTCAATTTAGATTTGCTCGAGGATGAACTGCCTAGCCATTCCAATGACCGACTCACCAAACAACTCGCCATCTTCCGAGAAGAAATCGAAAAACTCAACGCGATTGTAACTAACTACCTTTCCCTCTCGCGCCTGACGAAATCCGACTTCAAAGTCAAATCGCTTCAAGCCGTTCTCGATAACATCATTGAGCGCTACCGACAAAGCGCAACCGAGCAACTCACCGAAGACGGAAAAAACCTCATCATTCACAGACGCTACGATGCGCAGAAAACCATCTTGGTGATGATTGATGAAAATCAATTTGCACGTGTGCTCTTGAACCTCGTTCAAAATGCGGTTGAAGCGGCTTACAAAGAAAAAAATATTGAGATAGAAGTGATGTTATCGCAAAGAGAAAATTGCGCAGTGATTGAAATTCATGACAACGGCGACGGCATTCCCGAAGACATACGCGAAAAACTCTTTACGCCATTTTTCTCAACGAAATCAGGCGGAACAGGATTGGGGCTCTACATCGTGCGCGAAATTCTCGAAACGCATCGTGGCGAAATTGACCTGCGTAACCGTCCAACCGGCAAAGGCGCAATGGTGCGACTCACGCTCCCGCTTGCTGAGACTGCACGCACAGAAAGCGTAATCAATGACGCCTAAAAATCTGTTCAGTTCAAATAATAACCGATGAAATTGGAAAGCGTATCGGGGTTAAGGAAGATGGTAATGCCAAGCCCTGCCAGCGCGCCCCACAAGTGCGCATTATGATTGATGTTATCCATGCCTTGTTTGGATGCATAGTAGGTGTAAGTAAGATAAAGGAGTGCGAAAATCGGCGCAGGAATTCCAACCGGCAAAAGAAACAGCGAGATTTTGCTCGAAGGCGCGTGCAAAATAAAAGCGAACATCGCTCCTGAAATCGCGCCTGACGCGCCGAGCGTCCGAAAAGTAGGATTGCGCCACTCCATCACCACATCAGGAATGGATGATGCAAGCAAACTGCCGAAGTAAATCAAGAGGAAAAATTCTGCGCCAACAATTTGCTCGAGTGGCACGGCGAAAAAATAAAATGTAACCGCGTTGAAAATTAGATGAAGCCAATCGTTGTGCACAAAACCACTCGTCAGCAACGTGTGATAGCGGTTTTCGCGCACCACACGATACGGATGCAACAGCAAGGCTTCGCGAAAAGCAGGCTTCTCGAGGGCAATGATGGAGAGAACAAACATCACAAGCAGAATCAAAATCGCAACCGACATCTTAATCCCAAGACTTGAAAATTTCGTCTAACTGCGCCACAATGCGTTCAGCGGCTCTGCCGTCCCACTTTTCAGGAATCAAGCCTTTTTTGACCTTACCGCTTAGCACTTTCATGGCGGCTTCAATCACTTCGGTTTCATCAGTGCCAACGAGCAAATTTGTGCCGACTTCAATCGTAATCGGTCGCTCGGTATTTTCGCGCATCGTCAGGCACGGCACTTGAAGCACGGTGGTTTCTTCCTGAACGCCGCCCGAATCGGTAAGCACGAGTTGCGCCTCTTTCATCAGTTTCAAAAACTCAATGTAGCCTTGTGGGTCAATGAGTTGAACGCCAATGCGAGTAACGGTTTCCATCAAGCCGAATTGCTCGAGCATCTTCTTCGTGCGCGGATGAATCGGAAAAACGATTTTAGACTTTGCAGAAATTGCTTCGAAAATGCGCAAAATTTTTTCAAGGCTTGATTTTTCATCGACATTGCTCGGACGATGAAGCGTTACAAGCGTGTAAGTCTTAGGCGTTAAGTTTAATTGCTCGAGAATTTTGGACTCGTTGGCTTTTTGAATGTGAGCGGCGAGGCTATCAATCATCACATTGCCAACAAAGAACACTTTTTCATCAGGTACACCTTCTTTCATCAAGTTGTAGATGCCTGAAGGCTCACTGACAAAGAGCAAATCAGAGATAGAATCTGTAACGATGCGGTTGATTTCTTCGGGCATGGTGCGGTCGTAACTGCGCAAGCCGGCTTCAACATGCGCTACAGGCACAAGCAGTTTGGCCGCCACAATCGAGCAGGCAAGCGTAGAATTGACATCGCCAACAACAATCACCAAATCGGGAACTTCCTTTTGCAAAACCTTTTCGAATTCGACCATGATTTTTGCCGTCTGCTCGGCATGCGAGCCTGACCCAACACCAAGGTAAATATCTGGTTCAGGTATTCCCAACTCCTCGAAGAAAATTTTGGACATCTTCTCGTCGTAGTGTTGCCCTGTGTGAAGCAGAATCGGCTGGTAGCGTTTCGTGGCGGTAAGGGCTCTGTAAATCGGCGCGATTTTCATAAAGTTCGGGCGCGCCCCTGCAACAAGGATAATTTTTTTCAACATTCGTGAAGAAAGTGATTTGAAAGCGGCGCAAAGATACGATAATTTTTACTCGATGGGATTGCGCGTTTCAGTTTGAGAATGTTTTACCTAACTTCGCAACACTGCTGCACATTTCTCAAACATTAAAATCATTTCACGAATGAAAGCCATCATTCCAGTTGCAGGCGTTGGAAGTCGCTTGCGCCCTCATACCTACACGCTTCCAAAAGTTCTGCTCAATGTCGCAGGCAAACCCATCATCGGTCACATCATCGATAAAATCATCGAAGAAGGCGTCAATGAAGCCATCGTTATCGTAGGCTACTTGGGCGATATGATTGAAGAGTATCTGACCAAAAACTACGACATCAAGTTCACCTTCATCGAGCAAGAAGAACGGCTTGGATTGGGACACGCGATTTACATGACGAAAGCGCATCTCGATAGCGAGCCTGTGTTCATTATTCTCGGCGATACAGTCTTCGAAGTGGATTTAAGCGGTGTATTCAAGCGCGAACACTCTGCACTCGGCGTTAAAGAAGTCGAAGACCCGCGCCGATTCGGCGTTGCCGAAGTCCACGACGGATTCATCACCAAACTTGTTGAGAAACCTGAACATCCACAATCCAACTTGGCAGTCGTAGGGTTGTATTACATCAAATCGCCACAACTGTTGCTTTCCTGCCTCGAGCATAACATCACGCATAACATCCGCACCAAAGGCGAGTTTCAACTTACCGACGCATTGCAAATGATGATTGACAACGGCGAAAAGTTTTCAACCTTTCCCGTCGAAGGCTGGTATGACTGCGGCAAGCCTGAAACCTTGCTCTACACCAACGAAAAACTGCTCAAATCAAAATCGCGCTACAAGGAAATTTTCGGATGCGTCATTAACCCGCCTGTGTTCATTGCCGAAGATGCCGAGATTGAAAACTCCATCATCGGACCGTTTGCCACGATTGGCTCGAAAGCCGTGGTCAAAGATTCAATGATTCAACGCTCGATTATCGGCGAGCGCGCGAAAGTTTCAGCGATGTTGCTCAAAGAATCGATTGTCGGAAACAATGCGCGCATCGAAGGCAATTTCCGCAAAATTAATCTCGGCGATTCATCGGAAGTGGATTTTCGCTAAGCCAATTTCGCTCAATCTTACCAAGGCAATTCTTTTCCCAAGTGAATGTATCGGCCGTGCGGTGCGTTGCCATTGGCAAGGGCAAGGTCGAGGGTGGTTTTCGCGCCATCCACGACGCTCATCGGTGCGGCGTCGGTGCCCATGTCGGTTTTTACCCAGCCAGGGTGCGCTGAATTGACGCGAATCGGCGTGTCTTTGAGCGTGTAGGCGAGGTGAATCGTGTACATGTTCAGCGCGGCTTTTGAGGCGTTATAGGCAAAGGTTTTCGTCGAGTAAATCGGAGACGAGGGGTCATCGTGCAAAGTGAGCGAGCCAAGAATGCTGGTCAGATTGATAATGCGCCCCGCCTCACTTTTTTTAATCAGCGGCAAGAGCATGTTGGTCAGTTCAACCAATCCAAAAAAATTAACCTCGAAGGTCTCGCGCAAGACATCGGGCGAAATGGTCGTCGTAGTGTTTTGCGACCAAGTCGGGTCCTCGATTTGAATTGCCGCATTATTGACGAGAATATCGAGCCGACCGTCTTGACGCTCAATGAACTCTTTGACCTCAACGAAATGCTCACGGCGAGTCATGTCTAAAAGCAAAAAAGTAACATCAAGCCCTTTGGATTGCAGGGCTTTCATGGCTTGAATGCCGCGTTTGCTATCGCGCGCGCCCATATAAACCTTCACGCCCCGTTCGGCTAACTGACGCGACGTTTCAAATCCGATGCCTTTGTTCGCTCCCGTTACGAGCGCAATTTTTTGTGATGACATGTTGAATGAAGTTTAAGTATTGAGATTAACTCTTTGACTGAAAGCGCGCAAATTTACATTGCGCTCTGGGCTTTTCTTGCGTGTTTTTCAGACTTGTGAAAAGTTTTGAAACTTCAATTTAATTTGATAGTATAATGCTATCAATTTAATATCAAACTAAAACTCACTAAAAATGGAAAAAACATATTCACAATACACGCACCAAGAGAAGTCCTTCGTGCCGATGTCGGGTTACGGCATGTTGGCGGTGGCAATGCTCATGCTCGGGGCAATCGTGTTCTTGTTTGTCTTTCGCCAAATTTTTCTTGGCGTCGCTGTGTCTTTGATATGGGGATTGCTCGTGTCAGGCTTTTTCGTGGTCAATCCAAATGAGTCGCGGGTGATAACGCTCTTTGGCTCATACATCGGCACGGTGAAAGCCAACGGGTTTTGGTGGGCGAATCCCTTTTTCTCGAAGAAAGAAATTTCGCTGCGTGCGCGGAACTTGAACGGAGAGAAACTCAAGGTCAATGACAAAGTCGGCAACCCGATTGAGATTGCGGCGGTGATTGTCTGGCAAGTTGAAGAAACGGCACGTGCGGCGTTTGAAGTCGACGATTATGTCAATTTCGTGAGCGTGCAAAGCGAAGCGGCGGTGCGAAACCTTGCAAGTTCCTGCCCTTACGACAATTTCAGCGAAATCGAGTCTAATGAAATTACCTTGCGAGGCGGCGCGGAAAAAGTCAACAAAATGTTGGAGGATGAACTTTCGGCGCGGCTTGAACGAGCGGGTGTAAAGGTCATTGAGGCGCGAATTAGCCATCTTGCCTACGCGCCCGAAATCGCTAGTGCCATGCTTCAACGCCAACAAGCCTCTGCCGTGATTGCGGCGCGCAAACTCATCGTTGAAGGTGCGGTCGGAATGGTGGAAATGGCACTTGAAAAATTATCCGAAAAAAATGTGCTTCAATTAGACGAAGAGCGCAAAGCCACAATGGTAAGCAATCTGCTTGTGGTGCTGTGTAGCGATAAAAGCGCAAGCCCGGTCGTCAATACGGGCACGCTCTACAATTAAGTGCGTTAAATGTGTTGAGGAATGGCAGAAAGTGAAAAATCAAAAAAAGCCTTTGTCTTGCGTCTTAATCCTGAGTTGCTCAAAGAGTTGGAGAAATGGGCGGCGGACGAGTTTCGAAGCGTCAATGGGCAGATTGAATTTCTGCTCACGCGCGCCGTTAAAGAGCATCGCAACAAAAATTTCAAAGACTCAAAGCAGGAGAAAAAATGAAACGCTGTGGCAGAGGCTTACACATAAAAGATTAAAATTCTATGATGACAAATCTCAAAATTTCATCAATTGGTGTTGGCGTGCTGCTGCTGACACACTTCGGACTCATCGCATACTTTTATCCAATCCTGCCCGAAAGTGTGCCGATGCACTTTGGTTCAAACGGTAAGGCGACCTCGTTTTCTTCAAAGGAAAGTATGATTCTCTCGCATTTGGCGGTTATCGCCGTTTTGCTGGTGATTTTTGGAATTGTGGGCGCACTTTTAAGAAGCGGAAAAGCGGTCTACTTCAATTTGCCTAATCGTGAGTATTGGTTTGCGCCTGAGCGCAAGGCGCAATCGTCAAATGAAGTGCTCGCGCTTTTGCTTTGGATTTTGTGCAGCGTGCTTGTGTTGATGCTACTTGTGTTTTACGAAACGGCGGAGTCGGCAATGCTGGGGACGAACAAACTCGGTGCGGCGTTTTACATCGGGTTTGCGTTCTTCATACTCTTCGATATGTTTGTCCTGATTTATTTGATGATGCGATTTTCAACCATTCCGAAGTGAAAAGTCAGAATAGGATTGGCTATTCAGACGGAAGCGGAATCGGATTCCAAAAATCAACCTCAATATCAATGCCGCGTGTAACTTGTCCTTCGCGAATTTCAACGGGCGTGCCAAGTGCCGAATTTCCGATGCGCCCGTAAAGCCCCACCACACGCCAATTTTCTCGCACGAAGACCGATGTAATCGTCGGCTCAACGATAAACTGGGCGACAATCAAATACTCATATCGCCGAACATTCCACTGTGCTTCATAAACGATGCTATCGGCACCGGCTTGATAGCGGTCGAAGAGCGAGAGCGTATCGCGGTTGTTGACGGCAGTGAAAAAGTCGTTCGGAAAAACTTGCGGCGGCGTCGGGAATCCTGCCAAGAAAAGCAGTTGCACGCTATCGGCTTGTGCGCGATTCTTGAATCGAATCACGCCTTGCATCGCGCTTCGGGTTTCGGGTGTTGGCTCTAATCCGCCTGAACACGCGCCAAGAAGCGACACAGCAGAACACAAAAGAAGAAGTTGAAGACGCAAGCGAATGTGAATTGAAAGGTTGCAAAAGCCAAACATATCGGTTTTGATAATTCATTTCAACAATCCAGAACGAACTGGCAAGTTATGCAACATAGTTGCAAGCAGTAAGTTAAGCGTGTGAGCACTACAAAGCGAGTTGCCTTTTTCATGTTTGGTTTTTCACATTTGGGTTGCGTTTTGGAAGTTGAACCTCAAAACAGGTTTCGCCCGCCTCACTTTGAGCCGTAATTGAGCCGCCGTGCGCTTCGACGATTTTTTTGCATAGGTAAAGTCCTAAGCCAAATCCGCCTGCGCCGTTCATTCTCACGCGAGCCGAATCGGTGCGGTAAAAGGGCTCGAAAATTTTCTTCAAATCTTCTTTTGCAATGCCCTTGCCTTTGTCCAAAACGCGAAGTGTGATGTGTAAAGGCGTTTGAGAAAAGTGAACGCGCACAAGGCTTTGCGAGTATTTAAGCGCGTTGGAAAGGAGGTTTCGCAAAAGCAAGCGAATGCGCTCCTTATCGGCGTAAAGTGAAATCGGCTGTTCTGTATCAATCGCGATGCGATGATGCTCCTCACGAAATTCCGACCGAACTTCTTCGGCAAGTTCGGCAAGGTCGAAGTGAGAGTGTTTCAAACTGCCGTTGCTCGACTGCAAGCGTTCCGACTCCAAGAGTTCGGTTAGCATGGCATTGAGTTCATCGATATCATTTTGGAGTTGAGTTTTGGCGTCGCTATCGGGAATGAGTTCGAGAGCAACTTTCATGCGTGTTAAGGGAGAGCGCAGTTCGTGCGAGACGTCGAGCAAGAGTTCACGCTCGCGTTTGAGCATGTTGCCAATTCGCGTGCTCATGGCGTTGAACGAGTGCGCCAATTCGCCGAGTTCGTCGCGCCGATTAACTTCAATCGCAGTTGAGAAATCGCCCGCGCTGATGCGTTTTGTGCCTGCAATCAAGGTTTGAATGGGCGAAAACATGTGGCGAAGCAGAAAGAACAATCCTATGCCGATGAGCGAAAGGAAGAGCAGTAGCCAAAGCACAGCGCGCTCGGTTGAAAAGAAACTTTGCGGTGGTGGCAAGTCTTTGAGTTTGAACGAAAAAACGGTTTCGTCGCGCACAATCACAACGGCGCGGCGGTCGCGCTGTCGGAGTGCGCGCGTTCGAGGCTTGGAGTCAGGCAGGGGCAAAGGTGCAGGCTCAACGATGTCCCACTCAACGGGCGTTGGCGAAGTCCAAATAAAGTCGGGTGTTTCAAGGCGAATTCCAATGCCTAATTTTTCAGCATACTTGCGCGCTTTGAGCGTATCGGGCGGCGAGCCGATTTCATCAGCGAGGTAATTGGCAATCACGCGCGCGTAGCCACGCGGCGAGGGTGGCGGGTCTTCGGGTAAATCAAACGCCAAACGAAATGCCATCACAACGGCGCCATTGATGAGCACCACTGCCACGACCATCACCGCAAGCAGTTTCAAAAAAATGGATAGGCGTTTCTTCACATCTCGCTCAAAAAAGTCTTGCAAAAACGCTCAAAGGTAACAAAAAAAGAAAAGGCGGAAACTACGCTCCGCCTCTTGAAACCCAATCAAAAATCTTAAACGAGAATTACTTGACTTCTCTGTGAATCGTTCTGCGCTTTAATGCAGGATTATACTTTTTGAGTTCTAATCGCTCGGTGTCGTTGCGCTTGTTCTTTTGTGTCGTGTAGCGTGAGGGCGTTTTGCCTTCTTTGCGCGCTTCGGTGCATTCGAGCGTGATGGTAATGCGATTGCCTTTTGCCTTTGCCATTGGTGTAAGTCGTTTGATGGAAATCGTTGAGTGTGAAAAAGTCTGACTTGTGCGCGATACTAGATTCGAACTAGTGACCTCCACCGTGTCAAGGTGGCGCTCTAACCAACTGAGCTAACCGCGCTTGTCCATTTTCTTGTCAAAAAAGGGATGCAAATATACAGGCTCATGCAGAAAATAAAAAATCTATTCGCTCACTTTTTTGATTGCTCCACACATCGACATCGTTTCGTCGTGATACGTTTTTTCTTACATTCATTGACACAATTTGCCTAAGTAACCCAAATGCGAACTTAAAGTGATTGTAATAGACAGTGTGCTTATTGGCGACGAAGTGCTGCGTGCAAAATTTCGGTGCGATTTAGAGCGATGCAAGGGTGCGTGCTGTGTGGTTGGCGAATTAGGCGCGCCCGTTACGAGTGATGAAGTCGATATCATTGAATCGTTACTCGATAAAGTGAAACCGCATTTGCCCGAAGCCAACCAAAAAGTTCTTGACGAGAAAGGCGTTTATGAAGTGCATCAAGGAAGTTTATTTTTGACGACGGTTGAAGGGCGCGAGTGTGTGTTTGCTACGATTGATGAGAACGGAATCGCAACATGCAACTTAGAAAAATTATATTTGAGTGGCGAGAGCGATTTTCGAAAGCCAATTTCTTGCCACTTATTTCCAATTCGCGTGCGGCGGCGGCTTGGCATGGAAATGTTGGTCTATATGCAAATCGAGGAGTGCAAAGCAGGGAGAGCATGCGGCGCGAAAGAAAAAGTTCATCTTTATGAATTTCTTGCCCCTGCTTTGGAGAGAAAATATGGCGCAACTTGGACGAAAAAATTTCTCAACGTGTGCCGCCAGTCCAAATCCGATAAAGACCACAAACACAATATAAATCTTGAATGAATTAAATCTTGAATGAATTTGAACTGAAAGAGCAGCGATGAGTTCACACAGACTTTCACAACGGCAAATTCAAACCTTGCGGCTTAGTCCGCAACAAATTCTATACACCAAACTTCTGCAACTGCCCGTCTTGCAGTTGGAGCAGCGCGTCAAGCAAGAGTTGGAAGAAAATCCTTTGTTGGAAGAAGGACAAGAAAATCTTGCAGAAGAGCAAGACCTCGACGAAGTTATCCCCAGTGAAATGTTGCCTGAACCTGACTCACTGCACGATGCGCTTAACGGCGCAGCACAATCGCCACTTGAATCGACGCTCTCAGAAAATCAGAATGAGGAAAAACCATCGGTAGAAAAAAAACGCGAAGAAGAAAAAGCGGCACAAGAAGAAAACGACTTCGACGCTGAACTTGCAGAGGCATTGAATAATGATGATGATGAAGGCTACAAAGTGCAACAACTGCGAGAGCCAAGCGACGATGAACGTGAGTATCTTCAACCTACATATGAAGAAAATTTTTCTGAGCGATTGCTTGCGCAACTCTACTTGCTCGACCTCTCCGAAAAAGAACTTCAAATTGCTGAAGAAATCATCGGCAACCTCGACAGCGATGGATACCTGCGATGCACCTTTGAGATTATCCAAGACGGACTGCTGACCGCTGGCATCGAGACGACCGAAAAAGAAATTGAAGCTGTGCTGGAAAAAATTTGGTATCTCGACCCGCCTGGCGTTGGCGCACGAAACCTACAAGAGTGCTTGCTTATCCAACTTACAGCACTCGCCAAAGAGGACCTCGATGACGAACACGAAGACGCACGCACGCTAGCGCAAAAAATCCTTTCCCACCACTACAACGACTTCATCATGAAGCATTATGAAAAATTACTTCAAGACCTTGCCTGTTCGCCCGATGAGCTCAAGCGTGCCGTTGCCTTCATTCAAAAACTCAATCCAAAACCCGGCGGCGATGTGCCTTCACGAGTTGGGAATTATGTAATTCCCGACTTTACCATTACTTTCAATGGTCAAGACCTTGTTCTGACTTCGAACGAACGAGCAAACATCCAAATTCGAATCTCGAAACACTACAAAAAATTGATGAGCGATAAAGCGCAGTCCAAAGAGACAAAAGAATTTTTGCGCGAAAAACTTGCCGCCGCCAAAGGCTTCATCAGTGCGATTCAAATGCGCCGATACACCATGCAAAAAGTCATGACAGCAATCATGAACCGTCAATACGACTTCTTCGTTCACGGCGAATCAAGATTGAAGCCGATGGTGCTCAAAGACATTGCCGAAGACACACAGCTCGACATTGCCACCATTAGCCGCGTGGTAAGTGGAAAATACGTGCAGACCGATTTCGGCGTCTTTGAGCTCAAGTATTTCTTCACAACAGCGGTCGAAACGGAATCGGGCGATGAAGTCTCCAATCGTATTATCAAACAAGCCATTAAAGACTTCATCGAGAAAGAAGAATCTGGCAAACCGCTCTCTGACGATAAACTTGCCGAAATGCTCAACGAGCGTGGCTATAAACTTGCGCGACGAACCGTAACCAAATACCGCGAGCAACTTGGCATTCCCGTCGCACGCTTGCGCAAAAAAATTGAATCAATCAAGTAACATCAATTGCCAAACTACCAACAATTTTACTCACCGCGAAACAACGAAAATGAACATTCACGCAACCACCGTCATCGGAGTCTTGAAAGACGGAAAAGGCGCGCTGGGGTCAGATGGGCAAATGACACAGGGCGCGACCATCCTTAAACATTCTACCACAAAAGTTCGACGCTTACATGGGGGAAAAGTCTTGGTCGGATTTGCCGGTGCAACGGCAGACGCCATGACGCTCCTCGAGAAATTTGAAGAAAAACTGCAAGCCCATAGCGGTAAATTGGAGCGCGCCGCCGTCGAGCTTGCCAAAGATTGGCGAACGGATAAGTATCTTCGACGTTTAGAAGCCATGCTCGCCGTCATCTCGCCTGAAAAAGCCTTGATTATTTCAGGCACAGGCGATGTTATCGAACCAGAAGATGGCATTGTCGCAATCGGAAGTGGCGGCATGTATGCGCTGGCAGCAGCGCGAGGCATGATGAAATACAGCGATTTAGATGCGAAAACCGTTGTTACTGAATCGCTCAAAATCGCTGCCGATATTTGCATTTACACCAACAACAACATCAAAGTTGAGGAAGTCTAAAATTTTATTCACGAATTAAAAATGGCACGCAAAAGCACAGAAAGTTCAGAAACCGAAAAAGGTCAAACCAACGGAAAACATCAGCAAACCGAATCCACATTCGCCTTGAAAAATCTTACGCCACAACAAATTGTGCGCGAACTCGACAAATACATCATCGGTCAGCACGAAGCGAAAAAATCTGTTGCTATTGCTCTGCGAAACCGTTATCGCCGTCAGCAGGTTCAAGGTGCGCTGAAAGATGAAATCATGCCGAATAACATTATCATGATTGGACACACAGGTGTGGGCAAAACGGAAATCGCACGTCGATTGGCGAAACTTTCAGGCGCACCGTTCATCAAAGTCGAAGCCTCCAAATTCACCGAAGTCGGCTATGTCGGGCGCGACGTCGAGTCGATGATTCGAGACCTCACTGACCTGAGCGTCAACATGGTGCGCCAAGAAAAATCTGCCGAAGTCCAAGATAAAGCACGCCAACTTGCCGAAGAGCGCATCTTGGATATTCTGCTTCCGCCCGTCAAAAAATCCAATAGCCAACTTGCAAAAGCACTTGACGATGACATCGAGGAACAAGGAGATGCAAAATCGGAACTCGAGCTCAACGATAAGAGCCGCGAGAAAATGCGCGAACGTCTCCGACAAGGAAAATTAGACGAGCGCACCATCGAGATCGAAATTTCAAGCGAACCACAAGGCATGATGCAAATCCTCGGACCCTTCGGTCCCGTCGAAGATTTAGGCGGCATGCTTCAAGACATCGTGGGCGGACTGCCGAAGAAGCGTAAAAAACGTCGCGTTACCGTCGCCGAAGCCAAAAGCATCTTCGAGCAAGAAGAAATCCAAAAACTCATCGATATGGACGCTGTAACCAAAGAAGCTATTGCCCGCGTCGAAGAATCAGGCATCGTCTTCATCGATGAAATCGACAAAATTGCAACGACCGACGGCGCGCGAGGCGGTCCCGACATCAGCCGCGAAGGCGTTCAGCGCGACTTGCTCCCAATCGTCGAAGGCTCTACCGTCGCCACCAAATACGGCATGGTCAAAACCGACCATATCCTCTTCATCGCATCAGGCGCGTTCCACGTCTCAAAACCTTCGGATTTAATTCCTGAACTGCAAGGGCGCTTCCCGATTCGCGTCGAGCTCAAAAGCCTCACCGAAGACGACTTTGTCAAAATTCTCGTTCAACCTGAAAACGCGCTCATCAAGCAATACACCGCCCTGCTTAAAACCGAAGGCGTCGACTTGGAATTCACCGACGACGGCATTCGCGAAATCGCCGCCACTGCCGCGCAAGTCAATGAATCGGTCGAAAACATCGGCGCGCGCCGACTGCACACC
>JBKBRB010000034.1:0-12967 GCA_046292465.1 Chloroherpetonaceae bacterium
GTGCCTTGTTCAGCACCTTGCCCTATGATGTTCGGACTTTCCTCTATGCTCATACAACGCATAGCGATTGCCTCAGCGCAGTTTTGCCTGTCTTAAGTTTTGCGAATTGAAGTTACGCATTTTCGCACGGCTTCGTTGCGACTACTCCTCCCAAATGAACTCGAAGAGCATCAGCGAAACGAAAAACATCACGAGCGTATAGGCGGCGAGAATTTGCAGTTCTGTTTCAGCCCGAAAAAACGGTGCGTCTTCTTGCGTGGCGATTCGTGTGGCGCGCACCGTCATAAAAATCGGAATCAAGAGCGGCACAAAGGACAGCACCGCAAAGAGTCCGCCGCGCGCAGTTGTGTTCGCAACCACCGCACTAATGAGCGTGAGCACAATCGAGATGCTCGCGCTTCCAAGCAGAAGTGTCGTTAGAAAAATGGTTGGATTTTCAATCACGAGCGAAAGCAATCCCAAATAGAGAACCGCAATCGCAACATTGACGAGCAGCGAGAGAAGAAAGTTGTAAATGAGTTTTCCGAGAAAAATCGCGGTTGGCGTTGCCGAAAGTTTCAAAAAGAGCATCGTGCCGCGCTCGACTTCGCTCACAAAGCCGCGTTGCAGTGCCGAAAGTGCCGCAAAGAATGCCGTGTTCCAAAAGAGTGCCGACGTGAGTTCACTTGTTAGAAGTTCTGCCGATACTGAAAAAACAATCAGCGAAACCGAGACTACGACGAAGAGCAGGATTGTATTTACTCCGTATCGCGTGCGGTACTCGAGCAAAAATTCTTTTTCCAATACGGCGCGAAGTGCTGTTATCATTTCTCAATAAACATTTTTGTGTTGAAGCCTTTTTTCAAGCCCTCTGTTTTGTGCTAATGTTTTCGTGCCAATCGGACGACTGATTTTGGCTTGTTTGAACGAAGCAAAGATAATCACCGTTTAGTTACGCAGTTCAAATTTCCTTAACGCTAACTCAAAGACTTGAATGAAGAAACATACTTGGTTTGATTCCATCATGAGAGATAAAAAGACGCCGTCGAAGCATGTGCGCATGGCTTTTTACGCTGTCGGCTTCGGACTTATTTGCGCTTTCACCCTCACACTTTTGACAGGCTCTTACAATGGCACGTGCTACGGTTTCGTTTTTGGAGGGCTGTTCGGCATACTTTTCGCCATGCTCTCGCGATACATCGCACGCCAAATTGGGGAAGGCGGAATTTTGTGGTATGGCTTTGCAGGCATGGCTTCAGGCGCAATTTCAGGTGCACTGACTAAAATGCTCTGCACTCCGATTGCCAATGAAGTTTTAACGGCCGTTTATGGACGGCTTGAATCGCCTGTGCAAGTTGCCTTTTACGCTGTTGTCTGTGCGGCATACTTAGGTGGATTCTTTGGACTAGCTCAAAGTTTGATTTTTAGCAGAAGCGTCTCCACACAAGAAGTTGGATATGATGCCTCTTTCAAACAAGATTCCATCAAGTCCGAGCACGACTATCCGCTGCCCAAGAAAAGTCCAAAGCAACTTTCTGAGCCGATAGAACCAGAACACAATCGCTAATTTGTTCATTACTGTTCAAACCAACGAAAAACTTGCCATGAAAATTGCTGTCGGAAGCGACCACGCCGGATATGAAGCCAAGAAACTTGTTGTCGATTGGCTCTTACAGCATGAATACGAAGTGATTGACAAAGGCACATTTTCATCTGATTCGGTCGACTACCCTGATTTTGCCAAAGCCGTTGCACACAGCGTTGCACAGGGCGAAGCCGAACAAGGCATTTTGCTCTGCGGAAGTGGGGTCGGCGTTTCTATCGTCGCCAATAAAATTAAAGGGATTCGCGCCGCACTTGTTTTCAACGAAGAAATCGCGCATCTTTCACGTGAGCACAACAACGCTAATGTTATGTGTCTGCCAGCACGATTTCTGAACGCCGAACAACTCGCACGCTGTCTAACAAATTGGTTTAATGCACACTTTGAAGGTGGAAGACACCAGCGCAGGGTTGAAAAAATTGAATCATAGCAGCACAGAACTTGCAAAAACACCTTGCAGTTCCAACACTAACAGAGTGGCGTTGCTGTATATGCTTGCAGTAACTCTTAAACCGTCAAGACTATGAGCCGACTCATTCTTCACACCGATATTCCGACGCTGAAGCCGACTGATAAGCTTGCAACCGCTGCACTTCTCATACAAGAAACAAAACTCGGTGGCTTGCCTATTGTCAAACAAGATAAGCTCATCGGCACGCTTTTGGAAAGCGACGTTGAAATGCTCACCGATGCAGGCGAGAAAAATCTTTATCGTCCAATTTCATCATTCACACTTTATACGCCACTGACCATCGACATCAACGACCACCCATACCACGCCATAAAACAGTTCGGGAAAATTCATCACAATTTTCTTCCCGTTATTGATAAAGCCATGAACTATCACGGCGTCGTGCTTCGTGATGAAGTGATGCAAGAGTTTTTCAGCGACTTTTATTTTTCCGATGATACTTCGCTTTTGGAAGTTGAAGTCCCGACTGCACAGTTCAAAATGTCGGATATGATTCGGCTTATTGAGCAAAATGAAGCCGCTGTATTGAGCATTGCTTCCCGCCGTTCTCCTGAAAACGACGCTGCACAACGCATTACGATGTGCTTGCAAACGCGCGACCTCTTCCGACTTCAACGCACATTGGAGCGATACGGCTACTATATCACCTACACTTCAAACTCTTCGAATCTCTACGAGGAAGACCTTACCCAAAAAGCGCAAGCCTTTATGCGCTACCTTGAAATGTGAGTTGATTGCTCTTCATGCTTTTTCGCCGATAAGCATTGTAACCATTCCTCTTATCCCCCACTCACAGCCCAGCATTAACAAAAAGGAAATTTTCTCTCTGCAACACTTCTCCGTTTTTAATCGTAAGCCTGGCTTGTCATCGCTTATCGGATAAGCATCTTATGTCTCGCGCGAGCATTGCTTGAAAATCTCACAACGATACTTAACCAACTTATCAACTATCACTATGAAACTTTCCATTCTTGCTACTGGGCTCTTTGCGGCTCTATTTTTTACTGGATGCGCTCAAATTCGTCAAAGCGCTCACGAGCAGTCTTTCGCTCGTATTTACAACGGCTCTTTCGAGCGCGTTTTTGAAACCACTCTTTCCACACTTCAATCGCAAGGCTTCAGCGTTGCCCTTGCCGATAAGCAACGCGGCATCATTCAAACCAACCCTGTTAAAATTGATGAACAAATGTCCGTTGCCTTATTTGATAACGGGCTCAACATCAGCAATCACTCTTTCTCCATTCGTCTGACCGTGACCAAACTTTCCGACAACCGCTCTCAATTAAGTGTAGACCTCTTATCTGGTGCGAGAAGTAACGGCATTCTCGAACAAACCCTACTGAACACTGTTGCGGTAAAGATGGACGGCGGTAAGGATATGCCTGAACTTCACCGCATTAACATTGCTAATCTGCCAATTGTGAACATTTTAATGAAAGACCATTCAACCATTGAAGGCTATTTATTAGACGATACACAACGCACATATCTGCGTTTGAAATTGAAGTCGGGCGGGATTATGCATATTGAGCGAAGCGATATTGAGCGATACACGCTCGCAAACGAATCGGCTCCGGTTGGAAATTAAACTGTCAGATTGTTGAGAAATTTCAGCGGCGCATCTTCATCAATGCGCCGCATTTGTTTTTATTCGTCGTTTTTTTCTTTGTCGGTTGTAACTTCCTCAATTGGAAGCGGATAGTTACCGCTGAAACAAGCCGTGCAGTAACTTCCCTTTTCATCTTCATACTTTGGCACGCTTGCCAGCAAGCCTTTCATGGAAAGATAGACGAGCGAATCGACGCCAAGTTCTTGACGGATTTTCTCGACATCGCCACCGACTTGATTCGCGATAAGTTTTTCTTTTGTCGGGAAGTCCATTCCATAAAAGCATGGGTTCGTAATCGGGGGCGAACTGATACGCAGATGAATTTCTTTCGGGTGTGCTTCTCGCAGAAGTTGAACCAGCATTTTAGAGGTGGTGCCGCGCACAATGGAATCATCAACGACCACAATACGTCGATTTTTCAAGACGCCGCGCACGGTGTTGTATTTTGAACGCACTTTCAAGCCACGCTCCTGCTCGCCTGGCTGAATGAAAGTTCTTCCGACATAGTGATTGCGAATCAACCCTAACTCGAGCCGTGCAGGGTTTCCTTGCTTATTGCTCTCGGTTACAAATCCTAACGCTGCTGTGTTTGACGAATCGGGCACGCTGATGACGGTTACATAATTTTCATCGCCGACGGGCTTTACTCCGCCTTCGTGCGAAAGATTTTTGCCCAACTTGCGACGCACCTTATCGACCGATTCGCCAAATATCATGCTGTCGGGACGCGAGAAATACACATACTCGAAAATACATCGCGCTTTTTTCTCTGACTTTGGCAAGAAGACGGATTTCACTTCACCTGTTTCAAGCGTGGTGTTATCAATAACTACGATTTCACCGGGTAAAATCTCACGCTTGTATTTGGCAGAGATAATGTCGAACGCACAGGTTTCGCTTGCGACAACGATAGTCGGTTTCAATTTTTTCCCATGCTTGTCTTTGTTTTCACGCATGCCAAGCGAAAGCGGACGAAACCCAAAGGGGTCGCGAGCGGCGATAAGTTGTTTATCGGTGAGAATCACAAGCGAAAACGCACCTTGAATTTGTGTGAGCGCATCGTAGACTTGCTCAACAACCGTTGTGGCTTTGCTTCGCGCAATCAAATGCAAGATAATTTCACTGTCGGAAGTAGCTTGAAATAAAACGCCTTCCTCGATCAGTTTTTTGCGCAACGGCTTTTCGTTCGTGAGGTTACCGTTGTGCCCAAGCGCCAGATGCCCTGACTTGTAGTTGACCAAAAATGGCTGAATGTTCTGCGGCGTTTTTGCTGAGCCCATCGTTGAATATCGGTTGTGCCCGATTGCTGCACGCCCTTTCATAGATTCGAGCAGACGCTCATCGCGAAAGACTTCGGAGACAAGCCCGAAATTTTTGACGATGCGAAAGTGCGTTTTCTTTTTTTCTTCATCGTAGTCAGACACAACAATTCCTGCGCCTTCTTGTCCGCGATGTTGCAGCGAATAAAGTCCGTAGAAGGTCTCCATCGCCGCAAAATCCGAATTAAAAATTCCAAAGACTCCGCACATAACTGTTATGATAAATGTTAATGCAATCTGTTAGATAACGCTTTCTTAAACGCGCCGATAACGACCGTGCCGATACACGGCTCTCACACCGTAAAATAGAACGCTCAACGCAATCAGCGACAGAGCAATGTTCAAACCGAAAAGGCTCTTTGGACTTGCGTAAAGAAGCGTTAAGCACATTGCGCCAAGTCCCGCAACTAGAAACATTGCAAGGGAAAGTTGAAATGAAGCACTGCGCGCGCTCTCATCTTGATAGGCTTTACTTCGTTGGTAAATGCGGTATCCGCCAAGACCAAAAGCCACAATCCACGCTGCAAAATGAATTGTCATGGCGTAGTAAGTATTCTTGCTGAATTTCAGCCAGAGATGCTCTTCTCCGAGTGAGAACGGCATTTCGGCTCTGATGTTGTAGCGTATTGACGCGATAAAGAGGCTCAATATCTGTCGCCACGTCCAATCATTGTAACCAATCATTAAACAAAACGAGAGCAACACGAGAGTTGTAATGAAATAGACATCGTAACTTTTTTTATCGCGCACAAATCCAAGCGCAAAAAGAAATCCAAAGAAGACAAACCAAAGAAGCGAGACTTGCCAGCCGAGCCAATAGAGTTGGCCGTAAAATTGCGACGGCAAAACATTTGAAAGCGAAAGGGTTGCCAAAATGAAAAATCCACCTTGACTTGCGAGCGCAAATAGTGCAGCTGCCGCACGGCGTAAGGTTTTTGCTTGAAGGCTATCATTTCGTTTAGTGCGCTGCGCACGGACATAGAGCAAATAAGCGCAAATCAATCCTCCAACGAAAAGCACCACGGCCCCGATAAACAGCCACAGCAGTTCAGGCGCAAGCACTTTATCCGTCCAAATTGAAATTGCAGAACGCCCAGTGTAGAGCGTGGAATCTTGCAAGCGTTCTAAGAGGCGCAGCCGTCGAAGTGAATCAATGAGAAGCGACTTTTCGTCAGGCATTACCGCGTTTGGGTCTGGTTTGAATTGATGTGGTTATGGTGTTTTGCGTGTAAGTTTCACGACGTCAATTTTGGTTTTCGTCGCTTTTGAAATCGTGATTGAAAACGGTTCAATGTTAATGATTTCGCCTTGTTTCGGAATGCGTCCGCAGTTTGCCAAAATATAGCCTGCCAGCGTTTCATAATCGCCTTTTGGGATTCCGAGTGCGAATTTTTCGTTGATGCGTTCAATTTCCAAGCGTGCGCTGAGCAAGAATGTGTTTTCGGAAAGTGCGCGAAAAACTTCGTCGTCTTGGTCGTATTCGTCTTGAATATCGCCGACAAGTTCTTCGATTAAATCTTCGGCAGTAATCAATCCTGCTGTTCCGCCAAATTCATCAACCACGACGGCGGTGCTTTGTCCCGTTTGTAAAAATTCCGATAAGAGTTCGACCGATTTTTTGGTTTCAGGCACAAACATCACTTCTCTTGTGATGCTCTCTAAACTTTTCGGCTTTTTGAAGAGGTCTTGCACAGAAACAATTCCAATGATTTTATCAATGGTTTCATCATAGACGGGCAGTCGCGAGTAGCCTGATGTTTCAAACTTCTGAAGCACGTCTTTCATCGCCGATGATTTTTCAATCGCGGCAATTTCCGTGCGTGGCACCATGCATTCCCTCACGCGCACATCGCTGATGGTGAGCACATTGGTGATAATCTCGACATCTTTTTGTTGCGTTTCTGCCAATGTGTTTTCGCGAAGCAACACTTCAAAATCTTGTTTGCGGTAAAATTCCGTTGTGCTCGGAAGCGACGCACCAAAGAGTGCCGCGAACCTTCGTGCCGTCCATTCAGAAAAGAGAATCAAAGGGAAAAATACCACGCGAAAGAAACGCAGAATCGGCGCACAAACCAGCACCGCATAGTCAGCAAGTTCTCTGAACAGCGGCTTTGCCAGCACATCGGCAACAAAGACAATCACCGTTGCCGCCATGAGCGTATCAATTAAAATGGAATCTCGTCCGAAAAATTGAGCAAAGAGCCCTGATAAAAGCATGGCAAATATCACGGTGAAAAGCACACGTGCAACCAGCGTTGAAGAGAGGACTTTTTCGATGTGCGCAAGGTAGTGATTGGCTAATGATGCACCGATAAGTTTTTTGCGCTCAAACATTTTCAGGCGCACACGATTTGCCGTGATGAAGGCGGTTTCCGTTCCCGTGAAGAAAGCGATGAAGAGAAGTGTCGTTATTAGGAAGAAGAGTTCCATCATGGCGAGCAATATCACATGGTCAGTTCATTAGGCACTCACTGGGGCAAACCTCTGTCGGAGTTGAACCTAAACGGCTGACCGTTGTGGAGATAAGGAGAGTCGAACTCCTGACCTCTTCAATGCCATTGAAGCGCTCTACCAACTGAGCTATATCCCCATTTCAAAACCTGCTTCAGACCTGCTTGCGAGGTTTACAGAATTTTGAGGCGTAAAGATAACAATTCTCGCTTAACTTGCAAATTTCTTTTTCACACCGAAACTTTCAACCGTTCAAAGCGTTTTACTGACCGCGAGTCATTTTCTAACTCACAGTCATTTTCTTTTCTACCTAAATTCATCACATCAATCGCCATAAACGCAAATGAAAAATACCTTTTCACTTTTTCTCGGCTTGCTTTTTAGTTGGTCGGTGCTTGCTCAACCGCGCATGCTTTCTGTCAACGACGCGGTTAGGATTGCGCTCCAAAACAACCGCGACCTCATCGCCGCCAAACTCGAACGCGAAAAAGCCGCCGAAGGTGTTCGTGAAGCGCGTGGCTTAGCCATGCCCAAACTTTCGTTTGGTTTCCAATACGGACACTCCTTTCTCCAAACCCAATTTTTTCCAACGAATTTATTTCCAACAGGCGGCGGCATGGGTGGCGGGTCTCCTTTCGGCAACAGGGGTGCTGGGTTTGCCGCGATTGAACTCAAGAACATCAACGCTTACACGGCTTCGCTGACGCTTCAACAGCCAATTTTCCGTCCACAAATCTTCACCGCCATCGGCATTGCCAGCACGATTAAAAATCTTACCGAACAATCCTATCAAGCCTCGCGCACCAACATCATTACTGATGTCAAAAAATCTTACTACGATGTTTTAATTGCTCAGGAACAAGTTAAACTGTTAGAACAGAGCATTGCGCGCGGCGAACAAGCCTTGAACGATACACGCTTGCTCTACAAACAAGGACTCGCCGCCGACCTCGACACGCTTCGCGCTTTCGTGAATGTCGAAAACCTACGCCCCACCTTGATTAAAGCCCAAAGCCTTGTCGAGATTGCTAAAACCGTCTTGAAAACCAAACTGAGCATGAGCGCGTCCGAAGATTTCATCTTAACCGATTCGCTTGTTTTCGACGGCAATCCGCCCATTTTGAACTTCGAGACAGCTTACAGCGAAGCGATTGCAAATCGCCCCGAAGTGAGTCAACTCAAATTGCAGATTGACGTTGCTGAAGCGCAAGTCGATGCCGAGGTCGCTAACTTTCTGCCCACGCTCGACGCCCAAGCGCAATACCAACGCCTCACGCTTGCCAATAACTTTCAATTTGACCAATACAGTTGGGGAAATAACTTATCGGTCGGATTGCAACTCACCGTTCCGCTCTCGCTTCCGTTCATTACGGGCACTTACACCCAAACATCGGCGAAAGTTCAGCAAGCCAAACTTGAAAAGAAGAAATCAGAAACGCTTTACGAAAATGTGCGGGAAAACATTCGCGCCGAAGTCAAGAACGCCCTTTCAACCGTAGAAGAAGCCACCAAACGCTTGCAAGTTCAAGCGACAACGGTGCAAAGTGCGGAACGCTCTTACAACATCACGCGCCTGCGCCGCGCACAAGGCATTGGCTCGGCGTTAGAACTCACCGACGCCGAACTCGCGCTCACCCAAGCCAAAGGCAACTACTTGCAAGCCGTTTATGATTACCTCGTCGCCAAAATCAATCTGGAAAAATCGCTCGGCAGAACGGCAAAACTTTATGCGGACATAACGCCAACGAAGTAGGCTCACTCGCCGATGATTTTCACATCGTCGGAGCGAAAAACTTTCTTTTGAATTTCGCGTGCGGTTTTGGTATTGGCAAGTCCCCCCAATGCCGATTCTTTGAGGCGTGGCGACATCAGGTCGCCCACTTCTTTTGTGGCGAAAATCACTTCATCAGGCGGAATCAAACTCTTGACGCCTGCCAAGGCAATTTGCGCCGATGTAAAAGCATTTGCAACGCCAATCGCATTGCGAATCGCGCACGGCTCTTCGACCAATCCTGCCACAGGGTCGCACACCAAGCCCATCGCACCTTTGAGCGCAATGCCTGCCGCTTCGAAAGTCTGCTCGACCGTTCCGCCCAAGAGATAGACGATGGTCGACGCCGCCATAGCCGCCGCGCTCCCGGTTTCGCCCATGCAGCCGGCTTCTGAGCCTGCAAACGAACTATTCTTCGCGAAAATCAATCCCACCGCACCGCTGACCAACAATCCTTCAATCAATTTTTCGCGCGAAATATGATGCTCTTCGCGCATAGTTACGAGCGTTGCTGGCATAATGCCCGATGAGCCTGCTGTTGGCGCGGCAACAATTTTGCCCATACATGCATTGACTTCGCTCACGGCTAAGGCACGCGCAACGGCTTTCTGTAACGGCACGCCCAGCGTTGAAACCTTCGACTCAAAGACGGCTTTCGCCCAATTTTTCAGCATGCCGCTTTTGGTCAGCATCAGTTGAGTAAGCCCTTGCTCAACGGCTTGCTCCATCACGGTGAGGGTTTTATCGAGCATGGCAAAAATCGCTTCGCGCGAACTGCGTCCTTGTGCCAGCTCGTAGTCAATCATGGCGTCGGGAATGGTGCAGTTTTTTTCTGCACAGTAAGTTGCAATGTCGGCAAGAAGATTAAAAGTTGGCATCGGCTAAGGTTGGCATCGGTTAAACTGAAAGTTCAACGGGTTGTTTTTTCGGCAAGCGCATGCTCAATTTTTCGGCGACGGCTCTGCCGCTACGCGCCGCGCCTTCCATTGAGGCAAGATAATTTTGATATGTGTAATCGCCGCACAAAAAGAAGTTCGGAATCGGTGAAATTTGGTCGGGTCGAAATTGGTCGACACCAGGCACGGCTTTATAGACCGATTCAGGAATTTTGACAATCGTGGATTTCAGCAGTTTTGCTTCGCGCATTTTTGGGAAACGCGATTCAAGTTCCTTCATGACTTGTTCCACAATCACATCGTTTGGCAATTCCATCAAGTGATGCGCGGGCGCGAGCACAAGATTCAAAACGCTTCCGCCCATTGCTGTGCCTTGACCTGCTTGATAATCGCCTGTGCAAGTGATAGCGACATCGGCAAAGGTGGCGAAGGTTGTGCCGTGCGAAAACATCAAGTTATCGGTATCGGTGATTTTTTTATCGAACCACAGTTGGCAATTCGCCACAGGGCTACCAACGAAGTGAAAAAGATTCTTGAAGTAATCATATTTGAGCCACGCTTTTGGAATGATTTTTTTGAAGGAATGAACGGGCAGTGCGGAAATATAGGCATCGGCTTCGATGCGCCGTCCGTCGCCGAGCAATGCGGATTGAATTTCTCCTGTATCGTTCAGCACAAATTCTTTGAGGCGTGCGTTGTTTTCAATCGTGCCGCCTTTCTTCAAAATGTATTGGCGCATGGGTTCAATCATTGAGTCGTTGGGGTTGGCTTTGAAGAAGCCGAAGCGTGCGTCTTCGTAATTGCGTCCGAAATAGTTGAAGATGGTAATCATCGGTCGTGCGGAAATAACATTTGGCTCGATGAAGTTAAGCGCAAGCGAAATCGGTCGCCACAGGCGTTGGAGCGCGTTTTCGGTAATGCCATGTCGTGCGTGCCATTCGGAATAGGTCATGTGGTCTTGCGAGCGAAAGTAATCTTCTTTTCCGAAGAGCAGGAGCGGCAATAGCCCGCGAATAAGCGAGAGTTTATCGCGCCAAGTGATGACATTCGTTTTCAAGCCACCAACCAGTTCTGCCAGCGGACTCGGCAAGCCTTTTTGCTTTTCAAACGAAGTTTGTTTGCCGTCTTTTTCAGCATAAACGAGCGCGAGGTCTTTCCACAAAATTGCATCTTCAGCACCAATGTGTTTCAAAATAGATTGCAGTTCTTTGTATCCGCCAAACACAACGTGCAGTCCAGATTCAATCGAATCGCCATCTGAATCTTTCCAGACGGAAACTTTGCCGCCCAAAACGGCACGTTTTTCGTAGAGCGTTACGCTATAGCCTTTGTCTAAGAGATGAATCGCAGCAGTAAGCCCTGCTACGCCACCGCCGAAAATTGCAATCGTCATGGTTCGTCGTTTTGTTGTTCTTTCGAATTGCCATTAAAAGCCGTTTTGCGCTTCATTCGTTTCGTTTGATTGGATTTCTCACGCTGTTCGGAAGGACTAGTGAATAATGAATAATGAATAATGAGTAGTGAGTCATGTGAAGACGCCGCTCGCTGTTCATTCTTCACCATTCACCATTCATTAAAAAAGCGTCTCGCCGTTTCCAGCAAGACGCTTTTCTCTCTCAATCTTTTTGCTTTGGCTTTCGCACTACTTGACGAGCATCAACTTCTTCGTTTGTGTGAACCTATCGGTTTGCAAGCGATAGAAATAAACGCCGCTCGAGAGCCCTTGCGCGTTGAAGTTCACCGAATACTCGCCTGCTTCTTTGCGTTCATTGACCAGCGTTGCCACTTTGCGTCCCAACATATCAAAAACTTCGAGACTGACATTGCCTGCGGCTGCAATTTGATAGACAATGCGCGTCGAGGGGTTGAACGGGTTCGGATAGTTTTGCTCGAGCTTATAGGTATAAACCTTCGGCGCAAGCGAATTCACTTCTACCGAAACCGTTTGCGGATAGTCGTGAATCGTGCCGTTCAAATCCACAGAGCGCAAGGCATAGCGATAGGTTTTGCCCACTTGCACGCCTCCGTCGGTGTAGGTGTAGTTATGCGCTTGGTTGGTTGTGCCTTGTCCTGCAAGCGACGATGTGGTGCGATATGAAGCGACCGTAAGCCACTCTTGCTCCACGCCGTTGATGAGTTCAGTGCGGCGCACTTCAAAGCCGGCGTTGTCGGTTTCGCTTGCGGTTGTCCAGCGAAGTTCGACGCCACGCGAAACATTGCGACCTGTGAAGGCACTCAAATTAACGGGCAATGGATTGTCTAAACTGCTACTGCTAATCGTGAAGTCCGAAAAGCCGGTTAAGCCTGTTGCCGTTAAGATAGTGCCCGAGCGCGTTGTGGGCAAAGCAATCCACGAGCCAAAGCGATTGGAACGGCGCGCAATGTAGAGACGGTCAGGATTATTGATGCCCGGCACGCCCGTATAGTCTATCGAGACGCTGTAATTAATCGTGGCGGCGAGCACTTGACCGTCGTAAGTAACCGTCCACCAGCGCGGTGCGGAGACATCAGGCGTGAAGATAGAGCCATCAGGAGCAGTTGCCGATGTATTGGTTGCATATTCGGTCGAGGCGTCGCTCGTTGGCGCATTGTTGAAACGCGAGAAGTAGAGATTTCCGCCTGTGCCGCCAAAGTTGGTAAAGTTTATCGTCAGACCAAACTGCGAGAACGAACCGTTTGCCGTTACATTGTTTGTCGCAAATTGCGGCACATCTTGAATCGTAACATTGGCAATCCAAGCGTTGTTGCCAAATGCTGATGTGGCGCGGAATCCAATGAGCAAGTCGGTTTGCCCTGCAAATTCTGAGAGGTCGACCGTTTCGTGCCGCCAATGCGATGCTGCGGTTGGGGTGAAGTTCCCCGTATTA
>JBKBRB010000035.1:0-9364 GCA_046292465.1 Chloroherpetonaceae bacterium
ACGCACAACCTCGATGCGTTCTAACGCTTCAAACGGCGGCGTGTAGTAACTTTCAGGATAGCCGAGCGGGTCTGCGGAAATGTCGTATCCATTTTGCCGCACATTGAAGTTCGAGGTGCGATTTGGGCTCAAGCCTCTGCCGCCAATGCCAAGTTGAATGCCGCCGCCGTCCGACTCCCAGATGTTCAACCCTGAAACTTTGGCAAAGGTCTGTCGCGCTTGATTCACAGCCAAATTTGCCGTTACATCTTTGAGCGTAATGACTTCCGTTTTCTTCGCCTCGTAAATGGCTGTGCCTTCAACCGACCCCAATTTTGAAATGCCAAATCGATTCTCGCTTTCGCCTTGCACCAAAATTTCGCGCGATTGATAGACGCGCCGCTTCAAGCGAATGTCAAAGCGCGCGCCGCTTGATGCAATTTGACAAGCCAATGCTGTGCGTTCATACTCGACGGCGGAAACAACAAGCGAATCAACTCCAACACGCTTTGCACGAAACGAAAACTCGCCTCTTGCATTTGTGAAACCACCAACGCCCTGTGCTTTGAGCATAACCGATGCGCCCGCAATCGCTTCGCCTGTTTGTGCATCGCTGACCGTGCCTGAAATCGTTGGCTCTTGCGCTTTAACCGAAATTCCAACAAGAGTTGTAACAAGTAAAAACAGCGACTTCATTTTTTCACATTTGAAAATGTGGGTTGCTCGTTAAACGGCAGAATCCAGTCTTTATGGCTGAATCCCTCTTGCTGTTCGGCAAGGTTCACGGTTGGGTCGATGAGCAATTTGCCCAAGCGTCCGTTCATCGTGGCATAAACTTCGGCGCGCACTTCGGGGTTATGCACGCCTTTTGCGGCGTAGTGGCGTTTGAGAAAATGCGCAAATTCCAAAATCATATCAGGCTGAAACGACATCTGCTTTTCCTGCGTGGGATTAAGGAACTCGCGATTATCGACCACGCCTTCGCGTCCTGTTTGTGTGTCTTTCACGTAAAAAATTGCCGTGCCTGCTTTTTCAACCAGCATCACGCGCCACGAAAAGCGATAGCCCTGCTCGTTCCAAAAAAACTCGGTTGGATTCCACCACTCGTTTTGCGGATAAAGGAGAAATCGGAACGGAATCAAGAGTTGAAGCACAAAGTGAATCAAAAGCACGCCGAGCAAAATCGGCTGAAAGCGCGTGGCGTAAAGTTTCGGCGTTGAAGTTGCAAGCGGTTTCGGGAAATTTTTGCCAAAGGCTGAACGAAGGAACTCAATCGTTTTTTTGTGAAAGTTTTCGGAGAAGAAAATCGTCGTTGCGCCAATCATCACAATCGGAAACACGCCAATCGGAAACATCATGCCTGTGATGACGTGAAAGCCAATAACGGCAAGGTAAGCAAGCGCGCGCGTCGGTTTCCACATCAAGAAGAAAACAATCGTGCAATCGTAAAGCATGCCCGCCCAACTGAACAAGTATGCGGTGAGGTCGTAAGGCATTGCCCAGCCGATAAGTGGAAGCGTGTCTTGTGCGCGAAGCCACAGGCGAAGCGGCATGGCGTTGAGTAGCCATTCAGAGTTGATTTTCGCAATGCCCGCAAAAATGTAGACAATCGCAAGTTGAAGTTTGAAGAGGTCAATCGCCCAGCGCGGCACTTCGGTGCATTCGATTTGGGGATTGCGCCACACGTCGATGGAGAAATATCGGTGCGCAGGCACAAGCGTCAAAAGAAACGCCGTGATGCTAACGAAGTAATAATGGTTGAGGTAATAGGCTTTGTCAAGCAGTTCAACGTAGGTGAAGACGAGAAAAAAGACGATTGATGAAAGGCGATAGAACGCGCCCAGCATGATGCCCAGCGCGCTGATGCCCATCACTAAAAAGATGAGATACATTCCCACGGCGTTGAGCGGCTCAATCCATTCAAAGCCGTAATACTTGAAGTGAAAAATCGGCGTGATGTATTGGTCTTCAATCCAGCCTAAAAGCCAAAAGCGCACCGTGCTAATGAGCATCACGAGTCCGAACACAATGCGGAACACTGCAAGCGGCGCGCTATGCACAGGCGTTTCAAGAAAGCAGAGTAGCCGTTTCATCATCTTCTTTCAAAGCGTTAATCGCCGTCGCCACTGCTGAATGTGATGGAGAGCGAAAGGAGCGACGCCATTTCACTTTTGAAAAAGCGCGTGTGTCGTTGGAGTTCGGTATGGAGCGCATCGACTTGCGCAAAGTTCGTTACGATGAGCTCGGAAAGTCGAGCATCAACCGGAAGCGCGTTCATGCGTTGCTTGACGAGCGCAAGTTGCGCTTCGGTTTGCGCGATGAGTTCATTTCCGCTTGGCACACTGCGCAGATACTCGACAAAGCCAACGCCATCAACGCCGTTGCGTCCAATGCCGTAGTAAAGTTCTTCAACGGCTTTGAGATGCTCACGCATAAAACGAATCGATTTGCCGCTGTAAAAGGCTTCGACGCGTGTGGGTTCAGGTTGCGTTTGACCCGGACGGCGTCCGAGCGGCACACCAAGTTTGAAGTTCTTGATGCTCTCGAAGTTCATCACAAATTCGTTGAAGAGAATCGAGGTTGAACTGCCGATGTCTGTTCCCACATTCGAGACAAACTCTGCACGATAGGATTGCCAACCATTCACAACGGCGTCAACGGTCGCTTTGAGTTCGGCAGTAATGATGAGCAGGTAATCGCGTCGGTTTTGGTTGCTAAATTTTCCGAGCACTTCGCTAACGCTGACGGCGTCGTAGAGCAAATACTCAATCGCGTTGAAGCCGCGTGTGTCGCGCGAAAGGTCGTTGTTGAAGGTGCGGTTGGCGACGAAGTTTTCAATTTGGGAAGCGTTCACAGGAAAGACCCCCACACGTTGAAAGAGCGTGCCGATTGAAGTTTGCGCCGGTCCGAAGTTGAAGCCATTGGCATATTGCCACGAAAGGTAAGCCTCTTCCCACGCGGCGCGTGCGGCTTGCAGAGTGGTTTCGTTTGGCGTTTGCACAAATGCGTTGACAGCACTATTCAGGGCATTGACTTTGGTTTGCAGTTCGGCAAAACTTGGAATGATGATGTTATCGGCAACATTCTCGAGCATGGCTTTGCGATTGAAGGTGTCGCTCGGAGTGTCCGTCAGAGTATCTTTACAGTTGAAAGAAACAAAGGCAAGCGCGAGGCATGCCGCTAAGACCGTCAATTTCAAGGGTAGTCGTTTCATTGAACAAAAAGAGATTTGAGTTGCTGAAAAAACAAGTGCAAATATAGTGCTTATTTAGACTTTTTCTAAATACAAAAAACAAAAAAAAATGATACGAAAGTCCTATTTGGCATGATTACGAAAGTGAAAGATTTTGTGGCATCTTTTTGTTTATTTCGCACTTCATCAAAACTGCAACATGAGCGACCTTCAACTGTCAGAAACACTACGGCTTAAATTGGAAAGTCTTCCGACAACGCCCGGCGTTTATCAATTCAAAGACAAAACAGGGAATGTGATTTATGTCGGCAAGGCGAAGAACCTGCGTGCGCGGGTGCAATCATACTTTCGCAATCTTTCCGACCACAGCGAAAAAACGCGCCTGCTCGTCAGCAAAATTAGCGACCTTGAACTTATCCTCACCAGTTCCGAAGTTGAAGCCCTCATTCTTGAAAACAATCTCATCAAGCAACTGAAACCCAAATACAACATCAATTTGCGCGACGATAAATCGTATCCTTACATCGTCGTAACGAATGAACCCTTTCCGCGCGTCTTTCCGACAAGAACCGTGCGGCGCGATGGTTCGAAGTATTACGGTCCTTACACCGAATCCAAACAAATGCGCTTTTTGCTCGATGCGATTGGTGAAATTTTTCAAGTGCGAAGTTGCTCCTTGAAAATGACGCCCGAAACGATTGCACAAAAAAAGTTCAAAGTCTGTTTGGATTATCACATCAAGAAGTGCCAAGGACCGTGCGAAGGCTTTCAAAGCATGGAAGATTATCGCACGATGATTGACGAAGTGAAGCGACTCTTGTCAGGAAAAACGAAGGAAGTTTCGCGCTCGATTGAAGCCCGCATGAAGCAGTATGCCAAGGAGATGAAATTCGAGCAAGCCGCCATGCTCAAAAAGCAACTCGAGGCACTCGAGCGATATTCGTCCAAGCAAAAGGTGCTCACAACAGACGACATCGACCGCGATATTTTTGCGGTTGCGTCGCGTCAAAATGAGGCGTGCGGCGTCGTCTTCAAGGTGCGCGATGGGAAACTGCTTGGCTCACAGCATTTTTATTTTTCAAATGTGAATGATGAATCGGAATCGGCGATGATTTCGCGCTTGATGGAAAAGTATTACTTGGAAACAACTGATGTGGTGCCTGATGAAATTTTCGTGCCGTGCGAAGTAGAATCGCGCGAAGCGATTGAATCGCTCCTGATAAAGCGCGTGCAAGAAGCAGGCGAAGCGAAGTCGGTGCATATTGTTGTGCCGCAAATTGGCGACAAGGCGAAACTCGTTGCCATGTGCCGCGCCAACGCGGAGCATCTTTTGAGCGAATATCTCATTCAAAAACAAAAGCGCGGTGAAGCCTTAGCCATTCCGAACAGTGTGTATTCGCTCGAGCGCGATTTGCGACTGCCCAAACTCCCCCGCCGAATCGAGTGCTTCGATAACTCTCACTTTCAGGGTGCGGAAACCGTTTCGGCGATGGTCTGTTTCGTTGATGGCAAACCGAAGAAATCGGATTATCGCAAGTTCAAGATTCGCACCGTCGAAGGCATTGATGACTTTGCTTCAATGGCGGAAGTAATTGAACGGCGTTATAGCGGTTCGCTCTCGACCGAACTGCCCTTGCCTGATTTAATTGTGATTGACGGCGGCAAAGGGCAACTATCTGCCGCATTTGAGGTGTTGCAAAAACTCGGCTTGAACATTCCCATGATTGGCTTGGCGAAGCGGCTCGAGGAAGTCTTTTTTCCGAATGAATCGCTTCCGTTCAACTTGCCGAAAACGTCGTCGTCGCTCAAACTCTTGCAACAAGTGCGCGACGAGGCGCATCGCTTTGCGATTACTTTTCATCGTGAGTTGCGCGATAAACGCACGCTCTCGACGGAACTCTTGGAAATTGACGGCATCGGAAAAGCCAAAGCCGAAAAGTTGCTAAAAATTTTTGGCTCGGTGGCACAAGTGGAATCGGCGTCGTTTGAGCAGTTGGAGCAAGCCGTCGGCAAACGCACCGCTGAAACCTTGCGACGCTACTTCGACCAAAAGCGTAACAAGGAACAAGATGCGGTGAGCAATGAATCATGAAGAACGAGAAGCGTTTCCACATTACTCACGACTTACTCTTGTTGCTCATTAAATGCGATTCTCCGCTCTGCTTGAATGACAAGTTTGTGAATAAAAAAGGCAACCGTTTCCGATTGCCTTTTGATGTTCCGATGAAACGACATGCTTATTGAAACAGCACAATCGTTTTAACCACCACTTGCCAGATAGCCCACAGCGAGGGAATGCCGACAATCGACCAGCCGATGATGAGTTGAACTATGTTTGATGAAGATTTTGCTGACATGTGTTAGGTCTCCTTTGGTTAAGCGCGTTGCGTTTGTAAGTTCGTAGCCGTTTCCTCGACGTGATGGAATTTCGTTTCCACTTCTTTGACCAAGTAGTTGCAGATAAATCCAACCACTAAAAGCCCCGCCATGATATACATCGTGATGTTGTAGGCTTCGGCTTTGGGCACACCGTTGTTGATTTGATACTCGCGAATGTAGTTGACAAGCACCGGTCCTAAGACGGCGGCAGTCGACCACGCAGTTAAAAGACGACCATGAATCGCGCCGACTTGCATCGTGCCGAACATGTCTTTGAGGTAAGCGGGAATCGTGGCAAAGCCGCCGCCATACATGCTCATAATCACAGCGAAGAGCGCGACGAAGAGCACCACGCTACCGATTTGACCAGTCGTCGGAATCAAGGCGTAGAGCACGGTGCCAAGACCGAGATAAATCATGTAGTTGGTTTTGCGTCCAAGAATGTCGGAGAGCGACGACCAGAAGAAGCGACCAACGAGGTTAAAGAGCGAGAGCAACGCCGCAAATCCGCCGCCTGCCGCCGCCGCCATTTTGATAACTTGCTGTTCGTCTAAGCCCATGTCGCGGAATTTTTTGAGCAAGAACATTTCTTGAATCATCGGTGAAGCTTGCCCGAGCACGCCAATGCCTGCCGTCACGTTGAGACACAAGACGCCCCACAAGAGCCAGAACTGCGGTGTTTTGATTGCCATGTCGGCAGTAACATTTGCCGTTGTAACCATTTTCTTCGGCTGTGCGCTGGGCGTCCAACCTTCGGGTTTCCAATCAGGAGCGGGCACGCGCGCCGTAAATGCACCGTAGAGCATAAAGACGAGATAAATCAAACCCATGGCGACGAAGGTTTCCCAAACGCCCATAGAAGTTGGCGTTTTGAAGTAGTTCATGAGTTCAACCGCCAGCGGAGAGCCAATCATCGCGCCGCCGCCGAAGCCCATAATCGCAATGCCTGTTGCCATGCCCGGTCGGTCTGGAAACCATTTCATCAGCGTAGAGACCGGCGAAATGTAGCCCAGTCCAAGCCCGATGCCGCCAATAACGCCGTAGCCGAAATACAGTATCCAGATGTTGTGCAGGTAAATGCCAAGCGCGCCGATTAAAAAGCCTGCCGACCAGCAAAGTGCTGAAACAAACATCGTCTTGCGCGGACCTGAACGCTCTGCCCATTTGCCAAACACGGCGGCGGAAATGCCGAGCATCGCCAGCGCAATCGAGAAAATCCACCCGATTTCGGGAATGGTCCAATCCACGCCTTTTTGCGACTCCGTAATGCCGATAAGCTTCGTCATCGGAATGTTGAACACAGAAATACCATACACTTGCCCAATACACAAATGAACAGCAAGTGCGGCAGGCGGAAAGAGCCAGCGATTGTAGCCCGGTTCCGCAATCGATTTTTCACGGTCAAGAAATGAAAGCATTGTTCTTCCTCCTTTACATAGTTAATTGAAGTTGTGCATCGTCAAAATGTTCAGGACGATGTTTTGTTGATACTGATTTGAAAAAACTAAATTTGCAAAGCGATTTTTCGAGTAGTTCGTTCTATCTTTCGATAAAAAGTTCCATGTTCAAACATCACTTAAACCCTTGAAGCAATGCCATTTATCACGCCACCGCCCGAATTAGCAGGAAAACGCAATGAATTTGGCGAACTTAAATTGCCGCCCGGTCAAGTCGTAACGCACAAATTTCCGGTGCTGACCTACGGCGAAACGGTTCATGTCGTGAAAGCCAACTGGAAATTTCGCTTGGAGGGATTAGTCGAAGAGCCGTTTGAATTCGATTGGGAATTTTTCATGAAGATGCCCCAAAAAACCATGACCGCCGATTTCCACTGCGTAACACGCTGGTCGATGCTCGATAAAACTTGGACCGGCGTCCCGATTGCCGAAGTGCTTAAACTCGTTCAACTCAAAGCCGAAGCCAAAGCCGTGATGGTGCATTGCTACGGCGGCTATACGACCAACCTCACGCTTGATGTCTTGCAAGATGAAACTGTTATGCTCTGCCACTCGTGGGAAGGCAAACCGCTAACGCCCGAACACGGCGCACCGTGCCGACTGCTCGTCCCGAAACGCTACGCATGGAAAAGTGCAAAATGGGTCAAAGGATTTGAATTTCTTCCGAAAGATAAACCCGGTATGTGGGAAGACTTCGGCTACTCGATGACCGCCAACCCTTGGAAAGAAGAACGCTATTCCGATTAAACCATTCCGACCGATATATGACCGCCGTTCACGACGCGGAACAAATTTTACTCGCGCATTTAGGTAACTTCGGTGAAACCACCGTGCCGCTCGCCGACGCACTCGGACACATTCTGGCTGAACCGCTGATTGCCGATAGAGATTTTCCGCCCTTTAATCGTGTGGCGATGGACGGCTTCGCTGTTTCCTTCGACGCCGTGCAAGCAGGACAAACACGCTTTGAAGTGGCGCATACCCAATTTGCAGGCGCGCCTGAAAGCACCTTGCCGAATCCTTCGCTCGCCGTTGAAGTTATGACCGGTGCAGTGTTGCCCAAAGGCGCAACCGCTGTGGTGCGCATCGAAGACGTGGAAGTTCAAACCGACGGCAGTAAAAAAATCATCGACATCAAAGCCGTGCCTGAAACAGCGTGGCAACATATTCACCGGCAAGGCGACGACCGCAAACAAGGCGAAATCATCGTTCAAGCAGGGGTGCGACTCACGCCGGCTGAAATTGCAGTCGCCGCCAGCATCGGCAAATCCACTTTGCGCGTTTATCAAAGTCCGAAAATTGCCATTGTCTCAACCGGCGACGAACTCGTGCCGATTGACCACACGCCGCTCCCGCACCAAATCCGCCAAAGCAACGCCTATACGCTTCAAGCCTTTTTGGCTGAAATGAACATCGCATCGGACCGATTCCACACGCGCGACGACCGCAACGAAATGGAATCGCTTTTAGCGCGACTTTTGAATGAGTATGATGTGATTCTGACAACAGGAAGCGTTTCGGCAGGAAGCGTCGATGTGTTGCCGTCTGTTCTTGCCAATCTCTCCGTGCGCCAACTCATTCACAAAATTGAACAACGCCCTGGAAAGCCCATGTGGTTTGGGCGAAAAGGGTTGAAGTTTGTTTTCGCGCTTCCGGGAAATCCGGTTTCGATTGTGGTTTGCTTTCTCAAATATGTTCGCTCGTGGCTGTTGCGCTCTATGGGCGTTGCGCCTGACATGCAACTTTACGCCTCGTTAGAAAGCGATATTATTTTCAAACCTAAACTCACTTACTTTTTGCCTGTCAAACTGCGCTCCAAACGCAACGGCACGCTCGAAGCCCAACCAATCAAAGGACACGGCTCGGGCGACTTTGCCAATCTGGTCGACTGCGACGGCTTTCTCGAACTACCGCCTGAAAAATCCATCTTCTACTCCGACGAACCCTACCCCGTTCTGCTCTATCGCGCCTTGCGTTGATTTTTTTTATTTCACCACAGAGGGCGCAGAGAGGCACAGAGAACTCCGTGTTTCTCCGTGGTTTATATTTCACCACAGAGGGCGCAGAGAAGCGCAGAGATTTTATTTCCCCTCCACTATCCTTATTTCCTCCTCTGTGAGTTCATACAGCCCATAGACCAAGTGGTCTACTTGTTTTTCTAACTCAATTGTGTTCGCATGAGGGTTTTCTTTCTTTGCCGCTAAGATTTTATCTACCAAACTTTCTATTTGTGAAACAATGCTTTGGTTTTCTTTCGTAATGGGGGGAATGGGAATTTTTTCAATAAATTGTATTTTATATTCAAAACCTTCCCCCATCCCGACACCTAATAAAGAAAAATAAAATTGAAATACTT
>JBKBRB010000036.1:0-5185 GCA_046292465.1 Chloroherpetonaceae bacterium
GGCAAGTTTGCAATTGCGACATCATCACGAATGAACTCATAGGCGCGAAAGACAAGAAAGGTTGCCAAAGCATGCGTAATCGGAAAGCGACCGCGCAAGGCTAAGCCTGCCGCCATGCCAATCATAGTTTGCTCACAAATGCCGACATCGATAAATCGCTTGCCCAAGTGTGGCGGCAAGTTGCGAATGGCAGCACGATTTTCTGCCGTCATCACAACGAGTTTATCGCTCTTTTGAGAAAGGTCTTTTAGGACTTCTTCGTAGGTCATCTCTAATTTTAGGTTAATGATTTTATGATGTATGACTGTTTTTTTAAGACTTACGCCTCTAAGAATGCCTCAACGCTGACGCCAATTTCACGAATGATAGCGCGCAGTGTTCCTGTCTTGATGTCTTTGCCACGATGTTTCGGGACTGGCACAATTTTTCCGTCTGCATCGCGTACCCAAATTTCATGAGAGCCTTTTCCTTGACGGTGCAGTCGGAATCCTAAACGCTTCATTTTTGCGGTAATTTCCTCGTATTTCAACGTTGGGAGTTTTGGCATTATCTCCCTATGGTTATCGTGGTTACAATTTTATCTGACTCAACGGTCAGCGTTTCAAGTAGCGCACTCATATCATCACCACGCTCTTGTCGATAGTCCAGAATTAACTCTATAACTTCTGCCAGTTCCTTTGTGGCTTCTTGTGGCGTATCGCCTTCTGCGAATGCGCCCTGTATCAAGGGACATCGTGCGATGTAAGTATCTTCTTCAAACGATACAACAATAGGTAGTTCCAACGCCTTCATTTTACCTCACCATTAAAGTTTCCGAAGTCAATTCTGCTTGTGCTTCGCCGTGCAGTTCTTTCAAGAGTTGTTCGATTTCTTCGGGTTTGAAGTTGACGAACCAACGGTCGGCGCGCCGCTCGATGCTGGGTAGACCTTTGCCGCGCACTGTATCGGCAATGATGAGGCTGGGCGCACCATTTTCGGGAATCCATTTGAAAGATTCTTCAAGCGCATGGAAATCGTGTCCGCTCACACGCTTTGTATTCCAACCAAAGGCTTCAAATTTGGGCTCGAGCGGTTCAATCGGAATGAGTTCTTCGGTGCGCAAATTGGCTTGAAACTCGTTGCGGTCGACGATAGCGATGAGGTTATCGAGTTTCAGGGCTTTTGCTACAAGAAAGCCTTCCCACATAGAGCCTTCGTTGAGTTCGCCATCGCCCAAAATCACATATACTTTGTTTTTGCCACCGCGCAGTTTAATGTCGTAGGCAATACCCATTGCGACCGAAAGCAAATGCCCAAGCGAGCCCGAATGAAACTCAATGCCCGCTACAGCGCAATTCGGATGCCAATAAATTGAATCGTTTGTCTGAAGATGATTCTTCAAGCGTTCGCGCTCGATGAAGCCCAGTTCAGCAAGTGTGCCGTAAAGCGCGGGCACATCGTGCCCTTTGGAGAGCAGAAGGTAATTGCGGTTTTCGTCTTGAACCTTATCGGGCGTGAGACCTAAAACTTCTTTGTAGAGATAGACGATAAGGTCGGTGCAAGAGAGCGACGCGCCGATGAAACAGCCGCCGTTGCCTGACATGCGGACAATATGCTCGCGCACTTTGAGCGCAAGACTTTTGAGTTCCTGTTCTTTTTGTTTATCCATAAAATTGAACGGTTGAAAATGAAATGGACAAAGTTACACTTTTGCAGATGAAATTATTCAGGCAGTTGTTTGGAAAGCCAAATCATAGGGGAAATGTTCAGGCGTTGTGATATGTGCTTTCATATAGCGACGCAGTAGAATTCTGATTGGGTCAAACTGTTGCGGTTTATCACAATTCAGGAAAATGGGTTTGAAATCGTAATTCTCAATTACGATATTTGTCCATTGTCGTTGGAGACAAAACCCTAATGTTGTATGAAAAATGAACTTTCTTAGCGAGAGGTGCTTTTCCGCTTTGCTTCGTGTAACACAGGTGCTTTTGCCTCAGCGTCAATGTTTTAATAACGCCAAAAGGAGACAAAAATGAAAACAAACTTGTTTCAAAAAGCACTGCTCGCACTTCTTTTCCTTTCGCTCATTTCCGCTTGCAAAAAAGATGATAATCCTGCAAATCCCAGTGGAGGAACGCCTCCAAACTCTTTTACAGTCAACGGGGCAGGCTACAATAACCGAACCTTTACCGTTCCTGCGTCAGTTGCTGGCTTTCCTGCGCCAGCCGTAGGTACATATAACGAAGACGATAGCGCGACAGTCTGCGTACAATTTGTTGAAGTTCTTGATACAGATTCTATTCGGACAGCGTGCCTATCTGGCTTTCGCGGCACTCAAACGGGCACGTATCAATCTTCGTCGCAAACCGCAGGTTTTGAACTCTATGTGGAAGGAAGAAAGTTCGTTGGCGGTTTTGATGGTAATACAACAATTAGCGGCACTTCGGCAACCATCAACGTAACGCGCTATGACGCCGTCGGAGGACGCATTCAAGGCAACTACACTGGCACGCTACGCGAAGAAGTCAACGGCACAATCACGAGCACATCAATATCGCTAACGGGGAACTTTGACGTGTTACACATTTCCTCTTCTGGTGGCGGAAACTAACTAGTATTTTCCCTGCCGCAAGCAACCCAAGCCGAGTAAAGTTTTTTGTTCTTTCTCTGCTGCACTTTTAACATTAAAACCAAACCAAATCAATTTTTAATTTAATAGTCATGACGAAAAAAAGAATCACTTGTTTTGCAATCGTGCTGATTGCGCTCTCTTTTGTAGCCACAGAAGCCAACGCCCAAATCAAAGCGGAGGCAATGGCAGGATACGGCTTCAAAGATGCGTTTAATCTCGGCTTCGGTGCCCGAATAGGCAAAGACGGGGTTATTGAATCGCAGAAGCAAATTTATATCGGCGGCGTTTTCGCGTATCACTTGGGCAAGTCGGAAGGGCAAGGAGACTTCAAAACGTCCGCTAACGTTTGGTATGCAGGAGCCGATATTATATAACGTCGAGCTCAGTGGACAATCCTTCAAACTTCGCACGTCGTCGTATATCGGAATTGCTAGTATCTCGATTACCACATCAGTGCCAGCGAATCCTTTCTTTGGCGGCGGCGGCTCTCAGTCTGCAAGCAGTTCCGAATTTATGGTTGCGCCAGGAGCAACGTTCTTTTTCCCGCTCGGCAGCGATTTAACTTTCGGTGCAGACGCGCGATTCTTTCTCATTAGCAACTCCAACTCGTTCATAGTCAACGCCACGATTGGCAAGACCTTTTAAGGGTAAAACGCAAAGGCATAAAAGGAGAGGGCGCACTGTCGCCCTCTTTTTGTTCGAACAAATTGGCGGGATTCAAATCGGCGCGAACAAATTGCTTTGAGCGAAAGGATATTGTAATTTCGTAAAAGGAAATCACCAATGACACGCCACACCACATTTTGCATCGTTCGCACCGTTGCGAAAGATGACTCATCAGAACAAGTAACCCAAACAGTATTCAACTTATGTCCAAAATTCTCTTTGAAGCCTTGACCTTCGATGATGTTTTGCTTGTGCCTGCGCGTTCGGCAGTTTTGCCGCGTGAGGCGGAAGTCAAAACGCGTCTTACAAAATCTATTATGCTCAACATTCCCTTGCTTTCAGCAGCGATGGATACCGTTACCGAATCCGAAATGGCAATTGCCCTTGCACGCGAAGGCGGAATGGGGGTCGTTCACAAGAATCTGACGATTGAACAGCAGTCGGCTGAAGTCGACCGCGTCAAGCGTTCGGAGAGCGGCATGATTAAAAATCCGATTACGCTCACCGAAGATGCGACAGTTAAAGATGCGCTTGACCTCATGGCAAAGTATTCTATTTCAGGCATTCCCGTTGTGGAGAATGGTGCCGACAATCTGCATCGCAAAAAACTGCGCGGCATTATCACCAACCGCGACCTGCGTTTCAAGCCCGACCTGCATCAAAAAATCTCAGGCATTATGACCAAAGAAAATCTCATCACCGCTGAAGTTGGCACCACGCTCGAAGAAGCCGAAGAAATTTTACAGCATCACAAAATCGAAAAACTGCTCATTGTTGATAAAGAGGGCAACTTGCAAGGACTGATTACCTTCAAGGATATTCAAAAGAAAAAGAAGTTTCCGAATGCGTGCAAAGATGAACAGGGGCGATTGCGTGTTGCTGCCGCTGTAGGCATAAGAGCCAATACGCTGGCGCGCGTTGAGGCACTTGTCAACGCAGGCGTTGACGCTATTGTCGTCGACACGGCACACGGACACAGCGAAGCCGTGCTGAAAATGGTCGAAACGATAAGACAAAAATTTCCCACGCTTGCTATTGTTGCAGGCAATGTTGCAACAGGCGAGGGCGTCAGAGATTTGGTCAGTGCAGGTGCAGATTGCGTCAAGGTTGGCGTTGGTCCGGGGAGCATTTGCACGACGCGCATTGTGGCAGGCGTCGGTGTACCGCAACTTTCTGCAATTATGACCTGCTACGAAGAAGCCGCTAAAACTAACACACCGATTATTGCCGATGGTGGCATCAAGTATTCAGGCGATTTCGTCAAAGCTCTTGCCGCTGGTGCCGATAGCGTGATGATTGGCAGTCTCTTTGCCGGTGTCGATGAATCGCCGGGCGAAACCATTCTCTACGAAGGCAGAAAGTTCAAATCGTATCGCGGCATGGGCAGTTTGGGCGCAATGAGCGAAGCCGAAGGCTCAAGCGACCGCTATTTTCAAGATGCCGAAGACGATGTCAAAAAATTTGTGCCCGAAGGCATTGAGGGCAGAGTGCCGTATAAAGGCTCACTAAGCGAAGTCGTCTATCAACTCATTGGCGGCTTGCGTGCGGCGATGGGCTACTGTGGCGCAAAAACCATTGAAGACCTTAAAACCAAAACGAAGCTCGTTAAAATCACCAATGCAGGCTTGCGCGAATCGCACCCGCACAGCGTCTTTATTACCAAAGAAGCACCGAATTACTCGCTGAACAGTTGAGCATGAAAGATTACCAAGAGCGAACATATCTCTCGATTGTTGAAGCAGCAAAGTATTTGAACCTTTCGGTTAAAAGCGTTGAGCGATTTGTAAAAAGCGGCAAGTTAAAAGCCAGACTCGCAGCAAGTGGTCAGCGTCGGTTTGCGCTTGCAGACCTTCGAGAGATTCGTCAGAGTGGCAATCAGAACGCATCTCAGCCTGCGCTGTTGCAAGT
>JBKBRB010000037.1:0-5070 GCA_046292465.1 Chloroherpetonaceae bacterium
GGCAAAGAAGCCGTTAAAGACATCATGTTTAAGTGAAATATTTAAGTTAAATGGCTATGGAACAAGTTGCAGAAAAACGACACACCGAAGAAGAATACTTCGCGCTGGAACTGGCTGAAAGAGACACAAAGCACGAATTTTTTGGAGGAGAAATTATTGCAATGGCAGGCGCAGAAATAGCGCACAACTCAATTTGTGCCAACATCATCGGCGAGTTGAGAAACGAAGTCATCAAAAAGAACAAAAAGTGCCGTGTGCTCACGAGCGACCAGCGCGTTAGGGGATACGACAAAGAACGAGAAGAATCGGTTTACTTTTATCCCGACGTCGTGCTTGTCTGTGGAACGCCAGAACTTACAGCAGAAACTACACCGAAAACCTTGCTCAATCCGACAGTTCTCGTTGAAGTCTTGTCCAAATCCAACACAAGTCGAGAAGTGATGACCAAACTTAAATTTTACGCGGCGATTGACTCCTTAACCGATGTGTTGCTTGTAGATTCAGAGTCTATTCTGATAACGCACTTCGGGCGAGCCAAAGAAGGCGATTGGCTGACGCGCTCTTACACGAAGAAAAGTGAAAGTGTGCGCATACCGACTCACGACCTTGAATTAAGGCTTGCGGAAATTTATCGTGATGTGGAATTCTCATTGCCCCCGCTCAAAAATTCTCAATAGGTCGTGTTCAAACGCTGTCTGAATTGTATATTACCGATTCAGTTTTCTGCTACAATTTTTGCCACAATTTTCTCGTTATCAAATGGAATTGACCGACACAAAAGAAACGAAACAAGCTTCAACTGCCGTCGATTATGGCGCAGAAAACATTCAAGTGCTTAGCGGCATTGAGCACGTGCGCAAGCGTCCTGCAATGTATATCGGTGATGTTGGCATTCGCGGGTTGCATCACCTTGTTTATGAAATTGTCGATAACTCCGTCGACGAAGCCTTGGCGGGATACAACGATTACATTTATGTCTCAATCAATTCAGACGGTTCAATCACGGTGCAAGATAGAGGGCGCGGGATTCCGGTTGGAATTAAAAAAGACACAGGAAAATCGGCATTGGAACTCGTGATGACCGTCATTGGTGCAGGCGGAAAGTTTGATAAAAATTCATACAAAGTCTCGGGCGGATTGCACGGCGTTGGCGCAAGCGTGGTGAACGCGCTCTCGGAATGGTGCGAAGTTGAAGTGCAACGCGAAGGCAAAATTTACTTCCAACGCTACGAGCGCGGCGTTCCAACCGCTGATGTGAAAGAGACGGGCAAGTCCAAGCAATCGGGCACACGAACCACCTTCATGCCTGACCCGCTCATCTTCAAAAATCGCGACTTCCGATTCGAGACGCTCGCCGACCGCATGCGCGAACTGGCTTACCTCAATCGCAATCTCACCATCATCATTGAAGATAAGCGCGACGGACAACGCGAAGAATTTCACTTCAAAGGCGGCATCGCAGAATTTGTCAGCGACCTCGATAAAAAGGCAAACCGACTTGCTATCACAAAGAAACTTGTCTATATCGAGGGCGAGAAAGACAATACCGTCGTGGAAATTGCGTTCCAATACAACAACTCGTATCAAGAAAATGTGTTCAGTTATGTCAATAACATCAACACGCACGAAGGCGGAACGCACCTAACAGGCTTTCGCAAAGCCTTGACGCGCACCTTCAATAACTACGCCGCGAAAAACGACCTGCTCAAATCGGCAAAGAACCTTCAACTCACTGGCGACGACTATCGCGAAGGCTTAACGGCTGTCGTTTCCGTCAAAGTGCCTGAACCACAGTTTGAGGGACAAACCAAAACCAAACTCGGCAACAGCGAAACGCAGACGATTGTCGAGACAATGGTCAACGAAAAACTCTCGGAATTTATCGAGCAAAATCCGGGCGTGGCGAAAATCATCATTGAAAAAGCCATTGGTGCGGCACAAGCCCGCGAAGCCGCACGTAAAGCCAAAGAACTCACACGCCGGAAATCCGCTCTCGACTCGTTCTCACTGCCGGGAAAACTCGCGGACTGCTCGATTTCCGACCCTGAACTCTGCGAACTTTACATTGTCGAGGGCGATAGTGCCGGCGGCTCCGCCAAACAAGGTCGCGACCGACGCTTCCAAGCTATTCTGCCGCTCAAAGGCAAAATTTTGAATGTCGAGAAAGCGCGCCTCAACAAAATGCTCGAGAACGAAGAAATTCGAACTATCATCACCGCACTCGGCACAGGCATTGGCGAAGGCGATTTCGATACCGAAAAACTGCGCTACGGAAAAATTATCCTCATGACCGACGCCGATGTCGACGGCTCGCACATTCGCACGCTCCTACTCACCTTCTTTTTCCGCTATATGCGCGAAATTTTAGAAGCAGGCAAAGTTTTCATCGCACAGCCGCCACTCTACCTCGTCAAATGCGGAAAGGAAAATGTGTATGCGTGGGACGACGAAGAGCGTAACGAAGCCATCAAACGCTTTGAATCGAAAGGCAAAGAGAACATCGTGGTTCAGCGTTACAAAGGGCTTGGCGAAATGAACCCCGAACAACTTTGGGAAACAACCATGAACCCTGAAACGAGAACGCTCCTGCAAGTCGGCATCGACAACGCCATCGAAGCCGATAAGGTGTTTTCAACCTTAATGGGCGATGAAGTCGAGCCGCGCCGTCAATTCATCGAAGCCAATGCGCGATACGTGCGCCGCTTAGATGTGTAACAAAACCGTAATGCACAGATGTGCGAACAAAACTTTATGTTTGCATCAACCAACAAAGTGAGTTCGCACATGAAAAACCTTGTCGCGCTTCTTCTTGTTTTGCCTACATTTCTTCTCGCGCAATCAAAATCAACAGGGGAAAAACCCAAACTCGTTGTCGGCATCGTTGTCGACCAACTGCGCTACGACTACCTCACACGCCTCGAAAAACACTTTTTACCTGCTACAAAAAATTCGGGTGGTTTTAACCGTCTTCTCAAAAACGGCGCAAGCCTTAGCGAAGCGCATTACACGTTTGCAAACACGCTCACGGCGGTTGGGCACGAAACTTTCCTTTCGGGCGTCAATCCTTCACGAAGCGGCATGATTGCCAACGATTGGTATGCGCGAGAAATCAAGCAGGGAATGTATTGCGTGTGGGATTCTACGGTTCAAGCGGTTGGAATCGCGCCTGAAAAAAAAGCGGGCAAAATGTCGCCCAAAAACGCGCTCGTTGAAAACGTGTGCGACGCACTCAAAAAGGAATCGCCGCAAAGCAAAGTGATTGGCATTGCGCTCAAAGATAGAGGCGCGATTTTACCCGCAGGCAAACGCGCCGACGCCGCCTATTGGTTCGACACCGAATCAGGCAACTGGATTACTTCAACCTACTACCGAAACGCACTTCCCGATTGGCTCAACGAGTTCAATGCACGGAAATTGCCTGAAAGTTACCTCGGTAAAACTTGGACGCGATTGCTTCCCGAAAAAAATTACACCAACATCGACCACGCGCCCGGCGAAGGCACGCTTCTCGGCGAAAGCGAACCTGTTTTTCCGCACAAAGTCCTCGACCTTCGAACAGCACCCGATAATCCATTCTTCAAGCGCAATAAACTTTACGACCCCATTCCCGCCACGCCCTTCGGCTCTGAACTCACGCTCGAGGTTGCCAAAGCCGCCATCGAGGGCGAATCGCTCGGTATGCGCGGCGTAACCGATGTGCTCGCCGTCTCCATCTCGACCGTTGATTACTGCGGACACATCTTCGGCTCTGAAAGCCACGAAGCGCAAGATTTAGTGCTTCGGCTCGATCGGCAACTCGACGACTTCTTCAAATTCATTGATAAGAAAATCGGCTTCGAGAATTGCCTCTTTGTGCTCACGGCTGACCATGGCGTTGCGCCGATTCCTGAACAAACGCCGGGCGGATTGCGCCTCTACGAAAAGCCCTTTCTCGATTCGCTCAAAGCCGCCGTCGATACGCTCTACCCAAATGTGATTGAAGCCTTCACCAACAGCGAGGTTTATCTCAATCAAAAAGAAATTGCGGAGAAGAAATATGAACTTGGCGAAGTGGAAAAGTTCGTCGGCTTAATGGGCATGCACCTAAGCGGCGTGGTGAATTACTACACGCGCCAAGAGTTGATGAATTTGCAAGAAGTGTTGGCGTTTGACTCCGTCGGCACGATGGTGTTGAACTCGTTTCACCCTGCACGAAGCGGCGATGTGAAACTCGTTTTGAAAGAGAACGCCTTTTTTTCGTATCGCCAAACAGGCACCACACACGGCACGCATCATCGCTACGACACGCACGTGCCCATTCTCTTTTGCGGCAAGGGGATTCAGCGCGGCAAATTTGCTCAAAAATCCGCCGTGATTGACATTGCACCTACCCTTCACCGATTGCTCCAACTTCAAACGCCAATGCGCTACGACGGACGCGTGCTGAACGAAATACTCAAATAAAGCAGGTCTTTACGCCTCCGATAACGCTCGCTCAAAATCGGCGATTAAGTCGTCGATGTGTTCGATTCCGACTGAAAGGCGAATCAATCCCGTTCCGATGTCTGCCGCGTTTCGCTGTTCGTCGGTGTAATGATACTGCCACATCGAGGCGGGGTGAACGATGAATGAAGCGTTGTGCGCGTTCAAACTGTTCGCTCTCGCTCTTGCTTTTGACTTCAAACTCATCATGCCTAAACTGCTTTGCATTTACGCCGTTGCTAAGGCGTGTTGTGGGTGCGAGCGAAGAAACGCAAAATACACACGCTCGCAGTTTGAATCCATGTGAACCCTCGTTTTGTTGCGCGCAATGTTATTTGCTCAAAGGACTGACAACGAAAGAGATTGCACAAGCCATGCAACGCTCGCCACGAAGCATTGACGCGCACGGCTTCACTATCAACGCTTCACGCTTTGACGCCGCGCGCAAAAAAAAATTTTGAATTGTCAAAAATCTATTTTACCTTTTTCCTCGACGAGAAAATTTTGTTGAAGCACCCCACGGCTTTCAAACAAAGCCTTGTGCGTGCATCAGTGATGCCCTGTTCTGTTCATCGCAAGGTGGCAAGATTCGTCTCTGCTTCAAGACTC
>JBKBRB010000038.1:0-4813 GCA_046292465.1 Chloroherpetonaceae bacterium
ACATCTTCGGGGGCAACAGGTAGAATCGTTGTGCCGCCGTCGGGACTAACCGCGAAACTATCGGCTAATCCGCTTTCGGTCTCAAGTGTCAAATAAGGTGCACCTTGTTCATATGGCCATTCACGGTAATCCACATTGTTATTTTCGTTATCGCCCGAGCGAATCACATATAAGCGGTTGCGGATTGCCGTTTGGTCGTCGGATTGAAGTCCCGTCGATGTTTGAATAATTCTGCCGGGTCGGAACTCTGTGCCGTTACGACCGATGTTTTGAACCGCGGCGGTTCTCAATCCCCCTAAACTTTGGTCGCCCTCAAATTGACAGGCAAGCCAAGGGCTCATCAAAAAAATCGCCGAGCGACCACTTCCTGCGGGCCAGATGAATGCCGCCGCATCGGAGGCTGATTGAAAGAGTCGCGCATCGTTTGCAATCCATGCTTCTACTTGATTGACATTCAGCACAGGTCTGTAGTCCAAAATCAAAGAAGATGGTGCAGTGTTGGTTGGCTTTTTGGTACGTTTGTCTTCTTTTCCATATAGCGCCAGAGTGGTCGCCATGGTTAGAAGGAAGACCAACGAGAGTGTAGTGCGGATAGGTTGTTTTGTCATTTCCTTTTTCGTTAGTAGGTTAAAAACGATGATTTAGAATCCAAGCATTAGACCGAGGCGAATTTGTTGCGCCGTTCCAAAGAAGAACGGATTGCGCTCTCGTGCTCTGTAATGCTCACGATATTTTTTCTCGATTTCGGCGTCGCGCTCGGGCGTTCTTGCAAAGGAAGCAATACGTCCTAAGACTGTGCTTTCAAAGTTTTCTTTAAACTGCGGGGTCTCGCTCCATCCGCCGTTATCAGGCTGGCCTGTAGTCGGATAAACATTCACGACATTTTCGTTGCCAAGTAAATTGAGCGCCCACAAATACACTTTCGTGTTCAGTTTATCAAAGAGACGGAAGTCCTTATCCAGACGTAAGTCCACTCGGAACACCCAAGGTGTGTAGGCAGTATTTTTGAAGGCACGTGCAACAGATACGCCGCTTTGCGTTACAGGGTCATAATCGGCAAACACTGGCGTATAGGCACTGCCGCTGTTGAATCGGATAAGCAAGTTTGCACCGAAGCCGCGCAGGACTTCTGGCATGGACTTATCGTTCAATCCGACGCGATAGTCGACTTGAATGTTGCCTGTGTGGCGTTGGTCAAAGTCCAATGCTGCAATCGCGGTTGGCGCTGTTTCGGCATCGGAGTTTCTTCGGTAAAATTCTGCAAATCGTGTTGGGTCAGTGTTTGTGCCGGCTGCAAATTGCAGTGTGTAAGCCGCAGAAAGGTTTAGATTATTGAAACGGTTTGAGCGCAGTGTTACATCTAATCCACGAATTGTTCCGAAGTCGGCGTTCCCGAAGTAGTTCAGCACGAAACCGTTGTCCAACACAATGCGAATGGTTTGGAGCAGATTGCTGGTTTCTTTGTAGAACGCCGTTACATCGATTGAGGTCGCGTCGCCGAGCATTTGTTGAAAGCCGACTTCGTAGCTGTTCGTAATTTCCGCCTCGAGGTTTGGATTGCGCCCAATCCCTTGTCCTCTCAAGCGTTGCGCACTCGTGTTTCGGCTGTCATAAAGAAATTGCAGTTGCGGCATTTGCGCAAAGCGTCCGTATTGGGCATGAAAGACGGTTTGTTCCGACACAGGGAACGAGAACGAAATGCGCGGTTGGAGCACAAATATCGTTCGGTTGTTTCCGAAGTTGATGCTTCCATCATCGTTAAGTGGTTTGGCTAAGTTTATCGCTTGCGTATTAGCATCTAAGTAATCAAAGCGCAATCCGACATTCACATTAAAATCTTTGATGCCATATCGGTCTTTGATGTAGGCAGACGCAATAATAGGATGACGCGTTGCGTCGACACGTGGGTCAAAAATTTCGCTATCTCTGACGCGCTGACCGCCAACGACCAAAGGCATTCCTGTCTCGCTGTCAAACTGACGATTTGTTGAAGTGAAACTGTTATACCAAGTCGTGAGCGGTGCGAACCCAAAATCTTCTGGGGTATAGCCAATGAAGTTCAGCGTATTGACAGTTGCACGCGGGTCAACCGACGGGTCAAAGAAGCCGAACTTGTAGGTGTGATATCGAAATTGACCGCCTGCCTTGATATTGTGCTCGTTAATCTGTGTTTCAAAATCGCCGCGCACTTCAAAATACTGAATTAACTCGCGTGAGTAACCTCTCAGCGGTCGTCCTGTATTGATAAAAAATCCAAATGCGTCAAATGCAGAAGGGACGGAATCCAATTGCGCTTTGTAGGAGTAAAAATCACGACGGAAAGTGTGATCCATCGTTTCTGTAAATTGCCGCAAGAACTGTCCTTGAATGGTAAAATACGACTTTGCCGTCAGGGCTTGGGTATAGCGTAAATACAGTTGGTCGACCGCACTCTCTGCGCGTTGCTGGTGCGCCGTGTTTGTGCCAGGAATTCCATCACGGTCAAAGAATCCAATATCTACGATGTTTCCGTTTTCGTCTCTGATGAACTCTGAATTCTCGGTAATCGCCGATCTTTGATTTAATCGTCCTTCGTCGTTCGCACTTCGAGACGCGGTGCGCGTAAAGTTACCGCCGAACTTCAAATCAATCCCATTTCCTAATTCGTAGCGCAGTTTATAGACGCCGTTGAACTGCTCTAAATCATTGCCAGGCAACACACCGAAGCCTTGCCTTGGGTCTCTATCGGTGAGATTTTGATATTCAATTAAACCATAAAATGAAAGGTCTCTGAAGCCAGGAATGAGCGGACCGCCCACGCTAATGTTGCCCAAGTTGTATCCATATCCGCCAAATTGATTCGTTCCGAACGAGCGTTTAGGCAGGAACGCATCCGTAATCAAATGGGTGTTAATTGAATACTTATCGGTCGAAGGATCTTTGGTCGTCGTTGTAACAATTCCCGAGCCTGCGTTTCCAAACTCTGCATCGAAGCTCGAGAGCACCACGATTTCTTGCAGCGCATCGTTGCTCACATTTCCTGCAAAGCCGTTGTTCAAGGGGTTATTTTGTAAAATGCCGTCGACATAAAAGGCGACCTCGCCTGCACGACCGCCACGCATGTAAATCGTGCCGCTGCCCTCTGGTTGAATAACCCCCGCTTGCAATCCAACAAAACCACCCACACCACGAATTGGAGAGTTTTGAATTTGTTCCGAAGAAATCACCATCGTTTTCGTCGTTGCCGATGGCTCTACAAGCGGCCTGTCTGCAATCACGTCAATAACTGCCGTCTCTTTCGCTTTAGTACTTAGAGTAAAATTCAACCGAGTGGTTAAGTTCGATGTAATTTTTACCCCCTCAACCACCATTTCCGTATAGCCAATGTAGGAGGCTTTCACCCTATAGACGCCGACCGGCACGTTCAAAATTGTGTAGTTCCCTTCAAGGTCGGTTACCGCTCCGATTTTCGTCCCTTCAATACGAACGCTAGCACGAATGAGCGGCTCGCCTGTCTCTGCATCGGTTACTTTCCCCGTTAGTTTCCCCGACACGCTCTGTGCGGACGCCGTCGTTGCCGAAAAAAGCGCACTTAAAAGTAGCACCCACAGTATAGGTCTTTGCTTCATTGTTTTATCGTGTTTTCTGAAATAATAAATTGAACTTTTGATATGCTTCAAGCAGAAAATTTTCAATGATGATTCAAAACCCAATTTGGTGGAAATCGCATGAAGGGTTACAACTTTTGTGTTTTGTTGAGCGATTTCGTCCTGCTTTTAATGTTCTTTATCTAACGTTTCTCCATTGCAAAAAGTGGAGGCGCGTGCATTCAGAACACGCGCACTCCCCCTTGAAAAACACTTTTACTTCACCAACATCATTTTCTTCGTTTGCACAAATGAACCTGCTTGCAGTTTGTAGAAATACACACCGCTTGCAAGGTTCGAAGCGTTGAACGGAACCGTGTAAGCACCTGCGGCTTTGACTTCGTTCACGAGCGTTGCCACTTCTCTGCCCAACACATCATAAACTTTGAGCGAAACATTTTCAGCTTTTGGAAGCACGTAGGAAATGTTCGTCGTCGGGTTGAATGGGTTCGGATAGTTTTGCTCTAAGCGATATGCCTTCGCAACATCAACACCACGATTGTCTCGTGTCGAGAGCGTAGAGAGACGGCGGTGCAGCAATTGCGCACGTGTAATCGGTGCGTTGTCTTGGAATGCACTTGAACCGGGCAGTAAATCTTGTTGATAGACAATGTCAACGAAGTTATCGTTCGGATTGAACTCCGCGATACTAGGATAACGGAAGTCTAATTGATTGTTGGTCTCCAGTAACGTCGGTGCTGTCCATGTTGAACCACCATCAGTTGACTTCGTATAGGCAACGGTGTAGTAGTTAAAGCCTTGTGCCGAAGTGTCTGGACGAGCAACCGTAAAGACGCAATGTAAGTGCCCATTTGGCGTTACACCAATAGACGGATAGTCAATCGGGAAGTGGTTGGTTTGCTGGGCTGCACCGTTTGGACGAATGTATCCTGTCCATCCAGAACCAAATATCGCTTGAATTTCGGTCGTATCAATCACATTCACAAAGCCTGTGGCTTCCGACCAGAACCAAATGCCTTGTCCTATGAATTGGTATCCTGTGCCGACATACCTACCTGTTGAGAACACAAAGTTGAGATCTTCTCCACGATAGACCGCGTCACAGCCAATCCACGGAGCAATTGAGTCGGTTACAGTCGTGATAACACCAATACCAGGTCCACTTGGTGTTAATTTTGTGAGCCGCTTGAATGGGGGGAAGGTTGCACCCCCATCTGTAGATTCCG
>JBKBRB010000039.1:0-3778 GCA_046292465.1 Chloroherpetonaceae bacterium
GACCATTGAAAGGCAAGTTTCAAAAGAGTCGCAAATATACACGCCTAAACAGCACAATGCAACGGTTTGATGAAAAAAATTATCTCCCGCGAATCACGGCGATTTTTCCAAGTCCGCTTTCTTTGCCGTTCTCGCTAATGCCAACGGCGATATAAATGCCGCTGGCAACAAGTTCTCCCTGATTATCCTTGCCGTCCCAAAATACAACTGCGCCACCGTCGCTTTTCAAGTTGCGAACCAGCCTGCCAGTAGGCGTGATAATTTTAACCGTTGCATTTCGGGAAAGTCCTTGAATTTGAATCGCACGATGTTCGGGCAAGCGCATGGGGTTTGGGGCAATTTTCAAATCTGCCATCTTCAGCAATGGCTGAACCGCAACAGTTTGAATCACCGAAAGCCCGCGCTCTGTGCCAACGAACACTCTGCCGCTTTGTCGGTCGACGTCAAGGGCTAAAATGCGATTAGAAAGAAGGGGTGAGTTCGTTTCAGTGTAATGGGCAATCACCGACGAGCCGTCGGGCGAAAGAAGCCAAACGCCGTTCGTCGAGCCGAACCATTTTCGGTTCAGAGCATCAATGCCGAGCGAAGTGAGCACTTCATCTTGCAAATCAAAAATGCGCGTAACGCTTGGAATGGCAGAGCCGGCTTGAACAAGGCTGGCGTCGAAGTAATACGCCGCACCTTCGTCGGTTGCGAACCAAATCGCGCCGTCTAAATCCGTTTTAATTGCATTGACTTTCAAGTTCGGAAGGTTGCCTTGATCGGGCGATGTGGTCAGGCGAGTGTATTGGTCATCGGTCAGAGTTTCAAGCGTGCCGTTGTCGTCAAAAATCATCACGCCAGCGCCCGCATCGGAGCCAGTGCCGCGACACGCCACCCACTTGCGTCCGAGGTTGTCAATCGTTAATCGGAACGCAAAAACGCCCGGAGGAAACCCATTCAAACCAGTTGGGCTGGTGTTCAGCGTTGCAAAGTTTCTGAATGAACCGTCAGGAAGTTTCGCTGTGAGCGCACCGTTAGCAGAAAGGTAGTTGGCAATCCACAGCACACCGTTGGCATCAGGGGCGAAGTCTGTCATCACAATAAAATTTGGCGCGTTCGGCGGACCAGAGAGAAGTGGCGTATTGGCTCGCGAATAAGCGCGCACCGAGTCGTCGCTAAGAAATTCTACAAAGCCGTTTCCCCAACCGCTCAAATAAATCGAGCCATTCTGTTCAGCAAAGGCGTTGAACTGTCGGAGCGAGCCGTTCAGCCCTGATGCAGAAAGCGACGGAAAATTTGTCCACTGACCGGTAACAAAATCCAACCGATAAAATCCTTCCGTGTTTCGGTCGCCGACAGTCGAGCTGACCCAAAGCCTGCCGCGCGAATCGACGCCGAAGTATTCAAACCGATTGGCGAGCGGCGTGTTGAGCGAAATCGGCGAAACGGATTGATTGCGCAAAACAAGCAGAGACTGACGCGCGTCGGTGATGAACGCTGTTTCATCGGAAGCCACATCGATATCGGTCGCGCCTGAAAAATCAAAGGCAAACGTGTTTGTTGCGCCGCTTTCGGAAAGCGAAAGCATGCCAGATTTCATCAACGCATATAAACGACCGTTTGCCGTGCGAAGCGCGATAACGGAATCGGTTGCAACCGTCTCAAAACTTTGTGTTGCCACGCGATAAGCCAAAAGCGACGTGCTCGTGCCAACGTAAATTTTCCCATTGAACGAAGCCAGTGCATTCACATTTGCAACTGCGATGCTCTGCCAAGACGACGGCGCGAGCAAGTTCTGTGTTCGGCGCGACGCAATGGCAATGCCGAGCGGCGTGCCCGCAACGATGAGCGTATCGGCGAAAAGCACGGCGCGAACTTGTGTGCCCGTCGCAAACGTGCCGAGCGTGAGATAGGTTTCGCGAACTTCGCGGCGTGAAGGCGTGTAGAGCAATGCACCGAAATCTGTGGCTACCAAAAGCGAATCGCCGCTCAAGGCAAAGGCGCGAATCTGCTTCTGCGGAAACTGCGTTACATTGGCAATGGCAAAACTGTTCGTGAATTGCATGTTGGTGAGGTTCAGATTCGTAATCACGCCCGCGTCAGTGCCTATCCAAAGCGCATTGCTTCTCGAATCAAAAGCAAGTGAAGTCAAGCGAATGTCGGCAAGCCCATCGATGTTCGTGAAGGTTTCGGTTTGGGTGGTAATGGGATTAAAGCGATACAAGCCGCCACTTGTCGCAACCCAAATGTCGCCGCCTGCTGTAACGGCAACCGAAGAAGCCGACGAAATCGAGGCAAACGTCCGCCACGAAACCTGTGCAAGAAGGGAGAGGCAAGAGAGAAAAAAGCAAAAAGCGAAAAGCAAAAAGCGTTTGAACATCATTAAGCGTTTGTTATGTTTTGAAATTCAAGATAACAGCAACGGCACACAAAAAAGTGGGTGAAATGTTCCAACAAATAAATTCACTACTTCGACCAAACATTTTTCAAGCCTTTCCGAATGTCGTTGCGCTTCAAACCACGCGCGAGGGCGGCGTAAGCCAAGGCGCATTCCGCTCGCTCAATTTGGGACTTTCATCAGGCGACGCTCGTGAAACTGTCTTGAAAAATCGCGCCATCTTATGCCGCACGATTGGCATTGAGCCGACGCAACTCGTGCTCTCACATCAAGTTCACGGCGACGCCGTCTTGATTGCTGAAAAGGGAGGACACTACGATGAATATGATGCGCACATTACAAATCGAGTGGGCGTTTTTCTTGCCGTCTCCATCGCCGATTGCGCCCCGATTTTAATTTACGACCGAACTCACAACGCCGTTGCCGCCGTCCATGCCGGCTGGCGCGGCACAGCAAAAGCCATTCTCTACAAAACCTTGCTCAAAATGAACGAAACCTTCGGCACAGAGGGCAAAGATTGTTACGCCTTCATCGGCGCGTGCATTAGCAGTGATGCCTACGAAGTTGGCGACGACGTCGCAAAGCACTTCCCAAGCCAAGTGAAGCGATATGACAGCGCACGAGGAAAGTTTCTGCTCGACCTGAAAATGGCTAACCGCATGCAACTCGAAGACTTCGGCGTTCTGCCGGCGCATATTGAAGTTTCACCGCATTGCACCTACCTTGAACACAACCGATTTTTCTCCTTTCGTTACGACAAAGGAAAAACAGGCAGAATGTTTGCACTCATCGGCTTGAAGCAACTCCAACAAGAAAAGTAACTTTTTAAGGCGAAAGCAGAAGAAAACTGAAAAAAAAATTTGGAGAATTTATTGCAAGTGTTAAATTTCAATTAAGAATCAACAACACAAGGATGCTCTTTCAAAATCTGCGATGCTCTCCCCCTGTGGCTTTGTGATTGTAACAGCCTAAAATGACGCAAGCAAAAAAGATTTCACGAAGAGATAACTGTTTCTTGAAAATCAGCACATAACAAACGAGCGAGCAAGCAAAACATTTAAGGCATAAAAGTTTTGCTCAGCCTATTGATTGAGGGTTTTAATGGTCAATGCTATTCGTTTTTGAAAATGGGGATGAGTTTTGCCTCAATGGTTTAGATTCATCTCCAAATTTGTTTCGGATAAAACAAATGTTCAAACAACGATAAGCAAGCATCTCCATACAAAGCGAGATTTCGTTCTTTCAAAGTTCAACAAAGCAACAGCTTTACTTTTTTACTTTCAGGCGCAATCAATCAACTTTTTAATTCAAAACTTAGGAGAAAACAAAATGCGAAAGCACTTTACATTGCTTTTATCTGCGCTTCTGCTGATGAGCGTGGCAACATTTGCCAGCGGC
>JBKBRB010000040.1:0-3226 GCA_046292465.1 Chloroherpetonaceae bacterium
CAGATTTTGAGTTACAAGTTTAGAACCTTAACACGAGAGGAGATACGCAAAATGTTGAAGATTCAAGAAGAACTTGGGTTGAGAGAGACCGCCTTTTACAAGGAAGCCTTTGAAGAAGGCAGGCAAGAAGGCAAGCAGGAAGGCAGGCAAGAAGGAAAACTTGCGACTGTGCCGCTGTTGCGAGAGTTAGGATTGAGCGATGAGCAGATTGCCGAGAAACTTGGTTTGCCGCTTATTGATGTCCAGCGTGTGCCAAAGCCGTGAAGAACTTGCACCATGCAATTTTCCAACAACACAAAGAGGAGCCTTATTGGCTCCCCTTTTGTCATTTCGCCTGCAGCTTAGCGTCGATTTGCAACCACTTCCGCTGTTGAGAAGAAAAACGCCGCTTCAATTTTCGCATTCTCGACCGAATCCGAACCGTGAATGATGTTCTCGCCCACGCTGTCGGCGTAAAGTTTACGAATGGTGCCTTCGTCGGCTTTCTTCGGGTCGGTTGCGCCGATAAGTTTGCGGAAATCTTCCACTGCATTTTCCTTTTCCAAAATCATCGGAACGCACGCACCGCTCGACATGAATTCCACTAATTCGCCATAAAATGGACGCTCTTTGTGCACGGCGTAAAATTCGCCCGCCGTTTCTTTCGTCAAGTGCATCATTTTCATGGCAACAATTTTGAAACCGGCTTTTTCAATTTTGTCAATGACGGCGCCAATCAGGTTTTTGCGCACGCAATCAGGCTTCAAGATGGTGAGTGTTCTTTCCACGAGTTAAGTTTGGTTTTGATTGTGAAAATAGATATGTGAATAAAAAGCGGCGCAAAGATACAACCTCACAGCGAGAACCTCACAGCGGCTTGCCGTTTTTATCGTATTGAATTTTTTGAACTAGCCTGCCTTTTTCGTAGCGGCGCGTTTCCACAAGGATTTCCTTCTGCTTGCTATCGTGCTTGAAAAAACGCTCTTCCATCAAATTGCCAAATGAATCGTATTGGTTACGCTTGATTTCAATCAGCGTGCCGTCGCTGGCGTATTGCGCGCGTTCTAAGATTTGCCCAAACTCGCCTAACTGCACATCTGTTCGCAACACATTCAAGTAGTTGTAACTGCGCTCGCGTACTTTCCGATTTTCGCGATAGTCAATAACCGTTCGCGCTACCTCGACGGCGTTATCGACTAAACGACCAAGATTATCAAACGTGGCTTCTTCAATCAAGTTGCCGTTTGTGTCGTAGCGGCGCACCGTTTTGCGAAACGATGTGTTCTTCGAATCTGTCTCAATTTTTGCTATCCATCGCCCTGCTTCGTCAAATTCAAATTTGTGAATTTCGGCGTCGGTCGTATCAGGAAAGAAGATATGCCGAAGTTCAACGGCGTTGCCTTTCTCGTCGTAGCGCGTGTAGGTTTTGCGCGAGAGGTCGCCGGAGTGGTCATACCACGCTACGAGCACCGGCTTGCCTTTGGCATCATATTCACAGCGTTCAATCGCGTAGCCGAGCGAGGTATTTTGCCTTCGATTTTGGCTGTCCAAAAAAGCCGTTTCAATCAGGCGTCCTGCCTTGTCGTAGCGAAAGCGCGTTTTGCTGAAAAGTTTATTTTCGCCGTCAAAGAGCGATTCTTCCACCAACTTGCCTTGCTTGTAGCGAAATCGCAAGAACGATTGCGCCTTGCCGCGCGAATTAAACTGCGCTTTCTCAATCAAGTTCCCTTTTGCGTCATACTTAAACTTCACCTTGCTTGCATTGATTTGGCTTAAATCGTCCGAAAGTTCGCCACGAAACAAACGCTCCACACTCAAAAGCCTTTTCTGACTGGCATCTTGATAGGTGAATCGATAACATTCATTGAGATTTTTTGCTACGGATTCCGTAACGAGATAACGCGGGGAAAAAAATTGCTCCTCTTGCATCGCTTGACGCGCATAGACAACCTGCTGAGCCTGCACCGCACTTGCTACCCAAAGCCAACTGCTCCAAATCAACACGAATTTCATCAACGCAAACTTCATCGAAAGGAAAGGGTTTAATGTTCGCGCAAAGTTACAGAAATGCGCGGGGAATTGACACGAAGAAAAATGTGTCAGATTGCAATAAAGCGCGGAAAACAAAAATCGCACGACTTGCGTGCGACTTTCTTCGTGGCGGGGGCAGGACTTGAACCTACAACCTTCGGGTTATGAGCCCGACGAGCTACCAATTGCTCCACCCCGCGATATGTTGCCCCTTCTTGCGAAAGGGACACAAAGATACGGCTTTTTTCCGTTTCATGCAAGCCTTCAAAACGACTTCACGCAAAAATTGTTACAAAAAAAGAAAAGGGCAGATTCGGAAACCTGCCCCAATCTGCGAGCCTACAAGTGGTGTTACTTCACCAGCATCATCTTTTTGGTTTCTACAAATGTTGCGTTTGACGCGCCATTCGTTGCGCCCGCTTGCAAGCGATAAAAATAAACCCCACTTGCGGCGGCACTTGCATTCCAAGTGTAGCTATATGCCCCTGCCGCTTGACGCCCATTCACCAGCGTGGCAACTTTCTTTCCGAGAATGTCAAAGACTTCCAACCTTACATCGCTTGCCACAGGAAGTTGGTAACTAATCGTGGTCGTTGGGTTGAACGGATTGGGATAATTTTGCGCCAATTTGTATGAAGTGAGGTCGCCTGCCAAAACTTCAATCACCGGCGAGTAAGCAAATTGCCCGTCAAAGTCGACTTGCTTTAAGCGGTAAGAAACGGCTCCGACGGCGGTTTCATCAGTGAAGCGATACGATTGCGCTTCGGTGGTTGTGCCCTTGCCGCGCACAAAGCCAAGCGTTTGCCAAGTGCTGTTGCCGCTACGGCGTTCGACGAAAAAGCCTTCGTTGTTGGTTTCAGATGCCGTTTGCCATTGCAACTCTACGCGCCCGCTCGTGTAGCGTCCTGTGAAAGAGACGAGTTCAACTGGAAGTCCAACATCTGCCCAAGCGCGCGAGACGCGAATTTCATCAAGTTCTAAATTGCCTGTGCCGCGCCCCGTTGTCCCATTCGCATTGCGAATTGCAAGCGAGCGAATTTGCGCAGGTGCAGCATTTGTGCCCGTGTTGTTCGTGTGCGTCGGCGGCGGCTCACTGCTTAATCCCACGGGCGGATTTACCCACAACGTAGCCCTATTGGTTAGGCGCGAATACTTCATCACTACGAAATACGTTTGCCCAATCGGATAGTCTTGCGGCGATGCACCGAAAACACCT
>JBKBRB010000041.1:0-1089 GCA_046292465.1 Chloroherpetonaceae bacterium
CGCTCTTTTTTTAGCCGTTCTTCAAACTCCTGCATTCTCTGTTCGCGCTCTTGCTCATACTCCTCACGCCGTTTCTGCAACTGTGCCTCAAACTCTCTCATCCTTTGCTCACGCTCTTGTTTAGAAATCTCTTGCTCTTTTTTTAGCCGTTCTTCAAACTCCTGCATTCTCTGTTCGCGCTCTGCTTGCAATTCCTCAAAACGCTTTTCCCAGTTTTTCTGCGAAGTGAGAACATACTCCTTGAAGTTGCGCAGTTCGCTTTCTGTGCGTTGTTGAGAAAGGGCAAGGTCGCGCACGATGACACGCAATTCATCGAGTCCAATTTTCAGGTCGCTAACATCTTTTTCAAGTGCTGACATAATCAAGTTTCTGCCAAACGCCTCAAGTTAAAGCCGCAAAAATTTTATCAGCAATTTGTCTGCCCGTAAAGCCTTCGTATTCCAAAACGCTATCAAGCAAGGCGGGCTTAAACCACTTGTGTCCAAGCGCAATCGGTAGCACATTGCCGGTGATTTTATGTTTGAGCAAAAGTTCTGCAACAATGCTGTAAAGTCCGCCTGTAAGAAAATGGTCTTCGAGCGTTACCACAAGTCGGCACGATTTGACCGCATTCAAAACGGCTTCTTCGTCAATCGGTTTCGGCATGCGGATATTGACCAGCCGCACGGATTTACCTTGCGCTTCAAGAATTTCTTTGGCTTTAACGGCTTCGCGCAAGAGAAAGCCATAGACTAAAATTGCAATGTCGTTGCCGTCGGAGAGCGTTTCGGCTTTGCCAATTTCAAATGGGGCAATGTGCTTGACGGGCGCAGGGTGCGGATTGTGCCTGATGTAGCACGGCGCAGGATATTCTGCCAGCACTCGCATTCCTTCGGCAAGTTCTTCAGCATCGCTTGGACAAAAGACCATCACATTTGGCAAGATGCGCATGAGGGCAACGTCTTCAATAGCTTGGTGCGTTGGTCCATTAGCGTCGGAAAGAAAGCCGGGCACGCCGCCGACCATTTTCACGGGCAAGTTTGCAATTGCGACATCATCACGAATGAACTCATAGGCGCGAAAGACAAGAAAGGTTGCCAAAGCATGCGT
>JBKBRB010000042.1:0-895 GCA_046292465.1 Chloroherpetonaceae bacterium
ATTTACCCTGACCCTCAGACAGAGCAAAAAGAGATTACTCCCTATGTTCCTCTCATCCAAAGTAATCGCCTGCGGCGGGTGTATCTGAATGAGCTGCCCTCACCAGAACAGTTACCCTTGAGCCTAGCGCTGATGAAGCTGATGACGCTCTCCAGAGCAGAGATGCCACCAGCAGCGAAATTTCTAGTGCAGAGTGCGCAGAACCAAGGGGTAGAGAAAGGGGAGGTGATAATAGAGTTAATCACGCGGATCATGCTGTATCGGTTTACTGAGCTGAAACGGGAGGAGGTGCTGCACATGCTGGGTCTGACGACGGAGGAACTGAAGCGGACGCGGTTTTATCAGGAAATTTATGCAGAGGGACGACAGGAAGGATTGCAAATAGGACGAGAAGAAGGGCTACAGCAAGGATTGCAAGTAGGACGAGAAGAAGGATTGCAACAAGGATTCAGCAAGGAGAGGCAGCCGTGGTTCTGAGGCAGTTGAGGCGGCGGTTTGGCAGTCTGCCCCATGAGTTGGAAGAGCACATCCGCCAACTCTCTCCTGAGCGAATTGAAGCCTTAGCAGAAGCCCTGCTGGACTTCACTGACCTAGGAGAAGTGGTTTCATGGCTAAATCGCTCTGCCTAGCCCATGCGCCGCGATTCCCTCTTTTATCAACTCTTTGCCCAGTGGCCCCAGAGCTTCTTTGACCTGCTGGGCATTGACAGTGCCGAGGGGTATCGCTTTGACGCCATTGAACTCAAAGAAACCACCTTTCGCATTGATGGGGTCTTTGTGCCCCCCGACCCCTCAGGAGTGGTCTATTTCTGCGAAGTGCAGTTTCAGCGGGACAACACCTTCTATGAGCGCTTCTTTGCGGAGATTTTTCTGTATCTGCGCCTGCAGCGCCATCG
>JBKBRB010000043.1:0-872 GCA_046292465.1 Chloroherpetonaceae bacterium
CTATGTCCACTATCGGTGAGGTAGAGTATTTAGCTTTAGCGGGTAGTTCCGCTAGATTCCTCCGAGGTTTTCTTTCCTCGAAGTACTCAGGGAATAGAAGAGTAGAGGAAGGATATTTTCGCTTACGGGGCTTTCACCCTCTCTGGCTGCCCATTCCAGGGTCATTCAGCTAATATCCTTCTTTGTAACTCTACCTCCTTTTTAGTAAAAACTCCATGCACCAGAGTTTTTTACTAAAAAGGAACCTTCTATCCCTACAACCCGCTTCTTTGCCTAACGGCTAAGAAGCGTTTGAGCTTCTCCCCTTTCGCTCGCCGCTACTCAGGGAATAAACTTTTGTTTTCTTTTCCTCCGGGTACTGAGATGTTTCACTTCCCCGGGTTCGCCTCTCCATCTTAAGGAGATGATCGCGGTTCACCGCGACCAGGTTACCCCATTCGGAGATCCACGGATCAATGCTTGCTCGGCAGCTCCCCGTGGCTTATCGCAGCCTAGCCGCGTCCTTCATCGCTCCTACCTCCCAAGGCATCCACCCTTAGCCTTAAATTGAAACAAACAACTTTCTCAATCAGATCATCCCTCAGCACTAAATCTGTAAAAATTTTTAGAGAGCAATCTAAAACATCAGCGCCTTCAACGCTTCAGCCCAAAGAAAAAACAATCGAGTCAAAAGACTCTTTTATTAAAAATAATTATATAACAAAATTATTATTTCTGTCAAGTTATTAGCGAAGTTCTCGCTTTATGTTCTCTAAAATCTCTCGAGCGGTTTCTTGGCCACCAAGACCAAAAGCTAAACCACCAGCCAAAGCTAAAAAGAAAATAACTCCCATAACTAAGGTATTAACAATCTCAGTAGCTACTCCCCATTC
>JBKBRB010000044.1:0-860 GCA_046292465.1 Chloroherpetonaceae bacterium
ATTTACCCTGACCCTCAGACAGAGCAAAAAGAGATTACTCCCTATGTTCCTCTCATCCAAAGTAATCGCCTGCGGCGCGTCTATCTGAACGAACTTGGGTCACCAGAGCAGTTGCCCTTGAGTCTAGCGTTGATGAAGCTGATGACGTTATCCAGAGCAGAGATGCCAAAAGCAGCCAAATTTCTCGCACAGAGTGCTCAGGGTAAAGCCGTCGAGAAGCGGGAGGTCATAATAGAGTTAATCACGAGAATCATGCTGTATCGGTTCACCACGCTGAATCGCGAGGAGGTGCTGCGCATGCTGGGGCTGACAACTGACGAACTGAAGAAGACACGGTTTTATCAGGAGGTTTACGCAGAAGGACGACAGGAAGGGTTGCAGGAGGGATTGCAGCAAGGATTGCAACAAGGATTGCAGCAAGGAGAGACAGCCGTTGTCCTACGGCAGTTGAGGCGGCGGTTTAGCAGTCTGCCCAATGACCTTGAAGAACGCATCCGTCGGCTCTCTCCTGAGCAAATCGAAGTCCTTGCAGAAGCCCTCCTAGACTTCACTGACTTAGAGGAAGTATCTGCGTGGCTAAATCGCTCCGTCTAGCCCATGCGTCGGGATTCCCTCTTTTATCAACTCTTTGCCCAGTTGCCCCACACCTTCTTTGACCTCCTTGGCATTGATAGTGCTGAAGGCTATCGCTTTGACTCCATTGAACTCAAAGAAACTGCCTTTCGCATTGATGGCGTTTTTGTGCCCCCTGACTCCTCAGGAGTGGTCTATTTCTGCGAAGTGCAGTTTCAGCGCGACAACACCTTCTATGAGCGCTTCTTTGCGGAGATTTTTCTCTATCTGCGGCTGCAGCGCCATCG
>JBKBRB010000045.1:0-856 GCA_046292465.1 Chloroherpetonaceae bacterium
GTGTTGCACAGTTGGGGTCGTGGGGATTGCATGAGACAGGGCAAGGACTGTCTGGAAAGTTACAAATACAATTTTTAGCTGAATAGTGCAGGAAAGCCTAACCGTAGAAGGTGATAGTCCTGTAGGCGAAAAGAATTGTACTTTCTTTGCAATTTCCCAAGTAACATCCGTCTCGTGAAAGCGGATGTGAATTAGGGGAGCCCACTCTCTAAGGCTAAATACTACTCAGCGACCGATAGCGCACAAGTAGCGCGAGCGAAAGATGAAAAGCACCCCTGTTAGGGGGATGAAAGAGAACCTGAAATCGTGTACTTACGAGCGGTGGGAGCACAGTAAATTTACATCATGTAGATTAATGTGTGACCGCGTGCCTTTTGCATAATGAACCGGCGACTTACTGTGCATTGCTGGGTTAAGTCCATTATGGATGGAGCCATAGCGAAAGCGAGTGTGAAATGCGCGATTGTGTAGTGCATAGTAAACCCGAAACCAGGTGATCTACCCTTGGTCAGGATGAAACGAATGTAAAAGTTCGTGGAGGTCCGAACGCACTTGCGTTGAAAAGCGAGGCGATGAACTGAGGGGAGGAGTAAAAGTCTAATCAAACTTGGTGATAGCTGGTTCTCCCCGAAATAGCTTTAGGGCTAGCCTCGAGTAATAGTATAACGGAGGTAGAGCACTGATTGGGCTAGGGCCGTCACAACGGTACCAAACCCAGACAAACTCCGAATTCCGTATATATGTTCCTCGGGAGTCAGGCTGCGAGGGATAAGCTTCGTGGCCAAAAGGGAAACAACCCAGACCATCAACTAAGGCCCCTAAATGGCAGTTAACAGAGAAAGGATGTTGAGTTGCT
>JBKBRB010000046.1:0-768 GCA_046292465.1 Chloroherpetonaceae bacterium
ATTCAGCGATACTACTATGCGTAAACGGATTATCATCGTTATTCTTGCAGTTTTCATAAAGATTCAAATGCGATGTTCTTTCGCAATCGCGAGGGACTTCGCGGAATTGGAATGGAGTGTATATGAGCAATCATGATGACCGACTTGTTTCCGTGCGCCTTTTTTGCGAGGAGCGCGGAATCAATATCGTTACGTTTTACACAAATTTAAGAAAAGCAGGAATTGACTTGCGTAAAATGAGCAAAGTCGGTGCTCTTTATCGGGAGCAAGACCTGATTGATGCTTATCACTTTGCGAGGTCGTTAATTCGGAAATGGGAGAGAAAGGCTTGATGGCTTTATTAGTTGTGGATTGACGACAAATCTGATTTTGTTACATTAAACAGCCCAAAGGTGATGCAACGCTTTTGGGCTTTTTTTTATTGTCATTTTAACCTTTCTCGCCTCTGCAACCGATTTCTCCCGCAACAATTCAGGATAATTCAAAAGCGTCTTGCAGTCATCAACCGAGCGCACGACAACTGCGTTTTCGTTGTTGATGATGAACTCTGCTTGCTTCTGTCTCAATTTACCCTTCTCGGTTTTCACCTCAACAAAGTAACTCACATCATCTTTCGTTGCAATCATATCAAGTGCCGCGTCTCCCGCCTGCGATGTGTTTTTCACTTTGAATCCAAGTGCTCTCAACGCGTTCGCGATTTCACGATGATTTGAGTCCGTGCGTTTTGCAAATCGTGCCATATCATTTAATCGTTTAATTTCGTTTAAG
>JBKBRB010000047.1:0-573 GCA_046292465.1 Chloroherpetonaceae bacterium
TTTATTAGAAAGCCGTGAGGTGCTCTCGCAAGATTCTTTCGTCAGGGGCAAAGATAAAATAGATTTTTGACAATTCAAAATTTTTTTTTGCGCGCGGCGTCAAAGCGTGAGCAGGCGCGTTTAACTGGTCATTCTTCACTTTTAACTTTCAACTCACTTTGGATTTCTCACTTCGTGCGTAAGGACGGGGACTAATGACAATGAATAGTGAGTAATGAGTAATGTGAAGACGCCGCTCGCTATTCATTCTTCACTATTCATCACAAAAAGAGACGCATGGCGCGTCTCTCATCTCTCATCAATTTTCAAGAAGCATTATGCAGTGGCAGGCTCACTTTTCAGGCGTTCGGTAGCACGCTGAATGCGCCGGCAGACGGCATCTTTGCCCAAAATTTCAAGCATGTGAAAGAGGCTCGGTCCGAAACTTGCGCCCGACACCGCAAGCCGAATCGGATGAACCATCTCCGCCGTTTTGATGCCCTTTGCTTCACAGAACGATTTCAATGCCGATTCAATCTCTGATGCCGTAAACGCAGGCAACGCCTCTAACTGTGCAGAAAACGCCAACAACAG
>JBKBRB010000048.1:0-551 GCA_046292465.1 Chloroherpetonaceae bacterium
CCAAGTTCTTCTTGAATCTTCAACATTTTGCGTATCTCCTCTCGTGTTAAGGTTCTAAACTTGTAACTCAAAATCTGTTCAATCAAATCCAACTCAACCACACTCGCTTTCTGCGCTATCTTTCGCGCCTGTGCACCTATCACTTCCTCTGACGCAATCAAAAGTTTGAATAACGCTACCCCCATCTCTTCCGATTCAGGCAGTTCGTCTAAATATACGCGCACCACACGATTGGATTCAAGCAACTCATCATAAGCCTTAACCCGTTTCGGCTCTACACTGCGAGACGGATAAATCACCACTGCGCGCCACTTCTTGGCACGATACTGTTTGAGATAGAGAAAAATCTCAGTGAAGAATCGGGCGTAAAAATGTTCGTCGGCTTGAAATTGTGCTTCAACGAAGTAGACTTCATCATCATTGTTTTTAGGCGTGAAGACGCCGTCAATGCGGAAGGCAGTTTCTTTGAGTTCAACGGATTTGAAGTCGTAGCGCGAGGCGTCGTTTGGGTCTCTGCCGATGAGCGTGAAGAAGCCTTGCGGCACAAGTTG
>JBKBRB010000049.1:0-546 GCA_046292465.1 Chloroherpetonaceae bacterium
CCACCCTCTCAGGCCAGCTACTCGTTATAGGCTTGGTAGGCCATTACCCTACCAACTACCGTGATAAGCCGCAGGCCCATCCCTTTCCAAGCAGTTACGCTCTTTATCCCGACTAGGTCGGGAACTATGGAGTATTACCCCGCCTTTCGGCGAGCTATCCTCCAGAAAGGGGTAGGTTCCCACGTGTTACTCAGCCGTCCGCCGCTGACTTGCCCTTCGGGCGAGTACGCTGATATAAGCAGATAATAAAATGCATCGCAGAAATACGCTGAAAATTTCTGCGTTATTCTGCGTGCTATCTAAAAATCTGCGTTGTTCCGCGCACTTGTCCGAAGGACAAGTTCGCTCGACTTGCATATCTCAGGCACGCCGCCAACGTTCATCCTGAGCCAGGATCAAACTCTTAAAAAAGAGATCCCAACATAAAGTCGGGATAAAGATTCTGTAATCCTCACTTACGTTCGGAAACAGAATCTAATACCTAACCCGTTTGCTAGACTAAATCAAATGATTAAACCTACTTTTCAAAGTGCAAAACTTAGCTTC
>JBKBRB010000050.1:0-545 GCA_046292465.1 Chloroherpetonaceae bacterium
GTCTTTTTTGTCTGTTTCAGTCAGCGCGACTACGACATCTATCAAAATACACTCAATGAAATGTTGCGCCAGAAAGAGATTGAGTAGCACAAAAGGCTGTGCAAATTTGAAGAGGCTGACCAGATATCAGCCTCTTTGTGTTTTGCGTTGCGTGACAGAGTGTTATGGCAAAAGAATGCCGCAAGCAATCACGGATGTCCAAAGTCCAGCTTTGCCTTCTGCGGATTGGGTGATGTTGAAAGTCTTGACGATTTTACCACTCATTTTGTAGATGTCTTCGCGTTCGTCCCAAGCAGTGTTAGGGTCGAACTCGATACCAAGCGTTGTTGCAAGCATGGTTGCCGCAAGATCTTCGGCATATTCGCCTGCCTGCTTTTCACTTTCGCCGTAAGGGTGATGCTCAGAAAGGTAGCCATACTGCGTGTTGATATCTTGAGGAATTGCCACACCAATGGCAGAGGCAATAAGACGATTGTGCTCGTTCGTTGCTGCCCTTGCCATCACACAGAAGGTGATTTGTCCAGGCTGCAGAAGTTTCAAGCCTT
>JBKBRB010000051.1:0-535 GCA_046292465.1 Chloroherpetonaceae bacterium
CAAGAGTGCAGTTACTGGCGTGCCTTCTGGCTTTGCGGATTTGGATAGGCTCACTGCGGGATTTCAAAAGTCGGACATGATTATCATTGCAGCGCGCCCTTCGACTGGGAAAACTGCCCTTGCTCTTTCTTTTGCTCGTCATGCGGCTGTTGAAGCTCGAGTACCCGTGCTCTTTTTCAGTCTTGAAATGGCAGAATTGCAACTGGCGCAGCGTATGCTCTGTGCCGAAGCTATGGTGGACTCTAACCTTGTTAGAACGGGACGTATCTCTTCGCAAGATATGGTCAATATCATGGCGAGAATGGATAAACTTGCTCAAGCTCCAATTTTTATTGACGATACGCCCGGCATCTCCATCATTGAACTTAGTGCCAAAGCTCGGCGCATGAAGCAAGAGCATAATATCGGCATGGTGATTATTGACTACTTGCAGCTTATTACGCCTGTCAAAGATGGCAAGTCGAATCGTGAGCAAGAAATCGCACAAATCTCGCGCTCACTTAAAAGTTTGGCGAAAGAACTTAACATTCCCGTT
>JBKBRB010000052.1:0-518 GCA_046292465.1 Chloroherpetonaceae bacterium
TCCGGTGAAAATCCGGATCGCCGTAAGCCCAAGGTTTCCTTGGACAATGTTCGTCAAACCAGGGTTAGTCGGTCCTAAGCCGTAGCCGAAAGGCGAAGGTGAAGGGTATCCGGTTAATATTCCGGAACTATCTTGTGTGCGTCAGTCACTTGTTGTGTGCGCATCAGAGTAAAGTCAGCCTGAGATTGGTTGTTCAGGTTTAACCTTGAAGTAATTCAGGGGAATACGACTCTGGTGAATAACTGGAGGAAGTGACCGAATCTGGTGCCGAGAAAAGCACGACATAGGAGCGCACAGGATGACCGTACCGCAAACCAACACAGGTGGGCGGCTAGAATATAGTCAGGCGCGCGAGTCAACCGCCGCTAAGGAACTCGGCAAATTGGCCCCGTAACTTCGGAAGAAGGGGTCCCTCTGAGCTTTTCAGAGGGCGCAGTTAAGAGCCTCCTACGACTGTTTAACAAAAACACAGGGCTCTGCTGAAATCGCAAGATGATGTATAGGGCCTGATGCCTGCC
>JBKBRB010000053.1:0-516 GCA_046292465.1 Chloroherpetonaceae bacterium
GGTCAGGTTGAACCCCACGAAGACCAGCATCGCTGCGAGCTTGCCCCAGCCTTCGGGGTACATGCGCCCCGTCATCTTGGGCCACCAGAAGTGCAACGCCGCCAGATACCCCATAATCGCGCCGCCCACCATCACATAGTGGAAGTGCGCCACGATGAAGTAGGTATCGGTCAAATGCACATTCGTCGCCATCGCCGCGAGGTGCAACCCTGTGAGACCGCCAATCACGAACAGCCCCATAAAGCCCAGCGCGTAGAGCATCGGCGTATCCCAGTGGACGCGCCCCTTCCAGATGGTCGCCATCCAGTTGAAGGTCTTAATCGCCGACGGAATCGCGACAATCCAGGTCAGGAACGAGAACACGATGCCCGCGTACATCGACTGCCCCGTGCTGAACATGTGGTGCCCCCACACGAGGAAGCCGATAATCGCAATTGCGAGGCTGGAGAACGCCACGAAGTGATAGCCGAACACGCGCCGCTTGCTGAACGCCGAGATGACCTCGCTAATCACACC
>JBKBRB010000054.1:0-514 GCA_046292465.1 Chloroherpetonaceae bacterium
TCACATCGCTCACCGCAGGAACGGCGAATTGAATCGTCGTCGTCGGGTTGAATGGGTTTGGATAGTTTTGCTCCAACTTGAACTCTTTCGGACGAGTTGCAGTATTGCCCGTTCCTGAAAAACCAGGTGGACCCGGAATCAAGCGATACATTAAGCCTCTTTGCGGGAATTGAGCAATGCTGTCGTTAGCCGTTGTCGTTGAGCCTGTTGTGGCATCGATAAAGTTGCCTGGACCGCCCGTTGCACCTTTCAAGCCGATAGACGCCGTGAAAGTTTCTGCTCCCGGTGTGGTGCCGCCGTAGGTGAATTCAATGATGTTCGTGGTTTCATAGAACCGAACTTGGAAGTTCAACCGCCACGCAGAAGTCGACGGATAACGCCCAACATTGTTAAACTGCACAATAAACACGCGATTTGGCGCAGTGCCTTGCACATCGGTGATGACATTAGATCCGGGTTGGAAGAAGAGGTCGTCCCAGAACGGAGCGACCACATTGAACGGTGCGGTGGTGCT
>JBKBRB010000055.1:0-509 GCA_046292465.1 Chloroherpetonaceae bacterium
GGCGGCCGCGCCCGCGACGTGTGGCGCTGATGCAGACGTTCCGTCAAAGCCGGAGTTCTGATTCGGTCCATCGCCTGTGTATTTTCCGTACGTGACTGTGGAGACGTGCGACGGCGCAGCGATATCAGGCTTGATGCGATTGTCTTTTGTGGGGCCGCGACTGCTGTAGACAAGGAGATTTGTCTCTGGGCACAGCTCACGTGGGCAGCGATCCGGGGCGTGGTGGAACGCTCCGACCGAGATCGCATTGGGGGAGATCGCCGGCTCGTAGATCGAGATGCTCCCCTGGCGCACAAGATACTCAAAGCTATGGCAAATAAGACAGACTTGAGCGACTACGTCCAAGCGTGCCGGGGCTGCTCCAGATCGCTTCTTGGTGATCTCAACGGCGAAGAAGTCACGTCGGCCTGCAAGCGATGGATTGCGCGTATAGAATAACCCACCGGCGACCTTGACCGGCACGCCACGCCGCCATGCCCAATCCCCTCGGAGACGGACATCAGGGGCGG
>JBKBRB010000056.1:0-504 GCA_046292465.1 Chloroherpetonaceae bacterium
ATTCAGCCAAGTAGTACTAATAGCTCGTGAGACTTACTTATATTAAAATTATCTTCTTAAATCTCTTACGATTAAATCTTACCTTATTCCTCATATTTCCAATAATTTTGTAAATGTTACATCTCTATAACTTGTAACATCTATCTTAAGTCTGCCGGTGACTATTGCGATGGGGATACACCTCTTCCCTTTCCGAACAGAGAAGTTAAGCCCATCTGCGCCAATGATACTGCCAACGAAAGTTCGCGGGAAAGTAGGTCGTCACCGGCTTTTTTTTTATCTTTCCCATGTATCTTTTAAGTAAATATTAGATTTTTCCTTTTATTTTTCCTATTTTTATCTGTCATTAATATTTTAATTTTTCCCTAAAGTAATTATATTAAATAAAAACCGATCTATAAATATATTGTTGGAAGGGATATAATAAAGGTACTTTTGAAGTATTTTTTATTTATTTTTCTTTTTGTTTAATAACCAAATGTATAAATCATCTCTACTATAAGT